>PAQM01000014.1 GCA_002709305.1 Crocinitomicaceae bacterium | reverse complement strand
CTCTCAGATCTGTTCAACTCGGGGATGTGATCATGCCCGGCTCCAAAGACACCCGCGAACTCGTCGAGCTGTTCAAAGCTGCGCCCGCCGATATGGTCGCCCTCACCGTTTATCAGTTCCGCCGCCTTTACTTCCTGGCGCGGCATCAGAACGGGCTCAGACGGCACGCGCACCTGTATGAGCAAGCCCTGCACGACCTGGGCGCCGAGGTCCGCTTCGCAACGATCGACGAGGTGCGGCTCTATGCAGACTGAAAAGCTCACGCGCAAGCAAAAACAACACATCCGGGCGGCTTTCGCCCATTACGCGGTTTGGGAGATTGTCGGCGACAGTCTCCGGCGCGACTGGGAGGAACAGGGCCTCGATCCTGACAGCTTTGCCCTGCAGAACTACGCGCGGGACGTGGAAGACAGGATCACAAAATTCCTGGGCGATCCTCGATATGTCTGGTGATGTGTGACAGTTGGCTAAGTGTGGCGGACCTGTTGCCAGATCTGGCAGAGTGGTGTCATACTTAGTTCATACGCAACCAACCCAATGACCCGCATCGAACTTTCCACCGAGTGCCCCGACTTCTACATCCTCACCACTGAGAAGGGCAAGACCGTTGAGGTCATGCAGCACACATACGGCGGATGCACCGTCTACATCAAGCAAAACGGCAGCAAGCGCCTGAGCTACGGCAAAACTTTCGGCTCAGTCGCCGAGGCAGCCGAGAGCTACAAGCGCCAAGACATCAAATCAGCTCTCTACGCCCTGGCCGAAGCTTGAGGCCCTGGGGCCTCTCTGTTCCATCGTTCTGCCTCTCATGATTGACACCCTCACCCACCCCAACGGCAACAGCTACAGATTCCAGCAGGCCGGGCTTCAGGTCGTCGTCACCGCGCATAGCCCCTCGGGCCATTGCATGGCGACCCTCAGGCTCACGAACGAGGAGGCCCGGCAGCTTTGGGTTCACCTGCGGATCGAAATGAACTCGACTTGGAAGCCCAGCAGCTGCCCGGTTCGCCTTCCTGTGTTTGCGGTGGACAGTTGACTAACTGTGACCGACCCCCGGCAGGAAGTGGCTGCCTGGTGTCATACTTAGGACATCGACAGGCAACCCCATGACAGCCCCCACAATCCTCGACCTCGACGGCATCACCTACAACGTGATCAGCATCAAACCTTTCACTGTCGGCCCCGAGCAAAACAGCCGCATGACCGGCACCGTCGAGCGCATCAGCTACACACTGCAGCGCCCCCGGGGCAAGCGTTTCTATCACGTCGTTCAATACGAAAACGGCGCGTTTTCTTCCGTCTCCTGAGGGCTCACGCCCTCCCATTCATCCACCTGCACCCTTTTCAATGCCATTCACTCCAGCCCCCGGCCGCAGCCTTCAGGCGCACGCTGACAGCCTCGCAAAGGCCCTCAAAAAGCTCTCGCCCGACGATCCAGCCCTCAAGGCCTATCAGGCCTCAAAAAGCGAGGAATGGGTCACAGGCGCGAACCTGTGCAAAATCATCGACATTGGCGAGCGCACCCTGTTCAGGTGGCGCGATTCCGGCGCCCTCACCCCTGGGACCGAATGGCGCCGCAAGTCCCCCGGGAAGGCGTCAACGTGCATCTACAACGTGGCCGCGATCAGCCAAAAGATGGAATCACGCGAATGGTCAGAATCCAAAGGGCTCCCAGTGTCTGATGGGCTGTCGGCCTAATCTGATGCCCCGATAAGTTAAAATTTGTTCAGGTAGAACGGTCCGCGTGAGCCCAGGTCTGGGTTCAGGCGGATTTTTTTTATATCTCGTCGATTTCGTAAAGAGTCGAATAAAGAGCCACATAAAGCGCGCCCCGGAGCTGTTCAATCGCGACCTGTTCAAACGGATCGCCCCCGGGCCAATTTTTGTAAGCCCGATCAACGCAGATGTGCATCAGCCGGAGGCTCGAAAGGGGAAAGCTCATTTCGATCATCAGCTCGTCGTCGTCTTCCTTTTCCACCCTTCGCGCGCCGTTGTTTGAGTTTTAGCGGACCCAGCTGGGGCAAACAGACGCCGAAAACCGTTTGATTTTGGCCATTTCAAACGCCTTTCAAACGGTGTTTGTTTGATTTTTTCTCAGTCATAGCAATGGATTGCGCGATTTCAAACGCCAAACGGTCCCGGAGACACCCCCCCTTATAGACACACAAAAACATGAGTAATAGAACAGATGAACTACCACTTTTCTATGTATCTATCTCTATACCGTTTGATCGTTTGAATTGATTGATAGAGGGGCAAAAACCCTGCCTCGCAACGGATTTCGGTCAAACGCTTTTTCAAACGCTACCGTTTGAACCGTTTGAAAATCCCCCAAACGCGCCCCCGCCCCCTGGATAAACTGGGACATGGATCCGCGTAAACAACCCGGCTGGCAGCGATTAGCGGCCCCAGGTGAACCACTCGGGAGCTATCGCAAGGGCTGGCCGGTCTGGGTTTATAGGGGCGCAGGATGGTCTCGCGGGACTGTCGAGGCCGTCCACGAAACCCGGGGAACTTGCCGCGTCACAGTGAAACTGTCAGACGTGAGAGGGGGGCACCCCTTTGTCGTCTGCTACGACAGCCGAAACATCTGCAGGAGAGACACAAATGCCAATTAGAGCCACTTACAAACTGCACGGGTTGCCCGAGCTGGACAAAGCCCTTGTCAAGCTCAGCAATCAAGACATCGAGAAAGCCCTCACCACAGGATTCAGGAGAACGTCAAAGTCGATTCCTGGGTTCATGGCCCGAGGGGCTGCCAAGTTCTACACAGCCAAACAGCGTCAGATGAAGGACGCCATCCAGTCGCCCATCGTGAGGCCCACTAATGCGGGGGCAGAGATCCAGGTCAGATCATCAGCCGCGCCATTCTCTGGGCGCCTGTTCTCCCCCCTGCATGGAGTTCGGTGGGTGGATAAGAAGAATGCAAGCATTAAGGTTTTCAAGGGCGGAAAGCGAACACCGAGAAACAGAGGATTCAGAAACCCAGCATTCGCCAAAGGTGGGCCGTTTGTTCGGACATCTGATCAACGCTTGCCAATTTCAAAGATGACGGGGCCAAGCTTTCATCATCTGTTCATCGGTGGCAAGCACGCTGCGCCGATCCTTGAGTTTGTGGATGACAAGGCCAGCGAGAAACTGCACAAGGCCGTTGTCGATTCTCTGCGCGCAAAGTCGCGAGGTTTTCTGAAGTAGTGGCACCCCGGGGAGGGGCACCCCCCTTCCCCCTGTCTCCCCGCTGTGGGCTGCTCCCCCTGGTCACCGTCGACCAAAGGGCCGGGGCTTTTGGGTCCTGCCTGTGCAAAAACTACTCGGGCGCCGTGCGCGCAAAAAAACGTTAGTAAATCGGTACTATTTGACCCGCCCTGAAAACCTTGTGATCGCAAGTGATCTCAGGTGATAGCAAGTGACCCACGCCCCTGGACAGTCTTTGCGCGTCCCTGAATCTTTGCCTTATCCTCTGGCTAACAGGCGAACACGATGACACTTCCGACCGCAAAAAATATCGAACTCCTTGGGCTCGATGCACTGACCCCGTATGACCGAAACGCAAGACTTCACACCGAAAAGCAAATCAAACAAATCGCGAAATCGATTGCAGCGTTTGGGTTCAACAATCCGATTCTGATCGACTCAGATCAGGGGATCATTGCGGGTCACGGCAGACTTGAGGCGGCGAAGTTTTTAGGTTTGGAAACGGTGCCAGTGATCCGCCTGGATCACCTAAGCGACAAAGAGCGGAGGGCTTACATATTGGCTGACAACAGATTGGCGGAACTCTCTCAGTGGGATGAGAAAACACTGGCGGCCGAGGTCGAGGCGCTGCAGGTGGCCGACCTTGATCTTGACGCGGTCGGNTGGACNGAAGACGAGCTGCAGGCTCTGACGGCCAGCCTCGATGAGGCCGAGGCCCTGGAGGATGAACCCGTTTCGCTTGCCTCAGATGAGTCTAATTCTGAGACAAAATCGTTTCGGTTCGAGTTCGACATCAGCGATCACGCCGAGCTGGCGGAAATGCTCGACAACCTGCGGCGCCGTTACAAGCTCGACTCTGACGCGGAAACCTTCGAGCACCTTGTCAGAGGGGCGCACGGCTGATGGGCGTTTCGCTCCGAGAGTATGCGCGCATGCGGGGGCTCGATAAGGAGAGCGTCCGTCTCGCGTACCATGACGGCCGACTCCCCAACTCGGTCACCAAAAAGGAAAACGGGCGATATGACATCGACCCAGAACTTGCCGATAAGGAATGGAAAGAGAACACAAACCCCGCCAAACAGAACAACACAAAAAACAAAGTCGCTCAGCCGCCATCGATGGCGCAGGCGCGCGCCGTGCGCGAAATGTATGCGGCCCGTCTGACACAGCTTGAATATGAGGAACGTTCGGGATTGTTGTGCAAGGTCGAGGATGTCAAGCTCGCGTCTTTCAAGTCTGCGCGCTTGACAAGAGACGCAATGCTGAACATTCCCGCAAGGGTGGTTAATGAAATCACCGCGCTTATCGGCGGGCTCGAAGCTGCTAAGTCTCATGAAATTCTTTTGATACTTCAGCGAGAGATTCACAGCGCGCTTGAACAGGAGGCAGGAACGAATGGCCCTAGCTGACGGCTGCGCTGTTTTTGAAAAAGGTTTTGCGGATGGCTTGAGGCCTGATCCGGTTCTGACTGTGTCGGAGTGGGCAGACCGTCATCGGTATCTGTCCCAGCGGGCCAGTGCAGAGCCTGGAAGGTTTCAAACATCGCGCACCCCATATTTGCGCGAAATCATGGACAAGCTGAGCAGTAACGACGCAACCAATCGCGTTGTGTTCATGAAGGGCGCCCAGGTGGGCGGGACCGAGGCGGGCAATAACTGGCTGGCCTATTCGATCGACTGCAGCCCGGCGCCGTTCCTTGCTGTGTCTCCAACATTGGAGATGGCAAAGCGCAACAGCAGAACGCGCATNGATCCGATGGTCGAGGAATGCCCCAGGCTGCGCGAGAAAGTGCGCGACCCAAAGGCCCGCGATTCTGGGAACTCAATGCTGCAGAAGCTCTACCCGGGCGGCGTGTTGGTTTTGGCAGGTGCCAACAGNGCNAGCGGTTTGCGATCGATGCCCGCGAAAATGCTTTTCGCCGACGAGCTGGACGCCTGGCCGGAAAACCTCGACGGGGAGGGCAGCGCCCTGGATCTGGCGGAAGCCAGAACGCGCACGTTCTCCCGNAGAAAAATCCTAATCGTCAGCACCCCGACGCTGGCGGGGCGTTCCGCGATCGAGCGCGAGTTTCTGGCGGGGTCGATGCGCTTTTATCACGTCCCGTGTGTTCACTGCGGGGCCTATCAGAAGCTCGTCTGGTCTCAGATGAAGTGGACCGATGACAACCCGGACACGGTCCGTTATGTCTGCGAGCATTGCGGGGGCCACCTGCAGGAACACCACAAAACAAAAATGCTCGGGGCGGGCCAGTGGATCGCAGAGAACCCGGAAGGCAACGGGACAGAGAGCTACCACATCAGCACGCTTTACAGCCCTNTNGGTTGGTATAGCTGGAAAGATTGCGTCAGCAGCTATCTCAAGGCGCAGAAGTCAGANAACGCCCTNAAGGTCTGGACAAATACGATCCTCGGCGAGACTTGGGCAGAGCAGGGCGAAGCCCCGGACTGGTCAGATCTCTACAACAGGCGGGAGCAATACCCCATCGGCCAGGTGCCCGAGGCCGGGTGCGTGCTCACGATGGGCGTTGACGTTCAGCAGGACTATCTGGCTTATGAAGTTGTGGCCTGGGCGCCAGGGCTTGAGAGCTGGTCAATCGACTGGGGCAACATCCCGGGAGACACTGCCTCTGACGAGGTCTGGCAGGAACTAACCGCGAAGGTGGGCACGACCTACCCGACAGCAGACGGGTTCAGGATGTCCATCCGAATGGTCGCAGTCGACACGGGTTACAGGACGCAGGACGTTTATCGATGGGTGAAATCACAACCGCCCACGCGCGTGCTGGCCATTAAGGGCCGGGACAATCAGGCGGTGATCGTGGGCCAGCCCAGCAACGCAGAGATCGGCCAGAAGGGCCGCAAGATCAAATCAGGCCTCAAGGTTTGGCCCATCGGCGTCAGTGTTGCAAAGTCTGAGCTGTATGGGTGGCTGAGAAGAAAGGCCCGGGCAGATGCTGACGAGCTGCCCCATGGGTGGCTGCACTTTCCTGAATATGACGAGGAGTTTTTCAAGCAACTCACCGCCGAAACGCTGACTCAGAAAACCGTCCGGGGTTACCCGCGTTATGTGTGGGAGAAAACCCGCGACAGAAACGAGGCACTGGACACGCGCGTTTATGCGAGAGCCTGCGCCCAGATGTTGGGGTGTGATCGTTTCGACTCTGCGCGATGGATTGACGAGCGGCAGAATGGCTTAACCAGCGGAAACGGCGTCCCGGTCAACCCACAACCGCAGCAAATACAGCGCCGCCGCGGCAAATTTTTATAGGGGAACCGATACGATGACAAAACGGAGCCTTAACAAATGAGCCTCTTTTCACAGGCAGGACTTGACGCGATCGAGGAAGCGATCGGCGGAGGCTTCCTNGAAGTCGAATATGACGGCAAAAAAATTCGATATAGAACCCTCGATGAATTGCTGAGGGTTCGCAACATGATCCGCGCGAAATTGGGCGAAACATCAGCCGCCCCCGCCCGGGTTCAGTTCATTTATGGGAGAGATTCCCGCCAAGTGGAGGGAGCATGAGCGAAGCCAACGCCCTGGACAACGTCATCAGCTTTTTCAACCCGTCAGCCGGGGCAAAGCGTGCGCGTGCGCGCCTGGCCCTGGAGCAGGCCCGACGCTATGAAGGCGCGGCCGGTGGGCGCCGTAATGAAAACTGGCAGACGCCGAGCACATCAGCTGATGCGGCTCTCGGTCCCAGCCTCGAAAGGCTGAGNAACCGCTCGCGCGATCTGACGAGAAATAACCCGTTCGCGGCCCGGGCGATNCAAGTTCTGGTCAACAACACTGTGGGCGGTGGTGTGTTGGGCCAGGTCAAAAGCCGCAGCCGTAGCAGAGAGCAGAGATTTAATCAGGCCTGGGAAAACTGGGCGCGGAATCCGTCCCTGTGTGATTACGATGGCCGCGCTGATTTTTGGGGGCTGCAGGCGCTCGTTTTCCGCACGGTTGTGGAAGCGGGAGAGTGTTTAATCAGAAAGCGGATTGATCCCCGGTCCGACTTCCCCCTGAAACTCCAAGTCTTAGAGCCCGATTTCATAGACGATGCCACTAAGGATGGTCTCACCGATGACGGTGGCTACATCCGCCAGGGGATCGAATACAACGCCAATGATGAAAGGGTGGCTTATCACCTCCACCGTCAGCACCCAGGCGATCGTGTCACAGCTCTGCATAAGTACGAAACCGTCAGAGTTCCCGCTGATGAAATCATCGCGGTCTTTCGACGTGATCGCCCAGGGCAGGGCCGTGGCGTCCCATGGGGCGCAGCTGTAATTAGCAGGCTGCGCGATTTTGACGANTTTTCAGATGCTCAGCTGCTGAAACAGAAAATCAGCGCGTGTTTCACGGGCTTTGTGATCGACAGCGAGAGTCAGGACACGGGAGGCACCCCNCCTCTGGCCGAGTCCCTGGAGCCCGGAAGCATTGAGATTCTGCCCGCTGGNAAGGATGTCAGGTTCGCGAGCCCTCCCAGTGTTGGGGAGTTCGATCAGTTCAGCCGGGCCATGNTGCTTCAGATCGCGGCNGGNTATGGCATCACATACGAGGCGCTGACTTCAGATCTCAGCAATGCNAANTACTCGGCGGCCCGAATGGGTCACCTTGAGTTTTCGAGGAACATTGATTGCTGGCAAAAACAGATCCTGATTTCTCAAATGTTGGGGCCTGTTTGGGGCTGGTTTAAGCAAGCGGCCGAGATTGTCGGGGATGATCCCGGCGATGTGCGGATGCAATGGACCCCAGCCCGCCGAGAGCTAATCGACCCACAAAAAGAAGTCGGCGCAATTATCGAAGCGGTTCGAGGTGGTTTGATGAGTTTGTCCGAAGCAATTCGGCGATCTGGATATGAGCCCGGCGAGGTGATGGCTGAGATCGCCCGCGATGCGGCCATGCTCGATGAATTGGGCCTTATCCTTGACACAGACCCGCGCAACGTAACAGCGGCTGGAATGCTGCAAATGGATTCAGAACCACAACAGGAGGCACAGCCTAATGACTGACGAAATAAGAGCGGAGCCCGGCAGTTTGTCTGTGGGCGATATGGTCACCTGGAATAGTTCGGGTGGCTCCGCCTCAGGAAAGATCACCAGAATTGCAACAGATGGAACGCTCGACGTTCCTGATTCAAGCTTTTCTGTGACAGGAACGCCCGACGATCCCGCCGCGCTCATTCGGGTTTATCGGGATGACGAACCTACTGAGACCATCGTTGGCCATAAGTTCAGCACACTGAACAAAAAGCGTGCCAGCGCGGGTGTGGATAAAATGGGCGCGGTTTACACCGAGCGCATGGGCGAGCTTTATCAAACTAGGGCTCAATTCATCCCGTCGTCTGTAGACACTGAGGCCAGATCGGTTGAGGTGACTTGGACAACTGGGGCGCCTGTGTTGCGTCGCAATGTTGGGGGTTCTTATTACGAGGAACTTTCGCTAGGCGATGCGGTCAACATGGAGCGCTTAAACAATGGTGCGCCCCTTCTAAACAGTCATAAGGCCTCTGATCTTTCCGACATTGTCGGAGTGGTTGAGAGGGCTTGGACTGATGAAAAGGAGGGCCGCGCGGTTGTGCGTTTCTCCGATCGTTCTGAGGTTGAGCCTATATGGCGCGACGTTCAGAACGGCATCATTCGGAACATCTCTGTCGGCTATGCCGTCGAGGAATATGAGCGAATTGATGCCAAACGTGAGGGCGAACCTCACACCCTTCGGGCTACAAGCTGGACTCCTATGGAGTTGAGTTTGGTGCCCGTGCCCGCAGACGCCTCAGCGTCTATTCGCGAACTTGAAAAAGTTCAGGAACCAACCGAAAAACAGGAGCCCATCATGGACGAAACCCGTGAATTGGAGCAGGCGGCGCCCGTCGAGGCTGTCGCAACTGCTCCCGATAATTCAAAAGCTATCGAAGCAGCGATCAAGGCCGAACGTGCCCGCGCTGCTGACATCCGTTCAGCTGTTCGCGCTGCAGGTCTCGAAGACTCTGTGGCAGAAAGCATGATCACTGAGGGTGTCGAAGTCGACGCAGCTCGCAAGGCTGTGCTCGATCAACTGGCCACCCGCCAGGCTGCCACCCCAACCGTGCAGCACATTTCAGTCACCGAAGATGCCAGCGACAAGCGCGCCGGATGCTTCGAGGCTGCACTTGAGGCCCGCGTCGGCCTGGGTGAGTGGACCGATCAGGCCCGCGCTGAGCAAGCTTCCACCATGCTCGACATGGCCAAGGAAAGCCTCAGCCGCACTGGCGCAAGCGTCAACGGACTGAGCAAGTCTGAGCTGGCATACCGTGCCATGCACTCCACCTCAGATTTTCCGCTGCTTCTGAGCAACATTGCTCGCAAGTCTCTGATGGCCGGTTATGAGGCCGAACAGCAGACCTGGCGCCCGCTTAGCCGTCAGCGCAACCTGCCCGACTTCCGCCCCGTTTACGAGGTGCAGGTCAACGGTCAGTTCCTGCCCGAAGAACTGGCAGAAGGCGGAGAGTACAAAACCGCCACAGTCTCTGAGGCGCAAACCAGCTGGAACCTTCAGAGCTATGCGAAGAAAATTCGCGTGACTCGCAATCTGGTGATCAATGATGACCTGGATTTCCTGGGTCGCATTCCTCAGATGATCGGCCGAGGCTACAGCCTGTTTGAGTCAAACAAAATGTGGGCCAACCTGACCGGCAACCCCACCATGGGCGAAGACGGAAAGGTTCTGTTCCACGCTGACCACGACAACAGCGGCACCGGCGCGATCGGCGTTGATGCTCTTTCTGATGCTCGTTTCGCTCTGCGGAATCAGTCTGATCCTGCAGGCAACCGCGTGAACCTTCGCGCGCGTTATCTGGTCATTCCGACCGCGCTTGAGACTGACGCCGAGCAATTCCTGGCACCGTTCACACCTGCCCAGGTCTCCGACGTGAACCCCTTCAGCGGCAAGCTGCAGATCATCGCTGAGCCTCGCCTCGACGATGCCAGCTCCACTGCCTATTACGTCACCGCCGACCCCGCACAGGTCGACATGATGGTTTATGGCTACCTTGCCGGGGAAGCTGGCCCACAGGTCACCACTGTGGATGAGCGCGATCCTGACGGGATCACCATTCTCTCCCGCATTGATTTCGGCTGCGCCGTTCTGAATCACCGCGGTTTCTACAAGTCCACTGGCGCCTGATCTAAGGAGGATTAACCCATGAAAAACTTTGTTCAAAACGGCGCAAATCTGACCATCACGGCCAGCTCTGCGATTTCATCAGGTGATTTTGTTGTCGTCGGCGATCTCGTCGGCGTGGCAGTCACTGACATTGCCAACGGCGCATCCGGCGCCATCGCTACCGAAGGGGTTTATCAGGGTGCCAAGGCATCCGGCGCAACCCTTGCCGTGGGCGACGTGGCTTATCTCAACAGCACCGGCAAACTGACCGACACCGCTACCAGCAACCCCGCTGTGGGCCTGGTGGTGGCCGTCACCACTTCCACCGTTGATGTGAAAATCTTCGGGCGCAAGGTGGCCTAATGAGGCAGGATCTGACTAATCGGATCCTGAAAGCGGCGACAGCGCGACTAGGGGAACCTGTCACGCTGTCCCGTGATGGCGTGAGCTATCAACTGCGGGGGATTTATAGCGAGACGCATTCCGAGGTCGACATCGACACTGGGTTGAACGTCACCTCTCAAATCCCCTCGCTCACTATTAACAGCGCAGACCTGTCGATTGACCCGAAAGGAAATGATCGAGTGACGATCGCTGACGGGCGAACCTTCATGGTTCGAGAGACGAGAGCCGATGGCGAAGGCGGGCTCATTCTTTTGATGTATCAGGCGCAGGCGAACAACTACCTGTAAGGAGGGGCCGAATGGGCACGTTCGCACAAAATCTTTTTCCGGCTCGCTTTTTCAAGGCGACAGAGCACCCGCGTAAAACGATCCGGGACGCGATCCATACAAGGTTTAAGACGCCTGTGGGTCAAGTCGATGAGCAGGATTATCCGCTCGGATACAACACAAATCTGTCTGAGGGTGACGCGGGCTATATCGCCCCGGTTCTAGTTGACAAATACTGGACGCCAGCCGGGCCAAATGTTTTTCAGCGCAAAGAGGTTGAGATCGATTTTGGCGACATGCCTTTGATCCTTCTCAGGTATCAGGGCGAGAAAGTTTTAGAACGCGCTAAGGCCGGATGGGATGGCTATGACCTAAGGCAGATCGATTTAAGCATTGAGCCTTATGTGCTTGTGACGCCCGGAGAATCGGCCGAACAGCTGCTAGATGAAATGGCTTTTTATATCGAAGCCTGCATGAATGGCTTTGATCTCAAGGCCTACAACACCGAACCATTACTCGCATCCACTGAATATGAGACCGAGTTTGATAACAGCCAGCCCGTGGCTGTTGGGTCCCTGATGTTCGAGATACGCTATATGTGTCCGCGCCTGGGCGTCGACTTTGGCCTCTGGGATCGTGATGGCGCATGCCTCGCAAACACTGGCCTAGTGCCACCCGTGCAAACCGTCGTTGTCCGAAATAACTTCGGAACAGAGACTTACACCCACCCCGAAGACTTCTAAGGAGTTCCACCCATGGCAAAAAAAGCAGCAACCAAAGAACCCGCTAAGGCGAAAGCAGCAATCTCACCCGAACAGCTGGCCAGCTTTATGGGTCTCAAGAATGACAAAGGCCTGAAGGTTTACTGCGACGCAGCGCAAAACGTCTGCAACTCTTTCGCAGGCGACGAAATGAAAGAGTCACAGGTCGCCACCATGGCGCTGCTTCACTGCGCTGCATGGCTGCAAATGACAAAAGCGAAAACCATTAAACAGCTCAAAGAGATTCCTTTGAAAGTGCGTTACATGATCATCACAGCCATGGAAGACGCTAAGGCCTGATGAGTTTTGCGGTCCCACGGTCAAGCCGCAGGACTTCGGGAGTTGGGGACTACGAACTGACAGACACGGCCCGAAATATCGGGTCGCTTCTTAGGTTCGGAAAAGTGCTCAGCGTTGACAATCAGAAACGGACTTGTCGCGTCGAACTTCAGGAGAAACTGCAGACAGACGACCTGCCCTGGATCACCGCCAGGGCCGGGGGAAATGTTTTCTGGTCTGCGCCTTCTGTCGATGAGACGGTTCTAGTTCTGAGCCCGTCTGGTGAGCTGAATAACGCGGTCGTTTTGCCAGCGTTGCAGACAAACCAAAACGGGACCTGGCCGTTCGATTTTTCAGATCTTGAGTTCATCTGGGGCGGCTTAGGCGATCCCCGGACAACCGTTTGGCGGTGGATTTTTGCAGACGGCGGGATCCTCGAAAACGACGCCGTCAAAAATCAGTTCCGACTAGAGCAGAAACAGAGCCGGATTTATGGCGGGGAACTGATCCACGCAAAGTCAGAGAAATTTATTTATATCGACGCGGACACTGATCAGGGGATCGTTCACATCAGAGCCCCGCTGATCAAGCTCGACGGGGACGTTCATATCACCGGCCAGCTGATGCAGACCGGAAGAATTATCGGCGTTGAGAAAGACGGAAACGGGCTTAAGAGCCTCGACCTAGTCGGCGATCCAATCAACCTCAACAGCAACGGCGGAGTGTTGGGGATTTTGGCCGGGTTGCTTGGCGCGGTCACTGGCGGGACCTTATCGCTGGGCCAGCTGGGCGACATCATGGCCCAAAACGGAAGCCTTCTCGGGGGCCTTAACGGGCTCGCGAACAACGTCTTAGGGTCGGGCGGCCTGAACTCTCTTTTCACTGCAGCGAACGGCCTGAACATTTCAGGCATTGGCGCAGCCATGAACGTGACCGGCAGCCTTCCCGTTCTGGGCGAGGTTTTCAACGGCTTAGGTTTTGCCGGGACATTCCTAACGGATGCAGGCGGCCTGCCTCTGTTGACCCAGGGCATTACAAGCGGCAGCGGCCTGGATCTCACAGGAGCATTCTCAGGCCTCGGCAGCCTGGCCGGTGCGATCGGAACACAGTTCAACATCCCGGCGCTAAACAACCTCAGCGACAGTGGCGCGCTTAGCGTGATTGGAAGCGTGATCGATGGCGGCCAGCTCACGATCAACGATGTGATGGGCGTCGTTTCTAGTTCCGGGTTGGTTCCTTCCGGCAACATCGGAAACGCGATCAATCTTGCTCTGGCGGCAACCGATGCGGTTTTGGATGATGACGGCAACCTTGTAGCCGGTCCCGAGCTGTTGGATTTTTCGGGCGACCTTATCGAACGCAACGGCGCCGACATCATCGGTGGTTTGCTCGGGGGACAGGCGGGCGTCACTGCGAAGCAGGTGATTCACAAAATGAGCGAGCTGGGCCTAGTCACAAACCTGCAGGCATTGGTTGAGGCGGGCGTCGATGGCGGCGAGGGGATCGGAACCCTGATCAGCTCCGGGGCCATCACCCTGGCCCAGGTGCTCGACCTGAACAGCATTTTTCAGAACGACCCCGACGCAGCTGCTACAGCAGCCCAGGCGGGCTCAGGTGCTGGATCAGGCGTTCAAAAATTCTTTGACTACTTCGAGCGGGCGGCCCCTGGGGCTGCACCTCGTCGCGACATGAGCAGCGCGGCAAATTCAGACACAAGCCCGAAAAAGGGAACAACAAAAGACGAGGGGAGCGGAAACTATGTCCCGGATGGGACTGTTACCGACGTTCCCAACAGTTACAGCGATTGGAACACAAATTATGCCTAAGGGGGAAAAATGCCAGGTGTTGCGCGACTAGGCGACATTTCGAGTCACGGGGGTTTTTTAACCCTGCCCGTGGCGAAAAGTGTGAGAACGAATGGGCGGCCAACTGCCCACCTGGGCACGATTCACGTTTGCCCGATTCCGTTTCATCCACCGACTCCAATCTTTCCCGGTAAGCCATCAGTCCGGGTCGAGGGAAAGCCTATCGCTACGATTGGTGAGAAGGCCGGATGTGGCGCAGTCGTCGTCACTGGATCCGGCGACGTGAGGGCAGGCTGATGGCGGTTGGAATGAATAGAGAAACGGGCAAGCCGTTGTCAGACGCGGACCATCTCCGCCAATCAATCAGAGATATTTTGTCGACGAGGATCGGCACGCGCACAATGCTGCGCGACTATGGGAGCAACATTCCCGAGCTGGTAGATGAGCCGATCAACCGCTCGACAATCGCAGCCATTAAGGCCGACGTTATCAACGCGCTTAACGTCTGGGAGCCGCGCATGAAAATCAATAGGGTCACCCTGACAGAGGTTCTGGCCTCTGGACAGCTGACTTTTGACCTAGAGCTGGTTTACCTGCCGAACGGCCAGGTGATCGCATTAAAAGGAGTCACCATCTGATGGCCTACAACCTTTCATCTCTCCCAGATCCTGAGATCGTCGAGGATCTGAGTTTTCAAACTATTTTCAACGAATTGCGCGCAGATTTCGGCGCGAGGTTCCCTGAGTTTTCCGCGCTAGTTGAATCTGACCCGGCGATCAAATTGCTCGAAGTCGCGGCCTATCGCGAGACAATTCTGCGCGCCCGCGTCAATGACGCATTTAAGGCCACGCTTTTGGCTTTCGCAGCTGGCACCGACCTGGACAACCTCGCCGCGTTCTATGGCTTAACCCGGATTGCTCAGGAGACGGACGCCGAACTGAAAGACAGAACGATCAACAGGATTCAGGGCAGCTCGACAGCAGGCGGCGCGGCCTGGTATCGCTTCCAAGCACTCTCAGCGAACACGGGTGTTAGGGATGCCCGGGTCACCAGCCCCGCCCCCGGTGAGGTGTCTGTGGCGCTGCTCAGCAAAGAAATCGAAAACCTCGAAGCCCTGGGCACTGATCCCAACGCATTAAGCACTGAGATGGCAACGCTTGCCGCTTTCTATGGGGTGGCAACAAATGAAAATTCAAAAGATTCGACGATCGCCCCACAAGTGCGCGCAGTGATCGACGCAGCCGGGCCGAACGGCACCGCCACTTCGCAAATGCTGGCGGTTGTCGATGCTGTCATGCAAAACGATGAGGTCAGAGTGATCACCGACACGGTCACGACTGCCAGCGCAAACGTGGTCAGCGTTGACGTTCATGCGTGCGTTTATCTCTACCCGGACAGCTCCGCAAATGTGCTCGATGGGATTGAGCAGGCCATCCGCGACGGCGTCGCCCAGGAGGGTGGCCTCGGGTGGGATCTGACGATGTCATGGCTGATCAAGACGATTCACCGTGACGGCGTGCAGCGGGTCGAGCTGGTTTCGCCCTCGACAAATCGAGTCGCCGACGACGGAACCGCAATCAGCATCGGCACCGTCACGATCGAAAACAAAGGATATGACCGCTGATGAGTGACACCGGCCTGCTACTGCCCAGCTCTGCGACCGCGCTAGAACGCGATCTCTCGGCGTCGTCAAACCCGCTGCCACGGGTTGGGCCTGCGGCTGAGTTAATACGGACCGCAAAGCGGGAAAACATCCCCGACTCTGTCGTTCCGTTTCTGATTTATGAGTACGGGCTCGGCGAGCTGTTGCCCTACCTTTCGGACCCTCGAACAGCCATCGCGACCGGCGTTCTGTGGCAAAGACTGCGCGGAACGCCTCAGAGTTTCAGGATCGCTCTGGGCTGGATCGGAAACGACGGGATCATTGAGGAATCAGAGGGAGGAACGTCTCGCTGGTCACAATTTCAGTTAGGGCTTGCATCCGCCCCGGTTGACCTGTCACAGACTGACTCAGTCGTGGAGATTGGCCGATTATCTTCCCCGGTTCGATCTTCGCTGTTTCGCATTTATGGCGGATGGTATGACGGGCGCCGGTTCAACCTCGACGATCACAAGCTGAGCGGCCTAGATACTCTCTGCGATCACACGGGGGTTTATCTCAAGAGTGAATGGCCACAGCTTTCATTCGGTCGCGAGTTCAAGGATGAGCAGGGCGACATTTCCGGCGATCTGGCCGGAGCCCTCGGCATTCATCGCAATACCGCGATTAACGGTCTTTACGAGGACCGAACTTATCTCAGCAATTCTGTGCTGGGTGAAACCAGCTGGCGCACTCTGCACATCGAGGATCTTTCCTCGGTCATTAGTCGACTGCATTTCTCGGTTGTTGGCCCGTTCTGGAAGCGGACCACGACTTGGGACGTTCCTTACAGCTGGGGCCAAACCTTCGACTGGGCAGACCTACAGAACAAGTTCACCCCGGCTCTCAAGTTTGCGCGCGCTGGTCTCTATCTCAGCGACTATGCCGACCTCGGGGACACGAATGCCTGTTTCCCTTGCACCGAACTCTCAGAGTTCGGCGATGGGCCGATGGTTCTCTCAGAGGGCAACCTCGACACAGGCGAGGGGATCCTCAGCGAACACATCTCACGGGTTGAGCTTGTCGAGATCAATGAGCGGTTTGAGCGCAACACCGACGCCGAGCAAACGCACATCGGCAGCGTTCACCAGATGGGCGATGGCGCCGAGCTATCCCTCAAACGCGAACATAAGCGGATCTTTAGTTATGACGACAGCTTCGAGCTGTCACGGTCGCGGCTCAGTGAGTTTGTCCCGATCCCGAACATTTCGTCGAACACTCGGTCGCACACGACGGCCGAAGCAGTTGAACTGTCCCAGGGTTATCAGTGGCGATTCAATAATCAGACCTGGGATTCCGCCACATGGGATGGCGATGACGGCTGGTTTGAGACCAACTTCACCGAGGTTGACACCTGGGCCAACACGTTCAGCTGGACAAATTATCCGCAGTTGGAGCAGGTGCTCGGCTTTAGCCGAACCATGCTCACCCTTTCAGAGAATGGGCACCTTTCCGACTCTGACGGGATCCTCGGCGACACCCACGCAACGCTGGGCCACTTCGAGGATGAGCGCATCGAGCGCAGCCATGGCACAACCTCGACGGCTCACAACCCGTCTGGGTTCTTCTACCTGCACCGCGAGCGGTTCGCGACGCTGGCCTATGACGATCTGTTCGAGCTTTCACGCACGCGGCTCAGCGAACACATCCCACTCTTTAATGAGCAGGCGATCACTCGCGAGCACGGCAGCGCCGCAACCTGGCACACAGAGCAGTTTGATCGCTGGGCAGACACCAGCCCGGCATGGTCTGAGCCTGGGAATGATTGGAGCTTCCCCGGTTGGTTCGATGCAGACAATGAGCCGTCATGGCGCGAGGCCTACACCTGGCAGCGCTTCCCGCAGCTCGAAAGGATCAGCAACCATTACACAACGCATCTCTATCTGTCAGACACTGACGATGGATTGGGCGGCACGAATGCAACGCTGGGCTACAACCTTTCCCAGCGCTTCGATCGGCTGCACTTCGCGCAAGCAACAGAAAACCGGCAATCATTCACGACCCGGCAACACACCCGCAGCGTGTTCGTCGCGATCTCTCGTTTCGAGGAGCCGGGTTGGCAATCTGGCGACTGGGCCGGGCCAGATGCGACAGACTGGGTCGAAACTACCTTTGATTGGGCGTCTGGTAGTTGGGCATCAGTCGATTGGATTGATCAGGCCACAATCACATGGGCCAATCAAACTATGTGGGGCAAAATTGCGAGGTGGCAAATTGCCAGCCTTGTGGTCGAAGCGGTCCACGAGACCCACACTTAAACAAGCCCATATAATGCAAACAACCATGGAGGTGAGCCCTTGGCGACACTTGTAACGACAGGGCGGGCCGGACTGGCCGCCTCTGTTAAAGCCCGCGAAATTTTCCTCGGCATTGGCGCTGGTCAAACTGCCTGGGACGCGAACGGCGTCGATCCCGAAAACATCAATTCGACAGCTCTTTATGACGCTATCGGATACCGCAAAGCTGCACAGGTTGATTTTGTGACCACAGCTGCACAGGGGGCAATCAGTTTGCCCAGCGGTCGATATGACGTGAGCGCATCAGAAACGAATTTGCTTTATTGCAAGTTCACCCTTGATTTTTCGGACGCATCCACTGCGACGATTAGAGAAACGGGAATTTTCCTAGACGTTGTGACCGGGTCAGGGTTGCCCGCTGGTCAAATGTTTTTTGACGCAGCTTCTGAGGTAACCAGCTCAGGGACGCTCTATCTGATCGAGCACGTTTCCTCAATCATTCGGACCCCGGCAACTCGGGAAACGTTCGAGTTTGTTCTCACGTTCTAAAGGAAAAAACCATGAGTCTTCAGGGTTACTACAACCGATTTTCAGTAGCTGATCAATACGATGAGCTGCTTTTCCGCGCAAGCAAAGGTCTGCAATCAGCTGAGCTGAATGAGAGTCAGTCGATTCTCTCTGACCGCATCACCAAAATCGCGAATGCTCTTTTTCAAGATGGCGCGATCATTTCCGGTGGATCTGTTCAGATCGATCCCCAAACGGGTTATGTGGTTCTGCAGCCCGGTTCGCTTTATGTCTTAGGCGCTGTTCGCACAGTTGGAGAGGGAACGTTCACCGTTCCGACAACTGGCGGCTGTCAGCTGGGCGTGAGGCTGACCACCTCAACAGTGACCGAGCTTGAGGATGCAAGCCTTCGCGATCCTGCACAAGGAACCCGGAACTTCCAGGAACCCGGCGCAGGCCGCACCAAGCGCACCCTTGAGTGGGGCTGGTCTGGCGATGGTGGAACCGGCGACTTCTACGGCGTTTATGACGTTCTGAATGGCGCCCTGGTCACGATCGAGCCGCCCCCAGTTCTCGACGCTGCGAAAAAGCTTGTCGCTCAATATGACCGCGACGCCAACGGGAGCTACATCGTTTCCGGTCTGCGCGTCACTTCGCTGAACAAAGACGCCACAAACTCAAATTATGTGTTTACCGCGTCTGAAGGTATTGCGAACGTTTGGGGTTCAAAGATCAATAAGCCCACGGCTACCGGCCTGAGCTTCCCGATCGACCCAGACCTCCAGACGATCGACAACGAGCCGAAGGTCTCAGCTGGGCCAACGTCTCAGACTTTGAACGTCAACCGTTTCCCGCTGAGCACCATCAATGATGTGGTGATCACGAAAGAGAAAACGGTCACCCTGACTCATGGCAGCTTTAACGGCGCCCTGGATCAACTGCCCGACACCTCAGTTCTGAGCATTGAGAGCGTGAGCCAGTCCGGCACAACTTTCAGTGCTGGCACTGACTACAACCTCACAGCCGATCAAGTTGACTGGTCACCCTCAGGCGCTGAGCCTGCACCGGGTTCGACCTATGACGTGACTTATCGGTTCCTCACCAGCACAACCGCAACCAACATCGACCCAGACACCGGCGCTTTCGACATCGTCGACGCTGTGGCCTCGACTTTGGTTCTGGTTGACTACAGCTGGAAAATGCCCCGGATCGATGTCATCGCTCTGGACTCTGACGGATTCTTTCATCGCGTCAAAGGCGTTTCGACGGCGTTTAATCCTGTCTGCCCAGCCGTTCCCTATAACGAGCTGCTGATCGCTGAGTATTACCAAAATTGGAACTCAGTCGATAAGCCCCGCGTCGACAACAGCGGCACAAAGGTGGTTTCTGTGCGCGAACAGCGCCAGATGAAAAAAGCCATCGCTGAGCTTTATGGATTGGTTGCCACCGAGCGCCTGGAGCGTGACATCAGCTCACGCGAGCCGACCGCAAAATTCGGTGTTTTCGCCGATCCTCTACTAGATGGCGACCTTCGCGATGCTGGCGTTGCTCAGGACGCAGTCATCGTCAATCAAAACCTACAGCTGGCCATCAACGGCGCACCTGTAAGGGCCGCCCAAAATAACGACACCCATCAGCTGCTCCCCTTCCAGGATGTGGAGCTTGTCACGCAGGAGCTGGCAACCGGCTTCATGGCCGTGAACCCTTACGGCAATTTCGACGCCGTTCCCGCTGATGTGACCCTCGACCCCGCAGTTGACCTGTGGATCATCACCGAGGAAAACACCACATTTTCGACCCGTTCGTTCACGATCGGCTCTGGCGATCAGTCGTCATCATCGACCGCAACCGTCGTCGAATTGGCCTCTGAGGTTGAGACAAGCATCGCCAATCTGCGGCAAACGACCGTCGATTTCACGATCGAAGGTTTCGACGATGGCGAGGCGCTTAGTTCGATCACCTTCGACGGAATCAACCTCGGCAACAACGGCGAAGTCGCCAACGCCCAGGGCGAGGTGACAGGGCAGTTCACTGTCCCGGCTGACATTCCCAGCGGATCGAAAGAGGTGAGCTTCCTGGGCAATCAGGGCAACTTCGGATCGGCGACCTACACCGGACAGGGCACGCTCGTCGAGCGCGAATGGAACAGCATCACCACCACCACAACGTGGAGATGGTGGAGCCCACCGCCACCGCCCCGTGGATGGGATCCCCTGGCTCAGTCCTTTGTGTTGCCTGAGGGCCGACACATCACCGCAGTTGATCTGCAATTCGCGGTTAAGGGCCTGGATTCAAATGATGTCACGATCGACATTGTCGAAGGTGACAACGGTTTCCCCGGACGCCTGCCCATCACTCGGACCCGGATCAAAGGCGCAGACATCACCACTAGCGGTTATGTGCGCGCAAACTTCGATTTCCCGATTTACCTAGAGGGCGGTCAAGAGTATTTCATGGTCATCATGACCGACGACCCTGATCACGCTCTCAGAATTGCCGAGCTTGGCAAATTCGACAGCGCTTCTCAGGAGTTCGTCACTCAGCAGCCCTACACCGTGGGCGTTCTGCTCAGCAGCTCCAACGCTTCGAGCTGGACAGTTCACAACGACAAAGATCTGACTTTCAAACTGCTAGGCGCCGAGTTCACATCGACGACTGCAACGGTCAATCTGGGCAGCATCACGGTCTCCAACATGACCGATCTTCTGGTCACCGCTCCGGTCGACATTCCAGCCACCAGCTCGCGGATCACTTTCAAGTACACCCGCAGCACCGGCGAGGAATTTCTCCTCGCGCCTGATCAGTCGATCAAGCTGGACGCAGCGGTTTCAGACACCATGCAGGTTCAGGCGATCCTCACTGGCTCGTCTACAGAGTCGCCAACCCTTCACCCTGGCGTCCTGAGCATCCCTGCGACATTGGACACTGCCGGCACTTATGTGGGCCGACAGTTCGACCTCACAAATGGAGGATCAACCATTCGGGTGATCTTCGAGGCGCAGCTCCCGGGCGGCGCTGGTGTTGTCCCTCAATATGACAACGGAGGATTCCAATCAATGCAGCTCGCAAGCTCCACCCCTGTGGGTGAGGGTTTTGTTGAGTTCGTTTTCGAGGACACCGGGATCGTCGCTTTGACGGCAACCCGCGTGAAATTGAATCTCACCGGAACGGCTGCAGGCCGTCCCATTGTCCGCAACATTCGCGCAGTGATGGTCTGAACCTATGACAACCGACACCAGAACAACCAACCGAAACTATCCGAAGCCGTTCCCTAGCAACCTGCTAGCGGCTGACGTGATCCGACTCAGGGACGCCCTGGACGCGATCGATACCGACATGGCCGCCCGCCCTGACACGGCGGCCATCAACGGCCTGATCGATACGGCCGTCAATCAACTCCTAGATGGCGCACCTGCCGCCCTGGATACGCTTAACGAGCTGGCCGCATCCCTTGGGGATGATGCAAATCTGGCGGCAAACATTGCCACAGATCTGGCCACAAAGCTCGACAAAACTGGCGGGGTTTTAAGCGGGCAAATCACCCTGCCTAACAATCCAACCGCTGGAACTCTGCAGGCCTCAACCGCTCTCTACACAGAGCAAACGGTTGAGGGTCATGAGAAGAATTGGCAGCTCGTAAGCAACACTTACGCCGCTTCCAGTGGTGATCGTTTGATGCTCGATAGCTCAGGCGGTGCCTTCACTGTGACCCTGCCATCGTCGCCTTCACAAGGTGATTATGTGCAGTTTGCAGACGGCGCTGGGCAGCTTTCGACTAACAGCGTCACCGTAGT
Source organism: Crocinitomicaceae bacterium (assembly GCA_002709305.1). Lineage (GTDB taxonomy): Bacteria > Bacteroidota > Bacteroidia > Flavobacteriales_D > Crocinitomicaceae > UBA4466. Next base: position 26,042 of record PAQM01000014.1, on the reverse strand, counting down.
TCGCAACGGCTCAAACATTCAGAGCACCGGCGATGATTTAGAAATCGATGTAGACAATCACGGTTTCAAACTTGTTTTCACTGATTCAACCAACGGCTGGAGGCTCGCCTGATGGCTATTCTTCTTTCTACGCTAGTCGCGACAGGCGGCTCAACTGATGAACTCGATTTAAGGGAGTTCAAAAACTGGCAGGATTTTGTCGGTGATTCCGGCGACTCTCACAGCGACATCGGGCAAGCAACCCGAACTGTGAACGGCGTGTCTGTCAACCGTCGCCCTGGATCTAGCGGCACCACTTTCACCGTTCCCTCAGGAGTCACGAAAATCCGAGTCACCTGCATTGGTGGCGGCGGCGGCGGTGGTGTCTACGGCTCCACCTATTACGGCGGCGCAGGTGGCGGCGGTGCTTGTTTTGCTTCCGGTGAATACGCCGTAAGCCCCGGCGATGTCTTAAATGTCACTCCCGGCTCAGGCGGTGGCGGTCACAAATCTGGCGGCTACGGCGGCAACGGAGGCACATCCTCGGTCACCGATTCATCTAGTGGCGGTAACGCCGTTTCTGTTTCATCTGCTGGCGGTAGCGGCGGCTATTACAGCAGCACAGTCGGCGCAGGTGCTAGCAGCCATTCAGTAGGTGGCACCTCCCTAATTAGCGGCACAACCGTGGGCGGACATGGAGCCGCTGGCGGAAATGGTTCCGGCTATTCGTTCGGCTTTGGCCCTGAGGGCTACGGCTCAGGCGGTGGCGGCTCAGCTGGCAGCTTCTTAGGCAACGGCTCTACGGGTGGATCTGGCCATAACGGCGGTTACACCTACAGCGCAGGCGGTGGCGGCGGCATCGGTGGAACTGGTGGGCGCGGCTACGGGGCAGAAGTCAATTCAGCCTCAAACCAATATCAGGACCACGCAGGCGCAGGCGGCGGCTCTGCCTCAGCCGGTGAAGGCGACAAGTACAACGATGGAAGCTACCGCGCCAAGGGCGGTCAGGGTCGTTACTCTGCGACGCAGACTGCCGACTTTAACGACGGCACGCTCATGGCTTACGGTCAGTGCGCCATGGATTACAGGGAAGGAACCGAGTTGATGACAAAGTCCCCCGGCGCGCGTCATGGCGACGGAGAGACCGTGGTTTATCAGCTCCGAAATCCAGGCGGCGGATCGAGCAACACGTCAGACTTAACCGGCAGCACTTACATCCAACGCGGTGCAGCTGGAAGCCTGAGCCAATACGATCAATTCACCTCTGAACGCACTGGAGAAGCGCCCAAAACCGGCACTAGAAACAAGTCCTATAACGGCGTTCTAGGTCGCCTCTGGGGCGGTGGCGGCGGCGGTGCCCCCTGTCATGACACCAACTTTGGCTACTACAACCACAGCGGTGGTGACGGTGGTTCTGGCGGTGGCGGCGGCGGCGCGGCCGGTGCGACTACAAGCTGGAACAGTGCCCAGCGCAATCATTCCGTCTATGCGACTTGGGACTGGACTAATCTCGCTTTCCGCCACAATGACAGCGCTTGGACCGAAAACGGTTTCAGGCTGAACGGCCATGGCGGCAATGGCGGCGCCCTGGGCGGCGGCGGTGGATCTGCCGCGTATGCAGCAGCAGGCGCAGGCGGCATCGGCGGTGGCGGCGGTGGTGGCGGTGGCCACTACAGCGGCGGCAGCTATTACGGCACTGGTGGCCCTGGCGGCCCTGGCTACATCCTTATTGAATGGTGATCCTCATGAGCAAGTTCGCACGCATCGAAAACGGCACGGTGATGGAGATCATCGATTTCGACCCGGCCGGAAAATACGCACCCGATTTTGTCGCCATGTTTGTTCCTTGCCCCGACACTGTCGGGGAGCGGGACACCTATGACGCCAAAACTGGCAAATTCAAAACCTTTGAGCTACCAAAGCCGAAAGCCCCTAAGCTTGAGGCGGCAAAAGAAGGCGAGGATTTAGCCGAACCAGTAGGCCCGATTCCGAATGAGTCCTAATTCACAATTCCGCCGCGACCTGTTCCCGACTCCCGTTTTCGTCGGGACAAGCAACGATGCGGAAACACGGGCCTCAATCGAGGCCCTTTCCTATGCCTATTTGAAAAAGAGCTATGAAGAGAACAGGCCTGAGGGGCTGGTCTCTGAGGGTTGGACTGATCACGAAATAACTGACGACCCGGAGCAGAAGAAAAAAAAGGGGATCACCAGCTTTTTCAATGAGAACCTGATTCATAACCCTGACTGGTCAGACGCTTACGATTTTGTTTTGAACATGGCCGGAACGATGCTCAGCGAGCATCACAGCGTCCAGGGGATGAAAATCGCCAATATGTGGACAACCATCTACCCCGAGGATGGTTTCGTTCCTGAGCACATTCACGCTTGCTTCAGTGTCAGCGGCGTTTTTTATGTGAAAGCCCCTAAAAATTGCGGCGACATTGTTTTTCGTGACCCTTCCTGGGTGGCAAAAACAATGAATGTCTGGGGAAGTAATAAAACATTCCCGCATGACGGAACGACGTTTTCATTCACGCCCGAGCCCGGGCTCATGATTTTGTTCCCCAGTTGGCTGCCTCACTGCACACGCCCCAACGTTTCAGGAGATGATCGCATCATCATTTCCTTCAATCTTGATTTTGGAGAGGTGAACTTCAATGCTCAGCTCCACGACGGCGTGGACATCACAAAGCAAAACCCAAACAAAAAGGGCAAAGAATGATCCCCGCCTGGGCATTAGTCGAGGCTGTGCTCACAGCAGAAGAATGCGCGCAGGTCATCGAGGCGGGCCGGGCAAACCTGAAATGCGCCAGCACGGGCAATGGCGACGACAAAAAACGCCGGGGCTCTATCAACTGGTTTGCCAATGGTGAACAGCCGGAGATCGATCGGCTGATGCAAAAATGTGTGACCGCTTTTGGTGATGGTGTCCGCGCCTTCCTGGGCCTACACCTCGCTTCCGTCGAGCCCATTCAATTCACTCACTATGGCCCCGGAGACTTTTACGGCTGGCACTATGACGCGCACGCCTGCCCAGATCGACCGCCTCGCCATTTCTCGGCAACAGTCGAGCTAAGCGATCCAAAAACTTTCAAAGGTGGCGGGCTTGAATTTCACAGCATCGAAAACCCGAGGCCCGAAAAAAAACAGGGGAGGATGATCATTTTTCCTTCTTTGCTTTTACATCGAGCCCTAGAGGTTCGAGATGGTCATCGCTCGTCGCTCGTTTTATGGGGGCACGCTTAAATGAGGTGGCTGAACCCGGCACAAACCAACTTAATACAAGCCGCTTACAATAAGGCGGACGATTATGGAGCCGACGAGTGGCCCCACCAAACCCAGACTAGGAGGCCTTAAAACATGCCAGCCAACTTCCTTCACGGCGTCGAAGTCGTGGAACTCACTCAGGGGGTCCGCCCCTTGCAAACTGTTCGATCAGCAGTGATCGGATTGATCGGAACAGCTCCAAACGCAGACGCAGCTGAGTTCCCCCTCGATGAACCCGTTCTAATTTCGGGCAGTCGAGTCAAAGCCAATCTGTTAGGAACTGGCGGAACCCTTAAAAACGCCATGGAGGCGATTTTCGCCCAGGTGGGCGCGACTGTGATTGTCGTCAGAGTCGCCGAAGGGGCAGACGAGGCGGCCACTATTACAAACATTGAGGGCGACAGCACCGCGAAAACCGGCGTCTGGGCGTTCCTTAAAGCTGAAAGCGTTTTAGGGCTCAGCCCGAAAATTCTCGTCGCCCCTGGTTATACCCATCAGGCGACCCTCACACCCGGGTCAGAGGTTGCAAATACTGTTGTCGCCCAGCTCGTCGCGATTTCGTCAGGATCGAGCGGTGTCGGCGATCGGCTCCGCGCTGTCGTCGTCGCTGACGGTCCCAACACAACTCAAGCCGACGCGCAGGCCTATGCGGATCTGCACGTCTCTGATCGTCTTTATGTCGTCGATCCTTGGGTGAAAACTGACTCGACAACCGTTCAGCCGTCTTCCGCTTTCGTCGCGGGCGTCATCGCTAAATCTGACGCTGAGCGTGGTTTCTGGTTTAGCCCATCGAACAGGATCATCCAGGGCATCGTGGGAACCTCCCGCGCTGTCGGTTTCTTCCTGGGCGATGAGAACGCCGAGGCCAACATCCTCAATGAAAACGACGTTGCGACCATTGTTCGAGAGAACGGCTTCCGTCTCTGGGGCAATCACAGCACGACCGCTGACGCTCAGATGCAATTCCTGAGCACTCGCCGGATCATTGACATGGTCAATGAAAGCGTGATGCGGGCGCACCTCTGGGCTGTCGATCGGTGCATCACTCGCACTTATCTGAACGATGTCTCCGAGTCTGTGGCGTCCTATCTCCGCAGCCTCGAAACACGCGGCGCAATCCTGGGTAGCCGGGTTTTCATCGATCCAGACGCAAACTCGATCACCGACGTGAGCAACGGCCAGGTGACGATCGACTTCGAGATCACGCCGACATACCCGGCCGAGCGTGTCCGTTTCCGCTCGATCCTGACAAATGGTTTCCTCGTCAACGTTCTCACTGATAGCGAGAAAGATGATGAGTCAGCCTTAAGCGATCAAGCTACGAACAACCCCGGCAATCAGTCCACAGCTGATCAGTCCGGCTCTGGCTCTACTGACACAACACCCTGAGGAGGATTGAACAATGCTGCCACGCACTCTGCGAAACTTTTCGCTTTTTGTTGATGGAACCGGCTACGCCGGAAAAGTCACTGAAATGACCCTGCCCACCCTGGCAATCCAGACCGAGGATTACAGGGCGGGCGGTCTCGATGCCCCGATTGCCATCGATATGGGCATGGAGTCGATGAGCGCCAGTTTCACCCTGGCCGAATATGACGTGAACGTTCTCAAGCTTTTCGGTCTCTACGATCAGAACGCCGTCGACCTGACCGTTCGCGGCGCCCTGCAGCGCAACGGTGACACCGACGCGGTTGCAATGGTCGTCAACCTCACCGGATCTTTCAGCCAGTTCGACCCCGGTTCACTCGAAGCCGGAGCGATGACTGAGGCATCCTTTGAGTTCGCTGTTCGCTATTACAAGCTGAGCATCGCGGCCGAGGTTCTGCATGAGGTCGACATTGAGAACATGACCCGAGTGATTAACGGAACCGATCAGCTTCAGTCTCTACGGACTGCCATGGGAGTCTGATTAGATGGCATCAAAACCGCGCCCAACTGAAACCATCGATCTGGCTTATGAGGTCGAGATTGATGGGGTGTCGGTCGACTCTTTAACGATGAGACGGCCGACCGTTCGCGATCAGATGATTGTCGACAAAATGAAGGGGACCGACACAGAGAAAGCGGTGAAATTTTTCGCCAATCTCTGCGAGGTTTCCCCGTCAACCATCGAGGCCCTGGACACAGTCGATTTCACTCGACTCTCTGAGGTGTTGCAGGATTTCCAATCGCCCCCGTCCACGACCTGAGGCGGGGCGTCGTCATTCTGGCGAAGCTCACAGGGTGGGGGCTCGATGAAATCCTCGACCTCGAAATTGAAGATCTGACAGCCTGGGTTAAGACAGCTCAGGACATCGAGAAAGAGATCGCCAAACAAGCAAAAGCACAAGCAAGGAGGGGCTAGGCAATGGCAAAAGGACCGGCAAAGCTCACCCTTGAGATCGGCGGCATAGTCGGGGCGAGTTTCAAAAAATCAATTAAGACAGCTCAAAGGCAGCTGTCGACTTTCAATCAGAACGTCCGTCGCAGCTTCACAGACGCAGCCGGAGGCGCGACAAAGGGGTTCAAAAATGTTCTGAGGTCTGACAGCTATCAGGCCGCAGCCGTGGCCGCTGGGGGCCTGGGCCTGGCTCTCAAGGGAGCCGTGACCACAGCGATGGACTTTGAGAAGTCCATGCAGGCAGTGGCGGCCGTTAGCGGTGCCACGGGCAAAGATTTTTCATCACTGACCGGATTGGCCAAAGACCTTGGCCGATCGACGCAGTTCTCTGCGACAGAGGCGGCGGGCGCCATGGAAATGCTTTCCATGGCTGGTCTGACCACAGAACAGATTCTCAAAGCCACAGGCCCGACTCTGAACCTGGCCGCCGCTGGCGCTATTGAGCTATCTGAGGCAGCCGACATCGCCACAAACGTGATGGGCGGCATGGGCCTGCAGGTCAGCGACCTAGGCAAAATCAATGACGTGCTGGCTAAGACAAGCTCAAGCGCGAACACCAACGTGCGCGAGATGGCGGGCGTCTTTGAGAAGGTCGGCGGCGTTGCACCGGGCTTAGGCGTTTCACTTGAAACGGTTTCCGGCATGGCCGGCATCCTGGCCAACAGTGGTCTGAAATCGGCAGAAGCTGGCACAGCACTGCGGAACGTCTTCCAAAGGCTTGCCACCGATACAACCGCGAAAAAGGCACTGTCTGAGCTGGGCGTGGCCGTTGCAGACTCCCAGGGCAATATGCGCGACTTCCCCGAGGTTTTGAAAGACGTTCAGAGCCAGATGGTCGCCCTCGGAAAGACTCCGCAGGAGATGGGAGACCTGCAAAAAAGATTGTTTGGCGTTCGGACGGCTGCAGCTGGCGGGATCCTGATGCAGGCAGCTGCCAATGGCGAGCTGGCCAAAATGATCGACACAGTCGCCGACAGCGAGGGATCAGCAGAAGCACAGGCCAAAACCAGAATGCAGGGCCTGGCCGGGTCCATGAAGCGGCTGCAGTCCGCCCTGGAAGGCTTAGCTATTTCGTTTGGCGGTCCCTTGCTGGGGCCGGTCGCAGCGGTGGCGGAAACCTTGGCGGCTGTCGCCTCACCGATCGCAGGGCTGCTCACAGACATGCCCATTCTGGGCGTTGTAGCTGCTGCTGCGATTGCCGCCTTTGTGGGCTTTGTTGTCATCCTCCCAATCATTGCCGCAGTCAGTGGCGCCATGGCTGCCCTGGGTATCACCGCAGGCGGAATGTGGCTGGCGATCACTGGGCCGGTGGGCTTGACCATTGCGGCAATCATTGGCGTGATTGCAATTTTTCAGCTGCTGTTTAATAAGGTCCCAGCGTTCAGAAAATTTGTTTTAGCGGTCGTCAATGAGGTGAAATTTCTGGTTAAGCAAGTCGTCAAGTTCTTTTCAAAACTGCCAAAACATATCAGCAAAATTGTCAATCATATTAAGTTTTTCTTCAAGAATTTTTTCAAAATTGTTGGGGATATGTGGAACGGGTTCGTCTCATTTATTGGCAATGTCTTAGGTGTTATTGGCGGCGTTATCGCGGCCGGTGTGCGGGCTTACTTCCGCCCCTGGGTTGCCCTGATTGATTTCATTAAAAACCTCTGGACTCGGTTGGTTGACTGGATCAGCAACCTGGATCTCATGAAGGCAGGTAAGCAGCTGATCGACAACATGCTCAAAGGCATTCAGGACGGATGGAATGCTTTTTCTTCCTGGGTGATGGAAAAAGTCAACTGGATAAAATCCCTCAACCCTTTCAAGGATTGGAGGCTTCCATTCACTGGCGGGGGCAACAACCGGCCAGCTCCACCCGCTAGAACCCCCGGGGTGGGGACGGGGGCACCGGCGAGAAACTACAGCGTTTCGCCAATGGCGCGCGCCCTGGGCGGTCCTGTCACAGCTGGGCGGTCTTATCTCGTCGGAGAAAAAGGGCCGGAGCTTTTCACGCCCTCAGCGTCTGGCCAGATCCTGAGCAACAACAGAACAGCAGGCGCGCTCTCGATGTCACCGACGATCAATATCACCGTGGCCGAAAGCAACGCAAGCGCGGAAGACATTGCGGCAGCTGTGGCCCGTGGGCTGGATGATGCGTTAATGGAGGCAGAGGCGGGAATGCGCGCCCTGTTGAATGACTAATGGCTCAGGAAGTTCTCCTCACACTTGGCAAATATCAGTTCTCTATGGATACAGCCGCCCATGATGCGCTGAGCAGGTCAAAGGCCTATCGCTGGGCGTCGCAGCCCCGGCTGGGGCGTGAGCCTGCTTCTCAGTTCGTCGGGCCGGGGAAAGAATCCATCAGCCTGAAGGGGCGGATTTATCCAACGTTCAGAGGTGGGCTGGAACAGATTAACGAGATGCGGGCTGAGGCCGACAAGGGCGAGCCGCTTTCGTTAGTGGATGGGCGCGGAAACAATCTCGGCCAGTGGTGCATAACGAGCATTAAAGACACTGAGAAACAGTTTGTCGGTCCGGCCATTCCCCGCTGCATTGATTTCTCTCTAACGCTTGAGGCTTACGGCCCAGACGCGAGCACCGGCAGCGGTGGTGATGGGAACATCGGATTTTTCAATTTCCTTTCATTCTTCGCGTGAGGTGACCCATGGCGCTCTGGTACACAGCAAAGGAGGGCGATCAGCTCGACGCTATCTGCAAAGAAATCTACGGCTACAGCCGGGGCAGCACTGAGGCGGTGCTCGCTCACGAAAGCAACCGAGAGCTGGCAAAGAAAACCCCGGACCTGCAGGCCGGTGATCAGGTTTATCTCCCCGACCTGCCCCCGCAGGAAACCGGCGTCAAGACCCTGAAACTTTGGAGCTGAACCGATGCGCCCGCGCTTCCGCCTCGACATTGCTGGCAACGATGTCACCGACAAAGTCTCAGACCGGGTGATCTCAATCAAGGTCAACGATGAGGCGGGGCAGAAGTCCGACACCCTCGATGTCACCCTCGACGATCGCGACAATCTGCTGTCGATCCCTGAGGCCCGCGCAGAAATGCAGCTCTGGCTCGGATATGACGACGAGGATCTGACTTATATGGGGCGCTACACCATCGACGAGGTTTCACTCAAAACCAACCCCGACACGATGACCGTCAGAGGCAAAGCAGCTGACAGCTCCCCCGAGTTCAAAGCCGCAAAAACCCGCAGCTGGCATCAGCAAACGATCGGCGAAATTATCACCGCCATTGCCGAAGAGCACGCCCTGGTGCCTGCGATCCATGTTGACTATGTCGACGAGCTGATTGACCACATCGATCAGGAGAACGAAAGCGATGCCCATTTCATGACCCGCCTGGGCAAGCTTTACGGTGCCGTGGCGAAACCAGCTGATGGGCGGTTGCTGTTCATTCCCGAGGGCCAGGGGATCTCTACAAGCGGCCAAACATTGAGCGCCGCGATAATCGAAAAGGATGAAATCACCAGCCTTTCCGCGACCGTAAAAGAGCGCGGCCAGTTCTCAGGAGTGATCACCAGATTTCGCGACAAGGAAAGCAATCGCGAGATCGAAGTCGAAACAACTGAGGCCTGGCAGACGCGCTTAGGGCCTGCCCCAGTCTTCCGGGATAAAAAACTTTACACCTCCCGGGACATGGCGGAACAGGCAGGGAAGGCTCAGCTAGATCGGTTACGGGGCGGGACTGTGCAAATTGACTTCACAATGCCCGGCCGTCCTGATTTATTTGCAGAAAGGCCGATAAAACTAGAGGGGTTCCGTTCACCTTTGACCGGCGAATGGATCGCGAAAACTGTGAGTCACACTTTCGCCAGCTCGGGGCTCACAACAAAAGTGAGCGCCGGATCGCGCCCGGACTGATCGTTAAACTAAGGCTGAACGGAGGGCCAAAAATGACACAGCGCCCGACGCTCTGGCAAAACCTAATGAATGGAACGGGTCAGGCTTTGCCGGTTGCATTACTTGGCGGACTTGTGGCGTTCGGAACGCTGATGGTGAACGTTCAAATTCAGCTGTCTGAATTGCGGTTGAAACAGGATCAAACGCTGCAAATTTTGGAGCGGTCAGAGGAAGCGAGAGAGAAAGCCCTGGCCTGGTTAAAAGAAGAGATCAAAGACATCGAGCGACGGGTTGACCGGCTGGAAGGTCGGCGACCTTAAGGAGGGGAAAATGGGATTCATTGCGCGGGCCTTCGAGCATTACGAGGGATTGCCCCATCAACGGGACGCAGTGGCAAAGCTTGAGGGCATGACGCCCCCGCATGTTGTCCGGGCGTTTGCAGATGTTTTCAGCCCAGCTGCAGATGCTGGCCTGATGCTCGACGTTCCTTTTTACACCCAGCTCGACAACGCCCTAATGGCTCACCGGACGTGCAACCCTTCGAGCTGCGCGATGTGTCTGAATTACTTGCTGCCCGGATCCATCAAAGGTGACGACGATCTGATCGTCGAGTTCGTAAACCGAAAGCACGACGTGACGAACCACGCGGCGATGACAAAAATTTTGAGGCTCTATGGGCTTGAGTCTGTTTTCAGGTATGACCTGAGCCGGGCCACCCTTGAGAGCGAGCTTCGAGCTGGCCGCCCGTGTGTTCTAGGTATCCTGCACAAGGGGACCATTGAGAGACCGTGGGGCGGTCACATGATCGTGGCCGTGGGCCTCGACCCTTCAGAGAATGCAGTCGTCTTTCATGACCCCTACGGGTCCCTGATAGACGGTTACACCGGCAACGCTGAGACCGGGAAATTCGTTAGTTACCCATGGTCGGAACTTTCCGCCCGTTGGCTTTGCGAAGGTCCTGAGTCAGGATGGGGCCGGATCTTCCTAACTTCCAAAACACAGGAGACACCAAATGGACATCTTCGAGCTGCTTAACAGCCCAGCAACCTGGATCATTTTGACCGCCATTTCCGAGGTCATCGGAATGAGCAAGCTGCAGTCAAATTCAATGATTCAGCTTCTGCTTAAGGCTGCCTTTTCGCTGAAGCCATCTAAAAAAAACTGAATAATTTCATTCCGGCAGATGGCCGCTGGATCTTCACCTTCGACTCTCGGAGTCCGCTAGAAAAGATCCAGCGGTTTCTTGCTGCCAAAAAATTTCACGCAACGCTAGGGGGGAAACTCGATGCTGAAATTTCTAAGATCGCTCGTCACCTGGACCGCCAGCAATCACGGCGTGCTCCCGGCCCCGTCTACACAGAGCACCCCATCGACCCGGCCAACATCGGAACAGATGCGGCCCGGCTCGGTGGACCTATCAGCGTTACGTCTGCCCATAGTCGAGAAGAACAAAAAACAGAGAGACGCCCTGATCCATCAGCTGACTCTGCATGAAGGGATGGAGCTAAAGCCCTATCGCTGCACAGGTGGAAAGCTCAGCATCGGCGTCGGGCGAAACCTCGATGATCGCGGCATAACTGAGGCGGAAGCTCAGCTCATGCTCAGCAATGACATTGACGATTTCGCAGACAGGCTTAAGCGCGAGATTCCATGGATGGCGGAGCTTTCGCCAGTGCGTCAGAGAGTTTTGCTGGATATGGCATTTAATCTCGGCATTTCTGGCCTTCTTAAGTTCAAACGAACCTTGAAAGCGATCAGGGCGAAGCAATACGAGAAAGCCGCTGAGATGATGCTTGACAGCCGCTGGGCCACTCAGGTCGGGCAGAGAGCAAAGCGCCTCAGCAAAATGATGGCCACGGGTCACATTCCCCCGGAGCTGATATGAATCACCCCGTCTACAAGCCGAAGCACTACGCCAAGGGTCCGATCGAATGTATCGACGCCGTGGACGTTGCGATCAGCGACCTGTCGGGAACGGAAGCACATTACACCGCGAGCGCGATTCAGTATCTGTGGCGCTGGAAAGCGAAGGGCGGGGCCGAGGATCTTCGCAAGGCTCGATGGTATATCGACCGGCTGATTGAGAAAGTCGATCGTCGCTAAGAAACGACGCAGCCTGATCAACGGCGCGGCGGCGCTCTGTGGTTATCAGGTGTGAATATCGGGCAGTTGTGGCGGTGGACGCATGGCCCAACAGCTCACCAATCACGCCCAGCGTGTGGCCTGAACTGATCAGGTAACTCGCGAAGGTGTGGCGCAGGTCATGAATCCAAAGGTCGTCAATCCTTGCGGCGTCTTTCAATCGTGACCATGGCTTGTGGTGTTCCTTGAGGTGATTTCTCCCTCTCCCTCTGATCAGCCACTCGCCGGGCGTTTCGTGGTTCCGCAGCTCCATAACCACGCGCAGCGCGTCAGTTCCGAGCACAACCTCTCTGTGTTCGGTTCTGTCGCGTTTGTGTTTTGTGGGTCGAATGACACCTTCATTCAGCGAAACTTCAGACCATTTCGCCGACATAATTTCGTTAAGCCTGGCGCCCGTGAGCATCAGCAGCTGAACCAAACACGCGAAACGAAAATGAATCCCGCCGAGTTCTTTCAATCGCCGAAGTTCAATCAAAAGCCGATCGACTTCCTGAGGCGTTGCATACCGTCGCCGAGCTTTTTCGGGGTGGTGTTCTATGCCCTGGCAGGGATTGTGATGATCGCGGGGCAGCCATCCCCAGCGCTTGGCGAGACCGAAAGCTTTCGACAGTGTTTCAAGGCAGCGGTTAGCGGTGACCGGCTTTGGATGTGTTGCGTGCCACTCCCAAAGGGCCGCCTCGTCAATGTCGATCAGGCGCAGCCGGGCGAAGGGAGCGCGGAGCAAATGCAGCCGAAAATAAGAGTCGTCATTTTTCCAGCTCCCCTCAGCTTTTCGGGGTTTCGCCCAACGTTCCAAAAAGGCGAGGTGCAGATCAGCCAGCGTGTGACCTGCTTTACCCTGCCGCTTAACCGCAGCTGGGTCACCCCCGGCAGCCACGACGGCCCGGTAACCTTCCGCGATCTTGCGCGCTTTGGTGAGGGGCAGGTCGGCAACGTCGCCCAGCTTTAGGCTTTTGTCCCACCCGCGCGCCCCGAAGCCGTACCGGAAAACGTACGCTGTGCCCCGGCTAACAAACAGCCCCGCGACCTTTGAATCTTTTTCCCATCTTTTCGTCATCGCATCCCCCGATTCTGGACCGTGCAGGGACCGTGAAATTTTGGGACCGTGCAGGATTTCTCGTTATCTGCCGGGAATCATGCAGAACGCGGGCAAAGAAGTAAAGAAAAGAAAATCAACGGGTTATGACCCGGAAGGAACAAAAATGATGGCAGCCCGTACGAGAATCGAACTCGTCTTTCCAGGTTGAAAACCTGGGCTGTTTTCCACATTTCCCCAACGTTTTCAACAGGTTAGGTGACGGCTTGTAACGCTCGGACCGTGCAGGGACCGTGTGGGTTTCGCGTGTGATATGCGGCACAATCCATGAATAGCCCTGCGACATCCTGCCGCACATGGAATGCAAGATGTGCCCGAAGTGTGGGGCTAAGTTCATGAATGGGCGCCTTTACTGGGCGACGGGCAAAGCCGGTGATCCTGAGGTTCTGGCAAATCTGGTCTGTGATCTCCCCCAGGTGCAGCGCGGAGGCGGGTGCATCAACCAATTCAAAGGCAACCCGTCAAAGGACACTTGGGCCAAGCGGGCGGCATTCTCCGACGCGATGGCCGAGGAGCTGGACATCGGGGACACCGGGGGCTCAGGCTTTGACGAATTTTTGCCAGGTTTCCACGACTGAAAAGCCCGGTAGCGTGGGCCTATGGACTCCGAAAAGCTAGAAGACGCTGCAGCTGGTCCGCAATGGATGAATATGGAGCTGCCCATTGAGATGGACTTTGAATGCGAGTCCGTCATCAGGCGAGTCGACGAGCTGACCGATGAGCAGACCATCGAACTGATCAAGGTCTGCTTACGGCACAACTTCCGGCTAGTGAACATGCTCCGCCAGTCAATCGACCGGGTCGCTCACCTTGAGGCTGTCATCGACGATCTGTGCGAGGCCGATCCTGGATCGTGACCACTCGAAAACTGCCGCAGTTGACGAGCCCCAACTCATAAAGGACCATCCACGCGCGCTCAGCGGTAAGAAACCGCCACGCGAAAATTTCCTCGGCCCAGCGGATCCCTCCCGCATTGGTAAAACACAGAAAGCCCTCAGGCCCCTCGACAGCAAATTTTGAATCTGGATGTGATGAACTCATGGCCTCGCTCCGGCTCGCTGTTTGATCTCCGCGCAGGCTTCTGCGCTGCCTGCGACGTGACACGCATGGATCAGGCGCTTCTGCTCCCAATCCGAAAACGTCACCCCAAAGAATGCCGCAAGAATGAGCAGATAAGAGCCGAGAATGGCCCAGCCCAGCCGGGCAATGCTTCGCCGGGTTCTGCTCAGCTTCACCTGATTTTTAATCTGTTGTTTCGCCATGGCGCGGGCAAGGGCCGACACTGTCTGTGGGTAGGGGAAAAGCTCGACGCCTTTTTTCGATTTTGAGCTGTTCATGCTGCAACCCTCAGGCGGTTGCGCCAGTCCCAGTCAGGGCAGTTTTCCTTACATTGCTGCTCAATGGCCCATAACAAGGCCACCTCACAAAAACTCTCATGACTGCAGGGCCAGCGGTCGCCCTTCATTCCGTATTCATCGAGGATCTGCAGCGGGCGGGATCCGTATTGCTCCGCCTTTTCGTCAAGCATCATCCAAATGCTCGCGGCATGATCGAGGTATGTTTTGCAGACCTTGTCTGAGTTGTTGATCAGTTGATAAGTCGTTTCGCAAACGTCGAGACCGTCGCGGGCGATGATCTTCTGCTCTGTCGCTTCGAGGTTCCGATGAACCCAGGCGGTGATGGTTCTCATTTTTTTGTAGGTAGAACTCAGGGAGAAAAATGAATTACAAGGGCGCTCAGGTGATCTGTTCAGACACGGCCCCAGGTGGGTGCGTTGTTGTTCAGGATGGTTTCGCGACGGCCTACTTTCAAAATGTGGCCGCCGCGATTGCTTATCTGGACATGACCGCAGACGATCAAGATCAGAACAACATCAGACGATCAAAACGGAATGTCGTCTGAATCAGGCACCAGCGGCGCGGTGTTCCATTGTGCTGGCGGCTCGCTCGAAGCCGGGGGCTTTGGATTAGGCATCGGGCAAGCGCCCGTGTCTCCCGCAGCTGGCGGCTGCTGTTGCTGTTGCTGGCTGGGCTGATTTTTGCTTTTGATCACGTCCACAGAGGGATAAACCACAATCAATTTTTCCCCGGTAGTCCCGTCACGTCGAGTGAATGTCTCGCGTTTCAGTTCTCCCCGCACGTCGACGGTGTCGCCTTTGTGCAGTTTGTTGGCCAGGTTTTCGCCTTGCTTGCCCCATACTTCAACCGCGAGCCAAAAGGGCTCAGGGTCGAGCCAGGTGCCATCCTTCTGCTTAATGCCTTTCTGTTTCGCCGCCATGGTGAAACTGCACTTGATACTGCCGCTCTCGAAATACTTGATCTCTGGATTTCTTCCGAGGTTGCCGACTGTCTGAATGGTCGTCGTCATGAGTCTTTGTCTGCAGGGTTGTGAGTTTTTTCATAGGCGATCACATCCTCGACTTTGTAGAGAATGCGGGCGCCCACCTTTGTGAACTTGGGACCGATGCCCTGGTGTCGCCAGTTGGCGAGCGTATGATCGGCCATACACCAGAACTCGGCCAGTTCCTTCGGGGTTAGGTTGGCCTTTGGCAGGCCGTCCCCGCTTTTCAGCTCCCGAAGGATATGGTCGTCATCTCGATCTGACATAGCGCCACCTCCCAAACGTTGGCGGAGCATGCTGGGGGCAGCTCCATGAACTCACCGGGATTGCCATAAAGCACCCGGCCCCTGACGAATAACCGAAACGCGACTGCCACCGAGGATCAGAACGACGCATGCCTGAGAGGTCCCCTGACGTGGGCGGGTCCGGTTGATAGAAACCAACGTTTCTCCTGCGAACTGTGTTTGGGGTGAGTGATTTATTCATGGGGTTTCTCCTCGCTGTCTTTGCCGGGGCCTGCCTGTGGCGCTGGGTTTTGTTTCAGCTGCTCTTCCTCAACTTTCGAGGGTTCTAATTGAGCCCTCTGGTTTTCGATCGCCTGCTGAAGCGTTTGCGAGTGATTATCGCTGGCACTTGAGCTGGCAATGTTATGAGATAACATTTCGCCTGATTTTTGTGCAGTTGTCAAATAATTCCCGCCAATTTCTGTCACGTCAGCGACATCAAAGCCCAGCAAGATCTCAGGACAATGCAGATCAATCAGCCATTTCGCTGATCGCCAGCGAAGCATTTGCTCAGGGATGGTCTGATATTTTTTGTTTCGCGTCCACCCTTCCGCGCGGGCTATTGCCATCGAGACAGTCACCTCGGCCAGGTCCCCGTCATTCAGCGGCGCGTATGCCGTGACAGACAGATCCTCTGGCTTTTCGGCTTTGTTGATTTTCCAGCGGATCGGGCCAGCGAAAACCTTCGCGCGGTTGGCCAGGGCGATGGCGAACTTTGTCGAATAGACAGGCCGCCCGTTGATCAGTGAAACATTCTGAAGCGCTGTAGCTGCATTGATTCCCAGCTCGCTAGCGAGTTGGACGATGACGAAGCAATCTTGCGGCTTTCCTTGAAAGTGCTGAGGCACGATCGCACTGCTGGCATAAGCATTAGCCCACCGCCAATGATCAGCGATGACATCAGCGGATGTGTTGCCAGGAGTCGGAGCGTCAGGGACATCGATCGTGATTGCGTTGTTTTCCTCGGTCATAGTGCCCACCTCGGGAGGGAAAGAGAAGTGATAGAGCTGTCAAATCCGGGCCAGCTGTTTTTGTCCTGGCATTCGCCGAAACGGTGCAAGGCTTCCCGGTACTGTCGGCGGCCAGCTTCCATCAGCTGGTCATCGCATTCGTAAATAGCGACCGCGTGCGGGGCTTCTTTTTCGACGCAAACGAAAATGAAATTTTCGATCGGTCCCCAGTCCCCCGAAGCGTTCAGGAGGTCCGTATAAAAAGCTGCTTGCCAGTGATACTTAAAATTGGCCACTGACTTTCCGAACCCGTTCGGGCTGGCCCCGCCATAGCGGCGGCTGCAGGTTTTCAAATCGACGACATAGGTTTTTCCGCCGATGGTCTGGATCCGGTCGACTTTGCATTTCAGGAGCATCCCCGTTTCCGGGTCGATCGCCTGGCACACTTCCTCCGAGTAGCCGTTCGGCCCCTCGACGAGGGCGGAAGCATTAGGCGATCCCAGAACAGAGGCGGCAAGCTTTTCGATCAAGTCCCATTCGTCAGCTGGCAGCGGTTCGCGGTCGCCCACGTTCTGCAGCCACTGGGCGTGAGCTTCCTTGCCTGCTTTCGTTCGCTTGTCAAAGACGCCCTCTCTGATGTAGCGGGCCGCGTATTCTTCGAGGCCTTCGAGAATCCGGCAGTGAGTGGCACTGCCGATAACTAAGGCGGGAGTTCTGGGCTCAGGCTCTCTGTCCGGGTTCAGATAGCGATCCCAGTAGTAGAGAGGGCACTCAGCGAAAAGCTTGAGGCCAGAATAATTCACCGCCTGCAGAGCCCGGTAATCCGGGTCTGGCATTTTCATGGGTAGAACGTCCTGTGAGTTCCCGCGAGGTCATCGCGGCGCTTAGAGGGTAATGGTTTTTGCATTGAGTTCCTTCTGTTTCATCGATTTTCTTCCAAATTCCCTAACGATACTTTTTCTTTTGTTTTCAAGTGCTTAGCCTTTCCGTAGGCCTAAAAGATGCAAGGAATCAAGTCAAGGAAAAAATGAAATGCGGGTGACCCTTCGGGACTATCAGCAAAACGCGGTGAACTGGATTCGCGCGGCTTACGCGGCCGGGAAGCGGTCTGTTTTGTTCTGTCTCCCCACGGGTGGCGGAAAAACAGTGGTGTTTTGCTATGTCGCCGAGGCCGCAACCATGAAGGGGCGGCGCGTGGTGATCCTCGTTCACCGTCAAGAGCTGGTCACGCAGGCCCGCGAAGCACTCGAAAACCTGGGGCTCGATGTTGGCGTGATCGCACCGGGCGAACCTGAGCAACCGAAAAAGATGGTTCAGGTTGCGTCGGTTCAATCCCTGGCACGTCGGCTCAATCGATGGGCCGGGGTTTTCGATTTTGTGGTGATCGATGAGGCGCACCATGCAGCGGCCGGGAGTTGGCAGAAATGCTTACAGGCTTTCCCCGACGCGCACCGGCTGGGCGTGACTGCAACACCTGAGCGACTAGACGGCAAAGCCCTGCGCCCCTGGTTTGACGAGCTGATCTGTGGCCCGGGGACCTGGGATCTGATGAAGGCGGGGCATCTGTGCCAAACAAAAATCCTCTGTCCCCCGACCGGCGTTGACTTCAAAAAGCTTCGGGTCCTGGGCGGCGACTTCAGGAAAGACGACGCGAGCGACGCGATGGCGAACGCCCGGCTCATGGGTGACGTTGTCGAGCACTACAAAAAGCACCTAGAGCCAAAAACTGCAATCTGCTTCTGTGTCACTGTTGCCCATGCTGAGGCCATAGCTGCAAAGTTTCAGGCCTCAGGCGTGCGCGCGGCAGTGATAGACGGCACCCTTAGCCCATCTGTTCGTCGAAAATTGATCGACGGGCTGCGAACCGGGGAGGTTCAGGTTTTGTGCAGCTGCGAGGTGATAAGCGAAGGGACAGACGTTCCCAGCGTCGGCGGGGCAATACTCTGCAGGCCGACAAACAGCCTCAGCCTTTTTCTGCAACAGGTCGGCCGATGTCTGCGCCCAGCTCCGGGGAAAACTCAGGCGGTCATCCTTGACCATGCGGGGAACATACGGCGCCACGGCCTGCCGCAAGACCTGCGGATATGGAGCCTCGACGGTTCCAAAGAGAGGAAAGAACAGGAAGAAAAACGGGCTGCGCCCTGGGTGACTGTTTGCCCGGAGTGTTTCGCGGCAATCCCAGGCGGTGGCTCGCCTTGCCCCTACTGCGGCGCAGAGCCGCCAAAGCCCAAAGTCAAACCCGTCGCATTCGGTGATGGTGAACTTCGAGAGCTAAAAGTCACCGAGGCATTGATCAGACAAAGGGAGAAAGAAGACAAACGCAGAAAGAAAAAACAACAGGCGCAGGCCCGCACGCTGCAGGAACTTCAAGCACTCGCGAGGGAGCGCGGTTACTCTCCGGGTTGGGCATATCACATTCACAGGAGCAGAAACGAGCGTGGCCGTTTCTTATGAGCAGGCGATACAGAATGAGATCCGCTTAGAGCTTGGGCATGAAGATTGCCGGTTGTTCCGCAATAACACCGGATGCTTAAGAAATGATCGCGGGCGGATCGTTTGTTTTGGTTTGGCCAAAGGATCGAGTGATCTGATTGGTTGGAAGACGATCACAATCACCGAGGAAATGATCGGTGAGAGGGTCGCAGTTTTTACGGCTGTCGAAGTCAAGGACAAAGGCAGGCCAACGAAAGAACAGAAAAAATTCATCAGTGTGGTTCAGGCCGCCGGGGGTTTTGCAGGGATAGCGAGGAGCGTCGAGGATGCGAAAAAAATTATGTCAACGTTTGTTAAGGGCTAGCCGCTCAGATTCACATTCGATAAGTTCGAGGCGCGTTCTACCTACCGCAAAAATGCCGCCCAAACCGCGACCCCCCGAGGAGAGGGTCGACATCCGGGAGCCTCGTTACGCTCTCGCCGCACTAGAAACCCTTTACAGGCAGTGCAATCAGCGGCCACTTCAGTATCCGGTCTCAGAAGTCGACATCTGGAATTTTGCGAAATTCCCCGAAGTCTGGGCAACTAAGGCCATCCGAGACCGCCCTTCAGGGTGGAACTACAAACGAGCTGAGCCCGTCGTGAACCGGGTCCGTCAGCTTTACATCTGGGCGACGCCCATTCTGGAGAACTGAGCGAGTGGGATTAAGAGAAGAGATTGAGGCCCTACCGAAGGGCTGGAATTTTGTGCTCGTCGAGGGCAAGGGGGACACCAAAAAGGCCTACCAACAAAACTGGCGCAACCTGAAGCAGGACGCAGGGAAAATCTCTGAATTGCTTAAGGATCCTGTGAACAAACGCCGGGCCTCGATGGTCGGTGTTGTGCTCGGGGAGGCGTCGGGTTCGCTGTTGGCTGTTGATGTTGACGGGCAAGCCGCCTCGAACCTGCTGAAAGAGCGGTTCGGAATTGAGCGACTGCCCATGACGCCGACGATCACCTCAGGCAAGCCCGGGCGGTTTTGCTGCTTCTACACCGTGCCCGATCGCCTGCGCGATGCCATACAGCACACGACGATCAAGACGGGCGTGAAAGGCCCAGACGGCAAAGAGGAGGCCCTAGAGCTGCGCTGGACGGGTCAGCAGGTCGTGGCCGGGATTCATCCGCAGACCGGCAACCCCTATCAGTGGGTCGTGGGTTTCGATAAGGCCGGGATCGCCGAGGCGCCCGCTGTGTTGCTTCAGGCAATGCAGAGGAAAGAACGCAATTCAGCGCCCTTGCTCGAACAGCTGCAGAAAGCCCCGGCACTCCCTGATGAGATGCCCATTGAGAAGCTGTTAGCCCGCGAGCATCGTGAGCTGATCGCGAAAGGTTGCGGGGAGGGCGGCCGAAACAATGCCGGTTTCAAACTGGCGGCGGATCTTCTAGGCGTCGAAGCCTGGGCAGGGTCAAACGGCGTCAGGCTGTCAGGTTCTGCCCGGATGCTGTTCAATGAGTTTTGCGCCCGCTGCAGCCCTCCGCTGAATGCCAGGGAAGCAACTCTGATCTGGAGCAGTGCAAGCAAGGGGACACCTGAGCCGTGCCTCTCTGACGACAAGCTGCGCGGCTGCCTCGACGCAGCGCAAAGGCGGCAACGTGGGAACAACACCCAGGCGAGGCGCGATGAGCCACCACAGCCGCCACAGGTCACCGATGAATCCCCCTTCCAATTCCTCGGATTCAACAAAGACCAGTATTTCTATCTGCCCCGAGGACAAAAGCAGGTCATCGGAATCAGCGCCTCAGGCCACGTCGAGCGACGTTTGCTCACTCTCGCCCCCGGAGCCTGGTGGCTCGAACATTTCGAGAAACGCACCCGAAACGGTGATGTTTCTGTCAACTGGGGCGCCGCGTGTTCCTGGCTCTACGAAAATCAGCATGCTCAGGGTGTTTATGACCCTCGCCGAGTTAGGGGGCGGGGATGCTGGATCGACGCAGAGCGAGTCGTCATCCACTTAGGGGAGCGCGTCATCTGCGACGGCGCCCAGGTGGAGGTGGGCAAGGTGGAGAGCCGGTTCATCTATGAACAGGGCGCAGCCTTGGCCGGGCCGAAGCTCGATCAACCGATGACGGTTGAGGAGTCCCGGGGCCTTTTCGAGACTGCCAAGCTTTGCAGATGGGAGCATCCGGGCTCGGCGGCTATGCTCGCAGGATGGGTGGCTCTCGCCCCCGTATGTGGCGCCCTTAACTGGCGATCCCATGCCTGGATTGTTGGCGGGGCAGGCTCAGGAAAATCATCGGTTCTGTCGATGTACGTCAAGCCCTTACTGGGCGAGATGGAAACGAGCGTCTTAGGCGCCAGCACTGAGGCCGGTCTCCGCCAACACCTGGGAAGCGATGCCATCCCCGTTCTGATGGATGAAGCAGAGCAGGCCCAGGCGCGCGATGAGGAACGCCTGCAGGCGATCATGGAGCTGGCCAGGGCGTCAAGCTCTGAGACCGGCGCAAAGACCCTCAAGGGCACCGCCAGCGGCACCGGGCAAGAGTATTTGATCCGATCGATGTTTCTGCTCAGCTCGATCACGTCGAGCCTGAAGCAAGGCAGCGATAAGAGCCGCTTTGCTCTGTTGCAGCTGCGAAACCCCGCAAACGACACACCGGCCGAACAGGTCGAGCACGCCGAAAGCTGGGAGATCCTGCGCCAACGTCTGGCAAAGATCGACGCCAACACCGGAAAGCGACTGATCGCCCGCACCGTGCAACGCCTGCCGATGCTGTTGCGTGAGGTTCAGCTGTTCTCTGATGTGTGCTCTGAGTTGTTCGGCAACCGACGAGCCGGGGATCAGTTCGGCGCATTGATGGCCGGGGCGTTCTCCATGGTCAGCGATGACGAGGCCACCCTCGAAACGGCGGCAGCGTTCATCGGTCAATATCACTGGGAGGAGTTCCTAGAGCCCGCCCGGGATTCTGCTGATCATGAGCGGTGCCTGAATCGCATTCTCGAAAGCCGCGTGAGGATGTCGGGCACTGACACTGAGCTGCCCATGGGTGAGCTGCTAGAGATCCACCTGAACCGGAATCTGCACGCTGAGATAACCAGCAAGCGCGCCGGGGATCTTCTGCAGCGGTCGGGGCTGAAGGTTGTGAGTGGGCGTCTTATCGTCTCGGCCAATCATTCAGCCATTGCCAAGATCCTGGAAAAAACGCCCTGGTCAAACGACTGGCGAACTGTGCTGAAACAGATCCCAGGCGCTGAGGTGACCCCGTCGATGTATTTCACCGGGGGGCATCAAAGCCGAGGCGTCAGCGTTCCGATTGCGGCTGATAGGGCCGATGGTTTCTAGCCTGGGGCTGATAGGGCACGCCTCGATAAGTCAGGGCAGGGGGCTGCGCTTCCTGTCCTTTCTGCTGTTCGGTTTCGTAGGTGTTGCCTCGATAGGTTGCGATCATCGTTTTCTCCGATAGGGGACCGAATGTTATCGGTAGCCGTTGCTACAGGTCGTTCATCAGGGCACAGACGCCAAAAAGCCGCGACAATGGCGCCGGGGGGATAACAGAGCGGAGAGCTAGGGACACAGCCAGGCGTGACAACCCCCCACCCATTCACCGTGTGCCAGTTGGCAAGGTGTGGCAGATTGCTGGCAAGTTCTGGCAAGGGGGTGTCATACTTCAGGAGTCGAACGCACCGCACCCGATGACCACCGTTTCCCTCGAAGTTCGCAAGACCGGCCGCAAGTGGTCAATCTGCGCGGGCAAGTCCATCCTGACCAGCTACCCCACAGAGCAGATCGCCCGTGAGGCCCTGGTGAGCAACGCCAAGTTCTGGGCCTACTGGGCACAGTCCGCAGGCGTCTCTATCGCCAACAGCACACCGAAAGTGGTTCGGGCCTGATGGCCCTGCCACCCTTAACCCTTCCCGAGCTGATCACTGAAGCTTTCCCGTTCATGTACTGGATCGAACTAATAAAGTCAGAGGCTGAGCGAGCCGGAATCGACATTGGCACAAACCAGCATTTTCTGGAGTGCGCCGCGTTCACTGCCGAGATCTGCCGCAAGGCTGGCGACAGCCTCGAAGATGCAGCCGCCGAAGGGATCGCCACACATTCACACATGATCTGATGCGTCCACTTGACCCCATGAGAATCAAACAATCACACATGCCTTTTCAGCTGCAGGCCTACAGAGCCGGGAGCTGGGTCCTGCTTTCGCAGCATTTCACCATCGGCGCGGCTCAAAAGAAAATCAGAATATGGAAGAGCAGCGGCCGCCCTGAGGAGGAGCTGAGGATCATTGAAAGGGGCCAGGATGACTTCATCACTGGCGCGCCCATGATGCCCCGCCGAGCTGTCGAACAATGAACCTCAAAATCATCGCCCTTCTTTTCCTCGTCGGCTGCGCGTTCGGTTTCGCAGGTAGCGAGCTGAGCAACGTTGAGAGATGTTATGGAACTGTCGAACAATGTCGGAAGCTTTAACCTAGTGTGGGGATGCGAGAGTAGGCGGGGCCAGGTGTCAACGGACTGGCCCCGTTTTTTTGTGCCATGGAAAAACCGCCCGCCGAGTTTGTCCGCCATGGGTCGCTGATAGTTCGACGGCTGAACGTCAGGGAAGGCCCGGCCCCTGTCTGGATCGTTTGGCGGCCTGATGTCGCCCAGGGCGTGGGCGGGGATGACGCCGAAGCATTCTCGAAGATCCTGAGGCTCTGCAGGTGGCCAGCGAGCACGCCAACCGGGCAGGCTCTGAGGGAATGGCTCGCGGCCTGGGGATATGAGCGCCCCGGGAAGAATGAGCCGACTGTGTGACACCTGGCAGAGTGTGACATAGGCGCGGCAGAGTGTGGCGGGGTGGTGTCATACTTATGGCATCAACCGCAAGGGACACATGACCACCGCAACCTTTCAAACCGGCACCACCTACGCGATGCGCTGGGTTGGCGACGCTGACGCCCTCACCGCTTGCAAGGTGATCAAGCGCACCGCCAAGTTCGTCACCTTCGAGGTCGACGGGTTCGGCCCCGTGGCTCGCGTTGCCATCAAGACCGACGATCAGGGCTCTGAGCTGGCCTACCCCCTGGGCCGCTACAGCATGGCCCCTTGTGTCCGCGCTTCCCGTGTGGCCTGATGGGCCAATCACTGCAAACCCTGAAACCTCTCGCCATGACTTCCGACAAAATCGCCCGCATTCAACACGCCATCGCTGAGTGTGATCTGTTCATCACGAAAGAAATGAGCCGGTCGGAAGACCTGCGCCCGAAGTCGGTTCAGGAACATCTCAATTTTGTCTATCGGCACCGCGCGAAGCTGGTCAGGATGCTGGACACCGGAGTTCTGGAGATGTGACACTTGGCGAACTGTGGCACAGGCATGGCAGCATCTGGCAACCCTGTGTCATACTTTAAGAGTCAACCGCACAGCACCCCATGCGCCCCGAGTACGCCACCCCCGCCGACTTCACCGCCTGGGAAGCCAAGGCCAAAACGATGACCTTTCGCGAGCTGGTTTACACCGTCCGCGATTGCCAGGAAGCCGAAAAAGCCATGCGCGGCTGGAACCCCGTTAAGGAGGGTTTCTATAGCGATCAGGCTTCCACCTTCGGGATGGAGCTGACACGCCGCCAGCGCCACGCTCAGGAGATCGCAGCCGCCCAGAAAAAGCAAAGATGAGGCCCAGCGGGGCCATGGAACCCGGTAAGGAGCGAGAGCGCGAACCCGTGAGAGCTTGCCAACACCCCGCCCAACTTCCAACGTTCTACCTTTCAAAATCATGACCACAGCAACACTGACCGCCAACGTCACCAGCACCACGAAAAACCAACCGGGCGCAAGGGGTGACACCTGCTATCACTACCGGATCAATCTCAGCAACGGCGTCAGCGCCAAGCGCCAGGCCCAGGGGGGCGCCCAGGGCGTTGCCTTCTGTCTGGCCATGCCGGAGAGAACTACCGCGTCGAAGGACATCAAACGCCTGATCCGCAAGTGGCAGCACGTCCCCGGTTACGTGATCGTCAACCTGGAGACCGAGGAAGTGATCATCTGCGGGTGACACCTGGCAAACTGTGACAGCCCCCTGTCAGACTTTGGCAGGGTGGTGTCATACTTAGATCAGTTCAGGGGAAAACCCGATGATCGGAAAATTCACAGGCTGCTCACCAGTCGGAATCATGAACAACCATCCCGAAGGCTTCAAGACAGAAGCCGAGGCCAGGGAGTTCGGCCAGGAATGGTGCGCCGATGATGTGGATTTAGTTTTTCGCACTGAATGGAACCCTGCAGAGACTCGCTGCTTTGTTGAGGTGTTCATCCCCAATCCTCACATGACGATTGGTTGGTTCTGAGGCCCCTGGGCCTCTCTTCTTTCGTTCTACCTTCTGAAACCATGACCACAGCCACAGAAACCAAAGCCCAGGCATGGCGCCGCCTGGCGTGCGTTCGCAGCCGCAAGGCGAACAAATACGTTCAGAGCCTGGCCAAGCTGCACAACCGCAGTCACTACGAATGGAGCACGAAAACAGCCGCGGAGCTGATGGTTCTTTTGTTCCGGTCCGTTCTCTACGTTTGCGAGACCTACAAAATCGACCCGGAGCCCTGCTTTGAAGCCGCCAAGCGTCACAACCTTCTAGGCGTCGGAGTGGACAGATGACGAACTGTGTCTAGGTGGTGGCAGGATCTGGCGAACTGGTGTCATACTATGTTCATCAGCAACGCACCCCAATGCTCGACACCTTCACCGCCAAAGTCGCCACCCTCGACTCCGCTTCACTCCGCGACCTCTACCGCCAGCTGTTCGCTCAAGAGATGCCTTTCCAGTGCATCGACATCGTGCTCAACCGCCTGATGGAGCTTGACGGCACCGAGGCCATCAGCGACTTCATCGACACCGTGGACTGAGGCCCCCTGGGCCTCTCCCTTTCCTCTCTCGCTCTCTACCCATGAAAGAAACACGCATCGGCGACCACTACCTCCCGACCGACCTTGTCGAAGCCTTCAGGCTGAACCACCGCATCAGAAATCTCAAATCCGTTCAGCTGGGCGACGTGATCCTCCCCGGCTCCAAAGACACCCGCGAACTCGTCGAGCTGTTCAAATCTGCGCCCGCCGATATGGTCGCCCTCACCGTTTATCAGTTCCGCCGCCTTTACTTCCTGGCGCGGCATCAGAACGCGCTCAGGAGTCACGCGCACCTGTATGAGCAAGCCCTGCACGCCCTGGGCGCTGAGGTCCGCTTCGCAACGATCGACGAGGTGCGGCTCCATGCAGACTGAAAAGCTCACGCGCAAGCAAAAACAACACATCCGGGCGGCTTTCGCCCATTACGCGGTTTGGGAGATTGTCGGCGACAGTCTCCGGCGC
>PAQM01000013.1 GCA_002709305.1 Crocinitomicaceae bacterium | reverse complement strand
TATCGGCATGCTCCACTTTCCAAGAAGCCGTAATTTTCTCTACAACTTTTGCGAGTGTATTCACTCCAGCTCCAATCACNTAGTCATCTGTTNCACCATCAATCGTCAACCTCCATCTATCACCTACATCAATATTATCATCACTAGCAGATAAGTCATAAGTATAAGTACTACCTGATAAAGTAAAACTAGGCCCTTCACTGTAAGATTTAGAAACACTTACCGTAAAGTCAGCTCCATCAAGTCTAACAATTGTTACTTTTTCATTAGAAACAGTGAACTCAAATTTTTGATAACTATTTGAATTATTAGCATCCCAACTTTCCTTGAACTTTTTAGCAATTTCTGCAAGCCCTGTATTAGTATTATATGTATATGATACGCTTAATGTTTCGTTATCAGCAGTTGTTGTTGTTGACAGAGTCCAGACTTCTCCAGTTATTGGAGTTCCAGTCAATGTAAAAGAATGAACTTTTGCATTTGTGGCAATGTAATCATTGTTATCTCCCTCTGTAAGCGTTTCATATGCATTGATTTTGATAGAATCGAGAGTAGACGTGGCTGAGAATAAATTTAATTTTTGCTGATAGGATGATGCTTTATAGCCTAAGTCACTATCACTACCATTGACGGCTTTAGCCAGTTCTTCTGCAATATGATCTAACGGCTTATTATTAGCCGTGGAATATGTATAAGAAAATTCCTTTGCCTGATTATTTGAATCATTAAAAGTAAGGACCCAAACTTGGCCAGGTTCAGGATCCCCAGTTAATGTCACCGTCCAAGATTTTTGATCCTTTGTTCTTACTACATCAACCGTCCCGCTAGGAGTAACAACTAACCCTCCAAAATTAAATACACCTGAAGATCCAATAGTTAAGGTAGAGTCTAAAACAGTTACATCATATGAATCTGGTATTAACTTTTTAAGTTTTCCAGCTAGGGCAGAGAGCGTTGTCACACCTGACTCAACAACATAGGTATAAGCAACACCTCCCAAAGTCAGCGCCCATTTTTCACCCTCCCTAACATCACCCTTCAATTCAACTGAGTATTGGGTCACTTCAGTTACCTTAAGTGATGATTCTACAAGGACTGCATTTTTAAAATCTACGGTAGGCGCATTATCCTTACCTTTGGCTTGGTAACTAATAGTAAATCCACTATTAAGCCCAACTCCATTACCAACATTAATGTCTGAGTTTCCAAACCCGGTCTTAGAAATTGTTATTGATGCACCGCTCGCGCTTACGATCGCGCTTGATGTAAACGTGTTAATGGCATGTATCTTATTCTTTAAATCAGTGGCTATAATACTTAGAGATGAAGAATCTGTGACGGTATGGGATACAGTGGTAGTATTCCCATCTAGAACTAGAATAATGNATATAAAATCCCCTTTTTCTGGAGTACCCGAAAACTCAAGAGTAACTTGTCCAAACTGAGCAGAGCCATTTTTATCCTTTAAAGTAATGGTTTCTTCGATATAACCAGCGCCACTCATTGATTGACTCAANCCAATTGCGTTACCTGAACCTTTGAGGTTAAATCCATTGTCATTCGAAATGATTATTTTCGAAGTGTCGCCATTTTTGACAGATGCCGATCCNCCACTAGCAATGAATTCACTCCCATTGGCTGTAATCTGGGCAACCAAGCCAGCGGCAACTTTACTTGCATCATCATTACTCTGAACAGTGTATGAATAATCTACATGCCTAAGACCGATACTCCAAACCTCTCCATCGATTAAAGATTCATCTTGAGGGTTAATATGAATTTCAATACTTGTAAAGAACTCATCATCAGACACATCACCATCTAATTCAATTGGGTTCAACATTTCCGATGTGACTTCAAATGAATAAATATCGTATGTCCCGTCTCCAGACCCAAGAATTCTTGCATACGGTATACCGGTGGAATTCTTCACGTCTGCGTTGTAGAAATCAAAGAAATTATTTTGCACTAACAATTGTGGTCCATCCTTACGTCCTTCATTATCATTTTTATCATTATCAATCACTGGTTCAGATTTGAACACGAAGGTTGATACAGGGTGTTCTTCCAAGGAAACGTTAAGTTCGTAATCAACGCCTGCAGGTATACCACCAGAATTAAGCCAATTAGTAACTTTTATGTAATATGTACTCGCTTGGGTGAATTCATATCGTAAGTAATCGTCATAAGAAGTATTGCTACCTGCTCCACCCTTTGAAGCATCACCCGATCCAGAAACAATCTGGTCTCCATCCACGTTCACAATGCTAATACTACTTGCCCATAATTTTTGATCGCCTGAACTGTACCCTTTATCAATATCGAATATGCCTGTAATAGAATTACCTGAATTCTCGAGCATTTTATCAGTAACCTCAAACTTGTAATAATCATCCTGCCCATCGCCTGAACCATAAACCGTTATGTGAGGATACTTGGTTGAATCCTCAATGTTTATGTTTTTATTTTTATTCCAAAGCCCCTCATCCAAATCTTGTGCATCTAGAGTACTATTGTGAACTAGTCGTGTCTCCATGATGGCAGCTACNCCATAATCACCAATAAATGCCGAGGAAGTTAGAACTGCATTTTCCACCGCCTTAAAACTCAAACTATATGATTCAATTGAGGGATTTGCGACGACCTTAAACCAGTATTCATTTTCAGCATTTAAGATTTCGCGTGAGCTAACATTAACCCATTCCTCATCTTTATATATTTTAACAACTACCTCCCCCTTTGGATCTGAGTCATTATTATTTGCTTCAACATTAATAATAATATCTGAATCTAAACTGTCCTTGAATTTATCTTTAGGAATTACCAATTTGTAAACATCATCCTTCACATCCGATAAACTTCCGGAAACTGTAAGTGTCGGCAAATTATCAGAATTCAGATACGTCCAATAATTATTGTTCAAATTCTGAGCTAAATCCTTAGTGTTGTGAACGCTTGTGAATTCTTTAATTATCGGCTCTCTAGTAACTGTTCCAGAACCTACAGATGCCAACTCGGTTGGCTCGACTATTAAAGTGCCATCAATATCTTCTACAACCAGAACATTAGGCCTGTCATTATCAATAATTTTAACTTGTAATCGATCCAGATTTAATTCTCCTCCATTATCTCCGACCTTATAATTTAATGAAACCTTTTCGCGAGCTTGGTCCACAGGGTCCATATTAATGAGCCATTCATTACCCTGAACAACACTACCTGTAATATCTAATTTGTATTGTTGTTTCTCTTTAATAGTTCCCAGCCTATCATCAGAGTNAGATGATTTTACACTTAATTCAAATGACTCATCACTAATAATAGTAAGCTCGGCACCTTGAATCGAAAAAGTGTAAGAACCTAGATTTTCAGATAACTTTTTAAGAACCGTTGAAGATGAATCCAGTTCAGAATTAGTAGTTTTTACTATATATGATGCCACTTCAATATTATTAATTTTGACTGTCCACGTTTCATCTTCAATCATCAGTACTGGAAGGATAATTGTTTTATGGAAATAGTTCGTTTCTGCGGTCATTGTTTGTTTCACTGAACCTGGTTGAGTAATTTCCAGAGTGGATTCAGGCCCCTCGAGAATTAAGTTATCATCTTTAATTTCTGCAGAATACCCGTCTCCAAGACCATTAAATTGAGAGCTTAATCCTTTCTTAACATCTGTTAAGGAAAGGTTCAAATAGCCAGCCTCATCATTAGCATCGATGGATAATATTATTTTTGAATAATGAATAGACTCATTATTTGAATCATTTTTTGCCTTAAAGTAAATCGTCGTGGCCGATTTCCAATCCGCTTTTTTTATGGTTACATCTAATTCATTTTCCCATGTTGAATTATCATCAGAAACTGATAGTTGCTGATCATACAAGTCCTCTCCTTTAGCTAAAAATCTAATGTCATGACCTGGTTCTTTAGTTAACGCAATTGCAAAGCTATCAGAGTCATATAAGCCAGCGGCTTCTGCTACTAGACTTTGATTGTCAGCCACCCCATCATCATTTGTTGGAACAATAATGACATCGGCAGAATCATTATCATAAACAACCACTGAAACACTCCTCGCAGTAATACCATCATATTCACCAGCACCTACCTGGCTTACTTTGTGAGATATGTTTAATTTACGGCGCCCTGATGCATAGTCGTCATTGCCGGCCCTCACTTCAACAGTTTGTTGCACGTCCCAGTTATCTTTGGTGAAAAATAGAGTAATCCCATCCTCTTTCCAATCACCATCCTCCCCTTTCTTCCTCACCTCAATTCCCTTGGCACCAGAATTTTTAGCTTTTTCGCTTAACTCAACCGGCTTCACTGTAAACCTAACCGTTGATTGAGGAGCTCTGGTTAAGACAACCGAGTATTCGTTGACAAGTATATTATCCAAGGCTTTCTCATGAGTGGTCGAACTATCCTCGAGAATCATTAGCGGCCCTTTNTTTTCAGCTATNACAAGNGCAGCCTCATCATTATCAACCACTGTAACTGATAAATCNTCNAGGAATGAATNTTNNTAAAGTGNNNTANTTTGATTATAAGACTGCTNAATTAAACCGCTATTACCAATCAAACNATTNCTCACAACGGTTATCTCTTCNCCATCATTACCNCCAACATTGAAAGTATCACTTCCCAAACCCCCAACTATCTCAACCTCCACACCATCACTCGTTCCACCTATAAAGAAAGTATCATTACCTTCAGCTGCATCCACCACCAATTTCTCAATAGCACCGTAAGTAATGAACAAACCACCACCAAAAATTCCTGATGCATTAACAACAAAATCATCCCCCATTTCAGTACCCAAAACGGTCAAGGTATCAAATCCGTCTCCACCATCAATTCTCACTGGAGCATTAACAGTATAGGAAATGAAGTCTGCACCCTGACCCGCATTAATATTAGTGAATGGAGCTTTGGGGTCATTTGGATCAACCCTAACGAACGCCCTAACAAGGAAGGAGTCGTCTCCATCTTCACCGTATAAGAAGACCTCTGCCTTATTACTATAGACTATAAATGAATCATTACCGTCTCCTCCGTGTAAGTTTGCCGTTTCACTTAATCCGTTACTCAAAAACCCACGAGTCGTTTGAGTCGTTGAGAAATAGTCGCTTATCTTTAGACCATTTGTAGGGTTCATATCATCTCTGGCAGAGCTAAACACCTGACCTAGTTGGAACGTATCATCACCGGCGCCTCCGTATACACTAACTATTGAAGAAGTATCATCAAAGACAAACGTATCATCACCCGATCTGCCATTGACAGAAATTCCCCCATTAATATCTTTATTATAATTTACCCTCTCAAAATACCCACCCATTATGGGGTTAAGATCAGCATCGACTTCGTATGAGGCGACAAAAGCTTTTTTATCTTCTCTATCCTTTGTAGCTCTAAACAAGAAAAGGTTATCATCATTGTTTCCATTTATTTCAACAGAATCGACTCCTCCGTCGTCATTTGAGGCATTGTCTTCAATATCATATATCGCAGTATTACTTGCCGCCAACCCGATAATATACTCATCACTACCATTATTACCTTGTAGTTTTAATGTCGAGGTCACTCCAGAGAGTCCCGTCTGACCATTACGGTTATAATTCACTCTAATCACATCCTTGCCATCTTGTCCTGAAACTGTCATCGGACCACCTGTTGAAACTATGTTTATCGTGTCCTTGGAAGCTGATGAGCCAGCATAAATTTTTGTATTACCACTTATTGTGGAACCAATAAGCAAATCATCATCTTTGTCTCCAAGCCTGAGGGTCAAAGTCTCTATTTCATGATACCTAATACCCACCTTCATATTAAATCCGGTAATTTCTGTATCCTCTAGGTTACCCGACTTGTTTGCATCTGCGCCATTATCATAAACTCTGAGTTGATCCGATCTCACTAAACTACTACCGCCAAATATTTGTAATAGCCCATTGATACTATCAAGAACACCTCCATCCTCGCTACTCATTATTTTACTTTGTGTCTCGCTTCCCACTAATAAGATATCATTGCCTTCATTAACAATCACTGATTGGGTTCCTATTGAGACGGTATTTGATTGAGAATCGCCATAAAGAAGAGTCGAACCTGAGTTAGTTTTAACATTTATTCTATCATCACCTCCCCTGCCTTCTATCCTCGTAATTGTAGTCGCCGATGTACTTTCCACTGTAAACTTATCATTTGAACTACCAAGATTAACATTAATTTCTTCAGTATTATTATTCTCATTATACCTGATTGAGTAATTAGTTCCGACACCAAGACCAGTCAATTCGGAGGAAGTAAGATTACCATCAGTGTTAGCAACCGTATCTCCTGAGTCATCAACAACAACCAAATCACTACCAGCGCCTGAATCTACTTTTAAAGTTTTTGCTATACCATGAACATCACCCTGAGAATTGATAAATTGAGCCTCTGAGACCAAGGGATCAATTCTATATCCAGGACGATTACCTTTATCTGTATCCCAGAATCCTGCAAAAGAACCTATATAGATTTTATCATCGCCCGCACCTGAATCTATTGAAGTCTCACTTCTTATTTTTCTAACGGCTATTTGATCATTGCCTGAACCAGTTTCGAGTTGAAATTTAGTTTCTGGTGTATTTTTGATGGTAAACGAATCATTTCCATTGCCGAGAGTGATATTTAAAATATCATTCTCATCAAGTGAGGCCGTTGATTCCTCAAATTGTGATGTTTCTTGATTAATCTCGCCATAAGGAAACAGATTATTTGAAAAATCTATGGAACCAGGCACGTCAAGGCCTCCGACCCGAGTCACTGTAACTGATTTTAGTTTAATATCATCACTTCTGAAAAATGCCCGCTCACCACCAAAGTAAATCAAAGGTTCATTTCCAGTGTACCGGCGCGGAACATTTGAATCTGTCACTGACTTACCAACAACATCAAAACCATTACCAACAACATCATAAATAGGCTCACCCCTTTCGTGAGTGATTGGTGTTTCTTTTGAGTAATCGATCTTAAAATTAAAATTCCCATCATCAGACCGTACCAGCTTCAACTTGGTTTTGGATCCCTCTGGCACAGTAACAGTAAATCCGTTAATCGAATTAAATTGAGTAGCAGCGTTGTCCGCCACATCGTCAAGCGTTTGACCGGCTCCAATCGTTGTTTCGAACTCAGAAATCACTTCACCATTGTCTTCCTTCAGCCATACCGTAACAACATCTCCCTCAGTAACGAACCCAGGCAAAGCCACCACCTTGGTCCGAGTCTTAGAATCTGATGAGTTAAGAATACCTATGTAATTTGATCTATCCATATAATAGACCAATGCTTTATCAGAATCAGCGGCTGAACTGCTATCAGTGTAAGTGACGACTTTACCATCCTCTGTCTTTCTGACCGTAAATTGCTGATCACTGAAATCCACGACCGGTTGACCCGCCTCGACCGGCTCATCACCAAAATAATTTCTAAGATCTGACGGTCTATGATAAACAAGGACAGCAAGGTGCGCAGTGACCGTAACTTCACCAGAAAATTCAGCCACGTTCGGTTTAATTGTAAGAGTACCGCTACTTTTATCAAATTCGTAATCTTTGTCTAAGATAAGGCTACGCGTTCCCTTCTCACTGGAAACTACTACTGAGACTAGCCTGTCCGGCTCCAGTTGAATTTCATTGGAATTGTCCCAGGGATCAGTGGCTTTGATTGAACGATCATAATTTAATGACCAATTCGATATATCAAGATTAGGCTTAAAGTTAAGGCCACTCTGATCAGACAGGTCATAGTTACCGGCAACCTTTTCTGGACTCGTTACGAACTTAAAGTAATCAGGCGCAAATACCAAATCTCTAATATCACTAATTTGAACCTGGCCGGGGAGTCGCCGGAAAATACTTCCATCAGCATTCAGGACAATTTCGCCACTCTCATTAAAGGCCACCTCACCACCGATATATCTCTGCACTTCACCAGGATAATGAAGAACCTCATTACCCTTATAATGTATCACCTCGTCACCTGACTTCCTGACAAGATGATTATTAAAAGGATCATTAATTGCATCCAATTCATCCAATTCATCCAAAGCAAAAGCACTTTCTGTTCCCGAATAATAAGAGTCTTCCGTTTTAAATGCATCTACCGGATCAATGACAGCATCAACAAAAAGTGAACCGACTGGCTGTCGACTTAATTGAGTCGCCTTTTCATTTCCAAAGTAAACCTTAGCCGAGTCTGTGGTAATATAAGTAACTTCAAAATCACCCGATCTCTTTTCCTGTTTGGTTATGGTTATTGTTTGGGAAGAAATTGAATAGTCCCTACCCTCGACCAGAAGTTCAGCATCAGTTGACCCGCCAGAGCCTGTCTTTCTGACAACCTGAATTAATGAGTTCGGATATCTTGCACTTTCCAAGCTAAGTGTATTATCTTTCGAGTGAAGTACGGGCTTTTCAGTCTTAGCACCATTATGAATGGACACCCCACCTTTAGAGTCAATATCTGGAACTCCAATAGTGACGATATCTAAATAACCGGAAAGGTCACCAACTTGATTTGATCCGTTAACGTTTAATCGATCAGTTCCCAAACTTGTAGAAATTGTTTGTCGAATGTCTTTTGTCCTATAAAAATCTATAGGTTCGGTCCTATTGACCTGAGCAAGGGCCGGATTGGACACACCCTGTGACGGTTCAAAGGTCACGTGCTGGTTGTCACCGACGTACGCGAAGAGACCGTCCCCACCTGTACCCGCCGCAGCATATTCAGAACTAGGAATATTTGATTTTGATGAATTTACCGAGGTAGCAAAACGGGATTCAAAACTGTTATTACCTGGGCCTCCCGAACCTGGTAAAATTTCAACTCCGTCTAGCCGGAACCGGGCCCATCCAGAGCCAGTGCCCTTTATTTTCAAATACCTATAGTAATCTTCATCCGCACCAGGTATCTCATAAATGGCCTTGTAAGATGTAGTTTCTTCAGGATCTAATGTTAATAGTTTCCAATCGTTACCATCTTTACTGACCTGAACACTAATGCCACTAAAGCCTGCCCTGTCATTAGTGGCTCGATAGATGGCAATATCATTTCCCGGACCGTCCCTCACAAATGACAGATATGGATCCGCATCAGTTTTCCGCCCTTCTCTATCGTAGAAAAGAGGGACCCCCTCAGCAAAATTAGTCTCAAAGACAGGTGCATTCCGATAACCATCATCATCAAATTCCGTTGTCACTTCTTTCCTCTCTGCATCAAGGAAAGCATTAGCCTTACGAACCCCTTTTTCCTGAACGTAGTCCTTTTGAATTTCCCCGTTCGGAAGAATCGATACGATACGAATCTTTGCATTTCCTTTTTCGTCCTCATAAAGGATAGGCTCAAGGCGAGCATTGTAATATTTAAATTTCTTATCTCCGGCATCAGTCAATTCGCCCAACGCGTCAATAGAGTTGCCCGAATCATCTTTGACAGAATTCGCAAAGGTGTTTGGGAAAGGTCCCTGAATCGCAGGATCATTATATAAAACTTGCTCTGTATATTCATCGATATGTGCATCGCCATCAAAGATCACACCCCCATTAATTTTAGCCAATGAACCATTGTTTCCAACCTCCACAACGTCTGTACCTGCTCCACCATAAATAGTTGTCTGACCCGTTATTTGTTTCAGCTCAACATTATCATCTCCATCCCCCAAAACGATCTGAAGTTCAACGGACTTGGTTTGTTCTTTCTTGAGCTCTTTGACCTTACCATCACTAAACGTACCGGTCCGAGTTGAAGATCCTGAAGAATCCCTAAGCTCTAGTAATGAGACGGTGAGCTGATCATTTCTTGATGCGTTTGGCGTGCCTGTCGGCGCCTCATCGGCCATCCGCAGATCGATGGTCTCTATGCCCTTAAGAAGGACACCATATATTTTCGTATCATCATCACCGCTAGGATTTTTAAATCCACTATAGGGAATATCAAAACCAAAGCCCTCAAGGCTAATGTATTCATCAGTTATCTGATCCCCTTCATCATCATAAGACGGCTTGTAAATATTCTTTCCATTTTGATCTTTACCGTCCACTTCAGTTCTCGGCAATTGTCTATTGGTAATGAGAGACTCATCATTAGNACCGCCACTGTTATGAACAATCACCTTGTCCCCAACCGATTCAAANGTACTCGATCCATCAATTGTAAGTTTTCCTCGTATATCATTGACATCGAACTTAGCAGCTCCATCGAGGGCCTTGAAGGCAAACGGAGGAGGATCCACCGTGATCGGGTCAGGTTGAATAGTGCGGAAATCTTCCTCTAGACGGCCAGTCTCATAGTGAAGTTGAAGATTTGTCACCGTCACCACTACCTCTCTTTCATATACAGGCCACCACCACCACCACCCCCTGAGCTTCCTATGCTCACGTGAAGAGATGCTATCATAAGTATGATTCTCATTACGCATGTTAGGTTTATTACCCTTCATATGACTGAACCAACCGTTAACTGTATGAGCAACGGCCTGTTCCGCGTATCTCTGTATGGCAGATCCTCCGAACCACCAAGACCACCATCCAAAATTGAACCTAAACTCATAAGTCCCCCAATTATCAGTCTTCTTTTCGTAAACTATTTTTTCCCCAAGACTAACTTCAACAGGAGGAGGTATGAATTCGACTGCAGGAGGATCAAATACCATAGGCGGATGATTACCCCCCAAATGAATTGTATCATCTCCCGACCCACCCACAATGTTCAGGCTAAAATTCTCACTAGTGCTAAGAACATAAATTTGATCATCTCCACCTGCACCGTTAATTTCCACAGACTCAATATCAACAAAGTTAACAATTTGTCCGGCCCCTACCACAAGGTTTTCCGTTACAACAAAAGTGTCAGCGATTGCCGTTCCTATAATAATGAGTGTGTCTACTCCGGGACCACCATTGATAAATGCAGGCCCCTTTTCAAGATAACTGTATCTGTTTGATCCGGTTCCTCCAAAAGCGTTAGCAAGGTTAGTCACTTCCTCAGCATCTTTAGTATTTTCTTTAAGAACAAGAAATGTCTTCAACACAAACCTGTCATCCCCGGCTCCACCATGAAGGAATATCTGAGCCCGGTTAAAATTAACATCCATGGCGTCGTTCTGATCCCAACCAAATACAAAGAGGCTGTTTGAGTTTCCATTCGTCATGTTGCTTGTATCAGCAATCGGAATCCCTTCAGGATATTCAAGTGTTCTGTTTCTTTTATCAGGAATGGTTGGAACTGTGCCGATGGTGACAGTGTCATCACCTGTCCCTGTGTTCACCACAGTCACTGCAGCAGTATCATTAAATAAAATCGAATCATCACCCCCCTTGGTATTAACTGATACGAGTTCGACTCCACGGAAATTAACGCTTCCAAGGCGTTCTGAATTGCCGACAGAAAACTCCATCACTCCAGTACGGGCTCGGCCCTGGCCAAAGGCAGAACTAGTAACATTGTCTTTTCTTTCACTTCCAGAAATTATCAGTTCATCTCTTCCAAGAACCCCACCAGTATCGACAAAATTTACACTTGCCTCGGACTCATCATAAAGGTTTAAAACATACAATTCTGAGAGGCCAGCCGGATTCGCTTCATCAAGAGTAAGGTTATCCATGTATATTGTTTGAGACCATGACCCAACTTCCTGAGACTCTCCACCGACTATAACTGAACCACTCGATCCGCCGACGACCATAATGTTTCTAGAACTACCGCCTGTGATATAAGCGATCTCAAAGATCCCCTTTAAGTTCTCAACAGTGGCACCAGCCTTGAAACGGTTAAGATTGTCAGGAATGCCCACGTTAGGATTATTTTCCCTTACCGTTGCCTCAAGCTCCGACTCAAGAGGCAGACCGCTCACGGCTCCGCCTGAAGTGAGATTATTCTCAATGACAAGCAATTGATTCACATTGTACCCTCTAACTTTTTCGGATTTTTCAAAAGTTATGTTCCACGTGTAAGGCTCCGAACCATCTTCAGTACGATTTGTTGGGTGCGTTTCGACCTTTACATTACCAACACCATCTAAGGCCTCAAGTGCCGTTTCCATCTGATTAGCAGTCGCTTTATAGCTGATACTGCCGGTAGTTACGACCGCATTGACCCCATCATCAAATCCTAACCTAAATGTCCCATCTGCACCACTATGAGTGATTCTCTGTTTTTCTACTCGTGTCAGATCACTCTCAAGTGATTGTTCCACAGAGACATTGTCATTGTTAGATGAAATCATATACAGACCCGGCATCGGTGAGCCTGTCGGACCCAAAAATGTAACTTCCCAAATATAAGGACTATTGGCATTTCCAACACTCTTCCGGGAAACTCTAAAGTCGGAATTCAAAATAATGCCTCGGAGTGCGACCTCGACGTCCTCAGCCTCAGCATTATAAGCAATCTTAACCGTCGTAGCCTCATCATCCTTAGTAATGTCACCCGTAGTATTATTATTATACGTTAATGTAAAGTGACCACTCTTTAAATTACTTTCGATTAACTGTGATTCGACCTCGTCTAATCCATCAACCGTAGTCACTACCTGTATCANGCCATCACCTAATATCTTACCTGTTATGAATCTTGTGTCCGTGACCAAGACATCCAAATCATTAATTTCAATCAGAACGTCCTTATCATTAGAATCGGTAGACTCATCAAAGAATAAGTCTAACCCCTCGGCTCCCGTGAAGGTGTCGCTTCCGGTTCCTCCATGTAATTCATCATTGAAAGGCGTACCTATGAGTCTATCGTCCCCACCATCACCTTTAAGGACCACAGAAATCAGATCAGTCCCAGTGAGCGCACTCGCGTTAAGCTCATCATTTCCGGCCGCTGAAGATACCACAAGTTTATCTCCCTCAGACCGAACAGAATTACTTATAGTTGTCCTGTACTCCAGATCGCCGGTTGCCTGAACATCGATTGTCGTGAAAGCACCTCCTTCGAGTTGACCTGCAGAATTAAGATTAAAGACATCGTTTCCAGGACTACCAATAAATTCAATGGTATCTGAAGATCCATCATCATAGAACACGTAGTTCGGAACTTCCCGACTAAACGTCTGGGCCTCATCACCCGAACCGATCGTTTCACTTTCAGTTCTTGTTCCCTGCTGAATCATTCTTTGGCCAAGATCTATCGTAAATCCACTAAGATTAGTACTTGTAACACCGTTCAATGTAATCGTGTCCGATCCAGCCGCTGCATATAAATTAAACTGTTTTACTCCACTGATATCAACTTGAATCGGATTGAAATTTATCTTCAGTTGCGAACCTGCCTCGGTAATATCAATCTGATCATCATTGACTGTTCCCCAAAGGTTTAAGGTGTCATTAGTAGATCCTCCCATTTTAATATCGGCCGAAACTAACTGGTCAACCATTTCCAAAGTCACAAGATCATCACCTGAACCGGAATCAATTATTTGCGCTGGGCCACTAATGTCATCACCTCCACCCTCTCCATATACCTTATCTGTTGAGATGCCACCAATGAACTTATCATCCCCGTTACCTCCTTTGATCGTTACTCCCCTTCCAATTCCATCACCGACTTGATGAATGATGAAGTCATTACCATTCCCAGCCTCTACAGTTGCGGTCCCGGTTCCAACAATTTCAATATAATCATCTCCATCACCCCCTTTAATATCCGCACTTGATGAGCCTCCATAAGAGACACCATCATTTCCCGATCCCATATCAATAAATACCGGAATCGTCGGTATGCCAGTCACTACACCATTTCCTCCAGGTTCAGTACGTCCTAGGAAAATCAAATCATTTCCATCTTCAAATTTGGCGTAGATTCTTTTAACCCCTTTTATGACGTTAGAGCGTCCGTAGGCACTGACTTTGATTGTGCGTCCATCGTCTGAGCTGCCAAGATCCTCAACATAATAAGCTTCGTCTATGTCACCGACACCAATATTTCTGTATCCAGCTCTGCTTCCGACATTAAGGTGCAAATCACCTGAACCTCCCCAGGTCCTTCCATTTCCAAAAGAACCTGCTAGATAAACCGGTTTCGGAAACTGTAATGTTCCAAGATTAAAACGAGCTGTCTTGGTTACGGTGACAAAGAGAATCTTAATCCTCGCCTTCACGGTAAGAATAATTTGAGCTGACCCGTCACCACCTGCNTTCTGCTTTGCACCAAAATCAAATGAAAGCCCAAGACCCGCTAATGTGATACCAAAGACCTTGGCCTTAACTGAAGCGCTTCCACTAAGACGGAATTCATAAAGCTTATTTGACTGACTATCTTGAGCATATGGTCCGTTCTTAAAATGAAAATGAAAGTCACCAAAAAGACCAAACCCGCCTGAACCGAAAGCTATATAACCATCCATACGNAAATCGACATTTCCATTTGAATTAAACGAACCTGCGACTTTTAGGGTCGCTATATTGAAAAAGTTAACGTTGGCATTTACCGAAACTGACCAAAAGTCATCTTTCACAATAATATCAAATCCGGCATTGATTCCAAAAACCTTCATCACTTCAATNTTTCCGCTCAGACTCAATGAGAACGACTTTCCCCCAACATTAACCCCACTCAGAGTATCATTTCTATTAGTTGTATTGATCTTTAATTTGCCCTGAGCATCAAGGGTAATGACTGACATATCCATAGAAATCCCCACATCCAGAACAAGGACAACTCCTTGTCCATTTACTACCTTGGCTCCTCCCCTAGCCTTGAATGCCAGCACTTCGGCTATATCGAAATCAACATCAAATTCAAATGAAGATTCGGAAGGACCGATGGCCAGTGTGATACTTCCCTCTGCCTTGGCAAAGCCCAAGAAGTTGACCACTCCCTGCATCGAAAGTAAAAAGCCCCGCTTNACTGTTGAACCACCAAAGGGTTGGTCCTCGGTCGTGGTGTTGAGCTCAAATATTGCAGAGACACTAAAATTCAGACCCAGAGAACTACCAAATTTTGCGTCAAGCTCTACCTCAAAACGGGCGATCAAGCCTTTACTATCAATTCTGAATCCACTGTCAATTAAAGTAAGCCTTCCGATGCCGGCAAGTTCAAGATTACCGTTCACGATCAGTTCTATACTCGCAGCCGAAAGCTTAAATTCAACGGCCCCNCTAATTTCAAATTGATTTGCAATCGTTAATGTGCCGGCGAGCATTAGTCTAAATCCACCCGTCACCTCGACAGCAGTCATTTCAGTCACGTACTCCCCATTAACCTTTTCAAAGCCTCCGAAAAACTCTCTTCCTCCTATAGTTTGAATCGTTGATTTAAATGTTTGAACATTACGGGAAGTCCCGAACGTGTTGAGCTCTAGCAGAAGATTCCCAGCCAATTCAACACTAGGGATACTGGTACTGACGATCGAGAGNGCGACTCTACCCACAACGCCNGTCTCTTGACCCACATAAACATTAAAATTAAGGGACCCTGTCAATGTACCAAGAAAATCTATCTCTGTAGTGACCGCCCCTATCACCTCGAGGCGCGCTTGCTCGGCATTTCCTGCAACCGTGACCTTCAAATAACCCATCATCGTAAATGTGTCAGCGATGCTGAGCTCAGCCTTTATGATCGCAGTGACGTAGACCTCAGCCACTTCATTCAGACTCCTCTCACCCGACATGGAAGGGGCTCCTTTGAATATGGTGAATGTGGCAGCACCATCTCCATCGGCCTTGGTAAAACCTGGGAGCTCGTCCCCGTCAAGAATTGCAAGGAAACTATCTGGGATTTCAAATACCACATCCTGCATCGTAGTATTCATCATGATTGTGACTGTTCCTGACGCTTTGAAAAGACTACCCACGTTAGGTAACCCTATTCCCGCACCATTGGCGGCTCTGAAAGCTGCAGCCACGCCTATATTTTCTCCTTTAACGAGGCCGGTCTGAATGACTAAAAGACCTGTAGTATTGTACTCTAGCTGGGCACTTCCGATGCCATAGGAAAGTTTCGCTGTAGAAAACATCTCAAATCCACCAGGACTAATATTGAGATAGAAAGCCCCAGCAAGTTTAACCAAATCTGTATTAGTTCCGAGAGGCCTCACTCTGGCCTCACCAACCATCTCAATAGCAAAGGTATGGGCAGCAAGGGTGAAAGTACGAGTTACGTCTGCCCCCCCATCGAGCCCTCGGAGAGTGAGAGTTTCAACTTTCTGATGCTCAGTCAAATTTAATTGAAAAGTACCTTTTGCGAACATGAAGACACCGTATTGCTCTAAGAATGAGAAATTAGTTTCAATTGTTGCAACGCCCCAGATCTGCGGAGTCGAGCTTAGGGTATTACTATTATCAACAACAAACCGTCCAGCACTGGCGCCGACAGACCCTAGCTTATATAGCTTAAGCTCACCATTGAAATCCATAGAGAAAACTTTTCTATCAACATCAAACTCCATGATAACCTGAGCACTTAATTCAACGATCGGCTCATTAGCAAATCCGGCTGAATTAAGAATGACTCCACCACTTATCTCAATGAAGAACGATTCTGAATTGGTGACCAGCTTAATAGATGAAGTTGAAGCCTCACCTCCATTGCCTGCTGTATCCTTCCAGGCATCGTCAATAAAGTTCAGCTCCATGACTCCAGTATCCAACTGACCCTCATAGAGGTACCTATAGGTATTATTGCCTATATTATAATAGTCCTTCAGGACGAGATTCTGCGACTGTGCTCCACTGAGCACGAACTCATCTCCGTCAATAGTACTAGAATCAACATCAGCACCTAAACCGGAACAAAGGTGATATCAAAATAAGGACCTGCCCTAACATCAATATTACTTTGATCCGTCTCAACCGCTTTTTCCAGACCTTTGATGGTTCCACTTATCTGATCTTGAGTGACAGGTTTTCCATTAACATCAGCCCATGAACCCGCTAAATACTCAATCGTATAGCTGACAGGTTTCCCATCAACAACAGTCCCTGAACTTTTCGCACCACTGGCAATAAAGTACCTGAATACGAAATCCGATTCGTCTGTCTTCAAGTGGACGGGCACGGGCTCTAGGACCAGCTCATCTCCATCCCCATTTTTGATAATAAACTCACTTGCTTCGTCAAGGATTGAGTCAATGTCAACTGCAGCATAAATAAGTTCTTCCCCGTTAATTTCTCCATCCTTATTTGCATCCTTAATTTTATCTCCATTCGAATCCTTCTCAAAAGTGGCCACCAGAGCAAACGTCACGTCCACATACCCTCTAGAATTGAGCTCTTCCCGATTCTGAACGCTACCGGATGGTGGATTCGTTAAAGATGCTGACAATTCAACCACTTCAAAGCTCTGTGAAGACTCGATGTTAGTAGTCCCATCAATGTCCGCAAAAGAAGCAGCATTGATTCTTACCGTATATCCACCAACTCTAAGATCATCTGCTAGGTAATAGCGATAGATATCCGAACTTTCCTGCCCACTAACCTGACGCTCTGGAGACCCAACGAATAAAATCATATCACCGTTCGCGCCTGAAATAGTAATTTCATCACCATTGATGCTCGAGTGATCTATTTCACTTCCAACGAGCCCTCTGTAGAAGACGTCTATGTATCCCTTCTGATTGATTTCATTCTCACCTAACTGAGCATTGTCCACCGCAAAGTAATAATCTGAAGCCGATACGGTTACAGTCTGGAATTCGGTCCCGGCCTGATGATCAACAGAATAACCTTTGTTACTTGACCACTTTGCGACAAGAGCGGATACAATATCCTCTAGAGTATCATTCGTCTCTGATTGATAAGTTACATTTTCAGTTCCAACATGGAGAAGCCATTCCTTAGAAACATTTTTATCGACAGGGTAATCGTTCGCCTTGATTCGATACTCATCACTCTGATCTGATTGATCCTCCTGGGGGGTCAGCACTTTCAATTCTCCAGAAGGACCAAACTGAACGATATAATCAACCAAGCTACCTGTACGGGTTGACATGAGGTCCGCTTCCGGACCAATAACTGTAAAGGACCTTGTGAAGGCACCATTGGTCTGATCATCATCTCCACTCCAGCTCTCTTCAGTGAATTTCACATCGACTTGACCGAGTTGGAATTCCCCCGTGAGGAAATATCTAAAGACGCCATCGGAAATTTTCAGCGGACTATTTAAATTTTCGATTTGAACATTCTGTGCGCCTGGACCCTTAAGAGTAAATTCATTAGGCACAGTCTCAGTCATCTTATCCAGAACGCTCTCATCCCTGACTGCTGATCCCTGACCACCAAGGAATTCAATATCTATATAGGTCCTATCTGTTATCAACGAGACTTGAGTCGTATGGTCCGT
Organism: Crocinitomicaceae bacterium; assembly: GCA_002709305.1. GTDB lineage: Bacteria > Bacteroidota > Bacteroidia > Flavobacteriales_D > Crocinitomicaceae > UBA4466. The sequence goes on along the minus strand of PAQM01000013.1, from coordinate 6,474 downwards.
ACTAATACCTCTGATCACGGTGCGGGTGTGTCCGGGAAGAGTACCCGAGTCAACATTCTGATCATCCGCTTTAATTTGATAAGAATCACCTGAGCTTACTGCAAGGTTAGTTGTGAGTAAAGTTGGACCGAATCCTTCAACGACAGCAGCAGCACCAGTTGTAATATTCTGGACTGTGTAGTCAACTCCGCCAACAAGGAGAGCTGTGAAATCCACGTCATTGTCAGTAGCTACGTCATTGTCAATAGCTTTATCATCATCAAATTCACCAGATGCAGCAATCACGTTATTAACATTATAACCGAAGGCACTCGAGCCAAAGTTACCACCTGAACCTTTATCCGTCGCAGAGGTTGATTTACTGTAAACAAAAGTAACATCTAAATTATCCCCGACCACACCGGATTCGTAAATTTCATAGGACACCTCTTCCTCAAGATTTATTTCAATTGTTAGTGTATTTTGATTGAAATTAATTATCGGAGAATTAGCTCCGGTGCTTGGTACATGTAAGAAATACGATTTTCCAGATTCTAAGGAAGTCGTGAAATCCACATCATTATCAGTGATACTATAAATGCCTTCTCCTATTGCATTAGCACTAGCATCAATTTTCTTATCCTTAATTACCGGATCAGCCTCATAGACCTCAATAAATACCGGCACCCTGAAGACACTCGTAAGCGTCCCCACTTCCCTAATCTCAAACGAATCTCCTGAGCCTAATGAAATCCCCGAAGTAATCGAAATTACTGAATTGGCATTTGTATATGAAATTACAGGAGAGGAATCTCCGGTCAGAGAATTCTGAAGAATATATGACTTCGATCCAAGATCCAGTGAAGCCGGAAAATTCACATCATCGTTAGGATTAATAGTGATGATATAATCGTATCCATCTAGCACTGATGTGTCATCTTCATTGAATTTCCCGAGGACAACTGCTGGATTTTCAATATCCACAAGCTCAATGTCTCTGGACAAATCAATAGTAACCATAACATCTGACCGAGATGAATGGATTTGAACACCGTTCCCAGGATCATTATCATGATCAAGAAACAGTTCCGATCCAGTGCCAATCGTTTCCGCATCTAGACTAAGACCAGGATGGTTCGGCACCGGCACCTCAAGAACTATTGGGGCCCTGCCGCCCGGTTGAATATTTGTTTTGTTCCCTTCTTCGTTAGGGGTCTTAACCACAACATCATTGAGCGTCTGATTGAATTGATATGACCATGAATCTTCTAGGAAAGTGAGTGTCACATCACCAGAATCAGCAAATTGTCCATTCAAGAAATATCTATATGTTAGTCCCCGAGGCGCATCTGAAGAATTTTCAATCATGAGGGGCTCCTGACTCGAATCGAGTGAAACTGTTCCTATACCTTCCCCTGAAAGACGGAACTCAGGCTCAAGATCCGTAATCGAAAGCTTAAGAAGATCAAAGTTACTGTCTGAAACTTCGTTAGGTGAAGCGAAAAAGACATCTATGTAGTTGCGATTATTTATTCCATTAAGATCTATTTCTGCATTTTCGCCAGGATCAATTAGCGAGGCCGTGGCCCCTTGGACTTCGAATGTAATTTCAATTTTTTCATTTGAGGCACCGGCCACAACGTTACCATTCTGTAAAGTAACATCAGAATGCTTGAAAGAGTTTGCCGCAAAAGTCAACGTTACTTCACCCTTACCAAATTTATCATCAGAGTTTGCAAATAGATAACGTAAGGTCCTAGCCCCGGTCTTACGCATGGCTAGGGCCAGTAATTGTTTTTCAGTATAAATTCTACCATCTTCAAGGTCAGAAGATGAAATTACTTCCTCTGTCAAAGCTGGAATCGTATCCCCAATAGCTTTCAATGATCGGGAAACGGTCTGATCTACAGTATTGGCAATCAAAGCCCCTGACCTTACAATTCCTGTTCGCGAGTCAATAACCGTATCTATTGGAATTGGAATTTGATTAGAGTCTAGGGTTATATCAGCACTGGTAGGCAAAGGGGAATCCAAAAGGGCATCCAAATCAATGGATGCCGATCCACTCGCCGAGAACTGTACGTCAACATACCGAGATCCTTGATGCAGATTAGAGTCTGAATTTACCACGCTCCAGTCAATTACCGAACCTTGCTCAACTGGCCCTATCAAAGAAGCGATAGGAGGTCCGCCGGACGCCGTACCTACTGAAGGATCATAAACAGCAAACTCGACTTCCTCTCCAGCCGCATTACGGAATCCCATTTTGAGCTTTCCATATATAGTGAGTAGCTCTACTTGATCAGGAATATCAGCCAGGAACAGAATAGTGACGTCGCCACTAGTTACATTTGAAAGGTCCGCATAAAGTTTTCCGCTAATACTGATGTTATCCGCTGCAAAATTCAGCAGACCTGCTATCAAAAACTTTCCATCAGTTGAGAATTTAACATAGACCTGACCATTAAAAAGTTCCTGAGAAGTATAGATCGAATAAATCTTAGCGTTCCCGCTTATAGTCAGTGGAGAATTGAAGGCAGCAGCAAAGCCATTCATCTCAGGGTTTGCTTTAAGTAGTTTGGCCTGCTGTGCGACCTGATCCCTCACGGTACTAAGCCAGTTTGCCACATCAATTGTGCCAGGAGCAGCAAAGTCCGAAGACCTTAATGCGAAGGGATCATCAATAGATGGCAAGGTCTTAAAGAATTCCACACCTGCTGTGAAATTAGACATCGTCAGCCCAGAGGTCGGCTCTAAAGTGACCGGCACGTCAGCCGTAATGAGCACACTGAGTGGACCCAATTCACTCAATGCAAACCTGATGCCGAATCCTCCTATACCTTTCATCGAGAACTTACCCTCTACTCCGACAAAGAAGACACGCTGGTCAACTTCAGTAACTGTATCTAGTGGGCCGATTATATTGGAATCTGAATCCAGCTTTAAAATTCCACCAATCAAGGATCCAACCACCTCACCACCAAAGACCTTACCTTTAACTCCGACCCCAATGGATTCGATATCTACAATTGGATTCTTACCCTCCAGCAGTAATTTTGGAGAAATCTTAATACCTTTTATGGCACCACTGAACTCAAGACCCTTGATCCCTTTGATCTCAGTAAGTTCAGCTGATAATATGATTGAAAAGTCTGTAGGATCAGCCTCAATATCATCCCACTGAATTCCAATTTCAGTAATCCTGATCGGTATAAACGACGGCCATTTAAAAGCTTTCCCAGTCGCTGAACCTACCCCGATCATTAGCCCAAATCCTTTGCCCGGTTTAAAGTCTCCATTCCCGAGGATTGAGAAACTTGTTGCCTGCCCCGTTAACAATAATGAGCCTACCTTGACCTGCGCAGCGGCTGAACCAAATGAAACCATGCTTTCGTCGTCAGCAGCACCAGTATTCAGTTTAAAGTTGGTTGCTGAAAGGGTAACCAAAGTACTTAACTTTAATTCCAGTGTATCAACATCAAATAGGAAATCCTTAACCTTTCCATCCTTATCAAATTTCATTGTTGCTCTGAAAGCCTCCGTCCCCTGATCCGATCCATCCTTGATGGATCCTGAGACTGCCTTCCCGGGCAAGAATGTTGCACCTCCCGATGCTAAATAGATTGATCCACCAAAAACAAAATCCTCACCAAATGTAACGTCAAAGTTTGTGACCCCAATTCTAAGATCGTCAAATTCAAGAATACTTCCCAACTTAATTGCTGGGCCTGATGATTCGCCACAACCATAACAAACCTCCCCTAATCCAAGACTAAAGCCATCGGTCCTGACCACAAGATTCTGCATCGTTCCACGCAAATCAAACCTTGGGAAAGTAATAACGGCTTCATCTATTTCGACCAACTTCTGTGCCCCCGGGCCATTGGCTTCAGACCCTTGAACATAATCAGGGTCGTAATTTACTCTAAGCCCATTCGCGGTCACATTCACCGCGTTCGGAACATCAACCTCCATTGAGCCGACCATGAGACCAAACTTGCCTGACGGCTTGATATTAAAGTTACCGCTGAGAAGACCAAAAACATCAACCTTCAGATCAAAGATTCCTAGAACATTTTTAAGTTCGGCACTGATACCACTATTCGACTGCTTTTGTGACTTCGTTGTCTTCTTTCCGGACTCGGACGACCCAAAGTTCAGACTAGCCATATCTACACCAATTCCAACTGACACGACGAGCATGCCATCCTTGAAACCAATGCCTTCAACTCCGATTGAGGGGCCCTGAAGCTCAAGCGGTCCTATTCCAATTGTTTTTGGAGATGATTTCTTTCCTGATTTACCAGAATCCGTGGTGAACTTTTCCTCGATTGCACTATTTTTTTCACCACTCCTTGAACTGAATGAGTCTTTAATGAAATTGATTGAAATCTCACCATCAACGAACAGAGGACTTTCGCTATTAGGGTCACTCTCAGTGAGTTTATATCGGTAAGTCTTGGTATCAGAACTCTCATCGAATCCGGCAATCAATTCTGGCGCAAAATCATAGAGCTTTACGTTGTTTGCACCTGTGCCCGTGATAGTGAACTCAGGAAGCAGATCAGTGATACTGGAACCATCAATTTTTTCATCTTTGCTCTGAGTTGAGAAAGTCACGTCTATGTACCGCTTGGTATTCAATGAACCAGGACTCACTACAGCCCCATTAGATGGACTCGCTAAGTTCGCTAGCGGGCCAGTAATCTCAGTAACGGACTCGGTTTTGGTGTAATTACCGTTGCCGGCAGCATCTGAGAATGAACCATCAATAGTCTGAATTGAGATTTTGGCATCGTTTGGAACATCGCCAGTAAATTCCAGTTCATAGCTGTAAGTATTAATTTGGCCCTCTTTGGCCACTCCGATCCCAGAAACATTTATATTAGAAGTTGGGTTTCCATTGACTAAAACTCTGAACTCAGCATCACTGTCGTTGATTGATTCAATATTCATTCCCTCCCCATTCAGATCGTTGTATTGAATATCAATACTTTGAAGCTCTTTTAATTTGGCCACCGTGAGCGGGCCATTAAGGCCGTCTGGTATTAGAATGTCAGCGGTAGGCACAAATCCACTCGTGGTGATAGTTTGAGGAATATCAAACCCGACCTGGTCCATAATAGAAAATCCATTCACAAAGAATGTCTGCATCTGAAACCCGGTTTTCTTATTAATCGAGAAACTGGCACTGCCCTTGATACTGAAAATTTCACTGCCGTCAGAATCATTTATGACCACTTCACCACCATTGATAATAACATCAAGATCACCATTGGCATTGCGTATAATGTTGAACGTTCCTCCCACAACGAAACGGTCAGCAACACTGAATCTGGCATTAGTCGCTTTGAAAGAAAATGTACCGGCTTCAATATCCACTCCACCGACATTAATCTCCTTCTTTGATGTGTTAATGAGAAGGGTCGTTAGACCCGTCACAGTTAAACCTTCAAGACCCACCAGATCCAGAGATCCAACGCCATTCAACGCATATCCGGACCCTTCACCTTTCTGGTAATCAATGTTTCCATTCGATAAAAGTAAACCAATTGCATCATCATTTAACTCTCCATCATCTCCCTTGTATGGACCGTTACCCACAAATACATCAAGATTTGTCGCACTGAATGAACCATCGGTAATACTGAAATCACCATAAATTTCAATGAGATCTCCAACATTAACCTCGACGTCCCTGGCCGCAAATTCGTACTGGTCCTTACCCTTATCAAACGCCTTAACATTTAAGGTGACCTCATCATCTCCCACTTTAAGGACCTGATTGATCGCTGCACCGGTATTATTAACAGCAAATCCAATGTCTCCGCCAAGCTTAATTTTGTCGCCTACTCCTACTTCTGCTTTTCCTAAAAGAATACCCGCGACTCCATCCTCAGTGAAAAGAATCGCTCCAGACCCATTTTTTATACCTGAACTTTGGCCTTCCTTTCCTTCAATAGAAACTCCAGTAGCTGCCATTGAGAGGACCTTCCCATCGATCCCCTCTCTAGTGCCAGATTCGAAAGCATAGTTACCCGTGAGCGTTACTCCTGCCAGAGTGATCTCTGCCCCTAATAAAGTTACCCGAACGTATGGCCCTGCCTTCAGATCAAGACTATTCCCATCGATGATCTCATTGACCGAGACCTCAGTCGTATTGACCTGGAAATTAAGATGCTCAGCAGCAAATTGTACCCCACCAAATCCCTTCAATTGGAAGCCAATACTGAACTCACCTGCGACGCCCTGAGCCGTTACTATTAGAGAACCATTTCCATTCTTAAGTTGTAACCCGACATCATCGGTTTCGTCATCAATGGTCCCATCATCTCCAAGGAAAAGACTTGTCTGATCAAGTGCGATTTTAACGACCTTAGTGCCCGTGCCTGTTTCAATCTGCTCGAAACTAAAGACTGAAGTTAGGGTCTGACCGAGGATGGTCAATTTTGCCGGAACCTCAGTCGTGCCAGCCTTGACCTTGAAATAACGGCC
>PAQM01000012.1 GCA_002709305.1 Crocinitomicaceae bacterium | reverse complement strand
AAGGCAAACTTACTTAAAGGGTTATTTTTATTCCTTTATACGGGTGTAGCTCAGCTGGTAGAGTAGTGGTCTCCAAAACCATTGGTCGTGGGTTCGAATCCTACCGCCCGTGCTAAAGTATAGTATAACCGAGCTAAATAGATAGATGTCAAAAATAAAAGAATATATTGGTGAGACTGTTACCGAAATGGTTCATAGAGTTACATGGCCTACATGGAAAGAACTTCAGAGTAATACTATTATTGTTGTTTTTGCTTCAGTACTTATATCTCTGATTATTTTTCTAATGGATTTTGTTTTTGGTATAACAGGAGAGAGTGGCTCATTTTGGAATGGTGTTTTAGGTTTTATTTATAAACTTTAACTAGATTATGACAGAAGTTGAAAAGCATTGGTATGTTGTGAGAGCCATTAGTGGTAAAGAAAAAAAAGCTAAAGAGTACCTTGAAATGGAAGTATCTAGGCTTAAGTTATCAGATTACGTAGGCCAAATTTTAATTCCTACAGAAAAGGTTTTTCAGATTAGAAAGGGTAAAAAAATTTCTAAAGAAAAAACATTTTTGCCCGGTTATGTTTTAGTCCAAGCTGCTTTGGTTGGAGAAGTTCCTCATGTCATTCGAAGTGTTCCACATGTTATGGGATTTTTAGGTAATGAAAAAGGCGGAGATCCTTCCCCTATGAGAATTACTGAAGTCAATAGAATTTTAGGTAAGGTTGACGAACTTTTGGAATCTGAGGAAGAGATGAGAATTCCATTTGTAGTTGGAGAGTCTGTAAAGGTTATTGATGGACCATTTAATAATTTTAGTGGTGTTATTGATGAAATAAATGAAGAAAAGAAGAAACTCAAAGTTATGGTGAAAATTTTTGGAAGAAAAAATTTATTGGAATTGAGTTACATGCAAGTAGAAAAAGAAGTTTAAAGATTATATTAACCGTAGGAGTGATGAAAGCTAATAAAGCTTCCAGCTAGTAATCATGTTTGACTACATAATTTAAAAACAAATGGCTAAAGAAATAGCAGGTTTGATTAAATTACAAATCAGAGGTGGCGCTGCAAATCCGGCTCCTCCAGTTGGTCCCGCACTTGGTGCGAAAGGGGTTAACATTATGGAGTTTTGTAAGCAGTTTAATGCACGTACTCAGGATAAACCAGGTAAAGTTTTACCAGCTGTTATAACTGTTTACAGTGATAAGTCTTTTGATTTTGTAATAAAAACTCCTCCGGCTGCTGTTCAGATAATGGAGCAAATTAAGATTAAGAAAGGTTCTTCTGAACCAAATCGAGCTAAAGTGGGGTCGATTTCTTGGGATAAAATTCGCGTTATTGCTGAAGATAAGTTGCCTGACATGAATTGCTTTACTGTAGATAGTGCTATGCAAATGGTTGCAGGAACAGCAAGAAGTATGGGAGTAATTGTTAAAGGTGGTGAAGCACCAAAAACTAATTAATTGTATAAGTGATGGGAAGAATATCTAAAAAAAGAAAAGAGGCTCTATCAAAAATAGATTCATCTAAGTATTATTCTATTGCTGATGCTTGTAATTTAGTTAAGGAAGTTTCTACTACTAAATTTGATGCCTCAGTTGATTTATCTGTTCGTCTTGGTGTTGATCCAAGAAAAGCAAATCAAATGGTAAGAGGTACAGTTGCATTGCCACATGGAACAGGTAAGGATATGAAAGTACTTGTACTTTGTACTCCTGACAAAGAAGAAGAGGCAAAAAAAGCTGGTGCTGATTATGTTGGTTTAGACGATTATATAGCTAAAATCAAGGGGGGTTGGACAGATATCGATGTTATTATTACTATGCCAGCAGTTATGGGTAAGGTAGGTGCTTTAGGTCGTATTTTGGGACCAAGAGGGTTAATGCCAAATCCAAAAACTGGTACAGTAACGATGGATATTGGGAAAGCTGTGAACGAGGTGAAATCAGGTAAAATTGACTTTAAAGTTGATAAATATGGTATTATTCATGCTATGGTAGCGAAGGTTAGTTTTGATGGTAAAAAAATTCAAGAAAATGTTGATGAATTATTACAAACAATTCTAAAACTTAAACCGTCATCTGCTAAAGGTGTTTATATTAAAAGCCTGTATTTGAGTTCTACAATGAGTCCTAGTATTTCAATTGATACTAAGTCTGTAATTGCTTAAAACTTACTAATATGACAAGAGAAGAAAAAGCAAAGTATATAGATGATTTAACAGCAGATTTATCAGCTAATAATGTCATCTATTTAACAGATACAGCAGATTTAACAGTTGAGGTTGTAAATGGCCTAAGAAGAAAAGCTTTTAATGCAAATGTTAGTATGCGAGTGGTAAAAAACACGCTATTATTAAAAGCTATGGATAGGGTTGAAAGTAAAGATTTCGCTGAATTGAAAAATGTACTTTCAGGTCCTACTTCCATAATGTTTTCTGAGGTTGGTAATGCTCCTGCTAAACTTATTAAAGATTTTCGAAAGAAAATAGATAAGCCAATTCTTAAAGGTGCTTGGATAGATGAAAGTGTATATGTTGGAGATAATCAACTGTCTTTCCTTTCTGAGATTAAAAGTAAAGAAGAATTGATTGGAGAAATTATCACTATACTTCAAAGTCCTGCTAAAAATGTTGTTTCTGGACTTAAAGGAGCTGGTAGTAAACTTAGCGGCATACTTAAAACGCTCGAAGAACGAGCATAATTATTATTTATAAATTATTTAAATTAAAATACAATGGCTGATTTGAAAGAAATGGCAGAAGCGTTAGTTAATCTTACAGTTAAAGATGTAAATGAACTAGCAACAATCCTTAAAGATGATTATGGAATCGAACCTGCAGCTGCGGCTGTAGCTGTTGCAGCTGGACCAGCTGCAGATGGTGGTGGTGATACTGATTCTAAAACTGAATTTGATGTAGTTCTTAAAGCAGCAGGTGGATCAAAGCTTGCAGTAGTAAAATTAGTTAAAGAACTAACTGGTAAAGGATTGAAAGAGTCTAAAGAAATGGTTGATAGTGCACCAGCAACTTTAAAAGAAGGTGTGTCTAAAGACGAGGCTGAAGGTTTAAAAACTTCTCTAGAAGAAGCAGGAGCTGAAGTTGAAATCAAATAACTTAGACTAATAATTTTATGGAAAGGTGTTCCTTCTTAGAGGGAATACCTGCCCTTTTTTGTTTTATTGTTTTACATGTTTAGCATGTATATTTTATTCACTAAAAAAGTTTGACCTTGGCATTATCAAGCAATATTTCGACAAGAGTGAATTTTGCTTCTAGCAAAAATCAGTTTATATATCCAGACTTTTTGGATATTCAATTAAAATCTTTTCAGGAGTTTTTTCAATTAGAAACTACTCCAGACAATAGAGAAAGTGAGGGATTATTTAAAGTATTTGCTGAAAATTTTCCTATTACTGATACAAGAAATCAATTTGTATTAGAATTTTTGGATTATTTTGTTGATCCTCCTCGTTATTCCATCTCTGAGTGTATAGATAGGGGATTAACTTATAGCGTTCCACTCAAAGCTAAATTAAAATTATATTGTACAGATCCTGAACATGAAGATTTTGAAACAATTGTTCAGGATGTTTATTTAGGTACGATACCATATATGACACCCAAAGGTTCTTTTGTTATTAATGGAGCAGAAAGAGTTATAGTTTCTCAGCTTCATCGTTCACCTGGTGTTTTTTTTGGTCAAAGTCGTCATGCTAATGGTACTAAGTTATATTCTGCACGTGTTATTCCTTTCAAAGGTTCTTGGATTGAATTTGCTACGGATATTAATAGTGTAATGTATGCATACATTGATCGTAAGAAAAAGTTGCCTGTTACAACATTATTTAGAGCTATAGGATATGAAACTGATAAAGATATTCTTGAAATTTTTGATCTCGCAGATGAAATAAAAGCAACTAAAGGTAATTTAAAAAAAGCTTTAGGTCGTAAACTTGCAGCTAGAGTATTAAAATCTTGGGTCGAAGATTTTGTTGATGAAGATACAGGTGAAGTTGTTTCTATTGAAAGAAATGAGGTAATATTAGATCGTGAGATTATCCTTAACGAGGAACATATAGATCTTATTCTTGAATCTAGTTCCAAAACTATTATCCTTCATAAGGAAGATGTAAATAGCGCCGATTATACGATTATTTATAATACACTTCAAAAGGATACATCAAATTCTGAGAAAGAAGCTGTAGAACATATTTATCGTCAGCTTCGTAATGCTGAGCCACCAGACTATGAGACAGCAAAGGGAGTATTTGAAAAATTATTTTTTTCAGATACTCGATATGATTTAGGTGAGGTTGGACGATTTAGATTAAATAAAAAATTAGGCCTTGATATGGAAGAAACGTCTCGTGTTTTAACCAGACCTGATATGATTTCCATTATTAAGTACTTAATTGAATTGATTAATTCAAAAGCTGAAGTCGATGATATTGATCACTTATCTAATAGACGTGTTCGAACTGTGGGTGAACAATTATATTCTCAATTTGGTGTTGGTTTAGCTCGTATGGCAAGGACAATTCGTGAAAGAATGAATGTTCGTGACAATGAAGTTTTTACTCCTATTGATTTAATTAATGCTAAGACTCTTTCTTCTGTAATTAATTCATTTTTTGGTACAAATCAGTTGTCTCAATTTATGGATCAAACTAATCCACTTTCTGAGGTGACTCATAAACGTAGATTATCAGCACTAGGTCCTGGAGGACTTTCTAGAGAGAGAGCAGGGTTTGAAGTACGTGATGTTCATTATACTCATTATGGTCGTTTGTGTACTATTGAAACACCAGAAGGGCCAAACATTGGATTAATTTCTTCTCTTTGTGTTTATGCGAAAGTAAATAAATTAGGTTTTATTGAGACTCCTTACAGAAAAGTAGAAAATGGTAAAGTTAATTTTAATTCAGAACCGACTTACCTTTCAGCTGAAGAAGAACATGATAAAATTATTGCTCAAGCAAATGCTAATATTGATGATAAGGGTGTATTTATTGATGATGCTGTTAAGGCACGGTTTGGTCATGACTTTCCAGTAATTGATCCAAAGACTATTTCTTTGATGGACGTAGGAGCTAATCAAATTGCTTCAATCGCAGCTTCTTCTATTCCATTTTTGGAACATGATGATGCTAACCGTGCTCTAATGGGATCTAATATGCAACGTCAAGCTGTTCCATTGTTAAAGCCAAATTCTCCTATTGTAGGAACAGGTATAGAAGAATTAGTAGCGAAAGATTCAAGAGTTTTAATTAATTCTGAGGGTACTGGTGTAGTTGAATATGTTGATGCTGAAGAAATAGTTATTAAATATGATTGGAATAAAGAAGATAAACTAGTAAGTTTTGATAGTGAAGTGACTCATTATCCACTGACCAAATTCACTAAAACAAATCAAGGAACTACTATTAATTTAAAACCAATAGTTAAGAAAGGGGATAAAGTTAAGAAAGGTCAAGTTTTATGTGAAGGTTACGCAACGCAACAAGGTGAATTAGCTCTAGGACAAAATCTTAAAGTTGCATTTATGCCATGGAAAGGATATAATTTTGAGGATGCAATAGTTATATCTGAGCGTGTTGTACGTGATGATATATTTACATCAATTCATATTGATGAGTTTTCACTAGATGTTAGAGATACTAAAAGAGGTATGGAAGAATTAACGTCAGACATACCGAATGTTAGTGAAGAAGCAACAAAAGATCTTGATGAGAATGGTTTAATACGTGTTGGTGCAGAAATTAAGGAAGGTGATATTCTTATTGGTAAAATTACACCAAAGGGAGAAACTGATCCTTCACCTGAAGAAAAGTTGCTTAGAGCAATATTTGGTGATAAAGCGGGTGATGTTAAAGATGCTTCTTTAAAGGCTGGTCCATCATTAAGAGGTGTTGTTGTTGAGAAAAAATTATTTTCAAGAGCTATTAAGGATAGAAAAGCAAAGGCAAAGGATAGACCAATTTTAGATAATCTTGATGTAGAATTTGATAAAGAATCTCAAACATTAAAGTCTTGTCTTATAGATAAACTATTAGTTATACTTTCAGATATTAAATCTGCAGGTGTATATAATAATTTTAAGGAAGAGATTATTAAGAAGGGTACAAAGTTTTCTTCTAAAAGTTTAAACTTAATTGATTATTCTATTATAAATCCTACAAACTGGACAGAGGATAAGAATGTAAATGTATTAGTTGGAAGAGTTATTCATAATTTCAATATTAAGTATAATGATTTATTAGGTATTTACAAACGTAAAAAATTTCATATTTCTGTTGGTGATGAGTTACCTGCAGGAATTATTAAGATGGCAAAAGTTTATGTTGCAAAGAAACGTAAGTTAAAAGTTGGTGATAAGATGGCTGGCCGTCATGGAAATAAAGGTATAGTAGCTAATATTGTTCGTCAAGAAGATATGCCATTTTTAGAAGATGGAACACCTGTTGATATTGTTCTTAATCCACTAGGAGTTCCTTCTAGAATGAACCTCGGTCAAATTTATGAAACGGTTTTAGGTTGGGCTGGTGAAAAATTAGATGTTAAGTTTTCAACTCCAATATTTGATGGTGCACATCCAACAGAGATTGATGAATGGACTGAAAAAGCAGGGTTGCCTAAATCAGGAAAAACTTATTTATATGATGGAGGAACTGGTGACAGATTTGATCAGCCGGCAACTGTAGGGGTTATTTATATGTTGAAATTATCCCATATGGTTGATGATAAAATGCATGCTCGTTCTATAGGACCTTACTCTCTTATTACTCAACAGCCACTTGGAGGTAAAGCTCAATTTGGAGGTCAGAGATTTGGTGAGATGGAGGTTTGGGCTCTTGAAGCATTTGGTGCAGCGAATATTTTACAAGAAATTTTGACTGTAAAGTCTGATGATGTTATGGGACGTGCTAAAGCATATGAATCAATTGTTAAAGGAGATAATATACCTGAACCTGGTATTCCAGAATCTTTTAACGTATTGTTACATGAGTTGAGAGGTCTTTGTCTAAATATCAATATGGATTAATTATAAAAGAAAGGATTTTAAAAGAAATAATTTAGTATTATGGCTTATAGAAAAGAAACATCAAAAAAACAAAGTAGCTTTAACAAAATCACTATTTCGTTAGCTTCACCAGAGACAATTCTTGAGCAATCAAGTGGAGAAGTTCTTAAACCAGAAACGATAAATTATAGAACATATAAACCAGAAAGAGATGGTTTATTTTGTGAACGAATATTTGGTCCAGTTAAAGATTATGAATGTCACTGTGGAAAATATAAAAGAATTCGTTATAAAGGTATAGTTTGTGATCGTTGTGGTGTTGAAGTAACTGAGAAGAAGGTAAGACGCGAGAGAATGGGGCACATCTCTTTAGTGGTTCCAGTAGCTCATATTTGGTATTTTAGATCTTTACCAAATAAAATAGGTTATTTACTTGGACTTCCTACCAAGCAATTAGATCAAATTATTTATTATGAAAGATATGTTGTTATTCAGTCTGGTATAGCTAAAAAACCTGATGGTGAGGAGTTAACTAGATTAGAATTTTTGACAGAAGAAGAATATTTAGACATTATTGATACATTGCCTAAAGAGAATCAGTATTTGGAAGATTCAGATCCAAATAAATTTATTGCAAAGATGGGTGCTGAAGCTATATATGATTTATTAAAAACAATGGATCTAGATACAATTTCTTATGAGCTTCGTCATAAAGCTAATACTGAGACTTCTGTGCAACGTAAAAATGAAGCATTAAAACGTCTCCAAGTTATTGAGGCTATGCGTGGTTCTCAAAACAGAATTGATAATAGACCAGAATGGATGATTGTAAAAGTTGTTCCGGTAATTCCACCTGAATTACGGCCTTTAGTTCCTTTAGATGGAGGTCGTTTTGCAACCTCTGATTTAAATGATCTTTATAGGAGAGTTATCATACGTAATAATCGTTTAAAGCGGTTAATAGAGATTAAGGCACCTGAAGTTATTTTACGTAATGAAAAAAGAATGCTTCAAGAATCTGTCGATTCTTTGTTTGATAATTCAAGAAAGTCTTCTGCAGTTAAGACAGAATCGAATAGACCTTTAAAATCACTTTCCGATTCTTTAAAAGGTAAACAAGGACGTTTTCGTCAAAATTTACTCGGTAAACGTGTTGATTATTCAGCACGTTCTGTAATTGTAGTTGGACCAGATTTAAAATTACATGAGTGTGGTCTTCCTAAAGATATGGCAGCAGAACTTTACAAGCCGTTCATTATTCGAAAGATGATTGAGCGTGGTATTGTTAAAACAGTAAAGTCGGCAAAGAAAATTGTTGATAGAAAAGAACCTGTTGTCTGGGATATTCTAGAGAATGTTTTAAAGGGACATCCAGTTCTATTAAATAGAGCTCCCACTCTTCACAGATTAGGTATACAAGCATTTCAACCTAAATTAATTGAAGGAAAAGCAATTAGACTTCATCCTCTGGTTACAACAGCATTTAATGCTGATTTTGATGGTGATCAGATGGCAGTTCATCTACCATTAGGTAATGCTGCAATTCTAGAGGCTCAATTACTGATGCTTGCCTCTCATAATATTCTAAATCCTGCAAACGGAGCTCCAATAGCAGTCCCTTCTCAAGATATGGTCTTAGGTTTATATTATATTACCAAAGCTAAGAATCATGTAAAAAATGATAAAGTTAAAGGAGAAAATAGAGTGTTTTATTCATCGGAAGAAGTTATAATAGCTCATAATGAAGGTTTTTTAGATTTACATGCTTCCATTAAAGTTAAGATTAATGATGTTGATGAGAATGGTGAGTCTTTTTCTCGGATAATTGATACTACTTGTGGTCGTATAATTTTTAATGAGCGTGTTCCTAATGAAGCTGGGTATATTAATGAAGTAATGACCAAAAAAGCTTTACGTGATATAATTGGTCGTGTTCTTAAAACATGTGGTACATCTCGCACAGTTACATTTTTAGATGATATAAAAGAATTAGGTTACCATATGGCATTTACAGGAGGTTTATCGTTTAATCTTGATGATATTATTATTCCATCTGAAAAAGAGACTTTAGTATCAAAAGCTGAAGTTGAGGTCAAGAATGTAATGTCTAATTACAATATGGGTTTAATTACTAATAATGAACGTTATAATCAAATCATTGATATTTGGACTCATACAAATTCAAGATTGACATATACTTTAATGGAGCAATTAAAGAATGATAAACAAGGGTTCAATTCAATATATATGATGTATGATTCTGGTGCCCGTGGATCTAAAGAGCAAATACGTCAACTTTCAGGTATGCGTGGATTAATGGCAAAACCTCAAAAATCAGGAGCTTCTGCTCAGGATATAATTGAGAATCCAATTCTTTCTAATTTTAAAGAAGGGCTTGATATCCTAGAGTATTTTATTTCTACTCATGGTGCTCGTAAAGGTCTTGCTGATACAGCACTTAAGACAGCTGATGCAGGTTATTTGACACGTCGTTTGGTAGATGTAGCCCAGGATGTTGTTATTACTTCTAGTGACTGTGGTACTTTAAGAGGATTAGTGGCAATTCCTTTGAAAAAGAATGATGAAATTGTAGAACCATTATCAGATCGTATTGTTGGTCGAACTGCTTTAGAGGATGTTTTTGTTCCTGAAACAGACAAATTGATTGTTAAAGGAGGAGAACTTATAACTAATGATATAGCTAATCTAATAGAATCATCAGGTATTGAAGAAGTAGGAATTAGATCAGTATTGACATGTGAGAGTAGAAAGGGTGTTTGTGCCAAATGTTATGGCTTAAATCTTGCAACTCAACGACCTGCGCAAATAGGAGATTCTGTTGGTGTTATAGCAGCTCAATCAATAGGTGAGCCAGGAACACAATTAACACTTCGTACATTTCATGTTGGAGGTACTGCTTCCAATATTGCTGATGAATCTGACTTAAAGGCTAAGACAGCAGGGAAAATTGAAATAGATGAATTACGTACAATTACTAGAACTGAAAAAAATGGTGATAGTATAATTGTTGTTGTTGGTCGTTCTGCTGAGATGAAAATAACTGATTCTAAAGGTAATATTACTATGAACTCAAATATTCCTTATGGTGCTGAATTACTTTTAGAAAATAATTCTAATGTTAAAAAGGGTGATATTATTTGTAAATGGGATCCTTATAATGCTGTTATTATTTCTGAAGCAAAAGGTATAGTTGTCTTTGATAATGTTATTGAAGGTATTACATTCCGTGAAGAAGTTGATGAACAGACAGGTTTTACAGAAAAAGTCATTACTGAATCAAGAGATAAGAAAAAGAACCCTGCTATACATATTTTAGATCCTAAGAATAAAAATGTTTTAAGAGAGTATAGTTTACCAGTAGACGCTCATATTTCTGTTAAAGAAGGTGATAAAATTAATGCTGGTGATATTATTGTTAAGATTCCTAGAAAAGCTGGTAAAACTGGTGATATTACAGGTGGTCTTCCTCGTGTAACCGAATTGTTTGAGGCACGTAATCCTTCTAATCCTTCTGTAGTTTCTGAGATTGATGGTGTTGCTGAATATGGTAAAATTAAGCGTGGTAATAGAGAAATTCAAATTACATCAAAAACAGGTGATGTTCGTAAATATTTAGTTCCTTTATCTAAACACATTTTAGTTCAAGAAAATGATTTTGTAAGAGCAGGTCAAGCATTATCTGTTGGTGCAACAACTCCAAATGACATACTTAATATTCAAGGCCCTACAAAGGTTCAAGAATATATTGTAAATGAAATTCAAGAGGTATATCGTTTACAAGGGGTAAAGATTAATGATAAACACTTTGAAG
Source organism: Crocinitomicaceae bacterium (assembly GCA_002709305.1). Classification (GTDB taxonomy): domain Bacteria; phylum Bacteroidota; class Bacteroidia; order Flavobacteriales_D; family Crocinitomicaceae; genus UBA4466. The sequence continues at coordinate 214,243 of PAQM01000012.1, read as the reverse complement.
TTATTGTTAGACAAATGATGTTAAAATCTATGATTGTTGATTCTGGTGATACTAAATTTTTAGAAGGACAGTCTGTTCACAAAGCAAATATTTCTGAGGAAAATGATTCTATATATGGCATGAAAGTTATTACTAATTCAGGAGGCTCTTCAGAACTTCAGCCAGGACAAATTGTTACCGCTAGGAAATTAAGAGATGAAAATTCTCAATTAAAAAGAGAAGATAAGGTATTGGTAGAGTCTAGAGATGCAGTTCCTGCAACATCTACACCACTTTTACAAGGTATTACTAGAGCATCACTTCAAACTCAATCTTTTATTTCTGCAGCATCTTTCCAAGAGACAACGAAAGTATTAAATGAAGCAGCTATTTCTGGTAAACAAGATAATCTTTTAGGTTTAAAAGAGAATGTTATTGTTGGTCACCTTATTCCAGCTGGTACTGGAGTTCGCAAATTTCAAAAGATGTTAGTTGGTTCTAAAGATCAATTAGAGGAGATTTCGGAATCTTTATTAGATTAATTAAATAACTGGGAGCATATGCTCCCAGTTATTTTTTATATAAATTTTATTATAAATTATGAAAGATAGTAATAAAGACAATCAGGTAAATATTGAACTATCAGAGGAAATATCTTCGGGTGTGTATTCTAATTTATCTATAATTACACACTCACCTTCTGAATTTGTAGTTGATTTTGTTCAACTTATGCCAGGTCTTCCTAAAGGTAAGGTAAAGTCAAGAATTATTATGACACCTAACAATGCTAAGCGACTATTGAAGGCAATGCAAGATAATATTTCTAAGTATGAGAAAAATTTTGGTGTAATTAATGACGTTGAACCTCCTACAAATACTCCTTTGAATTTTGGTACTCCAACAACACAAGCTTAATTCAATTATTTTTATTAGAATACTACATTTTTTTCCATTTAGTAATATTATTACAATTATCTATAATTTTTATTTATAATTCTACATTACCTTTGTATTTTTCTTGATTTTTTTGAGTGATTTGGGTTATTGAGTCTATTTTCCCTTTAAATTTAGAACAATGTGCATAAACACTTGTAATACCATTAGGATGCTCTATATAGATTACTTTGCCGTATCCATAAGTAGAAACTTTTATTCTAGAAACAAATCCTTTTTCAATTGCATATATGTTGTACCCACTTCTTCCATTTATTTTTAGATCTATTCCCATATGAAAATAGTTGGGTCTTAATTCTCCAAAAGTAGAAGATAATTCTTTGATATTCCTGATGGAGAATGGTAGTTTGAAGTATTATTTTTTTGCGAAAATGAAAATTGAAATAAGGAAATGTAAGAGATTAATAATATTATATTTTTCATATTATGATAATAAATTTTTTAAAAATAAACATAACAATTTATTTAAAATCTTGGTCGTTTATATTACTATATTATTTTTGTATTAAAGTTATCGTTAATGTCTGATCTAATTTTTGATATAATAGGAGAAATTAAGAAGAAGATTTCTTTGTTAAAAATTCAACTTGAAGAAGAACGTTCACGTTCTAAATTACTTCAAAATAAGATAGACGGTTTAAATAATGAATTATCTGCAAAACAAAATGAATTGGATAATTTGAATGTTGAGGTATTAGGATATGAGACACAATCGATAGCTAAAGAAAAACAAGGCGTTTTATTTGTTGAAGAAACAAATGTTTCGGATAATCAAATAGATGAATTGGTGAAGGAGATCGAACACTGTATAACACAGTTAAAAAAATAAAGTATGGCTAAGTTGTCATTAAAAGTTGCAGTTGCTGGTAGGACTTACCCTATTTCTGTTGCAGAACATGAGGAAAGAATTGTTTTAGAAGCAGCTAAAAACATTAATAAAGCGATTAAATTGTTAAAAGATAATTATGCCGTTAAAGATATGCAAGATCTTTTAGCAATGGCTGCTTTACAGTTAGCTACTAAAAAAGATAAAAATACAAGTTCAGATCAAAAAGAGTTTAATTTAGATATTGATGATATTGAGTCTAAATTGAAGTCAATATCAGAAGATTTAGATAAACTGAACTAATTTTATTTTAGAGATCTCCTATACTTTCATTCATTGACGCAGGTTAAATTTTTTATATAAATTTTAATTATGAATTTATTGTTTGGAATAATTGGAGTAGTAATAGGTTTTATAACTTCTTTTATAGTTAAATCAGTATTGTTAAAACATCGTAAAAATCAAATAATTAATGATGCTATCAAGGAAGGTGAAAATTTAAAACAAAACAAAATCTTGCAAGCTAAAGAAAAGTTTTTGCAGTTAAAAGAAGATCATGAGACACAATTTAAAGATCGTGAAAGAAAAATTCAGTCTGGAGAAGATCGATTAAGAAATAAAGAATCAAATTTCTCTAAGAAAATAGAGGAGATTAATCGGAAAAATAATAACATTGAGAAGATTAGAGATTCTTTAGATTCAAAAATTAAGTCTTATGAAGCTAAGCATCAAGAGATGGATAAATTACATCAGAAAGTTGTTATAGAGCTATCTAAGGTTAGTGGTATGAGTGCAGAAGACGCTAAAAACAGCCTTATTGAATCATTGAAAGATGAAGCGAGGACAGATGCTATGGCTCACATTAATGAGATTACAGAGGAAGCAAAGTTAAATGCAAATCGTGAAGCAAAGAAAATAGTAATTCAAACTATCCAACGTGTTGCTACAGAACAAGCTATTGAAAATTCTGTTTCGGTTTTTAATATTGAATCAGATGAAATTAAAGGTCGAATTATAGGTCGAGAAGGTCGTAATATTAGAGCCTTAGAAGCTGCCACAGGTGTTGAAATTATAGTTGATGATACTCCTGAGGCAATTATTTTATCTTGTTTTGATTCAATAAGGAGAGAAATTGCAAGATTATCTTTACATCAATTAGTTTCAGATGGACGTATTCATCCTGCAAGAATTGAAGAGGTGGTTTCTAAAACGAAAAAAAAATTAGATGAAGAGATAGTCGAAACAGGAAGAAGAACTTGTATTGATTTAGGAATCCATGGCCTTCATGGTGAGTTAATCCGTATGGTTGGACGCATGAAGTATAGATCTTCTTATGGGCAAAATTTATTACAACATTCTAGGGAAGTAGCAAATTTATGTTCTATAATGGCCGCTGAATTAGGTTTAAATGTTAAGTTAGCTAAAAGGGCTGGATTACTTCATGATATTGGTAAAGTGCCTGATGAATCTCCAGAATTACCTCATGCTATATTAGGTATGCAGATGGCAGAAAAATATGGAGAGAAACCTGATGTTTGTAATGCAATTGGTGCTCACCATGATGAAATTGAAATGAATACATTAATTTCTCCAATAGTTCAGGTTTGTGATGCTGTTTCTGGAGCAAGACCAGGTGCTCGTCGAGAAATAGTAGAATCTTATATCAAGAGAATTAAAGATTTAGAAAGTTTAGCAATGGGATACGAAGGTGTTAATACTGCTTATGCAATTCAGGCAGGTAGAGAATTAAGAGTTTTGGTAGAGTCTGAAAAGGTTACTGACGCAAAGGCTGATGAATTATCATTTGAAATCTCTCAGCGTATTCAAACGGAAATGACTTATCCAGGTCAAGTTAAAGTAACTTTAATTAGAGAGAAGAGAGCTGTCAATTATGCGAAATAATTATTTGAAATTTATTCTTACTAGCATCATTTGATCTATGCAAATCTTTAAAAAATTAAATTCTCATTTTTTAAAATCAGTCCTAGTTCTTGTATCTGGAACAGTTCTGGCTCAAGCTATAGGCTATCTTGTATCTCCTTTTTTAACTCGTATCTATTCTGCAGAAGAAATGGGCGAACTTGGAATGTATATGCGTTTAGTTGGTTTTTTTTCTGCATTAGCAACTGCTAGATTTGAGTTGGCAATTCCACTCCCTAAGAGTGATAATAATTCATTTTTGCTCTATAAATTGTCTTTAAGAATCACAAAGATGGTGCTTTTATCATTGATGGTTTTATTAATTTTATTTTATTTTATAAAGCCATTAAGATTAAATGAATTTGTATTTGGAGTATTTACTATTGTTAGTACTTTATTTGTCGTATATATCAATTTGGGTACTAATTGGTCAATTCGAAAATCATACTTTAAAAAAATTTCTCATCAGCGCATTATTAATTCATTTACTGCAAATGGGCTAAAGTGGGTTTTTGGTATTTTCTCAATGGGATCTTTTGGTTTAATTTTAGCTACACTAATAGGCTTTATATTTTCTAGTTTTGGTTTTATTCGTCATTTTTTCAGGTTAAATAATAAATTTAAAAGTAACTATTCTATAAAACGAATAAAATTATTAGCAATTGAGTATAAACAATTTCCAAAAGTTAATTTGCCTCATGTTTTAGTCGATTTAGGAAGAGATTTATTAATAGCATTACTTATTGTGGTTTTTTTTGGTAAAAATATATTTGGTCTTTTTAATCATTCATATATGATTTTGAAACTACCAATGGTTATTGTTGGTGCCTCTATAGGACAAGTTTTTTTTAATAAATGTTCAATATTAGTTCAGCAAGGAAAATCTACTTATGGACTAATGAGAAGAACATTAATTATTCTTTTCTGTTTATCAATATTTCCCTTTAGTATTATATTTTTTTACGGTGAACCTTTATTTGCTTTTGTTTTTAGTATAGATTGGTCACAATCAGGGTATTATTCTGAAATAATGACTATTTGGTTGATGATGAATTTTTTGATTTCTCCTATTTCGAGCCTTCCATTGGTTTTAAAACGTCAAAGAGAATTCTTTTTTATAGGATTATTCGCATCTATTTCTCAGATTATTTGTTTTGTTATATATCCATTCTTTTGGGGAGGTAGTGAAGATGTATTCATATCTATGTTATGGGTTTTATCAATTTCACAAGCTATCATTTTATTTGGTGTTATTTGTATAACCCTATTTTACTCTAAAAAGGGTGTAAGAAAAAATTAGATTTATTTTGTTTTACACAGTTTATATTTGATAATAGTAATACATTAAATACTATATTAAATATGCTAATCTTTATATTTGGTTGCTGTAGTTATTTAAAATCAGTTTTATGTTTCAACGTTTAATATTCCATCTTTTAAAAAATATTCGCCCAGTTATGATTGGGAATTATAAAGATTTTAAAGGAAAAAAAATCCTTAATACTAGAGTTGGTAGCTCATCGACAATTATTGGACATAAATCGTTAATATTAGAAGAAAATATATTTATAGGACAATATAATTTTATTGAAGCTACAAATGGTATAAATATTGGGAGAGGATGTCAAATAACAAATTTTGTTAGCTTATTAACTCATTCTAGTCATCAAGCAATTCGTCTTTATGGAGATCATTATTCTAAGGTTAAACAAAAAAAACATTATTATACTGGAAGTATATTTATTGGTGATTTCACCTTTATTGGTCCACATACAGTAGTTATGCCTAATACTAATATAGGTAAAGGTTCTATAGTTACAGCGTATAGTTATGTAAAAGGTGAATTTCCTGATTATTCAATAATAAGTGGTAATCCAGCTAAAATAATAGGAGACACAAGAGATATGGATAAAGAAGCTTTAACCTCTAACCCAGAATTACAATCTTATTATAATGAATGGACAAAACGTTAATATAATAGGATTTTGCACATTGATCTTGACTCTTTTTGGTACGATTCTTTTTCCTCCAATTACAGTTTTTTCATCCTTTCCAAAAGTTGAAATTTCGGATGTTACATTTATATTACTTACAATTCACTCACTTTTATTTAATTTTCATAAGTTAGTTGACACCTTTATAAAATATAAAATCGGTTTTTTATTTTTTCTTGTTTGGATTTTAGTTGCTTCAATCTCTATCATTTTTAATGAAAGATTTTTTGAATATAGAGATTGGTTTGAACCAATTAAATATTTCAAATTGTTTTTAATTCTTTTATATAGCTTAATTTATTTTAAAGGCAGATTACCTTATATTCATAAAGCTATTAAGATTATATTTTTTTTAGTCTTAATTTTTAATTTTTTACATTATTTCAATGTATTATTTTTTAATGATTATGTAGAGATATTTTATGCTCCAAAGCATCATTTAGATTTTTTTGGAATTAATTCAATTGGAGAGCCTTCTACACGAAGGATGTTAGGTACACTAGGTAATCCAAATAATAACGCGATTTTATTTTTATTATTTGTCATTTATTTTTTAACCATAGTTGGTTCCAAGATAGGTGAAAATCATATTTATGTAAGTATTTCATCAATATTTGTTTTAGCTTGTCAATCTAGGACAGGTTTTGTAACACTATTAATTATTTTTAGTGCATATTTTATCATTCAAAAAACTAATTGGAGGCAGATTTTATTTTATATAATTACTATAACATTAGGGTATATTTTTTTGTATTTCAGTGGTAATATTTATATAGATTCAATAGTAGATTTTTCTTTGTTAGAGTCTGCAAAACGTGGTCGTTTTGAGCAATGGGGACTCATTTTTAATGAAATGCCAGGCAATTGGATTATGGGACATGGAGTCAATAAAGCGCTTTTAGAAGAAAAAAACATTTATTCTGAAAGTGAGTATATGTTGATTTTATTTAGATATGGAATAATAGGTTTATTTAGTTATTTGTTAATATGTTTTTCTATCCTTAAAACTTCTTTGTCTTCATTAATTTCTAGAGGTGGTATGATGATGTTGGGGGTTTTCATTATTTTGATTGTAACAGGTATAACCAATACACCATTTCATGTAGTTAAATTATCTGTTTTAATTATTTTCATATTTAGTATTAGTTTAATTTTGATTGATGAAAAGAAAGTATAGGGTATTATTAATTGGATCATCAAGTCCACATATTGCCAATCATTTATCTAGAATTGAAGGTAGTGAATTTATTGTTGCAGTAGTTTCCAATGATAACAAATTTTTAAATAAAAATCAGACATTTTATAGGGTAAATTTCAGTTTGAAAAATCCTTTAAATTGGATTATGTCGCCTAAAAAAATTGATGAAATAATTAGAGAATTCAATCCAGATGTTATTCACGTTCATCAGGCAAATTCAATAGGATTATATTCTGTTTTAGGAAATAAAAAAAATCAAAAACCAATTGCGTTAACAGTTTTGGGAAGTGATATTTTAATTAACCCAAAAAAGAATTTTATATATAGAGAAATACTTAAATATATTTTAAGAAATGTTGATGTAATAACCTCCGATTCTATTTATATGGCTGATATAATTAGAGATTTATATTGTATCAAAAATAAAGAAATTGAAATATGTAATTTTGGTGTTAATGAATATGATATTATTATTAATAAAAAGAAAATTATATATTCAAATCGGATGCATAATCCTTTATATAGAATAGACGAAATTGTAAAAGCTTTTGCAAGATTCAAGGAATGTGATAATACTGAAGATTGGATTTTAAAAATTGCTGGAGTTGGATCTGAGACAGAGAATTTAAAAAAGTTGGCTAATGATTTGAAAATTGAGAATAGTTTGGAGTTTTTGGGTTTTGTAGATTCTAAAGAAAATTCAAAGCTTTATGCAGAGTCTACTTTTTTTATTTCTATACCTAAATCTGACGCCACATCTATCTCTCTTCTAGAATCAATGTATTATAAGTGTGTTCCTATTTTAAGTGACTTGCCTGCAAATAGAGAATGGGTGAAATCAGGATGGAATGGATTGATTGTAGAAGATTTAAGCTCGAACTACATCTTAGAGGCAATAAAATTTTATAATGATAAAATTGGAATGATTAATAGAAGTATTATTATGGAAAAAGCTACTATTAATAAAAGTAAAGAGAATTTCAGAAATGTTTTACTTAAAATAATTAAGAATTGAAAATTTGTCATATAACAACTGTTCATAAACAAATGGATAGTAGAATTTTCCAAAAACAATGTAGAAGTCTTGTTAATAAAGGATTTGATACGACTTTAATTGTTCTTAATGGTAAGTCTGAAAATATTGATGGAGTAAAAATAATATCGCTTGATTTTGCTTTTCAATCTAGACTTAAACGAATATTGTTTGCATCAAAAAAAATTTTTGATACTGCAGTAGATATTAAAGCAGATATTTATCATTTACATGATCCAGAATTATTAAGAATAGCAGTTAAATTAAAAAGAAAAACTGCGTCTAGAGTTATTTATGATTCACACGAAGATCTTCCTAAACAAGTATTAGATAAACATTGGATTCCTTCTTTGTTTAGAAATTCTATATCAAAATTTATTTATAGGTATGAGATGAATAAAGCTTCTAAAATTGATGGTGTTATTTCTGTCACCGATAAGATTTGCAAGAGGTTTCTTAAAGTCAATGATAATGTATGTTTAGTTGCAAATTTCCCGATTTTGTCGAATCAAAATAAAGATTATTCAATAACAAAAAAGTATGATAATACGATTTGTTATATAGGTGGACTTTTTCCTAAAAGAGGTATAAAAGAATTAGTCCAAGCATTAGATTATTGTGATGCTATTTTACATTTAGCTGGAAGCTTTTCAAGTAAAAAATTTGAAAAGGAAGTTAAGTCTCTTAAGGGCTGGTCAAAAGTTAATTTTCATGGATATGTTAGTAAAAATAAAATAGATGAGATTTTATTACAATCCAATATTGGTATTGTTATATTGCATCCAACTGAAAGTTATAAGGAATCATTACCAATAAAAATGTTTGAATATATGTCAGCAGGCTTACCTTTGATTGCCAGTGATTTTAAAATGTGGAAACCTTTTATTTTAGATAATGAATGTGGCTTAATGGTTAATCCATTGAATGTAAATGAAATTGCCAAAAAGATTGATTATCTTCTATTGAATAAAGAAGAAGCTCAAAAGATGGGAAAAGCGGGTTTTCAAGCTGTTCATAATAATTATTCATGGAGTACTCAAGAAAAAAAATTGATAAACTTTTATAATAAAATTTTAAAATGTTAAGTGGTATAAATAAAATAAAATACCATAAAATTTATGAGTTAAGCTTAGCTTTGATAGCTTTTTTCATGCTTGTTTTTCCAAAATTAATTTTAATTAGTATTCTTTTTAATTTACTAGTTAGCTTTTTAGGTATTATTAAACGCAAGTTAGTTTTTGAAATAAATTTGATTAATATTCTTTTAGTTGTTCTTTATTTAGTTTATGTTATAGGATTAATATTTACAAATCATTTTGACATTGCAGCTAAATGTTTAGAATATAAGCTATCATTACTTGTTTTTCCTATTATTTTTTCTTTCGGGTTAAAGACCATTCTTTCTATAAAGAATGTATGTGTTGGGGTTTTTTTAGGTATTATTATTTTAGTTGTATTGGGTCTAATTAACTCAATTTTTCTATATATTAATTTAAATACTTTTGATTCATTCTTAAGTGTTAATTTCTCATATATTCATCATCCAACATATTTTTCTTCATTTACTTTTTTAGGTATGTTACTTGTTCAATATGCTAAAAAAGAAGAATGGTTTGGACAAAAAAAATGGATATATATTTTATTATTTATAATAATGTTGTTAGGACAGTGCTTGTCATTTTCTCTAGCTGGGGTTTTAATTTTATTTATCTATTTAGCCTTTTTGTTCTTAAAAAATATTTTAAAAAGTTTTGGAAGGAGAGTGTTTTTAATTTTTTCAATAATTATTCCATTTAGTATTGGTATCATTTTTTTTAATTTACCAGGTTTGAAGCTACAGGTTGAAACATCTAAGAAATACTTGGTAGAATATTTAAATGATCCTATTGCGTTTATAGAACAAGATCAAACATATATACAAGGTGATGAAACTAGGTTAATTATGTGGACAGTTGCCTTTCTAGAGTTTGTGGATAATCCTATGGGATCAGGGACAGGAAATATTTATCATCGATTAAACAGTAGATTATTAGAATATGGGCAAGTGCAGTTGGCATCTAAAAATTATAATCCGCATAATCAATATCTACAGATAGCTGTCGAAGTTGGATTTTTTGGATTAATTATTTTTTTATCAATTATTATATATTTTATTTTCTTAGGCATTCAGTTTAAAAATATAGTTATGGTATTTTTTGGCTTAAATTTAGCTTTTAACTCTTTCTTTGAATCTATGTTGGAAAGACAAAGTGGAATAGTATTTTTTACATTTTGGATATGTCTTTTTACTTTGATGGTTTTTAAAGAAAAGAGTAAGTTAAATCATTATAGTTAGTAGACATTTTATTCTATAAATCATAAAAAGATTATGAGTTCATGAATATTGCAGTTGTTATACCTTGTAGAAATGAAGTTCTTTATATTGAGGATACTATTCATGCTATCTATAATTCTAATCTACCAGATAATATTAATATTGAGGTATTTGTAGTAGATGGAATGAGTGATGATGGAACACGAGAAAAGGTTTATTTATTGTCTAATAGTTATTCAAATTTGAATCTTGTAGATAATAAAAATAGGCTAACTCCTTTTGCTTTTAATATTGGGATAAAGGCTGCAGGTTTAACTGATTTTATTCAGATTGTAGGTGCTAGACACATTTTAAGTACAAATTATATATTTAATTGTCTTAACAAACTTCAAAGTGATAAATCTATTTGGTGTGTTGGAGGAAGAGTTGAAAATCAGTACGTAAATGAAGTTAGTAAGTTTATTTCTTTAGCTATGGCTTCATCTTTTGGAGTTGGATTAGGTAATTTTAGAACACTTAATAGATCTTGTTTTACTGATACGGTGACAAGTCCAATGTACCCTTCTTGGGTTTTTGAAAAAATTGGTTTTTTTGACGAAGAACTTGTCAGAAATCAAGATGATGAATTTAATTATAGAGTTAAATTAAGAGGAGGAAAAATATTTTATGAAAATGATATTTCATTGAAGTATTATGTTAGAGGTACACTAAATAATCTTTGGAGACAGTTTTTTCAATACGGTTATTGGAAAGTCTATGTCAATGTTAAACATAGTACTGTTACCACAATAAGACAATTACTGCCACCTTTTTTTGTTTTATATTTGATGTTATTCATGTTTACTTTAATTATAGGTAAATCAGTCTTTTTAATTTCTTCAATACCCTTTTTATTATATATTTTTAGTTCATTATTTTTTAGTTTGAAATTGGTAAATTCAATTAGAAAGGTTTTTTTAATATTTATAATTTTTAAAATACTTCATATAAGTTATGGTTTTGGTTATCTTAAAGGGATTATAGAATTTGTAATTTTGAATAAGAAACCATCAGATAATCAGAAAAGATTATCAAGATAAAATATGTTTGAATATGATACCATTTTCGCCACCTCGTATTGATGATAAAGTTATTTCAGAAGTTACTGAAGCTTTAAAATCAGGTTGGATTACTTCAGGACCTAGGACAAAAAAATTTGAAGATAAAATTACCGAGTATACTTCTTGTAAAGTAACTGTTGCTGTTAGTTCTTGGACAATGGGTGTTCAAGTACTTCTATCGTATTGGGGTATAAAAGAAGGAGATGAGGTAATTATACCATCTTATACTTATTGTGCAACTGCAAATGTTATTATTCATTCTGGTGCTATACCCGTTATGGTTGATATAAATAAAGAAGATTTTAATTTAAATATAGAAAAAGTAAGAGAAGCAATTACGGAGAAAACCAAAGCAATTATCGCTGTTGATATTGGAGGTTTTCCTGCAGATTATAATGATTTGATGACATTGATAAATGAACCAAAAATAAAAGCAAAATTTAATGGTAATTCGGATAGACAAAAAAAATTAGCCCGAATTTTATTAATTAGTGATTCTGCACATAGTTTTGGTGCTCTTTATTATGGTAAAAGATCGGGTATACTTGCTGATATTTCTTCATTTTCCTTCCACGCTGTTAAAAATTTAACAACTGCTGAAGGAGGTGCACTTTGTTTCAACTTACCAGAACAATTTAATCATGACGATATTTATAAAGAAATGTGTGCCAAAATTTTGCATGGTCAAAATAAGGATGCTCTAGCAAAAACCAAGAAGGGGAATTGGAAATATGATGTTATTGAACCTGGATTTAAATGCAATTTAACCGATATTCAAGCAGCTATTGGTCTTGTTGAATTAGATCGATATCAAGAAAATTTGGAACACAGAAAACAAATTTTTGACGCCTATTCTGAAGGGTTTAAAAATGAGCCTTGGGCAATTTTGCCAATATATGAATCAAAATCAAAAATATCGAGTTATCATTTATATTTATTGCGTATTAGAAATATAACAGAAGATCAAAGAGATGCTATCATAGAAGAAATTTTTAAACAAGGTGTTTCAGTTAATGTTCACTTTCAACCTCTACCTATTTTAACGGCTTATAGAAAAAGAGGTTATAAAATATCTGATTATCCTAACGCGTATTCTAATTATATTAATGAAATTACTTTACCTGTTTATTATGATTTATCAAAAGAAGAAGTAAATGCTGTCATATCTGCTGTAAAAAATGCTATAAATTATATTTTAGGTTGAAAAGAATATTTGATATTATATTTTCTAGTTTTATACTATTATTATTTATGCCACTTGGTATCTTAATAAGCGTTATTATTTTGTTTACTTCTAAAGGAGGTGTTTTTTATGTTCAAAAGCGTATTGGTAGGAATAGAAAGGAATTTAATTTATTGAAGTTCAGAACAATGTATAAGGATTCTGATAAATCAGGGAAATTAACAATTGGCATTTCTGATAATCGAATCACCTATATAGGTTACTTTTTAAGAAAATATAAGTTAGATGAATTCCCACAATTTATTAATGTTTTGTTAGGGGAAATGAGTGTTGTAGGTCCTCGCCCTGAAGTCAAAGAATATGTAGATAAGTATAATGAGTCGCAATTAGATGTACTTAAAGTTAAACCTGGTATTACTGATTTAGCTTCTTTAGAATATTTTAATGAAAATTATATATTGGGTAATTCATCAGATCCTGAGAAAACATATCTTGATGAAGTCATGCCTGCTAAAATAGAATTGAATAAAAAATATATTTCAAATTCTTCATTTTTTCAAGATTTTAAAATTGTATGGAGAACATTTAAAAAAATTATTTCTTAATACGATCTTTAAAAAAGATATTACTTATAGTAAATCAAGTAGTCCTCTTTTTTGCTATTATGATTAATCTATCAGATTTTTCTTCGTTGAAATTTGATAATTTAAAGTCACCAAAAGTATCTATAATTTGAAAATTACATTCATATAATAGTTTTTTAAAGTCAGCTTGATCTAAAGACTGAACTCTTTCCTTATATATTTTTACACTTCCTTTTTCATTAATTTTTATATGCTTGTGAATATAATTATTATCATATTTTCTAGAAATTTGATATTTAATTCCATCAATAATTTTAACTTCTTTTTCTATAAGATTTGCAATTATTTTTTTTGAGTTCATAAAATCTATGATTATAATTCCATCATTTTCTAACATAGTGTTAATAGAAATTAGAACATTTTTGTTTTCTTCTTTACTTTCAAAGTATCCAAAGCTTGTAAAAAGATTGAAAATAAAGTTGAAAGATTCATTTTCTATTGTTTTACGCATGTCGTGTATAGCGAAACGTAAATTTTTATTTTGATACTGATTAGCATACTGAATGTTTGAAGGTGATAAATCTACTCCTAAAACATTATATCCTAGTTTATTTAAGATAATAGAGTGTCTGCCTTTACCACATGCTAAGTCTAATATTTTAGCACTTTTATTTGGCTTTAAATAACTAATTAGATTTAGAATAAAAAAATTTGCTTCTTTATTATCTCTATTATTATACAATTTATGATAATAAATTGTATCAAACCAAGACTCAAACCATTCTTTTTTCATCTTCTAAAGGTATATTATCTTTTTATTTATTTTCTTTTTTCTATTAGTTATATTTGATTTATATTAAAACCGTTCAGCTATTTAGTATTATGAATATAGGTATAACTGGTGGTATTGGAGTTGGTAAAAGCATTGTTTCTAAAATAATAGAATTAATGGGGTATAATGTTTTTAATTCTGATTTTGAAGCTAAAAGTTTAATTAATAAGGATCCTTTAATTAAAGACCAACTTATTAAACTTTTAGGGAAAGAAATTTATAAAAATAGTATTCTTAATAAAGAGGTGATGGCGGAAAAAATTTTTTCAAACAATGAAACAAGAAAGTTAGTTAATGAAATTGTTCATCCAAGAGTAAGAGATTCTTTTGCTCTATTTGTTTCCAAACAAAAAAATAATATAGTCTTCAATGAATCTGCTATATTGTTTGAGACAGGTTCATATGAAGAATTTGATAAAATTATTCTTGTTACTTCCCCAATGTATTTAAGAGTTTCTCGAATAATAAATAGAGATAAATGTTCAAAACAAGAATTAGATGCAAAAATTTCTTCACAATGGGATGATAACACAAAAATTCCATTAGCAGATTTTGTCATTTTAAATGATGAAAAAGAACCTATAATTAATCAAATTGAAATAGTTTTGAATCAACTTACTTCTGTATAGTCGTCAAATTTATCTTCATTAAAAGAGTTTTTGTTATGATATAATTTTCCTCTATTTAAAAGAAATGTTATAGTTGTCATCATTTTAACTAATAGATTCAAAAGAAAAAAGAATCCTATTACTTTAAATATTAAACCAAATATAGGCGTGTTTTCAATATTGATGATGCTATTATAGAACCAAATGGAAATATTGTTTAGTGAAATTGATGGATAGAACCAAAATAATCCAAATATTAAAATCGACACTATAATCAATATAATCTCATACTTTAAATGAAAATTTTCTTTTTCTTTATTGAAATTTTTGTTGTGAAATTGAAATAATATTTTTCTGTTTTGTCTTTTTTTAAATTTACCAATGAAATAGGTTAATAAAATTATTCCAGACAATATAACTTGATCTAGAATTATCATATCTGAATGAATAGATTTAAAGCAGAGTAAGAAAGTTACGTCAACTAAAAAAAAATATTTAATAGTTTTAAGAAAATACATCTCAAGAATAGACTGTTTTCTTTTTGCTATTATAATTTGAAATCCGATTTGAAAAATTCCCCATAGAAATTCATATATAGCAAAGACCACTCCAAGTCTAAATATAAAATCAAGTAAATTCACATTTCAAATTTAACAATCTCATTATCTTTATGGAAATTAAAAAAAAATCTATGAAAATAAACTTCATTTTCTTTATCGTTTTTCTTTCTTCTATATATAGCACAAAGGCTGAAGAAGGGATGTTAATACCATCTTTAATTAAAGCTTTTGAAAGTGACATGCAAGCTATGGGTATGAGATTGTCAGCTGAAGACATCTATAACGTTAATAATTCAAGTATTAAGGATGCTATAATCCATTTTGGAGGTGGATGTACTGCTGAATTAGTCTCTTCACAAGGATTATTATTAACTAATCATCATTGCGGATATTCTCAAATTCAGTCTCATTCTTCATTAGAAAATGATTATTTGAAATATGGTTTTTGGGCAAAAGATAAATCTGAAGAGCTACCAAATCCCGGTTTAACAGCTTCACGTGTCGTTAGGATCGATGATGTTACAACAACTGTATTATTTGATACAGAACATTTGTCTGGTAAAGAACGTTATGATAAAATAAAATTGGCAATTGATAAATTGATTAAGGATGCAGAAACTGGCACTCACTACACTGCAAAAATAAAAGCTTTTAACTATGGTAATGACTATTACATGATAGTGAAGGAAACATTTAAAGATATTCGTTTAGTAGGAACCCCTCCAAATTCAATAGGAAAGTTTGGTGGTGATACTGATAATTGGGTTTGGCCAAGACATACGGGAGATTTCTCAGTATTTAGAATTTATGCTGATAAAAATAATCAACCGAATGATTATAATGAATCAAATATTCCTTATACTCCTCTTTATTTCTTACCAGTTTCAATGAAGAAAAGAATACCTGGTGAATTTACAATGATATATGGTTTTCCAGGAACAACAGAGCAACATTTATCTTCAAGTAATTTAAAATATATTATGGATAAAGAACGCCCTGCAAGAATTAAGATGAGAGAAAAATCTTTGAGTGTTATTGATGCAAGTATGCGTTCTTCTGATTTATTAAGAATTAAATACGCCTCCAAACAAGCTCGTATTGCTAATGGTTGGAAGAAGTGGATTGGTCAACTAGGTGGTTTGAAAACAGTGGATGCTATTCAGATTAAATTAGATCGTGAAAAAAAGTATAATAATATGGCTTCAACAAAATCGGAATGGCAGGATAAGTATGGTAGTATAATTAATGATATGAACATTCTAGTAGAGCAATATCAACAAGCTGATTTTTCATACTCGATGATTATAGAATATTTATATGTTGGACCAGAATTGTTTCGAAGAGCAAGAGAAATTAATAAGTTTCTCTCTAGTTATAATAATTTTATTGAAAATGGATCTTTGGAAGAAGAAATAGAAAAACAAATTAGCATTGCTAAAGGATTTTTTAAAAATTATGATGAATCTACAGATAAACGTATTTTTCGATTACTAACTGCTGAGTATATAAAACAGATGGAAGGAGGAATAATCCCTCCAACTTTATCCAATAACATGGCAGAAAAAGGCTTCTTAGCTGATGTGATTTATAATAAATCAATATTAACTAACGAAGATAGATTCATGAAGTTTATTGATAAGCTAGGTAGTAATTCATTTAATAAGTTAAAGAAGAAAGACCCAGGTTTTATGCTTTGGCTTGAAGTTAATGACAGTTTTATGA
This sequence comes from Crocinitomicaceae bacterium, assembly GCA_002709305.1. GTDB lineage: Bacteria > Bacteroidota > Bacteroidia > Flavobacteriales_D > Crocinitomicaceae > UBA4466. Next base: position 197,436 of record PAQM01000012.1, on the reverse strand, counting down.
ATAATATACTACCAGATGTCAGAATATATAGGACTAAAATGGATCAATTATTAAAACAATATGTTGCTGGTAAATTAGAAATGTTCCCTGATCAAAAGCATTGGCCAGATGCAAACTCCACTATGCGTATTACTTATGGTAAATTAGAAGGTTCGGCTCCACATGATGGTATGCAATATACTGAGCATACAACTATAGATGGTATTATAACAAAAAATAATTCAGGAAATCCTGATTATGAGTTATTACCTAGAATGATTGAATTAGCTAATGCTAAAGACTATGGTGACTATGCTCAAGATGGAGAACTTTGGGTCTGTTTTACAGGTTCGAATCATACGACAGGAGGTAATTCAGGTTCTCCAGTGTTAGATGCTGACGGTAATTTATTAGGTCTTAATTTTGATAGATCTTGGGAGAGTACAATGAGTGATTTTATGTTTGATTCAGATAGATGTAGAAATATTACTGTTGATATTAGATATGTATTATGGGTGATCGATAAATATTCTGGAGCTAAACATATTATTAATGAAATGAAGCTAGTTCGCTAGTTTATATATGCAGAGGTCTACTTTCTGTTGCATCTAGTGCTGCTTCTTTAATACCTTCTGAATAGGTAGGGTGAGGGTGACAAATTCTAGCTAAATCTTCTGCCGATGCTCTAAATTCCATTGCAACAACTGCCTCCATAATTAAATCAGCTGCCCTAGCTCCAATGATGTGAACACCAAGTATCTCATCTGTTTTTTTACTAGCTATAATTTTGATTGTACCCATTATATCCATACTTGCTCTAGCTCTTCCTAATGCTTTAATTGGAAAAGTTCCTATTTTAATTTCCCTTCCCTCTGCAATTAGTTCATCTTCAGTTTTACCAACTGATGCAACTTCAGGCCAAGTATATACTACATTAGGTATTAGGTTATAATTTATATGAGGTTTTTGTCCAGAGATAAATTCTGCGACAAAAACTCCTTCTTCTTCAGCTTTATGAGCTAACATTGTTCCTCTAATGACATCTCCGATTGCATATATATTTGGAGTAGATGTTTGAAGATTATCATTTACATCGATTTGTCCTTTTTCATTGGTAGATATACCTACATTTTTTAGTCCCAAACCTTCTGTGAATGGTTTTCTTCCAACTGCAACAAGACAGTAATCAGCCTTTAAAGATATTTCTTCATTTTTTTTGTTTAGAGCAATAAGATTAACTTCTTTCCCTGTATTTGTTACTTTTTGGACTTTATGTTTGGTATAGAATTTAAACCCTTCTTTTTTAAGCACTTTACTAAGCTCTTTTGACATTGTTTTGTCCATGCTAGGAATAATTGTGTTTGCAAATTCAACAACTTCAATTTGAGTTCCTAAACGAGCAAATACAGAACCTAATTCAAGGCCTATAACACCTCCACCAATAATTAACATTTTTTTTGGAATTTCTTTCATATTAAGAGCTTCTGTAGAAGTAATTATTCTTTTTTTATCTGGCTTCATACCAGGAAAGAAATTTGGTTTAGATCCAGTAGCAATAATAATATTCTTAGTATTGAGAGTTTGTTGAGTATTGTTTTGTTCTATTTTAACAGAATTTTTATCTACAATAGATCCTATTCCTGTATAGACATCTATATTATTTTTTTCCATAAGAAATTTCACTCCATCACAGGTTTGTGATACAACTTTATCTTTTCGTTGAATCATTTGCTTGATATTTGCTTTTATTCCTTTAACATCAATACCATGTTCTGAAAAGTTATTATTTGCATTGTGAAAATGTTCAGATGAATCAAGTAGAGTTTTTGATGGTATACAACCTACATTTAAACATGTACCGCCCAATGTTTTATATTTTTCAATGATAGCAGTTTTCATGCCTAGTTGTGCACAACGAATTGCCGCTACATATCCTCCTGGTCCTGATCCTATAATTGTGATATCGTAATTACTCATTTTACATTTATATTATTAAGAAAACTTTTATTTTTTTGGGGTATAAAAAAAGGCTATCATATTAATTGTAAATAGCCTTTTTCTTTTTTTATCTTTCAGTGTTTTATAGAACTACAACTTTTTTTGTTGTTTTATATTCTCCTGTTTGAATTTCTAAGAAATAACAAGAAGAAGGTAAATTGTTAGTGTGACTTAATTTTCTATTTACAATTGTATTAGTTTCTTTAATTACTTCTGAAGAAATTACTTTGCCTTGTGTGTCTCTGAGAGTAAATGTTACAGGCTTATCATTTGCTGTGTAGCTAATATTTATTTCTTTTCCATTTGAAGGGTTTGGAAATATATTAAGATTTAAATTTGAAATCTCATCAGAAGTTAAACCTAAAGTTCCATTTACATTTATATTATCAATGTATAAATTACTTGACAAATCAGAAGCAGTAAATTCGAATTTAAAAATAGCTTTATCATATTGAGCACCTGAATTTATAGAAACTGATCCTGTTTTCCATTCTACGTTTGTTGTTGGAGTGAAATCTGAATAACCAGCATACCCAGCAGTGACAATATTAGCACCTGTTAAGCCTGCAGATTGGCTTCCTCCTATTAATAATCCATCTACGCTTATTGGTCTAGTCACCCATGATGCGCCACAATCCGTAGATACATATATTTTCAGTTTTTCTTCAATTTGACTTACCTGTGTTGCATTTGTAGCATAAGCAAAATTAAATGACATTGTTACACCAGATGTATATCTTAAGTCAAATGAAGGAGTTATTAATTCATCTACACTTCCTCCTAAACGATCATTATAAAAATAATCATCATTAAAAAGATCTGCACCTGCAACATTTTTATAATTATTTAGTTTGTAACATCTAGAATTATTATAACCTGTACCATTTGAAAGCATAAATTCTCCATGATTATTTTCTAAGTTATTAGAAACAAACCATTCTGCTGAAGTACCCTCAAGATCTATTGAATTTGGACCATTAAATGTAGCCCATTCTTGAGCGACATATATATAACCTGTTCTTGACTCTGTATTAGATCCTGCTGAATTAGATGCAGTAAGTGTAACAGTTTTATAACCTGGTGAAGTAAAACTTACTGTTGGATTCTGTAAATTAGAAGTTGCTGGAACACCATCTTGGAATTCCCATGTATAAGTATCCACAAGTGCATTCCAGGATGCATTACTAAAAGAAACAGAACTATTAACACATGTTTCAGTTTTATTAGAAGTGAAATCAGCAACAGGTGTACACAATGGAACAGTTAAAGTATTATTTGGGTTTTGTGGAAGTAATAAATCTTTTACACCAGTAGCTATCAGTGTAGAATCTTGCCATAGAGTACTTCGTTGTCCAGCAATTCCTTCTAATGTATTTCTCATAGCATTAACTTGTCCAGGTGTGAAATGCACATCACAATAAGAATAGTCCATATAATTTTGGACATCTTCATTAATTGAATCGTTACAATCAGCCCAACTATATGGAGGAACGAATGGAGGACAACTTTGGTGTCCTTTAGTTTCAGGTGTATCATCAATTCCATCATCATTACAAATTGTTGGTCCATCATTTATAAGGTCTGAATCACCAAATGTATGAGCTAATCCAAGCCAATGACCAAGCTCATGTGTTAGAACAGACTCTACTCCAGGACTAGATGTTCCTATTGAACCAACATAAGTGTGGTTTGAAACAACACCATCTAACCAAAACCCATTTCCATCAGTTGAAGCAGGGAATGTAGCATAAGCTGCAGCTCCAGGTGAACCTACAACTTTAACAACCCAAATGTTTAAGTAGTTGGCTCTATTCCATTGATGTATTTTAGAATAAGCATCGCCATTGTATGTTTCGTGTGTATAAATATGTTCAATACCATTTGTGCAATTTCCTAATGGATCAATTGCAGCTAATTTAAAATCAATATGAGCATTACCAATTAAAGTATCAAAATCTGGAATTATTTCAACTGAATCTGGATCTTCAGCATTAAATTCACGATTAATTACTTCTAGTGCATCATATACTTGAGTATCTGTTATATTTTCTGTGCCATAGTCATGTAAAATATGAAAAACTACAGGGATAGTATAAGTTCCATTTGATTTATGAATACTATTACTTATGTCAGTACCACTATAACTATTCATCATAAGTTGATGAGCATAATACGCATCTTTTAATTCGGGAAGAATTTCAAATGATTTTTCAAGTTGTCTATATGTTCCACATTGTTTCGATTCATCTACTTGAGATAATGTTGGAAAAGCACCAACTAATATTAGGCTAACAATTGTAAATAATTTATTCATTTTATTAAAATTTGTTATAAAATTAAACATTCTATCTCACTATTTCTAGTAATAATAAGACAAAAAAATAATTTATCTAAAAATTATTTTAATTTCTAAGATAGAAAACAGCTTTATTACATACAAATATTAGGGAATTTGTAAGTTTATTTTTTCAGAATAGATGTTTTTCAGCTCTGTATGAAGAACGAACGAGTGGTCCACTCTCAACATATTTAAAACCCATTTTTAAACCGATTTCTTTATATTCTTTAAATCTTTCAGGTGTAACAAACTCAGCAATTGGAAGATGTTTAATAGTTGGCTGTAAGTATTGACCTAAAGTTAAAATATCAAGATTTACACTTGCTAAATCTTCCATTGTTTCAACTATTTCATTATGCTTTTCACCAAGGCCAAGCATAATACCTGATTTGGTTTTCATTCCACCTTTTTTTAGTCTAAATAGAGCTTCTATACTTCTATCGTATTTGGCTTGAATTCTAACTTCTCTTGTTAATCTTCGTACAGTTTCTAAGTTATGACTAACAATGTCAGGTGCTATATCTATTATTTTTTGAAGATTATCCCATTTTCCGCCAAAATCTGGAATTAATGTCTCCATAGTTGTTCCGGGAGATTGTTTTCTGATTGCTCTTACAGTATTAACCCAAATTGTTGACCCTCCATCTTTCAAATCATCTCTATCTACAGATGTAATAACAGCATGTTTAACACCCATTAGCCTAATGCTTTTAGCTACTTTGCCAGGTTCAAATATATCAACTTCCTTCGGTCTACCTGTTTGAACAGCACAAAAACCACAGGATCTAGTACATATGTTACCTAAAATCATAAATGTAGCGGTTCCTTCTCCCCAACATTCTCCCATATTTGGACAGTTCCCACTTTCACAAATAGTATGGAGTTTATGCTCAGTAACTAAATTTCTTACTTTTTTATAATTCTCCCCTGTTGGAAGTTTAACACGAAGCCAGTTTGGTTTTTTTATTTTGACTTTAGTATTTGGACTCTCAATCATTGCTACAACTATATGTTAATCGTATTTGTATACACTAGTGAAATAAAACTGTATTTTTGATTTCACTTTTGTTTTAATAAAGTTTAAGTACAAATTTATGTAAATTCAATAAAATGGCTACATCTAAAATTGAATACTTGGGAGATTTAAGAACTAAATCTATTCATTTGGCCTCTGGCAAAGAAATAATAACTGATGCACCGTTAGATAATAATGGCAAAGGAGAGTTTTTCTCTCCTACTGATTTAGTTGCCGTATCTTACGTTTCATGTATGTTGACCATAATTGGTATTTATTGTAATAATAATAATATTGATTTTACTTTTGGACATGCATCAATAAATAAGGTAATGTCTTCAAACCCTAGAAGAATAAAAAGTATTGAAATTGATTTTGATTTTTCAAAAAATAATTGGGATAATAGTATTCATAAGAGGATAAAAGATGCAGGTGAATCTTGTCCTGTAGCTAGAACTATTGGTAATAATATTGAATTACATTTTCAATATAAATTTTAATCATAATGGAAAAAAACACTATCAAAAGAGTACCAAAAGAAAATATCATCTTTGGAATTAGATCGGTTATAGAGTGGGTTAAAGCAGGAAAAGATTTAAATAAGATTTTAATTCAAAGAGGTATGAATAAAGAATTGTTTCTAGAGTTAAAAGATGTTTTAGCTGGTAAATCTTATCAATTACAGTTTGTTCCAATAGAAAAGTTAAATAGTTTCACTGACCAAAATCATCAAGGTGTAATAGCACTAACATCTCCTATTAAATATTATAAAGTTGAAGATATTGTAGAGGATTTAATAGCTGATAAAAAGAAACCATTTATTCTAGCATTAGATAGAATTACTGATGTTAGAAATTTTGGTGCAATTGCAAGGGCTGCTGAATGTCAAGGAGTTGATGCTATACTAATACCTTCAAAGGGTTCTGCAAAAGTAAATGCAGATTCTATTAAGACATCGGCTGGAGCTCTTAGTAGAATGAAAGTTTGCATAACAGACAGCCTTAAGGAATCTTTATTTTATATTCAACAATGTGGTGTTCGTTTGATTGCCTGTACTGAAAAGTCAAAAACCTTATTGCACGAAGTTAATTTAAAAGGTTCTGTTGCATTTATTTTGGGTTCAGAAAAAGATGGAATAACATCAGATTTATTAAACATATCAGACTTCAATTGTAAGATTCCAATGAGTGGAAAAATTTCTTCGTTAAATGTTAGCGTTGCTACTGGAATATTATTATATGAGAGATATAGACAAGAAATTTATTAAAATTGTTTTTGAACCCATGGAATTAATCTAGGAATTTCATCTAAAGATTTAATTTGCCATTTATGAGTATCATCTTTATATCTTCCACTTGGGTTAAAAAGAATACCTTTCATACCTACTTTTTCTGCACCAATAATATCAACTAAGTAGTCATCTCCAATCATTATACTTTCTGTAGCTTTGGCCTTAGCTTTTGATATAGCATATTCAAACACATCTTTTGCTGGTTTGTTTTTTCCAACTTCTTCTGAACATACAATAACAGAGAAAAAATTGATTAGTTTACTTTTTTCTAATTTAATGTATTGAACTTCTTTGAAACCATTTGTAATTATGTGTAGTTTATACCCATCATTGATTAGATTTTTTAAAGTTTCTATAGCATAAGGGAACAGTGAAGTTTGATATGGGCTAGTTTTAATGTATTCATCACCTAATTTTTTTGCTAAAAAGTTATCATTAATACCAAATTTATTTAGTGTCAGACTGAATCTACTGACTCGCAATTCAGATTTTTTTATTTTACCTAATCCATATTGATGCCATAAAGAAGAGTTGATTTTTTTGTAGGTTTTGAGAAATGAATCAAATGATTTTAATTGTTTTTCTAAATGTAGTTCTTTATAAATAAGCATAAGTGCTTTTTCTGAATTTTTTTCAAAATCCCAGAGAGTCCTATCTAAATCGAAAAAAATATTTTTCATCCGTATATTAAATATGCAAGACTAGTTGTTATGAAAGCATTTATAAACATTCCAATAATAATTAGAAGGAAGGTTTCTTTTTTGTGACCATAAAATTTTGCGCTGATAATACTTCCAATTGGAATTGATAAAAGAAAAGGCGCCCAAAAGCAGATTCCAATGATTCCAATACTTGTTTTAATTTTAATAATAAGTTTGTTCATTTTAGAGAAAGTTTTTTTCTTTTTTAAAAAGTGGTCTTCTATTTTATTATTTTTCATTTTATCATGTTTCTTTCTCTTCGATCGTTTTAGAAAATAACCACTTAAAAAATAGAAAAAACTAGAACCAAAAATCCCTCCTGAAACACAAATAAAATATGTTTGAAAAAATGATAGCCCTAATGCAGGTCCACCAAATGGTGTAAACATAAACTTAACTGTAGAAAGAAGGAATAAAGAAATAAGTGATCCCCAAATCATAATAATCAAATTTTTGTTCCATAAGCTAAATCTCCAGCATCTCCAAGGCCAGGAAATATATATGATTCAGCTGTTAATTCACTATCAATTGCTCCAATATAATATGTTGTAGATTTTGGCAGTTCTTTTTCAAGAAATTTGAGTGCCTTTGGTGTTGCAATCGCTGATACAATTATTAATTTAGATGGTTTTCCTTGACTTAAAAGTGATTTATAAACCATTGCCATAGAGTTACCAGTTGCGAGCATTGGATCGCTAATTATAAGTGTTTTACCATCTATATTTGGTGAAGCAATATACTCAACATGAATATCAAAACTTTCTTTAGATGAGTGTTTCCTATATGCAGATATGAAAGCACTATCAGCACGATCAAAATAATTCAATAGCCCTGAATGCATTCCTAGTCCAGCTCTTAAAATAGTTGCAAGTATTGGTTGTTCTTCAACTAATTCCATATTTGCTATACCTAATGGAGTCGTGACATTAACTTTCTTATACTTTAATTCTTTAGATAATTCATAGGCTAAAATTTCTGAAATACGTTCTAGATTTCTACGGAATCTCATAGAATCTTTTTGAATTGAACTATCTCTTAGTTCGGCTATAAATGTTTGAATAATAGATCGATCTATAGAAAAATTATGTATCATTAATGAAAGCTTTTATTATAAAGTTAATTTATATTTATTTTATATCTGAAAATCATTTTAAATTAATTCAAGTATTTCCTTTTTTTTTAATAAATCAAGGGTTAAATCTTTTTGCATTAAATCTTTAAATTAACTTTGTTTTGATGAAAGAAAAAAACAAGTTAAATATAGCTGTTTTTAAGAGGTTACTTTATTACTGTAAACATTATAAATCATTATTTGTTTTCGCTGTATTTTGTGTTTTGATTTTAGCTATCCTAGGTCCAACCAGGCCATATTTAATTGGACGTATGGTTGATTTATATATTGTTAAATCTCAAAATGGTGAAATGTTAATTATTTGGACTATAATAATTATTAGCATTCTCTTTTTAGAAGCATTATTTCAATTTTTATCTACTTACTTTTCTAATTTATTTGCACAATCCATAATTAGAGATTTAAGGAATAAGTTAATGAAAAAAGTTCTGAGTTTTCGCATGAAATATTTCAATAGGACTACAATAGGTTCATTAGTTACTAGAGTCGTGTCTGATTTAGAGGCAATCACAGAGGTTTTTTCTTCTGGATTAATGTCAATATCTGGAGATTTAATTTCTTTAATTTCTGTTGTTAGTTTGATGTTTTGGACAAATTGGAAATTAAGTCTTTTAACCTTAGTACCTATTCCATTATTAATTATAGCGACAAGAATTTTTGCCAGATATATTAGAAAATCATTTCAAATGGAGCGAGATCAAGTATCACGCTTAAATACTTTTGTTCAAGAAAGAATAACAGGAATATCTTTAGTTCAATTATTTAATAGGCAAGAGGAAGAATATGAAAGTTTTAAGGGTATTAATGCTAAGCATAGACAAGCACATATTAAAGCAATTTGGGCAAATTCTATTTTTTTCCCAACAGTAGAAATTCTTAGTCATCTTTCCATCGCATTTTTACTTGTTTGGACAGCACAACTTGTAGGTAATAGTGGGACAAACGATGTACGTTTAATGTTCGGGGAAACTATTTCATTTGTATTATGGATTCATATGCTCTACAGACCAATCCGACAATTGGCAGATAAGTTTAATATTCTTCAGCGTGGTACAGTAAGGGCAGAAAGAGTTTTTGAGATAATTGATAGTAAAGAAAATATTGAAAATGATGGCGCTATAAATGATTGTAGGTTTGATCAAAAAATAAAGTTTAGTAATCTTTATTTTGCATATCAAAATGAAGAATGGATACTTAATGATATAAATTTAGAAATTCATCCAGGATCAACAGTTGCATTTGTTGGTTCAACAGGAGCAGGAAAGAGTTCTTTAGTTAGTTTAATCGGTAGATTTTATGATTATCAGAAAGGGAGTCTAAAATTAGGAAATATTGAATTAAATGATATTGAATTGAATTATCTTAGAAAAAATATTGCAATTGTTCTACAAGATGTTTTTCTGTTTTCAGAATCAATATTTTATAATATTACACTTGGTGATAATACAATTTCAAGAGAGGATGTTATTTCTGCCTCAAAGGCTGTTGGTGCTCATGATTTTATAATGAAATTTCCTGGTGGTTATGATTATAAAGTAGGTGAGCGAGGTGGTGTATTATCTACCGGACAGAGACAATTAATTTCATTTATTCGTGTTTTCGTATTTAACCCCAAGATATTAATTTTAGATGAAGCAACATCAAGTGTTGATAATGAATCAGAAGAATTAATTCAAAAGGCAATTAAACAAATCACAAAAGGTAGGACGTCTATAATTATAGCTCATAGATTATCTACTATTCAAGGGGCAGATAAAATTTTTTTGCTAGAAAAAGGAGAAATAAAAGAAGAAGGAACACATTCTGAACTATTAGATTTAAAAGGACATTATAAATTATTACATGAAATGCAATTTTCATCATAAATAGAAATAATATGAAAAAAACAGGAATTCTATTAATGCAATTGGGTACACCTGATAGTCCAAGTGTAAGAGATGTAAGAAGATATTTAAGTCAATTCTTGAATGATAAAAGAGTTATTGATTTACCATGGCTTTTAAGAAAATTACTAGTTAATGGAATTATTGTCCCTTTTCGTGCTCCAAAGTCCGCAAAGGTTTACAAGGAACTTTGGGAAGTTAATAATGGTATTTCACCACTAATTATGCACACTGAAAATTTACAAAAAAAGCTTCAAAAAAGATTTATTAATGAAAATATTACTGTACATATTGCTATGAGGTATCAAAACCCATCAATGTATAATGTTCTTCATAAAATGTCATTGGAAAATTATGATGAAATAATATTACTTCCATTATTTCCTCAGTATGCAAGTGCTTCTAGTGGTTCTGCTATCGAGTTAGCTATGGATATAATACGAAAATGGTGGGTTATTCCAAATATTAGTATTATTAATCAATTTTGGGATAATAAGGGGTATATTAGTTCAATTGTTTCTCAGGCTAAAAAATTTAATTTAAAGGATTATGATCATTTTATTTTTTCTTATCATGGACTTCCAGAACGTCATGTAGATAAAGTATATAATGGTAATGATTTATGTCAGGATCAACCTTGTGAAACAGAGTTAAATGAGAAAAATAAGTTTTGCTATAAAGCAACTTGTTATGCTACCACTAGTTTGATTGTATCTGAGTTGGGTTTAAAAGAAGATCAATATACAGTTTCTTTTCAATCTCGATTAAATAATAGGTGGCTTAAACCATTTTCAGATTTTGTTGTTGAAGATCAAGCTAAATCTGGTGCAAAGAACATTTTGGTTTTTAGTCCTGCTTTTGTAGCCGATTGTCTAGAGACTATAATTGAAATTGGGGATGAATATCAAGAAATTTTTGAAGAAAATGGTGGTGAGAAAATACAATTAGTTCCTAGTTCAAATGATCATGATAGATTTGTCGATGGACTAGAAGAAATTTTAAGAGAGAAAATTTGATTCACAAATTCATACATTTTATTTTATAAGTATATAATAATTTCAAATGAACTTCTTAATTTTGTGTTATAATTCGTATTAAAAAAATAGAAAATGAATACATCGGAAAAATTAGCTTATAAAGTAAAAGATATAACTCTTGCAGATTTTGGTAGAAAGGAAATTAATCTTGCTGAATCTGAAATGCCTGGTTTAATGTCTCTTAGAGAAGAATATGGTGATTCTAAACCTCTTTCAGGTGCTAGAATAGCGGGGTGTCTTCACATGACAATCCAAACTGCTGTTTTAATTGAAACATTAGTAGAATTAGGTGCTGAAGTTACATGGTCTTCATGTAATATTTTTTCAACACAAGATCATGCTGCAGCTGCAATTGCAGAAGCAGGTATACCTGTTTTTGCATGGAAGGGGTTAAGTGAAGAAGAATTTGATTGGTGTATTGAACAGACTATTTTTGGATTTAAGGATGGTAAGCCTTTAAATATGATTTTAGATGATGGTGGAGATTTAACTAATATGGTTTTTGATCGTTTCCCTGAGTTATGTAAAGATATTAAAGGTCTTTCTGAAGAAACAACTACTGGGGTTCATCGTCTTTATGAAAGAAAGAAAAATGGTACTCTAGTTATGCCTGCTATAAATGTAAATGATTCTGTTACTAAATCGAAATTTGATAATAAATATGGTTGTAAAGAATCATTGGTTGATGCTATTCGTCGCGCTACTGACACTATGATGGCTGGTAAAGTTGCTGTAGTTTGTGGTTATGGAGATGTTGGAAAAGGTTCTGCTGCTTCTTTGAGAGGTTCAGGAGCTAGAGTTATTGTCACAGAAATTGATCCAATTTGTGCTCTTCAAGCAGCTATGGATGGTTTTGAGGTTAGAAGGTTAGAAAATGTTGTTGGTGATGTTGATATTGTAGTAACAACAACAGGTAATAAAGATATTGTTCAAAGCCATCATTTTGAAGCTATGAAGGATAAGACTATTGTTTGTAATATCGGTCATTTTGATAATGAAATTGATATGGCATGGTTAAATAAAAATTATGGTTCTACTAAAGTCCAAATTAAACCTCAGGTGGATATGTATACAATAAAAGAAAATGATATTATTGTTTTAGCTGAGGGACGTCTAGTTAACTTAGGTTGTGCTACAGGTCATCCATCATTTGTGATGTCAAATTCTTTTACAAATCAAACATTGGCTCAGATTGAATTATGGAATAATTCGGATGCATATGAAAATGATGTATATATGTTACCAAAGCATTTAGATGAAAAGGTTGCTAAGTTACATCTTGCAAAAGTTGGCGCTGAGTTAACTGAGTTAAGGTCTGACCAAGCATCTTATATTGGTGTTGATGTAAAAGGGCCATATAAACCTGAACATTATAGATACTAATATTCATATTGATTTCAATATAGTAGAGGAGAGCTTAGATATTTAAGCTCTCTTTTTTTATATTTATACTAATGAGAAAAAAACTTCATAACATAATCTTTGGTGTTGATACTCCTGCAGGGAAATCATTTGACCTTATTCTCCTTTTTCTAATACTATTATCGGTTTTAATAGTCATAATAGATAGTGTTCCATTATGGGGAGCAAAGTATGGCGATTTTCTATATACTGCAGAATGGTTCTTTACTATACTATTTACAATAGAGTACATCTTAAGAATCATAATATCTCCAAAACCTGTGAAATACATATTTAGTTTTTGGGGTTTTATTGATTTGATATCTATTATACCAACTTTTATTAGCCCTTTTATCTCCGGTTATACATCATTAACACTAATAAGAGCTCTAAGATTATTACGTTTATTTCGGATATTGAATCTCAGTAAATTCACTAATGAATCTAGAAGCTTAGCAAGGTCATTAAAAGCTAGTTATTATAAAATAATGGTCTTTTTGTTCTTTGTAGTTATGATGATGATTATGGCTGGGACTTTAATGTATGTCATAGAAGATGGGAGCGAGGGGTTTGAAAGTATTCCATCAAGTATTTATTGGGCAATTACAACTACTTCTACTGTAGGATATGGAGATATTGTACCAACTACTCCTCTTGGAAAGATTATAGCATCTATAATGATGATTGTAGGTTATGTTATAATCGCTGTGCCTACTGGTCTAATTTCAATAGAGTTATCAAAAAATAATAAAGAAAAAGAAGATTAATCTTTTATAAGCCTTACTGCAAAAAAGCAGTTTTTATTCCAATCTGAATCTATTCTAAAAGCGCCAAAACCTCCCTCATCTGCTTGAGCCTCTCCATCTTCATTTACACAGTCTCTTAAATGCCATGAATAACTTTTATCAGAATCATTTTTATTAGTCATCCAAAAATTAGCCATCCCATATTCGCTTATCCTTTTTAATGCTTCAGAATCACCTATATCGTCAAAAAATTCAAAGAGATCATCTGACCCAGTGTTCAATATACTTAATCCAGTCGAATTATGAACCGGTGAATCTCCATTAGTTGGAGATTCCCAAAAATAATCCTCATTTTTCATTGAAGATTTTTTTCTTCGCTTATCATCATAAACATATACTTTTTTTATTTCCAAACCACAATTATCTGGAGAAAGAAAATTAAGCAGTTTATTCATTTCTTCTAAATCAGGAACATGAAATCCTTCAGGCGCTAAACCTCTCTCATCATTAACAGCATACCAATTATAAAAAAAACCTACGTTTTCTTCTTCTGACATAACCTCATCAAAATATAAATAACAATATGCTGGTGTTTTAGTTGCGTTTAATGCTATCCAATCTTCTAGATAAAAATTATTTGTTTTGTCTAATAATTAAATATTTAGAGAGCATTAATTAAAAGCGTAGTTGCAATTCCAAAACCGGCTCCTAAAATGAATAGATTCCTCTTAATTAGTTCTATTTTAATGCTTCTTTTATAGCTTGAAGATACATCCTTAAAACATCATTTGAATTAATTGTCTCTGAAAATGTAACTTCATCAGTATTTTTTTTCAAAAATGCTATACCATATGTTTTATCATAAGTTTTTGATCTAAGCGTTTCAAAGTCTTTAATTATTGATTCTTTTTTATCAATCAATTCTTTTTCTTTATTAAACACTCTAATTTTTAAGGTAATTTTTGGCTTGACTTTTGAAAAAGATTTATTTGCAAGGATTATTTTTTTTCCTCCTGTAGCTGAAATATAACAATTAATATCTATGAAAAATTTTAAATTACCATAGCTTTTAGCTGCTTTTTTGAATCTATTGGCTGGGAGATACATTAAGTGTTCAGGAAGAGCACCCATTATTAATTTCTCTTCTGGACGCATGCTAATTAAGCTATCTTTAAGATATTCTCCTAAAAGACTTTCGCTAACTAATAATATATCATCTGAAAGCTGTTTTGGCATTTCTTCAACAGTAGAAAGATTTAAAATTTTAAGATCTTTATTTTGTGCTTTCATTTGTGTGACTAATTCATTATCAATTCTAAATGAAAAATTATATATAATACCATTTTGAGAATAAACAAAACATAAACAAAACAAAAAAGTGATGATTAGAGTAATTTTTTTCATATTCAAATTTTTTAATTTTTTTGGTTAGATAGAATGATGTTTATTTCCAAAATTTAATCAAAGCAATATTTATTATTAGGGTAATAAATGTAATAATAATAGTTATTAGATGTAGAATTAACCATAGGTTTTCATTAGCTATATCTTTAGCATTATTTATAATCGGAACTAGGAAATAACAAGAGAACATAAGCAATCCACTAACTAATGATAAATATTTTGCAATGTTTTTTTGCTTGTTAAATATTACAATTGTTAAAAATGTTATTAACGAGATAATAAATATCATTAGGAAAAATTTAGGCCATAGACTTCTTAAAATAATACTAGCGTCATTAGAGCTTAAAAGTTCATTTATTAATGGCGCAATAAAAATAGATTGATAACAAATCAGCCCAATAATTATTGCTGAAAAAATAAGAGGTAAATTTTTCATTGTTTAAATAAAGTTAAAATACAAAGATCAAATATAGATATTATGGAGCTTAACTTCATGAGATTAAAATTTTGAACTAAATAATTAGTTCTAATAAATTTCATCATTTCAAATGAAAGAAAAAGAAGACTAGTAATTATAAAGAATATGATTTTTTTTATACCATTCGATAAAGTTATCAATTCCATTTTCAATATTTATTGTTGGTTGATAATTTAGTTTTTCGCTGACTAATTTAAGGCTTGCACATGTCCTATACATTTCAATATCATTAAAAGGTAGGTATTCAATTATTGCACTCTTATTAAGTTTTTTTTCAATTATTTTTATTAAGTCAATTAAACGAATAGGATTACCATTTCCTATGTTAAATGTTGCAGAAATATTTTTTCTTTTAGAGATATAATTTACAGTTAATAATATCCCATTTATTATATCATCTATATGGGTATAATCTCTTTGACTTTGACCGTCTCCGTATATTGATAAAGGAATATTATTATTTATTCGATTGGTGAATTTATATATAGCCAAATCAGGTCTTATACATGGACCATATACTGAGAAAAATCTTAGATTTACAAAGCTTGAAAGTTCTCTAGAAGACCATTCTTTGATAAGTTCTTCGCATCTTAATTTTGTTTTTCCGTATGGAGATAATGGTTTTGTAGGTGTTTTGTTTTCATCAAAAAAGCTATTTTTTTCATCTTTATATACTGTAGATGATGAAGCAAATATTAATTTTTTTGTGTTAATTAAAGCTAAATTTTTCAATAGGTTAATTGTTCCATTAACATTATTTTCATAATATGATTCTTCATCATTTATCGATGATAACACACCCGGTGTTGAAGCCAAATGAATACAAATATCAAATTGTTTATTTTTAAATACACTTTTATCAATTTTCCTTATATCCGATTCTAAAAATTGAAAATTTCTATTTTTATTCAATTGACTAATATTGAATTCTTTTATTGATCTTTTATAGTATGGATGAAATGAATCAATTCCAAACACAAAATTTTTTGTCTTAATTAATTTTTCTGCAAGATTAGAACCAATAAAACCAGCACAACCAGTTATAATAATTTTTTTCATTAGAATCTAAATTAGTTAATACATCTCATAAAGAAATAGATTGAGTTAAAATACCAATATTAGGGTATTAATTTAAAATAATATTTAGTTCTTTTTACTATCTTTGATAGTATGTTTTTATATAAAATAATCTTTAAAAGTTTATCTGTTTTAGTGACAATAGCGATTTTTTCTATTCTGCTTTTTTCATGTGAAGATGAATTAATTGTTCCAAATACAGATGATAATTTAAATGGCATATCTGGTTCAGCTAGTGGATCAGGGTCAGGAGGTGCATCGGGATCAGGAGGTGGATCAGGATCAGGAGGTGGATCAGGATCAGGAGGTGGATCAGGATCAGGAGGTGGATCAGGATCAGGTAGTGGATCAGGATCAGGTAGTGGATCAGGATCAGGTAGTGGTTCGGGAGGTAAAATGTTTATTAATTCTAGTTCTGATAATAATAAATTATTTTGATATTGGATTATTTTTTTCAAAATTTTAAAGTAAAAATTCTTTTATTTTTTTTGCTTTTCATAACCAATATTTCCATTGCTCAAAAAACATCTATATCTGGATATATTTTTGATGTAAAAAACAATTATCCTATTGCACTTTCCGAAATTTTATTAGTCAGGAATAATAAAATAATTAACTCAACATTTTCTAATGAAGATGGCTTTTTTGAAATCAAAATAGAATCCAAATTACCTGACAAAATCACCATAAATGCCATGGGTTACGATAACTTTAGTAAAGAGTTAAATAGTTCGGAATTAAAAGAAAACATTCATTTTTCGAACATTAAATTAACTCCCGATATTTTATCCTTACCCTCTGTAGAAATTATCGGCGTTAAAAACTCTGATTATCTTCTATTGTCAGGAACCGCATCAAAGTTAGATGCAAATAAATTGTCACAAATTTCTGCAATTGGCACACAAGAAGCTCTAGAATATATTCCGGGGATAAATGCTTTTTCAGATGATGGGATAGGCAACTCTAGAATTAGCGTAGGAATTAGAGGGATAAATCCAAGAAGGAGCAGTAGAACTTTAATTTTAGAGGATGGAATACCAATACAACCTGCTTTATATGTGTATTCAAGTATGTATTATAATCCCCCTGTAGAGAGAATAAATGAGATTGAGGTTAAAAAAGGTGGTTCTTCAATTGAACATGGTCCACATTCTATGGGTGGTGTTATCAATTATATAACTAATCGACCAAGAAAAGATTTTGGTGGTAAAATTTTTATTTCTAGTGGTTCAAATAAGTATTTAAGTTCAATGATAGAACTTGGTGGTTTTGGAACAGAAAAATTTCGTCCTGAATTTCAGTTTCTATACAAATCTGGAGATGGATTTAGAGATAACAACTCATTTATCCAATTCAATGGTACCTTTAAAATGATGTTTGTACCATCAAAAAAGAGAAAAATTTATGTCAACTTAAATGTAGATAATGAAAAATCTAATGCAACATACACTGGATTAACTGAGTATTCTTTTCTAAATAATCATCTTTTCAACCCAAAAGAAAATGATGAATTTATTGTGAATCGTTATGCAATAAATATTATACAACAAAGAAAAATTTCATCTAAAATTGAAGAAAATACAAAATTGTATTTTAATTATTTTGATAGAGATTGGTGGCGAGAGTTTGACGTTTTTACTAGTGCATCAGATTATGAAGATGGAGTTTTTACTGAAATACCTTTAAATCTCTCTGCAGATGTAAATGATTTAGTTCGTGTTGGTGGAGGTAATTCTAATTTTGGCATACTAAGAACATTTATGGTTGCTGGTATTGATCATCAGTATTTATGGAATCATAAATTTAAAGACTCAATTAATGCTTCTTTGAATTTTGGCGCGAGATTTCATTTTGAACGATTTATTGATAGAGCTGGTATTGGTGATTCTCCAACTGCTAGAACAGGTGTCTATTATAGAGCTAATAATTACGAAACATATGCCTACTCATTTTTTTTAAAAGAAAAAATAATTTTAGGTGATTTAATTTTATCACCCGGCATCAGGTTTGAGATTTTTGAGCAAGAAATGATTAATAGATTGAGTAACAATAGGTTAGATGATAAAACAACTTTTTGTTATTTACCAGGAATTGGATTTAATTATGATGCGAAATTTGGTAATTTTTTCGGAGGAATTCATAGAGGAATGACTCCCCCATCTAATTCGACCTTATTAATATTAAATTTTGGTGAAACAACAAACACTCAATTTGAGGGACTAGAACTAAAACCAGAAACAAGCGTAAATTATGAATTAGGTTTTAGAAGTTCAAAAAGAATAATCGATTTAGAATTAACAGGATTTTATATAAAAATTGTTGATTTAATTTCTGCTGCCAGAGGAACCTCATTTTCAAATTTAGGAATGGTTACTTCTCAAGGAGTTGAAAGTTCAATTAATTTTAAATTCTCAAATTTAAATAAATGGTTACCAAATTTATTTGGTAATTATACTTTTTTAACTACTAAGATTCATGATGGTGTTCTTACTAATTCTGCAATCAGTGACACAACCATACCCGATGTTTCGGGTAATGAATTACCTTATGCACCAAGACATAATATGATTATTGGTTTTAGTTATAATATTATGGATGTTTTCGAAATTTTCTTCAATTATAAATATGTTTCTAGATGTTTTTCTGATTTCGAAAATATAGATTACTCATTTAATAGAGGAGATACGGGGCCTATACCAGCTTATTGGCTTTTTAATGCTACAGTTAATCTAAGAATCAAAAAAAGCTTTAGATTTTTTGCTACTGCTAAGAATATTTTCAACAAAAAATATATAGGATCTAGACTGCATTCAAATCCAGGTCAAAAATATGCATCATCTAGTTCTGGTATAATGCCAGGTTTGGGAAGACAAATTAATATAGGACTTTCGTATAATTTTTAAGTGTGAAAAATAAAAATTTACTTTTGTTTTTTCTTCTTTGTATAATTTCTAGACTTTTGTTTACCATTTATTATATTGAAGATATAGATAGTTTAAGATTTGCGCTATCAACTTTTGAATTTAATATTGCTAACCAAATGCCTCACTTTCCTGGCTACCCAATATATTGTTTTATTCTTAAAGTTCTTTTCTTATCTACAAAATCATTAGGACTATCTTTTTCTTTAATTGGTGGAATCAGCATATTCTTAATTTCAATTTTCTTGGATAAAATATGGGTTCTATTTTTTAATAAAAATTCTTTAAGAATATGGGTAATGGTTTTTTTTACTCCACTTTTATTTTTAATGAGTACTCGTTATATGCCTGATATTTTAGGTCTAGCTTTTTTAATAATGTCTCTTTATTTCTTTTTATCTTATATGAAGACAGATGATAAAAGGTCAATATATATTTTTTCTTTTTTGCTTGGTCTTGAAATGGGTGTAAGATTATCATTTATGCCTTTTTTTCTTCCATGTTTTGTTTTTTTATTTTTTAACTCTAAATCTGTTTTTTTTAAATCTGTTTTCATTTTTTTACTATCTAACATACTTTGGATTATTCCATTTGTCTTTATTAATGATTTTGAAGAATTTTTGAAAATTGCGTTAAATAGTACAGAAGGACATTTTACAAGCTGGGGTGGCGGAATTATATCTGAAGAAGGGTCATTATCCTACAGATTTTTCAAAATGATAGAAAGTATTTTTTCTGATGGTTTGGGAGGTTATTGGAAAAATAGGCATTGGTTAACTGTTAGCCTTGGTTTGTTTTGGGTTTTATATATAATTATAGGATTATTTTCAATTTTCATAAAAAAAACAAAATTCAATAATAGCTTTAAAGTGATTTTTTTATGCTGCCTAACGTATTTTATTTGGATATTTTTTTTCCAAAACATAATATATAAACCAAGACATATTTTGCCTTTTTTACCTTTTATAATTTTAATAGTAGAATACTGTATTACTTTTAATATTCTTCAGAACAAGAAAATAATTTACTATTCTACGTTTATCTTTTTTTTAAATTTAATTTTTGTGAGTTCATTTTTGTCCTGGCAACATACTAAAAGATCATCAATTTCTCAGATTAAAGAGTATGTCTTAAAAAATAAAGGTCATCAAACAATAGTTTTTTCAAGCTCTTTGATGAATTATTATTTCTCTAATCACTCAGGATTTGAAGATATTGTTTTAGTTGATAATAAAGATGAATTATTAAAAATGAAATCAGATTTTTCCGGTCAAGAAACAATTTTTAGCTCATTTGAAATTGACACAATTATAAACCATAATAAAAGTGAATTTCAATTATTTCACCATAATCCATATGTTAATAGGTTGTGGTACAAACTACCCTTATATACATATAATTTAGATGAAAAATAAAATTACTATTCTTGGAGGAGGTCCAGCAGGGCTTGCTATTGCATATTACTCAAACCAAAATAATTTAAGTTTTAATTTATATGAATCTAGTAACAGGGTGGGAGGTAATTGTATAACAATAAGTCATAAAAATTTCCTTTATGATTCAGGGGCTCATAGACTTCATGATAAAGACGCAGAAACAATTAAAATAATTAAAAATATTCTCGGCAATGATCTCAAGTTAATTCATGTTCCGAGTCAAATATACAGAGATGGATGTTTTATTGATTTTCCTCTATCTCCTTTAAACCTTTTGAAGTTTCTTGGACTTAGAAATTTTATCATTTCTATTTTTCAAATCATAAAAGAAAAAGTTAAGAAGAAAAGTGTCCATAATTCATTCCATGAAATGGCAATTAATACTTATGGAAAAAAAATATCATATTTATTTTTAATCTATTATACAGAAAAGCTTTGGGGTTTACCAACTACTTATCTTTCACCAGAGGTAGCTGGTAAAAGATTAAAAGGCTTAAATATTAAGACATTTATTTTAGAAGCTTTTTCTAAAAAAATAAAAAAAACAGCTCATTTAGATGGCTATTTCTATTACCCTAAATATGGCATTGGTTCAATATTTGAAAAAATGAGTTTGATATTTCAAGACCAAGTTAATTTAAGTGATGCCGCTATTAGAATAAATCATTTGAATTATAAAATAACTAGTGTAGTTTTTAAAAAATCTGGATTAGTACCTGTTGATGTTTTGGTTAGTTCTCTTCCTATTGAAAAAATGATTTTTCTTTTAAATCCTTCGCCCCCAATTGAAGTAATTGAGAGCGCGAAAAGAATTAAATTTAGAAATATAGTTTTAGTTTCTTTATTTCTAAACAAAAAATCAATTAATATGAATGGATCTATGTATTTTCCTTCAAAAAAATATCCTTTTACTCGAATATATGAACCTAAAAACCGAAGTGAATTTATGTCTCCAGTTGATAAAACTTCTTTAATTGTAGAGATACCCTGTCAAAAAGAAGATGATTTTTGGAAGTGTGATGACAAAAAAAATATTGATAGAATTTCTTCAATGTTAATAGATATAGGTTTCTTTAAGTTTAAAGATATTATTGATGCCAAGGTAGATAGGATAACACATGCCTATCCGGTGCTTGAAAAAAAATACAAACAAAAAACATTTTTAATTACTGATTACTTATCGCAATTTAAAAATTTAAAAATGACTGGAAGAAATGGTCTATTTTCCTATACACATATACATGATCATATGATAAATGGAAGGAAAATAGTAGATTCAATAACAAAAAATTCTTGATAGCAGCTAAACTAAAAAGACCTTATTGCTCTAACAATACCTACGTTTCCATTTTTAGACACAGCTCTTTTCTCACCATTCATGAAGGACATTCTCCATGATGTTTCTCCATATTCGTCGTTTTCAGATTCAGTTGAAGACCAATAAAAATTGTTAGGGTTGGTATTAAATCCCCCAAGACCGTTGAGGGATAAATTTATAAACATTAAATCTAATTCATCTCTAGATGGTAAATACCAATCTGAATATCCTTGATAAGATAGGTTTTCACATATGCTTGCCGCAGGTGTAGTTGATCCAGTTGAGGAAAAAATTATATTTCTCATATTTTGATGTCCTGTATATATACCTGTCGCATAAGCATATGTTTTCCAAAACCCAATTGACCATTGGTATGTCCCTGGTTCATCTAATTCTTTTGCCACTAGACCGTGGCATCCTGAAGGATCAATGTAAAAGACAATTCCTCCCTCGATTGTATCCCCAATAGATATATTGCATATATTATTACCACTAATAAAACCCATGTTTGCAATATCTGTTGAATCAAGTATTGGAACCATAGCTGCTAGAGAATCATAATCAACAATAGCATCTGCCCCTGGAGGTCCTTGAGGTCCACCGGCCGGTCCAGCGGGTCCAATGGGTCCTTGAATACCCTGTGGTCCAATAGGTCCGGCTGGTCCAGTCGGTCCTTGAATTCCTTGAGGCCCTTGTTGGCCAACCGGTCCTTGAGGTCCTTGAGGTCCACCAGCCGGTCCGGCTGGTCCAATAGGTCCTTGAATTCCTTGAGGTCCTGGGGGTCCATCGGGTCCAATAGGTCCTTGAATTCCTTGAGGTCCTGGGGGGCCACTTCCAGAGGTTTTAGCATATAAGGCATAAGGTACGCTCATCAGTTGTGATGTACCCATTACAGAATAGTTAGTTCCTCCTGAAACATCTACAGCAGTTTCCATAAAGAATGGTCCATTAGCCCAATCAATTATAGTGAAGTCATCTGTTGATGTACCTGTTCCAATTTGAAGGTTTACTATACCATAATCATTTGTTGTAGACGCAAATGTTTCTGTGTAAACAGCAGGTCCTCCAATGGAACCTATTTGAATAGTTAATTTTAATCCAACCGATTGGTTATTTAAGATTAAGCCTCCTGCGTCTCTAATTACTGCTTGGTAATTAAAGCTTTCAGGTGCTTGTGCTAATGAGTCTGATGATAGTGTTGCTATAGCAACTAGTGATAGCAGAAATCTTTTCATCTTATTTGTGTTTTATTAATTTAAATGTTTTTAGTTTGTCAGTTTTATTATTAAGTACCAAAGAATACTTTCCTGGAGCTAAATGGCTTACTTGAAGAGATGTCTGTTCTTCAAAAAGTTCATTCTGCATTACTAACTTCCCTTGGGCATCATAAAGTGTATAAACAACATTTTTATAGGTGCTTGTCTTTATGTTTAATGATTCCTCAGTAGGGTTAGGAAATATAATAGCTTCATAGCTTGGGGTATGATTCTCTAGTCCAGAAAAGAACCAATTAGTTTGATGGAAACCTTGAGTCATATAATGTGTACCATCAGTTTCCGTGTTAATTATAACTTCACCTATAGTAAAGTCCATATTTGTATTTGAATTTGAGTAGGAATTTCCTTGTGAAGAGATTACTTCTTGACCAAAACCTAGTAAGGGAAATATTACAGATATTAATAATTGAATTTTCATATAGTTGAACAAAAATAAATAATCTTTAGATTTTTTTTCGTGTATAAAAAAAAATACCCTATTAATAGTATAAATTCAATCTTTTGATTGAAAAAATATTAGGTGTAAAGAATCTCCTATATATTTTCTTGGAGTAAATTTATTATTTAACAGTGCAAGTAACAACTGTTCTTATACTATCTGATAGAGATTCTACTGGAATAGAATTCCATTGATTGTTGGGTGGAGCTGATGCAGATGTTTGGTCAAACATTCCTATCTCTGCACAACTATTTTCAGCATCACTTAGATTTCTTTCGTTAACATATTTAACAGATTCAGTTGTAAGGGTTTCTTCTGGAATCATTCCTACAATTGTTCCAGCAGGACAAACATCACAATATTCAGGAATATAAGTTACTGTTGTGCAATTACAAGAATAATTTTTTTTACAAGAGCTTAACGATAAAAAGCCCACCGATACTAATACTAATAATAATTTCATGTGTTTATTTTATTAAATAATATAATTTGTCATTAATTTTCATTCGAAAGACGCATTTATTATTGTTGGGTTGCTTATAAAATTTAAGTCATAGACATCTTTGATAAAATACCATTTATACATCATAAATAAAAGCCCCATAAATATGTATGGGGCTTTTATTTTATATGATTATAATTTATAACTACATCATGCCTGGCATTCCACCTGGCATTCCACCTCCCATTGGAGGAACAGGATCATCCATTGGCTCATCTGCAATGACACACTCTGTAGTTAATAACATTGAAGCAATAGATGCAGCATTTTCGATAGCAATACGTGTAACTTTAGTTGGATCAATTACACCAGCTGAATATAAGTTGTCATAAGATTCAGTTCTAGCATTATATCCGAAGTCATCTTTGCCTTCTTTAACTTTCTGTATTATTACAGCACCTTCGCCACCAGAATTTGCAATAATTTGTCTTAAAGGTTCTTCTACTGATCTTTTTATAATTGCTATACCAGTCGATTCATCTTCATTTAGACTTTTTAATTTATCTATTGTTTTTAAAGATCTAATGAGCGCAATTCCACCTCCAGGTACGATACCTTCTTCGACAGCTGCTCTAGTTGCAGCAAGCGCATCATCTACACGGTCTTTTTTCTCTTTCATTTCTACCTCAGTTGGAGCACCTACATAAAGTACAGCAACACCACCTGCTAGTTTAGCGAGACGTTCTTGCATTTTTTCTTTATCGTAGTCAGAATTTGAAGCTTCTATTTGAGATTTTATTTGTCCAACACGTGCTTCTATATCTTTTTTGTTTCCAGCACCGTTAACTATAGTAGTATTATCTTTATCAATCTCAACTTTTTCAGCTGTTCCTAACATTTCCATTGTAACGCTATCCATAGTGAGTCCTCTTTCTTCTGAAATAACATTACCTCCAGTTAGAATTGCTAAGTCTTCTAACATTGCTTTTCTTCTGTCTCCAAACCCCGGAGCCTTTACTGCAGCAATTTTTAGTGACCCTCTAATTCTATTAACAACAAGTGTCGCTAGTGCTTCACCATCAACGTCTTCTGCTATAACTAATAGTGGTTTTCCTGATTGTGCAACAGGTTCAAGAATTGGCAACAATTCTTTCATATTAGAAATTTTCTTATCACAAATTAGAATCATTGGATTTTCTAATTCTGCAATCATTTTGTCTGTATTTGTAACAAAGTAAGGTGATAAATATCCTCTATCGAATTGCATACCTTCAACAGTTTTAACCTCTGTTTCAGTTCCCTTAGCTTCTTCTACAGTAATTACACCATCATTACCTACTACTTTCATAGCTTCAGCGATTAAAGCTCCAATAGCTTCATCGTTATTAGCAGAAATAGTTGCAATTTGTTTGATTTTGTCATTGTCTGAACCTACTTCTTTAGAAAGTTTCTTTAAGTTGTCTACAATGTCTTTTACAGCTTTGTCTATTCCTCGTTTAATATCCATAGGATTAGCTCCAGCAGCTACATTTTTTAATCCTGCACTGATAATAGCTTGGGCTAAAACTGTAGCAGTAGTTGTCCCATCACCAGCTATGTCTGCTGTTTTTGAAGCAACTTCTTTGACCATTTGAGCTCCCATATCTTCAATAGGATCTTTAACTTCAATTTCCTTTGCTACTGAAACCCCATCTTTAGTAATTTGAGGTGCACCAAATTTCTTTCCTATAACAACATTTCTTCCCTTAGGTCCTAATGTAACTTTTACTGCGTCTGCAAGAGCATCAACACCTTTTTTTAGTTTGTCTCTTGCTTCAATATCAAAAAATATTTCTTTTGCCATTTTTTTTTATTTTACATTAATTAAAAAATCCCATATACATCGCTTTCGCGCATAATTAAATACGTTTCTCCTTCCAATTTTATTTCTGTACCAGAGTATTGTCCGTATAATACTTTATCACCAACTTTTACTGTCATTGGCTCATCTACCTTACCCTTTCCAACAGCAATTATTTCACCCATTAAAGGTTTTTCTTTTGCTGAATCTGGAATAATAATTCCGCTTGCAGTTTTCATTTCAACAGGTGCTGGCTGAATCAACACCCTATCTGCTAATGGTTTAAATTTTTTTGACATAATTATTTATTTTAAATTTTCAACAAAATCATTATTAGCGAATTTTATGCCAATAATGTTAATGAGACATTTTTGCATTTTTATATATATTTAATGTCAGTATTAGTGACATACTGACATTAAAAAAATTAAATTTATTTGATGAATTTTATTTTGAACCTTCAGTAGTTCCATTATTTGTTGGTGCTTCCTGTCCTTGTTCTGTAGGAGTAGGATCCATCTTAATTCTCTCCGGAGATTTTGTTCGGAGTGTTAAAATTATACTCAATACTGCAACAATTGCTGCTAGAGACCAAGTTGCTTTGTCAATAAAGTCATTTGTTTTTTGAACTCCGCCTATTTGTTGAGCAGCACCGAAATCAGAACTCAAACCTCCTCCTTTTGGATTTTGAACATATACAATAAAAACTAGTAAAACACTAGAAATTATAATTATGATAGAAAATAATGTGTTCATTTTATTTATTTAATTTATTAGTTAATTCTTCTATTAGGTTTGCAAAGAAAATCTTTTTTTCTGGATTTTTCAAACTTAATTCTTTATAAGCTTTAATTGCTTGAGGAAAATTACCTTGCATAGCATATATTTTAGCTAATGTTTCACTTACTGGAATATTATCTTCATTGAGACTTTCTTTGGCTTGTTTTAATGGTGAGAAAAATGCTTTTTTAGGTTTTAAAATCTCTCCATATAATTGCTTTTCTTGATTAAAATCAGTTATATTTTTTTCTTTTTCGTCATAATTGATAGAACTACTGTAATTATGATTTAAATTTATCCAAGAGTTAAAAGATTTTTTTTGTTCTCTAATTTTCAATTCTTCTTTTTGTTCTTCTTTTTTGCCTTCTTGTTTCAAAGAAGTAATAGGTTTTATTCTTGTATTTAATCTTGTGATTTCTTCTTCGGTTAGTTTTGGTAGCTCATAATTATCTCTAACAGTATGATATAAAATATTTGCATTTAATTTTTCTTCATTTTTATTTTCTTGGCTAGAATCTGTTTTTTGTTTGGATAAAATCTCTTCATTTTTGGTTTCTTCGACAACTACTTCTGTATTATCTAATTGCTTTTTTGATTGTTCTATTTGATTGTTATCTGAAATACTTATGTCATCTGAAACACTAACACCATTTGAATATTCATGGATTAGTTTATAAAGTTGAATTCGATCTGTTACTTTATAGGAATGTTTTTTTAATTCTTCTTCAAATCGAATATTTTTTGTTATCCCTAGACCTTTTAAATAGAGAATTGAGAATATTTGTGAGTATGGGTATTTAATAGAAAGATTCTCTAA
Organism: Crocinitomicaceae bacterium; assembly: GCA_002709305.1. Lineage (GTDB taxonomy): Bacteria > Bacteroidota > Bacteroidia > Flavobacteriales_D > Crocinitomicaceae > UBA4466. The sequence goes on along the minus strand of PAQM01000012.1, from coordinate 169,686 downwards.
AGATTTTAAATCATCTGAATTAATAAGCTCAGGACTTTTAATTTTTTTCGCTATGCTTTCAGTGTTTAACATATTAGCTTACCAATTTGAAAGTAATTTATTAATTACATCTTGAACAATTTGATCATTTACTTCTTCTAATAGTTCATTTTCAACTATTCCTAAATCTGTATTTGAATCGTAATCTATGAACCTTGTACTTGTTAATGTCATTAAATTTTCTTCAGGTTTTAGAATAAAAATATCGAATTTAATTGAAATTGACAGTCTGTTTTGTGATGCATTATCACCTTCTAGTAGTGCAATTGGAGATATACTATAATTTGTTATGTTTCCTTCAATTATTATCTCTGAAGAATCTGAATTTGAATTAATTAATAGTCTAGTATTATTTTGAATACCATCTTTAATTTTTTCAGAAATTAATGTGGAATAACTTAAAGGTGTATTAGGTGCATTATTCTCTAGAGTAATTAATGAAAATGTTTTCCATTCTTCTGGCATTGAACCCTTATCAACAAAAGAAACACTATAAGGCCAACATCCATATATAATTGGTGTTATAATTATAATAAGCAGTAATCTTTTCATTAATTATTTAAATTATATTCTTTTATTTTTCGATATAATGTTCTTTCACTAATTCCTAGTTCAGAAGCAGCGTATTTACGTTTACCTTTATGTTTTATCAAAGCTTTTTTAATAAGTTCTTTCTCTCTATCCTCTAGGGATAAAGATTCTTCAACTTCAAGGTGAAATTCATATTTATCCTCTTCTTTTTCTGAATAAAATTCATCTTTTTCAGCATTTGAAGCAGGTAATATCTTAGGGGAATCAGTCGGTTCTACATCACGGTAAAATCGACTAATCATATTTTTTTGATCTGGATTTAGATTAACATTCCCATCATTAGAGACAAATTCTAAAACTAATTTTTTTAGATCAGTTAAGTCTTTTTTCATATCAAATAGAAATTTATACATTAACTCTCGCTCATTAATATTTTCTTTTGTGTCTTTAATTAAAGCAGGCGTGTTATCTTGTTTTGATGGAATGTAGTTTAGGAATGTTTGAGCATCTATTTCTCTCGCAGTTTCAATAACAGAAATTTGTTCGACAATATTTTTTAATTGGCGAATATTTCCCGGCCATGAATATTCATTTAATATTCTAATAGCTTCATCATTAAGTTTAATTACGGGCATTCGATATTTATCGGCACAATCACTTGCAAATTTCCTAAAAATTAAGTGAATGTCTTCTTTTCTCTTGCGGAGAGGAGGTAATGTAATAGGAACAGTACTTAGTCTATAGAACAAATCCTCTCTAAACTTCCCTGATTTTATAGCATGTTGCATGTTCTCATTTGTTGCTGCGACTACACGAACATTAGTTTTTATTACTTTTGATGAACCTACACGAATAAATTCACCTGTTTCAAGAACTCGAAGCAACCTTACTTGAGTTTGCATTGGAAGTTCTGCCACTTCATCTAGAAAAATAGTTCCCTCATCTGCTACTTCAAAATAACCTTTTCTGCTTCCACTTGCTCCAGTAAAAGAACCTTTTTCATGGCCGAAAAGTTCTGAATCAATCGTCCCTTCTGGAATAGCTCCACAATTGACAGCAATATATTCACCATGTTTACGGGAGCTTATCTGATGTATTACTTGTGGTATAATTTCTTTTCCAACACCACTTTCTCCAGTCACAAGTACTGATATGTCTGTCGGAGCAACTTGAATTGCGACTTCTAGTGCGCGATTTAATGATGGTGTATTACCAATAATTTTAAATCTTTGCTTTACTTGTTGTATATTCATTGTAATATTATTGTTATTGGTTAATAATTTCAATTATTTCACCAATTAGAGTAGCTGTTGTACAGTCATTTATCCTTACTAAAGCGTAATCTCCTTTTTTAGAGTTTTTTATAGGAAATACCACTTTAGTATTATGATCATTCCTTCCAGACATATGTAATTTAGATTTTTTAGAGTAACCTTCAATTAAAACTTTATGAATTTTTCCAATCTGTTTTAGATTTTTTTTAGCAGAATTATCTCTTTGTAAATTAATTATTTCTGTAAGTCTATTACTTTTAATATTTTCTGGCACATTGTCTTTGAATTTTCTCTGGGCTAGTGTTTTTGGTCGTTCTGAATATTTATACATATATGCAAAGTCCCATTCAACTTCTTTAATTATACTTATTGTATCGTTATGTTCAGCATCTGACTCATCACAGAAACCAGTTATTATATCAGTTGTTATGGCACAATTTGGTATTATTTCACGTATTTTTTTGATTCGATTAAGATACCATTCTCTAGAATATCCACGATTCATTCTTTTTAGAACTTCTGTATTTCCTGACTGGATTGGTAGATGAATACAATTACAAATATTATTATGTTTAGCTATAGTTTTTAATACCTCATCAGACATATCTTTTGGATGAGATGTTGAGAATCTAATTCTTAAATTTGGAGAAATTTCAGCAACTAAATCTAATAATTCAGCAAAGTTTGTTGTTGGTTTTGTATTATCTTTTACTTCTCCTTTTGATGTCATATTCCAACGATATGAATCAACATTTTGTCCTAAAAGAGTAACTTCTTTATATCCATTTTTGAATAATTCTTTGCACTCATTATAAATTGTATTTGGGTCTCTTGATCTTTCTCTTCCTCTAGTAAAGGGAACAACGCAAAATGAGCACATATTGTCACAACCCCTTGTTATTGACACAAAACTTGTTATTCCATTTTTGTCAAGACGTATGGGTGAAATGTCAGCATAAGTTTCATCTCTTGATAGAAGGACATTGACTGCTTTTTGACCTGTTTCAACTTCTTCAATTAACCCCGGAAGTTTTCTATAAGCATCAGGGCCTGCAATCAAATCAACTAATTTTTCTTCTTCAAGTAATTTGTTTTTTAGGCGCTCAGCCATGCAACCTAAAATACCAACTATTAAATTTGGTTGTCTTTTTTTTCGGTTTTTAAAATTAGTTAATCTTTTTCTTACTCTATTCTCTGCATTCTCTCTTATTGAGCATGTATTTATTAGTATAATATCTGCTTCTTCAACGTCTCTAGTTGTTACATAGCCTTTTTTATTCATTATAGATGCAACTACTTCACTATCAGAGAAATTCATTGCACAACCATAACTTTCAACATATAGTTTTCTTCCATTAGGTTGTATATTAGATTTAACCATTGTAACTTCACCTTGACGGTCTTCGTCTATTTGTTTTTTTTTTATGTTGTACTTTAACTCCATAGTATTTTCAGCTTACAAAATTAAATAAAAATACAAAAGGTGCCAAAATGTCAGTTGATTTTTAAATTTATAATAGATTATAATATGTAATCGGTATGATTATACTGTAATTAACTTGTGTTAATTTTTTATCATATTGAAACATTTGTTTAATCTTTTAGTATTATATAAACTCTAAATGCTATTATATTTGCATTTTTTATGTTATTAAATTTCTAATTGAAATAATAAATTATAGTTATGGCTAAAAATTTGGTTATTGTTGAGTCTCCTGCAAAGGCTAGTACTATTGAAGGTTATTTGGGAAAAGATTTTTTAGTAAAATCAAGCTTTGGTCATGTTAGAGATTTAGCTAAGAAAGAAGCTATTGATATTGAAAATAATTTTACCCCTAAATATGAAATTTCTTCTGACAAAAAACAAATAGTTAATGATTTAAAGAAATTAGTTAAGGAGGTAGATGTTGTTTGGTTAGCTACCGATGAAGATCGTGAGGGAGAGGCAATTTCTTGGCATTTATATGAGACACTAAATTTATCAAAAAAAGCTACAAAACGAATTACATTTAATGAAATTACAAAGAGTGCAATTTTAAAGGCAATTGATTCACCACGTGAAATAAATAAAGAGTTAGTTGATGCTCAACAAGCTCGAAGAATATTAGACCGTTTAGTTGGATTTGAATTGTCTCCTGTTCTTTGGAGAAAGGTTCGTCCTAGTCTATCAGCTGGGAGAGTTCAATCTGTTGCTGTAAGATTAATCGTAGAGAAAGAAAGAGATATTCAATCATTTAACTCTGAGACTTTTTATAAAATAACAGGTCTATTTCAGACGGATGATGGATTGATTAAAGCTGAAATTTCAAAACAAATAAAGTCAGAAGCAGATGTGATAGATTTATTAAATAATTATTCAGGAAAACCGTTTTTTGTTTCTGATGTTATTAAGAAACCTGCGATTAAGAAACCTGTTGCTCCATTCACAACATCAACGCTTCAACAGGAAGCTAGTTTGAAATTAGGTTTTACAGTTTCAAGAACTATGCAGGTTGCACAGCGATTATATGAAGCTGGTAGAATTACATATATGAGAACAGACTCTGTCAACTTATCTGATTCTGCAATAAATGCAGCGAGGGATGAAATTATTTCTGTTTATGGAGAAGAGTTTTCTGAGATAAGAAAATATAATATTAAAAACGTGGGTGCGCAAGAAGCCCATGAAGCAATTCGTCCTACTGATTTTTCTCTACATTCTATTGATGCTGAGGCTGATCAGACCAAGCTTTATGATTTAATTTGGAAGCGAGCAATTTCTTCTCAGATGTCTGATGCTAAATTAGAGAGAACAACTATAAAATTAAGTGCAGACAAATTACTTGAAAATTTTTCTGCAAAGGGTGAGGTAATTAAGTTTGAAGGGTTTTTAAAGGTTTATCTTGAAGCTACTTTGGATGAAGATAAAGAGGATGAATACACTTCGGGTATACTTCCTAATGTTTCAAAGGGAGATGTTGCTCATTATAAAGAAGTTGTTGCAACTCAAAGATTTTCTCGACCCCCTGCTAGGTATGTTGAGGCATCTTTAGTTAAAAAGTTAGAAAGTCTAGGTATAGGAAGGCCATCAACATACGCACCAACTATTTCAACGATTCAAAAGCGTGGTTATGTTGAAAAGCCAGATCGACAAGGTGTTAAACGTTTTTATGATCAATTTATTCTTAAAAACCATTCTGTTGAGAAAAATCAACTTAGTGAAATTACGGGTAGGGAAAAGAATAAACTAGCTCCAACTGATATAGGAATTGTTGTAACAGATTTTTTAACTGAGCATTTTGGTAGAATTATGGAATATAATTTTACAGCGAAAGTAGAAGCTGAATTTGATGAAATTGCTAATGGTTTAGTCGATTGGACAAGAATGATTAAAGAATTTTATACTCCTTTTCATAAAAGTGTTGAAGACACTATAGAGAATTCAGAACGTGCTACCGGTGAACGTGAAATTGGTTATCATCCAGAATCTGGAAGAAGAATAATAGCTCGTATAGGACGTTTTGGGCCAATGATTCAAGTTGGAGATGAAAAAATTGATGGCGAGAAGCCAAATTTTGCCTCTTTGCGTCGTGAACAATCTATTAATTCTATAACCTTAGAGGAAGCATTAGAATTATTTAAATTGCCAAGAACTCTAGGTGAATATGAAAATTTAATTGTTAAATCTAATATAGGCCGTTTTGGGCCATATATTCAACATGGTAAAACATTTGCTTCTCTTCCAGAAGAAGATGATCCAATGACTGTTAATATAGATAGAGCAATAGAAATTATTATTGCTAAAAGAGAGGAGGATGCTAAAAAATTGATAAAGAAATTTGAGGAAGATTCTGAGATGCAACTATTGAATGGAAGGTGGGGTCCATACTTGAAGATAGGAAAAAAGAATTTTAAACTTCCTAAAGGAGTTGAACCGAAGGACCTTTTATATGAAGATTGTGTTGAGATTGCTAAAAATCAAAAATCTTCTAAAAAGAAAAAAACTGCTAGTAAATCTTCTAAATAAAAAATTTAGACCATAGCTTAAATTAAGAAGGACAAAAAATTTAAAATCTTTTTTATTGTTTTATCTTTTTGCTTGCAATTATTTATCTAGCTTTAACTAAAATTAATTCTGATGAAAGATATCTCTATTTACTTTCAGCCTGTAGATTTTAATGAAATTGTTCCAGGAACAATTGGTGCTGATGTGTTGATTCATGATGATAAGGGATTTCCAGAACTTTCCACTAATGGAGTAGCAATTTTTTATGTCCCGGAATTTAGGAACTCTAATATTCCAGAAAATAATCAATATCGTGATATATTTCGTTATCAGTTTTATAATCTTTTTCCAGGTGATAATTGGGATTTTTCTATTTATGATTTAGGTATTATTATACCAGGAGAGACAGTTAATGATACTTATTTTGCTTTATCACAAGTCATTTCAGAATTAATCAAGAATAATATTGTTCCGTATATTGTTGGAGGAGGGCATGATTTAACAATGGCATGTTACAGAGGTTTTGAGTCTTTGGAACAGATGATAAATATTTGTACTATTGATTATAGGTTAGATCTTGGTGAACCAAATGATGAGATTTCATCATCAGGTTTTATTAGCCATCTTTTGATGCAGAGACCTTGCTATTTATTTAATTATTCAAGTGTTGGTATTCAAAGGCCATTTATTTCAAAAAAAGAGCAAGAGTTGTTTAATAAACTGTTTTTTGATATCTGCAGATTGGGGCAGATTAATGATGATTACAAAGTTGTAGAACCATTTTTAAGAAATTCTGATTTATTGACAATAGATTTTAATAGCATTCAAAACGTCCATTCAGACTCATCTTTATATAATAATTCAAATGGTCTTAATTCTCAGCAAATTTGTCAAATTTCTAAGTATGCAGGTCTTAGTGATAAGATGAGTTGTGTAGGAGTTTTTGATATAAATCCTAATCAATCTGAGAATGCGAGTAGCTTATTAGCTCAAATGATTTGGTATTTTATAGATGGTATGTCACAACGTGTAGGAGATTTTCCAATAGGTTCTCGTAAGAATTATAAGAAGTTTCATGTTGATTTGGAGGATTTTGACGATGATTTGATTTTTTATAAAAGTGATAAGTCAAATCGTTGGTGGTTAGAGGTAAAATATCAGTCTGAAGAGAAATCTAAATATGATCGACATTGTCTTGTCCCTTGCTCCCAAGATGATTATAATAATGCTCTTAAAAATCATATTCCCGACCTTTGGTGGAAAACACTACAAAAGCTTACTTAACTTGTTTCTTCACATCAAATTTTTCCTTTTTTTGTACATTGTTAATTAAAAAATTTCCTATTAACATAAATATAGCTATTTTAGTGCTTTCAATGAAAGATTTTATGAAAGCAAAAATTCTATTATTTTCCTTGTTTTCCTTTGCGTGCACTACGCTTCTTTTTGGACAACAAGATAAGCTAATAACTCATTTTATGTATGACAAAATGAGTTTGAATCCTGGAAAAACAGGTATTGATGGTGGTATTTGTGCCACTACAATGTATAGAAATCAATGGGACCGTGTAAATGGTGCTCCTAATTCAGCTGTATTAAATGTTGAAGCAGATCTAACTCGTTTCATTCCTGTAAATGCTGGTATCTCTTTTTATCATGATCATATTGGATTTAATACTCAAAATAATGTTCTTTTAAATGTATCATATCCTTTAGAGATTCCTTATGTCGGAACTTTGGGGTTTGGTCTTGGGATTGGTATAGTAAATTTTGGAATGAATCCAGAGTGGGTTCCTCCAACAACAATGAATGATGCATCTTTGCCAAGTGAGTTTTCCGGTACAAACTTAGACTTAAATTTTGGAATTTATTTTAAGGATGAGGATAATAGATTTTATGCTGGTTTATCTTCTACTCATTTATCAGAATCAGCCATTCTTGGTGTTAGTCTAGAAAGTAGTCAGATTTCATATAATACTGCAAGGCATTACTATGCAATGGGTGGATATACTTTTAAGGATATAGGTGATGGTGACATTGAAGCAAATGCTCTTATTAGAACAGACTTAATAAAAGTATCTGCAGACATTAATGCAAGGTATATATGGAAAAATATAGCTTATGGTGGTTTGACTTACAGAAATTCAGATGCTTTAGCTGTAATGTTAGGTTATAAACCAATTAGAAATTTAACGATAGGTTATTCATATGATGTTTCTATAAACAAATTAGCTAGCGTTTCAAGAGGGTCACATGAAATTATGCTTAGGTATTGCTACTATTTACCACCTGCTCCTATTATGAAATCAAAACATCCAAGATGGTTGTAGAAGTTGATTTTTTTAAAAAAAATGTAACTATTTGATTATAAAAACCGTTATACTCATCAAAGAATATCAAAATTTAGATATCTTTATATAAAAAGAACTAGAATGAAAAAAATATTGTTATTTGCCGTAATAGGCACCGTTATTGTTTCTTGTAGTTCGAGAACAGGCCATCTGACTGGTACTCTCGGAAGATCTGCTTATCATCCTCAAATTCCTTTAGGTATGGTTTATATTCCTGCTGGAGCTTATCAGATGGGAGAAAATGACGCTGATGTACCTTTTTTACATCAAACAAGAGCTAAAACAGTTTCTGTTCCAGCTTTCTATATGGATCAAACAGAGATTTCAAACAATGAGTATCGTCAGTTTGTTGATTGGGTTAGAGACTCAATTGCTAGAGATAAAATATATTATGGACTTGAAGAAGATGATGATGCTACACGTTATATAAATTATACTGATATGTATTTTGACGAAGGTGCTCTTGAATATGTAGAGTATGACCCTTCTGATAGAGAGGTTAATAGAGATGTTTTTTCTTTGAATTGGGATAGAAAAATTAATTATGATGATCCAGATTTAGTACCTCTTCTTGCAGATATGTATTATCCACAACCTCAACGTTTTTATAATAGAAGGGAAATTGATAAGAATAAACTTATGTTTAGGTATTATTGGATTGATTATGTTGAGGCTGCAAAGCGAGGTAGAATAAATATTACTCCAAATGCATATGATAATCAAGGTAATAAACTTGTCGATGAACATAGAGAGTTAGAAACTCCTCCTCATCCTTTTACTGAAGAACCTCAAGGTGAAGATTTGGATTTGAGTAATGGTATTAATAAGAAAGGTGGAAGTAATGCTATACGTGGTCATGCTAATCGTCAAAGATTTATTATTGATGAGATGATTAATGTTTATCCAGATACTTTATGTTGGATACGTGATTTTACATATTCATTTCATGATCCAATGACTAATATGTACTTTTGGCATCCAGCATATGACAATTATCCAGTAGTTGGAGTTACTTGGAAACAAGCAAAAGCATTTTCTGTTTGGAGAACTCAATTGTTGAATAATTGGTTAGTAGCTATGGGAGATTTATTTGTCAATGATTTTCGTTTACCTTCAGAAGCTGAATGGGAGAGAGCTGCTCGTGGAGATTTAGAACTTTCTCAATATCCATGGGGAGGTCCATACATAAGAAATGAAGCAGGTTGTTTCTTAGGTAATTTTAAACCAATGAGAGGTCGTTATTTTGAGGACGGAGGTTTTTATACGGTAAAAGTATATTCATATAATCCAAATGCTTGGGGATTATACTGTATGGCTGGTAATGTTGCTGAGTGGTGCGAAACAGCTTATGATGAATCTATGTATGAATTTTCTCATGATTTAAGTCCAGAGTATAGATACGATGCTATGGATTGGGACCCACCTTCTATGAAACGTAAAGTTTTAAGAGGAGGTTCTTGGAAAGATATAGGATATTATTTAAGGAATGGAACTCGTTCATTCGAGTATCAAGACACTGCAAAGTCATACATAGGTTATAGAAATGTAATGACTCACTTAGGACGTGGAGCTAGAGATTTCACAAAAGAAGGTGGTGAAGAGATTCGAAGCGATATTCAGTTACGTTAAGAATATTAAAGAACAATTAAATAAAATACACTCAATTTAAGAACTAAAAAAAAAAAAGTATGAAACCAGGAAGTAAAGCATGGAAAAAATTTATGGCCAAATTATATGGATTTGGAGCTTCAGTTGTTATTATCGGAGCATTATTTAAAATTCAACACTGGCCTTTCGCAGGACCGATGTTGGTAGCTGGGTTAGGAACAGAGGCAATAATATTCTTTTTCTCTGCGTTTGAGCCAATTCATGAGGATCCAAATTGGGAACTTGTATATCCAGAGTTGGCTTTAGGTAATTCAGATGATTTAGATAATGATGCTTTGCCTTCGAGAAATTCTATTTCAGATCATTTAGATGCTTTACTAGAGGAAGCTAAGATAGATGGTGCTCTATTACAAAGGCTTGGAGATGGTATGCGCTCTCTTGGAGATAACGCTTCTCAGTGGAAGGATGTAACTTCTGCAGTTACTGCGACAGACAATTATACTAATAGTCTTCAGTCTGCTTCTGAAAAAGCAGCTTCATTATCTGAAGCTTATGATAGAGCTTCTGCATCTATTTCAGAGATGGCGAATGATCAGTCTGGGGCTGGAGAAGAAATGCATAAAGTTTCAAAGAATTTATCAGCCTTAAATAATATATATGAATTACAACTAAAAGGTTCTTCTGCTCATTTGGAAGCAACTGAGAAATTTCAAGCTCAGGTTACTGATATGATGCAGAATCTTACAGATTCTGTCGAAGATACTCGTATGTATAAAGAGAATATGGCTATGTTATCTAAGAACTTGACAGATTTGAATGCTGTATATGGAAATATGTTAAAAGCTATGACAATTACTAAGTAATCAGAGATTATTTAATAGTTGGACTTGAATTATTGTTAATCAATTAAATTTAATTAAACATGGCAGGAGGAAAAGAAACACCAAGACAGAAGATGATCGGTATGATGTACCTAGTTCTTACCGCACTTCTAGCTTTAAATGTATCAAAATCAGTTCTCGATGCTTTCGTGGCAATTGAAGAGAATATTCAAAAAGCAAATATTGTTCAATACGATCGTGGAACAGGTTTTCATAATGATGTAAAATCAGAGTTATCAACCGCTAATGGAGAAGAGAATAAAGCTAAACGAGAAAAGTTAAAATATGTTCTAAAGCAAATGGCATTAGTAGATGAAGAGACAGCTAAAATTATAAATACTATTGATATTTTGAAAAAGAAGATTTTAGAAGAAAGTGGAGAAGATGTATCTGTAGTGAAAAATAAAGATAAGGGCTCTATTTTATGGAGTAATTATGATAAAAATAAGGGATCATTACCTACTAGAATGAATTTAATGGCAGTAGGAAAAAAAGATCAGTATGATGTACCTATGAATATTATCGTTGGTGATGATATTGTTAATATATCTGGAGATGGCGTTAAGCTTTGGGATGATTTTAATAAGTTCAGAAATAAGATAGTTGAATTAACAGGTACTTATGAGTGGGGTGGTAAACAATTTACTGTTAAACCAGATAATATTAATAATTATGAAACGAATAAAGAGTTAGCGGATAAAGTAGCGAAGATGATAGATAAGTCTAAAGGAAATTTGAAAGAAGATCGTCAAGTTTTAATTGATTTATATATGGGTATGACTAAGGCAGAAAGAAATACAGTTAATGATGTTTCTAATGTGCATTGGATTGGTGCAACTTTTGATCATTCTCCTCTAGTTGCAGCAGTTGCTTCTCTATCTTCTATGCAACAGGATGTCTTAACTGCAAGGGCTTTAGCTATGGCGCATTGGAAATCAAAAGTTTCTACTGGTGAATATAGTTTTAATAAAATTATGCCTTTAGCTTATGGTAATTCTATAGCTAATAATGGTGATTCTTTAGGTATTCAAGTTATGATGGCAGCTTTTGATTCAGATAATCAGCCAGTTGTAACTGTTGATGGTTACGAGGATCAAGATATAGTTTCTTATCCTGGAAACGGTCAAGGAATTGTTAATATGAAGGCTAGTGGTTCTGGAGAGATGCTTATTACGGGTACTGTTTCTATTAAGAATAAGTCAGGTGTTAAGAAGACAGAAAAGTGGGAGAAAAAAGTTGTGATTATGAAGCCTCAAGGTGCAATTGAGCTTCCAGAGTTAAACGTTCTTTATAGAGGGTACAATAATCAAGTTGAAGCAACTGCATCAGGATATGATAAAACTATTTTATCAGGAACAGGTGTAACTATATCTGGATCAGGCCCATATATTGTCAAGCCATCAGGAAGAGGAAGAACTGCTTATTTAACTGTTTCTGGTAAAAATACAGTAACTGGTAAGACAACTCAACTTAAAAAAACAAAATATAGATGTGCTGATTTACCTAAACCCACTATTTATTGGGGTGGTGCAGATGGTAGTCAAGGAGATAAAATTGAAGTTGCCAATCAGTATATTAGAGCAGCATATCCTCCTGAAATCCCTCTAAATGCAAACTTTAGAATTATTAGTTGGACATGTAATATTGCTGGTAATCCAGGAGCTCCACCTAGAGGTAGTGGTAAAAGTTTAGCATCTGCAATGAGACAAATAAAGCAAGCAAGGCCTGGTATGCCAATTTCTTTAGTTGTTACTTATGCAGAGCCAAGTGGAAGGCAACGTAAAATGGCGGGTTCATTCAAACGTTAATAATTAAAATGTATGATTATGAAAAAAAATGTTTATATATTATTGGTACTTTTTTCCTTTGGATCTTATAGTTTATTATCCCAAATTGAAGAAATTAATGGAGGTCCAGTTAATGTTCCAACAGAAGGAATAATTGATGGTGTATTTATTCAAGAACATATACCAACAAAAAGAATGATTCCTTATGAGCATGTTAGAGAAGCTGATGTTTTATGGAGTAGAAGAGTATTTCAATTTATTGATTTACGAGAAAAAATCAATCAAGAATTATATTTTCCACTTGATGATATTGCAAATGGTATTTGGACAAAAAATGCAACTCGTTTGAGTTTATGGAGTATTATAAGACAACATGTTATGAATGGTGATTTAAGAGTTTTTTCACCTTATAATCCTGAAGATCCATATGGTGATTGGGATGGTTATCAACTAAAGTATCCTGTAGATCCTGAACCAGGTTTGGATTATTATACTGATTCAATTTTTCGCGAAGATATGGTTTGGTACTTAGGGAAATTAGGTCCTGAAAAAACAGAAGAATTACGTGATGAATATGGAGATATTATTTATTATATAGATATAGATGGAATTGAAAAACCTCGATATCCTCCTCAAGATACGACTTGGTATACATCTGAGGATATAGTTCAATATCGAATTAAAGAAGATTGGTTTTTTGATAAAGAGAGATCTGTTTTAGATGTAAGAATTTTAGCTATTGCTCCTGTTGTTTATGAGAAAGAAGATGATGGGACTGGTACTGAACAAATTTCTAAAATGAGAGAATTATTTTGGTTGTATTTCCCGCATTGTCGTTTTGTTTTTAATAATTATTTTGTTTATAATGATAAAAATGATGCTCAATGGATGAGTTTTGATGATCTTTTTTGGAAGCGTAAATTTAACTCAGTGATTTATAAACAAAGTAATACTTATGATCGTAAAATTGAAAGCTATAGGGCAGGTATTGATGCTTTGTATGAATCAGAGAAGATAAAAGATGAAATTAGAAATATCGAACATGATGTTTGGTCATTCTAAATAATTATTTATTATACATTACAGCCTGTAAGAGATTTCTTGCAGGCTTTTTTAATTCTTATATACCCTTTATTTTGTTATAGATAAACAATACGTATGATTAATTTGGAAAGTATTGCTGTTCATTTGCCCCAAGGTTATTTGTTTAAAGATATTAATGTACAAATCAATAAAGGTGATAAAATTGGTCTTGTTGGCAAGAATGGTGCTGGTAAATCTACACTATTAAAATTAATAGCAGGAGTCAATAGTCCGTCAGAGGGTAAAATTCATAAATTTAAAGGTTTATCGATTGGTTATTTAACTCAAGACATAAAAATAGATTCAGGACAAAGTGTTTTTGAATATTTAAATACATCTAACGATTCTTTAACAAAAATTAATCATCGTATTGATTTTATAAATAAAGAACTTGTTACTAGAGTTGATTATGAATCTCAAAGTTATCTTAATCTTTTAGATGAGTTAAATGATTTAAACCACGAGTTTTCAATTAAAGATGGTTTTTTATGGGAAGAAAAGATTACAAATACTCTTAAAGGACTTGGTTTTTCCGAAGAAGAATTACAAGTTAGTTTAAGTAAATTTTCTGGTGGTTGGAAGATGCGAGCTGAATTGGCTAAAATATTAGTTAATAATCCAGATGTTATTTTATTAGATGAGCCAACAAATCATTTGGATATTATCTCAATTAGTTGGTTAGAAAATCATCTAAAATCTTTTGATGGTGCTGTTATTACAATCTCTCATGATAGAATGTTTTTAGACAATGTAACTAAACGTACCCTGGATATTTCAAAAGGTAAATTACTTGATTTTTCATATAGTTATTCCAAATATAAAATTTTACGAACTGAAGAACTGGAACGTTTAACTGTTGCAAAAAAACAACAAGAAAAAGATTTTAAGCATAAGCAAGAATTAATAAATAAATTTCGCTCAAAAAAAAATAAAGCTGCTTTTGCTCAGTCATTAATTAAAAAATTAGAGAAAACAGAAGTCATAGAAGTTGATAACGATAATATTACTGGAATAAATATTAGCTTTCCATTAAGTGTCACACCTGGTAAATGGGTTCTAGAAATGGTTAATGTTGGTAAATCATTTGGGGATAATACTTTATTTAAAAACATTAATATTACTGTGGGGCGTGGTGAGAAGATAGCATTAATTGGTGCTAATGGTAAAGGTAAAACTTCATTATTAAGGCTTATTATGGACCAATTGCAAGGTGATGGAAAAATATTAAAGGGTCATAATGTAAATGTTGCATACTTTGCTCAAGATCAAGCAGAAACTTTAGACATATCTAAAACAGTTTTTCAAATTGTTGATGAAAAGGCTAAAGGTGATATTAGAAAGAATCTTCGTCAGATATTAGGTGCTTTTTTATTTAGTGGGGAAGATGTTGATAAAAAAGTTAGTATTTTATCGGGAGGAGAAAGAACACGTTTAGCACTTTGTCAATTGCTGTTGAGTCCTTCAAATTTTTTAATTCTTGATGAACCTACTAACCATTTAGATATTCAATCTAAAGAAGTTCTTAAAAGTGCTTTAAAAAATTATGAAGGTACTTTTATTGTAGTTTCTCACGATAGAGAGTTTCTAGATGGTCTGACAAATCGAATTTGGGATATTGAAGATAAAATGCTTAAAGTGCATCATTTTGATGTTAAGAATTTTTTAAAACGTAAATTAGAGTTAATTAATCCAATTTTAAATATTAATTCAAAAAAAAATCTAGAGAATAAGAAATCAGGTATATCATCTTATGAGCAAAAAAAAGAGATCAAACGTTTAAAGAATAAACTTCAAAATCAAGTTAATCGATCTGAAAAAAAGATTGAAGAAATAGAAATAGAAATTTCTAATATGAATAAAAAAATGATTAGTTTAGATTATTCTACTTCCGAAGCAAAAAAACTTATTTTAGCTTATGATAAGCTAAAATTAGAGTTAGATAATCAGATGTTGATTTGGGAAGAAACAACAGATAATCTTCAAAAATTAAAATGAGTATAAATTTTGAGTTTTTTTTATTGAAACTCATATAATTTAGGATTATTTTGTAATAAAACTATTGTGTAAATCGTTTTAAACTTAATAAATTTACATTATAAGTTATTTTATAAGTACCGTGAATTTAATGAAGATACATATACTTTTGATTTTGATAATTTTATTAATAGGTTGTAATAAGAATTCAAATCATCCTGTACCTAATATTCCATTTGATTTTTCAATTAACTTGACTCTACCTAGTTATTCAGACTTAAATGGGGTTAGTGGCTGGGCCTATGTTAATGGTGGCTCAAGAGGTATAATTGTTTATCGTCGAGGTATTAATGATTTTGTTGCGTTTGATCGACACTCTCCAGCTGATATAAACGGTGATTGTCCAACTCCATTATTCCCTGATGAAGATAATTATTTACAATTAAACGATACCTGTTATAATGCTGTCTTTTCTCTTTACGACGGTTCTCCAATTTCTAATTCTGAATATGGTTTAAGATCATATCAAGCAGTGTGGGATGGAAATCAATCATTACGTATTTATAATTGATTACTTATTTTTGATTTAATATAAATAAAATGTCAGATATTAAAGTAACAATTATTGATCGAAATGGGTTATCTCATGAATTAATTGGTCCTACAGATATGAATATGAATATTATGGAGCTTTGTAAAGCATACGAGCTTCCTGTTTTAGGTGAATGTGGCGGAATGGCGATGTGTGCTACATGTCAATGTTACCTTGAATCAGACACTAAATTAAATGAACAAAGTGATGATGAACTAGATATGTTAGATCAAGCTTTTTTTGTTGAAGATAATAGTCGTTTAGCTTGTCAAATACCACTTGAAGAATCTATTAATGGTATAGTTTTACGTTTGGCCCCTGAATCGTAAATTATTTTTTTAATTTTTCTGGAATTATACAAATAGGAATTGGTTTAATTTTATGCTCATTCATTTTATTTAATTTTTTATATATTTTAAGCACTTCTTTTTCTCTTTTGTTTATATTAGTTTCATCATCTTTATATTCCATTGCCCACTCTAATTCTTTATATGATGCTCCTATTTGTTCTTCATCAGTTCTGTTATCATCCCATAAACCATCTGTTGGTGATGCTAAAATTATTTCTTCAATAATATTTAATTCTTTAGCGATTTCCCATACTGTTGTTTTATTCAAATCAGCAATTGGACTTATATCAACTCCACCATCACCATATTTAGTAAAGAAACCAATTCCAAAGTCTTCAACTTTATTTCCTGTACCTACTACAAGACAATTATTTGCTTGAGCTAATGAATATAATGTAGTCATTCGTAAACGAGATCTAGAATTTGCCATAGCTAAATTGTTCTTTGATATATCAAAAGGCATTACTTTTTCTATTTCAAGGAAGGCATTTGATAAATCAATATCATAAGAGCTAACATTTTTATGATGTTTTTCTAAAGTATCAATATGTTTAATTGCTCTTTTATATTCCGTTTTATTTTGACGAATTGGCATACTCACTAAAATCACTTTTTTATTAGTCATTGCACATAATGTTGATGTTAAGGCAGAGTCTATTCCTCCTGAAATACCAACTATAAAACCGGATAAGTTATTTTTTTTACAATAATTATTTAGCCAATTAATAATATATTTCGTGATTTTTTTAGTTTTCAACTTAGAGTAATATTTAAACTTTTATTTGGAACTATTTTTATGTTTGGTTCTTATTTGTCAATAAATTATCTTCAGTTTTATTATTTAATGCGAAAAGTGAACGTATTAGTTCGTTTTCCTTTTTTGTGAATTATAAATCCTATATTTTAACTAAATTTAAATACGAAATTAAAGAATATAAATGATTCTAAGAAATAGCTTAATATTAATAATTATTACTTTCCATATTGGTTCTTGTCAGTATAATCGTCTTAAAGTAAATACATCTAATATTAACGTTAACATTAATTATACTAACATGGATGATGTTATTTTTAATTCGGATTCTATAGTATTAATGAAAAAGCATCAGTTTTTTAAAAATCAGATGAAAGAAATTTATCATTTTCAAATTACTGATTGTTTAGGAATAGGTGATGTAGATGATACGATATTCTATAATAGTATTATTAAGTATCGAGGTGATACTTTAATAAATCAATTGGAGTCTGATATTAGTTCTCAATTTTCAGATCTTTCAAAATATAAAGATATTATAACAGACGGATTTCGTCATTTGAAGTTCCATTTTCCAAATGAGAAGGTACCTAAAAACATTGTTTTTTTAAATAGTATATTTCGAGCGAATGTTTTCTCTACAAAGAATGAAATAGCTGTTGGTTTGGAATGCTTTCTTGGAGATTCTAATCGTATAATTAAAAATTTACCTCCATCATATTATAATTGGATGAAAGAAGAAATGGATCATTGTTATCTTGAAAGAGACGTTATTAATAGCTGGATCCAAACACACTATTTTGATTCTGTGAATGGGTCTCTAGTAGAACAAATAATACATTATGGGAAGGTGTTATATTTGACTCAAGCAGCTTATCCTGATTTTCATCCTAGCATAATACTTCGATATTCAAAAGAAGATTATCAATGGGCTCTAGATAATGAATTTCGGTATTGGAAATATTTAGTTGATCAGGAGTTGTTATTTAAAACGGATGAAAAAATAATTGCTAATATGATTTTAGCAGGACCCTATACAACTGGTATACCAGACCGAGATAGTCCGGACAGATTAGGTCAATTTTTGGGGTATCGTATGGTAAATAATTATATGAATAGTCACGAAATAAAGTTGTTAGATATGTTAGATTTATCTTATAATGAAATACTTCAAGCATTTAAAATAGAAAAATAATTATGGAGCATAAAATTGTAAAATCATCTGAGATTAAAGTCAATGTTGGACTTGATATAAATAATTTACCTGTTGGCATTAAATGGAGTGCTGAAGATGGTGATATTATAGATTCACCAGCAAAAGCATTTATATTATCAATGTGGGACCATGTTCAAAAAAACACTATGAAGATTGATCTTTGGACAAAAGACATGTCTGTTGAAGAGATGAAACAATTTTTTCATCAAACACTTTTGACTATGGCTGATTCATTTGAAAAAGCGACAGGAGAAAATCGTATTTGTGACGATTTAAGAGATTATTGTTATCACTTTGCTGAGAAAATGGAAATTTTACCTGAAAAATAGATGATTAAGGGGAATTTACGAAAAATGAGTGTTCAACTTGAATCTAAAGTTCAATATACTTTAGCTTTAGATGAGCTTATTCCAATGAATTCATTTATTGGAACACAAATTCGTTTAGAATGGAATGGAAGAATTAATTGTTTGGTTTGTGGTAGATTGACAAAAAAGTCTTTTGGTCAAGGGTTCTGTTATAATTGTTTTGTTAAATCTCCTCAAGCTTCAGAATGTATTTTGCGTCCAGAATTGTGTCGTGCACATTTGGGGGAAGGAAGAGATCCAGAATGGGAGCAGAAAAATCATAATATACCACATATAGTATATTTGGCTTTATCAAGTGCGGTTAAAGTAGGTGTAACTAGGTCAGACCAGATTCCTGTACGTTGGATTGATCAAGGTGCTTCTTTTGCAATTAAATTAGCAGAAACTAAAAATCGTTTTCACGCCGGTAGAATAGAAGTAGCATTAAAGGATTTTTTTACCGATAAAACTAATTGGCAACGTATGTTAAAGAACGAATTAGATCATAGTGTAGATTTAGAAGAAGAAAAATGGTCTTTAGAGGAACATTTACCTATAGATATTATTGAATCTTTTTCTTCAGATGATAATATAACAGAAATTAATTATCCTGTAAATAAGTATCCCAATAAAGTAAAGAGTCTTTCTTTTGATAAAACACCTGTAATCGAAGGTTTACTTATTGGTATAAAGGGACAATACTTAATTTTTGAGGGTGGAGAAGTTTTAAATATTAGAAAACATACAAGTTATCATATTGAATTTACCCAAATTTAATAGGTTAAGGATTTGAAAAATGGGAAAAGATAAGATTAGAAGATTTAAAGCAGTCAAAGAGTTTGATAATTTTATTGAACCTATCCTTAAAGAAGATTGTTTATTTAAAGGTAAATGGCGCACACATTTTTTTAAGAATAATAATCCTATTGTATTAGAGCTTGGGTGCGGTAAAGGAGAGTATTCTATTGGTATGGCACATTATTTTCCAAAAAAGAATTTTATTGGTATTGACATTAAAGGAGCAAGAATGTTTGTTGGTGCTAAACAAGCAATAGATCAAAAGGTTAAAAACATTGCTTTTTTAAGGACAAAAATTGATTTTATTGAGTGTTGTTTTGAAGAAAATGAAGTAGATGAGATTTGGTTAACTTTTTCTGATCCTCAACCTAAAAAAAACAATAAACGTTTAACATCACCTATTTTTATTAATCGATATAAAAAAATTTTAAAAGAGGGTGGTATTATACATATGAAGACAGATAGCGATTTATTATTTGAATATACTGAACAACAAATAAAATCAGCTCCATATAAATGTTTGTCCTTGACATGGGATCTTTATGGAGACTATATAAATCAGATTAATGGAGTAATGGGTGAAATTTTAAATATAAAAACACATTATGAAAAAATTTTTACCAAAAAAGGAGCAAAGATTAAATATTGTAAATTCAAAATTAGTTAAATTGAAATAAGCAGCGTTTTATGCAACTTTTAATTTTGCTAATTTTGAGGTTGAAAATTGTGTTTCTGCGTACTCTTTAGTTAGTTTAAAGTGTTTGACTTTTTTAGATGGAAGATTATACATTGCTTCGTTTAATATTGCTTCACAAATAGATCTTAAACCACGAGCACCTAATTTAAATTCAATTGCTTTATCAACTATAAAATCTAAAACACTAGAATCGATTTTTAAATCAATTCCATCAATTTCAAATAGACGTATATATTGTTTTATTAGTGCATTTTTAGGTTCTGTTAAAATTCTTCTAAGAGCTTCAGCTTTTAAAGGAATTAAGTATGATAGAACTGGAAATCTACCAATTAATTCTGGAATTAGTCCAAAAGTTTTGATGTCTGTTGGATTAATGTATCTTAATAAAGATTCTTTGTCAATAGATTCTCCATCTTGAGATGAGAAACCAATTGTTTGATGATTGACTCTATTTGCAATTATTTGTTCAATATTATCAAATGCACCTCCACAAATAAAAAGAATGTTTTTTGTGTTTATTTGAATCATTTTTTGTTCAGGATGTTTTCGTCCTCCTTGTGGCGGGACATTTACTGTAGTCCCTTCTAATAACTTCAATAATGCTTGTTGAACACCTTCACCAGAAACATCTCTAGTAATCGATGGATTATTACTTTTCCTTGCAATTTTATCAATTTCATCAATAAAAATAATTCCTCTTTCTGCTGCTGAAACATTAAAGTCAGATGCTTGTAATAGCCGAGATAAAATACTTTCTACATCTTCTCCAACATAACCTGCTTCAGTTAAAACAGTAGCATCGGCAATGCAAAATGGAACATTTAACATTTTAGCAATTGTTTTAGCTAATAATGTTTTTCCAGTACCAGTTCTACCAACTAAAATAACATTAGATTTTTCAATCTCAATTTCATCTTTAATAGAATTTTGATTTAATCTTTTGTAGTGATTATATACTGCAACAGCAAGAACTTTTTTAGCTTCATCTTGATCTATTACATATTCATCTAACATTGATTTAATTTCCGCAGGCTTTAAAATATTTATTATATCTTCAACTTCTTCATTAATGTTTTCTTGCTCAACTATTGAATGTGCTTGATTAATACAATTTTCACAGATATGACCTGAAATACCCGCAATTAAAATTGATACATCTTCTTTTGGTTTACCACAAAAGGAACAATTAGCTTCTTTTTTAGTCATATTATTTTTAAATAAATTCTATTTGAGATTTTAATATTCTGCTAAACAAATAATTTACTTAGGGTTTCGAAGCAAAATTTCGTCAACCATACCATATTTTTTTGCTTCCTCAGATGTCATCCAATAGTCACGATCTGAGTCTTTCCAAACTTTATCATATTTTTGTTTTGAATGTGTAGCAATAATATTGTAAAGCTCTTTTTTTAATTTTTGAATTTCACGAGCAGTGATTTCAATATCTGAAGCTTGACCTGAGGCACCACCTAATGGTTGATGTATCATAACTCTAGAATGTTTTAGTGCAGAACGTTTTCCTTCTGCACCTGCACATAAAAGTACAGCACCCATAGATGCAGCCATACCTGTACAAATTGTTGCTACATCAGGATTTATGTATTGCATCGTGTCATAAATCCCTAAACCTGCATAAACAGATCCTCCTGGTGAATTTAAATATATTTGAATATCTTTTTTTGAGTCAACTGATTCTAGAAATAATAATTGTGCATTAATTATGTTAGCTACTTGATCATTTATACCTGTTCCTAAAAAAATAATTCTATCCATCATTAGACGAGAAAAGACATCCATTTGAGTCATGTTCATTTGTCTTTCTTCAATTATATATGGAGTTACTGATGACTCAATATAGCTATCCAAATGCATACTGTTTATTCCAAGATGCTTGGTTGCGTATTTCTTAAATTCATTATCATTCAACATTTTTTTCAAATTTCATTTTTAATGATGTTAAAGATAAAAAGTTGATAATGACAATCAAATTAAATTGAGAGAATTTATTTTAAAATTAAATAGTTATTATAATAAAAAAGGTCTAGTGTTTAAACTAGACCTTTTTTCAATAATTATAAAGAATTATTTTACAAGATTAGTGAAAGAAGCATTTTCCATGAATTTTAAAAACTCTCTATCTTTAGAGGCTTTTAATTTTAGTGAACCATCTTTAGAAAAAGCACTTTTTAGGTTACTAATTATATCTTGTAATTTATCTTGACGAGCAGCGGAAATGGCTTTTAAATAATATCCTATAGCAGTTTCAGCTTCATCAGAACTATTTACTGTTTTTAAAGAAGTAGAGGCATCTCCATTTAATAATTGAGCTAAAGCTTTATTATAAGAGTCATTAGAACCTAAATTTGAAATAGCAGATTTATAATCTCCATTTTGAATGTTTAGGATTCCTTTGTTATAATTCACTTCTTTACCCGCTCCACTTGATTGATTAAGTAATTTCATAGATTTAATTCTATCTCCTTCAATGCCTAAAATTGCAGCTATATTGTTTTTAGAGATTGAATTATCTTGAATACTATTTGCTTTTTCAAATTGATTTTTTGCTTCAGATAATTTATTTTGCATATATAATACAGCACCGACATTATTTGATGGTCTGTAATCATTTAAGAATTTTGACTCAGCAATTTTATATACTCTCAATTGTTCATTTAAGTCTGTATATAGAGTAGCGGTAAAGAGTAATTCTTCTATATTTAATGTGTCAGGATTAGAGTTAGATAATGCCATCAATTCTTCATCAGAAAAACCAGTTTGATCATAATTGGCAGTTATTTCAGTACGGCGTAATTGTGGAAATATTTTTTTATCTAAATAACTGAAAGTTTTTCCCATATCACGCATTGCTCTTTCACGCTCATCACCATTACTAATTGTTTCTAATACACGAAGCACCAAATTTTTATCGTCTTCGTTCATTTTATTATCATCAGATAATTCTTTTTTGAAACCTGAATAATCTTCACCAGAACCTTTTTCATTAAATCTTAATTGTGTAGCGTCCATTTTAAGTCTTTTCGCTATTCCTATTATAGATTTTTTAGCTGATTCAGCTCTATCAATAGATAAAGAATTGTTTTTATCTTCTTCACCTTCTGGTGAAGCAAAACCAGTTAAATCAATAGATTTTAAATTAACTCTTGGGTCGGTTGTAGAATTTTCTAAGAATTCTTTGAATGACTTAATGTCTTCTTGTCTAATCTCTGAAGATGTGACATTTGATTTTCCTTTAGCATAGTTAAGTTGTGCTGAAAAAGTTTCTTGTGTAATTCTTTTAAATTGATCTTTAGCTATAATAATTTGAAAATCTTTATTTACTAGATAGGGAGTAATTATAGTAGCATCAGCAATTTTAACAGGAATTATTTCATCTTTTTCCTTATCACCTTTAAACACTTTACCAGTTATCATTAAGTCAGCAGTTTCCATATTTGGAGTATAAGCTATGATGTCGTTGTAAGTAATTTTACCTCCAGTTTTATAGGCAATTACTTCACCATTACCAGTTGCTTTTTCGCCTTGAACTCGGATTGACTTTAGTTTAGTGTCTCCTATTACAGGAATAATATCAGCAGATGCTTTTTTATGTATTCCTTTCTCTGGGAAGGTTACATCTACTTTCACTCGAACAGAATCTCCATGCATTTCTAATGGATCTGGTGTAACTGTATACTCAAGATCTTTTAATAAATCACACCCTGTTGTTAATGTTCCAAGTATAGCTATAATTGCTATTAACTTTATGCTTTGCTTTTTCATAATTTAGTTATAATAATTTCAAATACATTTTCAATTGCAATTATACAAAAAAGAATTGTATCTTTTCCCTAATTTATTGTAATAAAGTCTTTAAGAATTGATTTTTATGAATAGTTACAATAGAATTGTCTCTACAATTTTCTAAAAGCTGTCTGACTGTTAAATAACTAATCGGATCAATATAATTTGGAATTATCTCATTTAATGGTATTAGCACAAATTTTCTCTCTCTGAATGAGGAATGAGGAATAATTAATTTTGATGATTTAAACCGCTCTTTGTTAAAAAAGATAATATCAATATCAATTACTCTTGAAATATAATTTTTTTTAATTGATTTTTTTGTTCTACCAAGTTTCTTCTCTATTTCTTCAATTTTTGAAAGAGCATAATTCTTATCTAGTTTTGTATTTATTATTAAACAACAATTTAGAAAGTAATCTTGACTTTCAAATTCTATTGGAGGTGTTGAGTATACGCTTGAAAAATTTATTATTTCTCCAATTTCATTTATTATTTCCTTACAAGCTTTGGTAATATATAATGATCTACTATTAATGTTAGAACCTAAGCTAAGAACTAATTGATTTATTTCCATTTGAAATTTGTAATCATATGTTTTAAGTCTATTTTAAGATAGTCAAGTGATGGTTTTAAAGAATCGTAGTTTGGAGTTGAATTGAAGTATACAACACCACGCACAAAATTTGATATAGAATCAGTAATATAAAATTGAAATGGAGATGCTACATTTCCTTGGAGTTCAAAAAATGTGCAATAAACATCATTGCTGTCATTTATTATTGTATAATCATTAATATTTGTAGCTTTTATTTTGTGATTGTCAATTTGATTATTTGTAAAATTTACATAGGTGGACAAAGGTTCATTCATATCAATATATGAAAAATGGATAATACCGTTTAGTGGTCCTAGTTCAATATCTTTATGGCAAGTAGATCCTTCTTCACTAGTTATTTTTTTTATTTTAAATATTTTTGGTAAACTAAGTACATATGGACATTCATCATTGTATTTTACATAATGATGACTCGGTAATATTGGTCTCAAGTAAGTTGAGGGTTTTGGAATAAATAATGTTTCTTCTT
This sequence comes from Crocinitomicaceae bacterium, assembly GCA_002709305.1. Taxonomy (GTDB): domain Bacteria; phylum Bacteroidota; class Bacteroidia; order Flavobacteriales_D; family Crocinitomicaceae; genus UBA4466. Next base: position 144,530 of record PAQM01000012.1, on the reverse strand, counting down.
TGCATGATGTGAATAGCAAGATTATTAATATTATAAAATTAATTAACTTCATCTTTAGTATTTAGTTTCACTGCTTTTATCATTTTAATTTTTCTTTTATCACTAGATTCAATGATTAGTTTTATATTTCCTAGTTGGATAAATTCATTATTTTTAAGAATTCTTCCAGCGTGTTCAATAATGTATCCTCCAAGTGTTTCAGCGTTTTTAGTATTGAAATTTATATCATTATTATTAAGTTCTAATACTTTCAAGAAATCTATAATTGTTGTTTTTCCTTCAAATAGGTAGGTTTTATCATTAATTTTTGTGTATGCAATTTCATCATCATCAAATTCATCTGTAATATCACCTACAATTTCTTCTAGAATATCTTCAAGAGAAACTAATCCACTTGTGCCACCATATTCATCTACAACAAGAGCGATATGTAATTTCATTTCTTGAAATTCTTTTAAAAGATCATCGATTTTTTTGTTTTCAGGGACATAGAATGGTTTTCTAATTAGTGATAACCAATCATAATTTTTTGCATTGCTTAAAACGGGCAACAAGTCTTTAATAAAAAGAATACCTAATATATTATCAAAGTTTTTTTCATATACTGGTATTCTAGAGTGTCCACAATCTAATATGATTTTTAGTATTTCATTAAATGGTGTTTCTGATTCAATAGCATGAACATCTATTCTAGGCGTCATTATTTGTCTAACTTCTGTATTCCCAAATTTTACAATTTCTTGTAAAATCTTGTGGTCATCATTTTCATTATATTCTTTAGTTAGTGCTAGCGCTTTTTCAAGTTCATCAGAAGAAATATTGATTTTCCCTTTACCAATATTTCCTTGTATCAATTCAATGCTTTTTACTAGTCCTTTTTGTATCCATGATAATGGTGGTGTTCTTTTCAATAAATGAAGAGGTCTAGACATAAAACTTGAGAAACCTAATGCATTTTTAGTTGCATAAATTTTTGGTATTACTTCTCCAAGTAATAGTAATATGAAAGTTATTATTATTACTTCAACAAAAAAAACAAGAGTACTATTGGATTGTGATGGGTTTAATATTTTTGAGATAATAGTTGATGATAAGATTATTATTCCAACATTCACAAAGTTGTTTGTAATTAATATTGTTGCAAGAAGATTTTTTGGTTTTTGCAGTAATTTTTTGACATGAGAAGCATTTTTGGTAGAATATTTTTTGAGTTTTTCTTTATCATCTGGGCTTAATGAGAAAAATGCGGCTTCAGAACCTGATATTAAAGCAGAGATAAGTAATAAACATATGAGTATGATAATAAATACTATGTCTATGTTTTCAAATCCTGTCTTTATGATTTCTTGATTTGTAAGGGTGTTCGGAGGTACTGTCAAATTCATTCTTATAATTAAAATGGTAAATCGCTATTTTCTTTATCGATTTCTTTGTCCATATTTGATGGTTTATTTGGTGTGCCCTCATTAGAATAAGGTGGATTAGAATTTTTATTTGAATTTTCTGTTGGTCTAGATAACATTGTCATTACATCAGCAATTACTTCAGTTGTATATCTAGTATTATTCTCTTTATCTTGCCAAGATCGTTTTTTCAATTTACCTTCAATATAAATTTTATGTCCTTTTTTGACATATTTTTCCGCTAATTCAGCTAAGCCTCTCCACATAACAACATCATGCCAATCTGTATTTTCAATTTTTTTCCCTGTATTCTTATCTTTATATACTTCAGAAGTAGCTATGGGAAAATTAGCTACTACGGATCCATTTTCTAAGTATCTAACTTCAGGATCTTTGCCTACATTACCGATTAATATAACTTTATTTACACTTCCTGCCATTTAATTGATGTTTGTTCAGCTTAAATTTACATAAAAATAACCTAAAAAAGTGTTTGTTCTTCTAAGTATTTATCTATGATTCTTGGTATTGGATAATTTCCTATTTCACTTTTTTTAATTTTAAAACAATTCTTATTAAAATTATATGTTGAATTAAAATGATGAAATTTCACGTAGATAATTTGATGACTCAATATATGCTTCCTTATTGAAGATTCAAATAATTTATTTTTGAACATGTTTAAGTCGATTTTTTCATCAATATTTTTCGCCTCAATTAGAGGAAATTGATACATATTCTTCCAAATATCTTTTTTTGTTCTTTTTTCTACTATTAATTCTTCATTATGATTGAATATTAAATAATGAAAAAAACGCTTTTTTCTTTTTAGTCTAGTTTTTTTTATTGGTCGATTTTGAATATTACCTTTTATAAAGGAGATACATTTTTCAGCTAAAGGACAATAGGTACATTTTGGTTTTTTTGGTATACAAATAAGAGCGCCTATTTCCATTATTGCTTGATTATGCTCTCCAGGATTTTCATTATTAATAAGACTATCAGCGATTTCCTGAAATTCTTTAATACCAGAACTTGAATCAATAGGAGTGGATATATCAAAATAACGGCTCAGTAGACGATATACATTTCCGTCAACAACCGCTTTTTTTTCATTAAATGCAAAAGATGAAATTGCAGCAGCAGTATATTTTCCAACACCTTTTAGTTTTAATATTTCGTTATAATTTTTCGGAAATTCTCCATTTAATTTATCTCGAATATGTTTTGCAGAATAATGTAAGTTTCTTGCTCTACTATAATAACCTAGACCTTGCCAATCATTAAGTACTTCTTTTTCCTCTACATTAGCTAGTTTAATAATTGTAGGATATTTTTGGACAAATTTAAAATAGTATGGAATACCTTGATCTACTTTTGTTTGTTGAAGAATAATTTCTGATAACCAAATATAATATGGATTTAATTCTTCTCTCCAAGGTAGAGATCTTTTGTTTAGTCTATACCAATTAACTATTAGTCGGCTAAAATTATTCATTAAGGGAAAAAAGTATAATTTTAATTATAAAAATACACAATAAATTAAATTAGAAACTCTAATTTTGCGCCCGTAATAATTAATATAAATTATAAATAAATTATATATGACAAAGGCAGAAATTGTTTCAGATATTGTTCAACAAACAGGATTGGAAAGAGCAGAGGTACTTAGATTAGTTGAAGCTTTTATGACAACTATAAAATCATCATTAACAAATGGAGAGAATGTTTATCTAAGAGGATTTGGTAGTTTTATAATTAAAGAAAGAGCACAGAAGACTGGAAGAAATATTTCTAAAAATACTTCTATTATTATTCCTGCTCATAATATTCCTGTATTTAAACCATCAAAAACCTTTGTTGAAGATGTTAAAACTAAAGTGAAAGTTAAATAGGATTAATTACTATTGTATAGTAGTTTATATTTTAATCTAATTGTTTATCTTTGCAACTCAATTTAATTAAGAAATTAAGTTTTTGAGAAAAATTATAAATAATATAAAATAATAAAATATTTAGAATATGCCAAGTGGTAAAAAAAGAAAAAGACACAAAATGTCTACGCATAAACGTAAAAAAAGATTGAGAAAAAATCGACATAAAAAGAAGTAGCTTTACGTTTTTATTGAAAAACAGTATTCACAGTTTTTCATTTGTTGTACATTTAAAAATTAGGCTTTCGTGAGTTTAGAATTAATAGTCGATGCTAGAAAAAAAAGCATCAGGCTTGCTCTACTTAATAATGGAAAGCTTATTGAGTTGCATGAAGAAGAAGGTAATAATGAGTTTTCTGTAGGAGATATTTACTTAGGAAAAGTTAGAAAAGTAGTACCAAGTCTTAATGCGTCATTTGTTAATGTAGGGTATGATAAAGATGCTTTTTTACATTATTTAGATTTAGGTCCACAGTTTAAATCACTTAATAAGTTTTCTAGAGACACGTTACGTGGCAAGCAAAATGTATCGGATCTTCAATATTTTAAGTTTGAAGATGAAATTTCAAAAGATGGAAAAATAGAAGAAACTATTTCTTCTTCTGCACCTATATTGGTCCAGGTTACTAAAGAACCTATTTCATCTAAGGGTCCTCGTTTAACTGCTGAGATAACTTTAGCTGGACGGTTTTTAGTGTTAGTTCCTTTCTCTAATAAGGTTTCTATTTCTCAGAAAATAAAGTCTCATGGAGAGAGAGACCGATTAAAGACATTAATAAGAAAAATAAAACCAAAGAATTTTGGTGTTATTATCCGAACTGTAGCTGAAGGAAAAAAAATCAAGTTATTAGAACAAGATTTAAAAAACCTATTGGAAAAGTGGAAGAAAATTCATGAAAATTTATTAGGTATAAAGCCACCAATGCGCGTATTAAGTGAGATTGATAAAACTTCATCAATACTTCGAGACCTATTAAATGCAGAATTTACTAATATACATGTTAATGATAAAAACCTGCACGAAAATTTAAGGCAATATGTTTCTGATATTGCTCCAGGAAGAGAAAAAATAATTAAGAATTATGATGGTAAGATTGAAATATTTGAACGTTTCGATGTTAACCGTCAAATTAAGGCTCTTTTTGGTAAAAAAGTACCTCTTCCTAGTGGAGGTTATTTGATTATTGAGCATACTGAAGCTATGCATGTTGTTGATGTAAATAGTGGTAATAGAAAAGGTGCTGATGGTCAAGAAAGTAACGCTTTGGCTACAAATCTTGAAGCTGCAGAAGAAATTGCTCGTGTTCTTCAATTAAGAGATATGGGAGGGATTGTTTGTGTTGATTTTATTGATATGCATGATAAGGCTAATAATAAAGCTTTATATATTAAAATGAAAGAATCTATGAGTAATGATCGTGCTAAACACAATATTATTCCTCCATCTAGGTTTGGTGTTGTTGAAATTACTCGCCAAAGAGTTAGACCTCAAACAGACATTGTAACATCTGAGAAGTGTCCTGCCTGTAGTGGTAAAGGAGAAGTTCAGGCTTCAATACTTGTCGCCGATGAAATTGAGAATAATTTAAATTATTTGATTAACAAGAGCTTTGATAAAAGATTTTCTTTAGTAGTTCATCCGTATCTAGAAGCATACTTTAAAAAAGGTATATTATCTCGTCAAATGAAGTGGTTGTTTAAGTATAAAAAGTGGATTCCAGTTCGTGGATTATCATCTCAAAATTTACTTCAATATACATTTATTGATAAGAACAAAAAAGAGATTACCCTCTAACATGAATCGAGGATGTAAATATACTTTCTTAGAAGCTAAATTTAAACTTGAATCTTTATGTGCTTATCAAGAACGTTGTTCTTTTGAGCTTCAACAAAAAATGATAAAATGGGGTGTGAATGAAGCCAATCAAATGATTTTATTAGACCACTTAATTTCTAATAATTATTTAGATGAAGAGAGATTCGTACAAACATTTATTTCAGGTAAAATTAATATCAAAAGATGGGGTAGAATCAAAATAAGAAAGCAATTGAAACAAAAGTTTATTTCTGAAGACCTGATTAGTAAAAATATAGAATCAATTGATATAAAAGTTTATAAAGAAAATCTTATTAATCTAGCTAATAAAAAAGAATTCTTATTAAAAGATGAAATCGATTCTTATACTAAGAAAATTAAAATATATCGATTTTTATATTCTAAAGGATATGAAATGGATTTGATTAAGGATTGTGTTAAAAGACACCTTAATTTAGAATAATCTTTTTACCAATGCTTATTAATTCTTCTTTATAGTCTATATAACTAACATATAGATAATAAATTCCTGATTTTAGTGTAGGTTTTATTTTTACATAGCTTTGATCAAAAACTTTTTGATCAAAAACTTTTTTACCTTTTATATCGAATAATAATATGTTAAATGAAGAAATATTCTCATCGTTTAAAATTAATGTGAGACTATCGTTATTTGAGATTGGGTTTGGGTAAATTTGTAATATTTCATTATCATTACTATTTAAAAAGATGTTTTCTGAAAATTTCAGTAAGAATAATCCATTATGTCTGTCAGAGACTAGAATTCTTTTAGAAGGTAGCTTAGAGTATATTCCCCATGCACCTTGCATATTGAAAAAAGAGTTTTCTGGGTATGTATCATAATAGGCAATTTCAAATGGAATGTTCTTTCTGATATCGTATATTCTTAAGCCTTCATTATAATATGCTACATAAGCAAATTCATTACTAATCATTACATTATGAGGAACACTATTATTTTCATAATTAGTTCCAAATAATGATTCAATTGTGATATTATTTGATGTTATTTTACATTTTTTTAATTTTTTGCCACTAGTTTCATCTGAAAAAACGTATGTCTCTCCATTTGGCGATAACCAACCTTGATGATTATATCCTTGATCCTGATAGAAATTGATATTTTGTTGAAAAATAGGATTAGAAATATCAGAAAAATCATAGACTCTTAATCCATCAAATCCACAATTTAAATAGGCAATATTATTTCTTACATACATATCGTGTACTTCATTAATATCATTAGGTCCAGTATATATTAAACTTGGATTTATAGGGTTTGATAAAGAAAAAATTTGCATTGAAATAGTATTTTGTATTATTCCATTCTCTCTAGGGGTTATTCCACCAGCATATAATAAACCATTTAGTGTATCTATAAAAATATTATGTACTCGTGCGAAAGTAGAATCATTATTTCCAACTAAATGCACAGAATCTGGTAAGTAGGATAAATCTATAATTTGCAGACTACTTTCACCCTCATCACAAACAGCGTATGCATATTTTTGATAGGTTTTTATGTCTCGATGAATTACAGACATATCATTGAAATGCCCTTCTATGAAATCAACATGGTATAATTTATTCTCATTTGTTAATTTAAAAAAATGAATTCCTTCTGTTGATCCTGCAATTGCATATTCTTGATTTTCTAATTCAAATCCCCAACAATCATTATATCTAACTTGAGAAGAATTAGCTGTTAGAGTATCATTATTCCAATTATCTAGAAAATCAATATTGTAAGAAATTTGTCCAATTAAGGAGAATTGAACTAATAACAGTAATATGACATTAAATATTTTCACTTATAGAATTCATAAAAAAGTTGTTGTAAAGATAAAAGATTGGGTTGATTTAATTATAAGTTTGATATGATTGCTTAATAATACTTATTTTAGTCTCTTTTAAAATAAATAAGTGTCCGATTCTATAGTAATTATACCAACATTTAATGAAAGAGATAACATTGAGAAAATGGTTCAAAAGGTTATGTCTTTAGACAAAAAAGTTCATATTTTATTTGTAGATGACTCTTCTCCTGATGGAACAGCTAATGTTATAAGAACTATGCAAAAAAAATTCCCCGACAGTATTCATTTAGAAGTTAGAGTAGGTAAATTAGGCCTTGGGACAGCATATGTGCATGGTTTTAAATGGTGTCTAGAGAAGAGTTATGATTTTATATTTGAAATGGATTGTGATTTCTCACATAATCCTGAAGATTTGATTCGTTTATATCAATCTTGTATTGATGGTGCTGATTTAAGTGTTGGTTCTAGATACGTTAGTGGTGGTAAGGTTAAAAATTGGCCTATAAAAAGAATTTTGATGTCTTATTTTGCAAGTGTATATGTTAGGATGATTTTATGGATTGGCGTTAAAGACACGACAGCTGGGTTTAAATGTTATAAAAGAGAAGTTTTAGAAAAAATTAATTTGGATGCTGTTACATTCAAAGGATATGCTTTTCAAATATATATGAAGTATGCAGCTAAGAAAAATGGATTCAAAATTGATGAGGTTCCAATAACTTTTATAGATCGCGTAGTTGGTGAATCCAAAATGAGTATAGGGATTTTTAAGGAAGCATTTTTTGGTGTTTGGAAAATGAGACGTATGAAATTATGAGTAATATTATTTTATTAAAAGGTGGAATTACTGTTAATGAAGGTTGTAAAATATCACAAGATATTTTGATTAGTAATGGACGTATTAAAAAATTAGAAAAAGATATTACACCAGAGAACAATTGGAAGGTAGTCAATCTTGAAGGTAAATTAGTTCTTCCAGGGTGTATTGACGATCAAGTTCATTTTAGAGAACCGGGTTTAACACATAAGGGTGATATTTATTCTGAATCTAGAGCTGCTGTTGCTGGTGGTATTACTTCGTTTATGGAAATGCCAAATACAATTCCAAATGTGCTAACTCAAGAATTGCTTCAAGATAAATATGACATTGCTTCAAAACAATCTATAGCTAACTATTCTTTCTTTATGGGGGCTTCAAATGAGAATGTTGAAGAGGTATTAAAGACTAATGAAAATAATGTTTGTGGAATTAAAATTTTTATGGGCTCTTCAACCGGAAATATGTTAGTAGACAATGAAAAAACTTTGAATAATTTATTCTCTCGTGTTTCTATGCTTATTGCTACACATTGTGAAGACGAACAAATTATTCGTAATAATATAATAGATGCTAAAGCAAAATATGGTGAGAATGTTCCTATTAACGAGCATCCCAATATAAGAAGTGTAGAAGCTTGTTATGCATCTTCTTCTATGGCTGTTGGTTTAGCGAAAAAATATGGAACTAGATTACATATTTTACATATATCAACGGCTAAAGAGCTGGAATTATTTGATAATGATATTTCTCTATTTGAAAAGAGAATTACAGCAGAGGCTTGTATTCATCATCTGTGGTTTACTCAAGAAAATTATTCTCAAAGAGGTGTATTCATTAAATGGAACCCAGCAGTCAAGAAAAAATCTGACAGAGATGCTATTTTTCAGGCTGTTTTAGATAATAAAATTGATGTTATCGCAACAGATCATGCTCCTCATTCAATAGAAGAAAAATCACAATCGTATTTTAAGTCACCATCTGGAGGTCCATTGGTCCAACATGCTTTAGTTGCTATGTTACAGAAGGTCAAAGAAGGAATGATTTCGATAGAGCGTGTTGTTGAAAAAATGGCTCATGCACCTTCAATTTTATTTCAGATTGATAATAGAGGATATATACGTGAGGGATATTATGCAGACCTTGTTGTTATAGATCCAGATCAGTCAAATATTGTTACTAAAGAAAATATATTGTATAAGTGTGGTTGGTCTCCTTTTGAGGGTATTGAATTTGATAATATTATTCATTCTACATATGTAAATGGAAACCTCGTTTATGACAATGGATTAATAGTTGAAGGTACAAATGGTCAACGTTTATTATTTGATAGATAATGAGATATTTTTTTATTATATTTTTTATTGGTTTTATTTTTTCATGTTCTGATAGTATTGAAGGTAAGGTTAAGCCTAATAATTTAATTCCTAGTGATAAGATGGCTAAGGTAATGAATGAATTAAATAAACTTGAATGTTATATTCAAGGTGAATATAATTCTGTAGCTCAATATAATATGGTGATGATTAATTCAGGTGATTCATTAATGAGAAGCTTTAATATTACGAAAGAACAATTTGAAGAATCTTTAGAATATTATGCTACTCACCAGGATTTATTGAAAGGAATTCATGATAAAATTTTAGATGATTATAATAGAGAATTGGGTGAATTAAGTATAGAAAATAAAGAGACTCTTGATTCATTATAAAATCAAAGTTATTTTGTTATGTTTCTTTTAGGATTATTTTTTATAAATGATTCCCAACTTGATTTATTCAATTTGTTATGTTCACCTATTCCTTTTGAAAAATGATGACAAATTGCAACAGCTAAACCATCTGTTGCGTCTAAATGTTTTGGTATTTCTTTAAAATTGAGCATATTCTTTAACATACTTGCAACTTGTTCTTTTGAAGCTGAACCTTTTCCAGTTATTGCTTGTTTAATTCTTCTGGGGGTATATTCCTCAAAAGGAACATTATTGGCTAGTGCCACTGCGATGCATACACCTTGAGCTCTTCCTAGTTTTAACATTGATTGAACATTCTTACCAAAAAAAGGAGCTTCAATAGCCATTTCATCAGGTTTATATTCCTTTATTATACCATCTAGTCGATCATAAATTCGTTTTAATTTATCAGGATGTGATGAGATTTTTGATAGTTTGATAATACCAAAATTTATCATACTCATCTTATTATTTTTTAAATGAATAATCCCATATCCCATAATTGTTGTTCCAGGGTCAATACCTAAAATAATTTTATCTTTAAGCATAATATAAATTTATATAAAAAAAATAGAGAAATTATAACTGATAAATATTCATGTTTTATTGTTCTTTTTTTAATTAATATTTAATTAAATTTTTATTTAATATTATTACATTTATCAAAAACCAAAAATTATGAAACTTTTTGTGCCACTTTTTTTATTTACAACATTTTTATTTACATCATGTTCGATGTCAACTAATCAATTAGCGAAAGAAGTTCAACAGAATATTAAGGAGTCTTGGGAAGAGGCAAATATATTTGATGAATTTAAGATAACAGATTTATTACTTGCTAATAAGAGCGGGAATGAGTATTCAGGTATTTTAGAATTTGATGCTGAGGGAGAAAGTTTTAAAGTTGATATAGAGGTTATTTATGATGGTGATACTTTTAAATGGAATATTGTTGATGAAAACTTTTTATCAGCGATTGAAGCATATGAGCAAAATGATATATCTGATTCATTGGAAACAGAAAGTGACTCTATAATAGAAGATTTATCAATGTGTGAATGTATGGAGTTAGCTCTTGAGAATCCGAATATAGATGATACACCAGATGGGTGTGAATGGATTGATTTAATTTCAGATGAAGAAGGCGAAAAAATAACCTTAAAAGCAATGATAGATTGCCCGGAAGTTATGGGGCAAGTAATGGCTCTGTCTCAAATGGAATAAAGAGTCATAATCTTGATTAAATAAATAAGTTTATTTATTTTGAAAAAAGCTATTTAGAATTTAATTTTTCTATATCTATAAATTAGAAAGGTAAATCATCATCACTTTCATCACTCTCGGTAGTTCCTGTTGGCTTAGAATCTAAATTCATTTCTGAAGGACCACTTTGTGGTATTCCTTGACCAACTTTTTCAATTCTCCAAGCATCTAATGTGTTGAAATATTTCACTTCACCTTGAGGGGAAGTCCACTCACGTCCTCTTAAGTTGAAAGAAACTTCAACTTGATCATTTTCACTATATTGATCTAGAATAGAGCATTTATCTTGAACTAATTGGAATAGAATATCTTGGGGATACATATTAGATGTATCGCTAACAACAAATTCTCTTTTTGCAAATTTCTCTGATATTTGAACTGTGTCTTTAATTACTTTTATTGATCCTGTTAATTTAAACATATACTTTTTCTATTATATTAATTTATACTTTATCCATTATTGAATGCGAGAAGTGTCATCCATGCTTCTTTTAATTTATTTTCTAATAAAAGTTCTTTTGCTTGTTTGTGGAGTTCTTCTTCTAATTTATTTGGGTCATCTTCCAAAGTTACAAATAAGTCACTTAATTCTATAAGTTTAAAATCATTAACATCATTCTCATTAGGTAATTCTTCTATACCTCCAAGTTGACCTAAATCATTTCCAGAAAGAATTTTACTGTTTAAAATATCATTTGGGATTTTATCAACACCAATTCCAATTGAAGTAATAGGTTTCTTAATTTCAAACATTGAATTATTATCTGCTCTACAGTACCAGTTTCCTCCCATCCTAGAAACTAAATCAATCTTCTTTTGATCAATCATTTCATTTTCATTTAGAATGTTTTGATTTATATGTATTTTTAAAACTTCACAAATTATAAGATTTCCTGCTCCTCCTTCTTTTCCTAATTCTTTAATTTCGATCACTTTACATTCAAATTGAACAGGAGATTCCGCAACTCTTTTAGGTAAAACAGATTCAGAATCTAGTTCGGTAAGTCCAGTTTTTTTGAATTCGTTAATATCTGAAGGGAAAGGTGAGCTTGCAAGGCTCATTTGATGAACTATATTATAATTTACGACATTAATAACAACCTCTTGATGGCTTTTAATATTATTATATGTGTCTTTAGTTTTATTTGTTCTTCCACTTCGAGCTGGTGAAAAAATAAGTATAGGGGGATTGGCACTAAAAACATTAAAAAAGCTAAATGGAGCAAGGTTATTATTGCCATTTTTGTCTATTGTAGATGCAAAAGCAATAGGTCTAGGGCCAATAGCTCCTAATAAATAATGGTGTAATTTAGGAACGGGTATTTGCTTTGGATCAATTGTAAACATAAAACAAAATATTCTCTATTTATAGATGGATTACAAAGTTACTTTCATTCTTTAAAAGTAATAGTATGATTTTTAATGTTTTATTCACAATTTTAAATAGATATTAACGTATTTATTTAAATTTTAAAAAAAAGTGATGTAGGTTTCTGATTTTAAAATAAATCAATAACTTTGCCCACCATTTTGAACGTAATAATCTTGAATAATATCAAGATAAGCGTATTGAAATATAAATATAGTTGAGCGGATGTGGTGGAATTGGTAGACACGCTAGACTTAGGATCTAGTGCCGTGAGGTGTGAGAGTTCGAGTCTCTCCATCCGCACTACTAAAAAGATGGTATAAGACAACCTTATACCATTTTTTATTTGAAAAGAAACACTTAATAATAAATGCGATGAATGTTGTACGAGAAGATATTGATGCTCTAAATTCAAATTTGAAGGTTATAATCAATCCTATTGATTATGAAAAAAGTGTAAAAGAGAAATTAAATAAGTATTGTAAAACTGCTAAGATACCTGGTTTCCGTCCAGGTAAAGTGCCTTTTGGAATGATTCAAAAAAAATATGGTGCATCAGTTTTGTCTGAAGAATTGAATAAAATAGTAGGTCAGGCATTAAATAAGTATATTTTGGACAACAAAATAGAAATTCTTGGTAATCCTATTCCGGTTGAAAAAGATGGGTTTAAAGGTGACTTTGATAAACCTAAAGATTTTGAATTTGTTTATCAATTGGGTCTAGCTCCTAAAATTAAAGTTCCACTTTCTTCTAAAAGTAAATTTGAATTTATTAAAGTTAAGGTTGATGATAAATTAATTAGTCAGCAAATTGAAGATTTATCCCGTCGATATGGCAAATTAGTTTCTGGTGATGTTGTAGGAGAGAAAGATATGATTTTAGTTCAATTTGTTGAGTTAGATAAAGACAATAATGTCATAGAGGAAGGTGGGATTATGCATTCATCTACAATTTCCATGGAGTTTGTTAAAGACTTAAAAGTTAAAAAACAAATAGTTGGTAAGAAGGTAGGAGATAAGTTAATTGTTAATCCATATTCTGTTTCAAAAGGAGGAGTTGATACTGCTAGTATGTTGGGTATTGATCAATCTAAACTAGAAGAGATTTCAGAGAATTTTCAAATTACTATTAATGAAATTAAAGTAATGCAACCCGCGGAATTGAACAATGAGCTTTTTGACAAGTTATTTGGGAAGGGATTAGTTAACAATGAGGAAGAATTAAAGGAACGTGTTAAGTCAGATCTAGAGAAAATGTTTTTAGCTGATTCTAATCGTCTATTCACCAAAAATGTTTATGAAAATTTAATTGAAAAAACGAAAGTTAAATTACCGGATGATTTTCTTAAACGTTGGATAAAATTATCAAATGAAAAAGAAATTTCGAATGAACAAATAGACGCTGATTATGATAATTATGCTAAAGGAATTAAGTGGCAAATTATTCAGGGTAATATTTTTAAAGAAAATGATATTAAGTTTGGACATGAAGAGATTATTGAGTTTACAAAAGGGTTATTAATTAAAAATTATTCTCAATATGGAATGCCCGCTCCTGAAGATAAAGAATTGTTGAAGTCTGCTCAACAAGTTCTTCAAAACAAAGAAGAAGCTAATCGTATTTATGATATGTTATCAGAAGAAAAATTAACAACATTTTTTAAGGAAACTGTTAAATTGAAAAATAAAGAAGTGTCTTATGATGATTTTGTTAAGCTAGCTTCTGAGAAATCATAGATTCTAAATATTATCTATAATTAATTTTTCTCATCCTTAATGAAACTGGTGTTATTTCTAAATATTCATCAGCTTGAATGTATTCCATATTTTCTTCCAAAGAAAATTCAACTTTAGGAGATATTTGAATTGCAGCATCTGAACCTGATTTTCTCATATTAGTTAATTGTTTTCCTTTTATCACATTAATATCTAAATCATTATCACGAGTGTTTTCTCCAATAACTTGCCCTTTGTAAATATTTTCTCCAGGTGAGATGAAAAATCGTCCTCTATCTTGAAGTTTTCCAATTGAAAACGCTGTTGATACTCCTGATTCTTTGGAAATAAGAGAGCCTTTATTTCTTTCTGCAATTTCTCCCTTATATCGAGCATATTCTCTGAATCTATGGGTCATAATAACATTACCCGAGGTAGCGGTTAAAATATTATTTCGCAGTCCAATTAACCCTCTTGATGGTATATCAAATTCTAAATGTTGTAAATCTCCCTTTTCTTTCATTACTAAAAGATCTCCCTTTCTTTGTGTTATAAGTTCAATTGCTTTACCTGATAATTCATTAGGGACATCAATAACTAATGTCTCCATTGGCTCATACTTTTCATTATCAATTTCTTTGAATAAAACTATAGGTTTACCAACTTGGAATTCATAACCTTCTCTTCTCATAGTTTCAATGAGAACCGAAAGATGAAGAATACCCCTGCCAAAAACATTAAATTTATCTTCCGATGATCCATCTTCAATTCTTAATGCTAGATTTTTTTCAAGTTCTCCATATAATCTATCTCTTAAGTGTCTGGATGTACAGTATTTTCCTTCTTTCCCAAAAAATGGAGAATTGTTTATTGTAAAAAGCATGCTCATTGTAGGTTCATCAATAGATATTCTAGGTAATGCTTCTGGTTTATCAAGATCAGAAATAGTATCTCCTATCTCAAAATCATCAACACCTACTAGTGAGCAGATATCACCAGAAGATACTGATTTTACTTGCACTGTACCCATTCCTTCAAAAACATTTATTTTTTTTATCCGTACTTTTTTTTGTACACCATCTTTCTTACATAGCATATAATCTTTACCTTCTACTAATTCTCCTCTAAAAATTCGACCAATGGCAATACGCCCGACAAACCTTGAATAGTCTAGTGATGTAATTTGTAATTGAGGAGTCCCCGGATTATATGGTGCTTCAGGAATATTTTTAATAACAGCATCCAATAATGGTAATATATTCTTTGTTCTATTTTTCCAATCAAGGCTCATCCAACCTTCTTTTGAAGAGCCAAATAGAGTAACAAAATCTAATTGATCTTCATTTGCATTTAGATTAAACATTAAATCAAAAATTTCATCTACTACTATATCGGGTGTACAATTTTCTTTGTCTACTTTATTAACTACAAGAATTGGTTTTAATCCTAGTTCAATCGCTTTACTTAAAACAAATCGAGTCTGTGGCATTGCTCCTTCAAAGGCATCTACAAGTAATAATACTCCATCTGCCATTTTTAATACACGTTCTACTTCTCCACCAAAATCAGAGTGTCCAGGTGTGTCAATTACATTTATTTTTACTCCTTTATAATTAACAGATACATTTTTTGAAAGTATAGTGATACCTCTCTCTCTTTCTAACTCATTATTATCTAATAATAAATCTACTCTTTCTTTTCTATCATCAAGTGCCTTACATTCTTCAATTATTTTATCAACTAAGGTTGTTTTACCATGATCAACATGTGCAATTATGGCTATATTTCTTATTGAATACATGAAACTTTTTTTAAGTATTAAAACACTTTTTTATTTAAATCAATAAAATTTATTTAATATTAATTTCGTATGGTAAACGCATTTGAATTCCTTGCATAGATTCAACTTTCTTTAATTCATGATAGTATTTTAATATTGATTCAGGAACTTCAAAATGATTATTCTTAGTTTTAATTTCTTGTTCATTAAACTGTTCAATTAATTCAGCTATTGGGTCTTCTTCAATATTTGGATAATAAAGTACTTTTTTATTTTTTATGTTTGCCTTTTCAGCAGCAAAATTAATAGCATCTTTTAATCCACCTAATTGATCTACTAAACCAATATCTTTCGCATCTTTACCTGTCCATACCCTTCCACGAGCAATATTGTTAATTTGTTCCTTAGATATATTTCTTCCTTCAGAGACAACCTCTTTGAATCTTGTGTAAATGTCATCTACACTTTTTTGTATTATACTTAATTCTTTTTTAGTTAATTTACGATTAGTTGTCATCACAGAATGATTATTTGTTGATTCTCGGTCAAATGTAATCCCTAATTTATTTTTAAGCATTTTTTCAGTGTATGGAATTATACCAAACACACCAATAGAGCCTGTAATAGTTGTAGAGTTAGCAAATATTGTTGATGCAGGGGAAGCAATATAATAACCTCCAGATGCAGCAACATCTCCCATAGATACTATTACTTTTTTCTTTTCATTTGTCAATTTGACTTCTCTCCAAATTTCATCACTAGCAAGCGCAGATCCACCTGGGCTATTAATTCTGAATATTACAGTTTTGATTGATTTTTCTTTTCTTACTTTTTTGAAAAGTTCACAAATTTCTTTGGAACTTAATTCTTCCCCATTCTTTTCAACCGCACCTTCGGCTAGTATAACAGCAATGTTTGGATTATCAATTTTAGTGAGTGTCTGGTTTTGGTAGAATCGTTTTTTAGCATATTTATTAAACGCTTGTAGATTTAATTTTTCTAAATTTTTTAAACCAATTTTATTAGCTATTATTTTTAGTACTTCATCTCTATATATTGCTTTGTCAATTAGTTTATACTTAACGGCATCATTTATATTTTGAATAAGAAAATTATTTGCAATTTCATTTAATTCTTCAATTGTAATTTTTCTATCTTTTGCAATTGATTTTCTATAATCTAACCAAAGACTTGTAATATATCGATTAATTTGAAGGCGAGATGAATCGCTCATTTTTTCTCTGTAGAATGGTTCTACAGCACTTTTAAAGTCATTATTTGAACCCCTAATAATTTCAACTTCTAAATTTAATTTATCGAATGTGTTTTTAAAAAAAGATAATTCAGTACCTAGACCTAAAAAAGAGAAAGAGGATGTTGGAAATCCATAATTTTGATTAGCTGCAGATGCAATGTAATATTCTGTTTGAGTTATTAACTCACCATTATTGTATGCTATTGCGAATTTACCTGATTTTTCAAATTCGTTGATAGCATTTCTTAATTCAGTTGCTGTTGCAAAACCACAAGACACGTTATCTAGCTCAATAAATAATCCTTTTATTTTATCATCAGTAACTCCTTCTTCAAGACCATGAATAATTTCAGATAAGCTAAGTGTTTTTTCAATTTGAAATGTTGAAGGATCAAATGAAGTTGTTCTTTTTTCGACAATTTTTCCTTGAAGAGTCATATGTAATACACTATTTTCTTTTATCTCAAAAACAGCAGAATTATCGAAAATATTAATTAATCCACCTAAAACAAATATCCATATAATTATACCTATAATAGATACAATAATAGCTGACCAAAAGCTTGGCCAAAATATTCTCCCAAATGATATTTTATCTTCTTTCATTATTCTTTTTTTTCAAATTTACCTTTTAATAATTAAAGGTATAATTTATTTAAATTAAATAAGTTTTATATATATCTTTTATAATCTTATTTCTTTCTAATATTTTTATTGGTAAAAAGTTTGTAAATTGCAATGAACTGTATTATTAATCTTTAAATTAAGAATGGAAATGAAACATATTTTTACAATTATAATTTTATTGTGTTTTAATTTTTCTTACGCACAAGAATATTCAAAGGTTAAAATCTATACTGACTCTAAAGGACTTCAAAAGCTTGCAGAACTAGGTGTTCCAGTTGATCATGGTGTTCGAAAAAAAAACACTTTTTTTATTAGTGATTTTTCAAAACATGAGATTGAAATAATTGCAGGTAATGGTTTTATGTTTGAAGTATTAATTGAGGATGTTAAATCATATTACCAACAACAAAATTTAAATTCTAAATCTTTAGAAAAAAACATTGATTGTGATCAAAATTCTGGTAGTGGAGATTTTGTGCCTTCTATTCCCGTTAATTTTGAGACAAATTCAAACTCTTATGCAGGGTTTTATACATATCAACAAATGCTAGATGCACTAGATGCTATGGCTTCTATGTATCCAAATTTAATTACAATTAAAAGTCCGATTTCAAATTTTCAAACTTGGGAAGGACGACCAATTTATTTTGTTAAAATTTCTGATAATCCACTTATAGATGAACCTTCAGAATCAAAAGTTTTATATTCAGCTATTCATCATGCTCGTGAGCCAATGAGTATGTCTCAGACAATATTTTACATGTGGTATTTATTAGAGAATTATAATAATATTTCAGAAGTTCAATATCTTGTAGATAATACAGAAATGTATTTTGTTCCCTGTATTAATCCTGATGGCTACATATATAATGAAATTGAAGATCCAAATGGATATGGAATGCATAGAAAGAATATGAATCCAAATCTGGGAGCTAACTCTGGAAATAATCCAGGTGTAGACTTAAATCGAAATTATTCATACGGTTGGAATACTACTGGTGTAAGCAGTGACGCTTCAAGTGATGTTTACCCTGGTGTTTCTGACTTCTCTGAACCTGAAACTCAAGCTATGCAATGGTTATCAGAAAATATAGGCTTCACATCAGCATTCAATGCTCATTCACATGGTAATTTGTTGCTACATCCAATTGGGACAACTAGTGCGGAATATGCTGATCATCATGACTACTTTACTGATTTAACTGTACATATGTGTTCTTTAAATGGATATAATCCTATGAAAAGTTCTGGTTTATATCCTGCTTCTGGTGATTCAGATGATTATATGTACAAAGTAGATAATGGTGTAGGGATGAAAGATACTATTTTTGCTATGACACCTGAGGTAGGAAGTGCCTTTTGGCCTCCAGCTTCAGAAGTTATTCCTACTTGTCAATCAATGGTTTTTCCTAATTTAGTTTTATCTCATATGTCTCATAAATATTTAGTTGTCAATGAGACTGATCCCTCTACTATCTCTTCAATGAGTGGTGATTTCAATCATGAGGTTCAGCGATTGGGTAGAGAAGATGGACCAATATCAGTTTCAGCTACACCTATAAATAATATTCAAAATATTGGTAACAGTGTAATCTATGATATTAATCTTGGAGAGACATCTTCTGGAACAATTTCTTTTGTTTTAGATCCAGCTATTCAATTTGGAGATGAAGTAAAATATATATTGAATACAGAATATGGTTTATGGACAAAACATGACACAATTATAAAAACATATGGGTATTTAACACCACAGTTTTCAGATGATGCCTCTAACACAACTAATTGGACTGGACCTTGGGGGACAACTGCATTAGAATATGTGTCTCCTTCAAGAAGTTTTACAGATAGTCCAAATAATTATTCCAACAATACTAGCGAAGCATTTGAATATAATCAAGATATTGATTTAACTGATGCTACTGCAGCAATGATTTCTTTTTATGCAAAATGGGAAATTGAATCGAATTATGATTATTGTCAATTTCAAGTATCGACAGATGGAGGTAACTCATGGGTAGGTCAATGTACAAATTATACAAACATTGGAACAGATGCTAATTCTAGTGTTCAACCAGATGGAGAACCTGTTTATGAAGGTTTTCAAACTTCATGGGTTCAGGATGAAGTTAATTTGTCTGATTATTTAGGTCAAATTATAAGAGTCAGATTTTTATTGGAATCTGATGGTGGTGTTAGAGAAGACGGTTTTTATTTTGATGATTTTACCATCTCTTTTAATGAAGATGATAACAATGCTAGTTTAATAGAGAATCAATTAATAACTAAAATTTTCCCAAATCCATCTGATGACATTACTACTATACTTCTTTCTGAAAATATTTCAAATGGTGTTGCTTCTTTATATGATCAATCAGGGAAGTTAGTTTGGACGAAATTTGTGAATGAAGGAAATTCAATTAAAATTAATACTATTAATTTGAGTGAAGGTATTTATACTGTTCAAATCCAAGCTGATGATTTTTTAATTACACCATCTAAATTAATAGTGTTGCACTAGTAATAAATCCTTATTTTAAAAAAAAATTCAATAACTATATATGAAAAACATATTTTTTGTTCTGATTTTAGGTTTATTATTTTCTACAAACGCACAACAAATAAATTCTCCAAAATTAGTTGTTGGTATTGTGATTGACCAAATGTGCTATGATTATATTTATCGTTATTCAAATAAGTTTTGTGATAAAGGTTTCAAAGAACTTATACTGAATGGTTTTAATTGTAGAAATACGCAATATAATTATATACCTACATACACTGGTCCTGGGCATGCTTCAATTTATACTGGTACGACACCAAGTAATCATGGGATAGTTGGAAATGATTGGTATGATAGAGATAAGAATAAATTGATTAATTGTGTTGAAGATTCCGCAGTTAAACCTGTTGGAACTAGTTCTATATATGGTTTTTGTTCACCAATAAATTTGAAAACAAATACTATTACGGATCAATTAAAGATGACATATCCAAATTCAAAAGTAATTTCAATGTCAATTAAAAATCGAGGTGCTATTTTACCTGGTGGTCATTTAAGTGATGGTTCATATTGGTACGATTATGATACTGGCGATTTTATTACAAGTACTTTTTTTAAAGAACAAATGCCAGATTGGGTTAAAAAGTTTAATGAAGATGATTTTATTGAAAAACAAATGAAAGGGGAGTGGAATACAATTTTGGATATGAAAGAATATGTTGAAAGTCGTTCTGATAATTCAAAATATGAGCATTTGTTACCAGGTAAAAAAACACCCACATTTCCTTATGATTTAAACTTTATGTCTCAAATCGGAAATAAATATGAATTATTTGTATACACGCCATTTGCTAATAATTATTTAACAGATTTTGCAATTGAGTCGATAGATAATGAAGGTTTAGGGAAAGATGGACAAACCGACATGCTATGTATTAGTTATTCAACACCAGATATATTAGGACATGCGTTTGGCCCTTATTCAGTTGAAATAGAAGATATGTATATTCGACTTGATTTAGAAATAAAAAAATTAATTGACAATTTAAATAAGAAAGTTGGTGAAGATAACTTTGTACTATTTCTTACGGCAGATCATGCAGTGGTTCCAGTACCTCAATATTTAATTGACAATAAATTGCCAGGTGGTTATTTCTTTATAGATGAATGTATAAAAACACTTCGTGATTCAGTTATTGGAAAGTATGGTGAAGATTTAGTTTTAATTCAAAAGAATTTAAATATATATTTAAATCATAATCGTATCAATGATTTGAAATTAGATAGGATAGAAGTTTCAAAATTTGTTGCTAAATTAATTCAAGAATTTGATGCTGTAAAATCTGTTTATACAGCAGATCAACTATATAGTAATCCTTTTTCAAATGAAATATTAGACATGGTAAGTAAGGGTTATCACTATAGAGAAAGTGGTGATGTGATTTTTACATTAGAGCCTGGTTACTTGCCAAAATCAACAGATTCTTATTTAGCTAGAAGGGGTACAAGTCATGGTTCTGCTTATAGTTATGACACTCATGTTCCTTTATTGTGGTATGGTAAAAATATTCCAGTTGGAGAAGTTTTTAGAAAAATTATTATCTCTGATATTTCTGCAACATTAGCTCATATTTTGTATATACAAAACCCTAATTCATTAACAGGTAAACCTATTTTAGAGCTTTTTAAGAAATAGTTACTTTTAGAATATTTTTAGAGTTCTCTTCTGCAATAGCTTTTTTTCCTATTGTTAGCCCAACGCACCAATGTATATTTTTATCATCATGTAAGATGAATACAGATTCTTTTTCTTGACTTGTAAGTTTTGCATCTGAAATAATATCTGAAATAAGTTTAGAACCATTCATACCTATTGGAAAAATTCGGTCACCAATACCCCATTTTCTTAATTGGAGTAATCCAGATATTTTATTGCTATCAAGATATATCTCATCTTTATTAAATTTATTTGGCAGTAATTTTATTTTTTCTACTTTAAAATTGAATTTTAGTTCTTTGTTAAACTCTTTTTTTTCTAATAATATATCACCTTCATTAATTAACCAATTATTACCCCATTTAATTTTTTTTCCTTTTTGAGTATTATATAGTTTAATTAGTTCGTCTATATGTGAAGCTGGTTGGTTTAGTTGTCTTAAAAATTCAATTAATTCGAAAGTGTTTAACGTTTTTAATTTATTTATTTTAATGTATCCTTTTTCAATAAAATTACTACTTATAGGAGTTATCTTTTTTTCTAGTTCTTTCTGTGTTTTTTGAAAAGCTTGAATAAGAGTCATGACGCTATCTTCAACATATATATTGCTTGATTTAAGTTGGGGTATAATTATATTTCTTAATATGTTTCTACGATACTTATTTAATTTATTTGAAGAATCTTCTCTCCATTTTATTTCGTTGAATTTAGCATATTCAATAATTTGATTTTTGTTATAATCTAATAAAGGTCGAATAATATTATTATGATCCTTTAACATACATGCTAAACCCATGATTCCTGAATTTCGACTTATATTTAAAAAAAAAGTTTCAATTTGATCGTCTTTATGATGTCCTAATGCGATATAATTATCTTGGTTATAGGCTATAATATGTCTAAACCATTTGTATCTATAATTTCTGGCTGTTTCTTGAATATTTTTTTTCCCTTGTAGATTAATAGTTTTTTCAAGACAAGTGATTTCATTCTTTTTACAAAACGATTTAATAAAAAGGGCATCTAAGTCAGATTCTTTACCTCTAAGTTTATAGTTAATATGAATGACTTTAACTTTAAAATTTATTTTATTTAATATCCATGCTAGCACAATAGAATCAACACCTCCACTACAAGAAACAAAAATATTTTTATCTTTTAGATGGCTCCATTTATTATCAATATGTTTGCTAATGTTAAGCATATTTACTAATCTAAAATAGATTTAATTTTAATTAAACATTCTTCATATTCTGATATTGGATCTGAATTAATGGTTATAGCACTGCCAACTGGGCAGGATAAGTATTTTTCCTTTTTATTATAGATCAAAGTTCGAATTACTACATTCATATCAAAATCTCCATTTGGTTTTATATATCCTATTGAACCTGAATAGATTCCACGTTGAAAATCTTCATAACCTTCAATTAGATTCATGGCGCTATGTTTTGGTGCTCCAGTCATAGATCCCATTGGAAATGTAGCTCTTAAAATATCTTTAAATCTTATAGATTCAGGAACTTCGCATGAGATGGTTGAAATCATTTGATGAACAGTTTTGAAGGAGTAGATGCCAAATAATTCGTCTACATTAACAGATCCAGGTATTGCAATTCTAGACAAATCATTTCTTACTAAGTCAACAATCATAATGTTTTCAGATTGTTCTTTTGGGTCCTTCAATAATTCTGTCTTTAAGGCATCATCTGCTTGTTTTGTTTCACCTCTTTTTCTAGTTCCCTTAATAGGCGAAGAAATAATACGATTTTTCTTTTTTTTGAGAAAACACTCCGGACTTCCACAAAAAAGTATGAAATCATCAATATTTGTGTATGAAGAATATGGAGCTTTTGTTGTATCATTTAATTTAAAATAAGTATTTAACGGATCGTCTATTTTTACATTTTCTGCGAAAAATTCTTGACAATAATTTACTTCATAAATGTCACCTTGTTGAATGTGATCTTGCAGTTGAATCACATTTTTAATGTAACTTTCTTTTGATGTTCGAGGGTGGAACTTAAATTTCGAATAGTTTTTATTATTTTCTTTTTTTAAAAAATTTTCGATGAAACTATCAGATTCTTTTGTTTTACTCCCTTGAATGAAATTAATATTTTTTGAATTTATCTTGACTACGGTTTCGGGAGCCCATAAAATTGCTTTTGGAAAAATTATAGGATTAAAATTTTGTGATTTTAGTGATGGTTCGATATCATTTTTTAAATCATAGCTTAAACAGAAAAATATGTGTTTATTTTTTTGTTGATTTATGAATTCTTGAATTTTTTCTATTGAATTTTCTTTGTAAATTTTAACTTTTGGTCCATCTCCAAAAGCTAAAATAGAATTTCCATCATTGCTATTTAAATATGAAATTGGACTTTCATTCATCTGATTTAGTTAATCAATTAGTTGTCTTTATAAGATAAGCCAATTTTACCGGACATTTTGTAAATTTCTAAATATGTATCCATTCTGTTAAATAAGTTTTCGTAATGTTGAATCATAGTGTTCTGATAATTAGTTTGAAAATTTGCTAAATCAATAGAATTTATTGTGCCTAAATTATATCTATCTTCAGCTAATTTGTATGCTATTTCTGCATATGTTACATTTTCTTGTGAAATAGCTACTAATTGTGTCCTGACACTATAAATATCTATTAAGTTTTTAAGGGTATTAGATAATGATTTTTTTATGTTTTCTATATTTAATTCTACTATTTGTTCTTGTATTTTTGAAATTTCAATAGCGCGTTTATTTTTCCAATTATTAAAAAGAGTATAGCGAAGATTAAAATTACCATAGTAGGATAGAGTCTGTGTACTTAAATCTAAATTTGAATTTTTCACATCTCTAATATTTGACCATCTTGGGTTTACACCTGCTTGAAAACTTATTGTAGGATATAAGAATGAACGTTTTAAATTAGTCTCAGTTTTTTGGAGCTCAAGAGATATGTATTGATTTTTTAAATTTTGATTATTTTCAAACATTTGTTGTTCAGCATCAATAAAATCGACATTTTTTACAGCTATATCAATGTCATCTGTTAGAATGAAATTAGTTTCTGATGTATCATTCATTAATAGAATTAGATTACGCATTGAGTTATTGTAAGAAATATTTTGCATTAAATAGTTTGTACTGTCAGTTAAGTACTGATTTCTAAATTGCATTGATTCAAGAGAATTTGATCCGCTGTAAATCTCCTTTGATTTGTTATATTCATAACGTTTTCTAGAAATCGCCATGATATCTTTAAATAAATTTTTTCGATATTTTTGGAGCTGAACTGTATAATATGCTTTTAGAACATCTTGAATTGTATTTTCTATAACAGCAATTACATTATTTGCACTCTGCTCTTTTAATTGCTCTAGTTGTTTTTTAGACATTTTGACTCTGAATCCACTAAATATATTCCAATTTAAGTTGAGGGAAGGGTTTATACTTTGTGATAGAATTATTCCTGGAGTAAATGTAAAAGGGTTATTAGTGTTATCTTGAATAGTATTACTTTGAGTACTATTTAACTCAACTGTTGGAAATAATCCTGCTTCTGACCATTTATTATTTTTCTCTGAAATATTTAATTGTTTTTTAGAAATTAATATTTGATAATTATTTTCTAATGATTTAAAAACAGCTTGTTTCGCGGATAGTTCCTTTTGTCCATAGTTTATTGAACAAAAGAAAATAAAAATAAATGTGATTAAGAAGGTTTTAGTATTCATATTTATTTTTTTCAATTTTTAGAACTGGTTCAACAGAACGTGGTTCGATGGTTTTTTCTCCTGTGTAAATTTTCTTTAGATTTCTCCTAAAACCATTCCACATCAAGATAGCAGAAGGATAAAAGAATAAGATGAAAATTGTACCAAACAATACTCCAAATGCTATTGAAACAGCCATTGGGATTAAAAATTGTGCTTGCATACTACTTTCTGCAATAATTGGAAGTAATCCTGCAACTGTTGTAAGTGATGTTAGTATGATTGGTCGGAAACGAGATTTTGCTGCACCAATAGATGCAGTTTTGATATCTTGTCCTTTAATTAATAAATCATTATATCTATCTAGGAAGACAATAGCATCGTTTATTAAAACTCCAGTTAATGCTATCATTCCAAATGCAGAAAGGATTGATACTGGTATTCCAACTAATCCATGTCCTAAGATAGCTCCTCCAACTCCTGCAGGGATTACCAGCATAATTAACATTGAACTACCAAAACTATTAAAGTGAAGCGTAAGTATAATAAACATAATTATTATTCCAATAATTCCTACATATTGCATTGAACTTCCTGTTTTTTGACTGCGTTCATATTGGCCCAAACGTTTAGTCTCAATATCAGGGTATGCTTGAATTATTTTGGGTAATAGTGAATCAGCAATAATTTTATTTATTTTTCCAACCTGATCTGGATCCACACATTCAGCATCTACTTTGACTATACGCTGACCATTCAACCTCTTTAATGATTCGGGTGCACGACCTAAGGTAAAGTCACAGATTTCTTTTAAAGGTATAGCTAAACCATTTGTTGATTTTACATTCATATTTTCAAGATCAGAAATTGATTTTCTATCTCCGCTAGGGTACTTAACCCAAATCTTTACTTCATCAGTTCCAATAATAATTCTTTGTGCTTCTTGTCCAAAGAAGCCCTGCCTTACTTGTGTTAATACTTCATTTTTAGAGATTCCATATATATCGGCCTCAGGTCTTAGATTAAGGTAAATTTCATTTTTCCCAGATGGCATATTGTCTTTAATATTAATTACGCCATCCATTTGTGATAATTCTTTTTTAAACAGATCTCTAGCACTTAATAAATTAGTTGCATTTTGAGATGTTAACCCCACTTCAATTTCTTTACCAAATCGATTAAACCCACCAACATATGTGTCCTGTGCTAATCTTCCTTCAGGGATGGAGTTTATACGTTTAATAATCCTGTTAATCAATGTATCTACTGGGGTTTTACTTTCTTCACCATTAAAAAACACTTGAACCATAGATGCATGATCACCATTTTGTCCAATATTCATTGCAAAACCAATATTACTAGAAAAATAGGTGAGCAGAGAATCACCATTTTCTTGAATTATTTTATTGTTTTCTTCAAAAAGAATTCTTGTAGCTTGCTGAACAAATTCTTCTGATTTGGTTTTTTTATCTCCTGGTTTATACGCAGCTTCAATTGTGAAAAAATCAGGTTGAATATTGGGGAAAAAAGTAGCTGAAATAGTCCCATTATATAAACAAAAAATTGTCAGAGATGTGAATATTAAAGGAAAAATAAAACCTAATCTATACCATTTGGTTTTTTTAGTTCCAATAATATTTTCTATAGAATATTGAAACCAATTGTCACGAATATATTTAATTCCTCTATCTGCTCCTTGCCTAATAAAAACTTCTATTGGTGACTTTATAAAACCATTGAAAAATAATAATGCTCCAATACTAATTAAGGTAAAAGGAAAAAGCATAACAGCTAAATTATTTTCCTCTGGAATAATCTGTGTACCTATAAAGATTATTACTAATCCGACAATAATGAATAAGGTTCCTTTTAAAAAAGAGAATGAAGGCTTTGTATCTTTATTGAGTATTTTTTTGTGCCCTACATGTCCAGGTAGAATAATAAAAGCCTCAAATAGTGAGAATGCTAGACAAGCTATTACAACAAAAGCCATTTCTCTCATCATTTCAAGTCCCTCAACAAAAAGTAAAATAGAGAATGCAACGATAGTTGTTATAACGGAAGAGAAGACAGAAGGTAGTACTTCCATCGTTCCATCTAATGCAGCTTTATGGGGGGATTTTCCTTTTTCAAAGTGAGTATATATATTTTCAGCAATTACAATACCATCATCAACTAATATCCCAACAACTAATATCATTCCAAATAAAGAAATCATATTAATTGACATACCATAAGGCATTCCGAAAATGAACATTCCTAAAAATGAAAATGGTATACCAAAAGCAACCCAAGCAGATAATTTAAGATTTAAAAATATTCCAAGGAATAATAGCACCAAAATTAAACCCATTGTACCATTTTTTGTTAATAGATCAATGCGTTCTTTAATCATACTATTGAATTCATAAAAAATATTAAATTGATAATTAGGATTTTCTTTCTCGAATTTTTCTTTGTATTTGTATATTTCTGCAGTAATTAGGTTTAGATCTTCCCCGATTGTTTTTTCAATTTGAAATGAGACAGCAGGTTTACCATTATATTTAACTCTTTGTGAGCTTTCCGAGTAACCAATTTTCACGTCAGCTAGATCACCAACAGTAATTTTATCTCCAGATTTTGATGTTCTTACAATTATCTTAGATATATCTTCTTCTGATGTACCTCGATTATTTGAACGTATGTTCATGTCTTGAGCTCCTCCTCGAATTACCCCTGTTGTTACATCAATGTTTTTAGTTCCAATTGCTAAACCAATTTCTTGGATTGATATTTTATATCTAAGCAAATCTTGATCTCGAACATTAATAATAATTTCTTTTTCAGGGAAGCCATTTTTGGTTATTTGAGTAATTTCTTTAGTGTTAAGGAGGTCGCGTTCTACTTCAGATGATATATCTATAAGATCGGTTATTTTTGTTGAACTGTTTTTTGAGGAAATCCCAATAAATGCAGCTACAGAACCCATATCCCCTGTTTGTTGTTTTTTTAAAATAGGCCTTTCTGCACCTTGAGGAAATGAATTTATAGAATTAACAGAATTGTTGATATTATCAAGCAATTCATCTATATCAGTGTCAGTGTAAGCTTTAATTGAAACCTGTGAGAAATTTTCTGAAGAAGTTGAGTTGATTTCTTCAATACCAGACAAGCCTTTTACAGCTTGTTCTAATTTAATAGTTACCCCTTCCTCCATTTCTTTAGGAGATGCACCAGGATAGAATACAGAAACAAATATTTTTCTAGGTTGCATTTCCGGGAAGAATGAACTTTTCATATTAAATATTGAAAATAATCCAAACATTATTACTACAGCGATTGCAGCATTACCCCATACAGGACGATTAATGAAAAATTTAATGATTTTCTCCATTCTAAATTATCTAGTAATTCCTTTGTATTTAATTTTATTATTTACTTTTTCTACTTGCTCTAGTAAAACAAGTTGATTATTTTTTAATCCTGTAACAAAAACTGAATCGGGTTTTGAACCTACGATTACTATATTTATAGGTTTTAAGACATTTTCTTGTATTATTCTGACTTCATTGTTTTTCACTGCATTTCTAGGTAGCGTCATAGTTTCCTTTGTTGACTTTTTATTGATACTCACATTAACAAACATTCCATTATATAATTTTTCACTATTTATTGCTCTTATACTATAGTAAACATCTGTTGACTGAGTTGATTGATTTATTACATTGGAAACTCGAATTATTTGACCTTTAGCTATTGTTTTTCCTGAAGGGTTTTGGAATTCGGCATTTTTGATGTTTTTAAAGGTTTCTAAGTCATTTATAGATATAGGAACTTTCACTTCAAAATCACCTGTTTTGGCTATTTTGGCTATCTGAGCTCCAGGGTTTGCTATTGCACCAGGTTCAGCGTATAAATCGGTTATAGTTCCGGAAAATGGTGCAATAAATAAGTATTTTTCCATTCTTGCTTCTTGACTTTTTAAATTATAATATTCTGATATTATATTCCTACTAGTCATAAATAGTCGTTCTTTATTATTTTTAAATTTTGGAAGTTCTGGCATCATTTTACTTGGAACTAAACCATCAATAAATTGAATCCATTTTGATCTTTCTGAAGGATAATCTAATTCTATGTCTGGTAAGCTATTTAATATTAGATTAGATAAAGAACTTTTCCTAGCACTGAGAGAATAAAATGCTTCTTTACTGTTAACTTTAAAAAGAACTTGTCCTTTTTTGAATTTTGTCCCAGGTTTCATCTTAGTGAAACCTTTTTCTAGTTTTCCTTGAACTTCAAAGGATACAATTATTTCTGTATTTGCTGTTATTTGTCCATAAGAGATTAGTTTCATTTCTTTTAGTTCATTTTTCACTTTTCTTACAGGAACATATAGGATAGATTGCTCATTTTTTATAGTTTTTGAATAATCTTTTTTATTATTTATTAGAGCTAAATAAATAGTACCTGTTAGTATAAGAAATATAAGTGCTAAAACTATTTGACTTTTTTTCATTTTATAGTAATCTGATTTATAACATAAAAATACTATTTGCAAGTATAAATAATAGTTTAAATGAATAATAAATTAATCTAATTAATATGTTTAAAACATAAAAAAAATGTTAATAAGTGTTGAAAAGAATGTTAATAACCTAAAAAAAGCTACTATTATAGCTCTTTATGGCTTTCTTATATTTGTATATAACTACTTGAATTAACCTCAAATAAATGTTTGGAACTATTCTGAAAAAGAAGGTTAGCGATGAAAAGTTAGCAAATGTATTTGTCAATGGATTATTCAATTCTATTGATAAAGGTTTTCCCATAGTTGCTGAATTCATTAATGATGATCCAGTATTTGTTAATTCTCCTGATATTTTGAAGAGTAATAATTATGAGTTTTCACTAATAATTATTGTTGGTAATTTATCATTTTTAGAAAATTCATTTCATTCGGATCAGGTTGATAGACTAAAATTAATTGTATACAATAAGTTAGCAAAAGCTTATGAGATGCCTACTAATGATTTTATAATTTTATTAAAGAATTATAAAAGTTTAATTTGCCGATTAAATCGTCCATCTAAAAATATGATATATGCTATGTCAAAAGGTATTTTTGATAAATATGCTCTTTACGATTATCAAGATGAATATTTTAAACGTATGCAAGTTCCAAATCCATTATTCTTAAAAAGAATGGATGAAATAGTTGAAAATTTTATTTGGGATTGGGGTGCTTTTCTAAAAAAATATCGTTTAGATTAATTTTTAATATACACTACTTTTTTTGTTTCAAAGAATTGTTCTGAGTAAAACTTATTAATATTAAAATACTCAACTTCTTTTTTTATTGAAGCCATTTCTTCTCTTAGATCACCTCCTTTTAAGTATAAGATTCCATTTTCTAATTTGTTCTTGTTTTCTTTAAGAAATTTTCCTTTTGTCCAACTAATAAATTTAGGCATCTTGGTAACTGCACGACTAACTATAAAATCAAATTTGTCATTAATTTTTTCAGCTCGATTATGAGTTGCTGAAACATTTTTTAAATCTAACTCATTTATAACTTCTTTTACTACTTTGATTTTTTTACCTATAGAGTCAACTAGAAAAAAATTACAATTTGGGAAAATAATAGAAAGTGGAATACCTGGAAAACCACCACCTGTTCCAACGTCCATGATTTTTGTTTTGTCTACAAAATTTATAACTTTTGCTATAGCTAAGGAATGCATTAGATGCCTTTCTTGAAAGTTTTCAGTATCCTTTCTTGATATTACATTTATTTTAGCATTCCATATATTATAAATATTTTCTAGTCTGCTAAATTGTTCTATTTGATATTCTGTTAGTTTAGGAAAGTATTTTATTAAACTGTCAATACTATTCATTTTAAATGGTATCTTTCGTTTTAGCAATCATATTTGACAAAAAGTCTCTTGCTCTGAACAATTGAGCTTTTACAGTTCCTAGGGGAAGGTTTAATTCTTGTGAAATTTCTTCGTAGCTTAATTCTTCAAAGTATCTTTTTTCTACCAATAGTCTGTACCGTGGTTTTAGTTTTCCAACAAGTTCTCGCATTAAAAGTACTTTTTGTTTATGAATTGCAACTTCTTCAGGATCTTTATTGTCGCTTTTTGCATCTATATAAATTTTTTCACCTTCTGAATTTGTTATTCCTGTATCCATAGATGTTACTTTAATTCTTTTTTTACGAATAAAATCAATACAGTTATTGGATGCTATTTTATAAAGCCATGTTGAGAATGCATAGCTTGGTGAATATTGTTTTAAGCGATTGAATGCTTTTCCAAAAGCTTCAATAGTTAAGTCGTCAGCATCATCTGTATTATTTACCATTTTAAGCATCATAAAGTAAATTGATTCACGGTAGCGATCCATAAGTTCAGCATAAGCTGATTGGTCACCTTTGATTGCAGATTCAACAAGCTCTAAATCTTTCTGTGCTTTTTCTGATAAATGACTTTTACTCATCACTTATATAGTTTTTTACAAATATCGTATGCTTTATTAAATAGATTTATCTTTGTTTTTTTACTTATTAACAAAATTATGCACTTCAAACTGGAAATCACTGATAGTCAATCAAATGCAAGAGCGGGTGAATTGACTACTAGCCATGGTGTTATTGAGACACCAATATTTATGCCTGTAGGAACAGCTGGGAGTGTCAAAGGGGTCCATCAGCATGAAATTGAAGATGAAATAAAAGCACAGATTATTTTAGGAAATACATATCACTTGTTCTTAAGACCTGGTTTAGAAGTAATAGAGAAAGTAGGGGGATTACATAAATTTATGAATTGGAATAAACCAATTTTAACAGACAGTGGAGGTTATCAAGTATATTCTTTGTCTTCATCTAGAAAAATAAAAGAAGAAGGAGTTACATTTCAGTCACATATAGATGGAAGTTATCATTTTTTTTCTCCAGAAGTAGCTATAGATATTCAAAGATCAATTGGTGCTGATATTATCATGGCCTTTGATGAGTGCACTCCATATCCATGTGATTATGATTATGCTAAGAAATCTATGCATATGACACACCGTTGGTTAAAAAGATGTTTTTCTCAAATGGAAATTAATGATATGAAATATGGTTATGAACAATTATTATTTCCTATTGTGCAGGGTAGTGTTTATAAAGATTTAAGAATGGAATCCGCTGAAGTAATTGCTTCGCATGATGCTGTTGGTAATGCAATAGGAGGACTTTCTGTTGGTGAACCTACGGATGAATTGTATGCAATGACGGATGTTGTATGTAATATTTTACCAAAAGAAAAGCCAAGGTATCTTATGGGGGTTGGTACACCTGCTAATCTTCTAGAATGTATAGCTCTTGGTGTAGACATGTTTGATTGTGTAATGCCATCTAGAAATGCTAGACATGGTATGCTATTTACTTCAGAGGGAATTATTAATATAAAAAATAAGAAATGGGAGAAAGATTTTTCTCCCTTAGATTCAAATGGAACTTCATTTGTTGATTCAAAATATAGTAAAGCTTATTTAAGACATTTGATGCGTTCTAAAGAACATTTAGCTATTCAGATAGCTACAATTCATAATCTTGCCTTCTATCTTTGGTTAGTTCGTGAAGCACGTTTGAAAATTAAAGACGGAACTTTTTCATCCTGGAAAAATGAAATGGTACAAAAATTGGAGAATCGACTTTAGATGCTAAAAATAATTGATAGATATATCATTCGTAAGTTTCTTTCAACTTTCTTTTTCATGTTAGTTGTGATTATGGTATTAGCTTCAGTTTTTGATTTAGCTGAAAAATTAACTGAATTTCTTGAAAATGATGCTAGTTTTTATTCAGTAGTTTTTGACTATTATTTAAACTTCATAATTTTTTATGGAAATATGTTTTCCTCCATGATTATTTTTGTGTCTGTTATTTGGTTTACTGCAAAGATGGCTCAAGAGACTGAAATTATTCCTATATGGAATAGTGGAATAAAGTTTGGCAGATTTGTTCGTCCATATATGATCGCAGCAACAATTTTAATGCTAATTTCATTGGTTTTCAGCCATTTTATCATCCCACCTTCCAATAAAGTTAGATTAGCTTTTGAAGAGAAGTATTACAGAACAGTAATTACTGTTCAAGATTATCATGCTGAATTCCCAGGGAATGAGGCTGTATATTTTAAATCATATTCTGCTTCCAATCATTTAATTCATAATTTGGTTATTGAAAAGTGGAA
This sequence comes from Crocinitomicaceae bacterium, assembly GCA_002709305.1. Lineage (GTDB taxonomy): Bacteria > Bacteroidota > Bacteroidia > Flavobacteriales_D > Crocinitomicaceae > UBA4466. The sequence continues at coordinate 110,807 of PAQM01000012.1, read as the reverse complement.
TGATAAAGGAGAAATAGTTTCATTTATAAATGCTGAATTTGCTGAAAATAAACCTGATTCATACGAATGGAAACTTAGGAATTATTATAAACGAGAGGTAGGTTATCCAAAAGATAAAATATTTGAAGGTGCTAATTTAGACACTACTTTTAAATTTAGTATAAGTGAGATGGCTACCCGAGAAAATATTGCCGAAGCAATGAATTATTTTGAATTAAAAGATTTTATTAAACGGGAGAGATTAAAAGGTTCTTCTATGGTTCCAATGTATGAAGTTGAATTATATCAACGAACATCTTATCCATTTGCAACATATGTTTTAACATTAATTGGTATTGCTGTGGCTAGTCGAAAAAAACGCGGTGGTGTAGGTATTAATATAGCACTAGGTTTAGCAATTATATTCATGTATATCTTTGCTATGAAGGTCACAACAGTCGCTGCTATAAAGCTAGGTTTTTCCCCTTTAATTTCTGTCTGGATTCCAAATGTAATATTCGGCTTTATAGCATATATTTTATACAGAAAGGTAAAAGCATAAATTTTCAGTCTGAATAATATGTTTTTTCTAGAAAAATTTATTAAATTTGTCCTCCCATTTAAAATTTATAAATGGCTTAATTCTAACTAATTACACAACAATGAAAAAAACAACTATTTTAATGCTAGTATGTCTACTAGGAACAATGAATTTGTTCGCGCAAACAGACGAGATGAAGTATCGTAGAAGTTCTCTTTCTATGATTTTATTGGAATCAGATAATTTTCCACAAAAAGATTATGTTATGAAATCTTGGAATAACTATCCTTTTCCAGATAAGTATAATCAGCACGACATCAGTTCAAAATCTATTGATATAGATGGGATAAAATTAACAGATGAAGATTTAAAAGCTGCTGGATTTCTTAAAGATACATTAAGCAATGTTCTCCAAATAACTAAAGCTGAAGCTATTAGACCTGTTAGATATTTAAATGATGAAAAAACTTTAGCATTTGAATTACCATCAGAAAAGCAGAAATATCAAATGAAAATTGATAAAATAATTAAAGATCAAAAAATTGTTAACCAACTTGTTGCATCATGGTTTGTAAAAGATGGTAAATTTTCAATGGATTTAGTTGCTGAAAGAGGTATGTACAATGCTTCTGAGATGAGTGCTAGTATTGCATCAGGTAATGTTATGAGTTCAGCTTCTATCATGGATGCAGGGAAAGAATTAATTCAGAACACATTTGTAACTTTTACAAAACTTAATTATTTTGAAAATGAGCCTGCAGCAAAACTAATACTAGAGGCTGCTAAAGTTGCAGCAGGGGAGTTGAAAACACCTATGCAACAACAGGCTGCAATAAAAGCTGCAGAGTTAGCCTATGAAAAAGCTAAGGAAGGATATTCTTTAGTTTCAAAGACTTGGTTGTATAAATTAAAATGGTCTGAAGTAGAGCTTGATGCAGTTTATAAAATGTATAATAGCGAAGATATTACTAGTGACATACTTGCTTCTGATGCTTTTAGTTTAGAGTTTGTAGGTAATCAATATAATACAAGTATTGTCCTTGGTGGAAAGGATCTTGAAAACATAATTGATAAGGCAACTGTTCGTAACATTGATAATGCGTTCGCTAAACTTCAAAAACAAAATGATGTATTTAAACCAAAAATTCCAGTTTCTTCAACAGGCCCAATAATGGCTAAAATAGGTATGAAAGAAGGGATTTCACCTGGTGATAAATTCGAAGTATTAGAAATGACTTGGGATGAAAAAGCAGGAACAACAACATGGAAGTCAGTAGGAAAATGTAGTGTTGATAAGAAAGCCCCAATTTGGGATAATAGATACAATGCAGGTAATGGTCCTGATGGTGAAGTTGCAACGGATGCAGAAGGAAATCCAATTAGTGCTTCACAATTTAAAGGATCTAAAAAGATTCAAGTTGGAATGTTATTAAAGCAATTAAAATAAACTAAAAGAATATGAATATTACTAATATATTTAAAGCAGGTAGCATAGTGCTACTTGCTTTTCTCTCTTTTACTTTCAATGCTAATGCTCAGAGAGGAAAGAAAAAAGCAGATAAAGAAACAGTAGCTTGGCGTTATGAACTTGAGGCTGTAGCAACAGGTGTTTCTGGTACTTATCAAGTTAAAGTATGGTCTTATTCTCGAAATGTAGAGACTGCTATGGAACAAGCAAAGAAAAATGCAGTTCATGGAATCATATTTAAAGGATTTCCAGATAAAGGAGATGTTAAAGGTCAAAAGCCTATAGCTACTAATCCAAATATAGATGAGCAAAACAAAGATTTTTTTGAAGAGTTCTTCAAGACAGGTGGAGGAGATTATATGAAATTTGTAACATTAGCCAATAATGGACAAATTGCTCCTCAAGATAGAATCAAGATTAGTAAAAAGGAATATAAGATAGGTATTGTTGTATCAGTAAATAAGTCTGAACTAAGAAAATACCTCGAAAAAGCTGGTATTGTTAGAGGCTTATCAGATGGTTTTTAATTAATAAAAATTTAAATTATGAAAAAGAATATATTTTTAGTTTTAGGTTTCTTAGTTTTTAGTTTAGTTGCTTTTTCTCAAGCAAAAAAACCAACTATAATGGTTGTGCCAAGTGATAATTGGTGTAATCAAAATGGTTTTATGATGGAGTTTGATAATCAGGGAACAAAAATGAAAATCCCTAATTATAAACAAGCTTTTCAAGAAAATGCTGACTTAAAATTAGTTATTACCACTATTGGTAATATGATGGCAGAAAGAGGTTTCCCACTAAAATTGATGGAACAAGCTATTAAGACATTGGAATCAAATAGTGCGGAAGATGCTATGATGTCATCTAAAGATTCTGGAATGGGAGCTAGTGAAAGTCCAATTGATAAATTAAAGGCTGTAGCAAAAGCAGATATAATAATAGGTATGTCTTGGACTGTTAACCAAAATGGACCAGAAAAATCAGTTACTTTTATTTTAGAAGGTATTGATGCATATACAGACAAACAAATTGCAGGTGCAACAGGAACTGGACCCTCATCATTTTCAGCTACTTTAGCAGTATTATTAGAGGAAGCAGTACTAGCTCATATCGATAATTTTAATGCATTATTAATGACTCATTTTGAAGATTTATTTGCTAATGGTAGAGAAGTAATAGTTCGAATTAAAAAATGGGACGATTGGTATGAGGATTTAGAGACAGAGTATGGTGATGATGAAGAAGAACTAGGTGTTCTAATCGAAGATTGGATGGCAGATAACACTGTTCAAGGTCGATTTAATACTACAGATGCAACAGAAAACATGATGTTGTTTGAACAAGTAAGAATTCCTTTATATTACGAAAGAAACGGAAAGCAAAGAGCTATGGATACAAGACGTTTTGCTAAAAATCTTAGTAAGTATTTAAAGGATGAATTCGAAATTATTAGTAAAGTAACAACTAAAGGTTTAGGTAGAGCTACTATATACCTTGGTGGTAAATAATAATAAATAAAAAAGATATGTATAAATTAATATTTTCACTTTTATTTGTTGGATTTATATTTTCTAATGTAAATGCACAAAATAAGAAAGGTAAGTCAGATGATTTAGGAAGAATTGTTCTTAATTCATATATAGCACCTCAAGCAGAAGCAATTCCTTCTCATGCAAAAAGAATGTTGCTTAATAAGTTATCACAGATTACATCTGCAAATGGTATGGGTGGGAGTTCTTTAAATCCTAGATTTATTTTGACTCCAAACATAACTGTTTTAACAAAAGATATAACACCTACTGCACCTCCAATGCATGCATTAACTTTGGAAGTTACTTTTTATATTGGTGATGGATTAGACGGAAAATTATTTGCTAATTCATCAATGCAGGTTAAGGGAGTTGGTCAAAATGAGAATAAGGCATATATCGCTGCTTTAAAAAGATTAAATCCAAAAAACCCTGCTTTGAAAGATCTTATTACTGAGGGTAAAGAGAAAATTATAGAATTCTATAATGCTCAATGTGATTTCTTCATTAAAGAAGCAAAAACTTTAGAAGGACAAAATAAATTTGAAGAAGCAATTCTTAAATTGACTTCTGTGCCGGATGTATGTAAGGAATGTTATGATAAGTGTATGGATGCAGTAGCACCAATTTATCAAAAACAAATTGATCGTGAATGTAAAAGTAAATTAGCCGAAGCAAAAAATGCTTGGAGTGCTGGTCAAGATGCAGATGCAGCAAAAAATGCTAGCGCTTATCTTGCAGAAATAGATCCAAACGCTTCATGTTTTGGTGATGCAAAGAAACTTACTTCTATGATAGCTACTAGAATTAAACAATTAGATAAGCGTGAGTGGGATTTTAAATTGAAACAACAACAGGATGATGTTAATATTCAAAAAGCCACTATAAAAGCTGCTAGAGATATAGGAGTAGCATATGGAAACAATCAACCAGATATAAATGTTACATATAATACTGTCGGTTGGTGGTAAAAAATTAAATTAATTTTTAAAAAACGGTTGTCTATTTATAGATAACCGTTTTTTAATAAATAAGAAAATGAAATGAAGTATTATATTTTTTTATTTTTTTTGATTTTATCTTGGTCTAGTAAAAGTCAAATTAGCACTTATGTTAGACCTTGTATGTCAATTTCTACCATTGAAAAAGAGGGTAACTTTTTTCAAGTTATAAATAATTCGATAGCAACACTCAATTTTAAAAATACATTAAAGAGGGTAAACATAATTCCAATTAAAAAACCGATAGCATCAGATACTATTTTTTCAGAATATGCTAAAGATATAACATCATATCTTTTTAATAAAGATTCAAATAACCTATTTAATGTTAGAAAAATTTTAGAATTTTCAGAATATGCATCCTCTGACGTTCAATCATTCATAAGTAATAATTCTGCAGATAAAGATCAAATTCTTACTCAGATTGCTACTGAGATGTTAGGTAAAGTTTATATTTTGACTATAGATTTAAAGAAGGTTGAAACATATAAGGATTATTACGATAGAAAGGAAGCAAAAAGAAAAGCACGAAACGAAAGAACTAGAAAGTTAGGTGGTGAGGTTTCTGAATCAAATCAAAAACCTATAGAAAGAAAATTATATGGCTATTTATGTGATTTTGGTTTTAAATTAAGGCAGGTTAATTGGACACCTGAAATGTTGAACTATTTTTATACAAATTGCTGGATTGATGAAAATACTCCAGAGAGTGAGAGAGTAAAAAAAATCGATAATTTTTCTAATCTACAATTATCTTCAAAAGTTGTATGGGAAGAATTACAATTAGATGTATCAGTTGGCAAGTCAAAATCAAAACGCAATGGAAGATTTATAGAACCAACTCAAGAGCAAATGAATAAAATTTTAACTTCATCTTTGCCCCTTGGAATTATTAATCAAACTAATAAATCAATCGTACAAAATGTACCTGAATTTAAAATATTTAATGTTTTATCTTCTACATATCCATGTAAATCTAAAATTGGAACTAAAGAAGGAATTAGAAATAACGATAGGTATTTTGCTTACGAAAAAATTCAAAAAAGAGATGGTGAAACACTATTAAGAAGAAAGGGGGTATTATATGTGAATTCAGTAGTAAATAATGAAAAAGATAATTCTCTAGCATCAAATTTTTTACAGAGAGGTGGTCGTTCATTATATAACGGAATGATGATTTATGAAGAGTTAGATAAAAAAATTAATTTCGATTTTAATTATAATCTTAGTACAGCCCCCTTAAATCTAAGTTCTTATAGTTTGTCTATTGGATTTGGTCCCTTTGGAAAAAGAAGTGCAGCCTATGTAGGTTTGTCTATAGGGGCATCTACCTTTCAAGATTTAAATTATGTATATAATTATGGTGGAAATTATGATGCTGATACAGCGACAAGAGTTACAATTTCCCCTGATGGATATTCATTATTGGTTGGTTTAGAATTTGCAAGAGCAATTTATTTAACAAAAAGAGGGAATCTTTTTCTTTATCCTAATTTTTCAGTTAATGCTGGATTTTTATCTTTTTCAAATAAGGATGGCGAAGATCAAGATTTTGAAGACGAGGAGTATGAACCATCTCCTGTAATTGTTGATACTAGATTTGGTATTGGTTTAGGCTTTCATATTGTACCTAGTGTATCAATTTTTTATAAACCTTCTATAGGAGTTAATATTGCTGCATGGGAAAGTAATGCAAATGATGATGACGATGAATCTGAATCTGAATTTAGGACAATTAGTGAAATGGGAGAGGATATAAAAAGATCACGTTTTAATTTTATTAATACTATTTCCTTAAGAATTCACATATAAATATTTATTTTTAATATATGAAACATTTTATTCTTCCACTTTTTTTGATTTTTACTTTTTCATCTTTTTCTCAGACTAGAAAAAAAGCTAATAAGGATACTAGAAATTGGAGGTATGAAATAGAAGGTGTTGGTCAAGGTTCTATGGGTACTTATTTAGTTAAGTCATGGCAATATTCAAAAAAGCCAAGAATAGCTCTTGAGCAAACTAAAAAAAATGCTGTACATGGTATAATATTTAAGGGTTATCCATCCAGTAAAGGTGTAATAGGACAACCACCATTAGCAAGGAATCCTATTTTAGATGAGCAACAAAAATCTTTTTTTGATCAGTTTTTTGGGAAAAATGGTAGATATATGCAATTTGTTAGTTTAACTACTGATGGTACTATTCTCCCTGGTGATAGAATAAAAATTGGTAGAGAATATAAGGTGGGTGTTGTTGTTTCAGTCCAAGTAGCAGCATTAAGAAAATATTTAGAATCAGCTGGAGTTATAAAAGGTTTATCCAATGGTTTTTAGTTTTAATTTAATATAAATTTATAGTTATGAAAAAAATGAAATATTACTCAGTATTGTCCCTATTATTTTTAAGTCCCTTATTTTTTTCTTGTGGCTCTCAAAATAAGGTAGCAGGTAATTTCGAGTATAATACTGAATGTTATGGTACTGAACTTGATGGGTCTTTAACACTTAAAGCATGGGGTAATGGAAGACATCGATGGGATGCTGTTGAACAAGCAAAGAAAAATGGTATTCGAGATGTTATTTTTAAAGGTATAAGTTATGGAAGAGATGAGTGTGATAGAAGACCATTAATTTCTGAACCAAATGCATTAGATAAGTATAGTGACTATTTCAATAAATTTTTTGTTGACGAAGGACCATATCTAAACTTTGTTAATCTTAAGGATGAAAGAATATTTTTTGCCAAGGTTTGGAGAAGTAGAAAAAGAGGTTCACAGAGTGTTACACATGGTGTAGTTATAAGAGTACTTCGTAGTGAATTAAAAAAGAAGTTACTTAAAGATGGTATAATGAGATAAATTATTTATTAATAATAAGTAATTTTAAAAAGAGTCTATTTATTAGACTCTTTTTTATTTTTTTAATATGATTTTATGGAAATTCTATCTTTTAATGTAAATGGAATAAGAGCAATTTCAAAAAAAACTTTTTTTGAAGATATGCATAAGTTAAATCCTGATGTTATTTGTTTACAAGAGACAAAGGCTACTGTAGAACAGGTGAAAGAAACAGTTTCAGAGGCATTTAGTGACTATGAAATTTATGCTAATGAAGCTGAGAGGAAGGGTTATTCAGGTACGGCAATAATTTCAAAGGTGTCACCAATTTCTGTTTCTTATGATATTGGTGTTGAAGAACATGATTCTGAAGGTAGAGTTATTTGTGCAGAATTTGATTCTTATTTTTTAATTACAGTTTATACACCAAATTCTGGGAGTGAATTGAAAAGATTAGATTATCGTCAAAGGTGGGATATGGATTTTTTAAAATATGTTAAAAATCTTGAGAAGAGCAAACCAGTTATTATTTGTGGAGATTTAAATGTTGCACATAAATCTATTGATTTAGCTAGACCAAAAGCAAATTATAATAAATCAGCAGGTTATATGCAAGAGGAAATAGATGGGTTAGATGCATATATAGAAAATGGATTTGTAGATACATTTAGATTAAAGAATAATCATGAAATTAAATATTCTTGGTGGAGTTATAGAGGAGGGGCAAGGTATAGAAATATAGGCTGGAGAATTGATTATTTTTTGGTTTCTAATTCTTTACAATTATCTATTAAAGAAGCTAACATATTAAATCAAATTATGGGATCTGATCATTGTCCGGTTTTATTAAAAATAGGATAAAAAAAAGCGAAAAATTAATTTTTCCGCTTTTTTATAATAAAAAGAATTATTTATTTTTTCTTTGAACAACAAGACTTTTTTGTTGTTGCAGAAGAGCAAGAGCTTTTAGTTTCAGCTTTAGTGTCACTACAATTTGACTTAGTGTCTTTGGAACAAGCTGATTTTTTACATTTTTTCTTTTTCTTCTTTTTTCTGTCGTCATCTTTATTTAATTCAGTTTGAACATTTGTGTTAACTTCAACTGAAGCAAAACTAGATGTTCCTATAAAACAAAATAAAGAGAGTATTAAAAAAACTTTTTTCATAATTTAAATTATTTTAATCTAATTTACGATAAAGGAATTTATTGAACTAATATATGTTAAATAAAAAATAGATTATTGTCCAAGTAAAGAAAAATGGAACAACAAAAAATGTAGAATCGAATCTATCTAAGATACCCCCATGTCCAGGCATAATATTACTAGTATCTTTAATATCAACATCTCTTTTAAACATAGATTCCATTAAGTCTCCAAGAACTCCACACGGTGGAATTATTACTCCTGTTATAAACCAAAAGAACATATTTGTTGGATCAAATAAGTAACCAATAATAATTCCAAATATTATGCTACAAAAAGCACCACTTAATGTCCCTTCCCATGTTTTGTTTGGAGATATACGTTTGAATAATTTTCTTTTACCTAAAATAGAACCTAATAAATATGCAAATGTGTCATTAATCCATGTTAGTATAAACATTCCCGCAAGTATTGGTATTGTATTATTGTCTTTTTGCATATCTATTTTTAGAATAGATACCATTAGAATAAAAGGTAATGTGATATAGATAATTCCAAATATTAATGAAGCGCTATTAATTAATGGATTTGTCTTTTTTCTCCATATTTCTATAATTATCAAGGAATACAGTGTTGGAAATAATATATAAAAAGTCTCTAGTGGTAAAAGTGAAAATAGAATAGAAGATATAATTACATATGATAAAACAGAAAAAAACAAACCAGCTACCCAATTTGTATTAACAAATTCAGCTTTGTTAAACAATTTATAGAATTCTATTATACCTATTGACATAAATAATCCCAACACTAAGATTGAAATTATTTCAGAAAAAAATAATGGTATTAATATTATAGAAATAAATATAGCTCCTGTTAAAGATCGTGTTAAAATATTATTCATTTTCATTATTAATTAATTCAAGTGCATTTTTTTCGTCTTTTAAAGGAACACTTAAATATATGTAACCGAAAGCATTATAGGATGAATCAATTTGATTAAAAATAGAGACAGGAATATTATTGTCTTCTAATTTCAATTTGTAAATGTGGACCATATATTCATCTGTAGTTTGAAATACGGTTACCCAATTAGGCTTTTTTTTCACTTTTTTTTGAAGTTTTTTCCATTTTTGGAGGAGCTTCATCATTACTTTTATTTTTTGTCACACTAGTTTTTTTAGCTGATTCTTCTGTTTTCTTATTCTCTTCCTTCTTTTTAATAGATTCCTTTTCATCTGGTTTTTCCCATTTTCTTGGGCCAAAGATAGAGATTAAGTCTTCTTTAAAGATTACTTCTTTTTCAAGTAGTTTTTCAGCAAGTAATTTTAATTTACTTTCATTTTCTTTAAGGATTTTTTTAGCTCTTTTATATTGAGATTCAATTAATTTACTGACTTCTTCATCAATAATTGCAGCAGTATCATCAGAATATGGTTTTGTAAATTGATTATTACCTTGAGAGTCGTAAAAAGATATATTTCCAACTTTTTCATTTAGACCATATATAGATACCATTGCATAAGCTTGTTTTGTAACCTTTTCAAGGTCACTTAATGCTCCAGTACTTATCTTACCAAAAGTAATTTCTTCGGATGCTCGACCACCTAATGCAGCACAGATATCATCTAATATTTGTTCTGTTGTCGTAATACTTCTTTCTTCCGGAAGATACCAGGCTGCTCCTAGTGAACGACCGCGAGGTACAATTGTTACCTTAACAAGTGGATTGGCATGTTCAAGCATCCAAGAAACTGTAGCATGACCTGCCTCATGAAAAGCAATAGATTTTTTTTCTTGAGGTGTAATTATTTTATTTTTTTTCTCAAGTCCCCCAACAATTCTATCTACTGCATCAAGAAAATCTTGTTTTTCAACTAACTTTTTATTTTGACGCGCAGCGATAAGTGCAGCTTCATTACAAAGATTAGCTATGTCTGCGCCTGAAAATCCAGGTGTTTGACGAGATAGAAAATCTATGTCTATATCACTTGTTAACTTAATAGGTTTTAAATGAACTTCAAAAATACCTTTTCGTTCATTAATATCGGGCATATCAACGTATATTTGACGATCAAATCTACCCGCACGAGTTAGTGCTTTGTCTAAAACATCTGCACGGTTAGTTGCAGCTAAAATGATTACTCCAGAATTCGTCCCAAAGCCATCCATTTCTGTTAAAAGTTGATTTAATGTATTCTCACGTTCATCGTTTGAACCAAAGCTGTTATTTTTACCTCTTGAGCGACCTATAGCGTCAATTTCATCTATAAATATGATTGAAGGAGATTTTTCTTTGGCTTGTTTGAATAAATCTCTTACTCTTGATGCTCCAACTCCAACAAACATTTCAACGAAATCTGATCCTGATAAAGAAAAGAAAGGAACTTTGGCTTCACCAGCAACTGCTTTTGCAAGTAATGTTTTTCCTGTTCCAGGAGGTCCAACGAGTAAAGCTCCTTTTGGAATTTTTGCTCCCAATTGGGTGTATTTTTTTGGGTTTTTTAAAAATTCTACAATCTCTTCAATTTCTTCTTTTGCTCCCTCCAAACCAGCTACATCGTTAAATGTTACATTAGTTGTTTTCCCATTTTCATATATTTTAGCTTTTGATTTTCCAATATTAAATATTTGTCCACCAGGACCACCACCTCCTCCAGACATTCTTCTCATAACAAACAACCAAATTGCTATTAAAATTATTATTGGTAATAAGAAACCTATTATATTGCTTATATAATTTATTTCTTCTTTGGATGTAACTTGGATTGGATTTTTACCAGATTCTTTTAACTCTAGTTTAATTTTATTTATTTCCATAGTGAAAGCACTTGCATCCAGTATGTCAACAGAAAAAGATTGATTTCCACCAAATGAGGACCCTCTATCTAGAGCATCTTTAATGATGCTATAATTTGAGTCATCAGAACTTCTAATATAATCTTTTCCATCACTATTTAATGAGAAATCTAATCGTACTTTATTTACCAAAAATGCTTCATCAATGAATCCTTGTTTTGCTAATTCATAAAAAGCATCTTCTGACTTAATAGTTGTATTAGAACTATTCGACATGAATATTTGAAATACAATAATACCAACTGCGATTATTGCGTAAATCCAATATACCGAGAATGGTATTTTCTTTTTATTTTTTTTGTTTGTCATTTTATTTAATTCAAATTTGATATATCAGTTCTTTTTGCATCACCCCATAAATCTTCGAGGTCATAAAATTTTCTTTTTTCTTTGTGGAAAACGTGGACTACCACATTACAATAATCTAAAAGAATCCACTCACTATTTTTTTCACCTTCAACTCTCCAGGGTTTTTCTATAATTTCTTCTCTTGTATAACGTTTAATTGACTTACTTATTCCATCTACTTGGGTTGATGATTCACCACTACAAATAATAAAAAAATCGCAAATTGAATTTTTAATTTTTCTTAAGTCAAGGATAACAATGTTTTCTGCTTTGTTTTCTTGCATCCCTTCAACGATAGTATCAACTAAAATTTGCGTTTCATTATCATTTGATTTTTTATTCATTCAGCTTTTTTAATACATTACAAAATTAATCTTATAATTTAAATAAATACTTAAATTTATATAATAGCAAACATTCTTATTTACTATGGAAATTGGTCAAAAAGTAATTCATTTAAATCATGTAGATTCTACTAACAATTATACTGCCAAATTATTAAATGAAGGTCTAATTGATCATGGTACGGTAATATTGGCAGAAGAACAATTCTCAGGAAAAGGTTATAGGTCTTCTAGATGGGTTTCTAATCCTGGTGAAAATCTTACTATTTCTGTGTTTTTAGATAACGTCAATTTGTCAGTGAAAAATCAGTTTGTTTTGACAAAGATTGTCTCTTTGATTCTGGTTGATCTGTTAAAAAGATTTAAAATAAAATCCAAAATAAAATGGCCTAATGATATTTATGTTGATGGTGAAAAAATTGCTGGCGTATTAATTGAAAATCAAATAAAATTATCTGTTATTAAAAGTTCAATTATAGGTATTGGTTTAAATGTAAATCAAATTCATTTTGAAGATTTTATAGCTACTAGTGTGAAAAAAAAAACAGGCAAATTTGAAAGTATTAATGATTTTCTTTATGTATTTATACATTCATTTAATAAAGTTTGGAATCAGTATTTTCATCAAGTTAATCTTTTAGATAGAGAATATTTTAATTATTTATACTTAAAAGATGTTAAATCAAATTACAAGGATAATTCTGGTGTATTTTCCGGTATTATAAGGGGAGTTAAATCTTCCGGTAAATTGTTAATTGAAAAAGATAATACTCGAATTGAATATGGAATGAAAGAAATAGAATTTATTTAGCAAAATGGTCTTGTAGTTTTTTTGACATAAAGTCAAATAAATTGCTCAACGGTTTTTCAAGTAGCATTTTTAAAAATGAATTAATTTCACCATTGAAATTAATATAAGCTTGTGTTGATAAATCTTTTTCTTTAAGTTTTATTTTAAGTTTAAAAGGGAAAGGTGATTTTTCACCTGATTTTAGAAAGATATTTTCATTATCAATTCCATCTTGAGCTAGAGAGATAAAAATTCCTTTTTGTACTTTGAATGAACATTCTTTTTTGCTTGATTGAAATTCAGATATAGCATTTTGTGGCAAAAGATGGATTAAATTATTAGAATCAGATAGAAATGTTTTTACTTCTTTTTTTGAAGCATTAATAATCACTTTAGTGCTATCTAATTGCATGTTTAATTATTTAAGCCAATTTTTCGGTGATGTTTTCCATTCCTCTAGTGACCGTATATCACTCTCAGAAATTAAGTTGTTTGATAATGCTTTTTTTAATAGAATATCGTAATTTGTTAGTGTAATAAATTCACATTTTTTATTCTTAAAATTATCATCTGCAATTTTAAAACCATATGTAAATATTGCAATTAATCCTTTAACTTCTAGTTTAGCTTTACGAAGTGCTTTAACTGCATTTAAACTACTCTGACCTGTAGATATTAAATCTTCAACTACTATAATTTTTTGACCCTCTTCATAATAACCCTCAATTTGATTTCCCATACCGTGAGATTTTGTTTTATTACGGACATATATAAATGGAATACCAAGCTCTTGAGCAACTAAAGCCCCTTGAGGAATACCCCCAGTTGCTACACCAGCAATAATATCAGGTTTTCCATATCGTTCAATAATACTTTCAGTATATGCTTGACGAATAAATGTTCTTATTTGTGGATATGAAAGTGTTATTCTATTATCGCAATATATGGGAGATTTAATTCCAGAAGCCCAAATGAATGGATTTTTTGGATTAAGTTTAATAGCTTTGGCTTGTAATAGAAATTCTGCTACTTTTAGTGCTTTATCTTCATTTAAAATCATTGTTGCAAATGTACAAAGTTTTTATAGATCACAGACCAATAATCATTTTAGATGATTCAAATTTTTCAGAAAACTTAAAATATACCATTAATGCAAGTCAATTAATAGCTTTTCCCAAAGATATTGAATGTTTATTGCATGATATTACAATAGAAAATCCTTTGTTTATATTTTCTAATAATATTGATAGTGATTTTGAAAGATTATTTTCAGAATATAAATTAGTTGAAGCTGCTGGAGGTCTAGTTGAATCGGAATCTGGGTTTTTGATAATTAAAAGAAATGGTTTATGGGATCTTCCAAAAGGAAAAATTGAAAAAAATGAGAGTCCAGAACATGCCGCAAAAAGAGAGATAAATGAGGAATGTGGTATTTCAGGGCACACTATAGAAAAGTTATTGACAATTACCTATCATACCTATATGTTTAAAGGAATAATGATACTTAAGAAGGTCTATTGGTATAAGTTCAATTATTTAGGTAACGATGTTTTATCACCTCAATTAGAGGAGGATATTTCCAAAGTCAAATGGTTTTCAAAAAAAGAAATTTCTGAGGTGAAATTAAATACTTATGGTTCAATAAATGAAGTTTTTAATGTCTATGGAATTTAAATTTTTTACATAAACAAAATATTTAAGACGTTCTGTCTTATTTTAATTGCTTCTCTACGACAGTTTGTCATAAAATATTATATGGCATAAAGATTGACATAGAGAGATATAAAAAAAGATTATATGAAAAAAGGTCAAATTAATGTACAAACGGAAAATATTTTCCCAATCATAAAGAAATTTTTGTATTCAGATCATGAAATTTTCTTAAGAGAGTTGGTTTCAAACGCAGTAGATGCTTCACAGAAATTAAAGTTTTTATCTAGTAATGGAGAATTTAAGGGAGAATTAGGTGATTTAAAAGTTGAAATAATCTTAGATTCTGATAAAAAAACATTAACTATTAGAGATCGAGGTGTAGGTATGACTGCTGATGAAATTGATAAATATATTAATCAAATTGCTTTCTCAGGTGCAGAAGAATTTGTTGAAAAATATAAAGGGAAAGAAGGTGCAGAACAAATTATAGGGCATTTTGGATTAGGTTTTTATTCGGCATTTATGGTTTCAGAAAAAGTTCAAATACGAACTTTATCTAGAAGCAAAGGATCAAAGGCTGTTCAATGGGAAAGTAATGGATCACCAGAGTATTCTATTACTGATATTAAAAAAGAGGATAGAGGTACGGATATAGTTTTATACATAAATGAAGATTCAAAAGAGTTTTTAGAAAAATCAAGAATTCAAGGTATCTTAGATAAGTATTGTAAATTTTTGCCTATTCCTGTCATTTTTGGAACTAAGACAGAATATGTTGATGATCCTTCAGGTGAAAAAGACAAGGATGGAAATATAAAGCGTGTTGCTGTTGATAGTATCAACCAAGTAAATAATATTTCTCCTGCTTGGACAAAAGCTCCATCAGAACTTAAAGAAGACGATTATGGTTCTTTTTATAGAGAATTATATCCTTCGACATTTGAACCACCTTTATTTCATATTCATCTTAATGTTGATTATCCTTTCAACCTAACAGGAATATTATACTTTCCAAGAATAAAAGAAAATTTAGAGATTCAAAAAAATAAAATTAATTTATATTCTAATCAAGTTTTTATTACTGATAGTGTTGAAGAGATAGTACCTGAATTTTTAACTTTACTTCATGGTGTAATTGATTCTCCAGATATTCCATTAAATGTTTCTAGATCATATCTACAGAGTGATGGAAATGTAAAAAAGATATCAACTCATATCACAAAAAAAGTTTCGGATAAGTTAGCTCAGATGTTTAAGAAAGATCGTAAAGATTTTGAGTCTAAATGGGAAGATCTTAAAATATTTGTTCAATATGGGATGTTATCGGATACAAAGTTTACAGAAAAAGCTAAAAATTTCACTTTAGTTAAAAATAGCGAGGGTAAATATTTCACTTTAGATGAATTCCAAAAAAAGGTTAAAACCCTTCAAACTAATAAAGATAAAAAAGTAGTATTATTGTATACTAATAGTGTTGAAGAACAATATGGATTTGTTCAAAAAGCAAAAGATAGAGGATATGATGTGTTACATATTGATAGTCCACTAGCTTCACACTGGATTGCTAACTTAGAACAAACATTAGAAAATGTTATGTTTGCTCGTGTTGATTCTGATTCATTAGATAAATTAATACAAAAAGATGAAGAAATTCCATCTAAATTATCGAAAGAGGATGAGGAAACCCTTAAACCTATTTTCGAGTCTGAATTAAATGGTGATAAGTATAAGCTTCAATTTGAAAGTATGAGTTCAGATGATGCTCCAATAATAATAACGCAACCTGAATTTATTCGCAGAATGAAAGAGCAACAAAAGATGGGAGGTGCAGGATTTTATGGTGCTTTTCCTGAAACATACAATGTTTTAGTTAATTCTAATCATAATAAGATAGAAGAAATTTTAAATGTAAAAACATCTAAAACTAAGACGAAAAAAGTAAAGCAATTAATAGATATTGCATTACTTTCTCAAGGTTTATTAAAAGGAGAAGAATTAAATAATTTTATTGAAAGGAGTATTGATTTAGTTTAATATATTCTAGGTTCTATAATATTTTTTTAAAATTTTAAGATATTGTTTAAGTGGGTATTAGCGATTGCAGGTTTTCTATTGCTTGGTAGAAGTTTTTTGGGAGGATTTATAGGTTTTGTTATTGGTTCATCGATAGATAATTATAACGAAATAAAAAATAAATCTCAATCTCAAGGCAGACAACGAAGTCGCACTTTTTCGCCAGAAGATATATTTAATTATTATCAACAGAGATCTTCACAAAGTGATATCCCTACTATGTTAATGGCTTTGTCTGCAGCTGTTATGCGTGCTGATGGCAAAGTTTTGAAGTCGGAGTTAAAATATGTTAAGACTTTTTTAATTCAGCAGTTTGGTAATCGTTTTTCCACACAACATCTTCAAGTTTTAAAAAGATTTTTAGATTCAGGTAACATTCCTTTACATCAAATTTGTCAAGATATAAAATTAAGAATGCGTCCCGAAGTTAGGGTACAATTATTACATTATATGTTCGGTATTGCAAAAGCAGATGGAGATGTATCTCCATCTGAAATTGATGTGATAAATAAAATTGCTTCCATGCTAGGGGTTTCTCAAACTGATTTTACTAGTGTTAAGAATATGTTTTATAGAAATGTAGATTCTGACTATAAGGTTTTGGGGATTGAAAAAACCGCTACAGATGATGAAATTAAAAAAGCATATCGTAAAATGGCTATAAAATTTCATCCAGATAAAGTTTCACAAATGGGGCCTGAATATCAAAAAGGAGCGAAAGAAAAATTTCAGAAAATTCAAGATTCATATGAAGCCATAAAAAAAAGAAGAGGAATTAAATAAAACTTTGTATTCTTCCAATTGCAAACATTGTAGGTTTCTTATTTAAATCATATGCATTTTTTCTCCATTCTTTAATTTCCATTGTTTTAATAGATTCTTTAGCTAATGTAATATTTGAAGCAATGCAAAGGTGTGTTTTGTCAGATAGCTCATTTAATAAGTCATCTAAAACATTCATATTTCTATATGGAGTATCCATAAACAAGTGTGTAGTGCCATTCTTTCTACTATCTCTCTCATAATTTTGAATTTCAAGAATTCTATTTTTTCGATTCTTTGGCAGATATCCATGAAAAGAAAATTTTTGACCTGAAAAACCACTACCCATTAATGTTAGGAGTATAGAGGATGGGCCAACAAATGGATGAACTTTAATGCCCTTTTCATGAGCGATTGAAACAATTTGAGATCCAGGATCTGCAACACATGGACATCCAGCATCGGAAATAAGACCGATATCGTTTCCGCTAATATTATTATCTATATATGTATGGATACTGTGTATATCATTTTTTTTCTTTAATTCATAGAATTCACATGTATCAATAGGAAATGATCGATCTATTTTTTTTAAATAACGTCGTGCTGATTTAACATTTTCTACAATAAAAAAACGAATATTACTTATTTTTTTTATGGCAAAAACAGGGGTGCTCTTCTCGATTGAGTCATCTCCAAGTGTGTTTGGTATTAAGTATATTATTCCTTTTTTCATTTTAGTAGATTTTTTATAATCTTATCAGTTGCTTGATCTAACATATTAAAAACTTCTTCAAATCCTTTATTACCACCATAATATGGATCGGGTACATTGTGATTCATTCCTTGTGTTATTTCATTTAGAATCATTTTGACTTTTTCTTTTTGTTCTTTGTTTTTAGCAAGTTGGATTACATTATCGTAATTATTTTTATCCATAACATAAATTATATCAAAGTCATAGAAGTCTTTTGTTGTAAATTGTCGAGCCTTTAAGTCTTCAATCATTATGTTATTTAGCTTAGCAGTTGTTATCATACGAAAGTCAGGAGGATCTCCAATATGATAGTTGGATGTTCCTGCAGAATCTACACTTGCGTTTATATTATTTAGCTTAATTTTTTCTCTTAAAATTCCATGAGCTAAGGGTGATCTACAAATATTGCCTAAACAAACCATTAAAATTTTCATATTACATGTTTAATTAAATGCCTAAAATACATATTGATTTTAAGATAAATGTTCAATTTTAATTACAAAATTTAAATAAATTCCCAACCATTTTTTTTTTTTTACGTTATATATATAGTGGGACATAAAACTTGGTGTGTATGAGACAATTGAAAATATCTAAACAGGTAACGAATCGTGAATCAGCATCTTTAGATAAATATTTACTTGAAATTGGTCGAGTAGAACTTATTAGTCCTGAAGAAGAGGTTGATTTAGCTATCAGGATTAAAGCTGGAGATAAGTGTGCATTAGAAAAATTAAC
Source organism: Crocinitomicaceae bacterium (assembly GCA_002709305.1). GTDB lineage: Bacteria > Bacteroidota > Bacteroidia > Flavobacteriales_D > Crocinitomicaceae > UBA4466. Next base: position 91,984 of record PAQM01000012.1, on the reverse strand, counting down.
GAAAGCAAATTTAAGGTTCGTTGTTTCAGTAGCCAAACAATATCAAAATCAAGGTCTTTCATTACCAGATTTAATTAACGAAGGAAATTTAGGTTTAATTAAGGCTGCAAAACGTTTTGATCAAAAGAGAGGTTTTAAATTTATATCATATGCTGTATGGTGGATTAGACAATCTATTTTACAGTCTTTGGCAGAACAAGCACGAGTGGTTCGTTTACCTTTAAATAAGATAGGTTCAATTAATAAGATTAATAGAGCATTTTCAGAGTTAGAACAACGTCTAGAGAGACCTCCGTTGGCTCAAGAAATTGCAGAATATATGGAAATATCTGTCAATGATGTTCATCAGTTGTTACAAAGTAATGGTCGGCATGTATCTATGGATGCACCTTTAGTTGATGGAGATGATTCATCATCTAGTCTGTATGATTTGTTACCAAATGATTCACTTCCTGGCCCAGAAAAAGGTTTGATAGATGATTCTCTAAGAAAAGAAATCCATCGTTCACTTTCAACTTTAACAGCTAGGGAGGGAGAAGTTGTTAAAATGTATTTCGGATTAGGTCAAAAATCTCCATTATCACTAGAAGAAATAGGTTTGAGGTTTGATTTAACAAGAGAAAGGGTTAGACAGATAAAGGAAAAAGCTATTCGTAGATTAAAACAAAATTCTAGGAGTAGCATGTTAAAACCATATTTAGGTTAAGCCGGATCAACATCAATATTTATTCTTGTGGATTTATTGTAAGGGTCACTATAAAAGTTATCAATTACTTCAAGTATTCGATCTTTAACTTTTTTATCATTGGTATTGCGTTCTATTTTTAGTGTGATTCTTTTTAAATAGTAGTTGTAAATTCTCTTTATAATTGGGTGTTCTGGACCTAATACGCGTTCTTTAAATATTTCGCGTAAATCTGAGGCTAATCTTTCGGATGAATTTTGAAGTATATTTTCATTTTTATTTTTAAGATTGATTTCAATTATTTTATAAAAAGGTGGATAGAAGAAGTTATTTCTTTCAACAATTTCATTTTTAAAGAAAGAAATAAAGTCATGGTTAATGATTTTGTTAATAACCCAATGGTTAGGATCGCCTGTTTGAATTATTACTTTTCCACGTTTTTTTCTTCTCCCAGCTCTTCCTGCCACCTGTGTCATTAGTTGAAAAGATTTTTCAAAAGCTCTGAAATTAGGTCTATTCAAAAGCATATCTGCATCCAATATTCCTACTAAATTTACGTTGTCAAAATCTAATCCTTTTGTTATCATTTGTGTACCAATAAGAATATCAATTTTTCTTGTATCGAAATCATTTAAAATATTAGAATATGCATTTTTAGATCTAGTAGTATCAAAATCAAGTCGCTTTATAATTTTTTTAGGAAATATTTTTTCAAGTTCATCTTCAATTTTTTCTGTTCCAAATCCAAGCATTTTTAGGTTATTACTCCCACATGAACTACATTTGCCAATAGGTTTTATATTATAGCTGCAGTAATGACATTTTAATACATTTCCACTTAAGTGATAAGTTAAAGAGACATCACAATTCTCACATTTAGGAGTCCAATTGCAAATTCCACACTCCCATCTAGGTGTATATCCACGTCTATTTTGAAATAAAATAATTTGTTCCCCTAATTCTAGTGATTTTTTTATTTGATTAAGAAGGGATGTAGTAAAATGAGATTTCATACTTTTTTGTTTTCTCTCTTTTTTTACATCAACACATTGGATTTCAGGAAGTGTTACGTATCCATAACGATCATGTAGATTAACTAATGTGTATTTTCCTTGTTTGGCATTTTGATAACTTTCTATAGAGGGAGTGGCTGATCCTAACAGTATATTTGCTTTATGAATAGAGCTTAGAACAATAGCACAATCACGTGCATTATATCTTGGTGATGGGTCATATTGTTTAAAACTTGATTCATGTTCTTCATCTACTATGATTAAACCTAGATTTTGAAATGGTAAGAATATTGAAGATCTTGCTCCTAAAATAATTCGAAATTTATTTGGATTATTATTAAGAACATTATTCCAAATTTCAACCCGTTCATTCTGATTAAATTTTGAGTGATATACTCCTATTTGTTCTCCAAAATATCTAGATAATCGTTTAATTAATTGAGTTGTTAAAGCTATTTCAGGAAGTAAAAAAAGACATTGTTCTCCTATATCTAATGCTTCTTGAATTAACTGAACATAAATTTCTGTTTTGCCAGATCCAGTCACTCCATGTAATAAAGTCACTTTCTTTTCACTAAATGATTTATGAATTTCTTTTAGTGCTTTATTTTGTGATTTAGAAAGGGCTTTAAATTCTTCAACACCTTCTTCATGATTGTTTAGTCTGGTGATTGCTCTTTTTTCCTGTACGATAATCCCATTTTTTTCTAGTGTATTAAGTGAAGAAATAGAGATATTATTTTGTGTTAATTTTTCACGTAATATTGGTGTGTTATCTTTTTCATCAATTATTGATAATATTGCTTTAAGTTGTTTTTCTTTATTTTTATATTTCTTATAATTTTCAACCACTTCGTTAAGTAAATTTTTATTTAGATACTTATTTGTAAATTGAATAAAAGTTGCAGTTTTTATTTTGAATTTATCATTTAATTCCTCTAAAGAAAGAATTGCTTTTTTATCAATTAGTGTTTTTATTATTGGCTGTATAGTCTTTATTCCTAGTAATTCTGATATTTCTTTTAGATCAAGTGATTGTCTAATTTCTAATGTAGAAATGATGTCGAGCTCTCTTTCGGTAAAAAATTTTTCCTGTATAGTGAAGTTTGGATTTAATACAATTTTAGTTTCACTTGCTAATTTTAAATTTGCTGGTAAAGCAGCGTTCATTACATCTCCGATTGGAGCCATATAATAATTTGATATCCATTTCCAGAAAGTATATTGTTCTTCAGTAATTATTGCTTGATTATCAAGTAGATGTTCAATATACTTTGCTTGGTAATCTTTTGGTATATTTTCGTGAATGGAAGTAATAATACCAGTGATTAATTTAGTCTTACCAAACGGTACCACTACTCTTGCTCCTGCAAAAACAATTTTGCTCATTTCGTGTTTAATACGGTATGTAAATTCTTTCCGAATGGGAATCGGTAAAATTACATTAGCGAAAAGCGTTTTCCTTTCAGGCATACGCTAAATTTAATAGAAATAAATATAAAAATTAGTTACAATTCCATGCATCATCAGCAGAAGATTGATCACCTGGATGATCGCTACAAAATAACATACCTAGATTTTGACATATATATCGTGTAGTTTTTTTATCAATAACTCTTACATTTGCTTGACCAGTTGGATCAATAAAAGGTTTAAAAACAGATTTTGTTGAACGAGAGGTAAATATTCCAACTGCTCTGTATTCTCCTGATGCTTGTAGGTTTGTAAATGATGGTTTATTCTGTGCTAAATCTGTTGAAGGTTCATTAACAGATATGTATTCTGCCAAATCTTCAGAGGCCCCAGTAAATACTGTTGTTATTGAGTTAAAAGTTCTTTTCGTAATTGAAGGGTCATCTGTACATGCATCAACAATATTATCCATGAAAGTTTGTCCACTTAATGCAAATATTTTGTCACTATTGTTTTCACAATCAGATGTTCCACCTGTATAGGTGAATGATTTAATATTTGGTGTATTACCAATCCACTCCGTAAATTCAACATTAATATTTACTTCAAGTTTACGAGCATTTTGAGTGTTAGTTATATGTACATTTGATGCTCTAGTTTCATTTGAATTATCAATGAATTTATATGGTTGAGTTGCACCAGATATACTTTCATTTAATGTTCTTACCAATTCTGTTGTTGATGTTACAGTAAATTCACCATCATTAATGCTTAAATCGAGTTTATATTCATAATTTTCATTAAGTAATCCATTGAAATAATATAATTTTTGTTCAGGCGCATAAAATGCACCATTAGTTTCTTTATTTGTTATGATTGTATCCTTGAGATTCCATGAAATACCTGTTGGTATACCATTATTTAATTCAGTAATTGTACCCTCTAATTGTGGGAAGTAACTTGAATCAGGAATTTGTGCAAACTCATAAGAATTACCTGGACCTATAAAAGCGCGTGTTATTTTCATCATATGAGTACTTTCTGATGCATCTAATAATGCATAAACAACAGCTGTTTCTTTAAAGTTTCCTGTCAGTTCAATTTCCTCTTTGCATGAAAACAAAAAAAATACAATACTTGCTAATAATCCAAATGTTTTTTTCATTCTTTCTGTTTGTACTTTAAAATTAATAAAATTAGTTTGGTCTATTAATATAATTTGTTGATATACGAGAATTATTAATTAATCTTTTACTTTATTAATACCCATTGCTAATAAAATCCAATTTGGTAAATATTTATTTGGATTTTTATTTTTTAGGTTTATATACCATCCGATTTTTTTAATAACAGGTATTTTATGTGTTTCCACAAATTCGATTAGTGTTCCGTCAGGATCTTCAATATATGAAAATCTTCCTCCTGCTTCTCCCATATCGAATGTACTCGAGCTATCTACTGTAAATTTATAATTTTTTGATTCACATTCTTTTTTTAATTGGTCCATACCTTGAACATCAAAACATAAATGTATAAATCCCCAGTCTCCCCAAAATCTGTTTTCAAAAATTTTTTTACAATCTTTTCTATCAAGGGCTTGTATAAGTTCAATTTGACTTGGTCCAAGTAAACGACCAAATGGACCTTTTCTCGGTTCTTTATGAGTAAGCAATACTCTTCTTACTTTTGATTTTCCTTCTGGTAAACTAGCAAAATCCTTAAAAACACCTATTTTATCGTAAACTATTGTTTCATATCCAAGAATTTCTTGATATAAACTAATTGATTTTTCTATGTCGCTTACACCTATTAAAGTTCCAGCTACACCTCCACAAAATGAGGGGTGATTTGTTTTTTTGAACCATCCTTTACCTTCAACAATATTAAAAATATTTCCATTTGGATCTTGACAAAAAAAAGAGAATTCTCCATTTGGAGTTTTAGATAATCCACCTAATATTTTAACACCATTTTTTTTAAAATAATTAAATGATTTTTCAACATTACGAGATTTAATTCGACAAGCATATAATCCGAAATCTCCAAGTTTAATTTCGAATTTTGCTTTTTCTGTATTCCTAGATGTGTATTGCCAAATTTCAAATCCACCACCACCTTCCATACTTAATGCGAGAGATGCTGTTCTACTTTGAACTTTTCCACCTGTATATTTAATCATTAAAGGTGCTTCTGCAGCATCTTCAAATACACGTATGTTAACTCCAAAAAAAGTACGGTACCATTTCCATATTTCTTGAACATTAGGAACACCAATACCCATTTGTTGTATACCTGAGATGATTTTTTTCATTTTATTTTTTTGTTTGTTTGGTAAATATAATATTATCTAATGGCTCTATCATTAAACAGAACGTATCCTAAACTAAATTGAAAAGAAAATGGTTGAATTTGTTCTGGAAAATAATTTAAGGTTAATCTTATTGGTCCGATAAAACTATTATAAACTATGGAGGATGAGTTCATATAGGTTGTACCATTTAACAAATAAGATTTATCTACGTTGCCATTATTATTAATTATTTGCATGAAAGGTTGATATATATATGAATCTATACGTAAATCAAATTTTTTAAATATTGTAAATATTGTATTTATTCCTATTGCTGCAAATTGTGGTGACCTATATTCTTTAAGTAGATATGTGCCAGCATCAGGGACTAGATTAAATTCTGGAGTTGAAAGAACTGTTGCTGTGAAGTTGTTGAAAAGAGATTGTGTACTATATTGAATTTGTCCTTGAAATCCGAAATGAAATGTTGGTTGATTAATCACAAATGATTGAAATTCAAAACCAATGTTAAACCAATCATGATATTTTAATGAATTATTTGATGAATTATTTGTGGAACCAAAAATAGTGTTTTCACGTCCATTAACATATCTTATTGAGGTTTTAAAATAATGACCACTATTTGAAAATTGTTTTCGATTTAGGCTATTTTGAGTAATACTCCAGATGATTGAACTTCCATTAAATTTTGTTATGTCAGAGGTATCTTGATTATTAAATTGACTTGTTTGATAGTAATTATCTTCTGTGTTAAATATTCTTCCATCTAAAGTACTTTTTATATTGTTCCCAAGAGGATGATTAATTTTAATTCCAGCATACATTTCTTCTTGCACTACATAAGATGGGTTAACATCTTCAAAAAATGTAGCAAAGCTTTTAAAGTAATCCCATCGGTTTAAAACAAAATATGAAGAGGCTGAAGTTGGATAGACTCTTGGGAATTCAATCGTAAAGGTTGCTTTACCAGAACCGTAGAATTTCCCAAAGTAAGATGATAATTCTGTCTTTGTAGCTATTTTCCCTATTGTTTGGTAAGAAACACCTATGTACCCCGTATTAACAGATCTTGATGATATATGCCCACCTACATCAATTTTGATTTCTTTTGCTTTATTTATATTTATATTTAAATTATATGTGCTATCTTTTTTAAGGTCAAGAGTGGGGAAAACAAAGTCTATTTGAGGTATAGAATATAGTCTGAAATAACGTTTTTCTAATTCATTTAGACTTAATATTTCTGATTTTTTTTCTTTTAGAATAGATTTGGATAATGAGTTTAATTTTTTGTTAGGGTTATTAATCTTAACAGATGAAATTGTTATTGGTATATTTTTATTTTTATATTCTTTCCGCTTTTTAGAAATTTCTTGTTTTGTTATTTCTCTTTCAATATTTGTTTTTATTAGGTCTATTTTGTTTATAGCTGTGTTATAACCATCAATAATTGCTTGTTCAACATCTTTAAAATCAAATGTTGATATTCTTGTATCTGTTTGTATTAAACACCCCTTGTTCTCTGGTAAATTATAATTAGAATGAAATGCAAGCATATTTATTATTTGAGATAATATTTCATTTTCATCAGGTGGATCAGCATTGTATCCAACATTACTTCCTATTATATAATCTGGATTAAATGTATTTTCAAGAATATTAGTAGGGAAGTTGTTATATAGTCCACCATCAAACATAAGGATATCATTGACTTTTATAGGCCTTAAATAGAATGGGTAAGTTATTGAAGCTCTAACAGCTTCATTTAGCTTTCCTTCTTTGAAAATGACACTTTCTTTTTTCGAAATATCTGATGCTACACATCTAAAAGGAATAAAAAGACTATCAAAATTATTATTATAAAAGTTTGATTTCCCTAATAAATGCATCATTTCAAAGTCAAGTAAATTCGATGATGTGAAATTAGTTGGTAACGATTTTTTTAAAAATTTTTCTTTAGAAAAAGACATACCGAACATTTTGGCATTTGGTTCTTGTTTATGAAGTAGAAAGTTTTGATTTCTTTTAATTTTTCCAGAGCTAGCTATTTGGAATAATTCACTTAGTACATAATCTTCGATTTCTTTTGGTGAATATCCAGAAGCGTATAGAGCTCCTATTAATCCTCCTGAAGATGTGCCTACAATATAATCAACAGGTATATTATTTTCTTCAAGAGCTTTTAAAACACCAATATGTGCAAATGCTTTTGCACCACCGCCACTTAATACTACGCCAATTTTTTTTTGACTAAGTAGAGAATGAGAGATGATTATGTTAAAAGTTAAGAGAAATATTAATATTGTTTTCACAATTTTGTTCTTTTGTACAAAAATAAGAGATAATTTTCACCTTAAAGTAAAAATATTGAAAGATATAGAAGACAAAAAAATATTAATTATCACCTTGAAAACTATTTTCGGTTTAGAAGAAGTTCTTAGTGATGAATTAAAAGAATTAGGTTATTTAAATTATACAATATTAAATAGGGCAGTTCAAGTTAAAGGAACTTGGAAAGATGTCTATTATTTAAATTTACATTCGCGTTGTGCTATTTCGGTTTTAGTTCAAGTTAATCGTTTTAAAATTCGAACAGAAAAAGATTTGTATAATAAAGCTTTGCAAATCGATTGGACAAGTTACTTTGATGTAGATAAAACATTTGCCGTAAAAGGTGCTGTTTTTTCAGATATATTTAAACATACTCAATATCCATTTTTCTTAATTAAAGATGCTATTGTAGACAAGTTTAGGAGCGTTTATAATAGAAGACCGAATGTTAATGTTAAATCACCTCAAGTATTATTTGATGTATATATTAATAATAATGAAGTAGTAGTTTCATTGAATACAAGTGGTGCACCATTATTTCAAAGAGGATACCGTGATCAAATTGGTGAAGCTCCTTTAAATGAAGTCGTTGCAGCAGGATTAATTCGTATGTCAGGATGGGATAGAAAATCACCATTAATTGATGTTTTTTGCGGTTCCGGAACTATTTTAATTGAGGCAGCATTATTAGCTTCGGGAATACCTTCTGTAGTTGAAAGAAATCATTTTGCCTTTAAAAACTTAATTAATTATAATAATGAATTATGGGCTGAAATTCTTGATAAATCAATTAAATATGTAAAAGAGTTTCCATGTAAAATAAGTGGTTCAGATATTGATTCTCAAATGGTATTAAAGGCAAGACGAAATTTAGGTAAATTATCTGTAGGTCGTTTTGTTGATATTAGTCTTTGTTCATTTGATGAGGTAAGAAAAGATGTAGATGTTGGCATATTGATTTCAAATCCACCATATGGGAAAAGAATGGGTGATGATATTAATTTAATGTATAGTAAACTTGGAGATTGGATGAAAAGAGAATTGCAAGGTTTTAATTGTTGGATTCTCTCTTCTAATATAGAAGCGTATAAAGACTTAGGGTTAAAACCCAATAAAAAAATAAAAGTTTTTAATGGAGACTTAGAGTGTTCATTTAGAAATTATTCTATTTATGCAGGTTCCAAAAAAGCTAAATTTCAAGATTAAAATTTATCGTTTTTCAACTGGAATATAATCACGGTGATTTTTACCGTTGTATATTTGACGAGGTCTACCAATAGGTTCGTCATTTTGAATCATTTCTTTCCATTGAGCAATCCATCCTGGGAGGCGGCCAAGAGCAAACATTACTGTAAACATCTCTGTTGGAATATTAATAGCTTTGTATATTATTCCAGAATAAAAATCAACATTTGGGTATAAATTTCTTGCTTTAAAGTATTCATCTTCTAGTGCTACCTTCTCTAATTTTTTTGCAATTTCTAATAAAGGATCTTTGACACCTAATTTATTCAAAACATCATCACAAGCTTTTTTAATTATTGTTGCTCTAGGATCAAAGTTTTTGTATACTCTATGACCAAATCCCATTAGTCTAAAAGTATCATTTTTATCTTTTGCTTTTGCTACCCATTTATCTACATCGCCACCATCATCTGCAATTTGATTTAACATTTCTATTACAGCTTGATTTGCTCCTCCATGAAGAGGGCCCCATAGTGCTGAAATTCCTGCTGATACTGAAGCGTATAAATTAGCGTGAGATGAACCTACTATTCTTACAGTTGAAGTTGAACAATTTTGTTCGTGATCAGCATGTAGTATGAGTAGTTTATTTAGAGCAGAAACTATTGTAGAGTCTGTTTTGTATTCTGAAGTAGGCATTGCAAACATCATATGAAGAAAGTTTTCACAATAATCAAAATTATTGTTAGGGTACATAAATGGATGTCGCATTGCATTTTTATATGACCAAGCAGCTAAAGTTGGAAGCTTAGCAATTAATCTATGTATAGTTAAATCTTTAGCTTCTGGAGTTCTATTGTGGTCTAGAGATTCAGGATAAAAAGTTGACAGCGAACATACCATAGATGCTAAAACTCCCATTGGATGAGCTTTAGCTGGATATGCTTCAAAAAATTGCTTCATATCCTCGTGAACTAAAGTATGATTTGTAATGCTTTCTTTAAATGAATCTAATTCAGTTTTAGTAGGTAAATCACCATAAATAATTAGGAAAGAAACTTCTAAAAAACTTGCTTTTTCAGCTAGTTGTTCAATTGGGTATCCTCGATAGCGTAATATACCATTTTCTCCATCAAGGTATGTTATTCCACTTTTTGTGCTTCCAGTATTTTTAAACCCCGGATCTATAGTAATATATCCATTGGTGGTACTACGAAGTTTGCTAATATCAATTCCTTTTTCGTTTTCACTACCTTCTATGATAGGAAGTTCATATAGTTTTCCGTTTAATTCTAATTTAGCAATTTCACTCATCTTACCTTAAATATGATTGTATTCTTGAATTAACACGAAGATAATAGAACTAATTCAATCTTATATAATTCTTTACAATTTTATTTTAAAAAAAATCACAAGTTATTCAATGTATATTTGAACATCATATTAAATAAGTGATTTCTTGTATTACCTCCGTAAATACCATGATTTTTATTTGGATAAATAAATACATCGAATTGTTTGTTTGCTTTAACCAATGCATTTATCATTTCCATCGTATTCTGATAATGGACATTATCATCTCCTGAGCCATGAATTAATAAATATTTTCCCTTTAATTTTTCAACAAAATTTATCGGTGAGTTGTTTTCATATCCAGCTTTATTTTCTTTTGGGGTTCTCATAAAACGTTCTGTATAAATATTATCGTAGTATCTCCAATTAGTTACTGGTGCTACAGCTATTCCCATTTTAAATACATCTGCACCTTTTGTCATAGCTAATGAAGTCATAAAGCCACCATAACTCCATCCCATGATACCAATTCTTAAACTATCTATGTAATTATATTTTTGAAGTTCTTTACCAACAGCTATAAAATCTTCTGTTTCTAATTTTCCTAATTGTAGGTATGTTGATTTTTTAAAATCTCTTCCTCTATACATTGTTCCTCTAGGGTCAACAGAAACTATAATATATCCATTTTGTGCGAGCAGTTGGTGATACATATAATTAGCACCTCCCCAAGAATCTGAAACCATATTTGAGCCTGGCCCTCCATATATATTTATATAAACAGGATATTTTTTTTTAGGATTAAAATCATTTGGTTTAATTATCCATCCATTTAATTTTTTTTCTTTTCCTTTAAATTGAATAAACTGTTTTTTACTTAATTTATATTTTGATAATCGATTGTTGAGCGCATTATTATCCTCCAATATAGCAAGTTCTTTTCCTTTATTATTACATAGTGAAATAACTGGTGGAGTATTTGCATTAGAATATGTTTTAATAAAATATTTCATTCCATTTGAAAATTCTGCATCATTTGAACCTTTCGTAAGACTAATAGAACTTTTCTTATTACTGTTAACATCTATTTTGTAAATTCCTTTATGAATTGGACCTGCTTCAGCAGAGGTGTAATATATTTGTTTGCTCTTATTATCAATCCCTAGGAATTCAATTACATCCCAATTACCTTTTGTTATTTGGTTTGTTGATCCATCAAAACAAAGTCTATAAATATGGTTGTAACCATCAATTTCACTTGTCCTTAAGATTGATTTACCATCATTTAGTATTAAAAGATTGTCATCTATATCTATATATGTTTTAGAATTTTCCTCAAAAAATATTTTTGATTCAATTTTTGAATTTTCTATTGAAATTAAATGGTATTTAAGATTATTTTGGTGTCGATTTAAAGTTTGAATAATTAGATTGTTTTGTGAGTTTGACCATTTTAGTCTCGGAATGTATTCGTAGCTTCCAAGATTTATGGAGGAAGTTTTTTTATTATCTATATTGTATATATGAGCTGTGACTACTGAATTTTCTTCTCCAGCTTTAGGATATTTAAATGTATACAGTGAAGGATAAAGGTCATTATGATATGTCATTGTAAATTCTTTAACCTTTGATTCATCAAATTTTAAGAAAGCAATATTTTTACTGTCGTATGACCAATCATATGCCTTTGTTATTGCAAATTCTTCTTCATAAACCCAGTCAGTTGAGGCATTAATTAAGTTGTTTTTTTTACCGTCTTGAGTTACTTGAAATGTTTCACCGCTAGAAATTTCTTTTATAAAAAGATTGTTATTAAATACAAATGAAACTTTTTTTCCGTCAGGTGAATATTCAGCTAATGATTGAGGTGAATGTTCATCATCTAAAGATTTTAAATCACCTGTTTTTATATCTAAAATATAATACACAGCTGAAAAGCTTCTTCTGTAAATAGGTTTTGTTTTAGTTGTTATTAAAACTTTAGTTTCATCTTGATTAAAGAAATAGTCATCTATTTGTAATGTTTTTTCGTTGTATTTTAACATTTCAGATGGAACAATTATTTCTCCTTCTTCTTTATATTTTGAGAATAGGTGTTTTGTTATTGTAATCCCACCATTTTGTTGCGTTATTTTACTAAAATAGTTTCCATCTTTCATTGATTTAAAACCATTTATAGAATTACCAAAGAATTCGTAATTCTTCCAAATTTTTTCAACACTTAGTTTTTGTGCATTATTGAAAAATATTATAAAAGTTATAAAAGTTAGTGTAAAAAGTTTTTTGAACATATTATTTTTTTTACTAAAATAATGAAATGAATAGTATTTTAGTTTTGTGAAACTAAATCGTTAAAAAGATTAATGTTTTGTTAATAAAATAGTCGAGTATATTAAATTAAAATATCTTAATTTTAACCTCTAAATATTAATTTAAAATATATTCTTATGAAACGAACTTTACTTTTGTTAAGTATACTTATAAATTCAATTGCATTTGGTCAACTTCTTCCTTGCAATGAGTTATTTATTTCTGAGTATGTAGAAGGCTGGAGTACCAATAAAGCATTAGAAATTTATAATCCAACAAATAACCCAATTGATTTAAGCCAGTATATGGTGATTCGCTTTTCTAATGGAGCGACTAGTGCAACTGCAGCTAATGCTGTTCAATTAACGGGAACAATTGCACCATATGATGTTCATGTTGGTGTTTTAGAAAAATTAGATCCTAACGGAACAGGACAAGAGGCACCAATATGGGACTCATTACAAGCTAGAGCTGATGCATTTTATTGTCCAGTTTATGATGTTTCTAATGCTTTTTATTGGAATGGAAATGATGCAGTTGCATTAGCTAAAGGTGTTACTTCAGATATTCCAAATTCATTGTTAATAGATCTATTTGGTAAGATCGGTGAAAATCCAGGAGATGGTTGGACATCTGCTTTTCCATATGTTGGAACAAATGGTGATATTGTTACTGAAGATCATTCTTTAATTCGTAAGCCTTCTATTTTAAAAGGAGAGAATAATCCAACAATTTCATACTTTAACCCATTAGCGGAGTATGACTCAATACCACCTGTTGTTGATATTGGAGGTCAATTATATGGTAATTGGTTTTCTCTAGGTTCACATGCTTGTGATTGTGCACCTGCTTCTCTAGAAGATATGAATACTGATTTAGTTTCGATAACTCCGAATCCATCAAATGGTTCATTTAATTTAAAAGGGATTTCTAGCTATTCAAGTATTCTTGTGGTTAATTCTTTAGGGCAAAAAATTAAGTTAATTGAGGGTAATTTTAGTGATTCTATCCTCCTTGAATTAGATGAGAGTAAAGGAGTATATTTTTTAAGGCTCAAAGATAGTTCTGGTAAGAGACTTACTAAGCGTTTAATAATTAAATAGTAATTATTTTAAATAGAACGTATTATTATTTCACTTTAAATGAGAATTTATTTTACTTTTTTTATTCTCCTAATATCTTTTGTTTCTTTCAGTCAAAACGAAAAGACAGGATTTGCTACTGTAACCGGTAATATTATTGAAAATGTAACAAGTCAGCCGGTTGTTGGGGCAAAGATTATAATATCTTCAAAATATAAATCCTACTCTGATTTTGATGGAAACTATATTATTGATAATGTGCCATATGGAGATTATAATATAGTTGTTACAATGTTATCTTTTGATACTATAAAAGCTACTTTAGTTGTTGATGACAAAAGAGTTATCTATGATATTTTAATGGGTGGGAGTCAAGAGATAGAAGAGATGGAAGTTATTGGTAATATAGCCCAGGATAGAAAAACTCCTGTAGCTGTTTCTACAATTGGAAGAAAAGTTCTAACAGAAGAATTAGGTTCTCAAGATATACCAATGATTTTAAATTCTACGCCTGGTGTACATGCTACTCAAACAGGTGGGGGAGATGGAGATGCACGAATTACGATTCGTGGATTTAGTCAACGAAATGTTGGAGTAATGATTGATGGAGTTCCAGTTAATGATATGGAGAATGGATGGGTATATTGGTCAAACTGGTTTGGTTTAGATGCAATTACATCACAAATTCAGGTTCAACGAGGATTAGGTGCGACAAAGTTAGCGATGCCTTCTGTAGGTGGTACAATGAATATTTTGACTATGAATACTGGAGGTGAACGTAAGATTAAGGTATTACAAGAATATGGAACTGGTGATTTTATTCGTACCTCTTTATCCTATAAGTCTGGTACATTAAAAAATGGGTGGGGTATTTTGTTCTCAGGTTCATACAAACAAGGTAATGGTTGGGTTGATGGTTTGAATACTCAAGGTGGATTTTATTATTTAAAAATTCAAAAGAAAATCGGTAATCATGTATTATCTCTAAGTGGTTTTGGAGCACCACAACAACATGGACAACGCTCATATCGACAAGGTATTTCATATTGGGATGCTGAATATGGTCGTAATATGTTTGAAGGAACAGATGAATTATATAATATAATTACTCAATTTCGAAATGATAATGATACTACTACTTATATACAAGGTTTAGCATCTCAGGGGCTAAATGAAAATACTGTAGATCAATATATGACAAATTATGTAGATACCTCAAATGCAGAAAATAGAGGGATTAGATATAATGAACATTGGGGTTATAGAACAATTGATGGAAAAGAAGTAGCTTTTGCTGAAAGAAGGAACTATTATCATAAGCCACAGATAACTTTAAAAGATTTTTGGAAAATCAATAAAAAATTATCTTGGTCTAATATCCTCTATAGTTCAATTGGTAGAGGAGGAGGACAACGTTACTTTAATTCTGCTTCTTCTATTATATATGATGAAAATGGACTCGTTGATTGGGATAATATTATTTATAACAACCAAGAAATAACCCTTTTTGGTCAAACATCCACAACAGCAGATTCTGCATATCATCCAACTCAATTAAAATCTTCACAAATTTTATCAGCATCGGTAAATAATCATTTTTGGATTGGTGGTCTTTCTCAGTTTGATTATAATCTTAATGATAAATGGAAAATTGCTGGTGGGATTGATTATCGATATTATAAAGGGACTCATTATAATGAAATATTAGATCTTTTAGGAGGTGATTATTTCGTTAATACTCAGGATCAAAATGCTCCCTCTTCAATGAAAGTTGTTGGAGATAAAATTGGAAGACAACCTTGGCATAATTATAGAGATGGTTTAGTTCAATGGATTGGTGGATTTGCTCAGGCAGAATACTCCTATGGGCGTTTATCAGCTTTTGCTAACCTTTCCACTGTTGCTAATTTTTATAAGGGAATTGATTATCATAGAGGTAGACAATTAGTTTTGTCAGATACTATTCTTGAAATAGGATATAATGATACCATTAATTATAATGGTGAGATTTATCATAGAAATTCAGTTGGTCTTCGTGACCACCAAACTGATTGGATAAATAGAGTTGGTTTTACTATAAAATCTGGAGCTAATTTTAATGTTACAGAAAAGCAGAATATCTTTTTAAATATTGGGTATTTATCTCGTACTCCTCAATTTAGTAATGTAATAGATAACACAGATAACAGAGTATTTGATACATTAGTAAATGAAAATATCACTGCTTTTGAATTAGGTTATGGTTTTCGTTCTAAGATATTAAGTGTTAATGTAAATGCTTATTTTACTCGTTGGGAAAATCGACCTCTACCTTATGGTTTAACAATTGAAGATCCGAATGACCCCCTTGAAAGTATTGTTATTAATGTTCCGGGTATGGATGCTTTACATATGGGAGCTGAAATTGATTTAGCTTATAGAATAACAAAATCACTAACATTTGAAGCTATGGCAAGTTATGGTGATTGGACATGGAATTCGTCAGAGACTGTTCAACCATTCAATAATCAGCAATTTGGTTATGATACGACTAGAATAACATTTGACGCTACTGGTGTCCATGTTGGTGATGCTGCCCAATCTACTTATGGAGCTTCACTTCGATTCTCCTTCTTTAAGACAGCATATATTAAATTAAAATATACATACTTTGATCGTTATTTTTCAGATTTTGATCCTGCAAGTTTAAGTGGAGTAACAGCAAGAGTTGAGTCTTGGGAGATTCCAAGTTATGGCCTAATGAGTATACATGCTGGTTATAGGTTGATTTTCAATAATAGTTCCTTGATTTTTCGAGGAAATATATTTAACGCTCTTAATACTATGTATATTTCTGATGCCTCTAATAATCGTAATTTTGATGAAGTACAGGATAATTTCAATGCTCAATCTGCATCAGTATTTTTTGGGCAAGGAATCAGATTTAATGTTTCACTAGGATTTGAATTTTAATTAAAAATCAGAACATCATTCTAAAAAAAAAAAAATGAAAAAAATATTGCTAAATCTATCATTAATTTTTGTTAGTCTATCATCTATTTCACAAACAGATATAGCTGATGGCAGAACATATGGTATTGGTCAAACAATAAATGTTACTGGAGTCGCTACATGCGGTTCAGAATTAGGTGTAATTCGTTATATGCAAGATTATTCAGCTGGTATAGCAGCATATGGTGGTCCTATTACAAGTGTTAGTCGTGGTGATTCAATAACAGTTACTGGTCCGCTAATTGAATTTGCTGGATTGTTAGAAATATCCACAGTAACTAATGTAGTAAATCATGGTCAGGCTAATGTAATGCCTAATCCACTCCAAATTCCAATCTCTTCAGCAGGTGAAGCTTTAGAATCCCAATTAATTCAGTTTCAAAATGTCACATTTATTGAATCAGGTACTTTCTCGGGAAATACAAATTATACTCTAACCGATGGAATAAATAATATACAGTGTCGTATTTTTAATGGGACTAGTATGGTAGGAACATCAATTCCAACAGGTCCGCTAACTGTTACTGGTTTGTTGGGTCAATATAATGCAGATTATCAAATTTTACCTAGAGATATAAATGATATTGCTGTTTATATTCCACCAACAGTAGAGGCTAATGTACTTATAAATGGTATTACAGAAATAAATAATTCAAATTATTTTTATGGAAATTCAAGCTCTATAAACGTAACAATTGAAAACTTAGGAGTCTCTAATTTGATTGTATCAAGTTTGTCTTTTACCGGTCCAAATGCAGGAGAGTTTTCTACTTCTTATTCTGGATCTTCAATTCCTGGATTTGGATCTGAAACTTTTACTGTAAGTATTTCTCCAATTGGAAATGGTTCAATTTTTGCCTCCATGGAGATAGTTTCAAATGATATTGATGAGAACCCGTATGTTATTAATTTTGAAGGTGTAGGTAATGATAATGTTGCTACAGAACCATCAAGTAATCCATCAGGATTAACATTCCCAATTGTTGAGGCATATACCATAGGTGCACAATATAATCCTGGTAATGGTGCTTCAAATTATTTGGTTTTATGGAAAAATGGATCACCAATAACAAGTATGCCAGTAGACGGAAATTCTTATTTGAGAGGAGATATTGTTGGAGATGCAAGAGTCGCATATGTAGGACCAGGAACCTCTTTTACACCTCGAGGTATTATAGCTAATCAAGACTATTATTTTTCAGTTTATGCTTTTAATGGTTCTGGAGGGTATGAAAATTACTTAACAAATTCCCCAGCCATAGGTAATATTAGTTCTTTGGGACAAAATATAGGTTCATATTATAATGGAATATCAACAGCATCACCAACATTTGTATCGGATTTAAATACTTTGATTAATCCTCATACTATGATTACTTATTTTGTTTATAAACAAACAATGATGAATGAATTTGAAGTTAAAGATACAATAGGTGGACAGTCTTATGTTACATGTGCATTAAGTGGAGAAAAAAAGGTTTTTGATGATCCTTTTGATTGGACAGCAACACAGTATAGTAGAGAACATACATTTGCTCATTCATGGTTTCCTTCATGGCCAGCTAATAGTCCTGAACAACCTGAATACAATGATCAACATAATTTATATCCTGCTAATTTATATGAGGCTAATACACCAAGAAGTAATCTTCCATTGGGTGATATTGATGGTAATATTGTTTTCACATATCTAGAAGGAAGTGTAGGAATGATGGGTAGTCAAATGGTCTATGAACCAAGAGATTCCCATAAAGGAAATGCAGCAAGAGCGATAATGTATATTGCAGTTGCTTATGGTTTTAATCTAAATGGTGATTTAGATTCAGATAAACAAGATGAAACAATTTTAAAGAATTGGCATTTTAATGATTTACCTGATAATTATGAAATTGCAAGGCATGAGTATATATATAATCTTCAAGGGAATAGAAATCCTTTTATTGATTCAGTTAATTATGCATGTTATATTGACTTTGATAATAATCAATTTTTACCCAATGGATGCCCTCTTTCAATTCAAGAAATACTTCAAAATAATTTAGTTGTCTTTCCTGTACCATCAAATGATAAATTATATATTCAAGTAAATGATACGGAAATTAATTCTTATTCTGTAACTAATTTACAAGGAAGTGAACTTGTTTCTTTATATGGAATTAATACACCGTTATTAGAGTTAAATGTCTCAGAATTATCTGCAGGCACTTATTTTATAATTATAGAAACACCTTATGGTTCTGTAAAGCGTAAGTTTATTATAGAATGATAATTAGATATATATTATATTTTATTTTTGGAGCAGGCTTAATAGCCTGCTCTTCTGTTCATAATATCTTTACAGAATCAAATACTTATATTATCTCAGATTACTTAGAACAGAATAATCAAGCTGATAGTTTGATTTTACCATATCGACTTTCTTTGGAAAAAGAGATGCGGGAGGTTATTTCTAAATCTAAAAATAATTTTACAAAATCTAGACCAAATTCTTCATTAGGTAATTGGTCAGCAGATGCTATTTTGAATTCTGTTGATAAAAGTGTTTTTGGTTTGAAATCATATTTTTGTTTATTGAATTATGGAGGATTAAGAAGTGTTTTAAACAAGGGTGATGTATATCTTGAAGATATTTATAAGCTAATGCCTTTTGACAATGAAATTGTCATTGTTGAGTTGCCATTTTCATCTCTTGAAAAAATTGAAAAATATATAATATCTTCAGGTGGAGAGCCAATTTCAAATGCAATATTAAAATTTAATAAAATTAATTTTAAAAACCCTGGTCCAGTTGATTATTCCTTTTTTGTTATTACTTCAGACTACTTAATGAATGGAGGGGATAATATGTCTTTTTTTCAAGATAAAATAAATGTTATACATACAAATATTTTATTGCGTGATGCAATGATCTTGGAAGCAAAAAGGCAAAAATATTTAGTTTTTAATAAAGAAAATCGAATTTTTTTGTACTAAAATGGATAGAAAAGATTTTATACGTAATTCTATTTTAATATCTAGTGGTTGTATTATTGCTCCAAATGTATTATCTCAAGAAAGTAAAATAAAGACCAATAGTAAGTTGACTATTTTACATACAAATGATACGCATTCAAATATAGATCCATTCCCTAAAAATCATCACAAATATCCTGGGAAAGGGGGCGTTTCTCGTAGGTTTAATTTAATTCAAAAGGTTCGATCAGAGGAAGATAATGTTTTATTATTAGACGCCGGAGATATTTTTCAGGGAACACCTTATTTTAATAAATTTAATGGTGTCCTTGAAATGAAATTAATGTCACTATTAGGTTATGATGCTGCTACTATAGGAAATCATGATTTTGATGGTGGTATGGATGGTTTTGTTAATGCTAAATCATCAGCGAATTTTCCATTTTTATGTTCAAATTATGATTTTAAGAATACACCGATTGATGGACATACAAAAGTGTATACAATTATTAGAAAGGGTAATCTTAAAATTGGAATTTTTGGTCTAGGTGTAGAATTAAAAGGTTTAGTTCCTGATAAAAAGTTTGGCGAAACAATTTATATTGATCCAATTGATATTGCAAATCATATTGCTTTAGATTTAAAGAGTAAAGGATGCGATTTGGTTATTTGTTTATCTCATTTAGGATATGAATATAAAAGCAATAAAGTTTCAGATAGAATTTTAGCTAAAAAAACAAGAAATATTCATTTAATTATTGGAGGGAACACTCATACTTTTTTAGATAAACCAACGGAAGAAAAAAATATTGATGGTAATACAGTTTTAATAAATCAAGTTGGTTGGGCAGGAATTAATATTGGCCGAATTGATTTTACTTTTGAAAAGAAAATATTTTCAAAAAATGATTTATTGCTTGTAGAATGACTTTTCCTATAAGTGTATTACTTCATCATAAGCAGCAGCAGCAGCTTCCATTATTGCTTCAGACATTGTAGGGTGAGGGTGAACAGTTTTAATAAGTTCATGTCCAGTGACTTCAAGTTTTCTTAAAGCTACTAGTTCAGCAACCATTTCAGTAACATTCGCTCCAATCATATGACCTCCAAGAAGTTCACCATATTTTGCATCAAATATTAATTTTATAAAACCATCTTTAGTTCCTGCTGCACTTGCTTTACCAGATGCAGAGAAAGGGAATTTCCCAACTTTTAATTCATGGCCTGCTTCTTTGGCCGCTTTTTCAGTCATTCCTACGGATGCTATCTCTGGAGATGAATATGTGCATCCAGGAATATTGCCATAATCAAGTGGGTCAGGGTTTTCTCCAGCTATTTTTTCAACACAAATTATTCCTTCAGCAGAAGCAACATGAGCTAAAGCAGCTGTTGGGATAACATCTCCAATAGCATAATATCCAGGTATGTTTGTTTCATAGAAATCGTTCACTAATATACGTCCTTTATCTACAGCTATTCCTAGATCTTCTAGACCAATATTTTCAATATTAGCTTCGATGCCAGCAGCTGAAAGAACTATATCACATTTTATTTCTTCTTCTCCTTTTTCAGTTTTTATTTTAACAATACACTCTTTTCCTGAAGTTTCTACTGACTCTACTGAAGAATTTGTTTTAATTGTCATTCCTGATTTTTTGAAAGATTTTTCAAGTTGTTTTGAAACTTCAATATCTTCAATAGGAACAATTTGAGGTAAATATTCAACTAATGTTACATCTGTACCAATCGTATTATAAAAGTATGCGAATTCTACACCAATTGCACCAGATCCAACAATAACCATTTTCTTTGGTTTTTCTTTCAAAGTCATTGCCTCTCTATATCCAATTATTTTATTTCCATCTTGTTTAAGGTTTGGAAGTTGGCGTGATCTAGCACCTGTTGCAATAATTATAGCTTTAGTTGCAGTATATTCTGTAATGTTATTTTTAACATCTTTTACAGAAACTTTTTTACCTGTTTTTAAAGTTCCACTACCCTCAAGTACATCGATTTTATTTTTTTTCATTAAGAATTTAATACCGTTACTCATACCATCTGCTACACCACGGCTTCTATCAATCATTGCGTTAAAATCGGGACTTGGATCTTTAACTTTTATGCCATAATCACTAGCATGCGAGAGATATTCAAAAACATTTGCACTTTTAAGCAATGCTTTTGTTGGAATACAACCCCAATTTAAACAAATTCCACCAAGTGATTCACGTTCGACTATTGCAGTCTTCATTCCTAGTTGTGAAGCCCTAATAGCAGTAACATATCCTCCTGGGCCACTTCCAATAACAATTATATCGTAACTCATATTAAATCTTATAAAATCTAAATACGAAGATAATTAATTATTCTAAAGATTATAAAATCAATTTTACACTAATTTTATTTTATTTTTAATTATTGATAAATTGTGAAAAAACTTTAATAAAAGAGTTTACTTTCTTTATCTCTAGTATATTATTATATGTAATTTTATAATAATATTTATAATGTTTTATGAAAGGTGTAAAAGTAGAAGAAGCAACGTTAGATCAGGCATTAGAGTTAGGTTTATTGGCTGAAGAATTTGAAATGATTAAAGAAATTTTAGGTAGGACACCAAATTTCACTGAAACGGCTGTATATTCAGTTATGTGGTCTGAACATTGTTCATATAAAAATTCAATTTTTTGGTTAAAGAAACTTCCAAAAGAAGGTCCTCAAATGCTTGTTAAAGCAGGTGAAGAGAATGCTGGTTTGGTTGATTTAGGAGATGGTATAGGTTGTGTGTTTAAAATAGAATCTCATAACCATCCAAGTGCTTTGGAACCTTATCAAGGAGCAGCAACAGGTGTAGGTGGAATTAACCGCGATATTTTTACTATGGGTGCTCGTCCAATTGCACAAATGAATTCATTGCGTTTTGGTAATATTTTGAGAGATAGAACTAAATGGTTAGTAAAAGGAGTTGTTAAAGGTATTGGTGATTATGGAAATGCTTTTGGTATTCCTATTGTTGGAGGGGAGGTTTTTTTCGATGATTCTTATAATACTAACCCATTGGTTAATGCATTTTCAGCAGGTATTATTAATCCTGAAAAAGTGATTTCTGCTACATCAGCAGGTCCAGGGAATCCTGTTTTTATAGTTGGGTCGTCAACTGGTAAAGATGGTATTGCAGGTGCTGCATTTGCGTCAAAAGATATTACTGAAGATTCTGAAGGTGATTTGCCATCTGTTCAAGTTGGTGATCCATTTATGGAAAAGTTATTATTGGAAGCAACTATGGAGCTTGCTCAAACTGATGCTATTGTAGGAATGCAAGATATGGGTGCAGCTGGTATTACATGTTCTTCTTGTGAAATGAGTGCCGCTGGAGAAAATGTTGGTATGGATATCAATCTTGATTTAGTTCCTACTCGTCAAGAAAACATGTTACCATATGAAATTTTACTTTCTGAATCTCAGGAGAGAATGCTAGTTGTTGTTAAAAAAGGCAAAGAAAATATTGTTAAGAAAATTTTTGACAAATGGGATTTACATGCAGAAGAAATCGGAACCGTAACTGAAGGTGGACGAGTTCGTTACATGATGGGAGGAAATATAGTTGCAGATGTTCCTGCTGAATCACTTGTTCTAGGTGGTGGAGCACCAGTATATCAGAGAGAATACAAGGAGCCTAAGTATTACAGTGAATTTAAAAAATTTAATATTGATAATGTTGTTCAACCAGACAATTTAAAAGATGTTGCATTTAATTTATTAGAAAATCCAAATATTGCATCTAAAAGATGGGTTATTGAACAATATGATTCAATGGTAGGAACAGGAACAATGACAACAAATCGTCCTTCTGATGCAGGAATAGTAAATATTAAGGGAACAAATAGAGCCTTAGCAATGAGTGTTGATTGTAATTCACGTTACGTTAATGCTGACCCTGAAATAGGAACTATGATTGCCGTATCAGAAGCTTCCAGAAACATAGTCTGTGCAGGTGGTAACCCAAGTGCTATAACTAATTGTCTTAATTTTGGAAATCCATATAATCCTGAGTCCTATTGGCAATTTGTAGGTGCGATTAAAGGAATGTCAAAGGCATGCTTAAAGTTTGAAACACCGGTAACTGGTGGGAATGTTTCTTTTTATAATCAATCAGTTATTGATGGTAAAGAAGTTCCTGTTTTTCCAACTCCAACAATTGGAATGATTGGTGTTGTTGAAGATAAGAACAAGATAATGACATTAGATTTTAAATATAAAGGAGATTTAATTTTTATTATTGGAAATTCTTATGATGATATTTCATCATCTGAATATTTGGTTTCTTATCATGGTATTAATGAATCTCCTGCACCATACTTTGATTTAGAAGAAGAATTTTTGAATCAAAAAATAGTTAAAGAGTTAATATTAGATAATTTGATTAACTCTGCTCATGATGTATCTGATGGAGGTGTTTTTATTACATTAACTGAAATGGCCATTCCTAGGAATTTAGGTTTTGATATAGTAACTGATTCTGAGGTTAGAGAAGATGCATTTTTATTTGGTGAAAGTCAAGGTAGAATAATAGTGACAGTAAATGAAGACCAAGAGGATGATTTTTTAGAGAAAATGATGTCATCTGGAAGGAAATACACATTATTAGGACATGTAACTAAAGGCAAAATGATGGTAGATGACGAACATTTTGGTTTTATATCGGAAGCAAAAGACATATTTTACTCTGCACTTGCGAAGCATCTTGAAAATTAGTAGATTCGAACTCTAAGAATAACAAATGGAATATAATACAACAAGAGCTAAACTACTTCTTCCAGAATATGGCAGAAATGTCCAGAATATGATTTCTTATGCTATGAAAATAGAAGATCGTGATGAAAGAAATCGTGCATCACAAGCTATCATTGAAGTAATGGGACAATTGAACCCTCATCTTCGAGATGTCGATGATTATAGGCATAAGTTATGGACTCATTTATTTATAATGTCTGATTTTAAATTAGATGTAGACTCCCCATATGAGATTCCTAAAAGAGAAAGTCTTGAAGAGAAACCAATCCAGATGGATTATCCTAAGAGTAAAATTAATTACGGTCATTTTGGTCAGTATACAGAAAAAATTCTTCAAGCCTCTGCTAATGTTAAAGATGAAAATGAAAGAAAGTTTTTGTCTTTAATTATGGGTAATTATATGAAAAAACAGTTTTTGAAACATAATAATACCGCTGTTGAAAATACAGTTATTGCTGAAAAATTAAGTGAGTTGTCTAATGGTAAATTAACTTTAGAAAATCCTGATGAAGATTTGATAAGTACAAATCAATTACTAAAAACTTTAGGTCTTAAAAATTCTAACAATAGGAAGTCTAGTAACAGTAACCATAAGAAGCAATATAAGAAAAAACAGTATAAAAAATAACAAATGGCTTCATTTGAAATTCATGGTGGAAAAAAACTTAATGGCGAATTAATTCCTCAAGGTGCTAAAAATGAAGCTTTGCAAGTTTTATGTGCCCCGCTTTTAACTGCTGAGAAAATAACAATATCTAATATTCCTGATATTGTTGATGTAAATAAGTTAATTGGCTTATTACAAGCAATGGGTGTTAAGATTGAAAAAGTCCAAAAAGGCACATATATTTTTCAAGCCAAAGAAATTGATTTAGAGTATTTACAATCAGAAGATTTTAAAGTTAGAGCAAGTTCATTGAGAGGTTCTGTAATGATTGTTGGTCCTCTTTTAGCTCGGTTTGGTGTTGGTTATTTACCAAAACCAGGCGGAGATAAAATTGGAAGAAGAAGGTTAGATACTCATTTTTCGGGTATGATCAGTCTTGGTGCATCATTTAATTATGATGCAGGAGAACATTTCTATACTGTTGAAGGTAAAAAACTCAAGGGGGCTTATATCCATATGGATGAAGCTTCTGTTACAGGTACAGCCAATATAGTTATGGCTTCAGTTATGGCAAAAGGTGAGACAATAATTTATAATGCTGCTTGTGAACCTTATTTACAACAACTTTGTAAAATGTTGAATTTAATGGGTGCTAAGATTTCAGGTATTGGATCAAATATGTTGAAAATAAAAGGGGTCACAGAATTAGGTGGTTGTTATCATCGTATTCTTCCTGATATGATTGAGATAGGTTCATTTATTGGTTTAGCTGCTATGACACAATCGGAACTTACAATCAAAGATGTTAGTTGGGATGACCTTGGAATAATACCTACAATATTTAGAAGACTTGGAATAAAGTTAGATCGTAAGGGAGATGATATTTATATTCCTGCTCAAGAATCATATGAAATTGAAACATTTATTGATGGTTCAATTATGACTATATCTGATGCACCATGGCCAGGTTTTACTCCAGATTTGTTATCAATAATATTAGTTGTTGCATCTCAAGCAAAGGGTTCTGTTTTAGTTCACCAAAAGATGTTTGAATCACGTTTATTCTTTGTTGATAAATTAATTGATATGGGAGCTCAAATTATACTTTGTGATCCTCATAGAGCTACTGTGATTGGATTAAATCGTAAATACGACTTAAGAGGAATTCAAATGACATCTCCAGATATTAGAGCAGGTGTCTCTTTATTAATAGCAGCTTTATCTGCTAAAGGAAAGAGTGTAATCCATAATATAGAACAGATTGATAGAGGATATGAAGATATTGATATTCGGTTAAATAATCTTGGAGCTGATATTAGAAGGATAGGTTAAATAAACATTTTTTTATTGTTCTTATTAATTCTGACAACTTTACACGTATTAGTAGTGATTTTATGACATGATGTCGTATTTATTTAATTGGCAAAATTTTTGTCATTAAAATGATTAAAATTGAAATGTAATGTCTGAAGAAGAAAATAAAAATCAAGAGGAAGATAATAAAGAGTTAAATAAAGATACTGTTAATGAAGAAGTTCAATCTGATTCTGAAGTCAAAGTTGAACCTACTACCGAAGATCGTTATAATGAACTAAATGATAAGTATATCAGAATTCATGCTGAATTTGATAATTATAGAAAGCGTACGAATAAAGAAAAAATTGATATTATAACTAATGCTAATGAAGATATTCTTAAGGATTTACTTCCAGTTATAGATGATTTTGATCGTGCGATTGAAAACAATTTGACCTCAGAAGATCTCAATGGAGTTAAAGAGGGTTTTAATTTGATATATAATAAATTTTCATCAATTTTAGAAAGTAAAGGTCTTAAGAAAATGAATTGTAAAGGAGATGTTTTTGATGTTGAAATTCATGAAGCGGTAGCTAATATTCCTGCAAAAAATAAAAAGCAAAAAGGTAAAGTTGTTGAAACTGTTGAAAAAGGGTACTATCTTAATGATAAAGTTATACGTTTTGCCAAAGTTGTTGTGGGACAATAAATTAGTTTTATGAGTGAAAAAAGAGACTATTACGACGTATTAGGAGTGCCTAAAAATGCTTCTTCTTCAGAAATTAAGAAAGCATATCGTAAACTTGCATTGAAGTATCATCCAGATAAAAATGAAGGAGATGCTGGTGCGGAATCTAAATTTAAAGAGGCCGCTGAGGCTTACGAAGTTTTAAGTAATTCTGAGAAAAAATCTCGTTACGATCAGTTTGGACATGCTGGAATGGGAGGTGCTAGTGGATTTGGAGGTGGAATGAATATGGATGATATTTTTTCTCAATTCGGAGATATTTTTGGTGGTGCTTTCGGTGGTAGTAGAGGAGGAGGTAGATCAAGAGTAGCTCGTGGTACAAATCTTCGTGTTAAAATGAAACTAACACTTAGTGAAGTTGCTAATGGCGTTACAAAAAAAATAAAAGTTAACAAATTAGTTAATGCTGAAGGTGTTACGTTCAAAGATTGTCAAAATTGTGGAGGTACGGGTAGAATTACACGTATGGCCGAAACTTTTCTTGGTGCAATGCAAACTCAATCTACATGTAATGTATGTAAAGGTTCTGGTAAAATAATTGATCATAAACCTTCTAATGCTGATGTTAATGGTTTACAAAGAAAAGAAGAGATAATAGAAGTTGATATTCCTGCAGGAGTTATGGATGGTATGCAATTAAGTGTTTCTGGAAAAGGGAATGCTGGTCCTTTTAATGGTATTTCTGGTGATCTTATTGTTGTCATTGAAGAGATTCCGCATGAAAATTTACGAAGAGATGGAGATCATATTCATTATGATGCATATGTAAATTTTGTTGATGCAGTTTTAGGAGTATCTTTAGAAATACCTATGCTTTCAGGAAAAGCTAAAATTAAAGTTGATCCAGGAACTCAAAGTGGTAAAGTTCTGCGTTTAAGAAGTAAAGGGTTACCTGTTCTTCAAGGTTATGGTAATGGAGATTTGTTTGTTCATATCAATGTTTGGACACCAAAAAAAGTATCAAAGGAAGAACAAAAAATACTTGAGAAGTTGAAGAAAAGTGACAATTTTATTCCAAATCCTGATCGAAATGATAAAGGATTTTTTCAAAGAATGAAAGATATGTTTCAATAAGTAGTATGAGTTTTTTAATTCAAGGGTCAGGAAAAGGAGATAAAATTGGAATATATTTTCTCACTCTTATTATAATTTTATTTTCTCTTTTTATTGGTCAATTATTTTCAGAAATTATTTCGTTTAAATTATTAGGTCATTCACTACTTTATAAGTCAGAATTTGATGATTTAAATTTGATTTTATCACTATTATTGCTCCCTTTTATATTTGTTTTTTTTAGTATTATTTTAAGTATAAAATATCTACATAATAGGCCTATTTTATCTTTGTTTACATCAAGAAAATTTTTTGATTATAAGAGGTTTTTCTTTTCTTTTTTTATATGGGGATTATTAATGATTTGCTTTCTATGGATAAGTATTTTTTCAGGAGCTGAAATCGAATTTAATTTCGATGTTAAAACCTTTCTACCATTATTAATAATTTCATTAATTATGATTCCTATACAGACAACTACAGAAGAACTTTTTTTTCGTAGTTTTTTGTTTCAAGCATTTGGCTTTTTATTTAAAAAAGGATGGATAGCAATATTATTAACTGGAATTTTATTTGGATTAATGCATGGAGCTAATCCTGAAATTGATAAGCTGGGTGAAATTTTATTGTTTTATTATATATGCACTGGTTTTTTTATGGCTATTATTTCACATATGGATGATGGTATAGAATTAAGTATGGGTTATCATGCTATTAATAATATTTTTGCTTCTTTAATTTTAACAAATGACTGGCAAGCATTTCAAACAAATGCACTTTATATTGATTATTCAGAACCAGTAATAGGTATAGATTCTTTTCTTACAATATTTCTTTTTCAACCATTGATTATTTTACTTTTTTCAAAAGTTTATAAATGGAAAAATTGGAAAGAAAAATTTTTCAAGTAATTTAATTAATATTTTAAACTATATATAAAATGAAAACATATTATAATCCTGAAGATTTAAAGAAATTTGGTGATATTTCTGAATGGCAAGAAAAATTAGGTGAGAAGTTTTTTGATTATTATGGTGCTATATTTCAAGATGGTGCCTTAACAAAAAGAGAGAAAACACTTATTGCTTTGGCTGTTTCTCATGCAGTTCAATGTCCATATTGTATTGATGCGTATACAGAAGAATCAATGGAACAAGGTTATGATGAAGAACAAATGATGGAAGCAGTTCATGTTGCTTCAGCATTAAAAGGAGGAGCAACTTTAGTGCATGGTGTACAAATGATGAATAAATACAAAGATCTCTCTATGTAATGGTTAAGCTATATAACAAATCTTTGTTGTCACAATCTGATTCTTTATCTGATCCAAAAAATCAACTAAATCTTTTAGATAAAGTTAATTTGATTCCTTTTCAAGAAAATTTAAAGAAGTCAAATCTATTTCCTTTGAAACCTATTAATATTGATGTTTTTCAAGTTAATATTGGTAAAATGTGTAATCAAGTTTGTAAACATTGTCATGTAGATGCAGGCCCTGATCGTAAAGAAATAATGACACGTGATACAATGCATCTATGTCTAGATGCAATTGATAAAACATCGTGTTCTACTGTTGATATTACTGGTGGCGCTCCTGAAATGAATCCAGATTTCAGATGGTTTGTTAAAGAATTATTTAAAAAAAACAAAAAGATAATAGTTCGTTGTAATTTGACAATTATTGTTGCAAATAAAAAGTATAATGATTTACCTATTTTTTTTAAAAAACATAATGTTGAGGTAGTATCATCTTTACCTTATTTTAATTCTAAAAAAACTGATGCACAAAGAGGTAATGGTATCTTTGATAAGAGTATTAAGGCTTTAAAAATGCTTAATGAAGTTGGTTATGGTATAGAAGGTTCAGGATTAGTTTTGAATCTAGTTTATAATCCTACAGGAGCATTTTTACCTCCAAATCAATCTGTTTTAGAAGCTGATTTTAAAATAAAATTGATGGGAAAATTTGGTGTTCAATTTAATAATTTGTTTGCAATTACAAATATTCCGATTTCAAGGTTTCTTCAATATTTATTAGTTAGTGATAATTATAAAGGATATATGCAAAAATTAGTGAGCTCATATAATCCTATGGCAGCATCTTCTGTAATGTGTAGGAATACAATATCTATTTCTTGGGATGGATATATTTATGATTGTGATTTTAATCAAATGCTTGATTTGAAAGTTTCTGCCAAAGAAAAACATTTATCCAAGTATAATTTTGAAGAATTATTAAATAGAAATATTATTGTTAATCAACACTGTTATGGGTGTACTGCTGGTTCTGGTTCTAGTTGTGGTGGAAGTGTAACATAATATTACAAGTTATTTAGTAGGCCATTTTTGTATGTAGTTAGGGCTCTTTCTCTAGCAAATTTATGATCTATCATTGGTTGAGGATATGAAAATTCATTTAAGTCATGAATCCATTTATTTATGTAAGTTAGATTTTTATCAAATTTTTTTGTCTGTTCATATGGATTAAAAATCCTAAAATACGGAGATGCATCACAACCTGTTCCAGCACTCCATTGCCAGTTTCCATTGTTAGATGATAATTCATAATCCAGTAGTTTTTTTGCAAAATATGATTCTCCCCACCTCCAATCAATTAATAAGTGTTTACACAAAAAACTAGCTGTTATCATTCTAACTCTATTATGCATGAACCCAGTTTTGTTAAGCTCTCTCATTCCTGCATCAACTATCGGAAAACCAGTTTCTCCAAGGCACCATTTCTTAAAGTCCTTTTTATTATTTCTCCATACAATACCATTATATTTTGGTTTGAAGTTGTTTGTGACAACTTTTGGAAAATGCCATAGAATTTGCATAAAAAATTCTCTCCAAATAAGTTCACTCAAGTATGTTTCACTTTTGATTTGTGCTTCACGAACAATTGTCCTTATGCTAATAGTACCAAATCTTAAATGTGGACCTATTTTCGAGGTTTTGTCTAAGTGAGGTATATTTCTTGTAGCTTCATAATCTGGAATTGTAGAAAGATTAAAATCAGGTACTTTAATTTTTGATTCAACAAAGTTAAGATCTTTAAGGCTTGGAAAGTTATGATTCGATTTTTCGAATTTGTTAGTGTTTTGTAGCTTATGAGTTATATTTGATTTTAAATTAAACTTTTCTAGCCATTTATTTTTGTACGGAGTAAATACTGTGTATGGATTTCCATCATTTTTAACAATATCATTTTTTTCAAAAATCACTTGATCTTTAAAAGAGAAAAATGGTATATTTTTATTTTTCAGGATTTTTTTTACTTTATCATCTCTTGTAATAGCATACGGCTCATAATCATGATTGATATAAACTGCGTCAATTTTGGATTTTACAATTATTTTTTGCCAAATTATGATCGGATCACCACAATATATTTTTAATGAAGACCCAAATGAATTTAGTTTTTTGTTGATTTTATCTAATTGTTTGTATATAAAACTTATTCTTGGGTCATTTAGTTCAAGTTCGTTTGTGATTTTTGAATCGAAAATGAATATTGCTTGAGTCTTTGAACCAGATTTTAGAGCTATATTTAAAGCAGTATTATCGTTAATTCTTAAATCTCTTCTATACCAAAAAATATTCATTTTGTATTACTTTTTTTGATTTTACTCAAGATTTCTTTTCAAAACTTTTATTAGTTTTTTTTCGTCTCCTCCCCATTCTTCTATAATTTTTTTTCCATCTAATAAGTAAAAGTATGGTGTATAGGGGGGACGAATGTTTTCGGGCATAGGTTCTAAATCAACAAATTTGATAGGAATATTGTACTTCAATAGTTTTTTTGGTGCAATTAGTTTCATTTTCTCACAAGGACCACAACCTTTTTGTGTTATCATTACTAGTTCCATATAGTGTAAGTTAAGAGGTTTTTATGTGATTTAAAAATTCATTTCTTGTAGATTCTATCATGAAGTCACCTGAATAAAATGAAGTTACGGTCTGTGATGCAATATCTTTTATCCCTCTAGAAGATACACACATATGTTTTGCATCGATAATAATAGCAACATGCTCTGTATCTAATATATCTTTAAGTTCATTACCAATTTGATTTGTTAATCTCTCTTGAACTTGGGGTCTCCTAGAAAAGTAGTCAACAATTCTGTTTATTTTTGATAGACCAATTACTTTACCTGAAGAAATATATGCAACATGAGCCTTTCCGAATATAGGAACAAAATGATGTTCGCAGTTTGAATGAAAAGTAATGTTTTTTTCTACAAGCATTTCGTTATATTGATATTTATTATCGAAAAGCGCAATTTTTGGTTTGTTTTTAGGATTTAACCCGTAAAAAATTTCATCAATATACATTTTTGCAACTCTGTTTGGTGTACCATTTAATGAGTCATCATTTAGGTCTAATCCAAGTGTCTCCATAATTGCTTTAAAATGTTTGGAGATAATTTTCTTTTTTTTCGTATCAGAAATGTCGAATGCATCATTTCTCATTGGAGTATCAATTGAGGTTGAAATATGATTATCTCCAATTTCATCCTCAAATAAATCGTAAGTGTCACTATGCTGGGTATATGACGGAGTTTCTTTCAGTTTCATAAAGTTTAATTTTGATATTAAATTTACTGTCTAATTTATTAGCCAGTTTGTTGTATATAACTATGGAAATGTTTTCTGCAGTAGGTATAAGTTCTTTAAAATCTGGAACATCTAAATTAAGGTTTTTGTGATCAAAGGGGGTTAATACCTCTTCTTTCATTATTTTGGATAAAACTTTCATGTCTATTAAATAACCACTTTCTTTATTTAATTCACCAGTTATTGTTACCTCTAAGTTATAGTTGTGTCCGTGATAATTAGGATTGTTGCATTTTCCATAGAAGGACTTATTCTGTTCATCTGTCCAATCATTATTATGAAGACGATGAGCACAATTAAAGTGTTCTTTTCTAACAACTGAGATTTTATTTTCCATTTTGTTTAACTTTTTAACAGTAATCTTAAACAAAATTAAACAAAATGTTTAATATTTTATAAAAAAAGTTAAACATTATTAATTAAATAAAGATTGTAATACATTGTTTTGATCTTATTTTTAAACTTAAAAAACTGTTAATCAGTATTTTATTTTTATATATAAATGTTTTTTAATTATTAATTAAATACCTTTTAACTTTATTTTTTTAATCCTTAAATTCTTATTTTTGTATTCTCAATTGTTTAAAAAAACAATTTTATACTCATGTCAGAAGTACATATATATAAACCAAAAAACAAAGTGCGTATCGTTACTGCTGCTGCACTATTCGATGGTCATGATGCTGCTATAAATATAATGAGAAGAATCATTCAGTCAACAGGTGTTGAAGTAATACATTTGGGACATGATCGAAGTGTTGACGAGGTTGTTAACTGTGCTATTCAAGAAGATGTTAATGCCATTGCTATCACTTCATATCAGGGTGGACATAATGAGTATTTTAAATATATGTTTGACTTATTAAAGGAAAGAGGTGCAGAACATATTAAAATTTTTGGTGGAGGTGGAGGTGTAATTTTACCAAGTGAGATAAAAAATCTTATGGATTATGGTATTACACGTATTTATTCTCCAGATGATGGACGTGAAATGGGATTACAAGGTATGATTAATGACCTAGTAATGAAGTCTGATTTTCCAATAGGCAAAAAATTAAAGATTGATATAAATAATATAATAAACAAAGATGCAGGTTCTTTGGCTCGTCTAATTTCTTCGGTTGAAAATTTCCCGAAAGTTTCAAAAGAAATTTTAGATAGGATAGTAGAGAAGAATAAGAAATCAAAAATTCCTGTATTAGGAATTACAGGTACTGGTGGTTCAGGCAAGTCTTCTTTAGTTGATGAATTAGTTAGAAGATATTTAATAGATTTTCCAGAAAAAACAATTGGACTTATTTCTGTAGATCCATCAAAAAGAAAAACTGGTGGTGCTTTATTAGGTGACAGAATTAGAATGAATTCAATTAATCATCCTCGTGTTTATATGCGTTCTTTAGCAACTCGACAATCTAATCTAGCTCTTTCAAAATATGTAAATGAAGCAGTCGAAGTATTAAAGTTTGCTCAATTTGATTTGATCATATTAGAAACCTCAGGTATTGGACAATCAGATACAGAAATTATAGAACATTCAGACACATCATTATATGTTATGACGCCTGAATTTGGTGCTGCAACACAGTTAGAGAAAATAGATATGTTAGATTTTGCTGACTTAGTAGCAATTAATAAATTTGATAAGCGAGGATCTATGGATGCTCTAAGGGATGTGA
Organism: Crocinitomicaceae bacterium; assembly: GCA_002709305.1. Taxonomy (GTDB): domain Bacteria; phylum Bacteroidota; class Bacteroidia; order Flavobacteriales_D; family Crocinitomicaceae; genus UBA4466. The sequence continues at coordinate 57,627 of PAQM01000012.1, read as the reverse complement.
AGAAACAATATGTTCGAAATAATAATTTATGGGATAAGCATGAAAGTGAATTACCTGTATTTGGGACTATTGCTTCTCAGTTTAATGATCCTGGTGTAAATTCTTTATATAAATCAATTATTGACAAAATAGTAGAAAAAACTGGTGCTGACTTGCAATCTAATTTTCAAATTTCTAAGGAGATGAGTGAGAAGATTTTTGTTATTCCACCTAATAGGACAAGATATTTATCCGAAATTTCAGAAAGTATTAGATTATATGATTCTAGTCTTAAAACACAAAAGGATGTAGCTCAAAAATTGTACGGTATTTTTAAAACAATAGAGACTATAGTTGATGGAACAATTTTATTAGATAAAAATGGTATTGATTCTAGCTGCATCAAAAACATAAAAAAAGAAAAAAGTTCACTATTAAAGTCACTTATATCTGAATTTGATAATATTAAAATGAATCTTGACCCCCATAATTGGGAAATTATTACTGGCTGGAATGAAAAAGTGAAAAAGTATAAAGAACCAATTTATTCATTTCATGTCAGAGATAAGGAGATTAAAATTAATACTTATACTGAATCACTTTCTCATCTAAAAATTCCAAAAATATCTTTACCTAAATATTCTGATTGGGGAGATATTTTAGAATGGTCTTTACAAGAGAATGTTCCTGGAGAATTCCCATTTACTTCAGGTCTATATCCTTTTAAGCGCATTGGTGAAGATCCCTCAAGAATGTTCGCCGGAGAAGGTGGACCAGAACGTACAAATAAGAGATTTCATTATTTGAGTTCAGGTATGCCTGCTGCACGTTTATCTACTGCTTTTGATTCTGTTACACTTTATGGAAATGATCCGGGATTGAGACCAGATATTTATGGTAAAATTGGTAATGCTGGAGTTTCTATATGTTGTTTAGATGACGCAAAAAAATTATATTCTGGTTTTGATTTAGTAGATCCAAAAACATCTGTTTCCATGACTATTAATGGACCGGCTCCGATTTTGTTAGGATTTTTTATGAATGCAGCTATTGATCAACAATGTGAAAAATACATTAAAGAGAATGGATTGGAAAATGAGATTTTAGATAAAATTGATTCAATTTATAAGAGAAACAATCTTACTAGACCAAAATATCAAGGAGATTTACCTGAGGGTAATAATGGTTTAGGCTTATTTTTATTAGGTGTGACAGGTGACCAAGTTCTACCTAAAGAAGTTTATACAAAAATAAAACAAAATACTTTAAATGTAGTTCGCGGAACAGTTCAAGCTGATATTCTAAAAGAAGATCAAGCCCAAAATACATGTATTTTTTCTACAGAGTTTGCTCTTCGCTTAATGGGTGATGTTCAAGAATATTTTATAAATAGTAAAGTGCGAAATTTTTATTCTGTATCGATATCGGGCTATCATATAGCAGAAGCAGGTGCTAACCCTGTAACACAATTAGCCTTGACACTTGCAAATGGATTTACTTATGTAGAATATTATTTAAGTAGAGGAATGGATATCAATGAATTTGGTCCAAATTTATCGTTTTTCTTTTCAAATGGAATTGATGCTGAGTATGCAGTCATAGGAAGGGTCGCTAGAAAGATTTGGTCTAAAGCAATGAAATATAAGTATGGCGCAAATTCAAGATCTCAAATGCTTAAATATCATATTCAAACATCAGGTCGTTCTTTGCATGCGCAAGAAATTGATTTTAATGATATCAGAACAACATTGCAAGCGCTTTATGCTATATATGATAATTGTAATTCATTACATACTAATGCTTATGATGAGGCAATTACAACTCCAACTGAAGCTTCGGTTCGAAGAGCAATGGCAATACAATTAATAATTAATAAAGAACTTGGATTGACATCAAATGAAAATCCGATGCAAGGTTCATTTATTATTGAAGAATTAACTGATTTAGTTGAAGAGGCAGTGTTAATGGAATTTGATCGAATTACAGAAAGAGGAGGGGTGCTAGGTGCGATGGAGACAATGTATCAACGTTCAAAAATTCAAGAAGAGTCTCTACATTACGAAACTTTAAAACATAATGGAGATTTTCCTATTATAGGAGTAAATACTTTTTTAAGTAAAGATGGATCTCCAACAATAAAACCAGAAGAAGTTATTCGAGCCAATGAAGACGAGAAAAAATATCAAATAGATATGCTTACTGAGCTGCATAAAAAGCATAATACTGATGATATGATTGGTGAATTAAAAAATGCTGCAATTGATAATGAAAATATTTTTGAAAAGTTGATGGATGTTTGCAAAGTATCATCTTTGGGTCAAATAACATCAGCTCTATTTGAAGTAGGTGGTCAATATAGAAGAAATATGTAATTTACAAGTTCCTACTTGTAGCAGGATAAGATACCTTTTGTTCTTATTTATTTTCTTTATTCCTTATCTTAATTTAGCTCAAAAAATATCCCCAATAATACCTACCCCACAAAAATATAATGAAATCGAAGGCTTTATTTCGATTGAAAAATTTGTATTCTTTAATGATGATGATATACCCGAAAATATTTCTCAATTCTTTAGCTATGAATTAAATAAACATTATAATATTTTAAAAAAAGAGGATAAAGTAATTCCAACAATTCTTTTTATAAAAAAATCATTAAGTGATGATTCTACTGCAATTAATTTACCAAAAGATTTTTATTCAATTTCTGTCAATGATCATATTGAAGTTAAATATACTTCAGATGCTAGCTGTTTCTATGCTGTTAATTCACTTTTACAGTTAATTGAAGGTGAAACTGGTAAGTGGTTTATAAAAAAATGTCAAGTAATAGACTCGCCTAAGTTTCAATGGCGAGGTTTACATCTAGATGTTAGTAGGCATTTTTTCTCAGTTGATGAAATAAAAAAGTTTATACAATTAATGTCCTATTATAAATTTAATACATTTCATTGGCATTTGACTGATGATCAAGGTTGGAGAATTGAAATAAAAAAATATCCAGAATTGACAAAAATTGGTGCATATAGAGATAGTACAATAGAAGGACATTATAGTAAAAAACCTAGATCATATACCATTGAAAAATATGGTGGATTTTATACTCAAGATGAAATCAAAGAGGTTGTTTCTTATGCACAATCTAGATATATAAATATTGTTCCTGAGATTGAAATGCCAGGTCACAGCAGATCTGCTTTAGCAGCTTATCCTCAATTTTCTTGTAATGGATTAAAAAAACCAGTGCCTGGTTTATGGGGTATCTTTGAAGATATTTATTGTTCAAAGGAAGAATCTATTCTTTTTATTCAAGACATTCTTAAGGAAGTAATAGATCTTTTTCCATTCGAATATATCCATATTGGTGGAGATGAAGCCCCCAAAAAAAGATGGAATTCATGCTCTAGTTGTCAAAAAGTTATTATTGATAATGATCTAGAAAATGAAGAAGAACTTCAAAGTTATTTTATAAAAAGAATGGATGATTTTTTGATGAAAAAAGGGAAGAAATTAATTGGTTGGGATGAAATATTAGAAGGTGGACTTTCAGCTAATGCAACTGTTATGTCATGGCGAGGAGACAAGGGAGGTAAAGAGGCAGCTTCTCAAGGACATTATGTTGTAATGTCACCAAACACTCATTGCTATTTTGATTATTATCAAAGTAGTCATTTTTCTGAACCTTTAGCAATTGGTGGTTATTTACCGTTAGAAAAAGTTTATAACTTCAATCCTATTCCAAAAGGAATGAATGAAATTGATGCAAAGTATATTCTTGGTGGTCAAGCTAATATTTGGACTGAATATATTACATCAATAGATCAAGTTGAATATATGGCATATCCAAGATCATTAGCACTAATTCAAAATTTATGGTGTAATATAAAACCTAGTTTTGATGACTTTTTATATGTATATCTAAATAAGCATCAAGAATATCTAAATAAACATGATGTAAATTATTCAAATTCTATTCATATTCCCAAATTGAATATATCTAGAAAAAAAAAATGGTATTAATTTTAATTTCACTAGTGCTTATGAAAGTTCCAAATTTGATGTTTCAATAGAAAGTTCAAATAAAAATTATGTTTTAGGGAGTAAAAAAATAGATGCAAGAGATTCTATTTTTATTTCAAAGTCTAATCCGTCTGAAAGAATACAAATTAAAATTAATATTAAATCTAATTCAAGTAAAGTAGAAAGTGATTATACTATTTTAGTTACGGATGTTCTAGGTGCTGAAGTTACATTATTAACTGCCCCTAGTTTGAAATATAATAACAATGGAAGTTTAAATTTAGTCGATGGAATTCATGGAAGGAAACCATGGAAGGGAAGTGAATGGTTAGGTTTTAATAGAAGTAATATTGAATTTATTTTGGATTTAGGTGAACAAAGAGATTTAAATGGTTTCCGATTAGGAATTCTTGAAGACAATGGGTCTTGGATATATATGCCAGAAAAAATAGAGATATTTTCATCGAAAAATAAAAATAATTGGATAAGTTTAAATAAACTAGAATTAAAAAAATGTAAATCTAAATTTGGCATGAAAGAAATACCATTTAAATCGAAAACAAGGTATTTGAAAGTTATAATAAATTCAATGGAAAAAATTCCAGATGGAAAAAATGGTAGTGGTCATACACCTTGGACTTTTATAGATGAAATTGAAGTATTTTAAGTTATTTTTTAAAAAATGGACAAAATAAGACATATAGAAAACGAAATAAATGATTTGAGAAATGAATTAAAAAATCATTCACTTTATAAGAATTTAAAAACTATAGACGATGTGAAGACGTTTATGGAATGTCATATTTTCGCTGTATGGGATTTTATGTCTCTTTTAAAGGCTCTACAAAGGCATCTCACAAATGTTAATGTTCCTTGGGTTCCCGCTAAAAACCCCGTTCTTTCTAGGTTTATTAATGAAATTGTTCATGGAGAAGAAAGTGATATTAATGAGTTGGGTGAACCTAAAAGTCATTTTGAAATGTACTTAGATGCTATGTCACAAATTGGTTCAAATACTAATGAAATAAAAAAATTTATATCACTTATAGAATCAGGTAAAACACCTTCACAATCATTTGAAAAAATTAAAATTGAAAAAAAGGTTTTAGATTTTGTATCCTTTACCTTTGAAATAATAAATACTAATAAACCCCATCTTATTGCTTCTTGTTTTACATTCGGAAGAGAAGATCTTATTCCTGATATGTTTATTGAGATTCTTAATAAGTATTGTGGAGAAAAGAAAAATGAATCAAAATTTAAATATTACTTAGAACGTCATATAGAACTAGATGGTGATGAACATGGTCCATTGTCACTTGAAATGGTTTCAGAACTTTGCGGGAGCGATGAAGATAAATGGTCTGAAACTTTAAGTATTGCAAAAAAATCCCTTAGTAAACGAATTGGTTTATGGGATGCAGTAAATGATTTAATTAAATAGATATGAAAAAATATCCAGATCAAGTTGTGAATACAGAAGGTAATTTTGATGCATCATCCAAAGAATATCCCACTGATTTAGGTGCGCCATTTTTCGAGCCTATATTAGTCGATAAATCTGATCAATTAAAAGCAAATCGTTATTTTGAGTCGAGATTAAAAGAGCTTAGGGAAGAGTATAATAATCTCATTGATGATTATAAATGGACTAAGTTAATTTATGAAGCCTCTTATAATTTCCAACCTATAACAGGAGAAAAATACCATTTATATGAAGGTAAAGAACAGCCTTTTTTATCGCTTATTAATCCAAATGAATGGGATAAAAAACACCTTGGAACATTTAAGCTTCTTAATAATGGTAAATGGGAAAAAATATGAAGCTTGAATTGTGTGCAGCTTCAATTGAAGCCATTAAAATCGCTAAACAGTTAAATTTTAATCGCATAGAATTATGTCAATCTCTTGAACAAGGAGGTTTGACTCCATCTATAGGTATGATTGAATTTGCTTTAAAACAAAAACTAGAAACTCATGTTCTTATTAGACCAAGACCGGGTGGATTTGTTTATAATTCTGATGAAATTGAAATAATAAACACAAATATTAATCTTTGTAAAGAACTTGGTGTAAATGGAATTGTGATAGGTATACTTGATCAAAAAAAAGAAATTAATGAAGAGATAGTTAATTTAATAGTAAGAAATTCAAAAGATATGGAGATTACTTTTCATCGAGCTTTTGATGATACATCATGTTTTAGAAGATCTTTAGATATACTTGTAAATATCGGTGTTACTCGTGTTCTTTCTTCTGGATTAGAATTAAATGTTGATTCTGGTTTTAATAATCTTAAAGAAATGGTTGAATATGCTAATGGGAAAATTCAAATTATGGCAGGTGGAGGAATTAACCCAGGAAACATATCAAAAATTATAGATGAGGTAAGGCCTGATGCAATTCATTTTTCTGGAACAGAATGGGTAGAGATTGATAATAATTCATTGTATAGGCAGAAAGTCTTAAAAATTAGTCGAGAAAAGTTGTTGAAATTACATTCTAGGTTTCTCTAGATTCGATCTATTACATATTGTATTAGCTTAATCATTTCGCCCTTATAATCTTTTGAAAATTCTTTGTTTGGTCTATTTCCAATACCAAGGCATATTGTTCCACAATTATGACCTAGTGATTTCCCTAAGGCAAATAGGGCAGAACTCTCCATTTCAAAATTAATTATTTTGTTATGTTCAGAACTAAAATTAGTTAGTTGCTGATTAATATTTGAAACTTTATTTTTGAGTCTTAGTGTTCTTCCCTGAGGTCCATAAAATCCACTAGAAGTAATTGTGATTCCTTCTATTGTTTTTTCAGACTTTATTTTTTCATTTATTTTTTCTGATGCTTTAACCAAATATGGTTTTATTAATGGTGGAAGATTTACTTGTTTTAATATTTGTTCTTTTAAATTTTCTTCTTCTTCAGTGAATTTAACATCATAAAAATGTGCAACATTGTCTAGCCCTAAAGCATATGTAGATAGGATGAAAGAGTTTATTGGAACTTCTGGTTGAAGGATTCCGCATGTACCTATTCTTATTATATCTAGCGATTTAAAATTTGATTTATCTCTTCTATTTGCAATATCAATATTAGCTATTGCATCTAATTCGCTGATAGTAATATCTATATTATCTGTACCAATTCCTGTAGATAAGACAGTAATATGTTTATTCATATATGTTCCGGTTTTACATGCAAATTCTCGATGTTGAGATGAATGTTCAATAGAATCAAATAATGAAGCAACTAGGTTAACTCGGTTTTGATCGCCAACAAGTATAATTTTTGAAGAAATATCTTTAGATGATAGACCTAAATGATATACGTTTCCATTTTTGTCAAGAACTAATTCAGTAGCTGGATATTGCATCTAATTATCTTTAGTTTATAGAAAATGGATTACTAATTGATACTTCCAAAAACTTTTTTGAGAATATCCGAAACTCTTGCTAAAGGTTCTTTTCGGATTTTATTTTCTTCTTTTTCGACCATAAAGAATAAACCAGCAATTGCTTTTTCAGTTACATATCCAGCTAAATCTGGATCTAATTTTTCACCTCCTGTAAATATCATTGCAGAATTATATTTCTTGATGATTGGGTTCCAATATTTTGTTAAATTAACTTTAGTAATTGCATTTTCTACTTTGGGTCTAAAAGCTCTTATTAAAGCATTTTGAGTGTTCTTTTTTAAGAAAAGTGTTGCTGCTCCATCACCACCTTTTAGAATAGATAAACCATCTTCAATACTCATATTAAGTATGGCATTTTTAAAAATAGGAAAGGCTTCTTTTGTTGCTTCTTCTGCAGCTCTATTTAATACAGTTTCAAACTCATCAACCTTATTTTTCAGACCTATATCAATAGCCTTTTGTTTTACTTTAATTGCATCTTCTGGAAAAGGTAATCTGATTGAATTATTTTTTAAAAAACCATCTTTTACAGATGTTAAATTAACTGAATTTGTGATTCCAACAATCAATGCTTCTTTTAGCCCTGAGATAATCTCATCATTAGACAGTTTATCTTCATTTTTTGAAAGATTTATGTCTTCATATGTTAGATCTAATGAATTTTCAATAACATCACAAGATGAGATTGAGTAAAATGATATCAGTAAAAATGCAAATAATTTTTTCATCTTATTTAATTATAGTTACAGTTCCTGTAAATGTTTTCCTACCATCATTATAAAGGTTCTTAACCAATGCTTTCCATACATAGGAACCTTCTACAATATTACCGTTAAATGTTCCATCCCATCCAACACTAGGATCATTGTTTTCCCATATTAATTGACCCCATCGATTAAATATTAGTAATTCAAATTCATATTTATCAATCCCTAAAATTTCAGGTTTCCATGTTTGATTAAATTCGTCTCCATCTGGTGTAAACGTATTTGGAGCAAAAAATAAAATATCTTCGACAATATTCATTTGGTATGTAACTGTATCTACACAACCTTGATCTGTGGAGACAGCTAACGTAACTGGATAAATTCCTGCCTCTTCGGGAAATACAAAAACAGGATCAACATCATTACTAGAATTTGGGTTTGAAAATGGACTTATCCAACTCCATTGGGTAACATCTGATGAAGACTTATCTTGCATATATATTGTTGTCTCAAATATTGTTGCTGGATTATCTGAAAAACTGAAATCTGCAGTTGGTGATGGCTTGACTTCTATGAAATCTTCTAATGTATCTGCATATACACAACCATAAATAGAAGTAATAGTCATGATTATATCATGAAACCCAACTTGGTCATAGAAGTGAGATGTAGAATCATTTCCATTAATAATTATGCTGTTTAGACCTCCAAATTCCCATAAAGTTGTTGCGATTTCAGATGAATTTGATGATGTATTTTGGAAATAAAATGTATTGGGAACACATTTCTCATATTCATCAGCAATTGCATTTGGCTCAATTGGTGTTGGAAAGTTTATTATCATACATTCTTGATCTGGAGGAGAACCACACACCTCTGAAAGTTCAACACAATATTGTGTTTGATTTGAACTTGGATTAACGGTTATTTGACTTCCAGTATTTATTTGTATTCCATTTTCAAACCAAGTAAATATATAAGCAGAAGATCCACCACTTCCTGTTACAGTTAGTGTAATATCACTCTCTGGACATATTGTTGTATCAGGAGTCAAATCGATAATTTCTAATTGTGGCGGTTCATTTATTGTACCACTTATATTTATAGAGCACAAATTTGAATCTGTAACTGTAACTATATGATTGCCAGCAACAAGATCATTTGCTATATTAGTATTAGATATAGAATTGCTCCAACTAAAGTTATAAGGTGGTGTGCCTTGAGTTATTGAGACTTCTATCATACCATCGTCACCACTGTTACATGTAACATCTGATTGGGATAAAATAAAACCAGTAATTCCCGGAATTTCATTGATAGTAACACTAATTGTTTGTGAGCATCCAATATCTGAAGTTATAGTACAATTATAATTACCTGCTGATAGACCAACTGCAGTTTGAGTTGTTTGCATTAAAGAATCATCCCATTGATATGTTACATTTCCTAATAGTGGAATCATCTCAGCAGTTGCAGTACCATCATTTCCTCCTGTGCATGATACATCTGTTGTAGTACCTTGAAATTGTGCAGGTGTATCATTTACAATAATAGACGATGAGGCAACACACCCATTAGAGTCAGTCATAATAACTTGATAGTTTCCAGCGGAGACATTGTTTACCGTTTGTGTATTCGCTCCTAATGAAGGCCAATTATATGTGTATGGTCCAGAACCTGTTATTGGAGTAGCAGTTACAGAACCATTACCAGAAGAACAGATTTCATCAATTGCACTTGCATTTACCGAGGCACTTGTAACAGAAATCCAAGAAGTATCTGAAATTCCAACTCCTCCATTTCCACAATTAGAACTTATTAAAAAGTAACCTACAGGACCAGGTATAGTTTGAGCAATATCAATAGTACCATTGTTGTATGGAAATGTTTGTCCTAAAGTGTTCCCCCATTCTACAAGCGATTGAGGAGTAAACCTATAACCTTCATTACTTGTTACCCATTGAGTATTGTTTCTTCCTGGGACTGTATGTGCTGTTGTTCCACCTGGGGAGTGTAAACCATGAACAGCATTCCCACTATTCCATGTTGAACAAAGAGGTTTATTTAATATATGTGTTTCAATCAAATTAGTTGTTTCATATAAAATAATTTGGCTTGAGTATATATCGTTTGTACAGCTGAACATTGGAACTGCATCCCATGAAACAGTTAGCCTTCTGAAAGGAGCTACACCATAAACTTGATAATTAACACTACCACCAATTGCAGGATTAATATCTTGCCATGGTCCCATTATTGCATTTTTTGGAACATTACCTGCATTAGGTATGGGAGTTGTAATCCATGTTCCAGATCCACCAGCTGTAAAAGTGATAAAATTATTGGCTCCTATAATTAGTTGTGTGTAGTTTGTTCCATAAAAGCAAAAATCAAATCCTATGTTAATCATATTTGACTGTCCATCATCAGATAAAGTCAAATTGTTTGAACCGTTATAAGGATCAGCATTATAGGGTATTGGTCCTGATGTATATGGATTTGTATTACCACCGGCTCCGAGACCAGTACAATCTTCTAATGTTATTGTATCACCAAAACATACCGGCGCATCTGTCCCAAGGCATATATTTCCTGGAGATTGTGACAGTAATAAAGATGGAATTAATATTGAAATTATTATAAATACGTTACTTATTAGATTTTTAATTTTCATTATTTAATTTTTTTCCTCAAACTAGACGAGGAAGATTTTTTCAAGTTGCCAAAAGAAAAAACAATATTTTTCTATTATAATTTTAACCGTACAAATTTATTTTACGATGATTATAAATAACAATTTGTAATAATACAATGATTTTAATTTAATGTGAAATTAAATTCAAAAAATATTTACTTTTATGCAAAAGAATTAAACAATATTTAAAATGTCAAATAAATACCAAGGTGAAATAGATGCTTTTATAAATAAGGTTAAAGAATCTAATCCAAATGAACCTGAATTTATGCAAGCTGTTCATGAAGTTGCAGAGGCTGTCATTCCAGTAATTGAAGAGACACCAAAATATAAGAATTCTAAAATTCTTGAACGTATCGTTGAGCCGGAGCGAGTTATAATGTTTCGTGTTCCATGGGTTGATGATGATGGTCAAGTTCATGTAAATAGAGGGTATCGTGTTGAATTTAATTCAGCAATCGGTCCATATAAAGGTGGATTAAGATTTCATCCATCTGTTAATTTGTCAATTCTTAAATTTTTAGGGTTTGAACAAATATTTAAAAATTCACTTACAACGTTACCTATGGGGGGAGGTAAAGGTGGTTCTGATTTTAATCCAAAAGGTAAATCAGATAATGAAGTTATGAATTTTTGTCAATCTTTTATGACAGAACTATCTAGACATATAGGAGGCAATACTGATGTTCCAGCTGGTGATATAGGTGTTGGTGGTCGTGAAATTGGATATATGTTTGGACAATATAAAAGAATTAGAAATGAATTTGTAGGTGTTTTAACTGGTAAAGGAATCAATTGGGGGGGCTCATTAATCCGTCCAGAAGCTACTGGATATGGAACGGTTTATTTTGCACAAGAGATGTTGTCAACGAAAAATGATTCGTTTAAGGATAAAGCTGTATTAGTCTCTGGATCTGGAAATGTTGCTCAATATGCAATTGAAAAAGTTTTACAACTTGGAGGTAAAGTTTTGACTGCCTCTGATTCTTCTGGATTTATATTTTCAGCTGATGGCTTTAAATCTCATCATTTAGATTTTTTAATGAAATTAAAAAATATCAAGAGAGGTCGAGTTAAAGAGATGGCAGACAAATTTGAAGAATTTGAGTTTTTTGCTGATAGTCGTCCATGGGAAATTAAAGCTGATGTTGCTTTACCATGTGCAACACAGAATGAATTAAATGAAAAAGAAGCTTCTTTACTTGTTTCAAATGGTGTAAAATGTGTTGCTGAGGGGGCTAATATGCCTTGTACACCAGAAGCAATTGAAATTTTTCAGTCTGAAGGTATACTATTTGCTCCAGGAAAAGCATCTAATGCAGGGGGTGTAGCTACTTCAGGTCTTGAAATGTCTCAAAATTCTTTAAGATATAATTGGACAAGAGATGAAGTTGATCAAAAATTGCAAAATATAATGGTATCGATTCATGATGCTTGTGCTAAATACGGAAAGAAACAAGATGGTTCTATCGACTATGTCAAAGGAGCTAATATTGCTGGATTTGTAAAAGTAGCTGACTCAATGATAGATCAAGGAGTAGTTTAGTATAATCTATTTTTTATAAATTACAAAGTATGGCTCTTCTAGATAAGAGAAAAATCGAATATGATAGAGTTAACTATAGTGACTCTGAACTGATAGAAATTTATAAATTACTTCTTCTTCCTAGATTAATTGAAGAAAAGATGTTAATTCTTCTGCGTCAAGGAAAAATTTCTAAATGGTTTTCAGGGTGGGGACAAGAAGCAATTTCCGTTGGCACATCATATGCAATGCATAAGGAAGAATATATATTTCCAATGCATAGAAACTTAGGTGTCTTTACGACAAGAAAGATACCTTTAAATAGATTATTTGCTCAGTTTCAAGGTAAAATGACAGGATTTACAAAAGGTCGTGATCGTTCATTTCATTTTGGATCTCAAGAATATAATATTGTCGGAATGATTTCCCATTTAGGGCCACAGTTAGCTTTAGCTAGTGGAGTTGGTTTAGCTTCTAAAATAAGGAATGAAAAAAAAGCGACAATTGTTTTTACTGGAGATGGTGGTGCAAGCGAAGGTGATTTTCATGAGGCATTAAATGTTGCTTCAGTATGGGATTTACCTGTTATTTTTGCTGTTGAAAATAATTGTTGGGGGCTTTCTACACCCTCTTCTGAACAATTTAAATGCAAACAATTTATTGATAAGGGTATAGGTTATGGAATGAAAGCAGTTCAAGTCAATGGAAATAATATATTAGAAGTAATTTCAACTGTAAAATCATTAGTCAAAGAAATAAGAAATGAACCTAAGCCTATACTATTAGAGTTGATGACTTTCAGGATGCGAGGCCATGAAGAAGCTTCTGGAACAAAATATTATCCAGATGGAATTCAAGACGAATGGGGGAAATATGATCCTATTGAAAATTTTTCAGAGTATTTAAAATCTCAAAGTATTCTTAATGACGATTTAGAAGAAGTATTTAAAAAAGAAATTAAAAAAGAAATTCAAGAGGAATTAGAAATAGCTTATGCTGAAAATGATATTGTCCCTAATTTAATTAGTGAAGAAAAAGATCTATTTGCAGAATATAATCAAGTTATAATTTCTGCAGAAGGACCTAAATCAGAGCGAAGGTTAGTTGATGCTATTCAAGATGGTTTAAGACAATCTATGGAGAAGTATGATAATCTTATCATAATGGGACAAGATGTTGCTGAATATGGAGGTGTATTTAAGGTTACAGAAGGATTTGTTGAACAGTTTGGGAAAGAAAGAGTTAGAAATACTCCAATTTGTGAATCTGCAATAGTTGGAGCAGGTTTAGGATTGTCTATTGCAGGTATGAAGGCAGTTGTTGAAATGCAATTTGCTGATTTTGTTACATGTGGATTTAATCAGATTGTTAATAATCTTGCTAAGATTCATTGGCGCTGGGGACAAAATGCAGATGTAGTAGTTAGAATGCCCACTGGTGCAGGTTCTGCTGCAGGTCCTTTTCATTCTCAAAGTAATGAAGCTTGGTTTTTTCATACGCCAGGCTTGAAAATTGTTTATCCATCAAGTCCTTATGATGCAAAAGGTTTATTAGCTGCGGCAATTGAGGATCCAAATCCAGTTCTTGTTTTTGAACATAAAGTTTTATATAGAAGTATTCGAGAAGATATACCTGATGATTATTATACTTTGGAAATTGGAAAGTCAAAATTAATTTCAGAAGGTAATGATTTATCTATTATCACATATGGAATGGGAGTTCATTGGGCACTTCAATATGCTAAAGATCATTCTAATTTAAATATAGATATCTTAGATTTAAGAACATTAATTCCCCTTGATATTGATTCAATATATGAAACTGTTAAAAAGACAGGTCGCGTTATTGTATTGCATGAAGATTGTATGACAGGTGGTATTGGAGGAGAAATAGTCGCACTTATCTCTGAAAATTGTTTTCGATATCTTGATGCTCCAGTTAAGCGTGTAGCATCATTAGATACACCGGTTCCGTTTGTCAAGCAATTAGAGGATCAATTTTTACCTAAAGAAAGATTAGCTAGTGAAATAGATGAAATAATGAAATATTAATTGTTTTAATCTCTAATTACATTGTAACCAGGATATTTTTTTTGATCGAAAACAAATTTTGAATCATCGATTTTAGTATTCGAAAGATATTTAGTCACACTATATGTCATTGAAGTACCATCTTTTGTTTTCATAGTTACCTTTTTTAATTCATTCTTACTCTTAGAAATATATAGCATTATCGTATGATAATCTACGTTTCCTGGATCTTTTGGATATAAATAAATCACATGTGTTGCTTCATTATTTAATGTTATTTCTTTATCATATTTATTTTTGAATCCAGATTCCCAAACTGTCATTAATTTACGAGGATTGATTGATTCTTCATCTTCTTCATCACTATCAGATTGATAAACTGACTTTTCTTCTTTTACAATAGTCCAAGTCTTTAAACCATTTGAAATAATAGTATTATCTCCAAATGATGCGTAAAATTTATTTGCTTTTACCCAGCCTTTACCTGTTTCACTTTGATTTGTTCCAAGTGATTTATTTTTAATACTAGCATTAAACTCGATATAAAAAGAATTCTCTTTTTTCATTTTGGAAGAGAGTAAATCAAGTATCTTTTGAGATTTACTATCCTGTGCATTAGAAATAAATGAAATTGATATAAGTGTTAAAATGGTAATTATTAGTGGTTTCATGTTTTAATTTATTTTGATATTACAAATATCTAAAATTGTGCCAAAAATAAGTCATAATTTTTTTTCAATTTTTTCAATTAATTTTTTTACTGTTTTTACATCAATTTCATGGTTCCCATGGTAAGTAATAATATTAAAACCAAGTAATTTATATTGATTTATTAATTCATTTCTTTTATTTTCATTGAAATACTCGTCTTTACTTCCAACAACAAAATGATTTTCATCATCATTTACTAAAATTTCACCTTTTTTCATATACTCAGGAGGAAAATCACTTGCCCATATTATTACTGCGTTAAAAATTACTTTATTGCACAACCTCCATCTTATTGCTGTAGAACCTCCTTGAGAGAATCCAAGTAAGATTCGCTTTTTAATATTATATTTTGTTGATATTTTTTCATCTAGAGCAGTTAACCAACTTATGTTGTCTTTAATATCAGTCTTTCTATCTTCTTTTGTCATCCATGATGCTCCCACTCTTCCATAGTTTCCTTGTAGATAGAATCTATGCATACCTTCAGGTGCTACGATTAAAATATTTTT
The DNA here is from genome assembly GCA_002709305.1 of Crocinitomicaceae bacterium. Taxonomy (GTDB): domain Bacteria; phylum Bacteroidota; class Bacteroidia; order Flavobacteriales_D; family Crocinitomicaceae; genus UBA4466. The sequence goes on along the minus strand of PAQM01000012.1, from coordinate 42,033 downwards.
ATTTAAAGATTTAAATTTTTGAATAAAAAATTTAGCAAGTTGTCCGTACCCGTGAAAAACATATAAGACTATAAAAGGTTTATCGGTATCATTTAATACTTCATATCGGAAGCTTTTTTTATAAGATAGTTTGTATTCCATATTGATTTCAAAGATATAAGTAAATAGAATATTTATAGATAGAATTATTTATTTTTGTTTTATGAAAAAAAACTCAATTTTTCTTTTTTTTTTCCTGTTCTCATTTAGGTTATTGTCACAAGAAATATTAATACTGGATAAACAAACACAAGAAGTTATTTCAGGTGCTAGAGTATATTCAAAAGATCACAAAGTACATGTTTTATCTGACTCTAAAGGATTTTTTAATTTAAAACCTTTTGTTGATTTTGATTCAATTTATGTTGATGTTGTTGGTTATTTGAAGAATGCATTTTTAGTCTCTTCATTTACGAATTTAACTGAAGTGCTAGATAATAAGATAGAATTATATCCTAGTAATAATTCAAAATTTATTAAAACTATTACTCCTATATCAGAAGTTGTGGTTTCTGTAAATCGATGGAGACAAGAAGAAGTTAAAGTTTCTAATAAAATTTCTAAATTGAATATGAAAGAGGTTGAGTTAATAGGCCCTCAAACTTCTGCAGATTTATTAGAGACTAGTGGTTATGTTTTTATTCAGAAGAGTCAATTTGGAGGTGGTTCTCCTCAATTAAGAGGTTTTGGAACAAACCAAGTAATGATTAATATTGATGGTGTAAGAATGAATAATGCAATTTTTAGATCTGGCAATATTCAGAATGTAATTTCTTTAGATGCTAATTCCCTTGAATCGGTAGAAGTCTTATTTGGTCCAGGATCTACAATGTATGGAAGTGATGCTATTGGTGGAGTTATGGCCTTTAAGTCAAAAGAACCAAAATTTTCTAAAAATGAATTTTCTTTTTTTTCTAGATATTCTACTTCTGCTAATGAATCAACAACACATTTTGATTTTAATTTTGGTAAAAAAAAATGGGCTTTTTTAACAACAGCTACTTATTCAAAGTTTGGAGATCTTAAATGTGGGAAATTTGGTAGCAGTTATTTTCTGAGACCTTCTTATCAGGAAAATATTAATGGAGATGATACTACTATAATTAATAGTAATAAACAAATTCAAAAAGAATCAGGTTATTCTCAATTTAATGGAATGCAGAAAATATTATTTAAGCCAAATGATAATTGGTTGTTTGATTATGGATTTATTTTTTCAACGACCTCTAATGTTCCTCGATATGATCGATTAATTTTAGATATAAATAGCGACTCTCAATTAGATAATGCTGAATGGTATTATGGGCCACAACAATGGATTATGAATAGGCTTATTGTAACTAATTCAGCTCAAAATAAGCTTTATAGTCAGATGAAATTAATATTATCTCACCAATTTTATAAAGAAAGTCGTCACAGTAGAAAATCTGGAGAGGACATGAAAAAAAATAGATATGAAAATGTAGATGCGTATTCTTTAAATATTGATTTTAATAAGAAATTTAGTTCAAAATTTAATTTATCTTATGGTTTTGAAGGTGTTTTTAATAGCATTAATTCTAATGCTAATCAAAAATCAATTATTTCAGGTGCTACTAATACCATAACACCAAGATATCCTGACGGATCTACTTGGCAGACATTTGGATTATATACTAATTTAAAATATGAGGTTAGTAATAAATGCAATTTGCATTTTGGAGCTAGGTATACTATATATTCTATTAAGTCTAGGCTTGATTCTACTTTTTTTGTTAATCAATTTACTAACTCTAATGGAGCGTTAAATGGAAATTTAGGTCTAGTCTATAATCCAAAACCACTATCGCAAATTTATGTTAATTTATCTTCAGGTTTTAGAGCTCCAAACATTGACGATATTGGCAAAGTGTTTGACTCGGAACCAGGAAGTGTTGTTGTTCCAAATTTAAATTTGAAACCAGAGTTTGCGTATAATGCAGAGATAGGTTTTGTTCAATCTATAAAACAATGTTTAAAATTAGATGCTGCTATCTATTATACTTATTTAGATGATGCTTTAGCGAGATCAAATTCAACATTCAATGGTCAAGATAGTATTTTTTATGATGGAATCTTAAGTCAAGTACAATCCATTCAAAATATTTCAAGTGCTTATGTATATGGCTTTCAGGTAGGTGTGAAAATTAATTTTGGTAAATCGATTCATGTGAAAAGTTTAATTTCTTATCAAAAAGGATATCAGTATGATATAGATAGTGGGTTGTTTTTTCCAAAATCTCATGTTGCACCATTGTTTGGAAGAACAACTTTTTCATATAACAAAAAGAGATTAAGCATACAAATATATCTAGTATATAATGCCGAAGTAAATTATGATGATTTGCCTTTAATTGAAAGAGATAGTTACTCTTATGCAAAAGATAGTAATGGTAATTCTTATACACCAAGTTGGTATACTTTAAACATGAAGACAACCTATTCTTTTAATAAAAATATTTCTGTTAATATAGGTGTTGAGAATATAACAGATCAGCTATACAGGACTTTTGGTTCAGGAATTTCAGCTTCGGGTAGAAATTTTTGTTTTTCTATGAAGGTTAAAATTTAGTTTATTTCATTGTGAAATACTTGTTTTTTGATGGATTAAAGAACCATAATCTCTCTAATTCTTTCGTTGGTATAATTTCGGGATTAATGAAATAAATATCATTTGGTTTTTTAATGGTAAAATTCTTCATTTTAGCTTTATATATTAGTATATCTTTCGAAGTAGAATAACTGCCAGGTTCGTATTTAATATGGAATGCAATACTGTTTTCAGTACCAAGACCATCATAGATCATTGTTTGAAAAGTTTCTAGTGGAATTTTGTTTGATACACTAAAGTAACGTCTGAATTTTGAGTTTCTTATCCTATAATCTATAAGGATATCTCTATATTCTTCTGTTTTAATTTTTTCGAAAGACACCTCTAATTTTGAATAAGGACTAGATGGAACAGGAATAGATGGTGTCATCTTTTTTGATTTTCCATCTACATAAAAAAAGAAATTGTAATTCCCTGTATATCCCATTTCAGCGCGTTGCGCAATGTTTCCTTTTTCAATTGCTTTGTCTAAAGCAAAATTTAATCTATTGACAGTTATTATATAATCAAGACTATCGTCACCATTTAATTCCTCTGAATATATTTTATAAGTATAACTTTCAGTGGCTGGGATATTTTATTCAGCTTCAATTTTTCTAATTAAATTTTCTTCAAACGATTCATTATTTGAAAGATTTTCCGATTTTTTGTTTTTTTGATTGTCATCTTGATTAGTTTGCTTACAACTAAACACAGCTATTATTAATATTGTTATATATAAATATTTCATTAACACAAATTTAATGCTTCTCTTATAAATTTCTTATAAATTAGATATATGAATATTAACATAGGACAATCTTGGAAGAATGAGCTTAAATTAGAATTTAATAAAACATACTTCCAACGTTTAATCAATTTTTTAGCAGAAGAGAATAAACATTATAATATTCTACCAAAAGAACATTTAATTTTTAAGGCATTTGAACTTTGTCCATTTGATAAGGTTAAGGTTGTTATTTTAGGTCAAGATCCTTATCCTACAAAAGGTCATGCTAATGGTCTTTCTTTCTCAGTAAATGATGATGTTAATCCATTACCTAAAAGTTTGAAGAATATCTTTAAAGAGTTGGCCGATGATTTAAATAAACCCGAACGAATTTGTGGTAATCTAAACGATTGGGCAAAACAAGGCGTTTTACTATTGAATACTACATTAACAGTTAGAGAAGGTGAAGTAGAGAGTCATATAAATAAAGGATGGGAAATTTTGACAAATTCTGTAATATCAGCATTACATAAAAAAAATAATATTGTTTATATTTTATGGGGTAAAAAGGCACAAAAAATGTCACATTTTATTAACAAGAATAATAATTATATAATCTATAGTTCTCACCCTTCTCCTTTGTCTTCTTATCGTGGTTTTTTTGGGTCAAAACCTTTTTCAAAAACAAATCAGTATCTTTTAATTAAGGGTAAAACCCCTATTATTTGGTCCTAAGAATAATTGATTTTATAAATTAATTTTACCTTTTTAGTAATTTTGTCATAATGAAATTTCAAAATGATTTAATTATTCGATCAGCTAATGGGGAAGATATTGAGAGGTATCCCGTATGGTTAATGAGACAAGCAGGAAGGATTCTTCCAGAATATAGAGCTGTTAGAAAAAAATTAAGTGGCTTTAAAGAACTCGTTAAAAGCCCTGAATTTGCTGCTGAAGTTACAATTCAACCTATTGATATACTTAATGTTGATGCAGCTATAATTTTTTCAGATATTCTTGTTGTACCTGAAGCTATGGGATTAAATTATGAAATGATTGAGAAAAAAGGCCCTTATTTTGAAAAGACAATTAAATCTATTAATGATTTGAGTTGTGTTGAAAAAGAATTTGATATCGAAGACCGATTAGGTTATGTATCTCAAGCAATTAAGATTACAAAAAAGGAGTTGAATAGCAGGGTTCCATTAATTGGTTTTGCTGGAGCTCCATGGACTATTTTTTGTTACATGACAGAGGGTGAGGGTTCAAAAACCTTTTCAAAAGCTCGTAAGATATTATATACTGATCCAATTTTGGCACATGAGTTGCTTGATAGTATCACTGAGGTAACAATTAAATATTTGAAATTACAGATTTCTTCAGGAGTTAATATTGTTCAAGTTTTTGATTCTTGGGCTGGTATCCTTGGAAAAGATCAGTATGTTGAATTTGGATTAAAATATATTAATAAAATTGCAGATGCAATTACCGAAGTACCTTTAACTATTTTTGCGAAAGGAGCATATAACTCTATTCGTGAAATTTCAGCTATGAATTGCAATACTATTGGTGTTGATTGGAATATGAATATAAATGAAGTTAGAGAAATAATAGGAGAATCTAAAACAATACAAGGGAATCTGGATCCATGTGTTTTATATTCATCGCATTCTGAAATAGAAAAATTAACAAATAAAATGTTAGATTCCTTCAAAAGTAAAAGACATATTGTTAATTTAGGACACGGTGTTTATCCAGATATGGATCCAGAAAAGGTTAAAACATTTATTAAAACAGTGAAAAATTATGAAATTAACTACTAACACAATTAAATTATTTACAACAACTACATTTGTTATTTTTTCTTTGATTTCTTTTGGTCAAGACGAAGAAAATTTAGTCAACAACCCAAGTTTTGAGGCTGTTGGAAAAAAAACAAAAAAATTAGGTGAAATAGAAAAGGCAACTGGTTGGTTTTCAGCAACAGGTGGTAAAGCAGATTTGTTTACAGACAATAAAATTGCTGAGATTTCTTCTCCTACAAATATTTATGGAAAGGAGGTTGCTAAAGAAGGGGAGAACTATGCTGGAATTGTAGCATATTCATACAAGAACCCTGATAACCCTCGTTCTTACGTGATGTCTAAATTAGATGTGCCTTTAAAAAAAGGAATGAGGTACTGTGTTAAATTTAATGTTTCGTTGGCGGAGGCTTCAAAATATGCAGTGAATAATATTGGAGCAAAATTAAGTAAGAAACCTTTTGGAATTGAATCAAAAGGTCCACTGATTGAGGAACCATCTTTACTGCACTTTGATAATGATCAAAAAATTATTTCAGCAAAATTTAATTGGACTGAGATTTGTGGAGTTGTTAGAGCTGATGGAGGAGAGAAATATATCACTATTGGTAATTTTATTTCTGATGGAAAGACAAAGTCTGTTAGAATGAAAAAAGATTCTAAATCAAAAATAAAGCAAGTCATTGCTGCCTATTACTATGTTGATGATGTGTCAGTTAAATTGTTAAATAAAAATCAATCTTGTGATTGTCAAGCAGATGAGGGGCTGAATCAATACTCAACTACGATTTATCAGAAAGCAATTTCACTTGGCGATGATGTAACTTCTGAAGGTAGGATTGAAGCGCAAGAGATATTTTTTGCATTTGGAAAATCTATGCTAACATCTCAAGGTAAAGTTTCCTTAGATATGATTGTTGACGAATTAACTAAAAATCCTGACTTTAAAGTTCAAATTAATGGTCATAATAATGAGATGGAAGATAATGTTGGTAATGAAAACGATTATTATGCTGATATGGATAATAAAAGAATCGGTGCTGTAATGAAATATTTAATTGATAAAGGAATACCAGAATCTAGATTGATTCCTTCACAGAAAGGATCTAGTAATCCTAATAAAGATATTGAAACGGGAGACAATGATGATATTAAAATGGCTAAAAATCGTCGTGTAACTTTTGTTGTTAGGCAGTAATTCAATAAAATTATAATAAAGTTGTGGGGTAATCCTGCTACACTTAAGTTTAAAACGTTAATCTTTTCTAAAAGGCACTTATACCGGTGATGTCTCTTCCTGTAATAAGTATATGCATTTCATTTGTTCCTTGATAAGTAATAAGTGTTTCAAGATTTATCATATGTCTCATTATTGAATAATCATGTGTTATTCCCATGCCACCTAATATTTGTCTAGCTTCTTTTGCTATCTTCTGAGCAATTTTCACATTATTTCGTTTTGCCATTGAAATTTGTTCAAATGAAATTATATTACTATCCATTAATTCACCAATCTTCAGGCATAGTAATTGAGCTTTAGTGATTTCAGTTATCATATCGGCTAATTTTTTTTGAATCAATTGTTTACCTGCAATTGGTTCTCCAAACTGTGTTCTTTCCAAAGAAAATTTTAATGCGGTTTCATAGCATTCTTCAGCAATACCTAATGCCCCCCATGCAACAGCATATCTTCCAATATTTAGACACTTATAAGCATCTTTGATAGAGTTTGATTTAGGTAAAATTTGATTTACGGAAATTATTGAATTGTCAAAAAAAAGTTCTCCTGTATGAGATGCTCTAAATGACGATTTGTTTTCAAGGGTAGTTGATTGAAAATTTGTAATATTTTTTGTTTCTATTACAATTGCTTGAATATTATTATTTTCATTTTTTGCCCAAACTATAGATATATCCGACGTGTTTGCATTTCCTATCCATAATTTAGAGCCATTTAAAATAATTTTGTCATCAACAATTTTAAACTTTGTTTTTAAATTTGAAATGTCTGAACCGTGACTTGGTTCTGACATTGCAAAACTGCCAACAATATTTCCATTTGCCAATTCAGGAAGATATTTTTCTTTTTGATATTCTGATCCATAAGAAAATATTGCATTCATTACTAAAGATGTTTGGATAGAGGCGGCAACTCTAATTGAACTATCTCCCTTCTCTAATTCTTTCATCATTAGTCCAAAAGCAATAAAATTAAAATCTAGTCCTCCATACTTTTGAGGAAATATAGATCCAAAAGCACCTAATTCTGCAAGTTCATTTTTTAATGAAAGTGGAACACCAGAAATAAAAGACTTTTCTATTTTTGGTCTTACATATTTGTCCACCCAATCTTTGGTAGATTGTAAAATAATTTGTTCAAATTCATTTAAATTTGAATAAAGATTTAGATAATCTGTTTTCATATTGAAAATAGATTTAAATAATAAAAATAACCACTCATTTTCTTGTTGTTATTAGTTTGACCCTGCGTACAATTATCGTGTTTACATTTAATTTTTTATCTTATTATGACACCATCGGCTGTAAAAGCGAGACCAAACTGTGGCTCTGTAATTTTTTGAATTTCTTCTTTAGATTTGCCTGCATCTTTGGCATAATGTTGAAGCATTTTTACAGATATTGTGTCTACAAAAAGATCACCTTCAATAATCGCTGTTTTTCCTTCAACACCATTTGTTGGAACAAAAAAACCATAGTTTCTAAATCTTACAAATAGAGTGTCTGTGTTTGTTGCCATAGACATCCAACATCCTTTCTTTGGACATGTTTCTATAATGGTCCCGGAAATCTTTGTGGAAATAATTCCACTTGAATATGCTTTGTCATTAACATTTTCAAAAGTTTGTACCTCTGAGCTATTTATTTTTTCTCCGTAGTATTTTAAAGTGCTACAACCTATCGCAATAAAGGTTGTGAATAGTATTAAAATTTTTTTTTTCATCATTTTTTTATCAAAGATAAACATCATTTTATTTTTTTTAATACCCTTTTTAGGTTAAAAAAATATTCAATTTGATGAAATTATTATCAGAGAATACAGAAGATTTACTTATCATCTAATTTTTAATTCTTTTAATGTTTTGATGAAGTTTGATTTTATCATTTCTACATCTTTGTGTTGTCCATTACTATAAAGTAAATTTCCATTTACAATCGTTCCAATCTGTTGTTTAGAATCTCCTGTATAAATAATTGTTGAAGCTCTGTTTTTATCAGATGATATTGCTATTAATGGATAATCAGCATCAATTATTGAAGCATTAAATGGATCACCAATTTTAAAATAATCCATTGATAAATTATTCATAGCTTTTCGTCCTGTTTTTATGCTCATATCAATAGCGAACCTACCACTATCTCCATCTGTTTTAGCAAAAGTATCTCTGTTATGTGTTAGTAAACGTTGTCCATAATCTAATAATCGTAATTCTTCTAATGGGCTAATTCCAATATGGCTGTCAGTTCCAATGCACCATTTTCCCCCTGCATTTTGAAATTCAATCAATGGAAATATACCATCACCTAAATTCCCTTCTGTTGTTGGACATAAAATTACATTAGCACCACTTTTTGCAATACCTATTGTTTCGGATTGTGTTAAGTGAGTTGCGTGTACAAGGTGATAACGATCATTTAGTTGAATATTATCTAAAAGCCATTCTACAGGTCTTTTACCTAGATATTCAATGCTATCTTCAATTTCTTTTAATTGTTCCGAAATGTGAATATGAAAGGGGATATCTTGTGGGCCTGATTTAGCTATTTCTGATATGTCTTCAGGTTCTACACCACGCATAGAATGAATACCAATACCAATGTTTGCTCCTGAATAATGTTTGCAATCTTGAGCACTAGAATCTAATAGTTTTAAATAATCATCAATAGAGTTGGAGATAAATCTTTTTTGGTCTTCAATAGGTTTTTTTCCAAACCCTCCCTTTTGATAAAATATAGGAATTAGTGTAATATTTATTCCTGCTTTTTTTGCAGCAGAAATCATTCGACTACCCATTTCAGATAGGTTGTCATATTGATTGCCATTTTTATCGTGATGTAAGTAGTGAAATTCTGCAACATTTGTATAACCATGGCGGACCATTTCACTGTAAAGCATTGTAGCAATTGATTCCATTTGGTCAGGGTTAACATTTAATGCTAACTTGTACATAGCATCTCTCCAAGACCAAAAGTTATCTGATGTATTGGTCAAATCATGTGATTCAGCTATACCAGCCATGGCGTATTGAAAGGCATGAGAATGAGCATTTTGAAATCCTGGGATTGCATATCCATTTATTGCTATTGCATTATTGTTATTATTTTTTGCTGGATATATTGAAGTTATTTCACCTAATTTGTCAGTAGAAATAGCCACATTTTTATGCCAGCCATCATTTTGTAAAATTCCTTTTAAGTGATAGTTATTCATTTTTTGATTCAATTAAAGTAATTCTAGCGTTTCGATTAAATTTTTAAATGTCTGTTTTAATACTGATTGAACATCTCTTGATCTTAACTCATTAAATTTGGTTTCAGTATCATCCATATATAGTATTTTATTCATTTCTAATTGCAATGCATGTATGTTATTTTTTGGTTTACCGAAGTATCTAGTAATATGTCCACCTTTAAATGGTGAATTATGATTGATACCATATTGAAAAGAATTTAATGACTCTAATGCTGAATTAATAATTAATTTATTTGCTGTTGTTTCATTATTATTTCCTAGAATCATATCAGGGAATTTTTCTTTTTGTATTGTTGGGACAAATTGACGAATAGAGTGTGCGTCCCATAATAGAGCTTTTCCAAATTCATTTTTACAATGATTTAACAGAGATTCAATTTTGTCATAATAGGGCCAATAATATTTATTTAGTCTTCTTTCTACTTCATCTTTATTTGGAAGTTGATCTTTTGACTTATAAATATTTCTTCCTAAAAAATCAGAAGTAGGAGTGAGTTCTGTAATAATTCTACCATCATCGTATAACGGCAAACTTTTAGGGTTACGATTTAAGTCAATAACCCATCTACTATATTTTGCATATATTGTTGTGATGCCCATTTCTGCTGCAAAGCTATATAGTTGATGAACAAACCAATCTGTATCATCAGGTGATTTAATCATTTCTGGTATATAATTTTTCACTATTTCATCTGGAAAATCTATTCCACAATGAGGAACACTTAGAATAAAAGGTACTTTTTTTACTTTAGGTTCAATTATGTAAAATGGCATATTCATATATGGCTTTGAACAAAAATACAAGAAACCTTGAAACTTAATTGTGAATTATGATTTAATGAATCAAAGTGTTTTTTCTATTTTTTAATATTTGCGTATTATTGCTTTATTATTCAAGCAAATTGGAACAGAATAAATCACTTTTAATTATTGGGAAAGTTTGGCCAGAGCCAAATTCTTCAGCAGCTGGTGCTAGGATGATGCAATTAATCGATCTTTTTCAAAAGCTAGGGTATCATATCACTTTTGCTTCTTCTGCTAAAGAGAGCTTTTTTCAATTTGATTTGAATCAGTTAAATGTTAGTATTCAAAAAATAGAATTAAACTCTGTATCGTTTGATGATTTTATTTCGAAACTTAATCCAGGGGTTGTTGTTTTTGATAGATTTCTTAGTGAAGAACAATTTGGTTGGCGAGTAATTGAGCAGTGTCCAAATGCTTTTAGAATTTTAAACACAGAAGACCTTCATTTTCTGAGGCGAGCCAGAAAAGTAAGTATAAAAAATAGAGGAGATTTAAGTAGTGTTAATCTTCGCACTGAAGATGCTGTAAGAGAAATTTCATCGATATATAGAAGTGATTTAACATTATTAGTTTCTGATTTTGAGCAAGATTTACTTTGCTCAGAGTTCAATATACCTCATTCTATATTATTTTATTTACCTCTTTTTGCACAAAAGAATACAGAATTAAAACCTTCTTTTGAAGAAAGAGACGGATTTATTTTTATTGGTAATTATAATCATGAACCAAATCTAGATGCACTTTGTTTTTTAAAGGAAGTTATTTGGCCAAAGATTAAAATTAAAATACCTAATGTAGTTTTAAATGTTTATGGTGCTTATCCATCAAAAAAAGTTCTAGATTTTAATAAACCTGATGAGTATTTTATTGTACATGGAAGAGTTGAAAATGCTATGGATGTTACTCTTTCATCAAGAGTTAGTTTAGCACCTCTTAGGTTTGGTGCAGGAGTAAAAGGTAAGTTAATAGAGGCAATGATTGCCGGTACTCCATCTGTTACAACGTCAATAGGAGTAGAGGGGATAGCTTTTAAAGAAAATTGGTGTGGTATAGCCACGGATAATATTGATGATTTTGTTTCCGGTGCCGTATCCTTGTATGAAGATGAAAAACTTTGGAATAAATATCATTTAAGAGGATTTGAAATTATCGAAGAAAGATTTAAAGCCGAAATTTATTTTGAAGGTTTTGAGAAAAGATTAATTGAAATACAAAATGATATTGAGAGTCATAGAAAACAATATTTTATTCAACAATTAGTTCAGCATCAAACTCTTATGAGTAATCGTTTTTTATCAAAATGGATTGAAGAAAAGAATAAATAGTATTTTACAATACTTCCAATAATGATATATCAAAAATCAAGACTGAATTAGCTGGAATTCCACCATTTGATTGATCTCCATAACCGAGTGCTGAAGGAATTAGTAATATCCCATTACCACCCTCTCTAAAGTAAGGTATACCCTCTGTCCAGCCTGTAATCATATTTCCTAAGTTACATGTGATCCCGGCCGAAGTACTTTCGTCAAAAATAGTACCGTTGGTTAAATATCCTTTATAATCAACTATAACATTAGAGCTAGCATTGCAACTTTCTCCTGTTCCTTCATTTGATATGACGATATACAATCCTGATCCTGTTGAAATTGCATTTAAATTGTTTTCTGAGATATAGTTTGTAATTATCTCTTCGTCAAGTGCAGCTTGTTTTTCTTCTTTATTACAGGCAGTAAAAATTAATCCAATTATTAAAAAGAGAGAAATGCTTTTCATAGTTATAAAATTAAATAATTTTTAAATTAAAAAAGGGACTATAAGTCCCTTTAAATTTAAATCATAATTGACCTTATTTAATCAATTATTTCAGTATCTGGGTTTGGAAGTGTTTCTCCTTGATTTCCAGCATCTGGGTTTGGAAGTATTTCTTCATCTGCAGCTGCCATCATTTGGCCTGCCATGTCTGGACCAACCATCATCATTAGCGTTCCAGTATAATCACCATAGTGTTGAAGAGATGTCATTTTCCCATCTTTATCAAATTCAAATGATCCATATACCATTAGTTCGTCAGAAGCTTCACCTATGTTCATCTCCCAGGTACCATAATATCTTACTGATCCATCAGGTTGGAAATTAACTGTGTCCACTCCAGGAAGAAAAATTGATGTTTTAAGGCTCATATTCATCATATCCATCATTCCCTTCCAATTATCTAAAGCTTCTTCTTTATTTCTATCTGGTTCACCAACTCCAGTACCTATTTCAATAAAGCTGTCTGCAAATATAGATTCATCCATATTTTTAGCTTCAAAACCACTGAACATTTTCATTACTGTTTCTTTGTTGGTTTCAAATTCTGTGAGATCTGATTTACACTTGTCTTCACAAGTTCCTGAGCAACTTGTTAATATTAATAATGTTGCAATAAATAAGTAGTTTAATTTTTTCATAATTTTATTTTTTTTCAAAATTAGCAAATACAAATTATATGAAATATAAAAATGTGTTTTTATTTACTTTTTTATTCTTATTAAGTTCATGCGTTATTTACTATAATTCAAATGATATAAGGAATGACTTTAAGGTTATAAAAAATAAAGCAGTATTCAATTTTTCAAATATTGAAAATGATTATAATAATAAATCAAATATTATTGAGGAACTTAGTGATAATGTAATAGATGTCAATATTAATCCGATCAATTCAATTTTATCTGAAAAAACAATACTAGATAAAAACTTTATAGATATAAAATCTTCTAAAGATAAGGTGGTATCACTATATATGCGTATTGAAAGAATAACTAGAGAGAAAGAAAAAATTAAATCAGATGATAAGTCTTGGGATGCATTGAAAAATATAAAAAAAGAAATGAAGACAGAGATTGATAAAATAAATGTAATGTCTGAAAATTATTCTATATCCTCCAATAAAATCATTGAATTATTAAATAATAGTAGTTTTAATCAAATTGATAGAGCAGAGTTTATTAATACTATTAATAAAAATTATAATTCACTGGTTGAATCTTTATCAGTAATGGAAAAGAATACTAACAATTATAATTATAAATTAGAGCAGGCGAAAAAAAATAATTCGATAAATGATAGTATTTATGTATCAAAATCAAATATACTCTCAGAAATATTTGGTTTAAAAGATTCAATTAATGTTCGTACTGATAAATTATCGACTTTAAAAGATTCTTTAAACAATCAAACTGAAAACCTTTCAAAAATTTGGATAGGAGATAATACTAAGTTGAATAAAATGTATAGTGATTTTAAAAATATAATTCAACTAATTAATAATGATTATAACCGATTAATTAGTCAAATTAATGTAAATTAAAATTAATGAAATTCACTTTTTTAAAGTCAAAAAAGTTTTGGTTAAAAAGTCTAGGTTTAGTTATTTTTTTGATTTGTTTTTTGTTTACTGTTTTACTTTCATTTATTTATGTAAATCAAGAAGAATTAATTAATTCAGAGATAAAATCTTTAAATCAGAATTACGAAGGTCAAATCAAAATTGGAGAAGTTCATCTTGAACCCTTTAAAAATTTCCCATATATATCTATAAGAGTTGATGATGTAAGGATATTTGAGACTAAGTTAGCTAGTGGAAAAGAAATATTAAATGTCCAGGATATTTATTTAGGTTTTAATATAACAGATTTATTACTGGGTAAATACGACATTAAAAATCTTATAATTGAAGATGGTTTTTTTAATATTATTATTCATAAAGATGGATTAACAAATATTCAAAATGCTTTATCAATTAATAGCAATTCTAATCAAGAAGATGACCCTATAGATATACATCTACAAAATATTATCCTTAAAAATCTTGATATTCATAAATTGGATGAGAAAACAAATATTGATATAGAAACATATATTTATAATGCAAAAGGAGGGTTTAAGAATCTTGAAAATACATTAAAATCACACGTTGATACTGACTTTGAGTTAAACGTTATTAATAATCATGATACTACATATATAAACAAAAAACAGTTTGAAGTTCAAACTGATTTAGTTTATGACAAAAAAAGTGGTTTATTATCAGTTGAACCTTCTGGTATTAAAATGGAACATGGTGATTTTGATATTTATGGGACTATGGATATGAAAAATGATCTATTTCTTGATCTAGATGTTTCCGGAACCAAGCCTAATTTTAATATGTTGATTGCTTTTGCTCCTTCAGATGTAATTCCTATTCTTGAGCGTTATAAAAATGCTGGCAAAATATATTTTAATGCAACTATAAAAGGATCTACTTTGAATGGTAATATGCCACTAATCAATGCAAGTTTTGGTGCGAGTGAAGCATTTTTGGAGAATACTGAAGAAAATAAAAGAATTGAGAATATGGGTTTTAAGGGACACTTTACAAATGGTGAGGATAGAAATTTAAAATCTATGGAGTTTTCATTAGAAGAAATGACAGCTAAGCTTGAGGCTGGGGAAGTTTCAGGTTCCATCTTTGTAAAAGATTTTGTAGAACCTGAGGTAGATATGTATGTTAATGCGGACTTTGATCTTGACTTTATTTCTCGGTTTTTAAATTTAAAAGAAATTAAGGCCAAGGGAAATGTTAGTTTGGATATGCAATTTCATAATATTATAGATTTTGTTCAGCCAGAAACAACTTTGAATCAGTTAAATAAAGCCTATTATAGTGAGATAAAATTTAATGACTTGAGCATTTATTCAGTTAATCTTAAAAAACCGATAGAACATTTTAATGTGCATGCTTTCATGAGTGGAGATAAAGCAGTTATTAATGAGTTTAATCTAGATTTTGGTACTTCAGATTTATCAATAGCTGGTTTTATTTCAGATTTACCTGCTATAGTTCACTGTCAAAACACTTCTGTTTCGTCGCATTTAGAAATAAAGTCTAGTAATCTTGATTTTCATGAAATCTGTGAACTTTATCAGAATGACAATACCATGATTAATGAACAAGTGAAGGATTTGAATTTAGATTTAACATTTAACACTTTGGCGCGAAATGTTACGGATTTTGAATATCTTCCTAAAGGTGAGTTTGTTGTTGAAAAATTAAATGCGCAATTAAAACATTATCCTCATAAGTTTCATGATTTTAATGCGAGAATAAAAGTTAAAGAAAGTGATATAAATATTTTTGAATTTAAGGGTGAAATTGATAATTCAGATTTTTCTTTAAAAGGAAATGCATATGATTATAAGTTTTGGTTTGCTGATCATTTAAATGGTGATGTTAAAATAGATTTGTCATTATTTTCAAAAGAGTTGAAGTTGCAAGATTTATTTGTTTACAAGGGTGAGAATTATGTTCCCAAAGAATATAGACATGAACAGTTTGATAATCTTCAATTACATTTTCTTTCAGATATAGAATTTAAAAATTCAAAGATGCAATCTGTTAAAATTAATCTTGATCAGCTTAACACTAAAATGAAATTACACCCATTACGTTTTCAAAATTTTAGTGGAAGTTTTGAATATCAAAATGAATTTATAAAAGCTACTAATATTCATGGTAGAATAGGTAAGTCTGTTTTTGATGTTGACCTAAATTATTTTTTTGATAAAACAGATAGTACCATTAAAGATAATTTTCTAAAAGTAGATGCTGAATATATTGATTTTGACGAGATTTTTGCTTTTAAATTCCATGATTCATATGATAATAGTATTTCAAACAAAAATGGAACAAACAAGGGGTCTTATCATTCACAAGCTTTTAATATATATAATTTACCATTTCCATCTATGAATCTTGATGTAGATATTCGTCAATTTATCTACCATAGATTAGACCTAAGAAATATAAAATCTAATTTAAGGACTACACAAAATCATTTTTTGTATGTGGATAAATTGACTCTAGATGCAGCTGGGGGGAGCATGGCTCTAAATGGGTATTTCAATGCTTCGAATCCTGAGGAAATATATTTAAAACCTGATCTAAAGCTTAAAAATGTGGATATTGATAAACTACTTTTCAAATTTGAAAATTTTGGTCAAGATGCTTTTGTTTCAGATAATCTTCATGGTAAAATTTCTGCAAATGTGAATGGTAAAATTCTTATGTATCCTGATATGGTTCCAAATATTGATAAGTCAGAAATTCATATGGATGTAATTGTTTTAGATGGTAGACTTGAAAATTATAAATATATGCAGTTGCTTTCTGATTATATGGGAGATAAAGATTTAAATTTAATTCGTTTTGATACTCTACAGAATCACATTGATTTGTATAACGGAAACATTAAAATACCTAATATGTCTATTGAATCAACACTTGGTCATTTTGAATTATCGGGTAGTCAAGATATGAAATCAAATGTTGAGTATTATTTTAAAATACCATGGTCTGTAATCAAAGAAGCTGGAAAGTATAAACTATTTGGCGATAAAAAATCAAATGAAGAAAATAAGGTAAATGATGAAATTGTTAAAATTAATCAACAGAAAAAAAATCGCTATTTAAATCTAAAAATTAAGGGTAATACTGATAAATATAAAATAACGTTATCTAAAAAGAAATAAATTACATCTAGTATAATATAGCAAAAAGCCTTGAGGTAATTAAACACTCAAGGCTTTTCTATTCCCACAGCCATATGGGCTTGCGGTCTGGACGGGACTCGAACCCGCGACCCCATGCGTGACAGGCATGTATTCTAACCAACTGAACTACCAGACCAAATCCGCTTACTTTAATAGCGAAATTTAGAGCGTCAAATATAGTGTATTTTTTCTTATGATAAATTAATATTTTAAAGTTTAGTTAAAGAGATTAAATTTTTAGGTTTAATCTTAGTAGATAATTTCTTCCAGCTTGAGGGTAATAAAAGTTTTCCGTTGTTCTAATACCACCATAAATATATCCCCATGTGTAACCATTGTTTTCATACATTTTATTAAATAAATTATTAACCATTAATCCGAAAGTAATTTCTTTAAATAAAATATTTTTTAAGGTATAATTTATAGTCAAATTACATATTGTATAATCATTTATTTTTCTTGATGTATTAGATGTATTATCTAGAAATTGATCACCGACATGTTTTCCCATTAGGTTAATGTTTAAATTATCAAAAGGGGTGTATGATATTCCTGCGTTAGCTATTATATTGGGTGAAAATGACAAGTCTGTTCCATTATGTGTAATTTCTTCTTGATCTCCTGTGTCATAGTTGTCAGTGTACTCAATGAAAGTTTTAATTTTATTTAAACTTAATGCAATGTTACCTGACATTGTTAGTTTGTTGCAAATTTTATATTGAGATTCAAACTCTATACCTGTTCTATAGCTATTAGGCACATTAGTTCGAGTATAGCCACCTACATCATTTATTTGACCAGTTAAAACTAATTGATTCTCATATTGCATATGATAAATATTAGTGTTTATAATCAACTTTTCACTCTTAAATCGATAACCAAGTTCATAATTAATTAATTTTTCTGCAATAGGTTGATTGGTTGGTGTACTTTCTCTAAAATCTCTTCTAACAGGTTCTCTATTAGCTATTGCGACTGAAAAATACATGTTATTATTTTTATTAAAATCATACATTATTCCAGCCTTAGGATTGAAGAAATTGAATGTTCTATTTTGTTGGACATCAATAATATCTCCATTTACTTCATCGATACCTAGGAAAGTATAATCAATGAAGCGATACTGAAGATCTGCAAAAAGAGTTAAATCATTAATAGAGTAATTTCCTTTAATGTATGCATGAGCCTCAAGTTTATTTGCATTATTATCATAATATTTATCTCTTATTTCACTTTCAGAGGCATATTCTGCCCATATTACTTCACCAAAATGATCTCCTATGTAACGGTTTGTACCTCCACCTAGAATTAAATTAAATTCTTTTGTTTTGTATGATAAAGAAAAAACTCCTCCATAAAAATGATTATCTAACCATCTTCTTCGAATTAAGTCGGTATTGGATATAGTATCGTTGGTTAGGATAATAGGATTGAATCCATAGACATTAAAGTCTTCATCTTTTTTGTATTGTTCATAAAACCCTCTTCCTCTAGTGTAATGTAATGTTGAGGTAAAGTTTAGTTTATCACTGAAGTCGTGGTTAAAGTATAATTGATAATGATCTTGTTGGTAGTTATCAACTTCGTTGTCATATGTATAAATGTTGTATCTTCTATCAGAGTTTAAAAGATTATTTAAATCTCCACCAGTGATTCCATTTCTTGTAGCATATGCATTTATTTCATCTATGTTACCATGAATTACGGATTCAGGTGTTCCATACCAAGCTTGGTAAGTGATCTCTTTACCACTAAAAATTGTTGCTTTTAATTCTGATTTTTCACCATACCAAGACCCAGATATGTAGTATGATTTTAAATTTGATTTAGCTCGATCGATATATCCTTCAGATGTTATTCTGGATAAGCGTGTATCGATGCTAAATTTATTATTAATTAAACCTGTTCCAGCTTTTAAGGTGTTTTTCCATGTGTGAAAAGAACCATAAGAATTATCAATGATTCCATAAGGTTTTTTATTTACTTTATTTGTGTTGATGTTAATACTAGCACCAAATGCAGAGGCACCATTAGCTGAAGTTCCAACACCTCTTTGAACTTGAATATCTTTAACAGAAGACAGGAAATCAGGCATGTTAACCCAATATACTCCATGTGATTCCGAATCATTAAGGGGTATTCCATTGATTGTAACATTTGTTCTCGATGGGTCTGTGCCTCTAATTCTTATGTTTGTATAACCAACTCCCGCACCTGCATCTGAACTTACAATAACTGAAGGTAATGTATTAAGAACATATGGGAGGTCTTGACCAAAATTTTTCGCATCAATATCTTTTTCTGATATGTTTGAATAAGTTGTCGGTGTTTTTGAATTTGCTCGAACTAGTTGTTTTGTTACCGTAACTTCTTGTATAAGTTGAGTTTCTTTGATTATCTCTTTACTAAGAGTTATTTCTATTTGTGATGCATTTTTTGAATTTATTTTTTTAGATATTGTTTGGTGTCCTTTTAAAGAGAAAATAAGTACACATTTTTTTAGGTTTAATGAATTAAATGAAAACTCTCCATTACTGTTGGTGAGCTTTTTATCACCCGACTCTTTAACTAATACTTCAACTTCATTCAGCGCAGCCCCATTATTTGACTTTACACTTCCATTAATGTTTAACTGGGATAATGTTATAAATGGAACGATTAATAATAATATTGATGATAATATACCTTTTCTCATAATTTTAATTATAAATTAAAGAACAAGGGGTTAATTCTTTGTTAATTAACACTTTAAAGCTCAAATTCCCTTCGCAGGCATTATCCTGTGCAGGTTAAATGGGTTTAATCTCAGCCACTTTTGTAGCACCCCTTTGAGATGTGCAAATTTACATTAAAAAATTAAAAAACTGTTTATTTTATCGATACTTTTTTTTAGTCTTTCTATGTGTAATCCTGAAACAGTAATGTAATGTTTTTTGTATCTATTCAGAGACTCTTTGTATAGTTCAAATAAATAGTCACGATCATATTTATTTTCTCTTAAAGGATCTTCTTCCCATGGTATATCTGGTTTACATAAAATATGTAAATCAAATAAATTTTTTCTGACAAGTTTATTTATTAATTTAGTTGTATTTCCAAATTTATATTTTGACCAAATTTCAAGAACAATAAAATCAGAATCATAAATCATTATTTTTTTTTCTTCATTAGAAATTAATTTCAGATGTCCTTCAGCAATTTTATCTAAATCAGCTTGGTTATAAGATCCATTTTTCTTTTCTAAATATGTTCTAGAAAATTCAGTGATATATGGGGTTTTAAAATGTTCAGAAAGTGATTTACACAAAGTTGTTTTTCCTGATGACTCAGGTCCGGTTATAGCTATCTTTATCATTGTTTTTGTTTTTGATATTGATTATTCCAAGCTATAAAACCAAAAAGAGCTAAAAAAGTAAAGATTAAATATTGTAATGCAGTTAGATGATATCCACGAGTAGCATATAAATAAATTGAAATTAAATCAATAATGATCCAATAAATCCAATTGCCTAATATTTTTTTTGTTACCATGTATGTTGCAGATAAGCTATAACATGTAGTAAAGGAATCTATATATGGATTTTCTTGATTTGTATAATTTTCAAAAATATAACCAATAATTATTGAAAAAATACCACTAAGTATAATATTGATAAGGTGATTATTTAGAGTCCATTTTTGTATAAATATTTTTTTTGTTTTTGAATTTTTCCAATTTATCCAGCCAATAATTGCCATTATAACATAAAAAAATTGAAGTATTGATTCAATATATAATTTTCCAATATAACACAGGTATACAAAAAGTATAGACCCTATAAGGGCAAAAAACCAACAAATAATTAATCTTTTTGCAGCTAGTATTACATATATGATACTTGAGGTAACTGCAAGCCATTCAACTATAGATGTAGCCTTTACAACTTCCCAAATACTTATCATAAAAGACTCTATTATTTTTAGAATGCCCACTAAGGTAATTAAATTATAGATTTTTTATTTATAATATAATTAATACTTTGATTTATATTAGTTTACATTTTTATATTTTTGTTAATTCAAAAAAAAAATTATGAAGAATTATATTTATTTATTGTTATTAGGTTTAGTTACTTTATCTAGTTGTGGAGGTGGTAGTAATTTGAATACTAGTGCTGTATGTGATGGTGATATCTTAATTCCTTTTCAAGAGAAAAAAGGTAAGGATTGGGGATTCATTAATATTAATGGTGATGTAATCATTGAACCTGAGTTTGATTATGAACCATCCTATGCTGTTAATGGTATTGCAGGTATAGAAAAATATTCTAAAAAGTTAGATAAAAGATATTATCGTTTTGTTAAGATTCAAGATGGAAAAGCTGTTGAATCTAATAAAAAATGGGATTTAGTCGGATCATTTAAAGAAGGTCTAGCTCCCACAAGAAATGATAATCAGAAAGTAAAATTTATTAATGAAAATTATGAAACTGTTTTTACTGTAGAAGCTGAAGAAGTATCTTATTTTAATGAAGGTTATGCTGCAATTCTTAATAAAAAAAATAAATGGGGATTTATTGATAAAACAGGTAAAGAAACCATAAAGTGTCAATTTGATTTTATTGTTCATGGTTTTCAAGATGGACATGCATTAGCTTGTAAATATTCTAAATTAGGAGATAAACATTTTATGATTATTGATTATACAGGTTCGATTATTTTAAATCTTAAAGATAAATATGAAACTGTTCACAGCGTTTGGGACGGGTTAATAAAAGTTGAGGATGATGATGAGTGGGGGTTTCTTGATCTTGAAGGAAATAAAGTAATAAAAATGAACGATGACTGGGATTATGTTTCAGATTTTACTGATGGATATGCATCATTTCGAGAAGATGGTGAATGGGGTTTAATTGATAAAACAGGTCAAAAAATATTAAAGGCTAGATTTGAAAATGAATTAATACCAATAGCAGGAGAAATGTGGTATCTAGATGATAATGAGTGGGGTTTAATGGATATTGAAGGTAATGATATTTTAAGACCAGAATTTAAAGGTAGTAGACGCATGCCATTTCCTTTCATATGTGGTACTACAATAGTTCCGGATGGAGATGATTATATTTTTGTTGATAGAGAAGGTAATGAGATTAATCAAGAAGAGTATGAAAATATTGCAAATGGCTTGAGTAGATATATAGATGGAAAAGCATGGGATATGACTTTTGAATCAGAATATTTTGATCTCAGTTCAGTTAGAAGTTTAATTTCTAAAGATTTTTTAAACATTAAAAATGCTGAAAAGTTTGTTGCTTCTTTTGATTTTAATCCTGAGTTAATTTGGTCTGATAGATATAGATCATATAAAGAAGTTGGTAGAGATAGGTATAAGTTTTATGTAAATAAAAAGAGTTATGATTTTAAATCTTACAAGCATTCATATAAATCTAGAAAACCAACTAAAAAAGATAGTAAGTATCCGTTAGATGCACCAATGGGTGTTGAATCAGTTTCTTACAAATTTTATTTTGATGATTATCTTGGAATGAGCCATGAAATGTCTTTAGATGATGCAAGAAAATATTTTGATAAGAAAGAAAAAGATAAAAAACTTAAGCTAAATAAATCTGCTAGAGTAAAAACAGCTAGGTTGAATATTTCTCTTAGAGACAAGGGTTATGGTAAAGCGTCTTTGTTTGCGAAATATTTAGCTGATTCTTGGAAGTCATCTATAAAAAAAGTGACGGAAGAGAAGGAAGGAGAAACTACATATAGATTAAAAGGGGATATTTCTGGTGGTACTATTAGTATTAGAACTACAGGAAGAAGCTCATTAAAAGTAGAAATTAAATATAACTTAAATTAATTATATTCATTTTTTAATTAAGCAAGGGATTGGATAATAAAAGTTCAATCCCTTTTTTATTGTATTATTAATGGGGTTGATTTGAAGCCATTTGATGTTTGAACACTAACAAGATAATAACCTGAACTTATTCCCGATACATTGATTTGTATTCTTTTTCTTCCTCTTTCAATATTTTGATTAAAAAATGAGTTTTTAATAAATCAAATTATTTATTTTTTTGAAAAAATATTGTTTTATATAATTTTATCAGATAATTATAAAATATCAAACGTGAAAAATATAGTGTTTTCAATTTTAAAAATTCAATTGTTTTTTTTAATCCCATTATTTTCATTTTCATCTCAAAATTCTACACCACCAATTGATGATGATAAATTAGGTGCCTGGTATATGTATTTCTTTAATACAACATTTAAAGAAAGTCAATGGGGCATTCAAGGGGATATTCAATATCGTAATTGGAATTTAATAGGTGACTTAGAACAATTACTATTACGTGGTGGTTTAACATTTAAACCTAAAGAAACAGATATTAAATTTACTCTTGGTTATGGAAATATTACTACAGGTGCTTATGGTATAGAGAATTATTCTAAAAATTATGAAAGTAGAATTTACCAAGAAGTATTATATCCAGTAAAATTTGGTAAAAGATTTTATACTAATCATAGATTTAGATTCGAGCAAAGATTTGTAGAAAATCAATCTTTTAGAACAAGATATAGATATAATTTGTTTATTAACATCCCTATAAATAAAGATTCAATGAAAAAAAACACTATTTATTTAGCTCTTTATAATGAACTGTTTATTAATGGACAACGCGATATTGGTAGTGGTTCTGTAGAACTTTTTGATAGGAATAGGTTATACGTTGCATTAGGTTATGTATTGAAAAAAGGTCTTAAAATTCAAATGGGTATAATGAATCAGTCAACTGATAATTGGTCAAAAAACCAGTTTCAGTTTAGTCTACACCATAACATATAATGATAGACACATACTTTAATTAAAGTATGTGTCTAATAGAGTACTTATAAATAAAAAAGACATTAGTTTTTAATAAATCTAATCTTTTTAAGGAAATTATTTTCTGAGTATATATTTAATAAATAATGTCCATTTTCTAATTTATCCGTGTCAATAGAAATTTTATTGTTTCCTAAATTAAGATTGGCTGTTATTTTTTCTACTATTCTTCCTGATATATCAGAAACTATAATATTAACATTAGAATTTTTAATTGTATTTAATTCTAATACAGCTTTATCCTTTACGGGGTTTGGATAAATAGAAATAAAATTAATTTCTTTTATTTCAGTAGCCGAAGCCATAAACATTTTAACCCAACTGCTTATTGAGTAATCCCAAGTCCATATTACACAACAAGTCCAAGGAGATCCTATATTGAAGTCAAAGTAGGTAGCACAAGTAATTAATGTATCGTATAGTCCTCCAGTTACAGGATTTCCGTTATAAATATAATGATCGCAAGTACTAATGAAGCATGAATCTTGTCCTAATATAGTCCCATCTGGAGCTGTAGTTTCCCAATATTCAATAACTGAGTTATTCATATTGTTTATTTGAGCTATGGCTTGGTATTGTGTTCCTGTAACTATCATTGAGTCACATGGAAGCGATGGTGGACCTGGATTTATTGAACATGCAGCTTGACATGCAGAAAGTGAAGAGTATTGACCACTTCCATCTCCAGGATCATAGCACCCTCCATTATTTTGATTACAGTTCCATGATGGTTGAGGATTTGAACCCGAAGTAACCCAATTATTTCCATTCCAAAAAAAGTTTACACAACACATTAAAGTATCAACACCATATGTGTAATATACACATGTTGTAATACTATCAGTTATTGGTGCAGATATATTGTAGACATAATGAACCCAAGAAAGACTATCTTCCCCCAGAACATATCCATTAGGATCTGTAGTTATCATATATATTGGTGAACATATTGGTGTGATACCAACAGGCATAACTTCCATAGATAATTGTGATTGTGAACCAACTATATCTATTGAATCACAGGGAGTTGTATTACCACAAGCAGCTTGACAAGCAGATAATGATGAGTATTGTCCTGTTCCATCTCCTGGATCTGTACATGTTAATGTGTTAATACCACAGTTCCATGATGGTTGGGGATTTGCTCCTGGAATAACCCACTGACTTCCATTCCAATAGTATGTTATACAACAAACAGTATTCATAGTATATATACAAGTAAGAAGTGTGTCATAAGGTGTACCTGATGGATTGGAGTTAAATACTGTATGTGAACAGTTGCTTATAAAACAAGAATCTTGAGCTAAGATAGTTCCATTTGGAGCTGTTGTTTCCCAAAAAATACCCATTGTATTCCAATCATTTGATGTTAATGTTATTTGAGATTGTGAACCTGAAATCATCATAGAGTCACATAGAGATTGAGCCTCTGATTTGAAACAGTAAAAGTTACTTAAAGTAATAACCAAAAAGAGTTTAAATATAGAGTTTAGCATAATTATTGTTTGATGTTAATAGTTTAATAAACGTATTTTATTAAAGGTTGCTTAAAAAAAAAAGAGTAGCATCTGCTACTCTTTTTTGAAGTAACAGGAAATTTATTTTTTTGTAAATCTAATTGTTTTAGAAGAATTTATATTGTCCACTTTGACAAAATAAACTCCATTTTCAAGATTCTCAACATTAAAATCAAATGAGCTTGTTTTAATATCTTGATATTGGTCTATTAGTTTTCCATTTATATCCAAAATTGAAATTGTATTTGAATAGTAATTTAATCCTTCTATTTTTAATAAACCATCAGTTGGATTAGGGAATAATGAGATATTTTCTTCACTATTATCATTTAATCCAGCGTTGCAATTACCAGCAGCAAGCACTTTGATGACATACCAATCTACAGTTTCTGTAGCTATTGGTGAAGGGTCTCCTCCTAAGTATACATCTACAACAATTGTTAAAGTATAATTACCTTCTTCACCAGCTGATGGTGTTCCAGAAATAAGTATACAACCTGTTTCACCTCCTGCAAAAGCACACCCATTAAGAGAGGATACACATTGATAAGTCATTGATGGAGGTAGTCCTGAAAAACTTGAAACAACAACAGAATCAAATTGTAATGTAACCGGAGGTAACAGTGGGATTATTTCTACTGATGTGTCATTTGGGACTATATTGGTTACTACTTGTTCGTAATATTCACCTACGCAGGCAGGTAAAAATCCTGTAGCACTATCAGGATAAACTCCTGGTTGTGTATATGCAGGATCTGGAGTACATTGAGCGTTAGCGATTATACTAACTGATGTAATAGCAAATAAAAGTAAAAGTTTTTTCATATTTAATATTGTTAGTTATTTGACTCTAAATTTAATATTTTTTATTTAGATACGTCTTTTAATTATTTCATCAACAATTTCAGGGTTAAGTAGAGTAGATACATCTCCTAGGTCTGAAATTTCATTAGAAGCTATTTTTCGAAGAATTCTTCTCATTATTTTTCCCGATCTTGTTTTTGGAAGACCAATTGTAAATTGAATTTTATCAAGTTTAGCTATTGGCCCTATTTGTTCAGTGATTATTTGATTTATTTCATTTCTTAATAGATCTTCATTATTAGTTGTATTTTTTAACGTTATATATCCATAAAGTGCATTTCCTTTTATTTTATGAGGAAAACCTACGATTGCGGATTCAGCCACATTTGGATGTTCATTAATTGCATCTTCAATTGGAGCAGTTCCAAGATTATGTCCGGAAACAATTATGACATCATCCACGCGCCCAGTTAATCTATAATAGCCTACTTCATTTCGTTTTGCGCCATCACCTGTGAAGTACATATCCTTAAATGTGCTGAAGTAAGTTTGTTTATATCGATTATGGTCTCCCCAAATAGTTCTTGCAATACCAGGCCATGGATACTTAATACATAATGAACCTTCAACTTGATTTCCTTGTAGTTCTTCTTGATTTGAATTCATTATGGCTGGTTGTATTCCTGGAAGAGGTAATGTAGCAAAAGTTGGAATTGTAGGTGTGACATATGGAATAGGTGAAATCATAATACCACCAGTTTCTGTTTGCCACCATGTATCTACTATTGGGCTATTTTTTTTCCCAATATTTTCGTTGTACCAATTCCATGCTTCTTCATTAATTGGTTCACCTACTGAACCTAATACTTTTAGAGAGGATAAATCATGTTTTTCAACAAATTTTAAATTTTCTTTTGCTAATGCTCTAATAGCTGTTGGAGCGGTATAGAATTGTGTTATTTTATTTTTCTCTATGATTTCCCAAAACCTTCCATAATCGGGATAATTTGGTACTCCTTCAAACATTACTGTGGTTGCTCCGTTAGCAAGTGGTCCATAAACAATATAGCTATGTCCTGTAATCCAACCAATATCAGCAGTACACCAATAGATATCATTCTCATTATATTGAAATATATTTTTGAATGTGTAGGCAGTATAAACCATATATCCAGCTGTTGAATGGACCATACCTTTAGGTTTTCCTGTAGATCCTGAAGTATATAAAATAAATAATGGATCTTCAGCCTCCATTATTTCAGGTTCACATATATCGGAAGCTTTATTAAGTAATGGTTCAACCCATTCATCTCTTCCAGATTCCATATTTATTTTTGCATTTATTCTATTGACAACTAAAACTTTTTCAATACATGAACAATCATTTAAAGCTTCATCTACAATTTCTTTAAGATTTATTGTTTTTCTACCACGATAGGAACCATCAGAAGTAATTATTAATTTACATTTACTATCGTTAATTCTTGTAGATAAAGCTTGAGAAGAAAAACCTGCAAAGACTACAGAATGAATTGCTCCAATTCTAGCACAAGCTAAAACAGAGATTGCTAGTTCAGGAATCATAGGTAAATAAATGCAAACCCTATCACCTTTTTTAATTCCTTTTTGTTTTAAAATATTAGCAAATTTATTAACACGTTTTGATAAGTTGTTATAGCTAATATGTTCTGTTTTTTCATCTGGATTGTTAGGCTCAAATATAATAGCTGTTTTATCACCTTGTTTATCAAGATGTCTATCTATACAGTTTTCTGTGATGTTTAGCTTGGCTCCTTCAAACCACTTTATATTTGTGGATTCAAAGTCTCCGCTCATTATCGTTTTCCATTTTTCCCTCCATACAAAATTTTTTTCAGCAATTTCTTCCCAAAAAGCATTAGGATATTCAACAGACTTGCGATAAATTTTAAAGTATTCTTCTAAATTTTTTATTTGGAAATTTTCATGCATCATTCTAAGTATTTACAATATTGATTAGGACAGCTTCTATGATTTTACTAAATTGTGGTTTCAAATCTAAAATTAAAAATTAAATTAAAATGAAATCTTATCTCTCTTTACTCTTTACTTTAGCTTTTGCCTTCAGTTTCTTCGGTCAAAAAATTGATTTACAACCAGAAAAAAATGTGTTTAATGTACTGCAAAAGTCTAATAACAAAATTACTGTTAAGACATCAATTAAAAATTTAAACTTTTCAGTTCTTAAAGGAAACTCGATGATCTTTTCAGATCTTTCTTTAGATGGTTATTTCACGAATCATAAGGTTGGTTCACCAGATTTACCTACGTTAAATAAACTGATTGATATCCCTTACGATGCCACAATAGAAATTAACATTCTTTCACAAAATGAAGAAACAATAAATTTAAATACACAATCTATCAACAAAATAGGTCCGGCTCAGCCTTCTATTTCTAAAAGTGATGATGCTTCTCTAGCACCTTTTTATTATGACGCTGATGTTTATAATGCTGATCAGTTTATTACACCTGAACTTGCAGAAGTTGTAAGACTTGGAAAAATGAGGGGACATCAACTAGGAAGGTTGGAGATTTGCCCTTTTAAATATAATCCAGTTACAAATATTTTAAAAGTCATTTCTGAAATAGAGTTAGAGATTAAATTTATTGGTGCTAATCATTCACTAACCGATGATATGCATTCTAAATATTATTCTCATCATTTTAATTCATCATTTAATCAATTAATTAATNATGATAATTCTCATCAAAAAGATATGTTAACAACATATCCTGTCAAATATGTTATTGTAGCGGACCCATCTTTTCAATCTGCTTTACAACCATTTGTAGAGTGGAAAACAAAAAAAGGTTTTACTGTAATTGAGGCATATACAAATGATCCAGCTGTTGGAAATACAACAACTTCTATAAAGGCATATTTGGAAAGCTTATACAATGCCGGTACAATTAATGATCCAGCGCCATCTTATTTGTTAATTGTTGGTGACGTTGAACAAGTACCAGCTTTTGATGGAGATACTGGTAATCATGTCACAGATTTATTTTATTGCGAATATGATGGAGGGGGAGACTTTTATCCTGAGTTATATTATGGTAGGTTTTCAGCTACTAATGTTACTGAATGCCAAGCTATGGTTGATAAGACATTAGAGTATGAGAAATACACGTTTCCTGATCCAAGTTTTTTAGGAAATGCAGTTATGATATCTGGCGTTGATGCCTCTATGGCTCCTACATATGGTAATGGGCAAATCAATTATGGAACAGATTATTATTTTAATCCTGCACATTCTATTGCTTCACAAACATATTTATATCCTGCATCTGGTAATAGTGGTGCTCAAATCCTTCAAGATGTAAATAACGGTGCTTGTTTTGTCAATTATACTGCTCATGGATATGATGAAGGATGGGCAGACCCTTCTTTTACATGTTCAGATGTATATAACATGACTAATGATCATAAATTCCCCCTAATGATAGGTAACTGTTGTCAATCAAATAAGTTTGATGAACCTGAGTGTTTTGGTGAAGCTCTTTTAAGAGTTTCAAATAAAGGAGCTATTGGTTACATTGGTGGTTCAAATAACACATATTGGAATGAAGATTATTGGTGGGCTGTTGGGTCTGGTTCAATAAGTGCTAATCCTACTTATGATCCTTCAACACTCGGTGCTTATGATAAAACGTTTCATGAGAATGGGGAAGCTCAAGCAGATTGGCATATAACAAATGCGCAAATGATGCTTGGAGGGAATTTAGCTGTAACTCAAGCTGGACCTTCTTTAGAAGAATATTATTATGAAATATATCACCTTATTGGTGACCCTTCATTAATGACATATTATGGTGTTCCATCTGCTATGAATGTTACCCATATGAATGCTGTTCCAATAGGAACATCATCTCTTTATGTAATGGCAGAGCCCGATGCTTATGTATCTATCTCTTTAAATGGTACATTATTAGATGCACAATTAACTGATGCTTCTGGTTCGGTTACATTAAATTTTACGCCTTTTTCAACTATAGATACAGCTGATGTTGTTGTAACAAAACAAAATAAACAACCATACCAAGGTACCGTTAATATTATAACAACAAGTGCACCTTTTGTTGCATATGACAGCCATGTTAATATTGATGCTACTGGTAATAATGATGGCTTAGTTGATTATAATGAACAGATAACTCTTGATGTAACATTGGCTAATTTTGGTTCAATTAATGCCAATGGAGTCACAGCTCAATTAATAACTTCAAATCCAAATGTTTCTATTATTGATGATTTTGATACTTGGGGAACAATATTGTCTTCCGATACCAAATTAGTAAGTAATGCATTTTCTGTTCAAATTTCTAATGATATCATTGATCAAGAAATTATAAATTATGANCTTGTAATATCAGACAATAGTTCAAACACATGGTCTTCATTTTTCTCAATGACTGTAAATGCTCCCGTTTTGGAAGTTCAAGACCATACAATTTCTGATGTAAATGGTAATGGAAATGGTAGAATTGAAGCAGGTGAGACTGTAGACATAATTATTCCTTCAAATAATGCTGGATCTAGTTCTTGTACTTCTTTATTGGGTACATTATCTTGTACTAGCCCTTATGTTACTATCACGAATAATACATTTGATTTTGGTCAATTAGCTGCTCAAACAAATGCCTCATCTACTTTTGAAGTAATTATTGATGGTAGTACTCCTTTTGGAGAACAATTAGATTTCACTTATTTATTACAAGACGGAGCATATTCTGAGTCAATTAGTTTTACAGAGGTTGCAGGATTATTTTCTGAAGATTTCGAAACTGGAGATTATAGTATGTTTAGTTGGAATGTGATTTCTTCGAATCCATGGAGTATTGATGATACAGAAGTTTATGAGGGTTCATACTCATCTGTATCTGCTGATATAGGAAACAATTCTTCGTCTACTATGGAGATTGATGTTGATGTACTTTATGATGGGACTCTTAGTTTTATGAAGAAAGTATCATCTGAAGATAATTATGACTATTTACAGTTTTATATTGATGGTCAGTTACAGGGTGAGTGGAGTGGAGAAGTTGACTGGTCACCAGAATCATATTTTGTTACTGCTGGTCAACATACTTTTACATGGATTTATGATAAAGACCAGTATGTTCAAGATGGAGATGATGCTGCTTGGGTAGATTATATTTTATTTCCTCCAATTGACCATCCTTCTCTTTCTGTGGAAGAACATGATTTGTTCACGGAATTTAATATTTATCCAAATCCTTCAAATGGTTCATTAAACATTAGCGTTAATTCACCATTAGAAAAAGGTGTGTCGATTTGTATATACGACACTAAGGGTAGAATAATTCTACAGCAAGAAGAAAAAACTAATGTAGGATTTAATTCATTCAATTATAATCTTAATAAAATTGCTAACGGATTATATTTGATTAATTTATCCGATGGAATTAATTCTATATCCAGACCTATTATAATTAGAAAATAAATTAAAATGCCTCACTTAATGTGAGGCATTTTTTCTTTTTAATGGATCTTAATATCTTTATTTTCAGTTTTTTTCATACTATTTAGTTTCGAGTTTAATNATATTTTATTCTATAATAATTTATTAATATTGTTATATACATTTATAATGATATGAGATTTATCCTTTTTATTATTTTATTCCCATTTCAACTATTCTCTCAAACAGTTCTTGTGTCTTATAATAATTTGGATCCTTTTGAAGCGACACTTTACGAATTATTTTATTGTAATTTAAATAATTTAGGAGAATCGCAAGATGTATATTTAGAGGCAAGAATTTTAAAAGATGGAGAGACAATATTAGTTTGTCGTTCCGGTTCTTTTTTTCTTGAGGGAGGCTTAACTACAATTAATTCATTGAGTTCTTCCTCATTATTACAGTCTATCACTAATGTTACTACTGAGTATGTAAATCAAGATATATATGATGATATTTCACAAACAGGGTATATTCCATCAGGTAGTTATTTATTTTGTTTGACTGTTTATGATTTAAATGAATTAGAACTTAGTAATCCTGATGTTTGTTATAATTTTGTTTCTTGGCCCGTAAGTCCACCAAGATTAATATTTCCTGAGGATAATGATCAAATTGAAATAGATCTACCATTATTTACCTGGACTCATGTGATGCCTTATAAATCAAACATTAGATATAACTTGGAGCTAGTAGAATTGTTTCAAGGTCAGGGAGCTTACGATGCCTTTCAATCTAATTATTTGTTTTATAGATCTGATGAACTTAGAACAAATATGTTTCAATACCCTATTTCCGCTCCAACATTAAATGATTGTAAATATTATGCCTGGAGGGTTGTGGGTAATTATGATAATAGTCAAAGAGATTATCAAATAAGAGTTTTTAAAGCTGCATGTGATTCTGTCCCTGATGATGAAGAAAAGTTGAATGAGGAACCTACATCGTCTAATGTTTACTATGAATTTAGTAGAGGAATAGATGAATCATTCTACCTTATATCAGGTAATTTTAAGGTGATTATAGATAATAAATATTCCACTATTGAGCAATTAAACTATTCAATTCTAGATAATGAAAATGTAGATCTCTCAGCATCTAATACTTTGTATAATATAGACTCAAAAGATGAAAAATTGTCTCATGGAAAAAACATATTTATTGTTGATATAGAGAGACTAGGATTATTAAAAGATCAATTATATGTTTTAAAGCTTAATAATTTAAAGAGAGAATATTATTTAAGATTTAAATATGAATAATATCATCAACATATCAGGCTTAATGTTAATTAGTGTATTATCATTTTCACAAGCCAGTCAGCCAGAAAGCTCTAGTTTTAGTTCTGGTAGTTCAGAAATGGTTGATCTAAAAACGGGTGCTTTTAATTACGATATACCTTTATTAGAGGTGGGTGGATACCCTATTAACCTTTCATATCAATCAGGAATCAATATGAACCAACAAGCATCAATGGTTGGTTTAGGATGGAATATTAATATTGGAGCAATCACAAGAGATATGCGTGGCTTGCCAGATGATTTTAATGGGGATATTATAGAGACAAAAACTAATTTTAAAGAAAATATAACAGTTGGTCTAAATCTAGGATCAGATTTAGAAATTTTTGGTTTTAAGCCAACTATTAGCCCAAAGTTTGATCCTACTCCTCTACTAACTTCTAAGAAAAATTCAAAGTATAATAAAGAAGCAACATTAGGTCTCAAATTGGGAGTTTATTATAACTCATATACTGGATATGGCTTTGAATGGGTTTTTTCACCATCAATATCAGCAAAGGATGGAAAAAATAAAAATATTAATAAAAGGTACGAGCTAGGTGTAAATTTCAGTAAAAAGAGTGATGATTTAACAACTAACTTGAAACCAGTAATACGTTCGTATAATAAATCGACTTTAATAAGTCAATTAAATATTGGGACTAGTATTAATTCAATAAGTGGATTAAAATCATTGTCCTATAACTTTGGATTAAGAGAGAAATTTACTAATTCAAATGGATGGATGTTCAATAATCATTCATATACACCTAGTTTAGACTATCTGTTTAATACATCATCATTTACTTATAATGCAAAGTTAGGGCCAGAAAATTGGGGGCTTTTTACTAATATTAAAACTAGTGTATATTACACAAAATCAAAACTTAAAGATACTATATCTAATGTAGAGGCATATGGATATTTATATATGCAGAATGCTACTGATCATGATGTAATTGATGTTAATAGAGAGAAGGATGTTGGTTATTCAAAAGAATCTCCAAATCTTCATGTTCCTGCTTTTATGAGTGATATTTTTTCTGTAAGTGGTCATGGTGTAGGTGGAACATTTAGGCCTTTTAGAAATGATGTAGGTGTTCTTTTTGAACCAAAAAAGAGTCAGAACTATGGTAGTGGGAGTTTAGGAACTGATTTTGGAGCAGGTTTTGGAGTAGGATGGAAGGTAGGTGTAAAGCCATCATTTGTTATTTATAATGAGAAATCAAATAAGTGGAAGAATAATATAGTTACTAATAATTTTGATTTTAAATCTAATCAGATAAATTCTTTATTTGAATCAGCTTATTTTAAGAATATTGGTGAGAAGACTATAATGTCTTATGAGTTATTTGATAATATTGGAAAATATAATGCAGTAAAACTTGATCTTGAAAAGTTAAATTCAAATGCGACTATGAGTTGGGTTGATAACAAGAATACTGTGAAGCATTCACCATTCAATATTATAAAAAATAATAATAGAGCAAAAAGAACTCAAGTGTTCTCTTTCTTGACATCCGAGGAAGCATCTTTAAATAATTCTACTAGTAGTATTGAGTATGTAACAGAAGATTATTTTATTAGTAATTTAAATAAGTTGTCTGAGCCTAGAATAAATGATAATAGAAAAGCTCACCATATTTCTCATTGTGAAGTTATCAACTCAGATGGTATGCGATATAACTATTCTATACCTATATATAATAACGTAAATGAAGAAACATCTTTTAGTGTATGTAATGATGAATTGTCCAATGGTTTAGTTGAGTATACATCTGTGGAAGATAGTATAGCAAATGTAAGTGGCTTAAGGAATTTTTATGAGAAAAGGAAAATCCCACCATATGCATACGCTTATTTATTAACGTCTGTATTGAGCTATGATTATGTAGATGTTCTGGATGACGGTATTAGTGATGATGATATAGGTAACTATGTAAAGTTTAATTATTTTAAAGCAACTGATGATTACAAATGGAGATTTCCATATGGAAGTAATGGAGTTAAATATGCTAATTTCAATGAAGGTTTTGAATCTAAAAGGAACGATAATAGGGGGAACTATTTGTATGGAGAAAAGGAGCTGGTTTATATTCAATCTATAGAGAGCAAAACAGAAGTTGCAATCTTTAAATATGAAGATAGAATTGATTCCTACGAAAGTAAGGGTAGAGAAGGTGGTATGGGAACTCAATCTATGAAAAAATTGAAAGAGATATCTCTATACAACAAAAGAGATCTTTTAGAAAATGGTTCAGCAGCTGTTCCATTAAAAACCGTTTATTTTAACTATGACTATTCTTTATTACAGAATATACCTGGAAGTAATCATGATATAGATGGTCAGTTTGGAAGACTAACTTTAAAGGATCTATATTTTACTTATAATGATAATCCTAAATCTAAAAAAAATAAGTATAATTTTGATTACATTAATGATTTTCCATTTAATCGAAATGATATAGATAGATGGGGAGTATATAAACCCAGTTCTTCTAATCCAAATAATTTAAATAACACTCATTTCCCTTATGTTGTTCAGTCTAATCAATTAAATGATCAGATTAAAAAAGATAAGGATTTATATTCTAGTCAGTGGAATTTAAATAATATAAGCACTCCATCAGGTTCTGAAATTAAAATACTCTATGAGTCAGATGATTATGCATTTGTTCAAGATAAGCAAGCTATGTCTATGACACCATTAATAGGTATAAATACTGTTAATAATAAATTGCTTTATGAACAGAATAAAAATACATTTACTCCTAATTCTACATTACTTTTTAAAGTCCCAAAGGGAGCCAAAAGTGCAGATGAATTTTTACAAGATTCCTTATTATACTTGCGTGCCTATGTAAATATTTTCAAGGGATATTATGAATATGTTCCCTGTTATTTAGAAGTGGAGGAAATGATTTTAGATAAACAATTTAAAGAATACGATATCTTAAAGTTAAAATTGAAAAATAGTACCACTAAAGACAAGAAAGGTAAGCCTATTAATCCTATTTCAAAATATGCAATTCAATTCGCGAAATTACATATGAATGATCTTTTAACAACAAATTTAGATGCTAAGTCTTGTAATAATGTAATTGATGAAAAAAGTGAAGATGAATTAATTAAATGGTCAAAAGATAATATTGCTTTAATAGGTAATTATTATCAACAGAGATTAAAAGATAATCATGCTATGATTATTGATCTTGATAAATCATATGCTAGGTTAAATAACATATTATTCTCTAAATTGGGTGGAGGTAATAGAGTAAAAAGTATAGAGATATATGACAAATGGAAAGAATTAACAGATGGAACAGAAAACTCTACTTTTTATGCAACAGATTATTTTTATACAACAAATCATAATGGGAAGCTAATAAGTAGTGGGGTGGCTTCTTATGAGCCTCTAATAGGTGGTGATGAAAATCCATTTCGTAAACCATTATTTTATTCTAAAAAAAATGTATTGGCACCCGATGATAGGTTGATGGTGGAATATCCAATAGGAGAGATTCATTATCCATCTCCTAGAGTGGTATATGCTGAAGTTACACAAAAGGTAAGGAGGAATAGCCTTGATAAGAAATACGCAACAGGTAAAACAATTAATTGTTTTTATACTTCAAGAGATTTCCCAACAAATTTTGATCAGACAGAACTTGATGTCAGAAAGACTTCAAAGGTAAGTACAGCTGCACAATTTACTGCGTCTTTAAATCCCGCGTATAAATATTCGATAGAAAATGTTAAAGTTTCACAAGGTTATAGCGTTATAAATAATGACATGCATGGAAAGCCTAAATCTACTTTTATATATGGTGAAGGGCAAAAAGCAGCGATATCAGGGATAGAGTATTTTTATAAAACAAATAAACAAAATAAGCTTGATAATAATTTTGATGTAATAAATTCAGATGGAAGTATTGGCAAAGAGTTGATAGGAGTCGATTATGAATTTTTTATTGATATGAGAGAACGTGAAACCAATCTCAAAGGAATTGAAACTTCTTTTGATGTTGATGCAGCTACCCCTATAATTACATCCACAGCTATTCCTACTCTAACAAATGAGAAGACTTCTTTTAAGTCAGCTGTATTTCAAAAAGTAATATATCAATATGGTTTATTGGATTCGATTAGAGTATTTGATAAAAATTCTGAAATTGTAACTAAAAATTTAGCTTTAGATGCTGAAAATACAGATGTTTTACTTTCCAAAAAACATAATGAATATGGTGATCCAATTTATAATACTGCTATACCTGCTCATTGGGTATATAAAAATATGAGTGGATCATATAAAAATATATCGGCTAGCTATCTTCTCTCTACAGATGTTGATGGAAAGATTAGTCCTTTAAATAGCTTTAATACTGGAGATGAAATTTTAATGTTAGATAATACACAAAATTTTAATAAAGCTTGGATTTATGAATATAATGGTAATCAATATTTATTAGATGTCTACGGTAATATAATTAAGTCTCTTCCTAAATCTCTTGGGAAAATTATTCGATCATCATATCGAAATACACAAAGAAATAATATTGCAAAATATAAAACCATAGATCCTCCAAATATTAAAGACTTTTCTAATAATATAATTTTAGATGCATCTGCTATTGAATATTCTGACATTTGGAGAGTGGAAAGAAAGAATAGTTTTACAGATTCCATGTCTTGCTACCCAGTATTGAACAAAAATCTATATGTAAATCCATATCAATTAGGTATTAGAGGTATTTGGAGACCAAAAAAATCTTATCTCTATTTAACGAATAGAGATTCAAAAAACAGCATAAGAAATAGCGGTTATTTTGAATACTTTTCACCTTTCTGGCAATTTAAATCAGGTAAACTTGTGAAATCTAATTCCTCTAATTGGCAATCGACATCAGAGCTTACTGAAGTACATCCAAGTGGGTTGAATATTTCTATTAAAGATCCATTAGGAAGATATAGTTCATCAATACTTGGACATGACAATAAATTAATAATAGCATCGGTATCAAATTCCAAAATAAATAATGCGATTAATCTAAACTTTGAAGATCTTAATCTTGCATGTAATGAGTCAGATTTATATAGACATTTAGCTAACTATACTACAGATCTAATTGCGCATACAGGCAATACAAGTTTGATGTTAAATCAGAATTCTAAATCAATTATCCAATCATTAAATGTCTTGACAAACACTAATTCTGGAATTCCTTATAAATTGCAAGATAAGGATGTGATTTCTGATTTTAAACCCGATACAGGAACTTATATAGTTTCAGTTTGGGTTAAAGAAGAGCATAAAAATTATACTCACAAATACTTAAATGCACAGTTAAAAATAAAACTTGATAATCAACAGTTTATATTTAAGGCAGATGGTCCTATGGTTGAGGGTTGGCAGAAGATAGAAGGACAATTTACAATTGACCCAACTCATCAGCAAATTGAAATTATTTTTGATAAAAATCTTTTTCAGAATAAAATATATTTTGATGACTTCAGGATACATTCAGCACAGGCCAATATGGTTTCACATGTTTATGATAAAAGAACACATCGCCTTATGGCTTCATTAGATGAAAATAATTATGCAGTTTTTTATGAATATGATGATGAAGGGATGCTAATTAGAAAAAAAAGAGAAACAGAAATAGGTGTTATAACAATAGATGAAAAAAGAAATCATATAACAAGTGAATAGATTAAGCAAAATATCATTTTTGTTTTCTGTTATTTGTTTTTTTACAATTAACTTAAATGCACAGACTTATATACTTAATGGTAAAGATTTTAGTAATTCCTCAAATAACATAGTTCTTTCTGATCAGTTCTATCCAAACCCTATTCCTAATAATTATAATGTATTATCTCAATATGTAGATATAACATTATCGTTTGTGCATGATAATAAGACTTTGATTTCAAGTAATTTCGATTTTAATATTGATATAGATATTGATCTTGTTGATATAAATGGTAATACTAATTCGATTTCTAAAAACCTTGCTGTTGATTTTGACCCTAATCCAGGAAAAAAATATAAAGATTTACATAAGATACGTTTAAAAGACATTAGACATTTAACAGCTTTAATTAAGGGTGTCAATCATTCAGGCGCTATACCCTTAAAGGATATAGAGCACATGTTTTATCTTGAATTTCAAATTATTGATGAATATTTATATGACTTTAATGGAAATGTTCCTAATAACATAATTAGCAAACATCAAGCTTATTCTAATGAATTAGTAGTTAATTGGGATATGGATCAATCAGCTATTGCATATGATGTCGAATGGACTTTTGTTTCTAATGATAATGGAGATGGTGGATTTATATCTTCTTCTGATTTAAAATATTCATTTAGAAATAATGCTTCTAGGGTAACAACAAAGAATAACTTTTATGAGATTCCTTTGATTTATGAAGCAGGATGGATAGTATATAGAGTAAGGAGCCTTGGGAAATTGGAAGAAAATGGAATTTTGTATACTATTCCGGGTAATTGGAGTTTAACTGATGCTGGTAATGTTAATCAAATAAATGATAAATTCTTATTTAATGGACATGAAACATTATTAAATTGGCAATCATCTTTAATCTTTGCAGATGAAGGTAAAAGAAAAGTTGTTATTACATACTCTGATGGTTTGTTAAAAAACAGACAAGTTTTAAGCCATAAGAAATCGTTAGATAAATCAATTATTGGAGAAACAATTTATGATTTTGAAGGAAATCCAGCATTAAGTATCTTACCTGTTCCTATTGAAAGTTCTTCACTTGAATTTCAGCATAATTTTAATACATATAATAATCAATCTGTTAGTGCCAAAGATTTTGATGTCAATAAATCAGATTGTTATCCGCATTCTATTGCTTTAGATAACACTAGCGGAGCTGCTAAATATTATTCTCCAAATAATAATTCACAAAGTATTTTTAAAGAATCAATAGATGACGCGAAAGGATATCCTTATATTCAAACACAATACACTCCAGATCATACTGGAAGAATATCGAAAATTTCTTTATTAGGTAAAAAGCACGCTATTGATAAGGGTCATGCAATAGAGAATTATTATGAAACAGTATCAAATAATCGAATTCAAAGAATTTTTGGATCAGAGGTTGGAGCAAGTAAACATTATACTCGAAATATAACGAGAGATGCAAATGGACAATATTTTGCAACCTATTTTGATTTAAAAGATAATGTTGTTGCAACATCTATTATTGGAGAAGCTCCAACTAATTTAATAGAATTAGACTCTAGTTCATACTTAGATAATAGATTTTCAGAGATTATTTCAGAAGAGCTAATTCCATATAATAATCTTCCTGACAAGAGTTTAACATTAAATGTAATTAAGAATATAGTACAGCCATTTTCTTCTGACTATTTTTTATCATATGAATTAAAAGCACCTTATTATGAGAACACTTGCCTTCCAAATCCATGTTTAGAATGTGTTTATGAGATTGATATCAATTTTATTGATGAGTGTGCAAATGTATTAGATGAAATTGATCAAAATCATATTCTTGGTAATACCATTTCAAGTAGTACTTGTAATGATAAGCAACATAATTTATTTCCATTTGGTAAGAACAAGATTACTTTAAATGAGGGAAGATATACCCTTAATAAATCTTTAAAGGTTAATCAAGAATCAATAGATTATTTTGCTGAATATTATTTGAAAAATAATACTTGTCTTAAAACATATAATGATTTTCTTTTAGAAGAACTTAATAAACTTGATTTTTCGTTATGTAATATTAGCTGTTGTGGTGACTCTACTTTAGATTTAAAACAAATTATCGTTGATTTAGATTATCAAACAAGTTTACAAACATCAACATGTGCTAATGATACTCTAGATAATGAATTAGATGAAATTTTGCAATTATGCCAAAAGACTGTAAGTATATGTAGCAATACTATAGAGATAATGAAAGCAGATTTTTACCCAGGTGGTCAATATGCTTTATACCAAACAAATTATACATCACAAGATCCAACTTCTATTTTTTCCTCTAATTCATTAACGGTTTCATATGATAATCCCAACATTAATTATTTAGATGAATATGGAAATCCAGCATTAATTAATGGATTAAGACCACAAGATTTAACTATTAAAGACTTTATAACTTATTTTGAAGTTAGCTGGGCAGATGCACTAGTAAAGTATCATCCAGAATATTGTTACACTAAATTTTGTGATCATATATCTTTAAGTGATAATTATAATAGTCAGATTATTAGTATTGATCTTCATCAAGATGCTCAAAATTATATTCAGAGTATACAATCTATATCTCAAGGTCTCAATTTATCACAGTTAGCCCAATATGAAGATCCAGTTTGGAATATATTACCTACCAATTATAAATCTTTACTTAGTGATAAAGTTTTGTCTTATACTCAGATTAATAATCAAAATATTGATATGTGGACTTTGTCATCTCAAATGACAGATAAAATGTTACCAGCAAATACTTCTATTAATGATAAATTAAATATACAATGGAGTATTTTTAGATCATTATATATTGGAGCTAAAACAGAAATTTTGGAACAATATAGAACATCTTATTTGTTAGATATAAATTGTTGTAATGATTGTATAGATAATGTTAAATTTACTAATAATGATGTCTGTTGTAAATCGTCTAGTTCACTTAATGTATTGGTTGAATGTTGCAAGATTAATAATCCTTGTGCATGTAATCTAAAATATTCATTTTTTAAATCAAAGAAAAAAAGATTCCTAACTTTTAAAGATGCTTTTGATCTAGCGGGATATGATTTTAGTGATTTAAATTCATTACAAAATATAGCAAATGCAGAGACTCAAAATAATTGTTGTGATAAATTAAAGATGCCTCAAACTCCGCCAGTTAAATTAGGAATGTTATCTGAAGATAATAATTGGATAGCAGTCCAAGGAGATGATGGTA
>PAQM01000011.1 GCA_002709305.1 Crocinitomicaceae bacterium | reverse complement strand
AGGCCTGCCCGCCGTGCGGCTCGGCGACCGAGAGCGACGACGGCGCCTCGGTCACGTCGAGCGTCGTGCGCGCGCGCCACGAGCGCGCCTTCCCCGTCACTGGCGTCACGTGCGTCGGCTGCGCGCTGCCCGCCAAGATCACGCCCGTCACCGACTTCATCGCCAAGAACATGAGCACGATGAGCGAGCTCGCGCTGTACAAGATGGCCGCGCTCGTGTACAAGACCAAGGTGGCCGAGCCCGCCGAGGAGGAGGGCGTCGACGTGCCCGAGTGGGACTGGAAGGAGATCCGCGCGCACTTCCAGCTGCACTCGGTCGACTCGCGCATGCAGCGCTACGAGAACATCCGCACGCTCTCGGCGATGCGCAAGACCCTCGAGATGCAGCTGCTGCGCCGCGACGCCGACACGGGCGAGCAGTCGCTCGACAAGAACAACGCCGAGGCCATCATGAAGATCATCGCCGCGAGCAGCCGCGAGCTCACGTTGCTCGCCGACGCGACCGCCACCAAGAAGCGCGGCTGATAAGCGCGCGCATCGCGCCGGGGAGTACCGTGGGGTTGCGTTCAGTACACACAAACCATAATGGACACGCTCCTTGCGTATCGGGGTCCCTTGAGGCACGTCGACCACTCGCACCGCCAAACGGTGCCGACGGGCCGCCTCACGTTCGACCCTGACACGGGCGAGCCCTCATACGGCCTCATGGACGCGGTAAGCCCGGTGCCGCCGGCGTTTCCGGGGGACGTCCTGCAAACGAAAACGGCCACGGAGCTCCAACAGCTCAGGGATGCGGCCATGGAGCGGCAAGTCGAGCTGGCCATCCTCACCAACCAGGAGGTGGACAAGGTCAACAAAATTGACGCAGAGATTGCGCGTAGGCGTGAGATTGCGCATTCTTATTAGGTAACACGCGTTTAAAACGATCTAAACTCATTCCAGCGGTGCGCCGTGAGCAGCCAGTCGCAGTTGACGGCGCCCAGGTTGGCGGCGAGCGTCTGCGCCTCCGCGGTCATCGTGGCGGGGTTGCGCCGCTCCTTGGAGATGAGGTAGGAGACCACCCTGGTGTGGTCGCGCGCGGCGGCGCTCAGCAGCGCCGCGTTGAGGTCCGTCGCGCCGAAGCGCACCAAGAACTCCACAATGTCCAGGTGCGCGTGCGCCGCTGCGGCGTCGAGCGCCGTGTCCAGGTCGAGGTCGTCTAGGTCGTGGTCAAGGAAGCAGCGGCGCACGCGCGCAAAGTCGCCCATGCGCGCCGCGTGCACGAGCTGGTTGCTCGGGGTGCCCAGGTCGGTGGGCCACACGCGCCCCGTGTTGAGGGCGAGGGACGCAACAAAAAGACACGGAGCAATCATGGAAGGGTCGTCGCGCAAACCCGCCGGTTACAAGACGCAAACACGGGCGCACTAGCGCGCAAACTCACTTACCCTCCGTCTCAAACCTCTTCTGGTAGTCGGGCAGGTCGTCCCACGCCCTCTCGCTGAGCGCGTTTTCCGGGTTGGGCGCCTGGGGCGCCTCCTCGAGGCCCTTCGCGTCGGTCACGCGCGAGTAGTAGAGCACGTGCGGGTGCGAGCCCAGGTCCGCGAGGTAGAAGAGGAAGCCGCGGTCGCAGCGCAAGAGCTTGTACGGGTCGTCTTCCTCGTCGCTGACGCCGATCGAGCGGTATACGATGATGGCCGTCGCCGCCGCCGCCTCGAAGCCGGTCTCGTTCACCTGCAGGTAGGTGGCGTGCACGACCTTGTTCACCTCCAGCGGCGAGTTGACCCAGCCCAGGTCCTTGTTGTTCACCATGGTGACGCCGTTGATGGCGCTCAGGAGCGGCCCGGGGAGGACCTCGCCGCACGCCTGGGTGAGGTTGACCGGCGCCATCTTGTGCTTGATGCGCGGCATCTGCACACGGACGCTGTCGTACCCCCGCCGCTTCACGCCGACGAGGTTGACCCACCGGATCGCGCCCTTGATGCCCTCGAGGTTCTCCGCCACCTCCTTGGCGGCCGCGTCCATCATCGCCGGGTCGGTGGGCTTGCCCTGCTCGCCCTTGGGCAGCACGACGAGGCCGTAGATGTCGTTTTCCGTCTCGTAGTCGTCCTGCGCGCCCGTCGGCATCAGCGCCACGTCGCAGTACTGGCCCTCCCACAGGTAGGCCTTGCTTTCGTCGCTGTGGTTCATCATGTTGCACTTGCCGACCGGAGCGCCCTCGCCCGTGCCGTAGAAGGGCGTGCCGGTGATGGTGGTGCCCCGGAAGGGCGTGACCCAGTCTCCCTTGATGAACTCGGCGGCCATGACGACGAGCTCCATCTTGGGGTCGCCGAGGTCGCTCGCCGTGACGAGCTCGTCGATCTTGCCCTGCGTGCCCGTCTTGCAGTCCGCGTTGATCATCTCCGCCCACTTCTCGGGGCCCGCCTCGGTCTTGAGCGTGCGCACCGTCACGTCCTTGATCGCCGTCTCGACGAGGCTCTTGACAAACGGGGTGAGCTGCACCTCCTCCCCGGTGTCGCTGTTCTGGTCGCGCACGTAGAGCGCGAGGAAGCGGCCGGCAAAGTCGAACCACTTCTCGTTGTCGGGGAAGGCGCCCAGGCTGTTCTGGGCGCACCGGGCGAGGAGGTAGAAGGCGGCGAGCACGTTGCGCGCGCCGAGCGCGTCGGTGTTCCCCTTCCACTTGAGGCAGAAGTCGTTGCTCAGCTTCCACAGCTTGGTCGTCTCCGGGTCGCTGTCGGCGACGCGCAGCTTCTTGGACGCCTGGTCGGTCAGCATCTGCGTTAGGGTTAGGGCTAGGGCTAGGGCCAGCAAAAAAAATACCCCCGGTACCGACAGCCACCCACAGGGGGCGCAACCAGGGGGGAGCAACCGCGCGCGCCTGGACGGAGGGAGG
The DNA here is from genome assembly GCA_002709305.1 of Crocinitomicaceae bacterium. GTDB lineage: Bacteria > Bacteroidota > Bacteroidia > Flavobacteriales_D > Crocinitomicaceae > UBA4466. Next base: position 12,782 of record PAQM01000011.1, on the reverse strand, counting down.
GGGGTCTAGCGGGAAGGGTCCGAATGGCCCATACGGCAGGTAGTCGTGTTCGTCGTCGCTGTCGTTCCCCGAGCGAAAGCGCTTGACCTCGGTGTCCACCACCTCCGGCGGCGCGAGCGGCAGACCCGCGAGGCTGGGGAGCAGCGACATTGGGAGGACCTTACCCTAACGCGCAGCGCGAGCGCCTTATGCGAGCTCGGTGCGCCTTCTTTTAAGAACACACACGTGCGCGCTCGCGCTACGACGCCGCAGTCACTGCCCACGCTGGCGCTTCCCCGCGCGGGGCGCGAGGGGAAGGATGTCCATGGCGCGGTTGTTGCGGAAGCCCTCGGCGGCGCGGCACATGGCCTCGCACTCCGGCTTGGGAGCCTCGGGCTCGATCGCGTACTTGATCGCCGCCGAGCGGTTCCTGCCCGCGACGCACACGACCGCCGTCTTGTAGCCGTTGTCCTTGTCGCTCTTCACGCAGGCCACGATGTTGTAGAAGCTGAGGAGCTGTTCCTCGTCCCACGCCTGCTCGCCGCGTCCGGGATCGTGCAGCCCGGCGAGGACGTGGATGTTGGTGCCGGAGAAGTCGTTGACGTCGTGCGACACCACGTCGTGCCCAAAGGCGCGGCCGTCCCACTCGTCCTTCATGTTGCCGAAGAGGTACACCTTGAAGTCGCTGCAGTGCTTGTCGTAGCCGCGCTTGGCGAGCTGCTCGCGGAGCGCGGCGCGCTGCTCCGCCGTCTTCGTGCCGCCCTGGATCACCTCGGGGTGAGCGATGCGGTCGTACTCCGCGCGGTGGGCCTCGAGCTCCTCCTTGCCGACCGTGAAGAGGAGCAGCTTGTGCCACACGGCGTACGCCTTCTGCGAGGTGTCGAGCTCCTCGTACTTCTTGTCCGCGGGGAAGCAGAGCACGCCGGGCACCGGGATGGGCTTGCTGGCGCGCGCCTCGCCGGCCTCAAGAAACTCCTTGCGCCAGACGTTGCTCTTGCTCAGCAGCCCCCGCAGCCGCAGCTCGTCCTCGGAGACCTCCCTTTCGAAAAGGTCCATCCTGCCGCGGTGGGGAAAAAAACTCCCGGTACTGATCGCGCCCACTGGTGCGGGGGAGCAACCGCAAGGGGGGCAACTACCGGCCCTAGTGTTGACCCGCGACAAGCTTGAATTGCACTTGTTGACACGCGGCACACCCACACTCACTACGCACAGGCGGGTGTCCAGACGTGTGCACGCGACTCAGTCGTGACGCGCGCGCTTGGGAGACTGCGCGGGCTCGGCAACGACGCGCCGCTTGCGGAACATGAGGAGCGAGGAGGAGGGCACGTAGCTCGCAAAGGAGAAGCCCTCCTCAAGGAGGCGCTGCTGCTCGTTGGTGCCGTTCTTGAGGGCGGCCCACTGGAAGAGGTCGTCCGCGTCATCGTCCGGCTGCAGGGGGTTGGCCTTGTTCGACGCGCACTGCATCCACGCCCGAGTCGGCTTGCGCCACCAGTGGTAGCCCTCGGGGCCCTTGCAGGTGTACGAGTAGCCCGCGCGCACCATGTCTTCGACATGGTGCCAGTCGTCGACGAACATGGGCGCCCACAAGTAGGTGTTCTTGGAGTCGTCGGTAGGGAGCCGGGGATTCTCGGGGTCCACGGTGTGGACGACGGGGAGCGCGTCAGCCGGCGCCGCGGCGGCAGCTGCGTTGGCCATCGGTCCTCTGGTTAGGGTTAGGGTTAGGGTCCCCGGAAAAAAAACTCCCGGTACCGATCGCGCCCACTGGTGCGGGGGAGCAACCGCAAGGGAGGCAACTACTGGCCCTAGTGTTGACCCGCGCGGACTCGGTGCGCCATTTTATACAAGACCACTACGCACACGAGTCCCGGACACGCCGTTCCCGCGGCCTAGGCAGGGGTGACGCCGACGGTCATCGCGCGCTCTACCTTGGGGGGCTGCGCGTCCGCCTCGTCGGCGGCCTTGCGCTGCTTCTTGGCCTCCCCCTCTGGGTCCCCCGCCGTGACGGCTTCGCGCATCCGCTTCGCGCGCGCGCCCCACGCCTCCTTGAACTCGTCCCCGTAGTTGAACACGATCCGGAACTCGCCGTGCTCCTCCTCGCCGTCGTTCTGCTTGACGATCACCTTGCCCGGAGCGAGGCCCTGGAAGTCGTCGACGTTCTCGCAGAGCACGTCCTTGATTGTGTCCGCGTCGAACGCCAGGCCCTCGGGCAGGTTGAAGTTGAGGCGGAAGTAGCCCTGCAAGCAGTCGATCTTCTTCATCTTGGCCTCATCGAACAGCTCGTGCTTGCGCGCGCCCCACAGCTTCACGAGGAAGGCCTTGAGCGCCTCGACGTCGGACTTGCCACCTTTGGAGTACAGGTGCTCCCACTTGGCCTCGGCGGCGACCTCGGCGACCTCCTCGAGCAGCTTGGACGTGGCCATGGCTCCTGCTTAGGGCCGGGAAAAAAGTCCCGGTACCGATTGCGCCTACAGGGGGGAGCAACTGTCTAAGGGGCGAGCAACTAAACCCCCGGTACCGACCTTTGTGGTTGCGCGTGCGCTTGCTGGTTGCTGCCTAAGTGCCAGCCCAGCCGCCGCAACCGCACCTTTGCTCAGGTGTTGCTCCCCCTTAGTAGTTGCCCCCCCCCAAGTAGCGCGCAATCGGTACCGGGACTTTTTTTCCCTAACCCTAACCAGCCGCGCCATGCCGTCCAAGAGGAAGCAGACCAAGCAGGAGGAGGAGGACGAGTGGCGCGCGGCGGCGCTCAAGCTCAACCAGATCTCCCTCCTCGAGTCGAAGGACCCCGCCTTCCTCAAGCCCTTCCGCAAGAAGGCGCTCGACGGCGGCCGCGAGGAGGGCCTCGCCCACCTCGTCAACGGGCTCTACCAGATCGTCTGCGGCGTGGGCTCGACGGCCAAGCTGCGCACCCAGTTCATGGACGCCAAGTTCCCCATCCCCGACGAGAGCTTCACCAACTACTCGCGCATGGGCAAGAAGGAGAACGCGGCGGGCATCTGGATGGGCTTTGGCTTTGACAAGGCGCTGCCGGGCGACACGAGCTGGCACATGGACGCGATCAAGGAGGACGAGTGCGGCCGCATGTACCTGCCGCTGCCGCGGATGGCCATGCCGGCGCCCCTCGACTCCGACGGCACGTGCCACAAGTTCACCGGCGCGCTGGCCACGTGGTTCGAGAAGCACCTCGTGTGCGACGCCGACGAGCTCGGCGCCGTGAGCGGCCGCCTCTACCTGAACGCCAACCACTTCTCGCTCTCGTCGGGCGAGCAGCGCAAGCGCTTCGACTTCCTCACCGAGCTGCTCAAGATCAAGGACCAGATCCAGGAGATGGAGGACAAGCGCGGCGAGCTGTGCGAGCTCTCCGCGCAGATGCACGCGATCCTCAAGCAGAACCTCGTCGACTTCGACGTGGAGGCCGACAACGACACGAGCTCGGACGAGGACGAGGACGACGTCCACGTGGGCAAGAAGCAGAAGGTCGTGGGCCTGCAGAAGATCGGCATCCACACGATCGAGGCGCCCAAGGGTACCGGCCTCAACGACCCGCGCGACGCGCGCCGCAAGGACTTCAAGGGCGAGGCGGACGTGCACCTGCTGGAGCTGCTGATGGACCTCTTCCTCGGCGACGACCCCGACTTCGCCAAGCACCGCCTGCCGATCGCGGTGGCGCCGCACTACTCGAGCGGCGCGGAGCTGGTGTGCGTCCACGGGAAGCACCACTTCCAGAAGCCGGGCGAGGCGGTCGAGGGCGACACGATCATGACGCAGAAGTGGCACACCACGCACGGCAAGGCGCAGCGCGAGAAGGAGATGGCCATGTACGTGAAGGTGCACGACGACGCGTACGAGGTGCGCCAGCTGACGTACAAGCTCGTGCGCGAGCTCCGCAGCAAGTTCAGCCTCGCGCTCGTCTTCGAGACGCACGGGGAACCTGGCCGCTACGAGACCATGAGCGTGCTCCACTCGCCCGAGCTCACGCTGCTCCAGAAGAAGGCGCTCTTCAACGTCTTCATGACCCACATCTGGAAGCCCACCGAGCCGGAGGAGGAGGAGGAGGGGGAGGAGGAGGGCTCGGAGGAGGTGCTGACCGACGAGGAGGACGAGGAGTACGACGGNGAGGAGGACGAGGACGACTCGGACGAGGAGGACGGCGAGGAGGACGACTCGGAGGACGACGAGGACGCGAGCGCGGGCTCGGACTNGGGCTCNGACGACGACTGAGNGCNNGGCGGCGCGCTANNGCGCCCTTGCGCGGTGCACGATCGGACCCTGGCACAGTTATACCCATGGGTAACGTGTTNGGTATCGGTGTGCACGGTGTGGAAGCTGGGGGGCTCTTTGCACAAGCCCAGNCCGCGGCCATGACCGGTGGGTCGGTCGCGGCGGTGTTCGCGCCGTTGGCCGCCGCGGTGGCGGCCGTGGGGTCGGCGCTCGCGCTCATAGTGAGTGGGATGCTCTTAAAGTGATGTGAACACGACGTCTTTCTTAAAAACACACTCACACGCGTACTCAGGCCTGCGTGGCCTGCTGCGCCACGCCCGAGGCGAAGCTCCGCATCCCCTTGCTAAGGTCGGTGTGCACGCGCAGCTTGGCAAAGGTGGTCTTCTTGCGCGGCTGGTTGTGGTACAGGCGCGCGACGCGGGTGCGCAGCCCGTTGTACAGTCGCGACTGCGAGTACGTCTCGGGCTTGGCGTCGCGGTCCTCCATGTCCTGTAGCACCTCCATCTCGTCGGCGCTGAAGTTCATGCCGTAGCAGAAGTTGGCGTCCTCGGCCTTGGCGCGCTCGGCGGTGTCCTGCCTCGCAAAGGTCACTTCCTCCATGTACGCCTTGCACTGGATCACCATGTGGCGGGCGAAGAGGAGGCGCGCGCACTTCACCGCGCGCTCGTACAGCTTGTCCTCGTCGCCGTCGCGCCGGTCGTAGCGCTTCCAGGCGTGGATGAAGTCGAAGGTCGCGCTCCACAGCATGCCGATCTCGAGAGCCATCTCCTCCCACGCCATCTCCTGGGCGAGCACGTTGTAGGCAAACTCGTGGAGCGTCTTGAGCTCCGGCTTGGCATCTCGGCGCCACCAGTTGTTGTAGCTGAAGTTCAGGTCGTCGTGTGCCTCGTAGGCCGCCTCGTGCAGCGCCTGCATGACCCGCTCCCCCTTGTGGTCGGTGTAGTGCTCGCCCTCCATGAAGGTCTCGTTCCAGTGCACGAGCTCCTCCTTGAGCAGGGTGTTGGTCCACACCTCGAGGTGCGCGCCATTGTAGCACGGGCGGAGCAGCAGGACGTCCACCGCGCGCCCGATGCTGAGGCACCTCTCGTGGCGCGCGGCGATCGTCTCGAGGAGCTTCTTGGTCACCTCCTGCACGTCCGCCTCCGAGTTCTCCATGACCATGCCGAAGAACTTGGTCAGCGCCGGCTTGGAGTTGCCAAACCACACGCCCTTGTCCTCGTCGAGCGGGTAGAGCTTGACGGTCTCCCCCTCCTCGTCGCACAACTTTTCGTTCTCAAAGTCGAGCCCGTCGGGGCACGAGCGCTTCATCCCGCAAAAAAGTGGCGGTAGCGACCGCGACGTAGCAACCCTAGGTTTGCCCCCGCGCAACCAGTCGCAAGGCGCCTTGCCACTGTTGCCCCGGTCGGTACCGCCGGTTTTCGGCTAACCCTAACCCTAACCCCAACTAGGCCGCCATGTTCCGGAAGCCGTCGTCCATCGAGACCGTGGACGATTGCTTCAACGACGGGTCCAAGCGTTGTATCTACGACCCCCATGCGCAGGCGGTGAACGACCAGGCCCGCGATCGGCTCAAGCGGCTCAAGGAGGAGGAGGCCCAGGCGCAGGCGCCCTGCAAGGCGCCCAGGGCGCTCCTGCAGCAGTCGGCGGAGGTGGTGATCCAGGACATGATCGACACGGGCAAGACCGAGCCCCTCATCGCCGCGCTGGTCGCCAAGGGCAAGGCGGAGACCGTCGTCAAGCGGATCATCGAGCACAACCCGACCGCCGTCAGGCAGGTCGTCAAGGGCCTGATGTCCACGCGCCGGGGCGTCCTGGCCATCCCCAAGGTGCGCAAGCCGGAGGTGCAGGAGGTCATGGTCGTGCAGTTCGTCGACGACCAGGGGGAGACCAACGACGCACCGCGCTACGTCTGGCTCAACAAGCACTCGTGGCTTCAGAGCATGCTCGACCTGGACCGTTACATCGACGAGACGCCGCGCGGCACCCTCGGCGGGTGGACGCGCAAGTGGACCAAGGAGGGCGACGCCCTCGAGTGGGTGACGGGGGTGCTCAGCGAGCTCGAGTTCGATGCGCCCCAGTGCGTGTACCTCGACGCCGACTTCTTTGAGCTGACGGACTGGGGCTCGGACGACGAGGACGTCGAGCGGGACGAGCACGGCATGACCGAGTACGACCGCTTCATGGACGACAACTCGTACTGGAACCAGAACCACTACGAGGAGTACGCGCCCCGCTTCGTCGACAAGATCCATAACGAGGTCCTTGAGGACCTCATGACCCCGGAGCAGGTGGAAGAGGAGTTCACGCTCAAGAACGTGTCCCTTCACATCGTCGGCACGCTCACGATCAACCCCGACTGCTACTGAGCTGGGAGAAGGGGGGGGGGAGCAACTGGGGTTGCGCGGCCCCGGCTTTGCGACTGTCGGTACCGTGAGTTTTTGTGAACGGGACCATGTGGGAGTTGTTGCCCAAGGAATTGCAGCTGCTTGTTGTCCAAACCCTCGTGTGCGACCTAGAGGCGCACTTGCGTGTCGAAAACAGCGACCTCCGCAACGCGGTTCTCCAGGCGCGGTCCGTCGACCTGACCTTTAAGCGCGTCGTGGGGCACCTGTGGCGCCTCTTCACGCCCGCCGTGTTTGTGGGTCCGATGGACAGCGGCGTCTTCTGTCCGAGCCCGGGCTACGTCATGCGCGCCGACGCCGCGGAGAGCTTTGTGGAGGGCGTCATGCGCCACTACTGCGCGCTTTCGGTTCACAATCGCGCGGTGTCTACGGACACTTACAGCTCGTTTTACACCGCTACCTACGCGGCGTGCGTGACGCGCCAGCCCTATAACCTGTGCAACCGCTTCTACGTGGCGCTCCAGAGCGTGGGCCGCCGCCTCGTCGAGGACGGCACGCTCCGTCGCCTGCAGGGCGTGTACCAGCGCGACCGGTGGACGAGGCTGATGCTTCACGTGTTTCGCGTCCTGGACCGCTGGTGCCTGCCGCGCCACGGCCTGCCCGACGTCGACGCAACCCTGCGCGCCATCTTCATCGAGCCAAAGCCAGATACTCGCGCTGCGTGAGTTGGCGCGGCGCGCGCGCCGCCGCGTCCGCCTGCGCCGCCCGCCAGCCGCGCTCGCCGTCCGGGTACGCGCAGACGCACGGCTGGAACGACGTCTTGGCGACAAACACGGGCGCCACGTCGCAGCGCATGGCGCCGCAGAAGACGCACACCTGCCAGCACGCCGACGACGTGCCCCCGCGCGGGCAGGGGAGCTCGCACCACGAGAAGTGAGGCCACACGAACTGCGAGCACCGCTCGCAGCGCGTCGGACGGTGCGGCGTTAGCCTGTGCTTGGGGTACCCGGGCCCGACCGCCTTTGTGATCATCGCCGGCATGTTTTGTTTGTTGGGTGCGGGGTCGGTGGACAGCGGGATGTTGAGCGCGTACATGACGCGCGCGCCGCGGCGCGCGCGTACATTTGCGCGCGGCCGCACAAGCCGCAAAACTTGGCGGCGCGCAAAAAAAGATTTGCGCAACAACCTTGAGACTGTTGCCCGGCGGATTTGCGCGCTGATGCGTTGGGTAGAGTTGGACGCGAGCATCGAAAGCAAGATTGAGTACCTCAAGCGGATCACGACCGAGGAGTCGCCCCAAGAGCGGGCGCAGCGGCGGGAGCAGGCCATCAAGGTGGCGCGCCGCGAGGCGCACAAGGCGCGCGACTCCGCGTGCAAGGCGGAGCAGCGCCGTCCCGAGAAAAGGGTTGCGCGCTGCGATTTGCGCGCCGGGCGCTAGAAATGCCGCCCAAGCGGCGCAAAATGCCGCCCGTGTCCCTGCTGCCAATGCAAGTCGAGCCGCGGGAGCACGAGCGGATCGCCGCCACGCTCGCCGCCGTGGAGGCCAGCGGGTCGGACAATGAGCGCGCCGAGGCGGTGCTCATGCGCCAGCAGCTCGCGCTGCACGCCACCTACGTTGAGGCGTGCGCCAAGCTGGAGGCGTGCGCCGACGCGATGCGCGCCTCGGGCGCGCACCTGGTGCCGCTGCGCTTCCCGCTGCGGCTGACGCCGCGAACGCGCACGAGCGTCGAGGACGGCGTGCACCGCTCCTTCTTGCGCTTCCTGCAGGACCTGCACGCCACGGTCGTGGCGCAGCACCGCGGCGCGCTGGGCGACGCCGCCTGCGACCCGGAGGCCTTCTTGGTGCGGCTGGCCAACGTGCTGACGCTCGAGACCTGCCGCGTGCTCGACGGGCGCGTGGCGCACGCCGAGGCGGCCGAGGTGTGCGCGGCGTACATCTCCAAGTGCCGCGCGCAGGCGGTGCGCCAGGAGTGCGCCGACCTGACNACGCTCGACGGGGCGTGCGAGGTGGTGATCGACGCGCTCGGGCGCTTCAGCACGCGCGCGGCCAAGATCTCCCGTGCGGTGCCGGAGCGCATGCGCGCTTTCCTGAGGACGGCCGAGCGCAAGGGGCTCAGCACCGCGGCGCGCCGGCTCGCGCGCGAGCCGCAGCTGCAGGAGGCGGTGGCCAAGCACCGCGCGTGGCTCTTTGGAGAGGAGGGCGACGACGCCAAGCTCTCGCGCATCTACGAGCTGCTCCTGCTCACGCACCTCGAGCTCGCGCAGGCGCTCTCGTGGCAGCGCCGGCGCGTCGCGTGGCTGTCGTCGATCAGCTCGGCGCACATGTGCTGGTGCGGCATCACGGTGGGCACGGGCATGGAGGGGACGCTCGTACACGCGCCGGCGCATATGCGGTGCTTCGCCGGGCAGGGGCGCGTGCGCCTGGCGGCCGAGCGGCGCGAGGTGCCCTTTGCGTGCTACCTGAGCCTCGCCGGCGTGGCGAACGTTGTGCTCGAACTGATGGACAAGCTGCGGCTGCCGCTCGACCAGATCGACGCGGCGTACGCCAGCCGGATCCTGACGTTTGACTTTTGCAAGTACGAGAGCGCGGCGCGCAACATCATGGAGGACACGGTGCGCCCGTGGTGCGAACGCGTGAGTTTGGGCTGTGAGCACTAAAATTGATAACACCCCGCTCGCTAACCTTTTGGTATGTGGGCCCCACGCCTGCAACAAAGCAACGCCGGGCGAGAAGCGATGGCAGCGAGTGTGTCCGGAGGCGGCGACCCCTTCACGGGCGGCGCGCAGCAGCGCAACCTCAAGCCGCCCGGCGTCGGCGGCGGCATCGGCTCGGCGAACACGCGCGTGAGCACCCCCGCGGCGGGCGTCGCGCCCACGCAGATCAAGTCGGCGCGCCCCAACGAGGGAAGCAACATCGGCATACCCTACACGCGCCTCGTGCCCCTCAACAACAGCAACAAGCTCTTCCTCAAGAACGAGCAGGGCAAGATGGAGTGGCGCACCGAGACGGAGGACCTGCGCGCCACGTGTCTCGCCTTCATCCTGGGCGTGCGCGGCACCAACATGAACGGGCGCGGCATCGTCGACAAGAACAAGTTCCCGGAGGCGCCCGGCTACGCGCCGCACAACGTGGCCTACCAGCCCAACATCATGCCCGGCATGCCGGGCACCGAGCGCTTCCAGCAGCTCTGCTCGCTCGAGTACCTGCAGATGTACTTTGAGCAGGTNCTGTCCAACAAGACGATCCGCCTGGACGAGGAGCTGACCGCCGTGATGGCCGGCCTCGACTACTCGTCCCAGCGGACCGGCCCCGTGGGCGAGTACNTCGAGCGCGTGATCCACGGCGTCAACGTGGGCGAGAACCCGGGCGTGCAGGGCAACCCGGGCCTCACGGGTGGCAACAACACCATGCTCAACGTCGAGGACATTGCCCAGAAGACCGGCCTCCGGGGCTCGCAGGCGGCGACGGCCGACCCCAACTTCCAGGGCATCTTTGCGCGCGACTTTGGCCCCTTCCTCAAGGGTAAGGGCAGCGCCACGCAGCTCGTCAGCTGCACCGTGGGCAACAACCAGCAGGAGTTTGGCACGGACCCCGTCACGGGGCTGCCGAACGTGGAGCAGCCCTTTGCCGTCTCGCGCAACGCCGGCGACGACCTGGCCTTCGCCGTGCTCGACGCCAAGCTGACGGAGATGGGCATGACCGACTGGCGGCCCGACGGCATCGTGCTCTCCAAGGGCGTCAACGACCCCTCCGACAAGTTCTCGGACGAGTACCTCGAGGCGCGTGACGGCCAGCTCTATAACATTCGCGTGCAAGGGCCGGCGGTCGGCACCAACTGGACGGGCGAGCGCTCGCTCGAGACGCTGCCGCTCGACCGGGTNTTCGTCGTGATCGTGGCGGACGTGTGGTTCGACGGCGGCGACGCGATCGAGGCGCTGGCGCAGCAGGCGGACAGGAGCGCGTACGACGCCAAGCGCGCCGAGGCGCTCGCCAACGGCGGCAACCCGATGGACGAGAAGCAGTTCGAGCGCGACCAGAAGGCCGCCTTCACGGGGACGCCGGAGAAGACCGTGCTCTGCAACTTCCGCGTGCAGGTCTCCACCTCGTCGCAGATGGTCAACCACTCCAACTACAACACCAAGGGCAACCACCACGCCTCGCAGAAGGGCTACAAGCGGCCGCGCCTCGAGGGCATGTCGCGTATGGGCCTGAAGCTGTGCCCGCAGTTTGGCGAGTACGTGGTGGGAGGTTGGCAAATCGGGCAAGTGCTTGACACGTCCGCGTCGCGCGCGGTCATGCCGCAGGGCCAGCTCATGGGCGTCAGAACAGCGCCCAACACCTCCGCGCTCAACATCAACGTCCAGATCTCCTGGTGGACGGCCGACCGCCTGGCCCGCGCGTTCAACAACCCCGAGGGCACCGTGCGCCCGCGCTTCGACGGCCGACGCGAGGGCCCNGAGAACGCTGTCAACCAGCAGGCCAACGCGCTGGACGCCATCTGGAAGTGAGGCCCGAGGCGCGAACGGGAGACGGTGTCGTCGGTGCGTGTGCGTGTTAGGTTTGCGGGGAGGGGAGGGGGAGCAACTTTGATATGCAGAAAGAATTGGTGCGCCATTTTGCCACTCGTGCGGGACGCAACACCCGCCCGCAAATTTTATTGGTCCCCCCGGCCCGTCGGGCGAAATCGGTACCGCGAGAATTATGGCCGCAACCCAGTCGCTGAGCTTTGCGTGCACGACCGCCCACGAGGTTGCGGAGCACGTCGCGCAGACCCTCGCGTACAGCGAGACGCAGGGCGTCGGCTGGTTGCGCGGCGCGCTCATGTACATTGACCTGATGCCGCACCCGCCGGGCTTGGGGGGGCCGGCCGCCGTGCCGCGGGTGGTGATGCGCGCCGACGACGCGGACGCGGCCCGCATGCTCGGCGTGGACCGCTGGGTCGAAGTGCAGACGCCTCAGATGAGCGGCCAGCACCTGCTGCGTTTGAAGGTGCCGTTNTGGTTGCTGACTGAGACGGGCTCCTGCAATGGCAAGCCGCTGTCCAACCTGGCGATCGCCAAGCGCCTGGCCGAGACGCTGCTGCTGGTCCGCAGCAAGCTGCGCGACGTGGTTCACCCCGGCCTCAACAACAGCTTTTTGGTCGAGGCCTTTGCCAGCGCCGTCCACGAGCCCGAGCCGCCGCCGCTCAACGACGCGCAGTGCATCAGCTTCATGGAGCTCGCGGACGCGTGGCGCGACCACATCGTGTCGACGTGGCGCCACGTCCCCGCGCTGCCGATGCTCACGCGGCGCATCTCGCCGATGCCGCCGCTGACCGAGAAGGTGATGGACGAGGAGAGCCCGCCGCCGCTGCCGCCGCCGCCGCGCGAGCTCGACCCGAAGGAGTTCCCGGCGCTCGGGCCCTCGCCGTGCCGCTCGCCGCCGCACACCCTGTTTGGCTACGCCAAGGTGCTCCCGCCGCGCCTNGACCGGAACCGCCGCGCCACGCACGTGCCCAACGTCCGGCTCGACGACGCGGAGGCGCTGTGGGGCGTCAACTGGATCGGCGACCCCGCGTGCAACGAGCAGATCTGGTTGCGTTGCGGCAAATCGCCGCAAAAGATCGCCGCCGACCACTGAGCGCTATAGCAATTTTGGGCCGTTGCACTTGTGACGTTGCGTTTCCGCGCCGCGTTGCGCGAACATGGCAGCACCCCTAGATCATGTAGCCGTTGAGAGGGCGCAACTGGAGGGTGTCACAAAGTGTTCGTCGAATGTATTGCAGCTCCTTGTCCCGCTGCTTAAGACGTTAGGCCCGCTTGTGGATCACCCGGGGCTCATGGGCGAGCACGCCGTCGACTCGATCGGCAATTACATCGACAAGAGCAAGTTCGACGAGTGCCGCGCGCGCCTCGTGAGTGGTGAGGGCATGCAGGTGGTGCACAAGGTGCGCAAGTACGACGTGCTCTTCTGCGACGCCGCGGACGCGCTGCCGCCGGCGCAGCGACGCCAGTGCGTGGCCGTGCGCGGCACGACCGAGGTGGCGCGGCGGCTCGACCCCGACGAGCGCGGCAGCACCGAGGTCGTGGCCACCTTCCCGGGGGGCGGCACGCTCGCGGTGCGCCGGCAGCACCGCAGCCCGCGGCGCCTCGTGGTGCTGCTCACGTCGGTCGCCAAGAAGAAGCGCGTGTTCGAGGCGGACCTGCCCGAGGAGGACGCGCCCAAGCTGGCGGCGCTCTTTGAGCAGGCGGCGCGCGGCGAGC
>PAQM01000010.1 GCA_002709305.1 Crocinitomicaceae bacterium | reverse complement strand
CCTCGCCGCTCGCGCCCGTGGCGGAGCCGTCGAGCTCCGTCAACCCGACGCTCGTCGCCGTGCTCATACCCGGCGCGATCCTTGGCGGCGTTGTGCTCTTCATGGTGCTGTGCGCGTGCTGCTTCGGCGCGGCCGCGGGCGCCGCCACGGACGAGTGCGGCAAGCCGCCCGACCAGGAGAGGGACCCGATCGCGTACGCGCGCTGGAAGCGCGAGTGCGAGCGCAAGCGGCAGGCGACGGGCGCCAACGGCGGCGGCGAGGGGGTGCATCTCTTGCGCTTAACGCAGGGCAGCTTTTAGAATTGTCGTTCGCTAGTTTGCGTGGGCCCGTGCGCGTGCGCGCTTATAAGAATTGCCCCATGGGCGCTTTCCAATCCAACGACGCGCACGACCACTCCGCATCGGACGCCTTCGACCTGACGCTCGACGTCACGGTGGCCGATGGCGCGCTGCCGCCGCGGTACGAGACGCCGAGCGCGAGCCAGTTTGCCATCTACGCCAACGAGACCGTCGCGGTCGAGGGGTGCGACTGGGTGCCCGTGCGCACGGGCCTGAGCTTCGGGCTGCCCTTCATGCTCATCCTGCTCGTGCGCGGCGCGGGGCTCGACTGGGAGGTGCAGGAGCAGGTGGTGGACTACTCCACGACCGACGAGCTCGTGGTGCGCGTGCGCCGACCCTCGGCCGGAAGCGGGGCGGGCGACCTCACGCGCATCGTCACGGGCACGCGCGTGGCCTTGGGCGTGGTGCTGCCCATCGCGCGGCCCTCGTTCGCGCTCTACCAACCGGCCACGGACGAGGGCGAGGCGGTTTGAACGCTCACAATTTTAACACGGTCACTAGCAGTCTGGCGATCGGACTAAACTTGGCCTTTTGCTTGCCAGAGTCTATCTTGACGGTAATCGAGTACGGGCCGCCCGTCTCCAAGTGCTTCACGAGGTAGAGCTTCACGCTCTCGCTGGGCCGCGGGAACATGAGCGACGCCTGCTGCGCGCCCGACGTGTCCGTGCCGCGAAAGATGGCCACCTTGGTCTTGTAAGAGTACATTTTTAGCCGCACGTCCATCACGAGCTGCTGTTGTAGTCCGATGTTTTGCCAGGGTAGGCTCGAGTCGGTGTGGTCGTGGTTGATCACGCGGTAGATGCGCTCGGCGTCGTCGTAAAAGTGCCCGCCCGTGAAGTCGGGCACCTTGGAGATGCTCGACTCCTTGGCGGTCAGGTTGGTGCGGTTGCGGCAGATGCCGCCCGCGCGCAGCAGGCCCTCGTCCTCGGGAAGCAAAAACGTAAAGGGCGGGCTGCCGATCAGCGCGCGGATGCGCGGCCAGTACCGCGGGTCGGAGACGATCTGCCGGAAGAAGGTGCGCTGCTCGCCCGGCGAGAGCAGCGCGTTGAACGCCTGGCGCGCGTTGTAGTCGCCCGCGATCACGGAGTTCGGCTCGGCGTTCCGGTCGATCGCCGCCTCGAGCTGCTTGTCGAAGGCGGCGCGCAGGAAGGAGAAGGCCTCCGCGCGCGTTTGCAAATCGGCCAGCCGCACCACGGGCTTGCGCATGGCGCGCGCCGCCGTTTTGCTAGGAGGGGCGCCCGGCGGGCGAAATTTCGAACACGCCAAACGCGCCGCCCAACCTGCCATTTCGGGACGAGCGTGGACGGGCCGTTGCGCGCCCCTCGGAGGATAAGTGCGTCGGCGCGCGCAAGAGGGTAGCGACGGGACGGGCGCGATGNTGATGTACTCCCCGCGCCTCGATGCCGTGCTTCGGGCCGGCCAATCGCAGCGCCTGATGGGCGCCTCGTACTCGGGCGCCCCCGGCGACAGCTCGATCTCGTACCGCAAGAACGCGCCGACCGGCATCGACCCGCCCAAGCTGCCCCAGTCGAAGAGCGCGCCCGCGGTGCCGGCGGGCTTCACCTCGGTGAAGGGCAAGGCGCCGGGCAAGAAGGTTCTCAAGAACGACGAGGGCGACCAAGTCTTCCAGAAGAGCTCGGAGGTGGTCAAGGACCTCGTCCGCGACTACAAGAAGGAGCAGCTGGAGCGCGCGGAGACGCTCCGCAAGGCGCGCGCCGACGCCGAGACCTGCGCCCAGCGCCGCGTCGAGGCCATCAACAAGTACCGCGACGAGGAGGCCCAGGCGGCGCGCGAGACGATCGAGAAGCTGGAGGAGATGCTCAAGAAGGTGGAGAAGGCGCGCGACGACCTGCAGAGCGCGTCCGACGACTCGCTCGCCAAGATCGAGAAGATGACCCGCGAGGGCGGCGAGTCGAGCAAGCAGGTCGAGGAGCTCAAGAAGGCCATCGAGCAGCTCAAGGTGGAGAAGCAGTCGGTGGAGGACGAGCTGGCGGCCAAGGTCACGTCGTGCAACGAGGAGCGCGACGTGGCCAAGCGCGAGGCCGAGGCCGAGAAGGAGAAGCTGGAGGCCGCGTGGAAGGTGAAGCTCGAGGAGTGCGAGGCCAAGGCCGCGGCGGGCGACGTCGCCTCGAGCAAGGAGCTGGCCGAGTGCACCCGCAAGCTCGAGAAGGCGGTCGAGGACCTCGAGAAGGAGACCAAGGCGCACAACGAGCTCGAGAAGGCCTCCTTCGAGAAGGACCGCNAGTTCTACGAGGCGGCCAAGGCGGCGTGCGACGCGCTTTCCGAGTACACCAAGGAGTCGCCCGACGAGACCTTCCGCAAGAAGACCAAGGACTTTGTCACGAGCGCCTCGGCGGAGGGGATTTAGGCGCCCCCGGCGCGCGCAGTGTTCAGTGCGTACCACTTATAATAATGCCGCGACCGCCAGTGTCTGGTAGGGGGTGGGCATGGGGCTTCCCTCGTTGGCGGGCCTCCCGCTGGCCACCGTGCCGACGGGGGTGCACGGAAAGAGCAAACGGTTTATACATCCGCGAACGGTGGTGCCCACCACGCCAAACAAGGTGGGGGTAAAGGGTGGCCCGGAGAGTCACCAGGACGCTCCGTATCGCATCCCCGAGGATCTGAAGAATTACCACAGCGGCTGGGACCCCGTGTACACCTCGTTCCTCCAGTACGTCAAGCGCGCCGGTTACGGGAGCGGGATCGAGAGCAGGGGCTTTAGGTTCGTACCCGACGACCTCGATCGCCACGGCACGATGAAGGACAAGCAAAAGTGGTTTTTTGAGCTGCAGCAGAAGCGCCTGGACCACTACAATCTCAAGCGCCACACGGAGAAGACGCCCGAGCAGGTGTGGAAGGATCAGGGCGAGGGCCTGCCCCAGGGCCGTCCGCGACCGGTGCCCAACTACGACCTCACCGCAAAGCAAAAGGAGGCGTGGATCCGGCACGCGCGCGAGACGTTCGACATCGTGCCGCGCACCTTTGTCGGGTTCTTTGCGCCCACCTTCAAGAACCATCCCACCCGAAACCTTCTGCCCGTTGGCGGGTGGACGCTCCTCGCTGGCACCACCACGTGGAACGTCATGCAGACGCGCAACCTTGCGGAAAGCGGCGACCGTCCCTACGTGCCCTGCCAGGAGCGCATCGTGCAGGAGATCATGAACGAGTGGTTGGAGTGGAAGGAGCGCATGGCGCCCCACCTGAGCGACGGCAGCGGCCTCGGCGACGCGGACGACAAGGCCAACTGGAGGGATTGTGNCCGCTCGCCCACGGTGCACCTCCTCGACGGCATGAACCTCTTCCATCCGGACAAGCAAGACGAGGACAACTCGGAGACGCTGCTCAGTCACTCGCAGATGGAGAGTTACGAGAGAGAGGGTTCGCCGTGCTTTGTGCAGACGCGCTACAAGGGCGAAGATGAGCCGGACGGCCCGGACACAGCCGAGCGCCTGCGCCAGCGCATCGAGTGGCACGCAACACGGAGAAGGTTCAACGTTCGTGAGGTGTTCCAGCAGCCGCGCCCTCCGGGCCCCGTGGTCCGGATGGCGGGGTCCGGCCCCTTGGCCGCAGGGGCGTCAAGTCCCGTGTGGGACGAGGAGAGCGATGACGACGACGACGACGACGACGACGGCGCGCCGCCCGCGCTCGCGCCCGTGCCCGCGCCCGCGCCCAGCCGGCAGAGCAGCGCGCAAAGCAGTAACACGCTCGATAACTGGGACAGCTCCGACACCGACGCGATGGCTTCGTCGCTCAACCTCAACAGCGCGCCGATCGGATACAAGTTCGCCTCCCGGACCATGCCGTGCCGCAATGGAATGACGAGGACGGTCAACGGCGTGACCAAGGAGGAGTCGGTCGAGGCCCAAGGCGCCGCGCCGCCGCACGCCGGCGCCACCAGTCGCCGTGGCCTGGTCGTCGTGAACATGAAGTGGCCGCGCTTTCACGCCCTGTTCAACGATTGGGGAAGCGGCATGCAGGGTACCGTGCGCGTCTCGCGCAACCCGGAGAACCCGCAGAAGGACTTTGACGACTTTTTGAAGCGAGGGCTCAACCGCTTCCGGGTGTACGGCTCGAGGGTGATCTGGGTAGTGACGGACGTTCCTCGCGGCGACCTGGCACCCAACCTGGGCGTGCTGCACGACACCGGCAACCACAAAAAGTTTGAGATGTACGAGTCGAGCGAGATGCCCGGGAACAACGAGGAGCGCAACGCAAAGAGCTTGGCAAAGCACCTGTGGAACGAGTGCGACGACGTCATGCTCAGCCTCGTCCACCACGAACTCAATGGCTCCGCAAGAAAGGGCCAGACGCGGCTGTGCGAGTCGTTCTCGTACTCGCACGAGCACTACGCCGACGAGGAGGACAACAAAAGGGAGGGCGTGCTCAAGACCAAGATGCGGTGCCACTGGTTTGGCAACCAGATGGTGCGCTTCGCGGGCACCGTGCCCAACCCCGATGCAATGTCCACCAATCGCCTCATCGCGGCGCCGACGCCGTACTTCACGTGCCTGGTCTACCGGATGAACTGCCCCGACGACCTTCGCACTGAGCCCGACCCCGCGCCGGCGCCCGCGCCCGCGCCCGCGCCCGAGCCCGAGCCCGAGCCCGAGCCCGAGCCCGCGCCCGCGCCCGCGCCCGCGTCGTACGCCGAAGCGGCCAGTAGCGCTAGCAGCCGCGGCCGTGGGCGCGGGCGCGGGCGCGGGCGAGGAAGAGGGCGCGCTATATCGGGCGCCTAGGCGCTTGTTGAGTNAGGGAACCGGTGCATCGTTTCAGAAATGAACGGGTACTTAAAAAAGCAATTCTTGCACCAAAACCGGGGCGCGCCCCTCGCGAACCGTCGCACCGAGGACGCGCTGTACGCGGGGTGCCTCCCGCAGGCGTCCGGGACGCGCGAGCACCCGCTCACGGTCGTGCGCGCGCTCGCCTCCAAGGGCACGTGCTGGGAGGGCTACGAGCGCGTGCCCGGCACCAAGAAGTACGCTGAGGACTCGTGCCGCAAGAAGGGCAGCGGCGGCAAGAAGAAGAAGAAGGACAAGAAGGCCAAGAAGGACGGCGACGCCTCCTCCTCGTCCTCGTCGTCGGACGACGACGACGACAAGCCCAAGAAGAAGAAGGCCAAGAAGGGGGACGGAGACTAGAGCATATGATAAACGCTAGTGGGCTACCGTAGAANTGTGGAGTGCGTGCGTGCGCGTGTCTTTGTAAGAATGGCCTCGTGGTTCTGGCTCGCGTGCGCGCCCCTGCTCACGGGCGCCTTCATCGGGCTGCTCGTGGCCTTTTTGCTCGAGCGCGACGACCCCGTCGCCTTCTTTGTGCTGCTGGGGTGCGCCGTGCTTGTGCTGCTGCTGCGCGTGCGCCTCGCGAGCGCGGGCGCGCGCGCGCGCATCCTTGCAGGCCACTCGCCCTTTGGCTGCTTCTCGGCGCCCAAGACGCCCGAGGCGCTCACGGCCAAGCTGTGCGCCGTGTGGGACAGCACCAAGAGGCGCCCGAGCGTGGTGGGCTCGGGCTGGGGCTGGTTCATCGGCCGCGCGACCGCGCCGCGCGCCGTGTACACGCACCGGCTCAAGGGGCGCTTCGGCGCGAGCATGAACACCTTCCTGGCGGGCACGGAGCTGCGCGACGNGGAGGCGGCGCTGCGCAAGACCTACGGNNNNACCTTCTGGTCGACGCCCACGATGCAGCGCATCTCNATCGGNTCGTGGCTCGCGCGCAGCTGCCACGGCAACTCGGGCGCGGCGGGCAAGCCNAGCTCGTACGCGGCCGCGCGCGTCTACGTCATCGACATCGACTCNCGCGCAAGCACCGCCAAGGGCCCACACTGGGCCGAGTACAAGGAGGCCAAGCACCTCTTCGACGAGGACCCNGAGCGGTACGTTGTTGCGGCGGTGGAGTTTGACATCCAACGGATGGCCGANAACAAGTGGATGCAGAAGCGCAAGGTGGAGGTGCGCTACCANGACCACGTGCCGCACGTGGACCTGCTCGAGTGGCTCACGCCCGACGCCGTGCTGCGCGTGCTCTTCTTTGGGTCGGCGCGCAAGATCGCCCTGGGCGTCACCTACACGGAGCACAGGAANGGCGACCCGCTCACCTTGCACCGCGAGTGCTACGGCTGCGGTCGGATGGTGCCGCACGTCGACCCGCACGATTGCTCCGCCGCGTGCATGTCGATGCAGCTCGACACGTGCTCCCTGGTGTGCGGCTGGTACGAGCGCAACTTTCGAGAGTGGCGCGGCGTCATTCGCCTGAGCGACGCCAACGCCTTCTCGCCCGACCCGTCGTGGCTCGGCTTCCCCATCATCTCGCTGCTGAGCGGCACGGTCAACTTTGAGCTCATCTTCATCCTTGAAAACAAGACCGAAAACGCCTTCATGCGCGTGCAAGGCCTCTGCAACACGCTGATCACGCTCTACCAGCGCGTGTGGGGCCGCTCGGAGCTGCGCATGGGCGACCTGAACCGCGGCCTCGTCTTCGTGGACTGCATCGCGCGCGAGCGCGACGCCTGGACGATCGTGGAGGCGATCCGCCCGCACGTCTTCAACAAGACGGTCGCGCTGCACGACAGCAAGTTTCAGGGACCGAGCGTGGTGAACGCCATCACCAACCTCGGGCTCGTGCGCGAAACGCCGCGTGTCGTGTTTGGTACTCACTACTAACCCCGTAAAAGAACCGTACACACACTCAAGCCTATCTGTACACGACGCCGTCCTCGCTCGGGTAGCCGCCCTCCGAGTCGTCCGAGTCGGAGCCGTGGTTGGGGCCGGCGTACCGAACGGTCTTTAGCTCCAGCCAGATGTCGTCGCGCTCCGCGCCGATGCTGTACGACCAGACGCCGAGCGACGAATGCGCCAGGAACTTGGCAAGCTCGTTCGTCAAGCGGTAGCGGCCTGGCGTGAGCTCAATGCCGCCAACCCCTCCAGTGGCAGGAATCTGCACGGCGATGCCGTCGCCGTCTGGCGCCTGGCCCTCCGGCACGCGCAGGTGCGCAAACATGTCGGGGTTGAATCCGCCCCACATGCCCGTGGCGACGGTCTTGGGTTGCGCGCGTGCAAAAACTTCGTCCACCACCGAGCGGGACATCTGGCGTTTCCTTGATCACCGACACGAATCGCAAAGTTATNTTTGGCACCCGCTACCGAGTACAACGAACACACATTTGCGCGATCACTTGTCCTTGCCCGGGTAGTCGGTCTTGGGCGACTCGACGACGCCGGCGTCCGTCATGACGTAGCGCTCGTTGGACGAGACGTCGTTGTGAAGCACGCCCTTGATGGAGAAGCCGCGCGTGCGCGCGGTGAACCCCTCGAGGCCGCAGAAGAACGGGTTGAGCGCCCGCACAACGAAACGGAACTGGCGGCCCTTGTGCGCCTTCTTGAGGGCCGACGTCGTCACGCCCTTGGCGATGCGGAAGTCGATTACGCCGAGGCCCTTGGTCATGGGCCACTCGTAGTGGCCGCCCCGGTAGGGCGGCGACTCGGCCGGCGCGAAGAGCGCGCCGCAGACCGGCTCCTGCACAAAGGACGAGGCCGGCACGCGCGCAAAGTTGTCGTCGCCGTCGGCAAACTCGAGCGCCACGTAGAGCATCATGTCCTCCTCGTAGTCGATGTTGCCCTGCATCTGGCGGGCGGTGCGCTGCGCCGCGAGCAGCTGGAGGATCTCCGCCTCGGAGGCGTCCACCGTCTCGCCCTGCAAGGTCCACTTCTTGAGGCGCACGGCCAGCCGCACCCGGTTGCACGCGGCGACGACGTACTGCAAGGCCGCCTCCGACTTGCCGCGGCCCTTCTCCTTCTGGTACACGATCGCGTGCGGGAAGCCCGTGGTCGCGCACATGGAGCCGGTGTCCTCGTCCTTGGGGTGGTACTCGTTGCCGTGCCGGTCCGTGACCGTCTCCTCGATCGTCAGGAAGAACTTGCCCTCGATCTTGCCGGCCAGCGCCTCGGGCAGCTTCTTGAGCTTCCAGTGGATGCGCTCGGGCATGGTGTGGTCGCGGTTGTCGTGGTCGGCGCGCGCGATGATCTTGCCGTGCTTGTTGACCACGAGCGGCGGCGGCGGCTCGTCGCGGTAGGGCTCCACGACGCCGGCCACCTTGCGCAGGTCGCCGAGCAGCTCCTCGTTCACCTTCATCGCGAGGCGGCCCTTCTCCATCAGGCGCCAGAGCACCCAGTCGTCGTCGTCGTCCTTCTCGGGCCGCTCGAACACGACGTCCTCGCCCGGCGTGGGGTGGTAGACCACGCGCGTCACGTTGAACAGCTCGTCCTCGTACACGTCGTACGAGAAGGCGCCGGAGTCCTCCTCGCGCATCATCGCCCTCAGCGCGTCTTTGGCTCCCCCACCTTGAGGCGGGACCGCCGCACCCAGTTTTTGGCCGGGTTGTACGGCCGTCTGCGCTTGGTGGTCGTCTTGGGCTTCGCGGCCCTCGGCTTCGGAGCCGCTGCCGGAGGCCGACGCTTCGGCCTCGGGGGACGCGTCGGCGTGGGGGCGCTTTTTGCCGGTCTTGGGCGGCATGGCGGACGGGCGGGCTTCTTGGGCGTGGCGCTTGCGGAACGAGGCGGGCAACCGCCGGTCAAGAGTCGCAAAGTTATGAATTAACGAATTGCTCCCCTAAATGCTACTTCTTTTCTAGCGGGCGAGTTGCTCCCCTTGTTGCGCGCGCACCCCCTCCTCCTCCTCCCCGTGCACCCCTCCCCGCGCGNGGCCCATGCTTCACTGGCCGGCGACGTGCTTGAACGCCTCGATCTGCTGCACCAGGCGGCCGTCGAGCGCGTTCTTTCGCAAGAGCTCGCCGTAGTGGCCCTCGTTGAGGAAGCCGATGGGCTTCCACGCGTCCGGGCTGACGCCGATCGAGCCGGCGCTCTTCTCGACCTCGTTCAGGCTCTCCCACGTGACCTCGGTCTCGCTCGAGCGCACGGACGCGATGTCCGAGCGCAGCTGCTGCGCGGGGCTCTTGATGCAGTCATCGCCGTGACGGACCGACATGGCCAATCGTCCACTTTTTTAATTCTACGCAACGCCAAAAGGGGTTATTTGTGCAACACGCGCGCAAGCAAGTCGCGGTCCAATATCCAGCAGTCGACCGAGGATCGCCGTGGCCGCTTGTACTGCACGAGCGGCGACTTGTCCGCCAGCAGCTGCACAAGCGCGCCCTTGAGCTCGGGCACGGCGTACGCCTCGCCCGCGGTGATTCTCAGGTCGCCGCTCGCGGGCGTCCACTCGCGCGCCGGCTTGAGCAGTCGTAGCAAGTCCGCCAGCGGGTCGGTGGCGACGGCCTTCCCAATCCCCGCCGACTGGCGCACCCGCGACAAGATCACCAGCAGCAGCTGCGACATGATGGGGAACCACTCCTCGTACTGCGGCTCCGGCTTGTGCACCATGTTGCGCGTGGTCATCTGCACGATGCCACGCGGCAGGTGGTCGCGCTGCGCNAACCGCCACGCGATCTCGTTCAGGGAGAAGCCGCCGAGGAGCGCCGCGGCGCGCCGCACGTCGGCCTCCATGTGCGAGCCCTGCCACTGGAGCAGCGCGTCGCGCGAGGCGCGCCACGGCTCGCCNGCCATGTAGGGCCACATCTGCTGGCTGAGCGACTTGATCGCGTGCTGCGCGTCGTGCTCGTGGTGGTCGCACACCGTCCACATCATCTCGCAGCGCATCACGCCGGGCACGAAGAAGTGGCCGTCGGCGCTCAGCTGCATGAGCGCCGAGCTCATGAGCACGATGCGCAGGCCCGTCGGGTCGAGCCCCGTCCGCCGCTGCGCGTGCACGGCCCTGCTCACGAGCGACCAGTGCCCGATGTCCGCGCTGTCCACCCAGCCCTGCGCGGGCAGCGGCCGGATCGCCGCCTTGGCGTGGCGCCGCAGGCAGTTGAGGAAGAGGCTCGGCTGCCACGCCTGCGTGTGGTGGATCGCGCTCTCGAGCAGCATGCACAGCGACTCGGGCGCGACCGTCGCGCGCCAGCGCGGCAGGAGCTCGGCGCGCTCCTCGGCTGGGCGCCCCAGCGCGTTGGTGAGCATGTCGAAGCGCATGTCCGCGGCCACCGACGGCAGGGCCTTGAGCAGCTCCGGGCACGGCGCGGCCAAAAAGTCGACGAGCGGCTGCGGGTTCTCGGGCGGCGCCTCGGCGCGCGCCAGGCCCATGAGCTCGCGCATCGCGCGGATGTCGGCGCGGCGCCGGCTCGCCGCGTGGTGCTGGCACTTGACAAACTGGATCTCGGCCACCCACTCGAAGCCCTGCGTGCACAGGTGCGTCGTCGGGTCGTCGTCGTCGCGCCGCTCGAGCAGCGTCACGCGCCGCGCGATGAGCGTGGCAAAGTGCTGGATGGTGTCGAGCACCGACGAGTCGTTCGGGCGGCGCTCGATCGAGATGCCAAAGTGCGAGCGGATCATCGCGTCGAGGTTGTCCAGCCACGTGCACACCGACTCCTTCACCACGTCGCACAGGTCCGTGCCGAGCCCGCCCACGGTCACCGGCGGGTGCCGGTCGACGACGTGCGCGAGCGGGACGCGGCGGGTGCCGTCCGGGGACTCGGTGTAGCGCGGGTTGGCAAAGGTGCACTCGCGCTCGTACGAGCAGTTGCGCACGCGGTCGGGAGTGAAGTGCACGTTGCGGTTGCCCTTGTGCCGCCGGTACCGCTCGTGCACATTGTACGAGAGGTAGGAGTAGTACTGGGCGACGACCAGCGCCTGTTCGGCGATCTTTTGCTGGCTGCCAATGTGCGCGACCAGCGCCTTGGCCTCCGCGTCCAGGTCGTACTTGGGGTTGGAGTGGTGGTACATGGTCTNGATGANCGGCGCGCTCTCGAGCACCGTCGGGTTGGANCGGCAGCTCCNGCANAGCACGCGNCCGCGNTCGCNGCCGCGCATCGGGCCGNGGCACGAGCGGCACGTGGCGATGCGNGCGTCGCGCTCNGGNGGGTCNTCGNNCACGAGGGACGTGTGCTCTCCCGACTTGACGTACAGGATTGGCCGCAGGTTGACCACGCGCGCGAGGCACTGCGAGAAGGCCTCGTCGAGGCGCGTGCGCCGCTCCGGGGTCATCACGTCTTTGGAAACGCTGCTGCTCATNTCGCGCCCGCGCAAATTTCCTCCCCTAGCGCACGGNACCCGCACCAGTCGCAGGGCTGCGGCGCAAAAGTCGCGTTGCGCCCGCGCAAGCGGGCGCAAAATATGTTAAAATAAATACACTCTCACAACCCACCGATGGCTATTCTAACCGTACAATCGTCGTCCTCATCGCTCGCGCTCGGCGCCCGCGGCCGTCGTCGCGCAAAGGCCGAACACGACGAGCTCCCGGACAAGAAGGACGACGTCGACGACATCGACGCGACGCTCGCGGTCTTGGTGGTCTGCTTCAGGTTGAGCGGCTTGTCGGCCGCCGTTTCCTTCCCCGCCTTTTGCTTTTTGGACGGGCGCGGCTCGCACTCGTCGTCCAACCAAATTAGGCCCACCGAGACCATCCCTGCCGCCTCGAAACACTTGCCCTGTTTGGTAAAGAAAAACTGCACGGCTTAGCGCGCCGACCCAAAATTGCTCCCTCGACCGATCGGCACCAGTTGCAAGTTCGCTGCGTTGCTCCCCCTTCCCCATCCGGCACAGCCATATGGTCGCCCGATTGCAAAATTGCGCGCGCTCACTGCGCGGGCCGCTTGGATTGGGCCTCGCGGCCGGCCTTTTGGGCGGCCTCGCGGCCGGCCTTTTGGGCGGCCTCGCACTCGAATAAATCGTGTTCCTCGTTCGGGGTCAGCGGCGGCGGGAACTGCCGCATCAGGACCTCGATCGAGCCCGCCGACGCGAGGAAGGTGTGCTCGCTCATGCTCGCCGCTTCGAGAAGGTTCGCGCGGAGCTGCTGCGTCGAATCCTCCTTCTCCAGCTTGGACTCGACGGCAAAGATCATGAGGCACGCGATCAGCTGCACGTCCCACGCGGCGTGCTCCGAGCTCGTGAGCGTCGCGACGATCTGCGGCGCCGCGAGGTACTTGAGCGCCGTGTTGCGCACCTCGCCGCGCGTCGAGCTCAGGTGCGCCGTCGCCTGGATCTGCAGGCGCAGCTTGACCGACACGTCGGTCGGGTCGGCCGTGGCGCGCTTGCCGCCGACCTGCTCCTGCATCTGCACGACCGACGGCGGCAGCAGCAGGTGCGGGGGCGTGGGCTCGACCGCGCGGCACGGCTTGCACGCGTCCTTGGGCCCCCAGTTGGAGATGATGCCGATGGCGCTCGTGACCTGCTGGAGCTGCGAGTGGCCCGAGGGCTGCAGCTGCAGGGCCTTCACCTTGGAGAGCTGCTCGCGGATCTGCTGTGGCTGCACGGTGCCGCCCGTGAGCTCCGCAAGGTCGTCCGGGTTCTTGTACAGCGACGCGAGCACGAGCTCGGTCACCCCGTAGGCGACGGCCATGTTCGAGCGCTGCGAGAGCGCAAACATGCACTCCTTCTGCCCGCACACCCGCTCGTGCTCCATCGAGGACGTGAAGAGGTAGATGGTGCGCATGCGGATGCGCTTCGCCATGGGGCTGCGCTCGAGGCCGGGGATCTGCTTGAAGAGCACCTCCAGGATCTCGATCATCCTGCGCCTGCGAAGCTCGTCGATCGCCTCCCCCTCGATCCGCTCGCGCGCCGCCTTGTACGCCTCGCGGTTGAGATCGTTGTGCACCTTCTGCACGTCCATCTTCTTTGCCTGCCTCTGCGACAGCTGCGTGCCGCCCTGCCAGGCGCGGATGCGGTTGTCGCGATCGGCGCGCCGCTCCGGCCCGTCGAGCCACGCGTCGCACGCCGCCTGCTCCGCCGAGCCGGTCTGCACCTCGCCCGTTTGGTCGCGCGCCTTCTCCTTGGGGCAGTTGCTGATGCGCTCCAGCGACACCTTGGCGACGCCGCTCTTGTCGACCGCGCCGCAGAAGACGCACGCCATCTCGGACGCGGCGTTGCGCGCAAACTTGCAGACGCCGCCGCTCTGCGGCGCCGGGCAGGGCCGCTGTGGCGGTCCCGACTCGTCGTCGCTCACGGCCGTGTGGGGCAGGCTCGGCGACTTGCGCATCGACACGCCGCTGAGCAGCGGGCTGCTGCTCCAGATGCGCAGCGGGCGGGGCGAGCGCGGCGAGCTCGCGGGGGACAGCGGCGAGGCGCGACCGCCTTTGGAAATGGGGTTAAAGTGGGATTTGGGGTTGTACCTGGGGTCGGTGCGATAGTTGAGGTCCAGGCCGTATTTCATCTCAGGGCTGTAAGGTCGGCTGTTGTTCGAGAGTATGGCGTCCAGCGAGACCGACTTGCGCATGGGCACGCCGTCGGGGCGAGGGGGGGCATTTTTTTTGCTCATCTGCAACCAAAATGCGCGGTACTGATTAGGGGGTGCGCCTNGAGAGCGCGCAAATCGTCGCGCACCAGTTGCAAGCTTGTTGCGCCGGCCCGGCGCGCCCTCGCAAAACCCGCGGAGACACACGCGCGCGCAACCACCCGCGCAAAATGTTGCATTATTTACGCTAGGATGCCCGCGCGTCGGAGCCGCATGCCACGCAGCCGGGCGCCCCATGCGCACGGCTGCGCACACGCGGCGCCTGATCCGCCGAATGCCCAACTACGGCGATCAGGAGGACGCGGTGGTGGACTTCAACGACGCCTCGCTGTACCTGCCGCTCGCGCAGACCGTCTTCACCATCTGCGCCTGCGCGGTCGTGAGCGTGCTCTCGTGCTGGATCGCGCCGAGCGGCGCCGTCTCCGCGGTGCGCACGCTCGCGCTGTGCTCCGCGACCGGCGGGCTGCTCATGCGCGCGCCCGTCCGGCTCGGGAAGGCGCACGGCATCACGGTCGTCTTCTCAGCGCTGCAGCTGGCGGTGCCGCTCTACCTCGGCACGCTCGTGGTCTCGCAGCTGGTGCACACGTGCAGCCTCGACGCGCGGCCCGCGCCCAGCTGGCGACACGTCGTGTTTCACGGTGCCGTGCTCGCGATGGTCTGCTCGGGCTTCATGCGCGCGCGCGCGCCGCTCGAGGACACGGACCGGCCCTTCATCATCACGCTGCTCGCCCTCCTGGTGATCGCGATAATGCCGCCGCCCGCCGTCGCGCTCGTCGGCCCGCTGTGCGAGTCGGTCACGCTCTTCGAGGCGGCCGACCGCATCGTGCGCGCCTTTGCGTTCGGCATGCTCTACTGCGTCACCGTCTACGCGAGCACGCGCACGCGCTGCACCAACTACTCGTACACGCCCACCGTCTTCTTCCGCAGCGCATCCGCCTCGATCTGGGTGGGCGGCGCCATGCTCTGGTGGCTGCCGCTCGCGGCCGCGCAGTGCGCCATCATCCTGCACGCGCGCGCGATGCACAACAGCGCGCCCGCCGCCAAGGAGTACAAGAAGGTCGAGACGTCCAGCTCGACCGACGAGGACGACCTCGAGGCCGACCTGGGCGACCTCGAGCCCAAGCTGGCCGACCCCGTCGCCGAGCAGAACCGGCTGCTCTCGGAGAAGCCCATCTACGCGGAGGACGCGCCGACCGCGCACTCCAAGCTGATCGACCTCGGCCTGGGCACGCCGCCGCCGGCGGCGCCGGAGCCCGAGGCCCCGCCGGTTGTGCACGAGCCCGTGGGGCAGCTGGCCTTCCAGCAGATGACGCTCTTCCCCGACCACTCGAGCGAGAGCGGGCCGGACTCCTTTGAGGCCTCCGTCGCCAGGGCCATGGCCGCGGAGGAGGAAAGCTCGCACTAACGCTAGCCGGTGGTCGCGTTGGGGCCGCGAGATTCGTAAATAAAAAAAGTATGCGCGGGATCCGCGCGCTCATCCAGCGGACGGCGCCGGGGAAGCTCGCGCGCAGCGGCAAGTTTGCGTGCTTCCGCGCGCGCACGTCCACCAACCGGCCTACGGGGCCCAAGCTGCGCGGCATCACCAAGCTGCTGTCCAAGAAGCTCTACTCGGCGGCCACGCCGCCGAGCGACGGCAGCTGGCGCGGCAGCGCGTGGCAGGGCGCGGGCGGCGGGCTGCGGCGCGGCAAGGCGGTCGACGCGCAGGTGTCGCGGCTGGCCAAGGGCTCGGAGGCGCTGCGCAAGCGGAGCCGCATGCTCAAGCTGACGCGCTTGA
>PAQM01000009.1 GCA_002709305.1 Crocinitomicaceae bacterium | reverse complement strand
CGCCTACCACCACGACAACGCGATCGTGTCGGTCACCGACGGCAAGGGTGTGACCACGACCAAGGACGGGAGCGACTGGCACGACGCGGGCAACCAGCTGCGCCAGGTGATGGCCGCGCAGGTCGCGCACGTGCTGGGCAAGCAGACGGCCTTCGGGTTCGATCCGGCCACCTTCCGGAACGTGGGCCTCAACTTCAGCATGGTGTTCGAGGCGCTCTCGCTCGTCGACATGATCGACGTGCCAACGTCGTGCGACGACATATACGACCTGACGTTTGATCAGATCTCCAACGACCACCAGACGTTCCCCCAGTCTGACGACACCATCGCCGCCGGCGGCGCGGCCACCATCCCGGGCCACTTTGTCGACACCGAGTGGGAGACGTTCATCAAGAACATCCGCAAGGGCCGCCTCGACAGCGACGGCGAGACCAAGGACACGTGGCCGCTGCAGGAGTTCACGATCGACTGCCCCGGCGAGGCGCAGACCCTGGGCGTGGACTACATTCCCGGAGCCGGGGCCACTGGGGACGAGGAGGCTGCGGTGCTCACGGCCGACATGAAGAAGTACATGTATGCGCACTGCGTCGCGCAGTTCCAGTTCGCGTCGGTGGGCTCGCACGCGTGGGACGGCACCTATGGCATCCCCTTGCCGGGCATCGAGCCGGGGCCCTTCCTCTACCCGTACGGCATGTTCGACGTCGACGGCTTCAACGAGACCTCGTCGTACAACATGCGCACGCGCATGTACCTGGGCCAGCGCTTCGGTTTCAGCATCTGGGCGTACGTGCCCATGTTCCTCGCCATCTGCTTCCTGCTCGGCGACTCGGTCGTCTTCTTCCTCACGGAGGCGCTCATGCCGCTCGTCCTGGCGGAGCAGTACGCGTTCGCGTCGACAAACCTGAACAACATCCGCGACAGCCTGGTGATCGCGTCCACCACGCGCTCGTCGCGCCGCAAGCGGCTGGCCATCGGCTTCGTCGCCGTGCTCGCTTCCTTCCTCTTCTACGGCATCTTCATCGCCGCGCCGTGGGGTTTCTACTACACGTCGCTGCCGCGCCCCATCTGCGAGAAGGAGGCCGGCGTCGGGGTGGGCGCCGTCACCGCGCCTGACCACGTGGGCGCCAGCCCCGAGCACGGCGTGCCGCAGATCTGGTGGAAGGGCACCATGGGCGGCTGGCGCACCGACTACGACGCCACGTGGTACGACCTCATGGCGCTGTTCCTGCAGCTCTTCGTGCTCTTCCTGCTGCCGCTCACCACGACCGAGATGTGCCGCAACCTCAACAACTCCGTCAAGGAGGCCTCCAACGGCCGCACCACCGACACGGGCGTGCGCCAGGCGGCGCAGCGCGTGCAGAACGACGCGGCCTACAAGTTCACGCAGCGCGTGCTCGTGCTGCCCATGGTCATCGGCATCCTCATCATCATCGTCGGCCAGAGCATCAGCGGCGCGCGCTTCGGGATGGCGTGGGCCGAGGGCGTCGTCGCGCAGGAGTGGAACCACGACCAGAGCGGCTGGCTCTTTGACGAGATCGCCATTTCGGAGCACGTGTACGACCAAACGATCGCGACCCTGGCGGCCGTCACCGCGTGCGGCCTCATCTTTGCCGTCGCGATGCAGCGCCACCTGATCAACGGCGTCGGCTGCTTCTCGGCCGGCCTCTTCTTCGGCTGGGTCGCGCTCGTCGTCGTCTTCGGCCTGCCCCTCATCTTCTACGCCATGAGCCGCTCCATCTTCTCCGAATCCAAGGCGAGCGAGGACTGCGCGGTCTTCCCGCGCTCGTCGCACGAGTTCGAGAACGACCTGTGCGTCTCGCGCTTCTGGACCTTCCTCGTGGGCGGCGCCATCTTCATCGGCGCCGTGCTCGTCATGACCGCGCTCGGCCTCCTCGAGGCCTTCCCCGCCATCTTTGCCAACCGCCGCACCGCCTCGGTGCCGATCCCCGACACGCAGGAGGAGAGTGCGCTCATGCGCAAGACCGGCCCCGCCTCGCGCGTGAACGCGCCCTTCCTCCAGGAGGGAATGAAGGAGCCCCTCTTCAAGCCCCAACTCCAGCCCAAGACGCGCGCGACGACGGCGAACGAGTTCCTCTATGGCGGCAAGCTCAAGGTGCCACCCGCACGGCGGTGAGCGCTGCGCGTCCGACGGCGTGCAGAAGGCGGCGCGCGCGGTGGTGCAAAAAGGGTCAGGGGCGAGCAGGTAGGGCGGGGTGGGCTTTGGGCAGGCGAGCGCGGCGGGGATCGGGAGCGAGCGGGACGAGGCCTGGGTCGTGGATGGGTATCATCGCCGCGCAGTGGTGTGCGCGCGTGCGTGCGTGTGTGTGTGAGAGTCTCAAACGCTTGTAAAAAACTCTTTTGCAAACACCGCACGCGCTACTTCCGGTTGGACTTTTGCTTGACCAGCCCGGCCTGGGCAGCGTCGACGGCCTTGGGGTTGGGGGGCTTCTTGCCCAAGCCGCCGTCGGCGCCTTCCGCGAGCTGGCCCGCAAATGCCTTCCCCAGCTGCTTGGCGAGCGCCTTGCTGTCCACGTCCATTTTCACTTGGTCCCTCTCCTGCCTGTCTTGCTCCTCGTCGAACTTCTTTCCCTTCATGTACGACCTGTCGAACCTGCTGTCGTTCTGGAGCTGTGTGCGCTTCTTCTCGTACACGATCGCGCTGTCGTCGATGAAGCCGTCCATCTCGCCGTCCTCCCCCTCCTCCTCGTCGGACACCGGCTCGTCCTTGAGGTTCGTCCACGACTGCTTGCCGCCCTGCTCCTCTTTGTACCCGCCGCAGATGTCCTTCATCATCGCCGCGTGCCGCTCGACGCGCCACTCCTCCTCGTTGGATGAGATCGTGTCCTTCAGCGCCGTCTGGCAGTCCAGAATGTACGACGACATCGTCCGGAACCACTCGACGTCCTCCGCGGGGATGGTCCATTCCTCCTCGTCGTCGCCCGCGCAGTCATTGTGCACCATGAGCAGGTCCAAGACCGGCTTGCACTTTTCCTCGTAAAAGTTGAGGAATTCCTCGCGCAGCAGGTGGATGTGGCAGACGAGCTCGTAGCACTCGTCCTTCTTGGCCCTCGCCTTCTGCTCCTTGATCCGCTTCTCCTCGGCCGCCTCCTTGTCGGCCTCCTTCTTGGCGTCCCGGTACGCCCTCAGCTCGTCATCCATCTTGTACCGCAGCGCGCGCACGCGGTTGTTCAGCTCCTGCTTGCCCGTCGCCTTCGACTTGGTCGCCTTGGGCGCGGCGGCGGCGGTGCCCCCAAGCTCCCGCACCTTGGCCTCCGCCCGGACGAGCACCTTCTTCGCGTCCTCGAGCAACCCCCCCAAAGCCGTCGACTCGGCTCTGGCGTCTTCCTTGGCCTTGGTGAACGCTTTTTCGGCATTCTCGAAGCGCGTGTTGGCTTTGTCAACGGCCTTCCTGAGTTGCTTAAGTCGCTCCTCATCGGGGGGTTCCTTGGCCTGCTCGCTGTCCAGCGTGGTCCTGGCTTCTTCCAGCGCCTCTTTTGCGTCGTACACTTCGCCGAGCTGCGGGTAGCCTTCGCCCCCTTTCTGCGCCGCGGTCACGCGCTGCCCCGCCTCCTTCTTCCGCTTCTGGAGGTCCGTGGTCCTCGCCTTGGCTTCCGCGAGCGCTTCCTGGGCCTTGCCGAGCGGGGTGTCCGGGTAGACGACCCGGGCCGGCTCCGTCTTCGGCTGCGGCCCCGCCTCGATCAGCTTGTTCTGCAGCGCCGTGTACTTGTTGATGATTGCCTGAGCCCCCTCGTCGTCCTTAAACTGATCCAGCTTCAAAAGCGCCCGCTTCTTCTTCTTCTTGCCGCCCTCCTCCTCGTCCTCCTCCTCGTCCTCGCCCTCCTCCTCCCCGCCCTCCTCCTCGTCCTCGCCNTCCTCCTCCGAGCCCTCCTCATCCTCGTCGGGATCGGTCATCTCCGCGTCCTCCTCCGACGAGCCGCCGTTCGCCTCTTCCTGTTCCGCGTCTCCGCCAAAGAGGCCGGGCGTCACTTTTGGCTCCTCCTTCTCCTCCTCCTCATTGCCGTCATCTACGACCACCCGCCTCGGCACTCCCTTTCGGCTCTTCTTGGCACCCTTCATGCTGAACGCGCCGCTGGCCCTCAGGTCCTCCATCCGGGAGCGCTTGTCGGCGGGCATGCCNATGTCGATGTAGAGGGAGCGCATGCCCCCCACNAGCGGTCGCAGCGCCCCGTGGGACGGCAGAAACGCGGTGCCGAACCCCGGCCGCCGCGGGATCACGCCCGTGCCGCGGCGGTTTCCAAGCATGGCGCGCGCGCGTTCTCTTGCTTGCTTAGCCAAGAAAAAACCTAGCTTATCTACACCAAGACCAACTCGATGGTCCCTAAGACTGGCACCTTGGCGCTTACGGTCACGGTGTGTTCTTTGCGATCCAGGCGCGCGCTGTAGATGCTCACAAGGCGGCGGCGCAGACGGCGCTCAAACTCCGCTTCCAGGACGACCGTGCCCGCCTCGGCCTCGGGGTTGGCGAGCCACCCCGTGCCCGAGATGCGCCCGCCGAGCGGCACGCCGTTGAGGTGGACGTCGGCGACGCGCGTGCGCATGTTGAGGTCCACCTTGGCGCTCACGCCGTAGAAGCTGCCCTCAAAGTGCTCGATGGGGTCGGCGAAGCCCGCCTGCATGAGCACGCGGTTGAGCATGCCCATGCGCGGCATCGGCGCCGGCTGCGTGCGTGCCGCGAGCGCCATGGCAAACACGACGCACCGCATGGCGGACTCGCCAATGCGCGCCTGCCTCGGTCGCGCGCAAGCGCGAAGCTAGCGCAAGGCCGAGGCGCTGGCCAAGCGCCTCGTATAGGCGCATGCCAATCGCCGCGCACGCAACGAAGGACCAAAGCCGAGACATCGAGATCATGCAGACAATGATGCGAAGCCAAGTGAACGCGAGGCGAAGAAATGCAACGACCAGCAGCACGCACTGCACCGCCACCGCCACCGCCGTTGGCATCGGCGCTAATCCGAGCGCGCCGGGCCACGAGTCGCACGGCCGGAAACCGCCGCGATGGCCACCAGAGCCACCGCCGTGATCAACGCCGTGCGCGAGCGCGTGCGGCGGCACATTTCGGTCCCCGTCTCGGACGCCGAGGCGCTCAAGATCTGCTTCCTGTGCTCCACGGTCGAGAGCGACGCGCTGCTCGAGCTCTCGCACGCGCGCGTCGTGCGCGCCGAGGCGTGCGCGCACTGCGACGCGCTCGCGCTCTCCCACGACGAGTTCGACGCGGTCTTCGACGAGGAATCCCTCAGCCAGTCGCGCCGGTTCAGCCTGACGACGGCGCTCGCCGAGGACGAGAGCGACCCCGAGCGGCAGCGGCAACGCGCGGCCATCGAGGCGGCGCTCAAGCTCACCCTCGCCGAGAAGCAGCAGCGCGACCTGTGGGAGTCGAGCCCGCGCGTGCGCACGCGCGTGGCCCTCGCCACCCTGCGCAAGGACGACCACGTGCGCTGCGTCAAGCACGCGCTCGGCGAGGTGCTCGGGTCGGACCTGCGACGCATCGACGACCTGCGCTGCTCGACCGAGGAGGTCGGCATCGACATCATGAGCGTCGCCGCGCTCATCACCACGGTGTGCTCGCAGATCGCGGGATAAGCGTGCGGCGCGCGCCCCTAATAGAGAGAGAGGGCGCAATGCCGCGCCTTTACGACGTGCTGGCCGCGGGCGAGCGGCGCCACGGCAAGAGCCCCTACCGCTTCGGGTGAGGCGCGCCGCGACCCTCGCCGACCGACGTGCTGAGCGACGCGCAAAAGCAAGCGCTCGCCGAACCGCGGCGCGCGAGGGAGATTTTGAAGGAC
Source organism: Crocinitomicaceae bacterium (assembly GCA_002709305.1). Classification (GTDB taxonomy): domain Bacteria; phylum Bacteroidota; class Bacteroidia; order Flavobacteriales_D; family Crocinitomicaceae; genus UBA4466. Next base: position 22,303 of record PAQM01000009.1, on the reverse strand, counting down.
GTGCCGGGCGGCCTGGAGTGGTGGGAGACGACGGGCCAGTACATGAAGGGCTACTGAGTCGGCGCCTTGGCGGGGAGTCCATGAAACCGCGCTGCGCAAGGGGGCGCGCGTCCCCGCGGCGCGGCGGAGCCGCTCCTCCGCGGCAGGGCGTTGCGTTGTACGGTTTTTTTTAATAGAGTTACATTTCAACGTCGGGCACGATTCGCGACTGCTCTATGCTCTGCCACATCCAGTCATCCTTGTCGTTCATCGCCTCCTCCATGAGCTCCTCCAACGTCGGCAGCCTGGGTGCCGGCTCGGGCGCGGGCGCGGGCGCGGGCGGCGGCGACGGCGGCCTAGGCGGCGGCGGCGGCGGCGGCGGCGGCGGACAGCTCGGCCCCTCGTCGTGCTCCTCCGTGCACAGAGACGGCGCGACCTCCTTTGTGGTCTTGGCGGCTGCCTCCTTCCGCTCGTGCTCCTCCAGCGCCCACATGGGCGGGTGCTTCTCGTTGTACTCGTACAGGGCCTTCAGGACCCGCGCGGTGTTCTGCTTGTCGAGGGTCGGCGGGATCAGGTAGCGGAGCTTGAGCCAAAACTTGCCCCTCCTGGCCGTCTTCGGGTTGGCTCTGATGAGGTTGCGGCTCACGAGCTGGAACCAGGTGTACTGCTCGGGCACCGCAACCCACTTGCCGCCCGATTCCCGGTACGTGAGCGTGAAGCTCGGCACGCGCCCGAGGATGCGAGTGAATGCCGAAAACTGGTGGCTCCGGTACAGCGTGTCGTAGACCGTCTCGGTCCGCCACTTGAGGCTCGACGGGTTGATCCGGAAGGCCAGCCCCGTCGTCTGCCGGTTGACGTGCGGCGGGATCAGGCCCGCGGCCTGGCTGAGCGTCCACTCGCTCGGCCGCATGATGATGCACAGCCCGGGCGACCGCGCCCGCGGGTCGCACTGCGGGCCCTCGACGCCGACGGCGTCCACGTCGGGCGGCGACAGCGAGAGCGACGAGAGGTCGGGCACGTGCATCCTGGCGGCCCACCCCTTCTTCCTGGACGGTGGGCACGTGCCATATGGACGGACGGTGTCCTTGCGGTGTCCACGTACGAGCCCTGCAGTGAGTGTGGCGAGTGGCGCTGTTGAAAATTGATCAAGAAACCGGGGACACTGAATACTTAATGAATTAACGCTTGTTAGGGGGGACAATTTTGTGTTAGAGGGGAGCCTACATTATTAATCGAGCACTTGCCTAGTGCTCGAAAAGAGGCCGCCCGGCTTCGGAAATATTTTATTAAATTAATGATTCAGGGACGTTTGGGCGTAATAGGGGAGGGACAATTCTGAAGAATGTAGGGAGTTTAATGGATTAGCACTTGGGGGAGCAAAATGTCACTTTTGAAGCGTCCCTACTATCGCCCAAAACTCCCTGAATCATTAATTTAATAAAATATTTCCGAAGCCGGAGCCTCTCTTTTCGAGCACTTGGCAAGTGCTCGATTAATAATGTAGGCTCCCCCCTAACACAAAATTGTCCCTACTATCTTGCGCCGTCGTAACTTGCGACTGTTGCGCGTCGGGTGGGGGGGTTATCCAGCTTACGTTGGACGCGCGCGCGCGCGGCCGTTTCCGCGCGCGGGTCGCGCTAAGCTTACCTTTTTTGTGCGCCTTCCTTGCGGCCCCGCAGCGCTCGCCCTCGCCATGCCGACCGAATGCCACGCTGACGACCTCAACGAGCCGCTCCTCAAGGAGAACCCCAACCGCTTCGTGATCTTCCCGATCCAGTACCCGCGCCTCTGGGAGATGTACAAGAAGGCCGAGGCGAGCTTCTGGACGGCCGAGGAGATCGATCTTGCGCACGATCTCAACGATTGGGCCAAGCTCACCGACGACGAGCAATTCTTCATCAAGCACGTCCTCGCCTTCTTCGCGGCGTCGGACGGCATCGTCAACGAGAACCTCGTGGAGCGCTTCTGCGCGGAGGTGCAGGTGCCGGAGGCGAGGTTTTTCTACGGCTTCCAAATCGCTATAGAGAACATTCACAGCGAGACGTACTCGTTGCTCATCGACACGTACGTCAAGGACAAGGCGGAGAAGGCGCACCTCTTCAACGCGCTGGAGACGGTGCCCTGCGTGCAGAAGAAGGCCCAGTGGGCCCTGCGCTGGATCACGGACTCGACGCGCTTCGCCGAGCGGCTCGTGGCCTTTGCCGTCGTCGAGGGCATCTTCTTCTCGGGCTCCTTCTGCGCCATCTTCTGGCTCAAGAAACGCGGGCTCATGCCCGGGCTGACCTTCTCCAACGAGCTCATCTCGCGCGACGAGGGCATGCACTGCGACTTCGCCTGCATGCTCTACTCCATGCTCGAGAACAAGCTCACCGACGCCGAGCTGCACGACATTATCGGCGAGGCGGTCGTGCACGAGAAGGAGTTTGTGTGCGAGGCGCTGTCGGTCGACCTCATCGGCATGAACTCCCGGATGATGTCGGACTACATCGAGTTCTGCGCCGACCGGCTGCTCGTGGCGCTCGACGCGCCCAAGCTGTACAACACGCCCAACCCCTTTGACTGGATGGAGCTGATCTCGTTGCAAGGCAAGACCAACTTCTTCGAGCGGCGCGTGAGCGAGTACCAGAAGGCGGGGGTCATGTCGAGCGTCAACGTCTCCAAGAACGACAGCTCCAACGACATCATGAACACCAACGAGTTCTCGTTGGAAGCGGACTTTTAGTCGTTTAGGTTGGTGAATAAGAGGGTGTTGTTTACATGTAAGGTGTGGGCCACATGTTGCCGTCGCGCGACGCGTGCGTGGAACGGGCGTTCCGCAAGCTCAGCCTTGGAAAGGCGCGCGACGATGCGACGCCCACGGGCATGAACGTGCCGTGGTCGCTGATGCCGCCGCTGCCCACGGAGGTGGTGCGCCTCGTCGTGCCGATCGGCGCGCAGGTCCGCATGGCCCACGAGGCCTGGCGGCAGAACGCAAACGGCATCTTCCCGCACGGCCACATCGCGATCCGGTTCGAGCTGCCGCCGCCGGCGGGCCTCACCACGATCCGGGTGATGGGTGACCTGCTGACCAACCAACCGAGGATCGTCTGGCCCGGCGAGCACTCGCTCAAAACCCAGCTGCCCCAAGAGCGCCTCGTGGCCGAGCGGCTGCGCGACTACTACTCCTTTCAGGCCAGCAGCGACCAGAAGGCGCAGTGGAGCGCGTGGACGCCGGAGCGGCTCAACACGCAGTGGGCCTACTATGTCGACGAGCGCACGCCCGCGGCCCAGCAAACGCATCCGCGGACGTCGCCAACGCTGCCCGCGGCCGTGGACCAGGCCGGCGACAGCGCGCAGGCCCTCGCCGTCCACGCGCTCCTGGGCATGCGCGGCGGCTCCCCCACGGGCGCGCTCTTTGGCAACAAGAGCAAGGACACCTTCCAGCCTCGCAACCTGACCCTTGATCACACCAAGCGCACGACGTTTGACGACGGCGCCAACGTGCGCGCGCGCGTGCGCTTCCGCATGGAGGGCAAGTACCCCGTCGCGTGGCTCGACGACCTGCACAGTCTGCACCCCCACCACTTCCGGGGCAAGGGCGACCAGCAGGGCCTCTGGCAGCTGCCGGGCGGCGCGCCCTACGCCACGGGCACGTCGATGCACGAGTACGTGGGCGGCGTCAAGATCTGGCGCGTCGAGGACGACACGTTTCGTATCAAGTTTTACGGCCCGCGCTCGGCGCTGCCCTTTGGCGGCGAGCCGGAGGTGTACGCCGTGTACGCCGAGGTGCCGTTTGCCAGCGCCACCAAGTGGAACCCCAAGACGTGGAAGCTCCTCGGCTCCAAGCGGCACCTCATCACCTTTGAGGGCCACGTCAAGAAGCTCTTCCCGATGATCATGGAGACGCTGCTCGACACGTCGGCCGGCCTGCCCGGGATGGGCGAGGAGGACCACAGGGTGCGCGCGTGGTGGGCCAAGAAGCCCACGTACCCGGTCACCGTGTATAAGCAATAAAATAAAAAACAAAACCTTGCGACTAGTAAGACACCCCCTGTCGCAAGTTGTTGCACCGCGTGACCGACACGATGCGACTGAGCCAGATCCCCGCCGCCAAGCTCGACGAGGTCCTTCAGGCCATGTACGGCGGGGCGCCGCCGCCGTGTCCGGCGCCTCGCGCCTACACGCCCGACGACGACGACGTCGACGGGCTGGCGTTCAGGACGGCCTACATCCGGCCCGGCGAGAAGCTGAACCCGCCAGGCATGCTGCTGACCGACCTCCCAGCCGACCTGCTGCTGGAGGTCTTCGCGCGCCTCCAGCTGCCGTGCGCGCTCAAGCGCGTGTGCTGGACGCTGTACAAGGCGGGCCCCAGCCAGAAGGACTGCGAGCGCCCGCTGAGCTACATCTGCCTGTCGGCGCGCCTCTTCCGGTGGGCGTACCGCCTGGGGTGCCCCTTTGTGTGGGACGCCGACCTGGCGGCCAGGATGGCGCGGTACGGCTCGGTCGATGCGCTGCGGTGGGCGCGGGAGCAGGGCATGCCGTGGGACCACCGGGCGTCGGAGGCCGCAGGCAAGCACGGGCGCCTCGAGACGCTCCGGATGCTGAAGGCGTGCGGCGCGCCCCTCAATCCGAAGGAGGTCGTCAAGAAGGCCGCGGCTCACGGGCACGTCCACGTGCTCGACTACATTGTGGACGAGGAGCGGTACGCGCCCGTACTCGACGAGTGGATGTGCGCCGGCGCGGCGCGCCATGGCAAGCTGGAGGCTCTCCAGTGGCTGCGGGAGCGCCAATGCCCGTGGAACGCGTGGACGGTTGTGTACGCGGCCACCGGCGGCCACCTGCACGTGATCGAGTGGGCGCGCGCCAACGGGTGCGGCTGGAACCGGCAGGCGACCATGTGGGCGGCGCGCCAAGGCCACCTGGAGGTGCTGCAGTGGCTGCGCCGGTACGGCTGCAAGTGGGACGAGAAGGCGTGCATGTGGGCGGCGCGCAACGGCCACCTCGAGGTGCTCAAGTGGCTGCGCGCTGGGGGCGAGGGCGGCACCTGCCCGTGGAACGGCGAGACGTGCTGGGCGGCGGCGGCGAGCGGACACCTTGACATTCTGCAGTGGGCGATCGAGAACGGCTGCCCGGCGATCTGGACGACGTGGGCCGGCGCGGCGCTCGCGGGGCACATTCACGTGCTGCGCTGGCTGCACTCGCAGGGGTGGAAGCGGCACGGTGTGAACAAGGACGACAGCATCGGCATGTGCGGCCGCGGCAAGGTGCACGAGGNCGTGGTGCGGTGGCTAAAGACCATGGACCGCTGGGACCGCGTGCGTGCGCACGTGACGGGGAAGGCGTTCTACTTCAAAGCGTACGGGTCGTGAGTGAATGCTAGATCAACACTCTACCGCGTCCAGTGTAGTCCAATCAATGTGCAGTGCGTCCCCCAGATCCACCGTCCGGAGGCTGTGCAGATACCAGTTCTCCTGGCGCAGCTGCTCGACGGAGGCCTCGAGCTCCAGCACGCTGCGCTCGAGGCTCTCGATGTACTGGCGCTTCATCAACCGGCTCTTGGCCGCCGACTTGCGGTTGCGGTGCATCCGCTTCTCGTTGTAGGTCGCGAACACGGGCTCCTCGCTCTCGCCCGAGGAGCTGGGCGTCATGGGCTCGGGCTCGGGCTCGGGCTCGGGCTCGGGCTCAACCGGCGGCGGCGGCAGCTTCATGACCATGGAGGGCACGAGCACCTCGCACACCACGGGCGGCGGCTCCTCGACGACGTCGTCGACCGCCTCGTCAAAGTCGACGGTCGTGGGCGAGGGCGAGGGCGAGGGCGGCGGCGGGAGCGACTCCGGCTTGTAGTGCACGTTGCGCAGGTGCCGCACCGGCACGACCGTGCCCTTGGACACGCAGAGGTGCACGCAGCCGTCGTCCTCCTGCAGGTTCGTGGGCACCTTGGGCCACTCGCCGTCGTCGTCGGGAAGCGGCTCCTCGAAGACGACGAGCAGCGGCAGCTGGCAGCCGTTGGTGTTGTTGACGACCCGGAAGCGGAAGCCGCCGTACATGGGCGCCGACCGGGTCCAGATGCCGCCCGAGTGGTTGTTGACAAGGGCGGCGGCCCGCGCGCCGCTCAGGCTGCGCACGCGGTCCAGCGGCACGGGGATCAGCGCCTTGCAGTTTGCGCAAAACTTGGTCTTGAAGTGGCGGTTGCCCTTGACGTGCCCCCTCGCGCAGAGGCGCGTGGAGCCGCCCTGCAGCTCCGCGCCCCAGCAGTACGCGGGCGGCTCCACGCGCTTCGGGGGCTTCTTGCCCATGAGCGTTGCGGCGCGCAAACGGTTTTCGCGCCAGTCGCAAAGTCTTAGCGAATCCGCAAATCCGCTTGCGCGGTCAATACCGCCAGTTTTTTTGCCCCGATGGCGAGCGCGTCCAAGAAGCCGAAGACGCAGTCCACGCAGGCGGGCGGCGACTGGAAGGTTGCGGTCACGTCCGACGGCATCGACCAGGAAGACTGGGCGCGCGCCGGCTGGGCCGCCGACGAGGTCGTGCAGCGCGCGCGCGAGTACCTGCGCAGGCCTAAGGCCGACCCCCACGCCGCTCCCATCAGCAACGACGTGCTCTTCGCGCAGCACGTCAAGGTGCAGCTGGCCTACCTCAACGCCCGCCGCACGGTCAACCTCCAGCACGCCGCCACGCTCGACGTCGGCGCGAGCGTGAGCGGCGACCTCGACGTCAACGTGGGCAACCAAGGCTCCCTCGCGTTCGACGTGGACGTCAAGACCACGGGCGAGCTTGAGGTGGAGCTCTCGACCTCGGGCGACGAGCCGTTCCCGGTGCGGCGCGTGGAAGAGTAGTTTGCGTCTTGTGCGTTCTTGTTTGGTACCGCGCAAAGGGATGCACGTGCCCGACGCCAACAGCACCGAGTATGAGAAAACCGCCTACTTTTTCTTTGTGTACTTCCCCGAGTTCCTTCTGTGCCTCTGCGTTTTCCTGTACCTTCCCGTGTTCCTGTGCGTCGCTTTGATAGGCAAGTGCATCCTGCACCAGCGCGAAGCCAGCCGGCTCAAGGACTTCGACCTGTGCTAGTGTTTGCGTGCGCGCTTTGCGACTCGTGCGCTTCCCACGCGCAAATCGCGCGCGCGCAATGTCCAAACGCAAACGCGACGAGTTGCCGCCGCCGCTGCCCTACCTGCCCAAGGAGATCTGGCGAGAGATCACGGTCATGGCCGCGGACACCGTGGAGAACGCCGGCAACGTGCGCTTGGTGCGCAAGCGCTTCGCCAAGTCGATCACGCTGCGCAGGCACCAGCTACGCCTCGCCTTCAACGAACTTCTCAACGGCCGCGAGACCCGCCGCGTTGCGCTCGGGAAGGCCGACCGCGCCGCGGGCGTCTCTGAGGACGTGTGCGAGCAGCGCGAGCTGGTGCGCAAGGTCGAGTACGTCGGCGATTCGCGACTCGCCGTCTTCACCAGCCTGCTCGTCGCCAGGGTGGACCCGGAGTGGAAGCTCGAGATCCGGCGACACGCGTTGGACGCGCTGCGCCAGACCGGGGAGTGGTTTAAGGACCTTGACGTGCGGTAGGGTTGGGTACACATTTAAAACGCTCTCTCGTTAAACTTTACCGTCGCGGGGTCCTGGATGGGGGGCGAGAAGTGCACCACGTACACCTTGCCCACCACCGGCTGGGGGAGGCTCTCCCAGTCGTCGTCGACGAACACAAACTTGTCGGCGTCCGGGTACGCGGACCGGATCTTGGCGGCGAGTTCGAGCTTCCTGTCCGCCTTGGCGTAGGCCTTGAAGGCGGCCTTGTTCGGGAACGCGTCCATCTTTTCCTGGTCCAAAAAGTACCGCTTGTCGACGGACGACGCGAACTCGATGCCCGAGCGCAGAGCGTAGTCGTGGAGGATGGCGGCAGCTTGGTCCAGGTGCTCGAGGTTGGCGCGCGGCGCGTCGCCAAAGTACTCGACGTTGATCTTGTCCGACTGGCGGTTTGAGAAGGACACGAAGCGCATGTGGCTGTTCAGCCGGTTGTGGTCCAACCCGTACAAGAGCTGCGCGAGCGCGTTGCTGTTCATCGCCGCCATCCCTCCCTTGCGGTCAAACCCGTCGGACAGCATTTTGCCGCACCGGTCGTAGTCGAGCGCCACGACGGTCACCTTCTTGCCCACGCCCACGGCGTGTTCGTACGTCTCGGGCGGCGGCAGCCGGTGCATCGCGGCGGCGTGCCTCACAAAGGCGCCACAAGCCGCGCGGTTATCGAGTTAGGGCTAGAGCGAAAAATTTTTTTTTGCTCCGAAGCAACCGATTTGCTACAGCGCCACAGTTGCTCCCCCGCAACCGGTTGCTCCCACGCAACCCTCACGCCGTGAGCCAGCTCGGCCACATCGCCGGCATCCCGAAGAGCGCGGCGCGCGCCAGCTCGCGGGGCGCGTCGGCGTCGTAGGAGGACGTCAACGGCAGGTTGGCGAGCTGCTGCAGCTCCCGGACCAGCCCGGGCGTCATCTTGAGGGACTCATTCTTCAAGTTCATCGCCTCGGCGATGCGGCGCACCGTGTAGTCGGAGAAGTAGCCGACAACCTCCATGCGGCGGCCGTCGAAGGGCTCGCCGATCAGCGTGTAGGTGGCGACCAGCGTCTCTAAGCCGGTCACCGAGCTGCGCAGCTTGAGCTCGACCCCGGCGTGTATCACCATGGCCACGACCCGGTACACCTCGTCGACGCCGCGGTCCAGAAACGTGGCGGGAAAGCTGCGCAGCAGCTGCAGCGCGCACTCGCGCTGCGGCGTCTTGTCGTGATACGCGTGGAAGGGCATGGCCGTGCGGTCAAAGATCTTGCGGACCACGTGCGCGACGCAGGCGACGCGCCGCACCGCCGCGTCGCGCTTGGCCGCGTCCATGTCCAACAGCTTGTACATCTGCTCGCGCCACGCGGGCAGCAGCCGGTCGTCGCGCCACCGGAACGCCCAGCGCACCTCGAACGCGCGCGCGGCCGAGCACAGGTCGAGGGCCTGCACCCACCCCGCAAAGGTCCCCGCGTCCACGACGCACATCACCCTGTAGCGCTCGTCGTGGTACTTGCTCCACAGCTTGAGCAGCGCGATCCGCTGCTCCGCGGCGCGCGCGCGACGCGCGCGCAGCCGCATGGCGTGCGCGCGCGCCTCGCGGCGCACCTCCTGGCTGTCGCGCACGCCCATGAGCGCGCCGAACGTCTTGTCCTGCGGCAGGCCCTTGGGCAGCGCGTGCCACAGCTCGATGTGCCACGGCCCCATGCTCATGCGGTGGGTGCCGTTCCAGTAGCACATGCACATCGCGTTCGTCATGTCGCGCAGGTGCACGCGCTTGCCGAGCTTCGCCGGCGGCATGCGCGTGGCGCGCTTTGAGCGCATGCGCTTCTCGTGCGCGCCCTGCTTGCTCAGCAGCGCGCGCGCGTAGTTGTTCGCCTCCGTCTCCTCCTGCTCGATGTGCACCTTGACCGTCTCCTTGCTCCGCAGCGCGTAGGAGAGCGTGAGGTCCACGCACGCCTTCCGCTTGCACCGCCCGCACGCGACGAGCATGACCGGGCCGTCGCGGAAGGAGTAGCCGCTGTCGCGCGTGCCGATGTGCGCGGGCCCGTTGCACAGCTCGCAGGCGTTGCCCAGGTGCCCGAGCAGCGAGACGTTGTCGTGGAACCACGTGCGGTCCGCAAAGGGCACGAGCGTCATGCGGCGACCCTGGGGGATGCCTACCTCCTCCATGTACGCCTCGTGGATCGCGCCAAGGCGCGCCGCCTCCTCGGCGAGCGCGGCCTCCGTGGCCTCGCACCCGTCGCCGATGGCGCCGCGGCGGTGCAGGACCAGCGCCCTTTGGGCGCGCGCGTGCGCCTGCCCATTGTGCTGCAGCCGCAGGCGCACCCGGTCGAGCGTCGAGGCGACGGCCGCCGCGCACACGCGGTTGACGAGCGCGAGGGTCTTGAGGTACCGCGGCTTCCGCCAGTAGTCGTCGGAGCGCATCAGCACCTCCGCGATCGTCGTGACGACGTCGGTGTCCAGCTCGAGCGGCTCCGCGATCCACGACGGCGGCCGGATGTACGCCAAGAGGCAGCGCTGCGGCTGCGGCGCGCGCGCTCGCGCGCGCTTGCGGGCGAGCGTGTCGTGCCGGCTGACCGTGCACCACCGCTTTTTGACCGGCGGCGCGCGCTTGTGGCGCTGGTTGGTCATGAGGACGTCGAAGGCACTCATCGCGAGAGGAAGGGCAGCAGGAGGACGACGGCGAGCGCGGTGGCCGCAAGGAAGAGGGATATCCCAAAGCACAAGTAGGGCCGTAAGCTCGAGGCTGGCTCGGTCATACACTCACGCGTTCTTTTAATCTGAAACACCAGTCGCAAAGCGCAACCTACCGACCAAAAAAAAGAACGCGCACCCTAACCCCACCTAGCCCATGCGGAACAAGCGGTGGTGCTCGCAGACGATGTCGCGCAGGCGCTCGGTCTCGGCGCCGTGCTTCTCGCCGTGCGGGTCGTATTCCTTGCCGTAGGTGTTGTGGTGCGCGATCTCGTGGCAGATCGCGCCGCCCAGGTACTGCGGCGAGGAGTTCTGGCCAATGTTGATCCAGATCTGCTTGGTCTTGCCGTCCCAGTAGCCGCCCCAGTTGGCGTTGGGCGCGAACGAGGCGACAAACTCGGTCGCCTTGCCATCGTGGCCGCCCCACTCGCCCCTCGCCTCGAGGGCGTCCTTCACGAGGCCAAGCACGCGCTCGTAGGTCTTGTAGCAGGCGAACAGCAGCTCGGGGTGATGCTTGTGGTACGGCTGATCGACCGGGATGTGGACGACGACGCCCTCGACCTCGAAGGGTTCCTGCTTGAGGTACTTGAGCTTCTTGCCCCGCTTGCAGGTGTGGCACGGCTTGTACCCGCCGTCGACGGGCGCGTGCTGGTACTTGACCTCGGTCGGGTCGATGACGACGCACTCGTCGTCGTCGGTGTCGGTGTCGGTCTCGGAGACCGGGCCGATGCCGCCGCCGCCGCCGCTGGGGCCAGGCTTGGGGTCCGGCTTGGGGTCCGGCTCGGGCGGCTTGGGCTTCTTGCCCTTGCCCTTGCCGTCGGGCGGCTCGCCGCCGGGCGGCTCGTCGCGCTTGCGCTTGCCCTTGCTGGGGTCGGGCTTGGGGTCGGGCTTGGTCTCGGTCTCGCTCGTGTAGCCCTCTTGCCGCTTCGGCGCGTCGGGCAGGCCGTCGACGAGCGCGCGCACGGCGTCGCTGACCGGCCGCTGCCAGCACTCGGCCTTGCCGGTGCTCATCGCCGCCTGTAGCTCAAGCAGCCGGTTGACCTCTTCCTTGCCCTTGCCGAATTCCATGAGGTTCTGCATGGCGACGGTGAGGTCGGAGCGCTGGTGCACGATGATGACGTTGCTGCTCTTGTCGCGCAGGTCGTACGGCTCGACGGCCGAGTCCGGGCACGGCACGTAGTAGAGCTTAGTGTCGGTGCCGTACACGTACGCGCACGCGTCGCGCAGCGCGTCGGGCGGCGCGTACTTGGCCTCGTCCTCGGCCGCCAGCTCGGCCACTTTGGCGGCCACGCGCTTCTTGGCCGCGTCGACGTTTAGGCTGCTCGGTGGGAAGAGCTTCGAGTTGGCGTCGTCCACCGCCGCCTCGATGGCGCACGTATCCAGGACGCGCGCAAAGTACCTGGCGCGCGGCCCATCCTCCGCGGCCTTGTCGGAGGGGTAGAGCAGCGGCTCGTTCTCGAGCAGGCGTGTCATCGTCTCGTCGTCGGGGGGCGCCTCGCCCCGCGCGTGGGCGTCGGCGCGCAGCGCGGCGTAGGCGATGAACTCGCGCAGCTTCTTGAGCCGCCCCGTCTCGCGCTTCTTCATGTCCTTGCTGATGCCCTCGTAGGAGTACCGCTCGCCGAAGGTGTCGAAGAGCGCGCCCTGGCAGTCGCCCAAGAGCGTTGTCTCGCCGCCGCGCAGCATCGGCAGCAGCTGCGCGCTCGTGACCTCGGGCTGCGCGCCGTTGAACATCGTCCAACCGAGGATCTTCTTGAAGTGCTTCGTGACCCAGAACGTGCAGGCGATGCGGTGCTCGTTGTCGAAGACGTCGGCGATCGGGTTGAAGACGTCGACGCGCCCGTTGCGGCGCGTGACGCGGGTCTTGAAGCCCTTGCCCGGGAGGCGCATGACGGCGTTGGGCACAGGCTTGGCGAGCGTGTTGCAGCCCCTGTGCCTGGACGACGTCAGGTCGTACATGCGCTGCTTGAGCACCAGCTGGAAGCCGGGCGGCAGCTCCACCTTCCATGGCTCGTCGTCGTCGTCGAGGATGGTCCAAAGCTCGGGCACGCGCGGGTTGTAGCGGTTGCGGTGGAGGATGTGCGCTGGGAACCACTGCCCGTAGTGGTTGGCAAGGGCGCCATCATAGACGTCGTGCCCGCCGAAGAGCGGCGACGCGTCGGTGGCTGGCGTCTCGAGGTCGACGTCGTACATGAACTCGAAGCGGCAGAGCCCGGAACACAGCTTCATGTGCACCCACTCGACGCGCTTCTTCTTCACGTCGTCCAGATCGCTGTCCGGGAGGTGGTCCTCGTCGATCTCGAGCACCGTCTCGACCAGCGGCAGCGAGCTGTCGAGCGTAAAGGAGTCCTTGCCGCCCTTGGACCTGATCCACGAGCACATGCAATTCTCGTTGCCCGGAGTCGTGTCGGCGCCGACGCCGGCCTTGAGCAGCTGCGGCGAGTCCAAGCCCAGGTGCAGCGCAAACTCAAACTTGAGCTCGAAGCCGAGCTCGACGGCGGTGTGCGCGGCCTGCTTCATGCCGTAGTTGTAGCCGCCGCCGCCCTTGTCATCGCCCTGCTTGTTCCCGTTGCCGCTGCGGTACGCCTGCTTCTCGAAGGGCTTGCCCGGGTTGAGCAGACGGAAGCCGTTGCTCGTGGCCATCACGGCCATGAGCAGCTCGTCCTTGTAGAGCACCACCAAGCGTTTGTGGCGCTTGTCGTAGCGCACGCGGATGTCCTTGGGGTGCTTTTCGAGGATGGGCACCGACGGGTCGATGGCGTTGTTGAGCAGTTCCATGACCATCTCGAGGCTCTTGTTGTCGTCCAGGCCGTCGTACCCGCAAAGGTTCGGCTTGCGGACAAAGGTCGTGTTGTCGTGCAGGACCTCGGGCGACTTGGTCGGCACGTACGACTCGACGGTGCTCAGCTCGCGTTCGAGCAAGCGCTTGACTTCCTCGCCGGGCAGCGGCATCCCACACTTGGGCCCGTGGGCCCGCAGCGTCGTCGGCGGGGCCATGGCCTGCCAGTAGAGGGGGAGCAAAAAAAGTGGTGGTACCGACCGCCCCTACGGTTGCGGGCAGGAGTTGCTCCCCCTCCCCACGCACCAGTCTCGAGGTTCCTGCGACTGGTACCACCACTATCTAGCAACGAATCAGCGCAACCGCACAAAGTAACCCCCCCTCCCACGCAACCAGTTGCCCCCCCCCCGACCCCTCCCTTTGGGTGCGATCGGTACCGCCACTTTCCTCAGCGCCCCCGCACTTAGCCAAAAACCCCAACTCCACGGGCTTAGCCAGGGCGAGTTGCCCACCCTAGTTGCTCCCCCACCCTGACCCCACTTTAGGCCGCAACCGCTACCGCCACTTTTTGTTGCCCCCCTCACCGCCGCAGATGGATTACCGCGAGAAGCGCAAGCGCGAGCTCATGGAGAAGCGCGTGGCGGACAGGGCGGCGCAGAATGCGGCCAACGCAGTCTCGAAGGACGAGCGCCTCAAGAACGCGGACTTTCGCGCCTTGGAGCGCGCCCGCGTTACGCTCAAGTACACCAATGCGCCCAAGTGGGGCGGCAGCAACGTCCCGACGCTCGCGAGCGTGCGGGAGAAGCTGGAGCAGGCCCAGGACCTGCTGAAGGCCCAGGACGAGTTGCGCAAGCCCAACGGCACCCTGCCGCGCGACACGTTTGACCGCGCCTGCCCCGTTGCCGCGGTCGCGCGCGGCGAGGATGGCAACGGCGACTTGGCCGAGGCTGCCAAGAAGTACCTGCCCGCCATCATGCACTGCCTCGACTACCGCAACGCCTTGTCCGGCACGCCCGCCGAGATCGAGCAGGGGCGCGAGCAGTCGCTCAACGAGGAGGAGGCGGCGATCCTTCCGGAGCCTTTCCCCAAGGAGGTGAACGGCGTCGAGATGGGTTACGCCCCGCTGCGCGAAGCCATCGACAAAGCGCGCGACGAGGCCGCCGACTTCCACGCGTGGGCGGAGGAGGAGATCGAGGATCCCGTCACCAAGGAGAAGGCGAAGCGCGTCTTCGACGCCAAGCGCATGCTTCCGTACGGCGACATGCCCCTCACGCCGCTCACCATCGCGGCGGGAGCGCGCAAGAGCAAGTCGCAGCCCACGATCGCGCTCACCCACCTCGCCACGCAGATCGACAAGGTCAAGGTCTGCATCAGCGTCGCGCCCTACAAGAACGGCCCGCTGTTCGAGGTCAACGAGAAGATCCGGCGGTCGGGCCTCGTCGAGGCCGGCGCGTTCACCATGGGCACGACGTACAAGAAAGAGCTGACCGAGGACTACATCGCCGAGCTGTGCACCAAGCAGGTGCTCACCTACTCGCACGACGAGAAGGGCGACATGCTGGCGTGCAAGCGGTTCTGCGAGCACGCGCGCGCCAACGGCTACGTGGTCATCATGATCCACGACGAGGCGCACTCGCTGGTCAAGCTCATCGAGAAGGTGGAGGAGGAGGACGACAAGAAGAAGAAGATCGTCGAGCTCCTTCGCCCCCTCTTCTCGCCTTCCATGACCCGGACGGTACTGGTCGGGGCGACGCTGCTCCCCACGCTCCACGAGCCCTCCATCTGGGGCTCGCAGTTCCTCGCGCAGCCTCACGACCACGTGTGCGAGCTCAACAGCCTCCTCGAGCGCCCGCTCCAGCCGAGCGACAAGGGCGGGCAGTACGTCGGCATCAACGACATGGTCCGCGCGCACTACGACGACGCCGCGGACCCGCACAACCCCTACGCGTTCACCCGGGCGAACGTCCAAGCGCGGATGCGCGAGAACCGCCCCGAGTGCATCCGCGTGGCCATCGACTCGGCCAAGTCGGCCCTCGCCGCGCTCAAGAAGACGGGGCCCAAGCCGGCGACGCGCAAGGGCGTCGTGCAGACGGACGCGGAGGCGAAGGCCGAGTACGAGGAGAAGCTCGCGGCGGCTGAGCAGGCGGTCAAGGACGCCGAGGCGAAGAGCGTCAACGACTACCTGCCGATCGACGATGTGCCGGTCACGGACCCGTACATGCCCAACGGGACCGCGCATCTCTTCCGCGACGAGGTGGGCACGGCCTTGCTCACGTGCCACACCGGCGCCTACATCGCGAAGACGCCGTCGTACCGCGCGGAGAAGGCGCACGCCGACGACGAGGAGAATCACCACCTCTGCCAGACGTACCTCTTCAGCGGCACGCACATCCAGAAGGCCAGCGCCAAGGACGTCGTCGGCGGGCTCGCCGGGTACGCGCGGTTCTGCACGGACGAGCTGCGGCGGCAGCAGAAGCCCGGCGTCGTGATGCTCTACTCCTCGGTCAGCAACGCCAAGATCGCGGAGACCACGAACATTGAGGTGCGCAAGAACGCGCTCGGCGGGAACCCGGTGAAGCTGTTCACCGTGCTGCCCAAGTACACGACGAACGACGACGGCCAGGAGGAGGTCGAGTGGGAGGCGCTGCCCTTCTCGTCCCACCCCGACGCGCCCGCGGCGCTGCGCGCGGCGCACCAGCTCTGCGCCGACAAGGACCTCGACCGGCTGGTGCCGGAGCTGCGCGTGATCCAGGTCGGGTACGACATGTTCAAGGCGTCGGCGACGCTCTCCGTGAGCGACCTCACCATCGAGTTCACGCCCGGCGTCCTCGAGCGCCTGCACTACGTGCCCGGCTACATGGTGCTCTGCCACGCCAAGGGCAAGCAGCTGGACGTGCTCTACCAGATGGTTGGGCGCGCCATGAACCTCTTCCTCTCCATCAAGCTCCCCAACTACAAGGTGCAGGTGTTCTCGCACGTCCTCACGCTCAAGCGCATCAAGCTGTACTACAAGATCGAGGAGTACATGATCACGTGCATGAAGGGTGTCGGCGCCGGCCCGGGCGCCAAACCCGAGGAGAACCAGGCCCTGCGCATTCCCAACAACATGATGGTCGCGCTGCGGAAGTTCGCCGAGCAGCAGACCGAGGGCTACTGCATGAACGTCGACGAGTTCCTCCGCAAGTCGCGCATCGGCCTGCGCTGCGTCTCTCTCGACGAGACGCTGCCCCAGTCGGACAACCCTGAGATCGGGGACCTCGTGCCCCTGGCCTACATCGACCAACTGGAGGAGAACGGAGAGGAGAACGGCGACGACGACGACAACTCCATGGACGTCGACGACAACGCCGCCGACGTCATCGAGGTGCTCAACGAGATCTTCTCCTGGAAGCACGCGGTCGGTCGCCCGCAGAGCGCGTGGAAGATCTCGGGCCCGAACTACAAGATGTGGAGCGACGACGAGGCCACGCGGACGCAGTACATCGCGATGCTCACCAAGCCGGAGCAGGACGCCCTCACGCGCATGCCCGTGTATGACGCGCTGACCGGCGTCAAGCTGAAGGACGGCAACTACCGCTTCATCCAGCCCAAGTACATGAACCTGGTGCCCGACCTGGTTCACCGCGTGCTCCCCGCGTGGTTCTCGCTCTCCTGGGCGCTCTACTACCACAAGCAGTGGGACGACATCATCGGCGACCGCGTGCCGACCGAGCGCGAGCGCACCGACCGCGCCAAGGCCACCGCGTGGAAGTGCTTCGAGCGCTGCTGGAACGCCATCAGCTACCTGATCTGCACGGGCCAGCTCCGCCTGCCGCCCAACACCACCAACACCTCGGCGTGGGAGCTGCTCAAGACCTTCGCCAAGGAGCTCGGCGACGAGCCCAACCTCCGCCGGGAGGCGCTCAACCACATGCTGCGCGGACTCAAGTGGAACACGAGCCAGGGGTCTAACCACTCCAACCACGTGACCGACCTACTCAACCTCCTCGAGCGCATGCTCAGCACCGACGAGACCGTGGGCATCCCGTGGAACCTCCCGGTGTTCGGCTCGGCGCCCGCGTGGCACGCCTACGAGGACGACAAGCCCGCGATTCGCATCAACATCAAGACCAACTGCGTCGTGTGCGCCCACAACGAGCTCGACCTCGCGGAGGGCTCGGAGATGGCGCACCTCGCGCTCTTCGACTGGAACTAAACTCCAGCCATCACCATGCTCGCGAAGCGTGGTGGCACCGCGTTGCCGATCCCGGTCAACGCGGTCTGGGTGTGGGTGCCATACTGGTAGGTGGGTGGGAAGGTTTGCAGCGCGGCCTGCTCGCGCACGGTGAACCACCGGACCTTGCGGAAGTCGGGCGTGCGCCAGCAGTGCGGGTGCCCGGCCATGCAGGTCCACGCGACCTCGTGAACCGAGCGCATGCACCGTCGTATCGTGTTGTTAGTGTAGGTGCCGTCCGCGTGTGCCACGTTTTGGGTGTAATCGGGTTCTTTGCCAGTGGAGGCCATGCACACGGTGGCGCCCTCGGGCGGGTCCAGGACCTCGCTCAGCACCGGCGCGTCCGCGCGCAACGAGGCGTCGCTGCGCAGCCGCTCCACGAGCCTGGGCGTGCCGGCGATGCACCGCTTGCGGTGTTGCGGCACGCCGTAGTCGCTCATGGTCAGGATGGGCACGTAGTCGATCATCGCGGGGTGGAACTGGCGCGCCATGCCCAGCGCGCCGGTCAGCTGCGCGTGCGGCACCTCTTCCATCGTCCACGTCGTGGGCTGCAGGCGATGCACGAACGCGACGAACCAGTTGACGAGCGACACGCCGCCGTCCACGTCGTGGTTGCCCGCGTCGCGCACCGCCGACGTGCACGAGATGCGCTGGCACGGCGGCGAGCCGTGCAGGTGGAACGCGCGCCCCGGCGGCACGTGCGCGCGGATGAGCTCGAGGAGCTCGTCCTCCGTGTCCGTGCCGACCGTCATGACGCACTGCGTCGTCTCGGGGTGGTTGAGGTTGTGCAAGCGCAGCAGCTGCACGTTGGAATCCACGGCTAGCACGGTGTGGCATCCGGCCTGCCGTGCGCCCTCGGTCCACCCGCCGATGCCGCAGAAGAGCTCGACGACGAGCGGCTTGTGCAGGTGCTCCGCGGCGCCGACGGCCCGGAAGGCGACGCGCTTGCGGCGCGGCGCGGCGATTCCGAGGGTGCTGGTGAGCGTGCGCTGCACGAGGGTCGACGACTTGCACACAAATGGCTTGGGGCCGTTGCGGCGCGTCAGGCTCTTGCGAGGCGCGCCCATCGCAAAGGGGTCGCGCGTGGAACGGCGCGCTATCGACGACTGCCTAGCGAGCGTTTCACGCGATTCGCGACACAAGGGTGTGACGGCGCACGCAAACCGCTCGATCGCCCAAGTTGCGACGCGGGCGGCGCAACAGTCGCGCAACAATAAATCGCGCTAAGCGAGCCATCAATTGCGTCGGATCGATTGATTAAGGCAATCAATCCCCCATGTCCGCTCATTACACCCCTGTGATTGCGGGGCCCCTTTCTCTGCAGCCGTCTGCAGCCCGGCGGCGGCGCAGTTTGCGACTCTTGCGCGCCGAGGCGACGAGTTGCGGCAGCCGGTGCCGACACACCTGCCCGCAAAAACCGGGCCCCNTANATGCCCAACCGGTACCGCACCTTTTCACAAGGGGAGCAACTATAGTTNGCAGGTGCGGCGCCATGCCCGCAAACCGCCTCGACCAGATCATGGACGCGCAGAACCGCACCGTGGCCGTGCTGGCGCGGCTGCCCGGCGGCGCTGGGCGCCAGCCCCAGTACGACCCGTACGAGCCGCAACCGTACCAGTACACCGAGGAGCAAAAGAAGGAGATCGCCAAGTACGGGCGCACGCTGCTGTGCCGCGAGTGCCAGAACCCGGACGCGTGGTGGGACATGGACAGCGGCACGCCCACGTGCTCCCACTGCGGCGCCGAGGACGGCATGGTGCCCTCGGACGCGTGCGAGAAGCGCTTCTTCGCCGACGACGACAAGCACGAGCGCGACGCCAAGAAGCGCAACGACGAGTACAAGGACGAGGAGAACTTCCACCTCTCCAAGATCCACGCGCACGAGATCGGCGGCTGCTCGGACGAGGACATGTGGGCGGCCAACAACCGCCTCAACCAGTGCGTCGTGTGGCTCGAGATGCTCACGCGCGACCAGAGTCACGGCGGCTTCCGCCTGACGCCGGGCGAGGTGCGCACCGGCCGCATCCTGCTGCGCGCCGTGTGCGTGCAGTGGGCCAAGGAGGGCTTCGTCGGCGACAACTTTGGCAACCCCATCCTGTGGGCCATCAACATCGCGCTGCAGCTGGTGGCCGTGCGCCCCGGCGGCTTNGCGATGCCCACCGAGCACCTGTGCGCGCGCGTCACGCTCCAGGGCCTGCACAGCTGGCTGCGGCGCTACCGGAGCGACGCCGTCTTCATGGCGTACGAGTCNACGCTGTCCATGACCAACGTCAGGGGCACCGACGCGCGCCTGGGCGCGCTCGCCGCCGAGACCCGCGTGCAGCGCCACGCGGCCTTCCACGAGCTGGGCAACACGCCGCACAAGCGGTACGAGAAGAACCTCGTGCTGCACAAGCTCATCGTCAACTCCGGCTTCTACGAGGGCGAGGGCCTCGCCCCGCCGGTGCTCAAGATGCACGCCCCAAAGCTCATGGACACGCAACAGCCGGAGCTACGGGCGTGGGCCGTGCGCCGCAAGGCGGTCGGCGTCGACGCCGACGCCGCGATGGTGCACCGCTCGGACACCGACACGGACGCCGAGAGCGTGTACGAGGACGTCTCGGTGCCCGCGTCGCCGCTGCACGAGCCGCCCGACCCCGACGCGGACGACGAGCTCTCCAAGACCGACGACGGCGGCGGCTGCTCGCAGCGGCCGCCGCTCGAGCCCGCGCCCATGCCCGTGACCGAGATGCCCTACGCCGCCGAGAACGTGGCCGTCCCGCCGGGCGGCGAGTGTCGCCTGACCGAGGTGGACCAGCAGCTGGCGATGGCCGTGCAGCTGGCCGACCCGCTTGCGCACGCCGCGCTTTCCAGCGCGTTTGGGGGCGACGGCGACGGCGACGCGGAGGACGACCGCGACAGCAACGCCACCCGCCCGTACTTTTTGCCGAGCGACGACGAGGGCGGCGGCGACGGCGGCGGCGGCGNCAACCTCTTTGGCGGCGACCACGACGACGACGCGGACGAGGCCGAGTTCGCCGAGAGCGACGCGCTGCCGGAGGACATCGACCTTTCCGACGACGTTTGGGAGCAGCAGGTCGAGGAGGAGCGCGCGGAGCTCGACGCGGAGGAGGCGCGCGANCGGGAGGACGAGGAGCTCGAGGACATTGAGGCGGCGGCGTTCGCCGCGGCGGAGGCGTCCGCGCTGGACGGCACGCCATGCGCGCCGCTCGAGCCCGAGGACGAGCAGCCGCCCAAGCTCCGGCCGGCGATCAAGCGGAAGGCCATCCCGCTCCACAAGCTGAAGACGGCGACGCTGGCGCAGGTGCGCGCCTGCTCGCAGTACTGGCAGCCGGACGAGGCCAAGGCGAAGGAGTTCTACGACCGGTGGAAGCAGGAGTCGAAGGCGCACCGCGAGGCGGTGCGCTTGCGGCTCGCGGAGAAGCAGCAGAGGGAGGCGGCGTTTGCCAAGGCCAGGGCCGCGCGCGAGGCCAAGCGGGCGGCGTCCAAGGCCAACCGGGAGGTCAAGGAGCGGGAGCGGGAGGAGCGGCGCGAGTCGCGCGGCTGGAACCAGTTCATGGGCCAGGCCGCGAAGAAGGAGATGGCGGAGGCGCGGCTCGCGCGTGGTCAGGGCGTCTGCTTCGTGACCCCGACCGAGGAGCTCAACGACAAGAAGGCGGGCACCATCGCCAAGATTGGCGTCAACCTCGTGCTGCCGCCCCTCCGGCTCCCGGTGCTCGCGCCGGCGGCGCCGCTCAAGGAGGTGCGCGTNAAGCTCGCGGGCGTGGCGCGCCCGCTGCGCCGCGCGCCCCGCGGCAAGCGCAAGGCCCCCGAGGACGAGGCGCCGGCGCCAGCGCCGGGCGACGACCCGTACGCCCGCAAATTCAAGCCGCGGCAGCGCAAGGAGTGAGAGCGGGGGTGAGCAACCGTGGTTGCGTGTACTGTTTGCGCGTGTTGTACAGTTGGCGTGTTGCACGTTACCGCTGTGAAGCACGGGAGCAACTTTGCCCGCGGGGCCATGAAGGTGATCGGTACCACGCAATTTTCAAAAGGGCCCGACGAGCCGCCCACCGCGTGCTCGCCGTGCAAGAAGCGCGAGACGCCCTGGTTCAAGTGCGACCAGATGTGGTGCAGCTACAAATGCCGGACGAGGGACTCGCTCAAGCGGCACAAGAGCTGCATCCACAACATCGACGTCGTCTGGTACGTGTGCGACCACGAAGACTGCACGTTTATGAGCAAGGCGTCGTCGGCCCTCAGGCGGCACAAGCTGCACGTGCACGACGACACGGACTATCACGTCTGTCCACACCCCGGCTGCACGTTCCGCAGCAAGCAGGCCGACTCGCTGGCAAGGCACCAGCTGGCCGTCCACATCAAGTCCCCCTGCCCCCTGGAGCGCCTCGTGGCGTGTGGCAACACGGTGTTTGCGAGTGCGTGAGCGTGCACACGTGTTTAATAAGAGCGCCTTGGCGCGCGTAGGGTGTAATAAGAGCGAGCACGCGTATCATGTTTGTTCCCAACCTCTCGCGGCTACGCCTCACGGCGGCGGACGCGGGCGGCGGCGATGACGACGACGACGAGGACGCGTACCACCGGCGCCCGTACCGTCCCGAGGACGACCCGGGGCAGCAGCACCTCATGTGGCAGATGGAGATGGAGGAGGACGAGAAGACCGAGCAGAGCCGACAGCGCGATCAGCGCGCCGAGGACCGCGAGTACGCGCGCCGGGCGCCGGAACGCGAGGCCGAGGCGGCGCGCGAGCGTGCCGCGCGCGAGGCGGCCCGGCCGAGCGAGCGCGAGGAGCGCGAGCGCGCGCGCGACGCGACGCGGCGCGCGCAGCGCCTGGAGGCCGAGAGGCGGGCGTCCTATGATACGTACTACCGAGCCAACGACGAGGCGCTCAACGACCTGCTCAACGACGACGAGGACGACCTGCCGCCGTTGCAGCCGTTGGCGCGCAGGCCGTGGGCCCCCGGGCCCGACGCGCCCGCGCCCGCCCCGGCGCCGGCGCCGGCGCCGGCCTCCTCCGGCGACGAGACCGAGCTCGACGAGGACGCCGCCGCCGCCTCCGCCAACCTGTTTGGCGGCAAGGACGACGGCGGCGACGCGCCGGTCGAGCAGGCGCCGCCCCCGTCCG
>PAQM01000008.1 GCA_002709305.1 Crocinitomicaceae bacterium | reverse complement strand
TCGGAGGCGCTGCGCAAGCGGAGCCGCATGCTCAAGCTGACGCGCCTCACCTTCAACGCGCTCGCGTACCACGGGCTCGTGCCCGTCGACGCGCAGCGCGTCGTGCTCGACCGGGAGCGCGGCATCGGCACGGCCGTCGACGTCGTGTGCATGCGCGGCGAGCACCAGCTCGTGCTCGTCGAGCTCAAGACGGGCTTCGGAGGCGACCGCACGCGCGACGCGGGCACGTGCATGCAGAAGCCGCTCGTCAAGGCCAAGGACAGCCACATCAACCGCCACTTTGCGCAGCTGGCGGTGACGATGCACCTGTTCAAGCGCGAGACGCGCACGCTCGCCAAGCTGCTCGCCAAGGGCGTGGACAAGGTGTCGGGCTGCGTGCTCTACGTCGACGGCGACGTCTCGGAGAAGTTTGAGCTGCCGGGCTGGTGGGAGCGGCGCGGCGAGCTAATCGTGGATCGGATATCCTAGTCGCCGCCGCCCCCTTAGTAAACACACGCGCGCAAGCGTGGCCGTGCACCATGGTGTCCGTAGAGCTCGTCGTCGGGTACCTCACGCTCGTTTTGATCGTCGTGACGGTCTTCGTCCTGTGCTGCCTTAGCTGCTCGTGCCACGTGCCGCTCGGCAAGTGCATACGATGCTTCTGCGACGAGACCAAGCGCTGCTGCCGAAAGCAGAGCAAGAAGCTCGTCGAGCCGGAGACGGCCGCGCAGCGCATGAAGCGCGAGAAGGAGGCGCCGGTGCTCGCCGGCCGGCGGCGCTCGCGCGACGACGACGACGAGGTGCCCTGCGCCGCCTGCCTGCGCGCCATCCCGTGGCTGCTGACGTGCGGCTACTGTTGCGGCACCTTTGGCGACGCCTTCACGACCAACCGGCAACTCGCCGAGTCGGCGGACGAGACGGCGCGGCGGACCAAGAGCCAGAAGAAGCCGGCGGTGGTCGTGGGGCAGCCCGTGTTCGACGAGGCCGACGAGGTAGTAGGGACGGAGCATGTGGTGGCCGTGTCCATCCCTTTGTTAGCCGTGGGTTGAATAAAGCGTTGCATTCGTGTTCTTGAGAGAGCGAGCGCGGCATGCTCCCCGACCTCGGCGCGCTCCAGCTGCGCCCGCGCGAGGCGCCCACGGGCGAGTTCGTCACGCTCTCGCGCGAGGCGGCCGACGAGCTCAACGATCGCGGCGAGGTGGAGCCCATATCGCTCGAGGAGTTTGAGCCGAGCGCCGACCTGCCCCCCGGCAGCGAGTACTTTCGGGTGCGGTACAGGCTCCAAAACGAGGACCACACGTACGACTACAAGTACTACGACGCCAGCTCGCTGTGGCAGTGGGTCAGGACGAGGCGCAGCCTTCCGCACAACCGCCAGCCGATCTGGCGAGAGGACTGGATGGCGTTGATGCAACAGTACGAACCGGGGATGGCCGTGCCCAACGCGGTGATGCGGTTGCCGAGGCTGACCGACAACATCAGGGTCTACGATGGCGCGCGCCATGTGCGCACGGAGTTTCCAAGCGGCCAGGCCTCGTACTACGACGGCCCCGCCGGCCAGGAACACCTGATTCGCCACGAGTGGCGAAGCGGCGATAAGCGCTTTTTCGAGGGGCCCCAAGGCCAGGAGCGCAAGGTGCGCGTGGAGTGGCCAAGCGGCCAGAAGCGCTTTTTCACAGGGCCCAAGGGCCAGGAGCGCAAGATACGCCACGAGAAACCCAACGGCGACGTGTCGTACTTCGATGGACCCATGGGCCAGGAGCGTAAGGTGCGCACGACGTCTGTCGACGCGGACAACATCTATCGAGTCTATTTCTTCGTTGGGCCCAAAGGCGAGGAGCGCGAGGTGTATCGCTTTGGGGTACAGGGCGACAAGATGCGGCTCACAACGTCCCTTGGGCCCAAGGGTCAGGAGCGCAGACACGTCTCCTTCAGGGGCGACGGCCCAAAGATGGACATGGATGTTTACGTGGGGCCCACAAACGGAACGGAGGCGCTGAGGCGCCAGGTGTACGACAACGGCGAGGTGCGCTTCTACGATGGGCCCATTTACGTGCCGCGCCTCAGGCGCGTGGTGACGCCCGAGGGCGAGGTGCAATTCTACACGGGGGACGAGCCGAGGCACGAGACGCTCGTGCGCGTGGTGACGCCCGAGGGCGCGGTGCGCTACTACGAGGGCGAGGAGCGCCTGGTGCGCGCGGTGGCGCCCGATGGCACGGAACTGCCGGTGTAGTGTTCTATTCAATTAATTACACCCCTCCACCGACACGATGACGCTCGCGGGGTCCACGGGCCCCGAGGCCGTCTCGAGCGTCCACCCGCGCTCCTCGCGCCGGCGGCGCGCGTGCGCCTCCAGCTCCTCGAGCGTCGGGAACCACGAGTGCGTCTCGTCCTCCATCGCGGCGTTTGCGCGCGATCGCCGCGCACGAGTCTCAAACCCCCTCCAGCTTGAGGGGCAACAGGTTGACCTCGTCGAACTCGTCGTCAAAGTCGTCGGCAAAGCTGTACTGCGTGGCCATGCCCAGGCTCGCGCCGAGCAGCTCCTTGAGCGCCGCCTTCTGCGCCTTGTCGGGGCTCGACGCCGCGAGGGAGTGCACGCCCTGCACGAGGCGGAAGCACGTCCACAGGTAGAGCAGGTCGATCTCCGTGCCCTCCATGGCGTGGTGGAGCGCGCTCTCGATGCCGTTGGGCGTGGCGATGCCGTACGCGGTGATGTCGCTGGGCTTCTTCTGGTGCACGAGGATCTTGCGGCCCTTCATGAGCTGCTTGTCCTCGCCCACGTACAGGCCGTGCACGCAGAGCGTGTACTCAAACTCCACCTGGTCCTTGGTCAGCTTGTTGACCACCTCCTTGTCGATCTTGGCCTCCTTGATCGCCTGCATCGTCACCGTCATGGTGTCGCCGTCGTAGGTGAGCGTGTCCGTGTCGAGCGGCTCCACGACCAGCCCGCTGATCGGCATCATGCCCTCGACCTTGTTGGTGTCGTACTCGCTCATCTGCACGATCGTGGGCACGCCGTCGCCCGCGGGCGCCTCCGGGTTGAAGATGTGGTCGGCGAACATCGCGTTGCTCTCCTCGCTCTCGGACACCTGCGAGTAGCCCAGCACGGCCGCGTTGCGGCCCGCCTGCGCGCGCGCCGCGACCTTGTCGTCCTTGCCCTTGATCTTCTTGACGAGCGCCTCCTTGTGCAGCATCATCGCCTCCTGCGCCTCGGCCTGCTTGGTCACCTTGCTGTGCTTGTACTTCTTGAAGGCCTTGATGTTGTTTTTGGCGTCGAGTTCCGCGCCGCCGTTGGTCTTCTTGGCCACGGCCAGCACGCCGGTGAAGTTGTCGGTGCTCATGACCTTGTAGTCGAACTTTTGCATGCCCGCCGCCTTGTCGACGGCGCTCACGGCCGCCGACTTGGCGCCCGCGGCCACCGCCTTGGCGCCCGCGGACGCCTTGCGCACGACCGCGTCGGCCTTGTCCTTGGCCGCCTTCATGTTGGCCGTGAAGCTGCCCTTCTTGGGCTCGGCCTCCACCTTGGCGCCCGACGCCGCCTTCTTCTTGCCAAAGATGCCGGTCGGGTCCGCGCCGTAGCCGCGGAAGGCGTCGTTCACCACGCTGCCGACGACCACCGGCGGCTTTGTGTACTGCGGCTTGAACGGGGTCGGCCACTTGGCGGGCGTGGGCTGCCGCTCGATGCCCAGCCGGTCGCCGATGGTCTGCGGGGCGCCGGTCGCGGCCGCGCACGGCCGGAGCGCGGCCTCGACCACTGAGAGCGATGGGACGTCGCGGCGGATGGACATGGCGCGCGCCAGTCCCCTCACCCCTACACGGTTCCAAAAACGTGTTATTCTTTTCCTACGGCGTGGCCGGAGCCAACTCAGTGTCCACAATTTCGCACACGTGTCCGCGCTGTGGCCGCCCGCACTTCTTGCAAAAGTTCTTGGTCGGCCCGCCCTCGCCGCTCTGCGCCCGGCGCCAGCGCAGGTGGCGATTGCGCACCGACTTGGCCGTCCGCCTCGGAAAGCCGCGCTCCTCCAACTCCTTCACGACCTTGGTCCAGCTGATGCGCTTCTGGTCCTTGGTGATCTCGATGAGCGCGAGGGCCTCGGCGCCCGTGAACCGCGAGTGCGCAACCATGTTGCCCCCCCCCCTCCCGCGCACCCCACCAGTCGCAAAATCGCGCTCGCAACGAGCAACCGCCTAGTCCGCGTGCTCGGCGAGAAACGCCTCGCAGCGCTGCTTCTGCGCGTCGATCGCGTCCTTGATGGTGGCTGTGCGCGACTTCTGGTACCAGTACTTGGCGAGCGTGTAGTCCGGGGGCATGTGCCGGCCCGACGCCAGCGCGTGGGCGATCGCGCAGCACCCGTGCTCCGAGCCGTTGGAGGCCGCGTGCGTCAGGAACACGAGCGCCCTGGACGGGTGCCGCTCGACGCCCCGGCCGGTCATGTAGGCCACGCCGAGCGACGCCCAGCTCTGCGTGTTGCCCTTGACCGCGCCCTTGCGGAACCACTCGACCGACTTGGCGTGGTCCACCTCGGCGCCGTGGCCGCCCTGGCGGAAGGCGAAGCCGAGGTGCATCATCGCGGTGGCGTCGCCCGTGGCCGCCTCCACAAACCACTTCTTCATCTGCGTGTCGTAGCGCGAGAGCGCGTCCTTGGCCTTCTTCCACTCGTCGACCGCCTCGCCCTTGAGCGTGCCGCACGAGACAAGCTTCTCGAGGGTGTTCTGGAACTGGTACGCCTGAACGATTTCCTTGCTCATGTTCTCGCCGGACACGGGCGACTTGACGGTCGGGCCGGGCGTCTTCTCGAACCACAGCATGAGGTCCTGCCGCTCGTAGACGCGGCCGTCCTTAGCCATGACCGCGTCGGCGGGAAGGCGGCCGGTGATCGGGCAGATGAGCTCCTCGAGCAGGTCGTCGCACAGGCCCGCCTCGTCGGCGGTGCGCTTGCGCGAGGCGGCCTCGCGCAAGCGCAAGGCGGCCTCGGCCGCCTCGAGCTTCTTCTCCGCTTCGATGCGCTTGTCGCGCTCCCTATCCGCGCGGTCCGTCTCCTCGCGCTCGGCGGCGGCGTTGGCGCGGTCGCTTTCCTCTTGGATGTCCCGCACGCGGCGCATGATCTGGCGCCCCGCCTCGCTGTCCTCCCACACCTCCTGCTGCTCGGAGCCGTCGCGCTCCACTGGGATGTCCCACACCTCTTTCTGCTCGTTGTCCTCGGGCTCCGACATCGCCGCGCGCGCAAAAAAATGCGCGGTACTGATAACCTCACCAGTTGCGAGCTGCAAGTTGCGCGGCCGCAATTCTTAGAGCAACGACTCACTCGTTCGCCCACGCGCAACTACTACTACTAACGCAACCGAGTCCGTGACACGGCGCTCAGGCGCCCGGCGCGCCGGCCCCGGCGCGCATGGCCACGAGCTCGGCCCACTTCTCCTCGGGCATGTCAGCCGCCCACTCCATCATCTTGCGGTGCGCCGTGAGCTTCCGCACCAGGTCGTTGCCGACGGCGGTGTGCACCAGGGCGTCCACCACCTTGTCGAACTTCACGGCCTTGTGGTTGTGCGAGTCCGGGGTGAGACCCATGGGCTTGAGGTAGCCGACGCGCGTGGCGCCCTGCGAGCCCACGCAGTTGGCCCCGATGATCTTCTTGGTGGCGCGCTCCCAGGTGATCCCGAACAGCTCGTCCGACTTGCCGAGCAGCTCGTCGGCCGCCTGCTTGACCTTATCGGCGTGGGCCTGCTTGTTCTCGATGGCCTCCTCCTCCCGGTCCACGTCGCCCTGCAGCTCCACGATCTTGCGCTTCTTGGTCTCCACGCTCTGCTTGAGCTCATCGACGACGGCCTGCTCGCTCTGCAGGTCGGCCTGGACGTCCTCGTACGCCTGCTTCTCCTTGGCCTGGCGGACCAACGGGTCGGTCGCGAGGTTCACGTTCACGGCGCACAGACGCACCTCCGTCCACGTGTAGTCCTTGCCCTTGTGACCGGTGGAGTCGATCTCCGTGCGCATGTCCGCGGGAATGATGTCCGGGCTCACCGGAGTCTTGCCAGTGATGGGGCGGAGCAGGTTGCCGCACGACCCGCGCTCGAGGCGACCCTGCAGGTCGCACGGGTGGCCCATGTCCGCCAGGGCCTGGGCATTGGCGGCAATGGTGCCCAAGATCTTGGTGTCGGAGTCCCCGCACGTGGGGCGAAGCGCGTGGCCCTTCTCAAAGTAGTCCCCGCCGCTGTCGCGCGCTGCCGCTGAGCGGTTGTCAGCCAGCAGATTGCGCATCTCGAGCAGCGACGCCTCCTGGGGCAGCTCCTCGGGCTCCGGCAGGTCCGGGAGCGCGCGGGCGGACGGGGCGCTGGCTTGGTTCGCGACGGGGCCCACGGGCTGCCCGACGCCCGGGAACACCGTGG
Source organism: Crocinitomicaceae bacterium (assembly GCA_002709305.1). Classification (GTDB taxonomy): domain Bacteria; phylum Bacteroidota; class Bacteroidia; order Flavobacteriales_D; family Crocinitomicaceae; genus UBA4466. The sequence continues at coordinate 12,080 of PAQM01000008.1, read as the reverse complement.
TCTCGACCTGAGAGGTGGCGCTGGCTGTTTGCCTGCGGTAGGGTTAGGGTTAGGGGGGTCAAAAAAATGTGGCGGTACCGACCAATCCCTAAGGGGGTGCCGGGGGGAGCAACTGGGGGAGCAACTTACATCGGGCAGCTTTGTTGCGTTGGGTGGTTGCTGTGTCACTCACTAGTTGCGAGGTCCGCGTTGCGCGCGCGCAAATACTGGCGGATCGCGCTATGCAACTGGTGGCGCGCGCGCGCAACGGCGCGCGCGCCAATGGTCCAGCCTGCCCACCCGATGCAGATGCACGACTGCTTCGGCTACGCCATGGTGGGCGTGGTCGGCGTGCGGCCCATGAGCGCCAAGAGCTTCAACAAGCTCAAGAGCGTCCTGCTCCCAAAGCTGCGCCTGCGCACCGACCCGCCACCGCGGCGCATGCGCACGGGCGAGGGGTCGCGCGACGCGTGGCACGCCAACCTGCGACAGCTGCTCGAGAGCACGCCGGGCGGCACGCTCGTGCGCGGCTTCAAGCTCTTCAAGGTGAAGGTCGACCCCGCCGTCTGGGAGAAGCACGGCTGGCTCGCGACGGCGCACGCGGTGGTGGCCTCCGTGACGGCGAGCGGCACGACGGTCTACACCGACCCGAACGCGCAGGTGGACGCCACGGACGAGTACATCTTCGTGCCGAGCGCGCGCGCGCACCCCGAGCTGACGGACGCGCAGCTGCTCTCGGGCGAGTGGCACCTGGGCAGTGTGGTGGGCGGGTCCGTCGCCTTCCAGCTGCGGTTCCTCGCGCACGAACGGCTGCAGGGGCGCGCGCGGAGCGTCGTGAGCATCAACCCCGACCACCTCGTCTCCAAGCCGGCCGTGGCCGTGCGCTTGCCGCCGCACTTTGACGAGTGGTTCCGCTTGAACAAGCTGCACACCACGGCCCACGAGCTGGCCGAGCTCATGGGCGCGCCCGTCTTCCCGGTCAACGAGGCCTTCCCGACCTATGCGGACTCGCTGGAGGACTACGCGGCCGTTACGCGCAACGAAGAGGCGTGCGTCGACGGCTTGGAGGGGCTCAAGCTCGAGTTGGACTGCCGCGAGAAGCTGCTGCGCGGCGAGCTGAGCATCGCCAACGCGCGGCGCTTATTTTTCAACTACTTTGATACCACGTACGAAAAGGTAAAAGCGGTACAGACACAGAAGTTTGCCGAGTGGTGTGCGGCGTGGAGCCAGGCGCCGCCGGGTGGCGTTTAAGAATTCGCATTCTAGAAGACGCCGACGGGCACCGAGCCGGTCATCGCCTTGACCGTCTCGACGATGCCGCCGACCGCCTTGGCGGTGAGGCCCTGGGTCACGTGCCCGAGCTTCTTGGCCAGGTCGGAGAAGAGGTTGGCGCCCTTGCCGCCGCACTTGTTGACCGCGACGTCGAGGTCCTCGTGGGCCAGCTTGATCATCTCGACGACGTCCTTGTCGGTCGGCTCCTCGCCCACGGGGATGGTGACCACGATGCTCTTGACGATGGTCACGACGCCGGCCTCCTCGTCGCGCTCGAGGTCGGTGCCGGCGAGCGGCGCGAGCGGGCCAAGGTAGCGGCCCTTGTAGATGCGGCCCATCTTGCAGCGCTCGCTCTCGAGCGCCGGGAGCGCCGAGCCGACGCCCTCCATGCCCATGCGCGCCGCCGGCTCCTCCTCGGCGACGACCGCCGGCGGCTGCGCCTCGTCGAGGCTGCCGAGCGAGCGGTAGACCATCGGCGGGCCGCAGTCGGTCGCCGAGAGCGAGGCGAACACGGCCCCGTCGTAGCCGTCGTCGCCGCCCGACGGGTAGTAGTGGCCCGAGGTGTCCACCTGGCTGGGCGCGCCGGGCGGGCGCGCGTAGTCGTCGGGCGAGATGGCCACGAGCTCCTCGCCGTCGACCGGCTCCTCGGTCTTGGCGGTGGCCTCCGAGTCGGGCGAGCCCGCGCGGTCCTCCGGCTTCTGCTTCTTGGCCGCGGGCGCGGGCTCGGCCGCGCGGCCGCTCGCGCGCACCTTGTCCTGCTTGATCGGGACCTGGATGGTCATGACCGAGCCCGACTTCTTGCAGCCCTTGGGGCCAAGGGGCACCTCGGCGGTCTTGCCCTCGCGGACGGCCTGCTCGGCCTCCTCCTGGGTCTCGGTGCCGCACTGCGAGACGGTGCGCTTACTCACGTCGGTGGTCATGGCGAACTCGCGGAAGGTGTCGCTGGGCTTGTGGTACTCCGCCAGGCAGTAGCGGGCCATGGTGTGGAAGTTGGGGTTGTCCAGCTGCAGCGTCACGCCCTGGCCGTTGCAGAGGAACATGGCGTTGCGCGGATCCTCTTTCTTCGTCTGGTAGTTGCGCCCAAAGATGGCCAGGTCGACCTCCTCGCCCTCGTTGCACGGCACGAAGATGACCTGCGTCTTGATGAAGCCCGTGTGCGGCCCCTCGCCCTTCAGGAGGGACGCGTCCGACGCGAGGCCGCGGTGCGGGCAGTGCTTGCCCACGTTGCGCAGCAGGTCCTCGGCGTTGGTGACGCGGCTCTCGCCCGTGTCGGCGTCCTGGACGACGACCTGGACGTCTTTGAGCTCCATGTACACGCCCGTCGGGTTGAAGTTCTCGGTGCCGACGGTGAAGGTGGCGCGCCAGGCGCCGTCCTTGAAGTACTTGAGGAAGACGTCGGTGATGTCGTTGCCCCAGCACGAGCCCTCGGCGCGCGAGGCGTCGTCCCAGTCGCAGTACTTGACGTGCCAGCCCTCGAGGCCGAGCTTCTTGAGCTTGTCGGTCATGGCCGTGGCCAGCGCGACAAAGGCAGCGGTGGTGGAGAGACCCATCTGCGCGCGCCGGTGGGGGGTCAAAAAAAGTGGCGGTATTGATTGCGCCCCACAGCCACGGGAGGGCAACTAAGGGGGAGCAACTTGCCTGTGGTAGTATCGGTTGCTGTGTTGGTTGCGCACACTCACACGCAACTTACCAGTCCCAAACTACACACGCGCGCGCAAAAATAACTTAGGGGGGCCCGGCCTCGCCGCCCGCCTCCTCCTCCATAGAGGAGGACCCCTCATCGGTCCAGTCCTCGACCGGCCGGTACGCCATGTCGTCGTCGGAGTCGGAAACCTCCTCCTCTGGCGGCGGCGACGGTGGCCGCGGCTGCGGCTCCGGCTCCGACGCCGGCGCCGGCGTCTTGGCGCCGTCCTTCTTGAACTTGTCGATGAACACGACGATCTTGGGCGCGTGGCGCGAGTGGCCGTTGCAGCGGAAGTAGGCGTGGTCGGTCTTGTTCTCCTCCACGTCCTTCTTCTGCGCGCGCATGGCGCGGCCGATCGACTGCACGATCTTGGCGGTGTCGATGCGGCCGCCCTCGCCGAGGCGGTCGAAGAGGATCACGTCGGTCTCGGGCAGGTCGAGCCCGGCCATGGTGGTGCTGCGCGCGCTCGTGTCGATGATGAAGACGCGGTTGGTGTCGTCGAAGGCCTTGTACTTCGGCAGCTTCGACTTGGGGCCCTTGCCGATGGTGCACACGCTCGTGAGCTGCGGCACCGCCCGGCGGAGGAAGTCGCACGTCTTCCACGTGTTCTTCTCCTCGTCGAGCGACGAGTTGTACGTGCGCGAGCTGCCCCACACGTTGCAGCACAGCAGCACGCGCAGGCCCTTGGGCTTGTACTGGAGCGCCGTCTCGAGCGAGCGGACGACCGCCTCGAGCGACGAGTTGCACTTGACGCCCGCCGCCCGGCGGAAGGCCGCGACGAGGCTGTCGGTGTCGCCCGGGCGCACCGCCAGCGTCGACGGCGACGGCGCCTCGGGCTCGGGCTCGGGCTCCTTCGCCTTGGCCGCCGCCTGCACCGCGTCGGCCGCCTGCGCGGCGGACGCGACGTTCTTGATCGGCGCGCGGCACATCGGGCAGCGCGTGAGCCGCTTCACGCTCTCCTTGTCCATGAGCGTCGTGCAGCAGCTGAGGATGCACACGTTCTCGGGCTTGATCGCGTCGAGCGTGATGGGGCACTCGGGCGGCGGGTCGGGGCAGACCGCCGCGCGCAGGTTGGAGAAGAGGCGCTTCATCGTGCCGTAGACGCGCCGGTAGCGCCGGATGCCCTCGGCCACCACCTGCTGCTCGGGCGTGAGCCGGCCGCCGTTGGAGGGCGACCCCTCGGGCATCGGCAGGAGCGCGCGCTCGTCCGCCTCCACCTGCTCGATGGCCTTGGCCAGGTTGTCGACGATCGCGATGTCGGGGTCGGCGCGGTTGAGGATCGCGCGGCACTTGGTGGTGAGCTCCTCCCGCTCCTGCGTCGTCATGGAGGAGCTGCCCTCCAGGATGAGCCCCTGGATGAGGTCGTCCGTCGAGGTGAGCACCATGTCCGAGCCCCGGTTGAGCGAGCCCGCGAGCGACTTGACCTGCACGCGCATGCAGATCTTGAGGATGCCCTGCGGCATGAGCGGCGCCATCGAGAGGCCGGTCACGAGGCGCAGCCACGAGGGCAGCGAGCAGAGCGTCGCGGTCGCGCAGTGCTTCGGGTTGCACAGGTCCATGTTGCTGCCGTCCATCGCGCGCCGCAGCGGGTGCTTGGGCTGCTGGGCCGTGTGGTCCTTGAGCTGCTCGAGCGTCGCGTTGCAGATGATCGTGTACCGGCAGACCGACTGCGACTTGGTCGTGCGCGGCTCCGTCAGGTGCGCGCCCGTCCCTTCGTCGATGATACGGTAAGGCAACGAGTAGTCCGGCGCCGTGAAGAGCGCGGCGCAGCTCGACTTGGTGTTGGCCTCCATCACCCAGAAGAGCGCGCACCGGCGCTCCGTCGTCAGCTTGATCGCCTCGGGCAGGTCCTTGGGCGTCGACACCTTGGGCGTCTTCTTGCTGCCGCGGCCGCCGCCCGTCGTGGTCGGCGAGATGCCGCGCCACGTGATCCAGGCGTTCTCCTTGAAGGTGGACGCGAGCGACATCGACGCGTCGTACCACTGCTGCATCACGGGCGCGGGCACGAGCGCGATGACCACGCGCGCCAGCTTGGTCTTCTCCGGGTCGGCGAAGGGCGCCTTGTACAGCCCGCTGCCGCTCATCCGAAAGCCCGCGAGCCGGTGCGCGGTGTACTCCTTCTGCGTCTTCGCAAAGGCCTCGGCCGTCGCGACGTGGCGCATCGTGCTGTAGATCGTGGCGCGCGTCTTGCCCGCGGCGACGGTGAGGTTGTTGATGAGCACCGTCGGCTGCACGCCCGCGGGCAGGCGGTAGCACTCGCCGTTGCTGCCGCTCGCGCTCTTGCGATTGACCGTCACGTGCACAGCCTCGTCGTAGGCCTGCGTCATGAGCGCCGTCGAGAGGCGCTGCATGCCCGTCAGCCGGTGATCGCCGTTGAAGGCCGGCACCGAGGTGACCAGCTCCGCGACGTTCCTGAGCGCGTAGGAAAACGTGACGCTCTCGCGATTGCCGGTCGAGATCATGTGGCTCGAATCGTAGTCGTTCTGCCCCGTCCCGAGCAGCGTCACATCCACCTTCTCGTTGGCCGCGCGCACAAACTGCGCGTAGGTCACCAGCACCGCGCCGTGCTTCGTGAGCTCTTCGTCGTCCTCGTCGCACGACAGCAGCCGGTGCAGCGCGAGCTTCTTTCCCATCGCGACCGTGCGCGCCTCCTTCGGTGCGACGTGCGTGACGCCAGGCCGCACCTCGGACACGGCGGGCTTGCGCGGCAGCGGCGTCAGGCGCCACTCCGGGTACTCCTTCTTCTTGTAGGCCGCGTTGTTCTCGTCCTCGCGCTGGAGCACGTGGCCGCNGATGGCCTCGAGCTCGCGCGTCACGGCCGCGATCTGCTCGCGGTCGATGCGGCGCGTCTCGGCCTCCTCGGGCGTGAGCGGCGGCCGCTTGGGCGCCTTGGCGGGCTGCGGCGCGCTGGCGGCCGCCTCCACGGGCCGCTTGCCCTGCGCCTTGCTGCGCTCGCCGGTGCACTCGGCCGGCGGCGGCGGCGGCGGCGCGCTCGGCTTGGGCACGAACCACGGCTTCAGCGTGCCCTGCTTGGGCTTCTTGGGTGGCGGGCGCGTCTCCGGCTCGCTGCCGTCGTCCGAGTCGACGAGGTCGAGGTCGCTGTCCATGGGGTCGGTTGCTCGGGCGCAAACGCGCGGCCGCGGGATAGGCACCAGTCGCAAATGTCAGAACACGCAAAAAGCAGGGACAATTTTTTGATAGAGGGGAGCCTACATTATTAATCGAGCACTAGCCAAGTGCTCGAAAAGAGAGGCTCCGGCTTTCGAAATATTTTATTAAATTAATGATTCAGGGAGTTTTGGGCGAAATCGGGGAGACTAATGGATTAGCAATTCTGAAACAAGGCAGGGAGTTTAATGGATTAGCCTCTGGAGGAGCAAAATGTCACTTTTGAAGTCTCCCTACATTCGCCCAAAAGTCCCTGAATCATTAATTTAATAAAATATTTCGGAAGCCGGGCGGCCTTTAATCGAGCACTTGGCGAGTGCTCGATTAATAATGTAGGCTCCCCCCTAACGCAAAATTATCCCTACCATTCGGCCGCGCGGCCGGTCGGCCTTGCGACTGGTNCGGTTGCGCCNGAGGAGGNGAGCAACGNNCGCGATGCAGCTCAGCCAGTTTGCGTACGCTGGCAGGGGCGCGCCCGCGGCGTCGCGCCCGCGACCGGCGCCCCGACGCGGCAACGGCCGCTGGAGCTGGCTCGACAACGACGCGCTCGCCGAGGTGTTCTCGTACCTCGACGACCGGCAGCTGGCGCGGCTGGCCAACCTCGACTGGCGCACGCGCNCGCAGGCGCGCGTCGCGATCCGGCGCCACCTGGGGCTCAGCGAGTCGCAGTGGNCCGTCTTCGACGCCGTGCTGCACAAGGGCGAGAGCGTGCTCCTGATGGGCGCGCCCGGCACGGGCAAGTCCTTCCTGCTCAAGATCCTGCGGGAGCGCGTGCGCGCGCCGCTGGTGACAGCCTCTACGGCCGCGGCGGCCGAGCACATCGGCGCGCTCACGCTCCACTCGGCGCTCGGCTTGGGCATCGGCGACAAGCCGTGCTCGGAGCTNNTGCACAAGCTGCGGCAGCCGCGCAACTCCTACGGCCAGAACCTCCTTGCGCGCATGATGGCCTTCGGCACGCTGGTCATCGACGAGGTGTCCATGCTCACGGCCAAGACGCTGCGCCTGGCGGAGGAGATGCTCGTGAAGGTGCGCCGCGGGGAGATGCCGCAGATCATCGCCTCGGGCGACCCGATGCAGCTCCGCGCCGTCAAGCACGACGTCGAGTGCCCCTTTTACTACGCGGAGCTGATCAAGGACCTGAAGCCCTACGTGCTCACCGAGTCCTTCCGGCAGGCGGAGAACTCGCGGTTCCTGCACATCCTGAACGCCGCGCGGATCGGCAAGGCGCGTCGGGAGGACGAGCTCTGGCTGCTCGACAACTTTTGCCCAAAGGTCGACAAGAACGCNCCCAAGCTCTTTTGCATGAACCACGAGGTGGACCGCATCAACATGGAGAAGATGGCGGAGCTAAACACGCCGGTCACNGTCTACACTCCGAACACGTGGGGCAGNCTGCCGCCGAACGTCATGATCACCTCCTCCACCTTCCCGCTGCACGTCAAGCCAGGCGCGCGCGTCATGCTGACGCGCAACGTCAAAGAGCTTGCGGAGTGGGGCCTGCACAACGGCTCGTGCGGCGTCGCGACCGACTGCTCGCCCTTTAAGGTGAACGTGCGCTTCGACAACGNAAAGTACGCGGAGGTCTTGCACTACACGCAGGAGTTTGAGGAGAACAACAAGGTCGTGGGCACGGTCTCCTTCATGCCGCTCATCCTGGCGTGGGCCGTCACGGTGCACCGCGCGCAGGGGGCGACGCTCGACTCCATGTACGTCGACCTGAAGAAGTGCTTCGAGCCGGGGCACGCGTACGTGGCGCTCTCGCGCGTGCGCGAGGCGGCGCACGCGGAGGTGCACAACCTGATCCTGTACGACCTCAATAAGGTCGACAAGGAGGCGCTGGACTTTTACCAAAAGTGCGAGGGGCGGTCGGAGCGGCGCGCCGTGCGGCACGCCGAGCGCGAGCGCGCGCGCGAGCGCGAGCGCGCGCGCACGCAACTGGACATTGACGAGAACGACCCCGAGCTGCACGCGATGCTGGCGCGCATCGAGGCGGAGGGCGGGGCGTGACGCTAGAGGGGTTAAGGTGCGCGCGCGCGCGTTTGTTGGAATGGGAATGTGCGTGTATAACTTTCACGTGCAGCACCTGCGGCCGCTCGTNGCCTTTGTGGGCGCNCANGGCGCGACCGACCTGACCACGCGCCACTGGCCGCCGATCTACGCCGCGTGCTGCCTCACGCCGCTGCCGCCCAGGGCGGTGACGGCGCTCTTCGTGGTCGCCTCGCTCGTGCACTTTGCCGAGGATGGCGGGCCGGACGGCTCGCTCGCGCTGCACGCGCTCGCGGGCTTTGCGTGGCTGTGGCTCGGCGCGCAGCACGGGCTCGAGCTGATGCTTGCCTACCTCTCGTGTGTGCACACGCCGGCGCACTACGCGCGCTGCTGGCGCCGGCGCCGCTGGGGCGCGCTCGTGATGGCGGCGCTGGCGACGGCGGCGGCGCTGTGCGCGGTGCGGCGCGTGCAGGTCGTGAGCGTGGGGCACGCGCTCCAGCGCCTGGTCATAGCACACGTGTGTACCGAGTGGTGCGTGAAAGCATAAGCAGCGTCGCTGGCGCCAGAGGGTAGTGGTAACGCGCGTCATCATGGCGCACCTTCCGAACATGGCCGCGCTCGCGCTGTCGGTGCCAACCGGCGCGTCCACAAAGCGCAAGACCCCCTTGAGCGCCGACGAGGAGGCCGAGAAGGAGGCCAAAAAGAAGCAGAAGCGGGAGGAGAAGGAGAAGGAGCAGGCGGCCGTGAAGCAGCGGATCGAGCAGTTGCTGGCCAGAGGGCAGCAGCCAGAGGGTGACGATCCCATCGGCGGGTGGACGCCCGAGGCGGGCCCCAGCGCCGAGCACAGCTGCTGCATGGAGACGGGTGGCCGCTTCGGCGACCACTTGCCAGAGGAGCTGCGCGGCGCCGAGTACGTGTCCGTGCCGACGCCCAAGAGCCGGAACGTGTTCTCGATCACCGTGGTGGACGCGGACGGGATAGAACGGGCGAAGGCGGAGCAGCGAGCGCAGGCCTTGATCGAACGGAACAAAATGTCGCAAGAGGAGTGGGACGAGCGGTACGGCGACAAACGGCAGGCGCAGATCGACTCGCTCAAGGCGCGATTGGAGGGGTACGCTGACTACGTGAACCGCGTGCCCAAGGAGTCTCGGCGGTTCGAGCTGAGCTCGACGATCCACCCGCGCACGCCCGACGCCCGTAACCGGAACTACTCCAAGCGCGACTGGCAGAACAGCGTGAGCAACTGGGCGCGGCAGGTGCACGAGGTGTGGGGAACGGAGCGGAAGTTCAAGGTGCGCGAGCCGCCTCGGGTAGAGTCGGACGCGATCGAGTCGGAGTCGTAATGTGGTTTTAATAATTAGGGACGCGCCACCGTTTGAGTGGGAGCAAGAGGGACGGGAGTTGCTCCCCCTCGGACGCTGTAAGGGCAACCAGTACCGCCAGTTTTTTTGCGAGCAACGGCATGCGGCTTCCCGACCTCGGGCGCCTGGTGCTCCACCCCGTGAAGCCCACCGGCGTGGACGGCGTGTGCGGCTACGATCCCACCGTGGCGAACAACCAGCTGCAGGGCTACTTTACCGACATGCTGCTCGACTCCGACCGGAACGCGCGGTACGCCGAGGCCATCTTCGCCGCGGTGTCGGCCTTCGTCGCCGCCGAGGGCCGTCCGCCGGTCGTCCTCGACGCCGGCTGCGGCACCGGGATGCTCACCCTCCTTGCGCTGTCCGCGGGCGCCGAGCGCGTCATCTCCGTGGACGTGAACAGGGGCCACATTGACAAGCTGCCCGAGCGCCTCGGTCCCGAGCTGGCGGCGCGGTGCACGCCGATGCACGTCGGCCCGCCCAACCCCAACCCGTTTGTGTCGGCCACGGAGAACGACGAGCTCAAGTTCGACATGCTCGTCTCCGAGATCCTGGGCAGCTTTGCCAACGGCGAGTGCGCCTCGTACTACCTGGCGCAGTACGCGCAGCACATGAACGTGCACCCCTCGGGCAACGTGTACTGCGTGCCGCGCACGACGACGCAGACGTTCCGCAAGGTGAGCCTTCCCAAGGAGGTGATGCGGCACGTGAGCGAGAATTACAGGCGCCAGTACATGGGCACCGACTTTGTCGCCCTGGCCTACGAGTACCTTGCGCCCACGTACGTCGGGGACGCAATGGTCGTGCGCGAGGACCGGTACGGCGTCCGGCCCTTCCAGGCGGAGCTCCCGCGGGTGGAGCTGGACGCCGGCTACTACGTGGCCGAGTGGGAGGCCGAGCTCTGGCCGGGCACGGAGCCGCTGCGCAACACGTGGGAGTGGGCGCACGGATTCAACGGCGACGGGCACAGCGCGCACGCGCGCTCCAACCAGTGGGGGCTGATGTTCTTCCGCGTGCGCACGACCGCGGTCGCAAACTACGACGCCAACGCCTCGGTGCACAGCGCCTCGGTGCCCGTGATGACGTCGGTGGGGCTCGCGTTCGAGTACGGCGCCAGCGGGCTCTCCGTGGACGAGGACGAGGCCGGAGCGCTGCGCTGGCTCACGCCCTTCACCTTCAAGGCCGCAACTATCAACGAGAAGGTGCAGGATCGGTTCGACGAAAAGTTTCAAAAGGTGGCAGAGGGCGACGGCGCGGGCGTCGAGGTGCTGGACCGCTACATCAACCTGCGCGCCGTGCGCGCCGGCCTGCCCGCGCAAGTGCCCGATGGCCCCGTCTTCCGCATGACGATCGGCGCGATCGCCGAGGAGCTCAGGGCGAGGAACCAGGACCAGTGGATGAGCACGCTCGACAACATTGCCACCTTGCCCTTCCTCGTGTCGGCACAGGAGACCTCCGAGTTCGACGTGCCAATCCAATTCTTGCCGCCTCAGGACGCAAACACGGATCCGCACAAGCGGTACCGCTACATCAGTGTGGGTGCCGCGTTCCGTTTTGTTATTTAAAACCCCACATCACGCCCCCTCCGCCGCCGCCTCCAGCGCCTTTTTGTGGAGCTCCTCGGCGTATTCGCGCGAGGTGGTCTCGGGCAGCGTCCACCGCACCTCCCGACCGCCCCACGAGCGCGCCCGCTCCTCGCGCGTGAGCTCGCGCACGCTCTCGTCCGGGTCGCGCGTCAGCAGGCAGTAGCGCAGCACGCGGCCCTCGTCCGAGAGCGAGCCGCGCGGGCCGAGCTCGGGCAGCTTTCTGGAGTAGGCGATGGCTTCCGGGGTGAACCCCAGGCGCGCGCACTCGGCGACCTCGGCCTCCGAGGGCTCGATGCCGTCGCGCGTCGTCTTCTCCGCGGGCGGCTTGGTGGCGGCGGGCGCGGCCGCCGCCTTGGCCTCGGCCTCCCGCTTCTGCCGCTTGGCCTTGATCTCCGCGACGGCCGCCGCGGCCTCGCGCGCCTTCTTCTTGGACATCTTGATCGCCTCCTCCACCACCCGCTTCTTGCGCTCCTCCTCCTCCCGCGCCTTCCGCGCCTCCTCCGCCGCCTTCCACTCCGCCTCCGCCTTCTCCCGGTGCTCTGCGGCGGCGCGCATGAGCGGTGCGTACGCGCCCTTGTCGACGCCGACCGGCTGCCACTTCTTGGACGCGATGAGCGCGCGCAGCGCGTCGGTGCAGCGCGTCGCCCACAGCTTGCGCTCGTAGTCAAACGTGCGCGTCGGGCCGCAGAGCTCCTTCACCCTGGCGCAGTCGCGCGGGTGCGACCGGCCATAGTAGGGCGGGTTGGCGACGTAGTTCTCGATGACCGCAACCGACGACATGCGCGCGCGTGCGGTTGCTCCCCTGGCGCGCGGACGCAACAGTCGCAAGCTCGCTTGGGTTTGCGACTGTTGCACGGACGTCGTAACCACCGGTTTTTTTTGTTCCCCCCGGGGGAGCAACCATGAGCACCTACCGCCCGCCCGTCAACCGGCAGGAGCGAGAGCACCAAGACACCGAGTCCGACCTTCTGTACGCGAAGCACAGCACCGTGCCGGGCACCTACAGCGAGCACGGTGGCAACTACGCGTGCACCTTGGAGGACG
>PAQM01000007.1 GCA_002709305.1 Crocinitomicaceae bacterium | reverse complement strand
TTCGTAGCCCCAATTCTTGAGCCTCATGCGCATCCAGTGGATCTTGTGCAGCACCTCTTTCCGTTCGAGAACCAGCCATCGCTTCATTTCTTTCAGGTTTATGCGATGCGGCTGCATCACGTTCCAGTAAAGGTACTTGAGCTCCGATGGTGTGAAGCGTCGGAGCTTTTGGAACGAAGGCGTGCCTGCGCTCGAGTCCTTGGGGTATGGCGGGTCGCGCGGCAAGGTCGCGCCTAGGTACGGCGCTGGCGACGGGTCCGGAACCACGAGGCTAAATGGCGGCTTTCTGTAGCGATTTCGCATGGACGTTAGGCGGTCTCGCACTTTCTTCTCGCTCAACACCAGGTTGTCGGCGACCTCCTCGATGTCGTCTTCAAGATGAAATGGGTGCCACAGGTACCAGACGAGGTAGGCCATCTCGTGAGCGTTCAGCACATCCTTTTGGCGGCCCGACTCGCGTGAGCTGAGCTGCGCACGGGTTGGGACCGGCGGCCTGCGCGGCAGCGGCCCCAGCGTGATCCAGGGCGGGTACGTCATGGCGGGCGTGCCCGGAAGGACGCGCACGACCGTCGCCGGCTCCGGTTCCTTTGCCTCGGCATCCTCCTTGTCCAGCTCCATCAGCACGTTCTGCAGCTGCTCCGCCGTGAACCGGCCGCTGGGAGCGCTGGGCTCGTCGAGATCCTCGTCGACGTCGAGCTCTTCGATTACGCGCTCGTTTTCCGCCCCACCGTACGCATTGGCGCCGCCTGAGCTGCTGGGCGCAAACTCGCTCGCAAGAAACGCCTCGAGCTCCTCTGGGGTGTACTCGGGCGCGTTCTGCGCGTCGTCCTCCGCATCCAGTTGCCGAAGCGCGCCCTGAACCTCTTGGTGCGACTGCCGCATCCGCTGCAGCTGCCGGCGGACCACCTCCTCTGCCTCCTCCTCCTGCTGCTGCTCCCACTCGGCGTCCATTCTATCTTCGTCTTCCCGTCTTCGCTTGGGCGCGTCCGTGGGCACCAGCGCCATGCGCGCCATCCCGGCGGCAAGCACCGCCTCAAGTCGCGACCCCCAGGCGGAGCCGCGCGCGCGGCCCGACATGAGCACCCTCACCCACACCTCAGGGCACGCCCAATCGTCCTTATTTGCACGCTACCACCGCGTTCCCATAGACATCCACGCGGTGCGGGGGTGCGCGCGCCGGCGGCGCCAGCCCGTGCACCGCCCACGCCGCCTCTTTGTAGCCGCGGGCGACCTGCCCCTCGGAGGCGAGCGGCATGCCCGCGTGAGTCTCCGCGCGCCGCTTGTCGTCGGCAGTTGACACCTTGTGCAGGATGCGGTCCGTGATCTGGTCGACCTCCTCCAGATGTGCCAGCTCCTTCTCGCTCGGCTGCGGCTCGGGCACGGGTGGGTTCTCCGTGTCCACCGCCCAGCTCGGCACGAGCGGCGACCGCTGCTTCTTCCTGGCGGCGGCCCGCCGCGGCATCCACCCCAGCACGCGCGGCGGCTTCCTCTGCGACGACGGCCCGGCCACGTCCTCCATGTCCACGTCCTTGGGCGGCGCGCCCGGCGCGGAGAAGAACTCGACCGCCTCGGCCATGTGCGCGTCGTCCCAGTCGCGGATCGACGGCGCGTCGCGCGCCGGCTTGTACTTGAAGAGGCCGCGAAAGTCGCGCGGCATGGCGCTCGCCACGCGCCCGCTCGCGGCGTGCACCGAGAAGGGCGCCTTGGTCAGGTGCTTCGTGTCCTTGGTGACGGCCTCGTCGAGGCGCGGCCACACGTACACAAGCACCACGCAGTCGAGGCGCGCCTCCACCCACTCCCAGTCTGGCCCCATAAAGACGACCGACTTGACCTTGTCCTGAATGAGCTGCCACGCCTGCGCGCCCGTCTCCGGCTCGAGGACGTCCTCGGCCAGCGTGGCGAGCACCGGCCCGAGCTTCTCGTGCTCCTCTCGCTGCAGCAGGTTGAGCCGGTTCACGAAGGCGGCGCGGTCGCTGTACTGGTCGAGGATGCCCAGCTTCTTAACGAGGCCCTCGAAGCAGCGGTACACCTCGCCGCGCAGGTTGTTCACCACCATCGCCGAGCGCACCTCGGGCCGCACGTGCAGCTTGTTCTCGTGCATCTCGCCGTCGACGTAGGCGAGCACGGCCGCGCGCTGCTCGTCGTTCAGCACCATCGCCGCCTCGTCGAAGACGTGCACGTGCACGCCGCGCCGGCCCGAGTACACGACCAGCACCCGCTGGAACCCGAAGGCCTCGTTGAGCAGCACGCGCAGGAGGTACGCCGACATCGCCGACACGGGGTACGCCTGGTCGCACAGCTCGGCCGACACGGCGCCGTCGGCGTCGGTGGTCCTCAAGAACTCCTTGTCGGTCAGGTCGATGTCGAAGGAGAGCACGCGCCGCGTCGCGCGGCTCTCGCCCGCGCGGATCAGCTGCTTGTCCACGCCGCCGTCGTAGAAGGCGCCAAAGTGGAAGGCCTTCACGCCCGTGAACGCGCAGACCTGCCGGCGCAGGTCCTGCGCCGAGGTCGCGCGCACGTACCGCTTGTAGAGCTTGTCGCCCTCCGCGGTCTTGCCCTCGATGGCGAACTCGCAGTCCTCGAGCTTGTCGCCGTTGGACGTGAGCAGCGCGACCAGCTGCTTGTAGGGGTACTTGTCCCGGTAGTAGGCGAGCGTCGTGATCGGGAGCATGGTTGCTCCCTCGGGGTTTGCGGGGCGCACGAGTCGCAAATTTCCGTCGTTAAGAAAAGAACACGCAAACACGCTCCCACGCAAACTCAGCCGTCGAGGTCGCCCCCAAAGAGGTTGCTGGGGCCGGCGCCCTCCGGGTCGTCCTCCTCCTCTTCGTTCTCGCTGTTGGTGAACTCGGGGTAGGGGTCGCCCGGGGGGATCCCGTACGGCCCTGGCGTGGGCTGGGGGTAGTAATCCCCGGGCGTCATGACCATCGTGTACTGGCGCCGGAGCCGGGGCGGCGCGTGGTTTCCAACGTTCCACTGCCGGAGCTTGGCCTCCGCCACAAACAGCTCGGTGTCCTCAAACGTCTCGAGTTCCTGCTCCAACTGTCGGCCGCGCCAAGCGTGCTGCTCGAGTATCTTGAACCGCCTCCTGTAGCCGGGCATCTTGATCCAGTCCTGGTATTTCAAGTTGCGATGGGCCGCGTGCCACGCGTCCATCGCCTCGTACAAGCGCTCCCTCTCCCTATTGTGCTGGATGAGCTGCTCCTTCAGGCGCGCGTGCTTTTCGTGCGCCAGGCGCGCGTTCCGGGAGCGCCGGCACAGCTCGAAGAAGTACTCCCTGTCGTTGGCGGGCATGGGCGACGGCCACCGCTGCGCCATCCACGACGTGTTCTCGGGCTGCGGCGCGTTGGTGAACAGCCTGCGCACCAGCGTGCCCCAGATCGCGTCGTCGCCGCCGATCGCGTCCTGCAGCCCGTTGGCGATCAAAAAGTTCATCACCGCGTGGCACACCTCCTCCGTGGCGTCGAGGCCGGGGGGAACGTTGGCGACGAGCTGGTTTAGGATCGACTTGACGATGGCGTGCTCGCCGTCGCCGAACGCCTCGTGCACGGCGGCGGTGGCCGCGGCCGACAACGGCGTCCTCGAGGAGCCCGCCTCGTCGTCGTTCGTGCCCGCCGTGGGGCAGAGCGGCAAAAGGGGGAGCAACATTCTCTTGGACACGCAACCACTCACTCAACACGAGTCTCCAACCGCGTGCTTATCCCACGCCTCAGCAGCACACGTCGCCCGGGCGCGCCTTGCGGCTGCCGCACGCGTAGCAGCAGCAGGTCTCGCACGGGTTCGAGGTGACCGACTCATCCATCTTCTGCAGCTCCTCCTGCGTCGGCATGCCCTCTTCCTCGGCCACAAAGTCCTTGAACAGCTCGCTCAACCACACCGCGCGCCAGGGAATTGAGCACATGTTCAGGCTCATGTCCTGGCCACACCTGAAGCAGTGCGACGGGCGCGGGGGGCTTTGGGACCGCTTGCGCTTATTCTTTTGGTTGCCCATCTAAAATTGCGCGGTACCGACCGACGGGCACACAAACACAAGTCGCAATCACCACCGCCCAAGCCCGGCGGCGGTCCACTCCTCGTAGTCGGTCTCGTAGTCGTCAAATTCGTCGTAGTCCTTGTCGTCGTCGTCGTCGTCGTCGAGCGACGCCTTTCGGAGCGCCTCGTACTCCGTCTTCTTCCGCTTGCGGTGCTCCCTGAGGACGTCGAGCGCCTTGTCCGCGTCGGCCGCCAGGTCGTCGCCCAGCTCCGCGCCCGGCGGGTAGCTGAACCCCATCACCAGCATCTTGTGCAGATCCTCCAAGAGCTGCGGGCAGCCGTTGCACTCGTCCTGGGCGATGGCGAGCGCGTGCTCGCGGTTGGCGCGCGTCAGCGCGCTCCACCCGTGCAGGGCCACCTTGCGGAAGTCCTCCATCGCCTCGTCGTAACGGTCGTTTGCGTAGAGGTGCGACGGCATGCCGCCCGAGCACCGGTTGCGCTTCTCCAAATCGTACTCGTCCTCCTTTTCCAAGTGCCAGCACGCCCGCAGGAACTTGCGGTTGAGCGCGAGCTCGGCGGACATGGCGCAAACGGAAATTGCGCGGTACCGACCGCGCCGCTATACGGGGGTTGCGCGGGGGACGGGTTGTGCGGGGGGCAACGGCGCGCCGATGGAGTACTCGGTGCGGCAGCGCATGTCGCTCGTGCTCGAGGCCGACGCGACGGCCGAGGCGATCGGCGCGATGCGCGACGCGGACATCGACCACGCCTTCCTGCTCGCGCACCACATCTCGCCCACGCTGCTGCGCGCGGCCAAGATCACGCCGCTGCAGCTCAAGGCGCACGGCACGACCACGGTGGCCAAGCTGGCCGAGCTGGGCTTCAGCGCGCTGCACCTGCTCGACGAGGGCTGGTGCGCGCAGTGCGTCGCCGCGTACGGCGCGCCGTGCCTGCTCGACGAGTTCCTCGTGACCACCAACGACGCGGTCGTGCTCGCGGCCTCGCCCGCGATCGCGCAGCTGGGCATCAACCTCGGCATCCTGCTGCTCATGTGCTCCGAGAACCCGCGCGCGGCGCGCGAGGTGCTCGCGCAGTACAAGCACGTGCGCAACGTGCCGCCCGAGACGCTGCTCGAGACGGGGCTGCGCGCCAGGGATCTGCAGTCCCTTGGCTACACCAAGGAGCGCATCCGCGAGGACACGTACGCCACGGACGCGCAGTTGAGTATGCTAGGATTTTAAACAAAGAAACAGACAAACAAACAACCCCACCTCGCGCCGCGCCGCCCGCGGCTCAGTTGACCTTCTTCACGGCGCCCTTCTTGGCCTTCTTGATGACCTTGGCCGGCTTGCGGTAGGCGATGCCGTTGGGCGGCACGAAGCTCGTGACCCCCGCCAGGTTGCGGTTGACGATCTCCGCCGCCAGCTGGCAGCCCTTGGCCGTCACCTTCTTGTGCTTGCCGACCATGGTCCGCATGACCGTCGCCGTGTGGAAGAGCTCCTGCATGTAGGAGATGTACGCCGCCTCCATCTCCATCGCGGCGCCGACGGTGAAGGTCGGGAGCAGCGGGTACTTGGGGTCCTCGGGCCCCTTGGTGTGCCCCGTGCGCAGCATGGAGCAGTCGGCGTGCAGCTGCGCGCCGACGACCGCGGCCGCGCCCGAGGCCATCGCCTTGAGCGTGTTGCCCGAGAGCGCGCGGTTGGCGCGCCACTTCATCTCCTTGCCGGTCAGGTGGTGTTTCGGCCACGGCAGCTTGTTGCCCTTGTCGTCGTACCGCACCGCGCGCTTCTGCTGGAAGAGCGGCGACTTGTTCGCCTCGGCCCACAGGATGCCCGTGGCCTGCTTGTTCAGGTTGACGGCGTTGAGCATGTTGATGCGCGAGCGGTCGAGCGCCATCGCGCCCTTCGACGCCTTCGGGAAGGACTTGAGCGCGGGAGCCTTGTGCTCGGTGGCGGCCATGGCGATCTGTGTCGGCGGTTGCGAATCGAGGTTGCGCGGCCAAGCCGGGGTCAACAGTTGCAAGCTCCGGCCCCAAAGGCAATTTTTAGCGCGAAGCAATTTCGCGCTCGGCCAAAAAGCTTACAGTTGCGAGCAGATCGCGCAGCGTGTCCTCGGTCACGAGGCGGTGTTGTGTCGACGCCTCGATGATGCGCCGCACCGCCGGCGGCGGCTCCGCGTGCGTTGCGTTCGCAAACAGCGGCGCGTAGGCGCTCGAGGGCACGATGAGGAAGACGATGCCCAGGAGCAGGCACAGGCACACGACCTGCGGGCCGCGTCGCGGGGGCTGCAGCTTGGGCACCGACTGCTTTGCGAGGAGCGGCACGTGCGACATGCGGGCGCGTCTCGACGACGCCGCGCTAGGCGGCCCGACGTTGCTCTAGCGACTTCACATTTAGTTCGGTTGCGCGGGAGCAATTAATAAGAAGCAGACCGATGCCGCTGACCAGCCTCCACAGCGTGCCCTTCCGGGCGACGCCGGAGTTTGCCCGGCTCGAGCGCCAGCTGCCGCGCGCCGAGGAGGCGCCGCTGCAGCGCCAGAGCTACGGCCGCACGGTGATCGCGCCCGTGCGTGAGAACGGCCCGCCGCCGCCGCCGGTGCAGCCATACAACGCGTACGACGTCGAGCGCGCCATCCGCGAGCGCGCGCGCGCGTACGGCGAGGAGACGCCGCGCGACCGGCTCTTCCGCTGGGGCCAGTGCGTCGCGCTCGTGCTCGCGATCGCCTTTGTCGCCACCGTCGTCGTGCTGATGGCCATCCTCGCGATCCGATTGAGCAACGCCGTCGGCGAGCTGGGCGGCGACGGGACGAGCGAGAAGGTGAGCGCGATGATGGACCTGGCGCTCGAGGGCGCGCAGAACGCGCGCGCCGCGACGCGCAACGTGCTGCACGTGACCGAGTACGCGCGGGGCGCCGCGAGCGTCGCCACTCCGCGCCTCGTGCACGCGGTCAACGAGACGAGTGACCTCGTCGAGGACCTGCGCTCGTGGAGCTTCCACCCGAGCCTGCAGATCGCGCCGGGTGGTGTGAGTGGTAGATAAAGTCTACGTGTGTGTGTGTCGAGTAAGGGAAACAAGTGGAACGCATGGGTCTCCTCCCCGACCTGGGCCGGCTCTCGCTGCGCCCGTGCCCCACGGGCGTGGACCCGCCGCCGCGCAACGCCGCGCGCACCGAGGGCGAGGGCACGCCCGCGCGCGACGCGGTCGTGACCGACAACGACCTGCTGGTCCTGATCCTCACGGCGCTCAACGACGGCGCGCGCGACGACGCGTGCCAGCAGGTGCAACGGTGGTGCGCCACGCACAAAGGCGCGTGCGACGACGAGACCTGGCGCCGCGTGCGCGACCTCCTCTTCCCGATCTACAGAGACAGCGCGCCGCTCATGCGGCCCAAGCACCACCTGCTGTGGCTGTGCCGACGGTGGAACCGGGGCCGCTACGATCGGTACCATTCCGCGACGGCCGCGGCCAATGCCCGCGGCGACCTCGTTGTTCCCATGCCGAGCGGGTCGCACTTTGAGAAGGAGCACGACCAACTCCAGTACAAGGCGATCGAGGCGTTTTTGCTCAATGCGCACCGCCACGACATGGACGAAGAGGGGGATCACGAGCACAACCGGCCCCCCGTGTTTGAGGGGTGGGACGTGTACTGGTTCTGCGCCTGGGCGTTCGAGTTCAACACGGAACCGCTCAAGTGGGCGGTCGAGGCCGGCTACATACACCTCGGGCGCGGCTTGGCCGGGCCCACCCTCTTTTGGACTTACAACTCCGAGTGGCCGCGCTTCTACCACGGCGAGCCGTACTGCTTCTTTGCGCCGAGGACGTTGCTGGGCCTCGCCATCCTGTGGCCGATGTCGGGCGTCCTGGAGAAGGTGCAATTCGTGCTCGACCTTGGCGTGGATCCCAACGGCACCGGGATCGAGCCGTACAACTTTGTGCGCGGCGACGTGCTCGTCAAGGACGACGTGCTGCGCCCCGAGGACGAGGGGGGCATCGAAGGCCTGGCGCTGTACCACATCGTGACCCTCTTGTACAACACCCACCGGTACACGGGCACCTACTACAAGCGGCACGAGCGCGCCTACCCGGGCCTCATGAACATGGGGCAGGATATAAAGCCGCTCTACGCGTTGCTGCACAAGTACGGTGCCGAGATGTACAAGGCGTCGCTCATGTACCACGCGTACTACTTCTACACCCAGAACCCCGTGCTGCTTGAGTACGCCAAGTACCTCGGGAAGCTGGCCAACGGCATGTGGCTGCTGCTTCCCGTTCCCAAAAAGCTCTCGGAGCGATTGATCAGGACGGCGCTTGAGCGCGCCCGCGCCCGTTTCCCGTACATCAAAGACGTGGCCTTCGACGAGAAGGGCGAGTTGCTGAGCCTTGGGGCGATGACGGGCAAGACGTGGTACGGCCTCGAGGAGCCCGCGTCGCTGCCCTCGCCGCGGACGCCGACGCACGAGGAGGTCGACGGCTTCCTGCGCGACGACGACGACGTGTACGAGATGGACGACATGGACAGCGGCTTCTGGCAGGAGCTCCAGGACGACGACAGCAGCCTCTTCGGCGGCAAAGGCGACGGGCCCCGATAAGGGATGTGTCGCGTGCGTCTTGGTGTAGTGGGTCGGTGCTAACGTCTTTGAATGTTCGTCCCCAACCTCAGCCGCCTCTCGCTGCGCCCGTGCCCCACGGGCGTGGACCCGCCGCCGCACAGCGCCGCGCGGGACGACGTGATGAGCGAGGCGGCGCTTGTGGCGACGATCCTGGCCAGCATCCGTCGCGCGGGCACTGCGCGCGCGTGCACGATCGCGGTGAACTGGTGCCGTCGCGTGTCGCAGTTCAACCGCGGCGCGTGCGAGGGCAACGAGCAGATGTGGCGGATGCTGGCCGAGCGCGTCTTCCCCAACTGGCGGCAGGCGGTCTTCCCGCCGATAGACCAGGGGACCAACGCGGTGGACCTTGCCCTTCAGGACCGCTGGCTACAAAACTTTAGGATGATTGAATTGCCGTGGTCGGGCTACGAGGACGCCATGTCGTGGAAGGACTGGTTCTTTGCGCTGTGCAAGCGGTACATGCAGGTCCTCAGGATGATGCGCGGCAACACGGCGCTAGCAAAGCGTGACCGCAAACGCGACCGGGAGCGCCATCGCGCCGCGCGCGAAGCCTACTTGGAGCTCGACCACCCCCCGGACGACATGATGGATGCGCACTTCGCCGAAGTGCGAGACGAGCGGTACGCCAAGATGCAGGAAAGGCACGCCCACCGCGNGCAGTCNATCAGCGACTTGCGCGATGCGCGAAAAGACGTGCGGCGGTTCGTGAACAGGTTCGGCCAGACCGCAGACTCCAAGCGGTTTGTGCGGGATCCTGACTGGACGCCCGACGCTCCGCCCGAACCAACCTCCTCCGACGACGAGGACACGGAGTGGGAATTGGACTACATGACCGACACGGAACGGTGGATGGACGCGGAATGGCAGTCCGAGTTTGACGACACGGACAACGACGAGGACGATGCCACCTTCTTTGACCGCATCGATCGGAACCCGCGCGGGCCGTCGCCACCGGCTCGTTGGCGGAGGCACATGGGATACTCGTCCGGCGAGGACGACGACGACGAGGACGAGGACGGCAGCGCCGACCTCTTCGGCGGCGATCGGGACTAGCCACTGGTGCGGTCGCAACCGCCGCTTTTTTTTGCGCGTTCCATGGGCAAGCAGTCGCGCCGCAACCGCTCGCGGCCGGATAAGCCGACGCCCAAGCCCGGCTACGGCGCCAACGGCGTGCCGCTCCCGCCGGGCGCGCCCGGCAGCCTCTTCGACGTCTTCAAGGTGGACCCGTGGGCGAAGAACGGCGGCTTCTTCCAGTTCGTCGTGCTGCCGCTCGACCCCATGGGCGACCGCCTGAACGAGGCGCTGGCCGCGGGCGACGTGGAGCGCTACCGCGGGTTCATGCGCGCCGCGCTGGGCCTGCGCGACTACAAGCGGATCCACGCGGCGATCCACGAGTA
The DNA here is from genome assembly GCA_002709305.1 of Crocinitomicaceae bacterium. GTDB lineage: Bacteria > Bacteroidota > Bacteroidia > Flavobacteriales_D > Crocinitomicaceae > UBA4466. Next base: position 7,319 of record PAQM01000007.1, on the reverse strand, counting down.
CGACCGACTGGCGGAGGAGGGCGAGTGGAAGAACAGCGCCGAGCTCTGCCAGCGCGTGCGGGACAACCTGCACATGGACGAGCAGCCGAGCTCGGCGATGTCGGCGCTGGAGCTGTGCAGGGCGTTCTCGGACGGCGCAACCTGGTGAAACTGGAAAAACGTTAATTCATTAATTATTTTAAAAGAAATCGGGGATCGTGTTTTTCGAGCACTTGGGCAAGTGCTCGAATAAAGGCCGCCCCGGTTTCGAAATATTTTATTAAATTAATGATTCAGGGAGTTTTGAGCGAATGTAGGGAGAGTAATGAATTAACAATTCTGAAACTTAGCAGGGAGTCTAATGGATTAGCCTCAGGGGAAGCAAAATGTCAATTCTGAAGCGTCCCTGATTTCGCTCAAAACTCCCTGAATCATTAATTTAATAAAATTTCCCAAACCCGGGGCGGCCTCTTTTCGAGCACTAGGCCAAGTGCTCGAAAAACACGATCCCCGATTTCTTTTAAAATAATTAATGAATTAACGTTTTTGCTCGGACGTCCGCGCGTCGTCGTTTGCGACGGTTGCGCCCGTCTCGGCCAGCGAGCCGGTCACGGCGTTCCACGCCCGACGACTCTACTAGGGCAGCGCGCCCTTGCGGTGCTTCCACGTGTACCGGCAGAGGCCCCACGCGTACCGCTCCTGCGCGTCCCGGAAGTCGTCCTGGTCCACCTCGGCGCCGTCGGCGCGGCTGCCCGCGCGCAGCACGTGGATCGCGAGCTGCTTGAGCGCCTTGTGCGCGTCCTCCCTGCGCATCGCGGCCACCTCCTCGTCGCTGTGCTGCGCGAGCGTGTCCGCCAGCCGGTCGAGCTGCTCCTCCTCCACCTGCGCGCGCACCGTGGGCTGCACGACCGCGAGCGTCTGCTCCATGCGCGCCGGCGTCGCGAGCTCGAGGTAGAGCGACGACGGGCCGTACCAGTGCGACGGGTGCGCGAGCGCGGCCGTCTCGGGCAGCGCCGTGCGCAGGATGCGCGCCGAGAGCGCGGCGCAGTGCGCGGGCGACTTGACGCTGTCGTCCACGAGGCCGGAGAAGGCGCGCAGCGGCCACGTCGACATCGGGTACTGCCACAGCAGCACGGCGGGCGGGTACGGCGTGCCGTGGTGCAGGTTGCACTCGCGCCGCAGCTTCTCGGCGCCGTTGAGCGCGAAGATGGGGATGGCCGACCACGACGAGCGCGCCATGCGCCGCGTGATGTCCTCGGTCACCGCGTTGCCGCAGCCGTAGAAGCGGCGCGAGTCGGAGAGGCCCGAGGTCCACGTCGCGCCCTCCTTGGCGCCGAGGTAGGTGCTGAAGTGGTTGTCGTCGCCCGGCTTGTTGGCGCGCTCGCCGATCCACATCTCGCAGTGCGTGATCGCCGGGTACGGCTGGCCAAACTGCACGGTGTGGTCGACGAGCGCCTCGGCCCACGTCGCGTCCTCCGCCGTCTTGTCCGCCTTGAGGAAGAGCATCGCGGCGTTCGGGTTGGCGAGCAGGCTCACCTCGACGGGCTCGCCCACGGGGATGCCGGCCGACATGGGCGCCGGGTAGAGCTTGGGCGGCGGCGCCGCCGCCGCCGCCTCGTCCTCGTCCTCGCTGCCCGTCGCCGCCTCCTCGTCCTCGCTGCTTGTCTCCCCTTCCGCCTCGGCCTCGCCCGTCGGCTCCGCCGCCGGCGCCGGCGCCGGCGCCGCCGGCGCCTCGCTCGCGCCGTCGGCTTGCCCCTCCTCCTCCTCGAGGGCTTGCGCGTACCGCTTTGCCTTTTCCTCAAAATCTCCCATTAGACGGAAATACCGCACACGCGCACCCCCTTTACTCTTACGCGGCGGCCGCATGGCTAAATGCTTTCCTAAGCAAGCCCCGCCTCCTTGGCCTCCTTGCGAATCTTGTCGAGCTCGTCGCGCGACGTCGAGTACGACTTCGACACCTCCTTGAAGCGCGGGTCGCTCGGGTTGGCCCAGGCGGGGTCCTTCTCGGCCGCGTACTTGAGGCTCATGTTCTTCTTGAGGCGCGTCTGCAGCTTGTGCAGCGCGTCGTCGCCGTCGAGCGTGTCCTCCTCGCCGCCGGCGTACGCCAGGCGGAGGCCCTTGGCGCCGCCCTGCGAGTAGCGCACGAGGCCCTTGGGCGCCACGAAGGTGTACTTTTGCGCGCGGCGCAGCGGGCGCGTCACCGAGGCGACCATGGAGGCCGTCGCGCGCGTCTTGAGCTGGTCCGCGGCGAGCTGCACGGTCTGCGTGGCGAGGCGGCGCAGGTACTGCTCGCCGTGCGCCTGGAAGACGCGCGCCGCGCTCTTGGGCAGCGACTCGTACGAGAGCTGCAGGCGCTCGTCGAACTCGGTGAGCCCCTCAAAGGCGGCCTTGCCGTCTTGCTTCGGCGCCCACTTGCACGCGCGGATCGCCTCGCTCGTCGTGGTGATCGGGATGGCCACGTCGAAGGCGCCGTCGTGGCCGGCGCGCTTGACCGAGGCCGAGTAGCCCGACTTCTTGCTGATGGTGCGCAAGCCGCGGCGCTTGGCCTTGGCGTTGCGGCGGCCGCTCTCGATGCGCGCGCGCGCCTTGCGCTCCGCCTCGGTCAGGGTCTCCTTCTTGGTGGCGCGCGTCTGCTTCTCCTTCACGTTGTCCTCGTCGTCCGAGACGACCTCCTGCGGATCGTCGTCGCCCTCCTCGCCGCCGTCGACCACCTCCTTCTCCACCTGCTCGTCGTCCGAGTTGAGGCCCTCGTCCATCCGGTCCGTCTTCTTCTTCTTCTTCCCGTCCGTCGATGGCTTCTTCGGCTTGCGCGACGACGACGACGACTTCTTCTTCTTCTCGACCGCGCTCGACTTGGGCTTCTCCGGCATCGGCTTGCTCTTGCGGGCCGTGCCCTTGGCGAGGGTGGTCTTCTCTTTGGAAGGCATGTTTGCGCGCGACGGATGCAACCGATTTGCTCGTTGGCGAGAATAGCGCGCACAAGTGCAAAGGTTGCGAAAAGCGGTTCCAGGCGGCGCAATTCATTTTGCCGATTGATAACTTGCCGGGGCGCCCCCCTTGGGTAAGAACGCGCGCGCGTGCCTGTGCGTCGGCGCGCGTGGCGCGGCATGCCGCGCCGGCTCGAGGATCTGAAGCTGCTCAACATGGATCGGTGGAAGGCGCACCTGCAGGACCGCGCCGAGCGCGACCGCGAGGTGGCCGAGGAGCGAGAAATTGCTACAAAGCAACAAATCGGCGGCGAGGCGCCCGCAACGCTGGCGGTGTCGTCGGCGACGGTCAACGTGCCGCCGGCCGCGCTGCTGCACCCGACGCCCGTGCCCACCGCGGGCGAGCTCTTCAACCGGCCCGACCCGCTCCACCGGGGCCACTTTGTCAAGCCGTACAACCGCAAGCAGGACGCGCCCGAGCCCGAGTATCGCACGCGCCGCATGTGGATTTCTCCGCGCGACTACCGGCGCGTGGGCAAGCCGAGCAACGCCGCCGACTGGATGGAGACGCGCCAGGCCGTGCCCACCTCGGGCGACGACTTCACCTCGGTGCCGCTCTTCAGCCCCTACAAGTACCGCGTGCCCGTCACGAGCGTCACGCGCAAGCAGGGCGACTGCAAGCTCCTCCTCTGCTGCGGCCCGCGCTTCACCGCGGCGCAGTGGATCTGGGTCCTCAACCTCGTGTGCTTCATCGCGCACACCGTCATGATCTTCATCACCTACCACTTTGCCTACTGGCGCCACGACCTCGACCCCATGGAGGACACCAAGCACGTGCTCATCCCGATCTACCGCATCCGCAACATCCCGACGCAGTACATGCTCGACAACAACATCTCGCGCTGGTCCGAGGGCTGGAACCTTACCTCCACCGAGCCCAACGACGGCCTCTTCCTGTACGACAACGGCATGCCGATCAACCTGGCGACGCTCATCATCGCCTTCTTTGCCACCTCCGCCGTCTTCCACTTTTTTGCGTGCGTCGCGGGCGCCTTCGAGCGCTGGTGGTTCTGGTACTGGCGCCAGATGGACGACGCCTTCCTGTGGTGGCGCTGGGCCGAGTACTCCATCTCGGCCTCGCTCATGGCCATGGCGCTGGGCATCGTGCTCGGCATCCGCGAGCAGAACACGCTCGCGTCGCTCTTCATGCTCACCTGGGCCACCCAGACCTACGGCTTCCTCACCGAGTACATCAGCACGCCCAAGGCGTACATGGACGAGGAGAACCACAAGTACCCCGTGGGCCCGCTGCAGCTCAAGAAGTTCTCCGACCCCTCCAACGACGAGTACGGCAAGACGGACTACTACCACGACCCCAACGCGCTCAAGCTCATCTCGCAGACCGAGTGGTCGAGCGACCGCCCCCTCTACGACATCAAGAACCCAATGCAGCAAATCGGCATCGAGCGCATCGACTGGTTCGTGCGCGCGCAGCGCACGCGCAACTGGGTCCGGCGCATGGTGCCCCACATCTTCGGCTGGTTCACCATGACCTCGGTCTGGTTCATCCTCGTCGTGCAGCTCGAGAACGCCAAGCGCGACATCGACGAGATCTCCGACCGCAACATCCCCGACTGGGTCAACGCGCTCATCTATGGCACGTTCCTGATCTTCACGCAGTTTGCCTTCGTGCAGATCGTCTTCCAGCGCCTCAACCCGGGCTTCTACTGGGCGACCGAGCTCGCGTACTGCATCCTCTCCCTGACGGCCAAGCTCTACCTCGGCCTCTTTCTCCTCATCAACGTCATCATGGCCGACGCGTCGGCCAACGACACGCTCGGTGGCGCGGGCGCCGACTCGCGGCGCTGAGGCGACGCCGCGCCCCTGGGTCGCTAATTGGAGTTGCGTGTGTGTGTGTAAGGGCATGACAAAAGGGTATGGGTGTGTCCACCACGCGATGAACGCGACGACGGAAAACTTTACGCTCGACCTCGAGCCCAGCCCCCTCCCCTCGCCCGAGCCGCCGTGCACCGGCACGTTCAACCCATGGGACTGCATGATGGCCGACCAGTTTGACACGGAGCACCGCTTTCTGGCGGTCGTGATCCTCGCGCTCGCCTGCGCCGTGCTCTCGCTGTGCGTGCTGGTGTGCGTGCTCACGCTGCTCGTGCACAAGATGAGCGCGACCTGGATGAAGCTCGTGCTCGGCAAGGCCGTCGACCAGGGCGACCCCAACGGCGACGAGAACCCGCGCAAGGGGCTGCTTGGCGACGCCGTCAAGTCGAGCTTCTCGAGCAAGGGCAAGACCGAAGGCAAGAAGAAGAAGGCGTCCTTTGCGGAGGACACCTCGTGCGCGCCGCCGCGCGACGTCGACGAGGAAGACCTGTGATGAGCGCGACGCGCCTTGAGACTCGTGTGTAGAGTGTGCGCGTGTTTAGTACGATTGCAATGTCGACGGACCCCGTGCCCCAAACCATCTTCTCCAAGGGCCCCAAGGACGAGGAGTACAGGCCCTACACGCTGCGCGACGAGCTGCACAACGGCCGCCCCGCGTGGGACTGCGGCCTGCACCACAGCCTCTGCTGGACGCCGTACGACAACCAGACCGAGTACGGCTTCTGGTCGGTGGCCGACCTGTGGACGCGCGACGACAAGGGTCAGGCCTCGGGCATCGTCTTCCAGACGCCCGAGGCGCCGCACGGCGACGGGCCGCCGGACCTGCCGCCCACCGCGACGCGCAAGCACCTGCCGCCCCTCGGCGCGTGGACGCGCGGCCGCCCGTGGGCCGGCGACCGCACGTCGGGCGGGCGCCAGGAGGTGCTGTTTGTGTAAAAAAGAAAACAAACTGAATTCTCCTCAACACCCCAGCGACGGCCACGGCCGCGCCGCGCCCGCCGCCCACGTTGCCCGGCGCGCAAACAGGTTGGTCGACAGGTACGCCGTAAAGTCCCGCTCGTACGCCGCGCGCATGGGCGACAGGCCCTCGCGCGCGCCCTGCGCGCGCGTCGCGTTCGACGGGAAGTCGGGCAGCCGGTCGAAGCCGCCCGCGCCCTCCCACTCTCCGATGGGCGGCAGCTGCGTCGCGTCGACCAGCGTGTGGTCGGCCTGCTTGAAGGCGTAGCCGAGCGCGCCCAGGTGCTCGAGCATCTTGACGGTGGCGCACCGCTGCTGCTCGCCGTGCGACCGCGTCATCTCGAGCTGCAGCGCGTACACGCGCCGCTCGGCGAAGACGCGCTGCGCCGTGTGCAGCACCTGCGGCTCGTAGCCCTCGACGTCCGCCTTGAGGAGGCACACGTCGCCGCGCACCACGTCGTCGAGGCGGATGGCGCGCGCCACGTGCGCGTACGTCTCCTGGTCGTTGTACCCTTTGAGCCTGCCGGCCGCGCCCTGCATGTAGGTCATCCCCAGGAACATGCGCGCGTCGCCCTGCGGCCGGGGCACGCGCAGCGTGTAGTTGCCGCGGTCGGGGTACACGACGTTCTGCACGATCTTCACGTGCGGCGCGAAGCCGGGGTTGAGCGCGACGCCGAGCGTGAGCACCTCGAGCCACGCGGGCACGGGCTCGACCACGAACACCTCGCAGCCGAGCGCGATCGAGTAGAGCGTGTACCACCCAAAGTTGCCGCCCACGTCCACGACCACGCCGCGCCGGTCGCGGCAGCACGCGCGCGTCGCGTCGTGCCACGCGAGCGTGAGCGCCGGCTCGAGCACGCCCTGGCGTGCCATGCGCGCCATGTCGTGGTCGCGCGGGTTGAACGCGAACACGAAGCGCGGCTCCGTGCTCGTGGTGAAGCTGTGCAGCGTCTGCCCCAGCGGCGACGTCCAGCGGTTGGTGCCGCGCGGCAGCGGCGCCTCCAGCCGCCAGCCCTCGCGCTGCAGCTTGGTGGAGACGCGGTCGACGTGCTGCATCGTGGATAAGAAACGCTTTCAAACGCGCACACCGCGCGCGCGGGCGCTGTCCCCTAGCGCGCTCACAAGACCGCCATGGTCGCGACCGTCGCCACGGCCAGCTTGGGTATGGCCGCGCACTGGCCCGTGAGCACGCGGCTCATGTGCAGCACCGTGTAGAGCTTCAGGGCCAGCGCATAGGCCTTGCTCACCGCCGGGAAGTGCACGAGCGTACGGCGCGACGTGAAGAGCAGCAGCAGCACGTGCGCGCACAGCTGCTGGTCGGCGGCGGCGATCCACGTGACCATCAGCCCCGCGGCCGCGGCCGCGCGCGCGCGCAGCCCCGTCGGCTGGCCAAGCTCGAGCATCGGGTTGGCCCACCGCTCCACAAGCAGCGTCCCGCCGCAGTAGAGCGCGCTCACCGACGTCACGATGAGGCAGCGGCGCTCCTCGAAGCGCGTGCGCGGGCAGAGCGACGCCTCGTTCTCGTCGTCGGCGCACCAGTGCCACAGGGACGCGTGCACG
>PAQM01000006.1 GCA_002709305.1 Crocinitomicaceae bacterium | reverse complement strand
AAATAGGGTGGTTTATTACCCTAAATTGTTAATAACTAGACTTATTATTATTTATCATAACACTCGAACAACACTCAAACACCCCCAGGACTTTTACTAGCCTAAACAAAACACCAACTAACATAAATCTTAAACACCTATAAATAAAGGGATTGGATGGTAAATAGGGTGGGAGATGGTATTCTTTGTGTTTAGATGTGGTTAGGTTAGGTATTATACATCATTTCTCAGGAACAAGACCCTATTTTAAAACTACCCCCCCTCAACATTTATATTCTAAATGTCTGTAAAATGTCTGTCAAAATATGATGTTTTTCCTCTAATATGGTCAAAAATGGTATCTTTACATAAATCTTATAAATGTCTGTGAAGTCATTGTACTAACAGTCTGGATACCCCCTTAAATAAAGGGATTGGTAAACAAAAAAACCCCACTAATTGTGAGGTTTAATGTGAGCCAGAAAGGATTCGAACCTTTGACCGCCTCCTTAGAAGGGAGGTGCTCTATCCAGCTGAGCTACTGGCCCAATTTTATTTTAAAATAAAAGGGGGATGATCTTTCATCCCCCCTAGTCGGGGTGGCAGGATTCGAACCTGCGACCTCCTCGTCCCAAACGAGGCGCGATGACCGGGCTACGCTACACCCCGAGATTATCTCAAATAAAAGATTTCAAACAGCATTGAAAATACTAAAAAATTGATTGCAAAAATAGTGAATTAATTACATTTTACAATCAAATGTTTTTCTTTTCTCTAGCGGAGAGACAGGGATTCGAACCCTGGGTACCCTTTTGGGGTACGCTTATTTAGCAAACAAGTCCTTTCGGCCACTCAGGCACCTCTCCATTTCATTCACTTTGTAAAGTGACGGCAAAGCTAGTAAATCAAAGATTATAGAACAAGATTTTAATAAAAAAGTTTTTTACTTACTCATAGAAATAGAAAGTAATTTAGTTGATTCTAATATTAGTAGCAAAATCCAAAACACATTAATAGGTTTATAAACACTTTTTATTTTAATCGAAAAAATCATAATTAGATATGAGAAACATATTATTATGCTAGAATATAGATAATCTGATATGATGATTCCAATAATAAAAGTGAAACAAAATAAAATTGACAAGATATAATTCAGATTATTTTTTTGTTTTCTTCCGAATATAATACTTAATATAATTATTGAAATTGATTTTATTAATTCAAATACATCAGTGATAATTGTATTTGAAAATTGGCTCATTTTTTCAAAGTTGAATAGTATTGACCAATAGTATTCATTGCTAAGTGAACTAAGTAATCCAATTATAATAAGAATTAAAGAAACTACTTTGTATTTTTTAAAATTCCAATATGCAAATTGTAATGCAATGATTAAGATAATAATTTCATTCAATGGAAAAGGAAACAGAAATACTCCTTTATCGAATAAAATGATTAACGCGTATAATAATAGAGTTAAAGATGTAATAAAGATAAGTTTATTTTCTTTTTTCATTATTTTTTCTTCAAGGCTTCATCAATATATTTGAATGTCGAAAGAATTTCTGGTTTTCCATTAATTATAGCAATATTATGTTCAAAATGCGCACTAGGAAGACCGTCTTCGGTTACAATTGTCCAATTATCATCTAATTGTGTGACTTTATGTGTTCCCATATTAATCATTGGTTCTATAGCAATAGTCAATCCATTTTTTATTTTTTTGCCTTTTCCTCTGCGACCGTAATTGGGTACTTGAGGATCTTCATGAAGTTTTTTTCCTAATCCATGACCAACTAAATCTCTAACTACACCATATCCATTCTTTTCAGCATGATTTTGTATTGCATATCCAATATCTCCAATACGATTACCTTCTTTAGATTCTGATATACCTAGCATTAAACATTCTAATGTAACTTTTAGGAGTTTTTCTTTTTCTTCGGATATTTTTCCAACTTTAAATGTGTATGCATGATCACCATAATATCCTTTATATAAAGAGCCACAATCAATTGAAACTATATCACCTTCTTTAAAAGGTTTTTTTGTTGGTAGTCCATGAACTACTTGTTCATTAACAGAAATAAGTAGTGTACTAGGACAACCATATAGTCCTTTAAATCCAGGAATAGCATCTTGCGATAATATATACTCTTCAGCCATTTTATCCATTTCAAATGGAGTAATACCTGGTGCAATTATTTCTGCACATTTACCTAAAGTTCTACTCACAATTTGAGCAGCTTCACGCATTATATTAATTTCCTGTTCTGTCTTGTAAATAATCATCTATTATAATAGAAATTATTAGTTAGTATTATTTCTGTGAAAAGTTTTTAATTTGAATTAATATAAATAGATTCTTGGTTTATTAAGATAAGACTTCTTTTACTTTATCAGCCGCATCTTGTAGTTGAACGACAGAAATCACATCTAATCCAGAATTATCAATTAATTCTTTAGCTTCTTTTGCGTTAGTCCCTTGTAAACGTACAATAAGTGGTACCGGAAATGAACCATAATTTTGATAAGCATCAACAATCCCTTGGGCAACACGATCACATCTAACAATGCCTCCAAATATGTTAATTAGAATTGCCTTTACATTTTTATCTTTTAAAATAATATTAAAAGCTTTTTCAACACGTTCTGCATCTGCAGTTCCACCTACATCAAGAAAATTTGCAGGGTTTCCTCCTGATAATTTTATAATATCCATAGTAGCCATTGCAAGTCCTGCACCGTTTACCATACATCCAACATTTCCATCTAATTTGACAAAGTTTAATCCAGCTTCATCCGCCTCAATTTCAGTTGAGTCTTCTTCAGATTTATCTCTCATTAATGCATATTCGGAATGACGGAATAGGCTAGAGTCATCTAGGGTAACTTTAGCATCAACAGCAATAATTTTATCGTCAGATGTTTTTAAAACTGGATTAATTTCAAGCATTGAAGCATCACATCCTTCATAAGCATTGTATAATGCAGTTACAAACTTGGTCATTTCTTTCATGGCTTTACCCGATAGACCTAAATTATATGCAATTTTTCTTGTTTGAAAACCTTGAAGTCCAACACGAGGATCAACTTCTTCTTTAAAAATTAAATGTGGAGTTTCTTCAGCAACAGTTTCAATATCCATTCCACCTTCAGTTGAATACATAATAATGTTACGTCCAACCTCTCTATCTAATAAAACCGACATGTAAAATTCAGAAGGTTCACTGTCTCCAGGGTAATAAACATCTTCAGCAATTAATACTTTATTGACAAGTTTACCAACACCATTTGTTTGAGCAGTATTTAAGTGTCCTCCTAATATTCCCTTTACTGTTTCATTTACTTTATCTATTCCTTTAGCTAATACAACGCCGTGAGATCCAGTTTCAGAAACAGTTCCTTTTCCACGTCCACCTGCATGAATTTGAGCTTTAATTACAAACCATTTAGTTCCCGTTTCATCAGAAAGTTTTTTAGCTATAGATTCTGCATCTTCAATTTGTTCAACTACTTTTCCTTCTTGGATAGCTACACCAAATTTTTTTAATATTGATTTACCTTGATATTCGTGTAAGTTCATTTTTTTTTAATTATGATAGTCAAAATTAATAGGATTTATTGGAAAGTCTTAATTCATTTTGATTTTTTCTTTGTTAGAAATAAGAAAGGAAATTTAATTGAATATTAATTATTTAATTCTTTTATTTTTCCAACTACTAGTTATTTCTTTTGATGAATATTCTTGACAATTTTTATTTTTTAAGTCACACCATATTTTATCTAAACTATTTTTTAACATCTCTTTTTCTTCTTGCATAGATGAATACATGATTCTTGGATTTTGAAAATGATTTTTAATGAAATTTGTGTCAAAATCACCCGATATAAAGGAAGGATGTTTTAAAACATATTTTCCAAAATCAAGTGTAGTTTTAATTCCGGATATTTGATATTTATCAATTGCTTCAACCATTTTTTTTATTGCTTTTTCTCTTGTTTCATCCCAAACTATTAGTTTAGCAATCATTGGGTCATAATATATTGGTATATCCATACCTTCAGAAAATGCATCATCAACACGAATATTTTTACCTGAAGGTATTCTATAACGTTTTAAATTTCCAATATCGGGTATAAAATTGTTTAATGTATCTTCTGCATAAACTCTTAATTCAATAGCATGACCATTTATATTTAATTCATTTTGTTTTTTTGGAAGTTCTTCACCTCTAGCAATAAGAATTTGCCATTCAACTAAATCTAAACCAGTTATTTCTTCTGTAACAGGATGCTCCACTTGAAGTCTAGTGTTCATTTCTAAGAAATAAAAGTTAAGATCTGCATCGAGTAAGAACTCTACTGTTCCAGCTCCTTCATATTTACATGATTTACATACATTGACAGCTGCTTCACCCATTTTCTTCCTTAGCTCAGGAGTTAGTATTGAACTTGGAGCTTCTTCAATTACTTTTTGGTGTCTTCTTTGTATTGAACATTCTCGCTCAAATAAGTATATAGTATTTCCTTTTTTATCTGCGAATACTTGTATTTCTATATGACGTGGTTTTGTTACAAACTTTTCAACAAAGCAAGCATCATTTCCAAAAGAAGATCTTGCTTCATTTTGAGCAAGTTGCATTTGTTCTTCTATATTATCTTCTGATTCAACTAATCTCATGCCTTTTCCACCACCACCAGCAGATGCTTTAATTAATACAGGATAACCTATTTCTTTTGCAATCTTTTTTGCTTCTTTACTATCGCTAATTGGGTGATCAATTCCTGGTACTAATGGTACATTAAATTCTTTAACAGCCTTTTTTGCACTTAATTTGTCTCCCATTAATTCCATTGCTTGAGGTGATGGGCCAATAAAAGTTATTCCTGCATTTTTTACTTTTTTTGCAAAATCAGCATTTTCAGATAAAAAGCCATAACCAGGATGAATAGCATCAATATTTAAATCTTTACAATGTTTTAATATCAAATCTTGATTTAAATAACTTTCACTAGATGGACTTGCACCAACGTATAAAGATTCGTCAGCTTCATTTACATGTGGAGAATTTGTGTCAGCATCAGAGTATATTGCTACACTCTGAATGTTCATTTTCTTTAAAGTTTTGATTATTCTTCGAGCAATTTCTCCTCTATTTGCAATAAGTACTTTTTTCATTTATTCGAGTATATCAATATATATTACGAATATATTAATTTTTCAGCTTTTAACTTTAGATAAAGCCGTCTCTTTATCTATCGTATTATTTAATAGATACTTGTCTTCTTTTACGTTTTATTGGATATCTTTTGTTTTGTTTTTTTCTAAAAATATCGAAGAAATATTGAATTGCTTTAAAGTCTTTAATATTATTAAAATCTTCTTGGTAATGTAATCCAGCACCTTGAGTAAATGGACCTTGGTCTTGGTTCTGAATAATTCTATTATTGTTTGATTCATTAAATATATTTATTCTAAAAGTTCCATTTTCGTTTAAAAGATATTCAAGACGAACATCTCCTATAATTGAACTTCTATCTTTTGATTCGTCTATCTTTTGATTCTCAATCCCAAAGCTTCCTGATAAGATTAATCTATTGTCTAAAAAACCTTTAGTAACACCGAATTCATATGTATCTTCACCTGTTAGTTTATCTGAGTCTAGATTTACATTTAGCCTATAATCTGAAGATACTTTTGATAGCATAGAATTTATCTGGTTTGAGATTAAGTCTAAAGCTCCGCTACCATCTGCTGATATATTTCCAGCTATTGGTTGAAACCTTCTCCAAAGTAATAATGAAAAAAATTGTCTATTTAGCTCTGCTTGATCTGAATTTATTTGATTTAATATTGATTTTTCAAAATCAGAAGAAGTTGGTGATTCAATTTTAAAATTTATAGCTGGTTTTACTAAAGATTCTTTTAGATTAAGATAACAAAGTATTTCTTTTTCATTGATTTCATTAGTGTTTATGTTTGTTTGTTGAACTGTTGAAATATTAGCATTTACACGATAAAAAGTGTTTAAATCAAGAATTGCATTATATGGATCTCCTGTCCAACTAATACTACCTCCATTTTCTATATAAAATTTTTGTTTTATAAGACCCATTGCAAAGTCATAAACACCATTTTTCACTGTGTATATTCCATTCATATTTACATCTCCTATTTTATTTAGAGTAATATTTAAATCTCCTTGACCATTTGCTGTAATTTCATCTTCTAATTTTTCATTAAAAATAATTTTAACTTCTGCACTAGGTGTAATTTTAAAATTCAAATCTAGGTTAACACCGGTGAAATCAATTTTTGGTTCTAGTGTATTTATTGTATTTTTTTTATTAACAAAGTGTATAAAGTTTTCGTCTTCTATTTCTTTGATACCATACATAGGAATATTTATTTTTGTACCTTCTTTTGTTTCAAGATTTACTGTTATATCAAGATTATTTGAATAACCAAAAATATCAATCATCCCAGTAGCATATCCTTTACCATAATAAATATCTCCAGATTTATATTTAGAATTTAGAATTAAAAATTTATTTAATGGCATTGACTTCCAGGGTATTAAAGGATCTTTATTTATAGCATCTTCCTCAAGATCAATACTTACGTCAAAATTAAAGTTTTTAAAATTATCATGGTAAACAGAACCTGTTAGTTTTCCTGCATTTCCTTCTTCATCGAATAAAGGAATTTCATTAATATAGAAACTAGAATTATCGACTTTAATAGGTCCCTCTATTTCAAAATGTGTTCCTAGTAATTCTAATTTTGCAGAACCAGTTATTAAAGAGATATATCCATCAAAATTTGGTTTTTCTATATCCCCTGATATTTTAAGTTTTCCTTTTAAGTATCCTTTTATTTCTGATAGAACATCTGGATTAAGAAGAGCATTGGTAAATTGAATATCAGTATTATCAAAAATTAAATTAAAATCTAATTTATTTTTTTTCATATAAGGATAATAATCACCTATAAAATCAAATGTTTTTTCTTCCTTGTATGTTAAATTACCATCTAAAGAAATACTTTTACTTATTGGTTTCCAAAAAGAAGATAAATTGATGTCTCCTAAGAGTTGATTTTGAATTGTAAATTTTTCTATAGTTGCTTTACCTTCATAATCAAAATTATTTATTGGGTTAGATATGTAACCTCTTGAATTAAAAATTCCTTTTAATGGAACCTTTGAAATTAAGTTAGATAATTCTGATAAATCTAGTTTTTGTATGTTAAATTTCAACTTATGTTTATCTTTTTTTGATAAGTATCCATCAGCTGATATTATTTGATTATTTCTAGTTAATAGAAATTTTTCAACATGTATTGTGTCATTATTAAATGTAAATTCAGATTGATTTTCTATGTGCCATTTATTAGAGTTTATATGGAAATATGAAGTGTCTAGAAACATTTTGTAGTGTGTTTCATCAATAAATGATGTTGACCATTTCACTAATGATGATATTTTATTTTTTGATTTCCATGAAATATTAGACTCAAGTCCATTTAATTTTCCGATAGAGGAAAAAAGTAGTTGATTAAATTTTAGAGAGTCATTATAAATACTCTGATTACTTTTTATTGATACTGATAAATCATTTTTATTTACTGATTGATAACAATCAATTCCATATGACTTTAGATTATCAAAAAAAATAGAATCAGACTTTAGAGTTGCTAAAAAAAATGATGAATCTTCATAATAGTGACCTGAAAAAGTAGTTTTAGGTGCAACATATAATGATGGATAGATTATCGAAAGTAAATTTTTAGAATCATTAATTGTAAGGTCAAATTCAAAGTGATTATTTTTATTAAAATCATATTTATTTTTATAATTAAATAATGCTGGAAATATTCTATAAAATTGGTTGTTGAAATTATTTACAATTTCATTCATATTAACTTTTCCTTTAACATTTAATTCGACAATATCACTTAATACGCTTAAGTAATCGTTTTCTTTATCTCTTTGAATATTAATTGTAATTGATGGAACATTTATTTTTTTATTTTCTTCGCTCAAGATAAAATCATATAATACAACAGAACCTCTATATTTATTTGGATTGTCACCTTGTATATCAAATGTAATATTTGATGAAAATTTTGATTTCTTTTTTGATATATTTAATTGATTTAATAGTGCATTATTTACTTCTATATCAAATTTAAGATGAAGTTCGTCTTTGAAATCAATACTCCCATTATAAGTGAGGTCAACATTGTCATCTTTAATATCAATTTTACCTTCGAATTTTTTATCAATTAAATTACCCTCAATAATTTTTATTTTATTGTATGGGTAATTTAAATAGTCAAAACGATTTACTTCACCAATTATTGAATTAAATGATATTTCATTAATGTTTTTGATTTCTCCAGACAAGAAAAATAAACCATCGATTAAACCAATATTCTTGTTTTTTATTAATTCCCCTAGGTTGAATTTTTCAATTTTAATATCATATTTATTGCTATTAGATTGTTGAAATGTATAGATATTTTTTGCTAGATTTTTTTTAAATAGAATCCCATTGTCTATTTTAATACTTCCTAGTTTAGTCTTTATGTCCTTACCTGCTATTACGAACTGTGAATAAAATCCATCTAATTGAATGTCTCTTGTTTTAATGTATTTTAAACGTTTTATTGTCGGGTCTAATTTAATATGGCTTAAGTTTAAGGAATTTGGTAGTTTAATAGATTCTAATTCTACAATATCAATATATGCGTAATCTATTCGTTCATTAAAAAAAGAACTTTTAATGTTTCTATAATCAGGTAAATTTATAGTTCCTTTAACTTGAGTTTTGTTTAATATTTTTAAATCAAAATTTTTCAGCTTTAGACATTTGAATTTTTTTTCTATCGAGGTAGATAATTCAATAGTATCGTTCATGCCTTTTAAAAAATGAGCAAATAATGAAGTTTCAGATAGATCAATAGAACTTTTATTTAACCTTGCGTCAAATTCCACACTATCAACAAAATATTTAAAGTCGTCTAATCCATTTGAAATCATATTAAACTTGTCTGATTCAACTTCTGATTTTTCAGAAGTTATCATAAGTTTTTTTAGATAAATACCTTTGTTAGATATTGAAGCATTTGCTTTAAAATCCTCTAGTGTAAAACCAGATTTTTCTTTAAGATTTAATGTTTTTATATCACCATAATAAAGACCATTATGGTATTTGAAGTTTTCTACTTTCCCATTAATCCCCTCTGTTTTTAAGTGAAAATAATCAACCCCATAATTTCGTTTCTTTTTTCGATAATCATCATATTTAAAAGTTATGTTTTTTAGATTTAATTTGTCAATTTTGATTATTGGATTTTTCTTTTTTCTTTTTTTGTTAAAGAAATAATTTTTTAAAAATGCATAATTAAATTTTGCATTTTTATCTCGTTTAATATGAATATAGCCTCCTTCTAGGCTAATTGAATTTATATCAACGGAAATTTTTGGTATGTTATAATTGTTTAATGATATGTATGTTTTTTCTAAGAAAAAGAGTGTGTCTTTATTAGTATCAGTTAATATGAAATCCTCTATAGCCAGTTCACCTGGTAATACTATATATACATTTTTAATCGCAACAGTTGCATTTAATTTATTAGATAAATTTGAGGCTATTTTTTCTGCTAAAAATGTTTGAAATGAAGAAGTCCTTATAGCGAAGCTAAATACAATAAATAGGATTAAAAACCATTCAAATGAAATAGCTATTATTTGTCCTGATATTTTGAGTAATTTTAACAAGCTATACAAACTTAAACATTGTGAGTCAAAAACAGACCATTATTCTTGCGATTGAATCATCTTGTGATGATACTTCTGTATCTGTAATCAAAAATTACACCGTTTTATCAAATTTAATTGCTTGTCAGTCAATTCATAGTGAGTATGGCGGAGTAATACCAGAACTAGCTAGTAGAGCTCATTTGAAAAACATTGTGCCTGTTGTTGACACTGCTATTAAAAGAGCTGGTATTACTAAAGATAAAATTGATGCGGTCGCTTTTACTAAAGGTCCAGGTTTATTAGGATCATTAATAGTAGGTACTTCTTTTGCTAAATCAATGGCTTTAGCCTTAAATATTCCATTGATTGATGTTAATCATATGTATGGTCATGTGTTAGCACATTTTATTGATGATGAGAATAAAAACAAGCCAACATTCCCATTTTTATGCCTTACTGTATCAGGTGGTCATACTCAAATTGTTTTAGTTCATTCACCACTTAACATGGAGGTTGTAGGATCAACTATTGATGATGCGGCAGGTGAAGCTTTTGATAAAAGTGCCAAAATACTTGGCTTTGAATATCCGGGTGGCCCTTTAATTGATAAAAATGCGAAAAATGGGGACCATAATAGGTTTCAATTTGCTAAACCAAAAGTTGCTGGATTTAATTATAGTTTTAGTGGTTTAAAAACATCAATTCTATACTTTATAAAAAAGAATGAGAAAAAAAATAGAAACTTTATTTCAGATAATTTAAATGATTTATGTGCGTCTATTCAACATTCTATTGTTTATGTATTACTTGATAAGCTAATTAAATCTGCAGAATTTTATGGTATTGATAATATTGCAATAGCAGGTGGAGTCTCTGCAAATAGCTATTTAAGAGATAAAATAAAAGAAGAAGGTTGTAATAGAGGTTGGGAAATATTCATACCTAAATTTGAATATTGTACTGATAATGCTGCAATGATAGGAGTAGCAGCTAAGTTTATGTATGATAAGAAGATGTTTGTTGATCAATCAGTTTCTGCACAATCAAGAGTTCCTTTTAGCCCAAATGGTTGTTGAACTACATTAAATTTATATGAATATTTATCGCTAATTTGTAGATTTGATTTAATTTAAATGTTATATATGAAAAATATAAAAGTCTTATTTATTAGTTTCTTTTTGATAGTCTCTCCACTATTAGTGAAACATGTTTCATCTCAACTTGAATTACCAGAAGATAAAGTGAGTTGGGATTTTTCTATTCAACAAGATGGTAATAATGCTACTATTTTGGCAAAAGTAACAATGGAAGAAAATTGGCATATTAATGCTGTTTATTTACCTAAGGATGTTTTTGGAATACCAACGCAACTAAAACTATTACCTCAGACTAATAACTTTAAATTAATTGGAAATGTTAGTGAACCTGAACCAATTTTTCATTATGATTCATTAGCTGATGAAAATCAATTTTATCATTCAAATACAATTAAATTAAAGCAAAAAATTAAAATTATTTCTAAAAATAATTTTAAAATAAAAGGTGAGTTTTCATTTCAAACTTGTGATGATACTCATTGTTTACCTCCTTTTTCAACTGATTTTGAATTGAATGTTAAAGGCTCAATATCAGAAAAGAAAGAAGATATATTTAATGAAAAAAGTATAATTATTTCTGATTCTGTTAAAGAAGATTTTAGTTATGAAAACAATACAATATCAAACAAAGTTGATTCTTCTGATTCCAAAAAGCAACTAGTTGAAATTAAAAAAGTACAACCTACTGAGAATATGTCTTTATGGGCAATATTTGCACTTTCCTTTGCAAGTGGTTTAGCAGCGTTGTTAACTCCTTGTGTTTTTCCTATGATTCCCATGACAGTTAGTTTTTTTACTAAACAAAGTAAAACAAAAGCTAAAGGTATTAGCAATGCGATTTTATATGCTATATCTATAATTATAATTTATATTTTATTAGGTACTGTTATTACAGCAATTTTTGGAGCAGAAGTACTTAATGAAATGTCTACAAACCCATGGTTTAATATTTTATTCTTTGTTTTACTTATAGTATTTGCTGTATCATTTATGGGCGCTTTTGAAATAAGAATGCCAAATTCATGGATTAATAAAGCTGATTCAAATGCTGATAGAGGAGGGATAATAGGAATTTTCTTTATGGCATTAGTCTTAGCTTTAGTATCATTTTCTTGTACAGGTCCTATTGTAGGAACATTATTAGTTAAAGCAGCTGAATCTGGTGGTATTACTCCAATTATAGGAATGTTTGGTTTTTCTTTAGCATTAGCATTACCGTTCGCTCTATTTGCAGCATTTCCTGGTTGGTTAAATTCATTACCACAATCTGGTGGTTGGTTAAATACAGTTAAGGTTGTACTTGGGTTTTTAGAGTTAGCTTTAGCTTTTAAATTTTTATCCAACGCTGATTTGGCTTGGCAGACTCATATGTTAGAGAGAGAAGTTTTTCTAGCAATATGGATTGCTATTTTTAGTGTTCTTGCATTATATTTATTCGGTAAAATATTGTTACCTCATGATAGTCCAATAGAAAAACTTTCTGTTGGAAGATCAATATTTGGGATTTTTGTTTTTGCTTTTGTTGTTTATATGATTCCAGGTCTTTGGGGAGCCCCATTAAAATTGATTAATGCATTTCCTCCACCAAGTACATATGCGGAATCACCAAGGGGGATAGGACAAAATATTGATAAAGATATTCATGGAAATGTACCTGAGGGTACTCACTTAGCTACTTCTAAAAATTTAAATGTGTTTCACGATTATGATTTAGCATTATCTTATGCTAAAAAAGTTGACAAACCATTATTGTTAGACTTTACGGGTTGGAATTGCGTTAATTGCAGAAAAATGGAGGAATCAGTTTGGGTTGATAATGATGTATATGAAATACTAAAACAAGAATTAGTAATTGTATCTCTATATGTTGATGAAAGAACCGAATTGCCTGTTAATGAACAAAAGAAAAACATTAAGATTGGAGAAAAACGAACTCGAAATATGGTTACAGTAGGTGATAAATGGATGATAAAGCAGATTAATGAATATGGTATCGCTGCTCAACCCTTTTATATTATGCAGACTCCAGATGGAAAAGATTTATCTAATGGTTCTGCTGATTTTCAAAATCATTCTAATCCCAAAGTATTTAAAGAATGGTTAGATAAAGGTTTATCTGAGTTCAATGGGTTATGAACTTTATTAAAATTAGATTTTTAGCTTTTTTATTCTGATTTATGAATAATTTTTTGATAACTCCTATTGAATTTTTAAAAGGTGTAGGCCCACAAAAAGCAGAGGTTTTAAAAAAAGAAGTTTCAGTTTTTACCTTTGGAGATTTTTTAGAATATTATCCTTTTCGTTATGTAGATCGTTCTGTATTTCATAAAGTTAAAGATATATATGAGGTTAAAGGAAACGTTCAAATAAAAGGCAGAATAATATCGATATTAGAATCAGGTAAAGGAAGAAATAAAAGACTTACAGCGAAATTTCAAGATGATACTGGTATAGTTGAATTAATTTGGTTTAAAGGTATTCGATGGATTAAAAGTTCTCTTGATGTTAATAAGGAAATTCAAATATTTGGAAGACCATCTAATTATAAAGGTCGCTGGAATATTGCTCATCCAGAAATATCTAAGATATCCTCTAATCAAGAAATAGGTTATCAACCTGTATACCCAAGTACAGAGAAATTAAATGATGTAGGTTTGAATTCAAAGGCTATTCAGAAACTTATTAAGTCAATTTTAAATCAGTTAAATGGTCAAATTGAGGAAACATTTTCAGATGAAATGCTTATTGAAAATAAACTTATTTCTAAAGAAAAAGCGATTAGATTAATTCATAGCCCAAAAACTGAAATTGAAGCTAAAAGAGCAAAATTTAGATTAAAATTTGAAGAGTTATTTTTTCTTCAAATGGAGCTATTAGTTAGAAAAAAAATAACATTGCAAAAATCTAAAGGATATGTAATGACTGAGGTTGGAGATGAATTTAATATTTTTTATGAAAATCATCTTAAATTTGATTTAACTAATGCTCAAAAAAGAGTTCTTAAAGAAATTCGAAAAGATTTAAATACTGGTCATCATATGAATCGTTTACTTCAGGGTGATGTCGGTTCTGGTAAGACTTTAGTTGCCTTCTTGTCAATGTTACTGGCTATTGGAAATAATTATCAAGCTGCTATTATTGCACCTACAGAGATTTTAGCAAATCAGCATTATGTTTATATATCTGATTTATTAAAATCAATGAATTTAAGAGTTGGAATACTAACTGGTTCTACAAAGAAAAAAGATAGGTTAATTCTTCATGAATCTCTTATAAATGGAGAAATTAATATTTTAGTTGGCACTCATGCACTTTTAGAAGATCCTGTGAAGTTTCAGAATTTAGGATTAGTTGTAATTGATGAACAACATAGATTTGGAGTTGCCCAACGTGCAAGAATGTGGACAAAGAATAATTTAGCTCCTCATATTTTAATTATGACCGCTACGCCAATTCCTAGAACTTTAGCAATGACATTTTATGGCGATTTAAACGTATCTGTTATAGATGAATTACCTCCCGGAAGAAAGCCCATAAAAACAATTCATAAGTATGAATCAAATCGTTTATCTGTTTTTGGTCTGATTAGAAATGAAATTGAAAAAGGCAGACAAGTATATATTGTTTATCCATTAATAAAGGAATCTTCTAAATTAGATTTTAATAATTTAATAGATGGTTATGATTCTTTAACTAGAACTTTTCCGATGCCTAAATATCATGTTAGTATTGTTCATGGTCAAATGAAATCTGAAGAAAAGGATTTTGAGATGAATAGATTCATTAAAGGAGAAACTCAAATTATGGTAGCTACTACTGTTATTGAGGTAGGTGTTAATGTGCCAAATGCATCATTAATGATTATTGAAAGTGCTGAACGTTTTGGTTTATCTCAATTACATCAACTAAGAGGTAGAGTTGGCCGTGGTGCAGAAAAATCTTATTGTGTTCTAATGACTGGAGATGAAATCTCTAATGAAAGCGAAAAACGAATGAAAACTATGGTTAGAACAAATGATGGTTTTGAAATAGCTGAAGCTGATCTGAAATTAAGGGGGCCTGGAGACTTATTAGGTACTCAGCAAAGTGGTTTATTGGATTTAAAGATAGCAGATTTGTCTAAGGATTATCAAGTTGTTGATATGGCAAGGACTGTGGCTAAAAAACTTTTGATAAAAGATCCTTCTATTGAATTAGAAGAACATAATATGATACGTTATCGATTGAAAGAAATACTTGATTCTAGACCTGATTGGGGTCGAATTGGATAAGTATTTTATAATATTTTTTAGATTTGTACTTATGATAAAATTATATATATCATTACTTTTTAGTATTCTTTTCTCTTCTTGTTTTAGTCAAATTTTAGAAGGAGGTATTGTTAATGATAATAGAAAAATGATAAGTAATCATTCTTTTGTTATTGAAGGTTCTTATAATGGTTTTTGTATTTATGAAATTTCAGTAAACAGAAAAGGAATAGTTACAAGTACAAATCTAGTTGAAACAAATATTAAAAGTACCCCTGCTAAATATGAGATTAGAAATTATTTAACTACTATGAAATTTGAAGTTGGCACTTATTACCCAAAATTTCATCATGCTTTAGTTAAATTAACTTCAGTTAAAAGTAAATAATTTTATTCATAGATTTTCTTCACTTTATCATTATGAATCTCTAATATTTTTTTCCTTTTTAGTTTTAGTGTCGGTGTTAATTCTCCTCTTTCTACAGTCATCTCATTTTCTAGGATTTGAATTCGCTTTAATTTTTCCCAACTACCATATTCTTCATTTATTTGATTTACTTCATTGTCAATTAAATTTCTAATTTCTTTAGAATTAGCTATTTCTTTATTTGAACTAGAATTTATTTTGTCATTTTTAACCGATTGACGAATAAAATTAAAATCAGGAAAAATAAGAGCTGACGGGAATCTCTGACCTTCACCAATCACAATTATTTGTTCAATAAAACGGGATTCTTTGAATCTATTTTCCATTGCTTGAGGTGCTATATATTTCCCCCCTGATGTTTTGAATATTTCTTTTTTTCTATCAGTTATTTTTAAATATTTTTCTTCTTCAAAAGATCCTATGTCACCAGTATGAAACCAACCATCTTTAATTACATTTGATGTAGCCTCAGGATTGTTATAATATCCCATCATAACATTAGGCCCCTTGACAAGTATTTCGCCATCTTTAGCAATTTTTACTTCAACACCATCAATTAGAGCTCCAACAGTTCCAATTCTAATTCCCTTTTTGAAGCAGTTAACAGAAATAACAGGTGAGGTTTCGGTAAGTCCATATCCTTCTAGAATAGGAATATTTGCAGCAATAAATATTCTTGCTAAACGAGGTTGTAATGGAGCACTTCCTGAAGCAATAGCTTTAATGTTACCTCCAAGTGCCTCCTTCCATTTAGAGAATATGAGTTTACGAGCAATTTTTAATTTAATATTATATATTGGTGATCTTCCTATAACTTTATATTCTTCAGCAACTTTAACTGCCCAAAAAAACAATTGACGTTTAATTCCTTTTAATTCATCTCCTTTTGCCATTATTTTGTTAAACACTTTTTCAATTAATCTAGGTACAGCTGTAAATACATCAGGTTTTACTTCCTTAATATTTTCACCTATTGTTTCTAATGATTCAGCAAAATATATAGAGCATCCTAAATATATATATAGATAATGTAACATACGTTCATAAATATGACAAACAGGTAAAAAAGAAAGTACTTTAGAATTTTCCTTTGCTGGAATTGGATCTATGCAAGCTGCTATATTGGAAATTATATTTTTATGTGAAAGCATAACTCCTTTAGGGTATCCTGTTGTTCCAGAGGTATATATTATTGTTGCTAAATCTTCTTGTTTAACTTTATTCATTTCTTTTTTTACCTCATCAATTTTTATTGTTTCTTTTAGTTTTGCTAGATCAATCCAATTCTTACAGCCTTCTATTTCATCAATTGAGTAGATGTTTTTTAAAGAAGGGGTGTTATTTTTAATTTTCTTGATTTTAAGAAAAAGTTCTTCATTTTCAATAATGCATAATTTTACTCCTGAGTCATTTATAATATATTGATAATCTTTTTCAGATATGTTTGGATAAAATGGAACAACAATAGCGCCTATTTGTTGAATTGATATATCCATTAGGTTCCATTCATACCTTGTTGATGATATAATTCCAACTTTATCTCCTTTTTTTATTCCTAAAGCAATAAGTCCCCTAGATAAATCCATTGTTGTATCTAAAAACTTTTTTGTTGAAATACTATTCCAATTTCCATTTTTTTTCGAGACAAACATATTATCATTTGGATTGTTTTGTAATTGATAATATGGGATGTCAAATAGTCTAAGTTTATCTATCATTATTTATATAATTAATTGATACTAATTTACTTAAAATCCAAGGTTAAATAATTTTAAAGATTATTGAATTGGTTTTATTTTTTAATTAAGAGGAAAATTTATTCAATAAGCATGTACTTTTTCTCCTTGAATAAATGTCATATAGGCATAGTTTGGACTATATCTTTTGTTTGCAGATACAGGTGAATTAAATATTGCTATTGTTGCATCTTTTCCAACTTCAATTGTGCCAATTTTGTTTTCTTGAAAAGCAGCATAAGAAGACCATGTAGTCATACCACGTAAACATTGTTCTAGTGTTATTGACTCATTAGCCTGGAATCCATTGATAGGGAAATTTTCTTTGTTTTTTCTATTTATTGCGGAGTGAATTGTCAAAAATGGATCAGTTAATTCAACTGGAAAATCTGTTCCAATTGCTATCATTCCATATTCTTTTAATAATGAGTTATATGCATAACTTCCTTCAATTCTATTTTCTCCTAAACGAGATTCTACCCATTTTTGGTCTGAAGTAGCATGTGAAGGTTGTACGCTTGGAAATGCTCCTGATTTTCCAAATAATTTTATGTCTTTCGGATCAATTATTTGTGCGTGTTCAATTCTCCATCTATGATCCGGATTAATTTTATAAATATCTTCGTACATCTTTAAAATTAATTTATTTGTTGAATCACCTATTGCATGTGTATTCATTTGGTAACCGATGTTCTTGCATAAATTTATTATTTCTTTTATTCGCTTTAAAGGTGTGATTAGATAACCATTGTGACCATGTTTATCATTATATGATTTTTTTAAACATGCACCCCGAGAGCCTAGAGCTCCATCTGCAAAAACTTTGAAACTTCGTATTAGTAAGTTTTTGTTTTCATATATTCCATTTTCACGAGCAAATTCAATATTTTTTTTAGTAGGAAGAAGCATTGCATATATATTAATTTTTAGTTTATCTTCTTCTATTAATTTTTCAAATAAATTAACTTCACTAAATTTCAAACCTGCTTCATGAACTCCTGTAATCCCATATGAAATTAATTCAGATTGAATAGATATAATTGCTTCAGATAATTCTTTTTCTGGAAATTCTGGCATTACATTTAGGATGGGATTCATCGCATTATCAACCATGACACCAGTAAAATTTTTAAGAGAGTCGTAAACTAAATAACCACCAGATGTTAAATCGGGGTTTGTATTAATTTCTTTTATTAGATTAGATTTTTTAATGAGGTATTCATTTGCTAAAAGAGCGTGTCCATCAATTCTAAAAAGACAAACAGGTATATCTGGGAATAATTCATTTAACCTACTATTTGATGGCATTTCATCATTATCCCAATTTGACTGATTCCATCCAAAACCTATTATAAAATTGTAGTTATTCTTTTCTTGATATTCTTTGATTTTAATCAACATTTCATCATATGATTTGCATTCAACTAAGTTGACACCCAATTTTTGTCTTGCATACGACATAATATGACCATGTGCGTCAATGAAACCTGGATAAACTTGTTTTAATTTGGCATTAATAAATTCATCTGCATGATATTTATTCAAAATTTCTCTTTCTGATCCTACTGCTATTATTTTACCATCTTTAATTGCAATAGCATCTTCGATGTTATTTTTATTATCCATAGTATATACTTTTGCATTGTGAATAATCGTATCAGCATGTTTCTTTCTTATACATGAAAAAGTCACAAGTAAAGTTGTAAGTAAAATAGAAATTCTAAAAAAATTCATAGTTTCTTATTTATTTTCAAAAATAATGCTTTATAATCAAATGATTGTTTGATATGGAATTGCTAATTTTATGTTTAAATAAATATTTATGCAGACACCCAAAACTTATGATCCAAGTAAATCAGAGGAGAAATGGTATTTACATTGGATGAAAAATCAATATTTTCATTCAAAGCCTGATGATCGTGAGCCATATACGGTAGTTATTCCTCCTCCAAATGTAACAGGTGTATTACATATGGGGCATATGTTGAATTGTACTATTCAAGACGTTTTAGTTCGTCGCGCTCGTATGTTAGGTAAAAATGTTTGTTGGGTGCCAGGTACAGACCATGCTTCTATTGCAACAGAGGCCAAGGTTGTAAATAAATTAAGAGAAGAGGGACTTAAAAAGTCGGATCTTACAAGAGATCAATTTTTGTCTCATGCTTTTGATTGGAAAGAAAAGCATGGTGGTATTATTTTAGATCAACTAAGAAAAATAGGAGCGTCATGTGATTGGGAAAGGACTAGTTTTACAATGGATACTGAATATTCTGATTCTGTTATTGATGTATTTATTGATCTTTATGAAAAAGGTAAAATTTATAGAGATGTTAGAATGGTAAATTGGGATCCAGAAGCTTTAACTGCATTATCTGATGAGGAGGTCCACCACAAAGAAGTGAATTCTAAATTATTTTATGTAAGGTATAAGGTAGATGGAGAAGATGATCAATGGATAACAATTGCAACTACAAGACCTGAAACAATAATTGGTGATTCTGCTATATGTGTTAATCCTAATGATGCACGTTATTCAAATCTCAGAGGCAAAAAAGTTATTGTTCCTATTGTTGATAGATTAATTCCCGTAATTTTTGATGATTATGTCGATATGGATTTTGGAACAGGGTGCTTAAAAGTAACCCCTGCTCATGATATAAACGATTATGAATTAGGAAAAAAACATAACATTGAAACTATCGATATTCTTAATGACGATGGCACATTAAATGAAAAAGCACTTCATTTTGAAGGTATGGATCGTTTTGTTGTTCGTGATTTGATAGAGAAAGAACTTTATGATAAAGGTTATTTGATAAAAACAGAAGATCATATAAATAAAGTTGGTTATTCTGAAAGAACCGATGCAATTATTGAGCCTAAGCTTTCTTTACAATGGTTTGTTGATATGAAAGAGTTTTCCAAGCCAGCTTTAGATGCTGTTATGGATGGGGAAATTAAATTCTATCCAGAAAAATTTAAAAATATGTACCGACATTGGATGGAAAACATTAGAGATTGGTGTATTTCTAGACAATTATGGTGGGGACATCGAATACCTGCATGGTATTATGGTTCTGATAGAAATGATTTTGTTGTAGCTAAGACATTGAAAGATGCATTAAAAAAAGCTTCTATTAAATCAGGTAAGCCTATTTCACATGGAGATTTAAGGCAAGATGAAGATGTTTTAGACACATGGTTCTCTAGTTGGTTATGGCCGATATCAGTATTTAATGGATTGACTAACCCTAATAACAAAGAAATAAAATATTATTATCCAACCAACGACCTTGTAACAGCTCCTGAAATTATGTTTTTTTGGGTTGCTAGAATGATAATTGCTGGAAAAGAATATATGAGTGAAATTCCATTTAAAAATGTTTATTATACTGGTATTGTAAGAGATAAATTAGGGAGAAAGATGTCAAAGTCTTTAGGTAACTCTCCTGATCCAATTGATTTAATAAACAAATTTGGTGCTGATGGTGTTCGTGTTGGAATGCTTTTGTCATCTCCAGCTGGTAATGATTTACCTTTTGATAGTTCGCAGTGTGAACAAGGAAGGAATTTTACAAATAAGATATGGAATGCATATCGCTTGGTTAGTTCTTGGTCAGTTCAAGAAGATTTACCTCAATCTGATTCTTCAAAAGTTGCAATTAATTGGTTTAAAATTAAGTTTAATAAAGAGTTGGAGACTATTAATAATTTATTTGATAAGTTTAAAATTTCAGAAGCTTTGATGTCTACATATAAATTGGTTTGGGACGATTTTTGCTCTTGGTATTTAGAGATTATTAAGCCTGGTTATAAGCATCCAATTGATAAATTCACTTTAGATTGTACTATAGATTTTTTTGAATCTTTGTTAAAGCTTATTCATCCTTTTACACCTTTTGTTGCAGAGGAATTATGGCATCAAATTCGTGCAAGGAAAAATGGTGATGATGTTATTGTAGCTTCATGGCCTAATATTAATCAGTTAAATAATGATAATGATTATTTATCTCAATTTAATATTGTTAAGGATGTTATTACTAATATTCGTAATATTCGAAAGAAAAATAATATTGCAAATAAGGTTAAAATGGAGTTATTTGTTAAAAAGAATTCTGATTTAAATTCTATGTTTGATCCTGTTATTTTGAAAATGGCTAATCTTTCTAGTATAGAATATATAATTGAAAAACCTCAAAATTCAAATACATTTATTATTGATACTAATGAATATTTCATTCCTTTTGGTGATTCAATAGATGTAGAATTAGAGATAAAGAAAATACAGGCAGAATTAGACTATTCAAAAGGCTTTTTAAAAACAGTACAAAAGAAACTTCAAAATAAAAAATTTCTTACTGGAGCTCCTGAAAACGTAATATCTATAGAGAAGAAAAAAGAATCTGATACAATAAGTAAAATAGCTATTCTCGAAGAGAAGATATTAAATTTAAAATAGCTATTTAGTTGACAATTTTTTCAATTGTGTTTTTGGATATGTAATGATATCCTTTTTTAGCCTTATTGAAAGTTTCTTTTGCGAATTTTTGGTCATCTATTAATCTAGATTCCATTAATGATTTATAAATTGATTCTATGTACCACCTTCTGCCAATTTTAATTAGATATTTTTCTAAATAGGGTCTTATTTTTTTGTTGCCTGCATTAACATTTAATATAAACCATTGTGATTTAATAGCATCATTTGCTTTAGAGCTGAACTTTAATTGAACGTCAATTTGATTTAATGTTTTTATATTTAATTCTGAAGATAGTTTCCGAATGAAAACTAACCATTCTTGTGTCACAAAATCACTGCGTTTAATTTTTTTATTCTTAAATACTTTTCCCCCAGAATTAATTTCCTGAGCCCAATTTTCCATTTTGTTTAGGCGTTTTGAATTTATTTTTATACAGTTTTCAGGTAAACCTTTACCATATATCCATTCATTAGTGTTAAAAGTTATTTTATTAGGTTCAAGAAGATTTTTGTTTAAATATTGAATAAATGATTCAGTTGTAATTGTTTTAAATGCGTAACTATTAAAATAGCCTTGAAGAAATTTATCAAATTTATTGCGTCCAGCTATACTTTCTAGTGTTCTTAAAAAGAAAGCTCCTTTAACATATGCAATGTCTGTCATACCATCATCTGGATCTCTATTATCTAATTCAAGTTTTAGTCTGCTGTCTTCAGGGTGTTCACTTTTTTCTATGTCTTCAATTGATGTTAGCAAATCTTGAAATTCTATTACAGCATTTATATCGGCAATTTCTTTACCGTACATTGCTTCCATTATTCTATTTTCAAAATAAACTGTGAAACCTTCATTTAGCCAAAAGTCATTCCACGTAGCATTGGTTACAAGGTTACCCGACCATGAGTGAGCAAGTTCGTGAGCAATAACAGAGATTGAACTTCTATCACCTGCTATTAAAGTAGGATTAGCAAAAGTTAATCTAGGGTTTTCCATGCCTCCAAAAGGGAAGGAATAAGGAAGTATTACTATATCAAATTGATCCCATTGATAGTTTCCATATAGATTTTCAGCTGTTTTTATCATCTTTGGTATGTCTACAAATTCATATTTACATTGTTTACTTAGTTCTGGTTCAGAGTATACCCCGCTAAATTTTCCAAGTGGAGTATATTTAATGTCTCCAACTACAAGCGCTATAAGATAAGAGGGAATTGCTTGTTTCATTTCAAAATGATATTTACCATTTGGATTTTTTTCTTTAGGATTTTCTGCACTCATTAAAGCAAGAAGATTCTTAGGAACTTTAATATCTGCTGAATATGTAATTCGATTCATTGGTGTATCTTGGACTGGAATCCAAGATCGAGTTAAAATTGCTTGACCTTGTGTATATAGGTATGGATATTTTTTACCAGCTGTCAATTCTGGTTCTAACCAATCTAAAGCTTCATTCTCCTTATTAGTTTGGTAATAAATATTAATATATTCTGTTCCTGGTTTAATATTTACGATTAAAGGTGCGCCTTTAATTTTGTCATTTTTTCCAATAGTAAAAGTTGTTTCTATTTCTATCTCTTTTCCTAATGTTATTTTTTGAATATTTAAATTTTTAATGTCAAAAATTGCTTTAGAAGTATTACTCTTGCTCATTTGATGTCTAGCAACTCCAGTGATTGTATTGTTTTCGAAATTTACAATTAAATCTAAGTGCAGATGATTTGTACTGATCACTAAGTAATTTGAGTATGTGTGTTGGTCAAAAATGTTTTGACTTTTAAATAAAGGATTATAATGATTAATGTTTGTATAGGCTGAAAATGAGAACAAAGACAGCGTAAACAATAAAATACTTAGAAATATATTATTCATATTGTGATAAATGGGAGTGGTAAATATAATTTTTTTCTTCATTTTTTTATTACATTCACAACTTATAATTTTAATTCATGAGCCACGAGAATAATTTATTGTCCCAAAAACAGTTATTTGGGCATCCAGTAGGATTATTTGTTTTGTTCTTTACTGAAATGTGGGAAAGATTTTCTTATTATGGAATGCGTGCAATTCTAGTTTTATATTTAGTTTCGCAGTCCTCAGAAAACACAGAAAATCCAGGATTAGGTTGGACTGATGGTGAGGCACTTGCCTTATATGGTTGGTATACAATGATGGTTTATGTTATGTCTATTCCTGGTGGCATTATTGCAGATAAAATTCTTGGTCAGAAAAAATCAGTTTATTTAGGTGGTATATTATTACTTTTTGGTCACAGTATATTAGCAATAGAAGAAATTTGGGCATTTTATTCTGGATTAGTTTTGATTGTTATTGGAGTAGGGATGTTAAAGCCAAATATTTCAACGATGGTTGGTGGTCTTTATGTTAAAGGAGATGTAAGAAGAGATAAAGGTTTCACTTTGTTTTATATTGGTATAAATATTGGTGCATTTCTTGCTAGTATAATTGTAGGATATGTAGGAGAGGTTCATGGTTGGCATTATGGTTTTGGTTTAGCTGGTTTAGGTATGTTTTTAGGTTTAGTTCAATATGCTGTTGGTCAAAAACATCTTGAGCATGTCGGGAACTTTCTAGGAAAATCTAAAGAAAAATCAGATCTAGACGCATTTAAAAAACCTCTAAATAAGGTTGAAAAAGATCGTGTAGTTGTTCTATTACTTTCATTTTTAATTGTAATATTATTTTGGGGTGCTTTTGAACAGGCCGGAGGATTAATGAATATATATACTAAAACAAAAACAGATAGAATGTTGCTAGGATATGAAATACCTGCAACATGGTTTCAATCTTTAAATGCACTTTTTATTGTAATTTTTGGAACCTTTGTCGCAGGGTTTTGGGCAAGAAGAAAGATAAAAGGAAAAGAAGCATCTTCGTTATTTAAAATGATAATTGGTTTAATAATTATGGGAGCGGGATTCTTTTTTATGACTGGAGCCGTTGCTCAATATAATAGCTCTGGTTATTCTGCAATGTATTGGCTTGTATTAGCCTATCTTTTTCATACTATAGGAGAGTTATGTTTATCGCCCGTTGCACTTTCATTTATTACCAAGTTAGCTCCAATAAAATATGCCTCTATAATGATGGGGGTTTATTTCGCTATGACAGGATTCGGTAGTAAATTGGCAGGTTTATTGGGAGAGTGGTCAGAGTCTTTGGGTGAATATATTATTTTTACTGGGATCGCTGTATTTACAATATTAATAGGTTTTCTAGTAATGTTAATCTTAAATAAGCTTAAGGCTTTAACACATGGTGCTGAGGATATCGATGGGGTGGTTAAATAAATAATGGTAAGAATTATAAAACTTTTTAAATAAATAGTTATGTCAAATCAAAATTCAGATATTTTTAAATCAACAGTATTGGGTCATCCATCCGGATTATTTGTTCTTTTCTTTACAGAAATGTGGGAACGTTTTTCCTACTATGGTATGCGTGCTTTATTGGTCCTATTTTTAATAAGTGCATTCGGTCTAGGCGGATGGGAATGGCCAATAGAACATGCCATGGCGTTATATGGTACATATACTGCTTTAGTTTATATTACTCCTATTATAGGAGGCTATATAGCAGACAATTATATGGGTTATCAAAGGGCTGTGATTATTGGAGCCATAATTATGACTTTGGGGCATGCTTCTATGGCAATAGAGTCTAGTCATATCTTTCTATACATAGGTATAGCTTTATTAATAGTTGGAAATGGTTTCTTTAAACCTAATATGACCTCTATTATTTCTCGAATGTATAAAGATACTCCAGAAAAGAAAGATGGAGCTTTTACAATTTTCTATATGGGTGTTAATGCTGGTGCCTTCTTAGGTATTTTACTTTGCGGTTATATTGGTGAAAAAGTTGGATGGAGTTATGGATTTGGTTTAGCTGGAATATTCATGTTGATGGGAATGATGCAATTTTATCTTAGTCGAAATATTTTTGGTGATATTGGTAAAAAACCAGACCCTAAAACTGAAAAAAATGAAAGTTCTAAATTAGAATTTGAAGGAGATCGATTAAATCCTTTCACAGTCTTTGATAAGATATTAGTTGTTCTTAGTTCTATTATTGGTGTTACTTGGGTAATTAACGATCCGTTATCAAAAATTGCAGGTATAAATATTCTTGAATTTGGAGATGTCGATTATTCAAATAAATATATACTTGTAGGGCTTTTTGCATTTTTCTGGTTAGTTATTTCTAGAATCATCAGATACCCTAAGATTACAAGAGATAGGATGATAGCCATTGTTGTTTTTGCAATTATGACTGTTATTTTTTGGATGAGTTTTGAACAAGCTGGTGGTTCAATGACTGTATTTGCTAAGGACTTTACAAATAGAGTTATGACCGGAAACTATTATTACGTATTTCTTGTAATTAATATCTTGATAATGGTTGTTCCTATTGGAATTATTACTTGGGTACTTTTCAAATTATTTAAACAGACTTTTCAAAGATTTAAATTAGCAAATATGATTTTAGGATCAAGTTTTATAATTATTTGGATCATTGTATTTTGGATGATTAATCGTGATTTAAATTCAAGTTCATATGTAGTTTCTTATAATTTAATAAAGACAGAAGTACAACCAGGAGAATATACTGAAACAGTAGTTACAGAAGAAATACAAAAGGAAATAGAAGATGATGAGCCTACTTTATCTGCTTCAACAACATTAATAGAGCCTGTTAAATTAGAAAAAGGAGATGCTGTATCTATTTTAGATGTCAATAAGAAGGGTAAGTTTATATATTTATCAAAAGATAAAGAAAATAATATAAGAGAAAAGGCAAGAGAAAATAATTCAAAAACAGGTATTATACCTGCTACAGTTAAAGAGTTAAAACAAAATGAAGTTCAAATTCCTGCAACTTGGTTTTTAATTTTAAATTCACTTTTTATTATTGCATTTGCTCCATTATTTTCTAGGTGGTGGGAAAGTAAGTATAATCCAAGTGCTGCATCAAAATATGGTCTTGGATTAATTCTACTCGGAATTGGTTTTGGTGCTTTAGCATTTGGATCCACGGCTATAGAGCCAGGAGCAAAAACAGGTTCAGTTAGTCTTATATGGCTTGTATTAGCTTATCTATTTCACACTCTTGGAGAGCTTTGTTTATCTCCTGTAGCACTTTCTTATGTGAGTAAATTGGTTCCTGGACGTATGATAGCTATGATGTTTGGAATTTGGTATATTGCAGTTGCAATTGGGAATAAACTTGCCGGTATTCTTGGTGGTAAGATTGAGAAAATCACAGAACATTATGATATGACGACCTTTTTCTTAATATTCACAGTTATTCCTATTGGTCTTGGTTTGTTAGGTGTGGCTCTTACCAAAGTTGTTAATAGGTTGATGCACGGAGTTAAGTAGTTTGTTTCAATGTGCTTATAATCAATTATTAATATTTTTAATATGAGGATATTTCTATTTTTTATTATATCAATATTTTCATGTTTATCTTATGCGCAAGAGTTCCAAGTAATGGATAGTCTTGCAGTTCAAGAATTAGATATAGGAGAAATAGAATACATCAATATTTCTTTAGAAAAAGATTTAGTAATTGAAGCAGAAGAAGACATATTAGTTGATTTTAATTCAATTGATTTTAATGATAGAGGTATTGATTCTGCTCTTATTATTTTTACTAAGGGTGATTCTAAAAAAAGTTATAAGGTTAATACGCTTTCTCCCTTTTTGATTAAAGGAGCTAATTCCTCTTTCTTGATATCTGCATCAATGTATAGGGGTGGAAATCTACTTCAATTTAAATCTAATGGTAATGATAAATTAACTTTGAAAATTGATTATAGAGATCGACCTACATTTGTTTCAGATACAATTGTTTTTGGTTTACTAGCAATTGTTTTAGCATTGATATTTTATACATCAAGTATTGATTCTAAAAGATGGAAAAAGTTTTACATGTTTATTCCAGCATTATTATTATGTTATTTAATTCCCGCAATTTTAGATTCTTTTGGATTAATCTCAAAAGAATATTCAAGCCTTTATCCAATGGCAAAGAATTATTTATTACCGGGTGCATTGATATTAATGACATTAGGTATTGATTTTAAGGGAATAATTAATCTTGGACCTAAAGCAATTATAATGTTTTTAACTGCTACTTTTGGTATCATAGTTGGTGGTCCAATAGCTATTTTTATCTATTCTTTTATTGACCCTGATGTTGTTGGTGGTATAGGAGATCAAGCTGCTTGGAGAGGATTCTCTACGTTGGCTGGAAGTTGGATTGGTGGTGGAGCAAATCAAGCAGCAATGCTTGAAACATATAAATATAATCCTGATTTTTATGGTAAAATGGTAACAGTTGATATTGTTGTAGCAAATCTATGGATGGCATTTTTACTATGGGGTGCTGCACGTTCAGAAAAATTTGATAAATGGTTAAAAGCCGATACTTCATCAATTGAAAATTTAAAGAAAAGTATGACTAAATATCAAAGTGTCTCCGAAAAAAATCCAACTTTAACAGATTATATGGTCATTATTGGTATAACATTTGGTATAGTTGCATTTGCTCATTATGCTGGTATTGCAATGTCTGATTTTATTGCTAGTATTATGGGTAAGGATTCGCCATTTTCAGGTTCATTTTTTTGGTTGGTTGTTATATCTACAACTGGGGGGTTAATTTTATCTGCTACTAAACTGAGAAGGTACGAAGGAAGAGGTGCTTCTAAGATAGGAAGTATATTTATATATATTTTGGTTGCTACAATTGGCATGAAAATGGAATTAGAAAAAGCAATAGAAGAACCCCAATTAATTTTAGTTGGTATTATATGGATGCTTGTTCATATTTTCATTTTGTTTGTTATAGCAAAATTGATTAAAGCTCCATTTTTCTTTGTCGCAGTTGGCTCAAAAGCTAATATTGGAGGTGCTGCATCTGCTCCGATTGTTGCATCTGCATTCCATCCTTCATTAGCTAGTGTTGGAGCATTATTAGCAGTTTTAGGATATGCCCTAGGAACTTATGGAGCAATTATCTGTGCTGAAATTATGCGTGTAGTGTCACCATAATTTTGTAAGTTTATAGTTAACTAAAATAATTATTATGTTAAAAAAAATTAAGGCTTTTATATTGTTTTTTGTAATATCACTTAGCTTATTTTCATGTGGAAAAGAATATACATGTGAATGTGTTGATTATAACGGTATAGGTGGTAATCCAACTTATACTACAGAAACATATAGAGGAAGAAATGCGGCTGATGCTTGTAGTAAAGGTACTATTGGTGATTTATTTAAAACTTGTACTCCTCAATAGTAATTTAACTTTTGTTATTTACATTTTGCAGTTTTACTAGGTTTGCATAAATACCTTTAGAAGATATTAATTCATTATGCTTACCTTCTTCTTTAATTATTCCATCTGACAAAACTAGGATATTATCAGCTTTTTTTATTGTTGATAATCTATGAGCAATAACAAAGCAAGTTCTACCTTCCATCAACTTGTTTAATGCCTCTTGAACTAAATTTTCAGATTTTGAATCTAATGATGATGTGGCTTCATCCAAAATTAAAATTTTAGGGTTTTTTAAAATTGCTCTAGCAATTGCTATTCTTTGTTTTTGTCCTCCAGATAATTGAATTCCGCGATCTCCAACTTCGGTATTGAGTTTATCAGGAAATTTCACGATAAATTCCCATGCATTTGCTTTTTTTGCTGCTTCGATTATTTCATCATCTGTTGCATTTAGTTTTCCATATATTATATTTTCTTTTATAGAGCCAGAAAAAAGTATAACTTCCTGAGGTACAATTGCTATTTGAGAACGTAAGTGCTCTGTGTCAATTTTTGAAATGTCAATGTTATCAAAAAGAATTTCACCTTTTAAAATAGGATAATAATTTAGTAGTAAATATCCTATTGTTGATTTACCAGAGCCAGATGGTCCAACTAATGCAATTGTTTGATTTTGGTCTACATTGAAACTAATATCTTTTAATATATCAATATTGTCTCTTTGTGTGTAATTAAAGTATACATTTTTGAAACTTATTTCACCAGTAATGTCTGGTTTTTCTTTTCCGTTTAATATTTGTTTCTCGCTTTTAGAACCTATAATGTTCATTAGATTTTCTGAAGCTCCTATTGCTTTTTGAATGCTAGAATACATATCAGGTACAGCACCGAATGAAATACCCATCATTATTGTTAAAAGCATACATGTGAAAAAATCTCCACGAGATAATTCTGGATATGTTCCTTGAGTCATCAACAAACCTTGCCAAACAACTACTACTATTGCACCAGACATACAAAATATTAAGAAAGAAACGAAAATACCTCTCCATAAACCACTTTTAATATTGAGAGCACGAATATGATTTATGGATTTTATATATCGATTAATCATAAATAATTCATTGGTAAATGATTTTACATTTGAAATGCCCATTAATGATTCTTCAATTATTGAATTTGATTTAGCAGATTCATCTTGAGCATGTATTGATAATTTTCTTATAAAACGTCCAAAAAATACTGCTGTGATTATTATTATAGGTATAGTAGATAGCATTATTAAAGCTAGTTTTGGGGATATGTATATTAAGAAAAAAACACTACCTATAATCATAACAATTTGTCTAAAAAATTCGGCAATTGTTGTTCGCATCGTTTCTTGTAATTTTTCAATATCAGCAGAAAGTCTACTAGTTAATTCGCCTACTTTATTTTTATTAAAGAAATCCATTGGGAGATATATTAATTTTTCAAATGCATCTTTTCGAATATCTTTAAGTGTATTTTCAGTGACATTTGTAAATATTATAATTCTAAAAAATGAAAAGAGAGATTGGGCTGCAAAAATTATAAATAAAGCAATTGCATAAGTTGTTAGATTGCTAAGATTAATCATTTTAAGAACACCATCCATAGAGGAAGGTTGATCTGATCCGGAACCTAATAATTGTCCCATTATTATTGGAAACAATAATCCAATAGAACTAGATATAACAAGAAAAATCCACCCTAAAGAAAATAGATATCGGTATGGTTTTAGGTAAGAAAAAATTTTTTTTACTTCCTTTATACTGTTTTTAGATAGCTTAGTTTTCTTATTCCTTTTTTTTAACATTTTATAAAATTTCTTAATCACGAAATTACATACAAATTAAGTAATCATCTATTTTTTACATAAAATTCTATAAAGGCTTTGGATAAAAATAAAAATAGTTATCTTTGCATTCCATTTTAGTCATTACTTCGTGCTAAAATGAAATTAAAGAATTATGAAAAGAACGTTTCAACCATCAGTAAGAAAAAGAAGAAATAAGCATGGCTTTCGTAGTCGTATGGCAACTAAAAATGGGCGTAGAGTACTAGCTTCTAGAAGAAGAAAAGGAAGAAAGAAGCTGTCTGTATCTGATGAGGGTATGCATAAACGCTAGTTCTTTAATTAGATTCCTTTGTATTTCTAATTAATAATTTTCAATAAATTTTAGATTTTTGGAACCTTGAAAAATAATAGTTCCTTTATTCTGACTTATATTTTATCTCTGATTTTGATTTTTGTAATTAATTCAAAACCAATAAACAAAATATAGCTATATATAAATGTACTAATTAGTGTCATGCTAAAAAATGGTAGTGCTAATGTATAGCATTCAATTAAACCATATAGATCCTTTTGGTACATATTGCTATAAATCCAGACCTGAAAATTAGTTACAATAAAAAAGAATAAAGAGGATAGGATACTTGCTGAATTTATACTTGTAAATTTTCTTGCTAAAAAAACTATTATCAATAAAGTTGGGTATATAATAAAAATTCCAGAGTGAAGTCCAATAAATATATCAGCAATAAACATTGCTAAGATAGGGGCGAGGTAAGAATATAAGTGCTGTTTAAATTTCATACCTGCAAATATGCAAGTTGCCAAAATTGGAGTGAAATTGGGTGGGTGGGGGATTAATCTTGTAAACACAAGAAAAAAAATTGTTAAAGCTAATAATGTATAGTGTTCCTTTTTCATATTTACAATTATACAAAGAAAAGATAAACTATGGCTCTATATTTTAAATTCTATTAATAAATTAAAGAATTTATTTGTTATTCACCAACAACTTCGAATTTGAAATTTGATATAACCTCTTTGTGAAGATTAGCAGTTGCCTCGTATATACCAATTTCTTTAATTGGTTCATCTTTAATTTTAAGTGATTTTCTGTCAACAATTATACCTTCTTCTTTTAATGCTTCTGAGATTTGAACAGTATTAATGGAACCAAAAATTTTCCCTTTATCACCAGCCTTAGTAACTATTTTAAGAACAGTTTTTTCAATTTTACTTGCAGTTTCTTTTGCTAATTCTAAAATTTTAGATTCTTTATGTGATTTTTGTTTCATTGTTTCTGCATGAACTTTTTTTGCAGATTTTGTTGCAAGAATAGCATATCCTTGAGGAATTAAAAAGTTACGACCATATCCTGGTTTTACTGTAACTATTTCATTTTCATATCCTAAATTGTCTACGTTTTTTTTTAAAATTACTTCCATTTGAATAAGGTTTCTAACTTATAATTACTAATTATTTTAACATATCTCCAACATAAGGAAGTATAGCAATATGACGTGCACGTTTTATAGCTTGATTAACTTTCTTTTGGAATTTTTCAGAAGTCCCAGTAATACGACGAGGTAAAATTTTTCCTTGCTCATTTACTAGTTTTAGAAGGAAATCAGAGTCTTTGTAATCTATAAATTTGATACCACTCTTTTTAAATCGACAGTACTTTTCTTTTTTGATCTCGATGCTAATCGGAGTCAAATAACGAATATCATTTTGAGCCATTTTTGTCTTTTTTTTATTTTGTGATTAATTAAGCTTCAGTTTTCTGCTCTTTTTTTACTTTTTGTTCTTTTTTCTTTTCCTTAATCTTAGATCTACGTGTTTCAGCCCATTCTATATGGTTAGCATCCATTTTAACTGTTAGGAAACGAATAATACGTTCATCTCTTTTGAAGTTAAGCTCTAGTTTGGATATGATTGATCCGGCAGCTTCAAATTCTAATAAAAAGTAAAATCCAGTTGATTTTTTTTGAATAGGGTATGCTAGTTTACGCAATCCCCAATTTTCTGAGTGCTTAATTTTTCCACCTAAAGAATTTATTTCTTCTTGGTATTTTTGCACTGCTTCCTTTGCCTGATCTTCAGACAAAACGGGAGTTAAAATGAAAACAGTTTCGTACGAATTCATAAATTTTAAGTTAAATTCTAAATTAATATTCTTTTCTTGTTTAAAACATAACAATAGTCAAACAAGGAGCGCAAAGATATTAAAAATCTTTTGAATCTTATTGTTTTTTTTACAAGTTTATTTTTCGTTCTATGTTTTTTGATTGATTGACCTTTAAAATCAGCTTAAAATTAGTAAATTCGTACATCAAATTTATTCTAATTGATACTTAACTTTATTAGTGTTTTATAAAGTTTAAACATTTTTATTATGAATACTTATTGCAAATATGTTGAGGAAATAGAAAAGAGAAAATCTCAAGGTTTAAATCCAAAACCTATTGATGATGGTAATTTGTTAATCGATATTATTAAACAAATAAAGGATACAAAAAATGTCAATAGAAAAGAATCTTTAAATTTTCTTATATATAATGTCCTTCCAGGCACAACAAGTGCTGCGTCTGTTAAAGCCAAATTTCTTAAAGATATAATTCTTGGTCAATTTGTTTTAGATGAAATAAAACCAAGCAATGCTTTTGAACAATTGTCACATATGAAAGGAGGTCCTTCTATAAAGGTATTACTTGATTTAGCACTAGGTGATAATTTGTCTATTGCAAGAGAAGCGGCAAAAGTTTTGAAGACACAGGTTTTTCTTTATGAAGCAGATACTGACCGTTTAGAAGTATCTTATAAAGAGGGGAATGAAATTGCTGAAGATATTATAAAAAGCTACGCTCATGCAGAATTCTTTACTAAATTACCTGAAGTTGATGAAGAGATTGAAGTAGTAACTTACATTGCAGGAATAGGTGATATTTCTACCGATTTATTATCTCCTGGTAGTGATGCACATTCTCGATCAGATCGTGAATTACATGGTCAATGTTTGTTTGAGCATAACAAAGATATGCAAAATGAACTGCTATCATTAAAAAATAAGTATCCTGATAAACGTGTAATGTTAATTGCTGAAAAAGGAACAATGGGAGTTGGGTCTTCAAGAATGTCAGGTGTTAATAATGTTGCTCTTTGGACTGGTATTAAATCAAGTCCCTATGTTCCATTTATAAATATTGCTCCTGTAATTGCAGGTACTAATGGTATTTCTCCGATTTTTTTGACTACTGTAGGAGTAACTGGAGGTATTGGAATTGATCTTAAGAATTGGGTTAAGAAAAAAGATAATAACGGTAATACTATCATGGATGAGCATGGAGAACCTATTCTTGAAGAGGTTTATTCTGTTAAGACTGGAACCATTCTTAAGATTAATACAAAATCAAAAAAATTATATAATGGAAATAAAGAACTGAAAGATATTTCTGCAGCTTTAACTCCTCAAAAAATGGAGTTTATTAGAGCAGGAGGTTCTTATGCTATTGTATTTGGTAAAAAATTGCAGAATTTTGCAGCGAATTTATTGGGTATTGATGTACCTCAAGTTTATGCAACTTCAAAAGAGATTTCAATTGAAGGGCAAGGTTTGACCGCGGTAGAGAAAATATTTAATCAAAATGTACTTGGAAATATATTGGGAAAAAAATTATATGCAGGCTCTGACGCTCGTATTAAAGTCAATGTGATTGGCTCTCAAGACACGACAGGATTAATGACCTCCCAAGAACTTGAAATGATGGCTGCTACTGTAATTTCTCCAATTGTAGATATAGGTTACCAATCTGGTTGTCATACTGCTTCTGTTTGGGATGATAAATCAAAATCTAATATTCCTAAATTGATGAAATTTATGAATGATTTTGGTTTAATCACAGGTAGAGATCCAAACGGAAAATATCATCCTATGACTGATGTTATTCATAAAGTTTTAAATGATCTTGCGGTCGATGATTGGGATGTTATTATAGGTGGAGATTCTCACACTAGAATGTCTAAAGGTGTTGCTTTTGGTGCTGATTCTGGAACTGTAGCTTTAGCTCTAGCAACTGGTGAAGCAAGTATGCCAATACCAGAGTCAGTCAAAGTTACCTTTAAAGGAGAAATGAAAGACCATATGGATTTTAGAGATGTTGTTCATGCAACACAATCTCAAATGTTGGAGAAGTATGATGGAGAAAATGTTTTCCAAGGTAGAATAATAGAGGTGCATATTGGAACGCTTCCTTCAGATAAAGCATTTACATTTACAGATTGGACTGCGGAGATGAAAGCTAAAGCTTCTATTTGTATATCAGATAATAAAACTTTAATTAAATCATTAGAGATTGCCAAAGGCAGAATACAGATTATGATTGATAAAGGTATGGATAACAATAAGAATGTTTTGCAAAAGTTAATTGATAAAGCTAATACGAGAATAAAAAATATTGAAACAGGAAAAAAACTACCATTAGCACCAGATTTTAATGCAAAATATTTTGCTGAATTTGAGGTAGACTTAGATATCATTTCTCAACCAATGATAGCTGATCCAGATGTTAATAATGAAGATATATCTAAACGATATACACATGATACCATAAGGCCTATTTCTTATTATAAAGGTTCGAAAAAAGTTGATCTTGGATTTGTTGGTTCTTGTATGGTTCATAAAGGGGATTTAAAGATTCTAGCCCAAATGTTAAGAAATTTGGAGAAAATAAGTGGTAAGGTCGAATTCAATGCACCTCTTGTCGTTGCTGCGCCTACATACAATATAATAGATGAACTTAAAGAAGAAGGCGATTGGGATGTATTACAAAAGTATTCTGGTTTTCAGTTTAATGACAATAATCCTAAGAATACAGCACGTACTAAATATTCAAATATGATGTATCTAGAAAGACCTGGATGCAATCTTTGTATGGGTAATCAAGAGAAAGCTGAAAAAGGCGATACAGTTATGTCCACATCAACTAGACTTTTTAAAGGTCGTGTAGTTGCTGATTCCGATCGTAAGAAAGGAGAATCATTACTAGCTTCAACACCTGTTGTAGTTCTTTCTGCTATTCTTGGAAGAATTCCAACTATGGAAGAATACGAAGCTGCAGTAGTTGGTATTAATTTAACAAAGTTTTCACCTCCTAAAAAGAGCCTTTGTGCATAATTTATAGAGATTAGTTGTATATTGTCAGTAAATAAATATTTTAAACTTATCAACTATGAATCTTAAAAAATATATTCCTTTTTTGTCTTTAATTACTGTTCTATTTTGTTTTCAAAATCTTAATTCACAGTCATT
This sequence comes from Crocinitomicaceae bacterium, assembly GCA_002709305.1. Taxonomy (GTDB): domain Bacteria; phylum Bacteroidota; class Bacteroidia; order Flavobacteriales_D; family Crocinitomicaceae; genus UBA4466. The sequence continues at coordinate 379,668 of PAQM01000006.1, read as the reverse complement.
TAATGGATATGCTCTTTATAATTTACAAAATCAAAATACTACATATTTAATTGATGATCAAGGTAATATCGCTCATAATTGGTCATGTTCTAGTTCTTGTAATTATACAGTTCTATTAAAAGAAAATGGTAATATTGTTCGTGGAACAAAATACAATAACAATCAATTAAATGGAGCTGCTGTTGGTGGGAAAATTCAAGAGCTTGATCCAAATGCGAATGTTGTTTGGGAATATGTTTATTCAAATTCAGATCATGTTTCTCATCATGATATTACATTATTACCAAATGGTAATGTAATATTAACTGCCTGGGAGGTTAAGTCAACTGCCGAATTAATTCAAGCAGGATTTGATAATCCATCTTCTGAAAAATGGCCTACTCATTTTGTTGAATTGCAACAAAATGGAACAAGTGCTGATATTGTTTGGGAATGGCATATTTGGGATCATTTGATTCAAGATCATGATCCAACAAAAGATAACTATGGTATTGTTGCTAATCATCCAGAATTAATGGATATTAATGCAGTTTCTGGTGGCGGAGGTCCTGGTGGCGGAGGTCCTGGTGGCGGAGGTCCCGGTGGCGGAGGAGGTGATTGGTTTCATGTTAATGGTGTAGATTACAATGAAGACCTTGATCAATTAGTTTTTAGCTCTAGATTTGCAAGTGAAATTTTTATTATAGATCATAGTACAACTACTGCTGAAGCTGCAGGTCATACTGGAGGGAATTCAGGTATGGGTGGTGATTTTTTATATCGTTGGGGAAATCCTAGTAACTATGGTTCATCAGCATCACAAACAATACCTAATGCTGTTCATGATCCAAGGTGGATTAAAGATGATGGTCGTCCGCTAGGTGGTTATATTCAATATTTCAATAATTCTGGTGCTCCAGGAGGTGGATCTACAGTCGAAGCAATTCAAGCTCCAGAAAATGGATATCTTTATAATTTTTCAGGAAATTCTTATGGGCCTGCTAATTATGATTTTCAACATGTTTGTTTAGCAAGTGCTAATGGTCAAAGTGCAAGTGATGCGATGTCAAACGGTAATATATTTGTTAATGTTTCTCAAAATTACATGTATGAAGTTGATCAAACTGGAAATGTTGTTTGGCAATACAATGCTGGGCCAACTAAAGCATTTAGATATGAATGTGATCATCCAGGTATTATAGCTCTTTTAGGAGAAGATCCTTGTGGTTTATTATCGGTTTCAGAACAAACATTATCCAAAATCAATATATATCCTAATCCATCAAATGGAATTTTTCTAATAGATGGTTTTATTTTGGGAGAGAATAGTTTATCGGTTAAAATAATTGATGTTTTTGGTAAAGTGGTTTTAGAAACAAAAAATTCTTTAAATCTTGATCTGACTAATTTTGAAGATGGAGTTTATTTTGTTAGTTTGAACTTTAATAATGAAAAAGAAATCGTTCGGAAGATTTCTCTAATTAGATAGATATGTAAATGCGTATATACACTATCTTTTTAATATTATTTCTATCTAAAAGCCTAATTTCTCAAACAGACTTTTATTCTATTGATAGTATTCGTGAAATTAGAATATATTTTGAAGAAAATAATTGGGACCAAATTTTAGATAACTACTATGCTGATGGTATGGATCAGCGACTTGCTGCCAACTTAACTATTGATGGTGTATATTATCCCGGTGTTGGTGTAAGATATAAAGGATATAGTTCTTACAGTCCTTCTAGAGTAAAAAATCCATTTAATATTTCGTTAGATTATTCATTTTCTGGTTTAGAACATTATGGAATAAATAAGTTAAAATTAAGTAATGTAATTCAAGATCCTTCATTTGTAAGAGAAACTCTATCATATGAAATAGCTCGGAAATATATGCCTGCTTCTAGAGCTAATTATGCCAATGTTTATGTTAATGATACTTTGATAGGTTTATATACTAATGTTGAATCTGTTAATAAAGATTTTTTAGAAGATCATTATGGTACTAGAAATAATATTTTTTTTAAATGTAATCCTGAAAATTTAGATTTAAATGGAGAAAATTCAAATCTTTCCAATACTCTTGGTTCCGATATAGTAAATTATTATCCCTTTTATAAATTGAAATCGGATTTACTCTCTGATTGGAATGAATTGAAATCCTTTATTGATACTTTAAACGATTCACCTAATAATATTAATTCAAAACTTAATATTGATAGAACGCTTTGGATGCATGCATTAAATTATGTGATTGTTAATTATGATAGCTACATTGGTTATGCTCAAAATTATTACATATATAAAGATAAATCGGGTTTATTTAATCCTATTATCTGGGATTTAAATATGTCTTTTGCTAGTTATAGATTTACTGATGCTTCTGATAATTGGGATGGTTTTACGATTAATGAAGCAAAATCGATTGATCCATTATTGCATTATTCAAGTGTTTCGGTATATCCTAGACCATTATTAAGAAATTTATTTGAGAATGATACATATAGAAGGATGTATTTAGCTCATATAAGAACAATACTTGAAGAGAATTTTTTAAATAATGATTTTGAACAAAGAGCTATCTATATGCAATCAATAATTAGTGATGATGTAATAGCGGATACAAATAAATTTTATTCAAATAATGATTTCATAGATAATCTTAGTTCTACTGTTTCTGATTTAATTGATTATCCAGGTATAACAGACTTAATGTATTCTCGAGCATTATACTTAGATACTTTTCCTGGTATTCAAGGTTCACCAGACATAACAATGGTTAATCATTATCCATTAAATCTAAATGCTGGAGATGATGCATTCATTAATGCAACGGTTAGTGATATTAATGCTAACGTTTTATTAGGGTATCGTTTTTCAGAAAGTGAATCATTTACTATTGTAGATATGTTAGATAATGGTTTTTTTAATGACGGTAATTCCGGTGATGGTGTTTTTGGAGCTTTAATTCCAAATGTTTCAAATGTTGTACAATATTATATTTATGCTGAGAATGATTCTTCTGGTCGTTTTTCTCCTGAACGTGCAGCTTATGAATATTATACAATTGAATCAAAAATTAGTCCAAAAGATTTAACAATTAATGAATTAATGGCTGTAAATAGTTTTGTTGTATCTGATAGTGACGGTGAATACGATGATTGGATTGAGTTATATAATAATACTAGTTATAAGATTTCAACGAAAGATATTTATTTGTCTAATGATTCACAGGATAAATTAAAGTGGTTACTTCCAGAGGTTACTATTAATCCTGACTCATATTATATCATTTGGGCAGATGATGATGTAAATCAAGATGGTGCTCATGCTAATTTTAAATTAGATAAAGAAAGGGATTCTTTATGGATGAGTTATAGTGATGGTAGTATTATTGATTCTATTAATTTTAGTAATCAACATCCGGCAATTTCTTATGGACGTTATCCAAATGGAGTGGGAGATTTTATTGAGATGATTCCTACATACGAATCTTTTAATATCGAAAGTGATGAAGCTTTGTTAAATGATGATATTTTTATTTTTCCGAATCCAGCGGTGAATTCATTTGATATTAAAATAAATTTTGATGAAGAGTCAATAATTAATATCTATACAATAGATGGACGAATATTAATGTCTGATATGCATACTTTAGGTATTGATGTTTTAAAAATTGATTCCAGTAATTTTAAATCAGGAGTTTATTTTGTTTCTTGTGAGTTTCGAGATGTTGAATTAGTTAAGAAAATAATAATTAAAAAATAGATTATGATGAAGATTAAATTATCAATTGTATTATCTGTGTTTTTATGCGCAGTAAATTTTGCACAAACATTTACTAATTATACTTCTGCAGATGGTTTGTTAGCCGACAATGTGAATTGTATAGATGCTTATGATGGATATTTATGGTTTGGTACACAAAATGGTCTTTCAGTATTTGATGGAGCTAATTGGTATAATTTCACAACATCAGATGGGCTTATAGATAATACAATTCAGGCTATTCATGTATCCTCTTCGGGTGTATGGTTAGGTACAGACTTTGGTGTAAGTTATGTGGATTTACCGAATTTATTTAGTGGTGGTATTATTACTTCTTATACAACTGCTGATGGTTTGGGAAATAATGTAATTAAATGTATTAATGAAGATAGTGATGGTAATATTTGGTTTGGAACAAATAGCGGTGTTACTAAATTTGATGGGAATAATTGGTTTTCTATCGGTACATCTGATGGTTTGCCTTTTGGCGGTGTTGTAGATATTGATCAGGGTTCTAATGGAGATATTTATTTATGTTCTGGATTAGGAGGTCTTTTTATCTATAATGGTTCAGTTTTAAATTCATTTACTGAGACAGATGGCATACTTGATAATAAATTGCGTGCTTTAGTTGTTGATCAACAAGAACAAAAATGGGTGGGTACATCTGAAGGTGTAACCGTTCTTGATAATAATTTTGATTTTTTGATGAATCATACTACTATGTTAACATTACCTGCGCCAGATACTTTAAATCCGATAGAGGATGTTGAAATGGATTCTCAAGGAAATATTTGGGTTGGGGTTTATGTTGACTATTTAGTTACAGAAGGTGGTGTTTGCGGTTATGATGGTTCTCAATGGCTAGAATATCAGGTTGCTGACGGTTTAGTGGGTCCAGTAGTTAGAGCTATTACGGTTGATGATAATGATGATCTTTGGGTTGCTACTAGTACTGGAGTATCTAAGATTTCAAATCATGGTTTAGGTATTAGAGAATCTGTTGAAAATCAATTTATATTGTATCCTAATCCTTCTAGAGATAGATTAACTATTTTAATAAAAAATGAGAGTTCAGAAAAAATAGAAATTTTTAATAATAAAATGCAGTTAGTTCAATCTGAAAGTATTAATAGCTCTAAATTATATATTGATATTTCTAAGTTTTCTAATGGGATTTATTTTATGAGATTAAATAATCAGATAACAAAGTTTAATGTAATTGACTAACTATATAATTTACTTTTTTAGAAAAATTAAATTTTTATACAGCTACATTATTTTCTCTTAATGCATCATTTAAAGATGTTTTCAGATTAGTTGATTGTTTTCGCTTTCCAATAATTAATCCGCACGGAACTTGGAAACTTCCTGCAGGGAATTCTTTTGTGTAAGATCCTGGAATAACAACACTACGTTCAGGTACATGACCTCTAATTTCTTTATGTTCATCTTTAGTTACATCAATGATTTTTGTTGATTTGGTTAAAACAACATTTGCTCCAAGAACTGCTTCTTTTCCAATATGAACTCCTTCAACTATTATACAACGTGAACCTATAAAAGCACCATCTTCAATAATTACAGGTGCTGCTTGAAGTGGTTCTAGAACTCCTCCAATACCAACTCCTCCGCTTAAATGGACATCCTTCCCAATTTGAGCACATGACCCAACTGTTGCCCAAGTGTCAACCATAGTTCTAGAATCTACATAAGCTCCAATATTAATATATGAGGGCATCATAATTACTTGAGATCCAATATAAGCTCCATATCGAGCAATTGCATGAGGTACTACACGAACGCCAAGTTTTTTATAGTTTTTCTTTAATTTCATTTTGTCATGAAATTCAAGAGGGCCAATCTCAATAGTTTCCATTTCACGAATAGGGAAATACATAACAACAGCTTTTTTAACCCATTCATTAATCTGCCATTTTTTATCACCTATTGGCTCTGCAACTCTAATTTTACCTTTATCTAAACCTTCTATAACATTTTCAATTGTTTGAATTGTTTTTTTTTCTTTTAATAACTCACGATTCTTCCAAGCTTCTTCTATAATTGATTTCATTTAATTGTTGTTATTTTTACAAAGATAGTTATCTATAATCTATTTTTTTGTTTAATGCTATATTTCTGTCATCTTTGTTATTATGGGAAAGATATTAGGAATTGATTTTGGTCTAAAAAGAACAGGGTTATCCATTACTGATGATCTTAATGTTTTCGCATTTGGATTAGATACTGTTGATTCTAAAAATTTAATTGTGTTTTTGAGAGAATTAATGTTGAAAGAAAATATTGATAAAATAATTTTAGGTTTACCAAAAGGGTTAAATAATGAAGATACTAATATTACTCAGAATGTCTATTTGTTGAAGAATGAATTAGAGAAAAAATTTATTAATATCAAAGTTATTTTATTAGATGAGAGATTTACTTCAAAAATTGCAAGTCAATCTATTCATTCTGCTGGAGCTAGAAAAAAACATAAACAAGATAAAAGATTGGTAGATAAAGTAAGTGCTACAATAATTTTACAGTCTTATTTGTCTAGTCTTTAGATAAAAAATATCTTTAAATAGAACACATTTGTTCTATATTTAAAATCAAAGGATTAGTTTTGTTACATAAACATATTAAATAATATGATTCTACCAATTTTAGCTTATGGTGATGTTCTTTTAAAGAAAGAATGTTCTGAAATAAAGCAGAGTTATTCTGATTTAGATCAATTAATATCGGATATGTTTGAAACTATGTATGCTGCTTCTGGTGTGGGTTTAGCCGCACCACAAATTGGTAAATCAATCCGTCTTTTTATTGTTGATGGTTCCCCGTTTTCAGATGTTGAAGAAGGTCAAGAAGAAGATCCAATGGCACAGGGTATGGAAAACTTTAAGAAAGTTTTTATTAATCCAATTATTGAGGAAGAAAGTGGTAAAGAATGGGCTTTTAGTGAAGGATGTTTATCTATTCCAAAAATTCGAGAGGAGGTTTATAGAAAAGAAAAGGTTGTTATTTCTTATTACAATGAAAATTGGGAGTTAAAAGAAGAGGAATATGATGGATATGCAGCGAGAATTATTCAACATGAGTACGATCATATAGAAGGTGTTTTGTTTACAGATTATCTATCTCCTTTGAAAAAGCGAATAATTAGTAAAAAATTATTAAATATTTCTAAGGGAGAGATTGATGTTAATTATAAAATGAAATTTCCACTTTTAAAAAAGAGTCGATAGTTTTATTTTTTTAAAATCTTTTTAATTTTTTATCTAAAAAAAAAATATGGTATTATATTTGTTAATAAGAATTATTAAAAAAAGTTTATGAAAAAATTATTGTTATTGTTATTAGTTGTTGTTGTTACCTCAAATGCGAATAAATTATTTTCTCAGGAGGTTTCAAACGGAGCAAAAATAGAATTTGAAAAAGAAATTCATGATTATGGAACAGTTGAATATGCTGGAAATGGTCAATGTACTTTCAAATTTACTAATACAGGAAATGCTCCTTTGATTATTTCAAATGCTAAAGGTTCTTGTGGTTGTACAGTACCTTCATGGCCAAAAGAGCCAGTTGCTCCAGGTGCCTCGTCATCATTATCTGTAAAATATGATACTAAACGTCCTGGTGCTATTAATAAATCTGTAACAATTACTTCTAATGCTGTTAATTCACCTACAAAGGTTATTAGAATTAAAGGTACTGTTAAACCAAAACCATCTTCAGGTGCACCAATCAATAAAACAGGAGCCCCTGCAAATAAGTAATTATTTAAGAATATTTTATAATTAGTAATATTTACTAGATTCTTTATCAAATCCGCCTTTTATTTTTGGCGGATTTTATTTTTTGTAAAATAAATGATTTTTAAATTCATTTAATCTTTTTTTGTTGAAAACACTAGCTTTTTGTTCATATTTTTATAATAATTCCAACCTCTTTTTTTCTAATTTTAGTAGTTAGAATTTTCTTTTATGTACATTATTTTTGATACTGAAACAACTGGTTTGCCAAGGAATTGGAATGCTCCAATTTCTGATGTTTCTAATTGGCCAAGGGTTGTTCAGATTGCTTGGCAGCTTCATAATGATATGGGAGAATTGGTTGAAGCGAAAGATTATTTAATCAAACCAAATGGTTATAATATTCCATATGATTCAGAGAAAATTCATGGTATCTCTACTTTGTTAGCTGAAAATAAAGGATTTGATTTAATAGAAGTATTACAAGAATTCAATATTTCATTGAAAAAAGCTCAGTTTATTGTTGGTCAAAATGTAAAGTTTGATATTAATGTTCTTAGCTGTGAATATTATCGATTGAATCTTGATACTCATATGAGCAATATACCTATACTTGATACTTGTACAGAAGTTACCGCTAAACTTTGTGAGATTCCAGGTGGTAGAGGAGGTGGTTTTAAGTTACCAACATTAACAGAGTTATATAGTTTTTTATTTAATGAATCTTTTCAAGAAGCTCATAATGCTACTGCTGATGTTGAAGCAACTGCAAGATGTTTTTTTGAATTAATTAGAAGTTCGATATTCTCTTCTGATCAATTAGGAAAAGACGAAGATTATATTCAGAATTTTAAAAAAAATAATCCATCAATTGAACTTGTAGGAATAAAGCATTTGAACCTTAAGGAAGAAAGTTTGAAGTTCATTCAAATTAAAGACGATAATAATTCTAATATTCCGAATAAAGATTCTGTTTCTAAAGAATTAGAAGAATATAGTTTTGCTCATTTACATAATCATACACAATTTTCTATTCTTCAATCTACTATTGATGTAAGTGCTTTGGTGAAAAAGGCATCAGAGAACAATATGCGCGCTGTAGCTATAACTGATACCGGTAATATGATGGCAGCTTTTCATTTTGAAAGAGAAGTTGCTAATTATAATATGACTTTAAAAGAAAAAAAGAAAGAAAATGATGTTCTTGATTCTGTTGAAATAATGCCTATTATTGGTTGTGAGTTTAATGTCTGCAAGGACATGAGTGATAAGACCCAGAAAGATAATGGATATCAGGTTGTCTTTTTAGCAAAGAATAAAAGCGGTTATGATAATTTGATAAAATTAGCTTCATTAGCTTATACAGAAGGTATGTACTATGTTCCTAGAATTGATAAATCAGTAATTGAAAAATATTGTAAGGATATTATTGTTTTGACAGGGAATTTATATGGTGAAATACCAAGTTTATTATTAAATGTTGGTGAGGTTCAAGCTGAAGAATCACTTATTTGGTGGAAATCAATTTTTAAAGATGATTTTTATATTGAATTAATGCGTCATGGTCAAGAAAATGAAAATCATGTAAATGAATCATTAGTTAAATTAGCTAAAAAGTATGGTGTTAAATTAGTTGCAACAAATAACACATATTATTTAAATAAAGAGGATGCTGAGACACATGATGTTTTATTATGTGTAAAGAACAACGAATTAGTTTCAACTCCAAAGGGTAGAGGAAGAGGTTTTAGATATGGATTAGAAAATGAAGAATATTATTTTAAGTCACAAGAAGAAATGAAGAATTTGTTTTTGGATATTCCAGAAGCAATTAAATCTATAGATGAAATTATTGATAAAATTGAACATTATGAATTGGCTCGTAATGTTTTATTGCCAGATTACAATATTCCAAATGAATTTATTAATAAAGAAGATAGCAAAGATGGTGGAAAGCGAGGTGAGAATAAATATTTAAGACATTTAGCATATGAGGGCGCAAAATTTCGCTATAAAGAAATTACTGATGATATAAGAGAACGTTTAGACTTTGAGCTTGAAACTATAGAAAAAACAGGTTATCCAGGTTATTTTTTAATTGTACAAGATTTTTGTAAAGCTGCTCGTGAAATGGGTGTTTCTGTTGGTCCAGGTCGTGGTTCTGCAGCTGGTTCTGTTGTTGCTTATTGTATTCAAATAACGAATATAGATCCTATTACATATGATTTACTTTTTGAGCGTTTTTTAAATCCAGATAGAATATCTATGCCTGATATTGATATTGATTTTGATGATGAGGGACGTCATCGCGTAATAGAATGGGTCATCAATAAGTATGGGGCTAATCAGGTTGCACAGATTATTACTTATGGATCAATGGCAGCAAAATCATCTATAAGAGATACTGCAAGAGTACTTGACTTGCCATTATCTGAAGCTGATAGGCTTGCTAAATTAATTCCAAATATTTCATTAGGCCAATTATTTGAACTAGATGACTATGGATTAAGAAATAAGTTAAAGAATAATCAGGATGATCTTAAGAATGTAAATGAGCTAAAATCAATATCAAATGGTGTTAATCTTCATGCCAAAGTAATTAATCAAGCAAGGAAGCTTGAAGGTAATATTAGAAATACAGGTATTCATGCCTGTGGTGTAATTATTACTCCAGATGACATAACGAAATTTGTGCCAGTAGCTTTAGCTAAAGATTCAGATATGTATTGTACTCAATATGATAATTCTGTTGCTGAGGATGCTGGATTATTAAAAATGGATTTTTTAGGATTAAAAACACTTACTTTGATTAAGCATGCTATTAGAAATGTAAAAGAAAGACATGATATTGAATTGCTTCCTGATAATTTTCCAATTGATGATAAATTAACTTATGAGCTTTTTCAGCGAGGAGAAACTATAGGTATTTTTCAGTATGAATCCCCTGGAATGCAAAAGTACATGAGAGAATTGAAACCTAGTGTATTTGGTGATTTAATTGCTATGAATGCATTGTATCGTCCGGGCCCACTAGAGTATATACCTTCTTTTATTAAACGTAAACATGGAGATGAAGAGATTGTATATGATTTTCCTGAATGTGAAGAATATTTAAAAGAGACTTATGGAATTACTGTCTATCAGGAACAGGTTATGCTTTTATCCCAAAAGTTAGCTGGATTTTCAAAAGGTGAAGCTGATACTCTTCGTAAAGCTATGGGTAAAAAACAAAAGTATATTTTGGATAAAATGAAACCCTCTTTTCTTAAAAGAGGAGGTGAAAATGGTTATGATATTGATATACTAGAGAAAGTATGGAAAGATTGGGAAGCATTTGCATCATACGCTTTTAATAAATCTCATTCTACCTGTTATGCTTGGATTGCTTATCAAACTGCTTATTTAAAAGCAAATTATCCTGCTGAATATATGGCGTCTGTTTTAAGTAATAATATGAGTGATATTAAACAGGTTACATTTTTTATGGATGAATGTAAGCGTATGGGTATAGAAGTTCTTGGACCTGATATTAATGAATCAAAATATCAATTTACTGTAAATAACAAAGGTTCTATTCGTTTTGGTCTAGGTGCTATAAAGGGAATTGGATCTTCAGCTGTTGAATTAATTATTTCTGATCGTAATAAAAATGGGTTTTTTGAAAATGTTTTTGATTTTGCTAAACGAGTTAATTTACGTGTTTGTAGTAAAAAAGTTTTTGAAAGCTTAGTTTATGCTGGAGGTTTTGATTCGTTTGGTAATATTCATAGAGCTCAGTATTTTAACGAAGACACAAATGGCCGTTCATTTATTGAGAATGTTATTCGTTTTGGTTCGGGTTTTCAAGATAGTAAAAACTCAACTCAAGCTTCTTTGTTTGGTGAAAGTACTGGTATAAAATTGCCTGAACCCTTAATACCTAAAACTGAAGAATGGGGTAATATTTATGCATTAAATAAAGAAAAAGAAGTTGTTGGTTTTTTTATCTCTGGTCATCCACTCGATGATTTTAAAATCGAAATAAATGCTTTCTGTAATGGCGATGTTGAAATGTTGAATAATCTTACAGAACATAAAGGGAAGAAAATATTGATTCCTGCAGTTATAACTGAAACTGAACATCGTACAACAAGAAAAGGTGATCCTTTTGGAGTAATGTATATTGAAGATTATAGGGGACAGACTAAACTATTTTTATGGAGAGAAAATTATTTGAAATATAAACATTTCTTAAATCCAGGAACTTTTATTTCTTTAAGTGGAAGAATTGAAGTTCCTTATCGTCGTTCAGATCTGGAATTTGTGATTAATTCAATTGATTTACTTTCTAATTTAAAAGCTTCAAAAGCTAGTAGGGTTGATATAAGAATATCTTCAAGTGTTTTATCTGAGATAATGGTAGAAAATTTATTTGTATTATTTAATGAAAATAAAGGTTCATCTGATGTTAATTTTACGGTTTATAATCATTTGGAAAATATAGAAGTTCGTATGCCTTCAAAAACATTCAAAGTAGATTTAAATAATTCTTTATTTAAAAAGTTAGAAGAATTAAAATTAGATTATTCTATTAAATAAGTTTTTAAGCTCTGTTAAATCTCTAACACGTTTTTTTTGATTATTTTTTTTGTGTGAATTAATTAAGTTGCTTAACATTCGGTATATAATGGTTGAATTAGAGCACGGTTCATAGTATTCACGAGAATATGGAAGATTTATTTTTTTTAAAAAACTATCAATTTCCATTTCCTCAAAAATAGTTCCTTTTGAAAAAGCATTTATATAAAACAAAGTACCGTGATTATTATTTTTTTTAATTAAATTATTTATTTTGTTTTCGTCTATATATGTTAATATAAAATGATTTGGAAGATTTACTCCAAATATTGGCATCTTTAAAGATTGTGCAATTAAGGAGTAAAGTATAGAAAGACTTAATGGGTTTCCTTTTCTTGTTTCTATCACTGTATTTAAATAAGAATTCATTGGAGAATTGTAGTTTTTTTTGTCTCCTATAAATTTATGCTGTCCATAAAATATCTTATTAAAAATAGTTACTTTTTCAAATGCTGTTTGCCTATCGTTTAATTCTAACCATATGCTATCTCGAATATATTTAATTTCTGATCGTATTTTTTCTTTATTAATATTTGGATATTGATAGCTTGCTATCAATAGTGCACCTTCTAATAAACTCTTATTTGGTTTATTAATCCAAGTTTTCAAATCATTTTTTATAGAATTATATTGTATTTCTGGAATTAGTTTTTCTATTCGAGATTGGAATAGTAAATCGTAATCATTATGTATCCAAGATTCTTCTAGAAATGGTATAGCATCTTTTCCATAGCTAATAAGTTCATGTTTTATTTGATTATAGATATTTTCATCTGGATCATCGCATAATTGAACTAGGGCTTTTATGTCGCTTTTATTTTCCATTATCACTCTAAAGATAATGTTGATCTCACTATATTATTTTACTGGTTTAAAAACTTTTTAATGTGTAAATGTTAATTTTAAGCTAATAGATAAATACGCAACCTTTTTATTGAAAAATCGTTTATATTTAAAATCGATTTATTTAACTATTTTAAGGTTAAAATATTAGAGGCTTTATAATTAAAGCCTCTTTTTCTTTTTTTTTTTTTTTTGATCTATGTAATATGATGAAGTTTGTTTTTGGAGTTTTAATTTTTGTACTAATTAATTTTCTTGGTTTATTATTTGGAGCTATCTATACTCGTATTGGAGCTAGTTCTATTTGGTATCAGGAATTAAATAAAGCTCCATGGACCCCACCTGGATATTTATTTGGTCTTTTTTGGTTATTTATAATGATTTGCTTCGGTTTTTATATGTCAAAATTATATACTGATAGTAAGTCAAAAAAAGAAATATTTATTCTGTTTATTGTGCAGTGGTTTTTAAATTTTATTTGGAATCCAATATTTTTCTATTTTAGAAATATTGAAATAGGATTAATTTTAATACTTTGTTTAACAAGTATAATTTTTTTCTTTTTATACAGGTACTATAAGTTAATTAAATTATGGTCAATATTTATATTACCATACTTTTTGTGGTTATTAATAGCTTCATCTCTTAATATATATATTTATTTGTTCAATTAGTTGACTATATATTGGCTTAAGAGTTCAATAAAATCTTTGGGTGGTGTTATTGGGCGCATTGTTTTTTTTGAAATAAAAGCTAAAGTCGTTGAAGATATAGCAATAGTTTCATTTGATTCATTGATAATAGTATATTCAAATATTATTTTAGCGCCTTTAATTTCAATTATTTTAGTTTGAATGGTAAGATTATCATCATATTTAGCAGGTTTTTCATATTTGACATGAAAATCAATTACAGGTAACATTATGCCTCTTTCTTCGAGTTGTTTGTAGCTTATTCCAATTTTTCTTAATGTTTCTACTCTTCCAACTTCAAAATATTGTGCATAATTTCCATAATAACAGTAGCCCATTTGGTCTGTTTCACTATACCTTACTCTTAGTTTATTTGAGTGTTTAAAGTTTAGCTTCATTAATTTATTACTAAAGATAATTTTTGTAAAATTAAAATAATGATTTTATTATAAAACTTACTATAAGTTGAAATATTTATGTGTATGTTAAAGTGCTCATTCTTAGGATGCTGTAAAATAATAGGTTACAACGTTTTTTTTTAAAAAAAAACACAAATTAATGTATTTTTATAGTCAAAACTTTTGTAAAAATCAATAGGTAAAACACTTTTTTTTAAACTTTATTTTCTGAATATTTGTCTTGTTATTTATATGACACTATTTAACACTAACAGAAAAGGAATAATTTATTATTTTTTCTGGCCACTAATTTTATAAAAAAAATGCAAATATGATTAAGAATCATGAACCAACTTGGGAGGCATGCTTAAGAATAATTAAGGATAACGTTTCTTTACAAGCTTTTAAAACTTGGTTTGAACCTATAGTTCCTGTTAAATTAGAGGATAATGTATTAACTATTCAGGTTCCATCACATTTTTTTTATGAATGGTTAGAAGAGAATTATATTTCTCTTATTAAAAAAGTAATACAGAAAGAACTTGGTCCTGAAGGAAGATTAGAGTATAGTATTATAATGGAAAATAATACAACAAAATCAACACCTTATACGGTTAAGTTACCTGCATTAAACAGTAAGACTTTAAAAAATTCACCTGTATCAATGCCACTTAATGTAAGTGAAAAACAGATTCGAAATCCCTTTATTATTCCTGGTTTAAAGAAAGTCAATGTAGATTCAAATTTAAATCCATCTTACTCGTTTGATAATTTTGTAGAAGGTGATTGTAATCGTTTAGCTAGAGCTTCTGGTTATGCTGTAGCTAATAAACCTGGTGGTACAGCATTTAATCCTTTATTGATATATGGAGGAGTAGGTTTAGGTAAAACACATTTAGCTCATGCTATAGGTATTTTAATTAAAAATCAATTTCCAAATAAGACTGTTCTATATGTTGGTTCAGAAAAGTTTGCTCATCAATTTATTGATGCAATTAAAAATCAAACAACAAATGACTTCATTCATTTTTATCAAATGATAGATGTTCTTATTATAGATGATGTTCAGTTTTTCTCAGGAAAGGAGAAAACACAAGATGTATTTTTTCATGTTTTTAATCATTTACATCAAAATGGTAAACAGATTATTTTAACAAGTGATAAACCCCCTGTAGAGATGCAAGGTATGGAACAGCGATTACTTTCAAGATTTAAGTGGGGATTATCAGCTGATTTGGCGGCACCTGATTTAGAAACTAGAATGGCTATTTTGGAAAAGAAAATGTATGGAAATGGTATTGATCTTCCTAAGGATGTTACAGAATATTTAGCTTATTCAATTAACACAAATGTACGTGAAATGGAAGGTGCATTAAATACTTTATTAGCTCAAGCATCTTTGAATAAAAAAACAATTACATTAGAACTTGCTAAACAAATGGTAGATAAATTTGTTAAGAATACGGCACGTGAAGTTTCTATTGAATATATTCAAAAAGTTGTTTGTGACTATTTTGATCTAGCACTTGAGATTCTTAAATCTAAAACAAGAAAAAGAGAAGTTGTTCAAGCTAGACAAATTTCAATGTATTTTTCTAAGAAAATGACAAAGTCATCACTAGCTAATATTGGAGCACATTGTGGAGGTAAAGATCATGCTACTGTTTTACATGCATGTAGAACAGTAATGAATCTTTCTGAAACAGACAAGCAGTTTAGAGCCTATTTAGAAGACTTAGAAAAAAAATTGACAATTCAATAAAATAATGACCATCAGTAAATTGATGGTTTTTTTTAATTAAAATAGATTACACTATTATTTTAAGTTTAACACTTTACAGTCAAGAACCTATCAATAAGACAGAACAGATCATTTAGTAAACTGATAATATTGTATTCATGGTTTCAAATTTTTTTACTTTAACAAAAGAAAGTATAGGTCTATATAGAGATAAGGGGTCAAAATTTATAGGTATTGTATCACCATGTAATAAAGAGGAAGACGCATTATTAATATTGAAAAATTTGAAAAGTGAATATCATAAAGCACAGCATTTTTGTTATTCTTATAAATTTGGTGTCGATGGATTAATATATAAAACTAACGATGATGGTGAACCAATTAACTCTGCTGGAAAACCAATACTTGGTCAAATTAATTCTTTTAATCTAACTAATGTCATTATTACCGTTATTCGTTATTATGGAGGTACTAATTTAGGTGTAGGTGGTCTTATAAAGGCATATAGAGAAGCTGCTAAATCTGCAATTGAAAATGGTGATATTATTCCACTAATAGTTTATGATTGGGTTCATTTAATATTTTCATATGAAGATATGCCTTTTGTTATGAATATATTAAAAAAACATAAGCTTAATTTTACAGATAATTCTTTTGAAGAAATATGTAAATTGACCACTTTTATCAAAATAAATGAAGCAGAGAAAATAAAATTAGAATTAAAAAAAATATCTTCTATTAAAATTATTGAAAAAGGTATATATTAATCAAAATATTATGAAACAGATAGATTTAGACTTATTAAATAAATTGATAAAAGTAAGATCTGCATCTAGTGATGAATTTAGAATAAAAAAATTCATCTTAGATTACATAGTAAATGAAAAATCAACTTGGAAAGTTGAACCTAAGATTATTGAAGGTGATGGATTTCAAGATTGTATCATTTTAGTTTTTGGAGAGCCTAGAACAGCTATTTATGCTCATATGGATACTATAGGTTTTTCTGTAGGATATGACTCTGAATTAATAAAAATAGGTGGTCCAAAAGTTATTGATGGCACTAAATTAGTTGGAAGTGATAGTCGGGGAGAGATAGAGGTAGATTTAATGTTAATTGAAGATGAAGATGGTTCTGAGAGAATAAAATATATATTTAACCGTGAAATAGATAGAGGAACTATTCTTACATTTAAACCTTGTTTTAGAGAAAATGATGAATATGTTCAGTCTCCATACTTAGATAATCGACTTGGCGTTTGGAATGCATTAATAGTAGCAAAGAATCTTGAAGATGGAGCAATAGTTTTTTCAACTTATGAAGAGCATGGAGGTAATTCAGTATCTTTTTGTGCTAAATATTTAATGGAAAACTATAATATATATCAGTCTTTAATTTCTGATATAACTTGGGTTACTTCTGGTATATTGCACAATGAAGGAGTGGTTATTTCAATGCGAGATTATAATTTACCAAGAAAATTATTTTTAAATAAGATTATTGATTTAGCTAATCAATCAGGTATTAAATTTCAATTAGAAGTTGAATCAACTGGAGGAAGTGATGGGGGAGTACTTCAAAAGTCATATCTACCTATAGACTGGTGTTTTATTGGTGCACCAGAAGATAATGTTCATACACCTAATGAAAAAGTTTTTAAAAATGATATAATCGCAATGGTTGATATTTATAATTTTTTGATGAAGAAACTTTAATTTGCTATGCCATTATTTTAGGTGCAGCTGAAAGGATATCATTACTAGTCTTCGACTCATATTTTTCGAAGTTTTCAACAAATTTTTCTGCTAATTTATTTGCTGTTTTATCAAAATCATTTTTATTAACCCATGTATCTTTTGGGTTTAAAATATTAGAAGGGACATTTGGACAAGATTTTGGTATTAATAAATCAAAAATTGGTTGTTTCTCAAATTCAATATTATCTAATTCACCTTCCATTGCTGCCGTAATGATTGATCTTGTATATGATAATTTTATTCTATTACCTACACCGTACGGTCCTCCTGACCATCCTGTGTTAATTAACCAAACTTTAACATTACATGTTTTTAATTTTTTTCCAAGTAATTTTGCGTATTTTGCTGGATGTAACGGTAAAAAAGCTGCTCCAAAACAAGCAGAGAAAGTTGTTTGAGGTTCGGTTATTCCCATTTCAGTTCCAGCAACTTTAGCTGTATATCCTGACATAAAATGATACATTGCTTGATTTGTGTTTAGAAGAGATATTGGTGGTAAAACTCCAAAAGCATCACATGTTAGAAAGAATATATTTGTTGGACTTCCTCCAATAGATGGAACCATTATGTTGTCTATATGATTAATTGGATATGAAACTCGAGTATTTTGAGTGATTTTAGTACAAGTGTAATCAGGAGTAGATGTTGAATCTTTAAAACCTATATTTTCTAATATCGCACCATCTTTAATAGCATCAAAAATTTGAGGTTCTTTTTCCCTAGATAAATCTATTGTCTTTGCATAACATCCTCCTTCAAAATTAAATACAGACTCATTTGCCCATCCATGTTCATCATCGCCAATTAATTTTCTATTTGGATCGGATGAAAGTGTTGTTTTTCCTGTACCTGATAATCCAAAAAATATAGCTGTGTCATTATCCTTTCCAACATTTGCTGAACAATGCATTGAAAGAACATTTTTCTCGTATGGTAAAATGAAATTTAACACGGAAAATATACCTTTTTTTATCTCACCAGTATATCCAGTCCCGCCAATGATAATCATCTTCTTAGTGAAGTTGATGATAGCAAAATTGTGTTGACGTGTTTTATCAATTTTTGGGTCAGCTTTAAAACCTGGTACACATACAATATGCCATTCAGGACAGAAGTTATCTAATTCTTCTTCTTTTGGTCGAAGAAACATATTATATGCAAAATGATTAGACCATGGTAATTCAGTTATAACTCTTAAGTTTAATCTATATTTTTGGTCTGCACATGCATATGCATCTCTAATATATATATCTTTATTTTTTAAATATTCCTTTATTTTATCATATAAATCATCAAATTTTTTAGAATCAAATTTGATATTTATGTCTCCCCACCAAATATTTTTTTCTGTTTTTTGGTCACAAACAATGAACCTGTCTTTTGGAGAACGACCAGTAAATTCACCTGTTTTAATTGCAATAGCTCCAGTATCTGTAATAGTCCCGTGTCCTTTATCGATACTATCTTTAACAAGATCTTTCGGAGTTAGGTTCCAGAACTGATTGCTATTGTTTTCTATACCAATTGATTCTTTTAAATTGGCATTTATCCCATATTTACCAAATCTATTCATAATTTGAGTTTATAGCATATTGTTAGACAAATTTAATGTTTAATAAAAAAATAAGTTGGTTTAAGTATTTATAGTTTCTAACAATTTAATGTAAAATATTGTTAACATTTATTTTGATTAATTTTCTAGTTACTTTAGATATTCTTTATTATATAAATGATATTTAAAGATTTTTTATATTAAATCTTTAATTGCTTTTACTGCTGAAAGAATACTTTTTCTAATGTCTAATATATTACCTTCCATCATATAACATGGGGTTGTAACTATTTTATTTTTTTTATCAATACAAATTTCTTTAATTGATTTCATTTCTGTTTTTGCACCTGTCTTTTCAATACCTAAAGTGAATTCAGAAATATCATATTCTGATTTTTTATCATTTGTCCCAATTGTCATATGACTTTCAATATATCCTTCTAGAGCTTTAGCAATTACTACAGGACTTACACATAATGCGACAATAGGTTTTCCTACATTAATTAAGTTAACAATAAGTAGTTTTACCTCAGGTATAATAATGCTTTCAGGACCTTTAAATGCCCAATCTGTTAGATTCTTCGCACTTCCAAATCCACCTGGAATTACTAATGCGTCTATATCACTAGGTTGTATGTCACTAATTGATTTGATTTTACCTCTTGTTATTCTTGCACTTTCAATCAAAATATTTCGAGATTCTTTCATCTCTTTTCCACTTATATGATTAATTACATGATGTTGAGGTTTATCAATAGAAATACATACTGCTTCTGCATTTATTTCTTCAATTGCTAAAAGTGTTAAAACAGATTCTTGTATTTCAGCTCCATCATATACACCGCATCCAGATAATAGTACTCCAATTTTCATTTATAAATGTATTTAATTTCTTTATCCCATCCATCAAGTAATAATATTGTTTCAGCACCTTTCATTTTGGTGCAAGATAAATCTGAAATAAAAACAGATATTTCCTCATTTATTATCTTTTTACAATAATCTTCATGATTTTTATGGATTAATTTAACTTTTCTTTTAGGAGGATTTGTTTTTAATAATGATTCACTACCAATCATTTCAAAGGAATGCTCTCCACATCCTCCTGTATAAGATAAACTAATTAGTAAAGTATTATTTTGCATTTCTATGTTTTTAATATCAAAGGGATCACTATTATTTAGTTCTCCAATTTTTGCTTTAATTTTTCTATAATTTTGATTCTTTTCTATTACTGTAGTCTTATCTGAATTTTTTTTTGGTGTTGCGCATGATATTACTATGCAAAATAAAGAGATGAATAAATAAATTTTTGAAGTAAATTTTTTCATGTATTTAAAGATATAATATTAATTCCTTTATTTTAGATTTCTTTTTTTTTATTTCTAGGATGATATGAGATTATTGCTTCTCTAATAAATTGTTTGTCTAAATGTGTGTAAATTTCTGTCGTAGTTATTGATTCATGTCCCAACATTTCTTGAATAGCACGTAAATTCGCCCCACCTTCTAGCAAGTGTGTAGCATATGAATGTCTGAATGTATGAGGAGAAATATTTTTAATAATTCCGGCTTTATCTGCTAGTTTTTTAACTATCGTGAATATCATTACTCTTGTTAACTGGGATCCTCTTCGATTTAAAAAAACGTAACTTTCTTGTGAAGGTTTTATTTTTTTATGACGTCTAAAATTATTTACATAAATATTTATTTCTTTTTCTACTGATTTACTTACTGGAACAAGTCTCTGTTTATTTCCTTTTCCTATTATTCGAATGAAACCTTCATTGAAAAAAAGTTCTTCAAATCTAAGATTAATTAATTCAGAAACTCGAAGTCCACAACTATAGAGTGTTTCTAATATTGCCTTATTTCTATGTCCTTCATTTGAACTAAGATCTATTTTTGAAATAATTAAATCGATTTCTTCGATAGTTAATACTTCGGGAAGTTTTCGTCCAATTTTGGGAAGTTCAAGTAATTTACTTGGATCTTTTTCTAATTCATCTTCTAAAATTAGAAAGTTAAAAAACTGTTTTATACCAGAAATAATTCTTGATTGACTTCGAGCGCTTAAACCTATATCATAAAGATTACTTATAAAATTTTGTAAAAATTCTGAAGTGATTTTTTTTGGTTCTATGTTTTGTTCTTCTGAAAATACTTTTAGTTTAAGTATATCATCTTTATATGCATTAACAGAATTATCAGCTAATCCTCTTTCGATTTTCAAGAATGAAACAAAATTCTTAATATAGTGATCCCAATACGAAATAAATGAAAGTATTAATTATTAATGGACCAAATTTAAATTTAATTGGTCAACGTGAAAAAGAAATATACGGAAATCTTTCTTTTGATAAATATTTTGATGAGTTAAAAATAAAAAAAACTATTTCATTAGATTATTTTCAATCTAATATTGAAGGTGAAATAATTGATAAAATACAAAGTTCAAATCATAATGGAATTATTCTTAATGCAGGAGCTTATACTCATACAAGTATCGCTATAAGAGATTGTATTAGTGCAATTGAAACACCCGTTATTGAAGTGCACATTAGCAATATAACTAAAAGAGAATCTTTTAGGCATACATCTTTAATTTCACCAGTTGTGGTTGGTTGTATTTTTGGTTTTGGATTAAATGCTTATGAATTAGCTATTGACTATTTTATTGGTAATTTAAAATAATTTTTGATCCAGATTTGAGAATTTATTTTTCTTTTTTAAGAAATAAGATGTTATTATGCTTCCTTTATAAATTCCTTTTGAATTGAAGGTTGATTTTTTTGATTTGATTTGTCGACGTTTTCTTAATAATAATCTTAGTTTAAGATAATAAGATAAATGTGCTCTAAAAATGGCTGTAAAATTAAAAATCTCACCATTTTTCAACAGGAATGTAAATGCTGCAAGACCATCTAAAGTTAAACGTAGAATAATTTTGGGTAGTATATATCCTTCATGATTCTTCGTTATCATCATTAAGCTATTTCGGAAGTTTAGATAAACTTTTTTAGGTGAATTATATTGTAATGTTCCTCCTCCAAGGTGAAACACTTTAGAATCAGGACACGCAATGATTTTTAGATTTAATTTTTTTAATCTCCAACATAAATCAATTTCTTCCATATGTGCAAAAAAATCTTCATCAAAACCTTCTATTTCATGAAAATAATTTGAACGTATCATTAAACATGCACCTGTAGCCCAAAATATTTCTATTTTTTTATCATACTGTTTAGTATCTTCTTCAACTTTATTAAAAATTCTTCCTCTACAAAATGGATAGTAATTTTTATCAATAAATCCCCCTGAAGCACCAGCATGTTCAAATAATTTTTTGTTTTTGTAAGATAAAATTTTTGGTTGGCAAGCTGCTACCTTTTTATCTTCCATAATTTTTGATAAAGGAATAAGCCAGTTATGTGTTACTTCAATATCATTATTTAATAGAACATATATTTCATTATTTATTTTTTGGAGCACATCATTATACCCTTTAGCAAAACCAGAATTAGTTTTATTTATTATTATTTCAACTGTTGGATGATTTTCTTTTACAAATTTTATGGAATCATCAGTAGATCCATTATCTGCTACAATGATTTTTGCATCTCCCGAGTTAGCGATGACTGATGGAAGAAAAGTTTCTAATAATTCTTTACCATTCCAATTTAAAATTACTACAGATATATGGTTAAGTGACATAAAACTTTAAATCTATTAATATTTTAATAATCTCTACCAGCAGATCCCCCATAATCTCCTTTAGAGTTAGGATTATTGATACTGCCATTTTTTGATATTTCTGATGGCCAATTTAAATTTTGTATTTCTCCAATCATATCAGAGTGTAATAGTTGGTATGAATTATTTGCCATTGAAGGGTTATAAAAAACAAATCTTTTATTTGTGAATGTTTTGATATTATCATAAACCCATATTTCATATGGATATTCTGTGGGAGAATATTCTCTTTGAATCACATTTGAAGGAGAACCATATTTTAAGTAGGTACGACCTCTATCAGTTTCATAACCAGATTGAATATTTGTGGAATATAATTTTTCTACAAAATCAACTTGTTTCTTGTATTTAATCCAGTTCTCATAAGTGTTATTTGGTGAAGTTTTTTTCCAATATTGTTGATGATATCGTCTTTTTAAATTTATATTTTTTTGTTTTGTAATTTTTAAAATGTTATTAATCTCAGATCTTGTCGAAATAGGTATTAAGCTTTCTAAATAAAAATTTAAAGAGTCATTTTTTATTGAATTTTTAAAAGAAGGATCTAAAATAATTTCATTAGATTGATAGTTGACTTCAAGGTCATTACTGCGATCAAATTCATATGATTGAGAATATAACTCAGTCATATTTTTATTAAGTACAGAATATTGTAACATATATTTACCTGTTGGTATATTTTTAATATCAATCTCACGGACAAAAACTACTACCTTAGCAGTATCATGTTTTGAGAAGGTTGTTAGTTCTTGAAGTTCTAATTCAGTTTCAGAATTGATTAATGTCTGTTTAATTGCAAAAACATCATTTTCTAATTTATCAGTATTATATATTTCTAAATAAACTGGTATAAAAGATATTTCTTTTGGATAGAATGTAGATAAATAAGGTATTATTTCATAACCAGATTTGTAGAATATAGAAGATTCAAATCCAGTTTTCGTTTTTGATGCACTTTGTGCTATTTGTATGTCAGATATACTAACATTATTACCAAGTTCTTGTATTATAATTTTTTTATTGGCTTCAAGAGGTTTCTTGTCTTTGTCGTTATTTAAATCAAGGATTTTAATTTTGAAATCATATGAACCTGGCTCAATAATAAATCTTTTTATGTCATAAAAATCATAAGTAATACTATCCTTGAATAAAGGGGAGGAGAGTCGGTACGCATCAGATATAATAATACTATCTTGGTTTTTTATTTCCATTTGAATGAGAACCTCAGCTGAAATTCCAGATTCGTTGTAGACATAATTTAATGAACTTCCAATAAACTTTATTTGGAATTCTATGTAATTCCCATATCCAGGAGCATAGTAATTTTTGCTATCAATATAGGCACGAACTTCTTTTGAATAGTTATTTTTTTTTGCATTTAATTGAATTGCAAAAATAAAAACACCCAAAATTAAAAGTATATATCTCATAACTTTTGTAAAGTTACAAAAAGAGAAACTTATTTTATTTCTTATATATACAATCAATAAATTAAATTATTTGGAAAAAACATTGTCAATAAATAAAAACAAATTACCTTTGGCCCGGAGAAGTGGCAGAGTGGTCGAATGCACTGGTCTTGAAAACCAGCGTACTGAAAGGTACCGGGGGTTCGAATCCCTCCTTCTCCGCTGAGATAAGGTTCTGATTTTCAGAACCTTTTTTTTATTAAATATATCTATCAATCTATTCAATTGATGATCCACTTTTAAATTTTAAGTATTTTGGTTTAATTACTTCTTTTCCTTTTATATCTATAAGCCCCCATTTATTGTTAGTTCTAACAGCAGCGTAATTTTCTTTGAATGTTCTAGTGTCTGAATATTTTGGTTCAACTAATATAGAACCATCATGATTGATAAACCCCCATAAATCAAATCTTAATATTTCAATTGGGTATTCTGTTATTTTTCCAATTTTCTTGTATATACAATCAGCAATTATTTCTCCACTTGTATTAATTAGTCCCCAAAGACCATTTTTCTTTACTCTTGACAGACCATATTCAAAATTTTTAGCAGCTTCGTATTTAGGTTCTACAATCCAATTGCCTTTTTTATCAATAAATCCTACTTTATTGTTAATTGTTTTAACCCAACATCTTTCGTTATTAAATTTTCCAATAGCAATAGTATTTTTTATTTCAAATGTTTCTCCAGAAGCTCTTAAAAATATCCATCTATCCTCTTTTTTTACACTTGCAATTTTATCATTACCTTCAAAGTTGGTAACTTTATCAAATACGGGTTCTATAACCCAATCTCCATTAATGTTTATAAAACCTATTTTTCCATTAATTTTTCTAGCCCATGCAAGATTATTATAAAAATAACCTACATTTTCAAATTTTGCTGGTATAATTATTTCACCTTTTGTATCTATAAAACCAAAATTTCCTTCTTTATTTTTGAATGGAGCATATCCATTTTTCACATAATTTACTCCGTTAATTGATCCATTAATTTTTATTTTTTCTCCTTTTTTCCCTAAAAGATAGAATTGTTGGTCTATTCTTCCAATTGCGAAACCATCTTTGAATTCTGATAATTTATCATATTCTGCTTTATGTATAAATTTGCCTTTAGTATTAATACATGCAAATTTATTTTTCACTCTAATTTGAGCTAAACTATCTATGAATCCTTTTCTACCAAACCCAAAATAGTTTTTAGGAATA
The DNA here is from genome assembly GCA_002709305.1 of Crocinitomicaceae bacterium. Taxonomy (GTDB): domain Bacteria; phylum Bacteroidota; class Bacteroidia; order Flavobacteriales_D; family Crocinitomicaceae; genus UBA4466. Next base: position 354,135 of record PAQM01000006.1, on the reverse strand, counting down.
TAATTTTTTGCATCTACATTAATTTCATTATTGTATTTATCTATTATCATCCATCGTTTACTTTTAATATTAAATACAAATGCTAAACCATCATTGAATGGATCAGCATGTTTATAAATGTTATTTATTAGTACGTTTCCGTTGGAAAGAACATATCCCCATAGACCTTTGTTTGCAAATGGTGCTACATAATTTTGAGACATATTATAAAATGATATAATAATTGCTAAAAATAGGTTGATTACTTTCATAACCTAGTTTTTGTGTTGATGCGGTTACATTAGTATTTTTATTTAATTAATAATATATAAAATCTATAAAAAGTTATAGACTTAATAAAGTGTATATAAATAAGAAAAAATACTGATAATAAATTAAAAAAACAGATTGATTTTCAAATCAAATTCGTCATAAATTAGACTATCACCAAGTCCGTCAAAAAAACTACCTGATTTATATTTGATATTAAATTTTGATCTATCAATTTTTGTTTTAACAAAAGCTTTGTTCTTTTCTATTTTTATATCGAAATATATTTTTTGGGTGATATTTTTTATGGTTATATCACCGGAACATTTGAATAAGTTTTTATTTTTTCTCTTTTCTACTTTAGTAATCAAAAGCTTTGAAGTAGGGTGTTTGTCTGTTCCAAAAAAGTCTTCTGAATTGAGATGTTTTTCAAAACTTTTCTTTGAATTCCCTGATAAATCAGTACATGATATTGATTGCATGTCAACTATAAAAGACCCTCCTGTTAATTTATTGTTTTCAAAATTTAAATGACCAGATTTGAACATCATTAAACCTTCATGACTTCCAGTTATTTTATGACCTTCCCAAAAAACATTACTTTTTGAAATATTTATTGTTTTTTTCTGACCATAACTTATAAGTGAAGTTATAAGTATGATTACTAATGATAAAATAATTTTTTTCATTGTAACTATTTTTTTATTATATAGGATGTTAATATTATTTGTGACAACAAGCATCATTAGAGCATTTACAAAAAAACATGTTGTAAAAATGTAGAGTAATAATAAGAAAAGCAGGTATATAAAGCAAATAATTAGATAAATGTAAAACTTGAAGTGATTCATTTAATATTACTACTAATAATAGAGACCATGATAACCAAAATGAAATTCTAAGCCAATGTTTCATTTTTTTTTGTGTCGCATAGAAAATTGCAATAAATGCTATACCTAAGAATAAATAATCTATTGATTGCCACCAAATAGGTGATTGTGAACAGCAGGTATGTGAACATGCTTTTATAATAAATATGAAGGGTGTAATGATACAGTGAACAAGGCATAAAGTACTTGAAATAATACCTATTTTGTCCGAATTAATAGAAAATGATAATGATCTCATTTACAGTTTTTTATTCATAAAAAAGTGGGGAATACTGGATTCGAACCAGTGACCCCCTGCTTGTAAGGCAGGTGCTCTAAACCAACTGAGCTAATTCCCCAAATAGTTTATTTTAACTAATAACTTGGAAGGCAAATATAACTTGAATTTTTTTATTGATAGCATAAATTTCATAAAAAATCTGAAATTAAGAAAAATGATCCTATTACTAGAATAGTATCATTGGAAGAAGAAGAATCTTTTGCATTTTTTAGTGCGCTTTTAGCATCATTAAAATATTTTTTAGTTGAAAAATTTATTTTTTTTGATATTTTTTTAAAATCACTAATTAATACTGACCTTTCGTTGCTACTTTTTGTGAAGTACATATTAGATTTTATTGGAAAAATTTTTAGTATACTTTCTATATCCTTCTCTTTACTTGATGAAAACACTATGTGTAAATCTCCTTGTTGAATATTTTTTATAGTATCTAAAGAGATTGAAATTCCTTCTACATTATGAGAAACATCATAAATGATTAGAGGTTTTTTTGATATAATTTGCATTCTAGGTACGAAACCAGTGTTTCTTATAATATTATTTAATCCTCGTTGAATTATGTCATTATTAGATTTAAATTTCATACTATTTAATTCTGATAATGATGCAATAACTGTTAAAAGATTATTGAGTTGATAATCACCTAATAATGGAAGGTTAAATAATTTTAATTTTGATTTAAATTTAGTTGATTCAATAATTTTTGAATTCAATTTTATTGCTTCGGATTCTATTATTTTTTTTGCTTCTATTTTCATATCTCCTATAACTATAGGAGTATCTTTCTTTATTATTCCGGCCTTCTCTTTGGCTATTTTTGCAATAGTATTTCCTAAAATATCAGTATGTTCTAGGCTTATATTTGTTATTACACTGAGTATAGGTTTAATTATATTTGTTGCATCTAGTCGCCCTCCTAGACCTGTTTCAATGACGCATATTTGACATTTTTTATAATTAAAATAATCTAGTGCTAAACCAAATGTCAATTCAAAGAAAGAAGGATTGAAATTTAATTTACTTTCTTTAATTCTTTTAATAAAACTTGTTACATATGTTTCAGTAATTTCTTCACCATTTATTTTAATTCTTTCTGTATATTTTTTTATATGAGGTGAGGTAAATAATCCAACTTTGTATCCTGATTCATATAGAATAGATGCTAACATTGAGCTTGTAGAACCTTTTCCATTACTACCTGCAATATGAATGAATTTTAATGATTTTTCAGGTTCATTAAGAGCTTTTGATATCTTTTTTACGTTGTCTAGTTTATATTTGAGAGCTTCTTCTCCTATATTTTGATAAATAGGGAATTGATGAAACAACCAGTTCAATGTTTCAGAATATTCTTTATTGAGCTTTGATTTTGACAGACATGTATTGTTTAGCAAGTGGAGCTCCAGGTTGTTTATTATATTTAACCTGTTTTTTCACTTCATTAATAACTTTATTAATCAATATTTGATTTGTAGTTGTCGTCTTTGCCTTTAAACTTGAAGCTGAAATAATATTGCCTTCTGAATCTATTGTTAATATCAAGTGAATAGTAGCATTTACATTAGAAGATAAATTATCCATTATTGGATCATTAAGTCTAATTCTACCATCTCCACTTCCAACACCTTTATTTGTAGAAGTACCGGTTCCTGAATCAGATCCAAATGTATTACCAGAACCACCGTTATTACCATTACTATTTCCTCCTGATGCAAATGGGTCAGTAGATTGATTAGTTGTTGTACTTGAGTTTTTTGATTCCGTGGTGTTTGTTTTGTTAGCCTTTCCAGAGTTTACTTTTGTATTTTTATTCTCTTTTTTTGTAATAATTTGTTCTGTTTGTTCATTAAATTTTTCTATTGGATTGTTTGATGATTTACCTGAACCTGAACCGCCTTCAATTTTTAAATCTTTAAGAACTATTTCTTTTGGGAATTCAGTTGTTGCTTCAACTAGAATATCTTGTGGTGGTGGGTCAGCCATTTCTAACGTTGCAAACCTTAAGTATAATAATAACAATAACATTGTTACAAAAGCAGTAATAATGCCTTTTCTTTTGTCAAGGTTATTTACTATTGGTAATGTTGGCATAATTTTATTTATCGTATGCTAATACTGGATCCCATCCATTAGCTTGTGAAAGAGCAAGAACTTTAAAAACAGCTTTATAACTAGCTTCTCTATGTCCAGCTATTTTTAGCTTCATTTTCCCAGATTTATCAACAATATCGGCAGCTAAAATTTTTATTTCCTCGTAGCTCATAGGTTTATCTAATGACCCTCCAGGCATAACAACGTAGAGATCATCTTGAGTAATTATAACAGTTGGTTCAACAGGATTTGAAGAAGCAGGTAAAGATTCTGTAGCTTCAGGCAAATCAATAGGTGTTTGATTATTACTCATCAAACTCATTATAATAAAGAATATTAATAGCAAAAAAACTAAATCAGTCATAGATGCCATTCCTCCTTCAATTTTTATTTTATTTTTTGACCCTAAATTCATAATCTTATTTTCCTGGTTCGTGTAACAAATCCATAAAATCTAGTGCATCATTTTCCATTTGATAAACTACTTTACCAATTTTAGCAACTAAAAAATTGTATCCTACATAAGATATTATTCCAACAATAAGACCTGCAACAGTTGTAATCATTGCAGTCATAATACCTGGTGCAATTATTTTTAATTCTAACGAAGTTGCATTTTGTAAATCTATAAATACCATTACCATACCAACTGTTGTACCAAGAAAGCCAATCATTGGAGCAGCGCCAGCAGCTGTAGCTAAAAAACTTAAACGTTGTTCTAGTCTCAATATTTCTAATTTTGCAGCATTTTCGATAGATGCAGAAATAGTTTCCATTGGACGACCTAATCGTGATATTCCTTTTTCAATCATTCTAGCTGAGGGTGATTTAGAACTTGAACAATAATCTTTAGCTGAGTCTATTTTATTGTTAATAATGTAGTCTTTTATTCTTTTAATAAATCCTTGATCTTCTTTAGTAGCTTTACGTAATGCAAGATATCTTTCAACAAATATAAAGATTACATAACCCAACATTAAAGCAAGTATTATATTAATAATCAAGCCAAAACCTTGACTTGAAGCACCAATTATTTCCCAAAGTGGAACGTCTTTTACTCCTGTTGAATTTTGACCAACAGTTTCAATCTGAAGTAAGAAAGATGAAATCATAATAATTTAAACGTTTATTTTTAATTTATATTTTACATTAACAAGAAAACTATAATTCCTGCAAAATAACCAATTAGCGCTAGCCATGCAATTTTTTTGAAATACCAAAAGAATGAAATTTTTTCCATTCCCATAGCTACAACTCCAGCAGCAGATCCAATAATTAACATTGAACCACCTGTTCCAGCTGCATATGCAATAAAATGCCATATTTTCGCATCTATTGGTTCTTGAAACATTCCCATAGATGCAGCTACTAAAGGAACATTATCAATTATGGCTGAGCCAATACCCATCAAACTTATAAATATATTAATATTAATTCCTGAATTAATAACATTATCACCAAATATGAATATTAAGCCTAGTGACTCAAGAGCAGCTACAGTCATTAATATACCTAAGAAGAATAGGATAGAGGGCATCTCAATTTTGCTTAAAGCTTTAAATGTTGGACTATTATTATGGTTTTCAATATTTGTTAAAGAGAATTCTTTATTTGACATAAATTCAGCAACTAAAGAAACAACACCTAATGATAACATCATTCCAATATAAGGAGGTAAGTGAGTAATAGTCTTAAATATTGGAACAAAAACAATCATTGATAAACCAATAATTAATATTTTACTGCTGTTTTTATTTATATGAATTTCATCATTTGATTTTTCTATTTCACCTTTGAAAACAGGTAGAAATGTTGCAATAAATGTTGGTATTATCATACAGATAATAGATGGCAGTAATAAATATTTAGATAGTTCAACAGCACTTACTTTATTTCCCATCCATAGCATTGTTGTTGTTACATCACCTATTGGTGACCAAGCTCCCCCAGCATTTGCAGCAATAATTATTAAACCAGCGTACCATATACGTAGATTATTATTAGATATCATTTTACGTAAAATTGTGATTAGTACAATAGTAGCAGTTAGATTATCTATAATTGCTGATAAAATAAATCCTAGTATACAAACAATCCATAAAAGTGTGGATTTTTTCTTTGTTCGTATTGCTTTTTTTATTGTTTCAAATCCATTAAAGCAATCAATGATTTCCACAATAGTCATCGCGCCAACTAAGAAAATTAAAATCTCACATGTTTTACCAAAGTGATGTAAGAGTGTTGTTTCAAACCATGAAAATTTACTATTGTGTTCTCCATTTAATGGTAATGCAGCAAAATCATTAACCATTTCACTGTTATGGCTGTCAAACCAAGTTGTAAATGTTTCTAATCCCAGTGCAATGCAAGCCCATGATAGGGCCATCATAATTAATGCAGGTATTAATTTATCAATTTTTAAACTATGTTCTAATGTTATTGCTAAATAACCCAGAATAAATATTGATACTATAAAAATTTCCATAATTTTTAAAATTTAGATTAGTTGCTTGAGAGCAATTGTAAAAGCACTTTTAGCTATTCCGGTTTTAGAAGAGTTTACGTTGAATGTATTTTGTAGTGCTTTTTTTATAGTTACACTTGTATCAGCAAAAATTTGTTTATCTGTAATTGAATTTATGTCATTGCTCATTAAGTATGCAAATACTCTTGCCATCCCACAGTTTGATATGAAATCGGGTATTAAGGATAGATTATTGTCTGCTCTTTCTGCAATAGGACCAAAGAAAATTTGAGGATCAGAAAAAGGTACATTTGCTCCTGCAGATATAAGTTTTATGCCTTTAGAAATCATACTGTTAAGTTGACTTTCTGTTATTAATCTTGAAGCTGCACATGGAATAAATACATCAGCATTTAAATTCCATATTTTAGAATTAATTTCATCAAATTTCATCATATTAGGATGATTTAATTTGTTTCTTTTTTTATTTAGAAATAATTCTTTTATTTCTTCAAATGAAAATCCATTTGTATTTATTAGACCACCATTAATATCTATAATACCAATAATTTTAGCTCCTTGTTGTGCTAAATAATATGCAGCCGAAGATCCAACATTTCCCCATCCTTGAACAATAATTTTTTTATCAATTACTTTCCCTCCCCAAATAGAGTAGAAGTGTTTAACAGATTCAGCAACTCCGTAACCTGTTATCATATCGGCAACCATATATTTTTTATTGGTGTCAGGAGAGTATGTAGGGTCTTCTATAATTTTTAAAACACCTTGCCTTAATTGACCTATTCTATGAATTTTTTGTGCTTTACTTGGTTGAAAATGACCATTGAAAACTCCTTCTTGTGGATGCCATATTCCACAGTCTTCTGTTATAGGAATTACTTCATTTATTTCATCTACATTTAAATCTCCACCTGTCCCATAATAATATTTAAGTAATGGAGTTACAGCTTTGTACCATCTTCTTAACACACCTTCTTTACGTCGATCTTGAGGGTCAAAATTAATTCCTGATTTTGCACCACCTATAGCAGGACCTGCAATAGTAAATTTAACTTCCATTGTTTTGGCAAGAGATTCTACTTCTCTTTTATCAAGTCCTTTTCTCATTCGAGTACCACCACCTGCAGCACCACCTCTTAAGGAGTTTATTACCACCCAGCCTTCAGCTTCAGTTTCTGAGTCTTTCCATTCAAAAACAATTTCTGGTTTTTTATTTTCAAATTTTTCTAATAAATCGTTCATTAATTATCAAAAAATTTTAGCTCCCCAAAGTTAATAAACTATTTATACCATATGTAATACAAAAAAGACTTTATTTTCTCTTTTAATTCATATTTTATGGAATATGGAGAACACCCCCAATAGTATCTTTATTAGCTCCAGTTGCATCTGCTAGACAATTAATCTCTTTTCTTAAGAAAAGAACACTTAAAAAACCAAATATTATAGCTTCTTTATAGTTAATTATAGTTTTATTTGGAATTATTATTTTAACGTTTGTGTTTGCTTTTATTCTACTAATTAGAAATTCATTTAGGGCACCTCCTCCAGTTATATATATTTTTTTGACATTTAATTTTTTAAATGTATTAGAAACTTGAATCGCAATGTGTTCGATTATTGTTCTTAATTGATCTTCTGGAGAATTAATTTTATTTATTATAGGAAAGAAATTTTTTTCTAACCATTCTGTTCCAAGTGACTTAGGATTTTTTTTATCATAAAATTTAAGTGAATTTAATTTATGAAGAATTTTAATATTTATTTTTCCTTGACTTGAAAGTATTCCCTTATTATCAAAATCTAACCCTAATTTATTTATTACTTTATTTAATGGAAGATTTCCTGGGCAAATATCGAATGCTATTATTTTTTCCCCTATCACACATATATTTACAAATCCGCCAATATTTAAAAATGCATTTGCTTTTTTTATAAAAAGTAATTTATCTCCAATAGGTACTAATGGAGCTCCTTGTCCATTTGCTATAATATCTTTCTGTCTAAAATTGTTCACTACATTTATTCCTGTATTAAATGCTATAGTATCTCCACAACCAATTTGTTGTGTGAATCCAATATCAGGTCGGTGATGAACAGTATGACCATGTGAGCCAATAGCGTGAATATCTTTTTTATTTATTTTATTTGTTTTAATAAAATTATTTACGTGATTTGAGAATATCTTCCCAAGATATTTGTCAAATTCTAAAATTTCTATTGTCGATAGGTTTTTACTTTTTTTTAATTTATTTATAGTATCAATTTTATATGGATAAGTTTTTTTGTTGTGAATCTTGAATGTCCACTCATTTTTTTTAGACAAATAAAATGTTATATGAACAATATCTAAACCATCCATTGAAGTACCAGACATTAATCCTAATATCGAATAATAACTCATATTTTTTAAAGGTAAAAAATTAAATTAAAGCCTTAGATTTGTATTTTTGTAAATTAAAACTATTACATAATGAAATTTGAGTTATCAGAAGAACATTTAGCCGTTAAGGAGGCAGCAAGAGATTTTGCTGAAAATGTATTAAAGCCGGGTGTTATTGATCGTGATAATGAACAAAGATTTCCAAAAGATGAAATTCGTCAATTAGGTGAGTTAGGCTTTTTAGGAATGATGGTAGATCCCAAATATGGTGGTTCAGGTATGGATACTTTGTCATATGTTTTGGCAATGGAAGAAATCTCAAAAGTAGATGCTTCTACATCCGTATGTATGTCTGTTAATAATTCTCTTGTATGTTGGGGGCTTGAGAAGTTTGGAAATGAAGAACAAAAACAAAAATATTTAATTCCTCTTGCTAAGGGTGAAAAGATTGGTGCCTTTTGTCTTTCTGAACCTGAAGCTGGATCTGATGCGACATCTCAAAAAACTACTGCTATAGATATGGGTGATCATTATTTAATTAATGGTACAAAAAATTGGATAACTAATGGTTCATCAGCCTCTATTTACCTAGTTATAGCTCAAACTAATATTCAAGCTGGACATAAGGGAATAAATGCATTTATAATAGAAAAAGGAATGGATGGATTTATAATTGGAGCAAAAGAAGATAAACTTGGTATTAGAGGATCTGACACTCATACTTTGTTGTTTAATGATGTTAAAGTTCCTAAGGAGAATAGAATAGGTGAAGATGGTTTTGGGTTTAAATTTGCAATGAAAGTACTTTCTGGGGGTAGAATTGGTATTGCATCTCAGGCATTAGGAATAGCTGCAGGAGCATATGAGTTGTCTCTAGCTTATTCTAAAGAGCGGAAAGCTTTTGGAAAAGAAATTTACAAACATCAATCAATTTCATTCAAATTAGCTGATATGGCTACTGATATTGAAGCTGCTCGTTTATTGGTTTATAAATCTGCAATAGATAAAGATACTGGTAAAAGTTATGATCAATCTAGTGCTATGGCCAAATTATATGCTTCTAAGGTTGCTATGAAACATACTGTTGAGGCTGTTCAAATTCATGGTGGTTATGGTTTTGTTAAGGAGTATCATGTAGAACGTTTAATGCGTGATGCCAAAATAACACAGATATATGAAGGAACATCTGAAATTCAGAAAATTGTAATTTCACGAAATATTTTAAAAGATTAATTATTGGATTTATAGGTGTTTTTCTAGTATTTCAAGTTCTACGCTTCTCGACCCCTTTATCAGAATTAACTTGTCTTTTAAAGGGCTTTTTTTTATGTTTTTGATAAGATCAGGTGTATCTTTAAAATGTTTTAAAATAGTATTTGATTTAATTTTTTTAAATTCATTTCCTACAGTGTAACCTTTTAATTTTAATTTTTCTGCTATTTTGATAATTTTTTGATGTTCTAAATAAGATTTGTCACCTAATTCTTTCATCTCACCAAGAATAAAAAATTTATTTGAGTTAGAACTTATCGCAAAACTTTCAATTGCTTCTTTAACACTAGATGGATTGGCGTTGTAGCAATCAAGAATAATTGTGTTTAATTTTGTTTTTTTTACTTGAGAACGATTATTTTCTGGAGAATAATCTATTATTGCTTGAGAAATATCTTTAAATGGAACCTTAAAAATTACACCAAATGTTATAGCTGATAGAAAATTATAAAAATTATATTTTCCAATCATTTTTGTTGAAATGATATCACTTTTAAAAGAATCATATTTCCAATACATTTGAATAAAAGGAGATAAGCCAGTTAATTCTCCACTAATATTTTTACTATTTGTTCCATATAAGTATGTTTTTATACCTTTTGGTATATTTGATTTTAGAACTTGATCATCATTATTAACAACAATGATACCATTTGATTTTTGAATTGATTCATAAAGTTCTTTCTTAGTTTTTAGAACACCTTCAAAATTTATGAAGCCTTCTAAATGAGCTTTTCCAATATTAGTAATAATGCCATGAGTAGGTCTAGAGATTTCACATAATTCTTTAATATCACCAAATTTATTTGCTCCCATTTCAATGATAGCAATATCATGTGATTCGTTCATTCTTAATATTGTAAAGGGAACTCCTAAGTGGTTATTTAGATTTCCAATAGTTGAAAGAATGTTGTATTTTTTACTTAAAACACTATTTAACAATTCTTTAGTTGTTGTTTTTCCGTTACTCCCTGTTATTCCAATTATAGGTATTTTAAATTTATTACGATGAAATTGAGCTAATTTTTGTAGGTATTCAATACTATTTTTAACTAGTGTCATTCTACCATTATCTAAAAAATATTTTTTATTATCTACTATTATATGTTTTGCTCCTTTTTGTAGTGCTTTTAATGCAAATTCATTTCCATCAAAGTTATTACCTTTAATACATATAAATAGAGAATCTAATTTTATATTTCTAGTGTCAGTAGAAATTCCTTTACATGAGTAAAAAACATTAAATAAATTTTTATTCATATATATAAAATTAAAAAAGCTCAGTATTATTACACTGAGCTTTTTTGAAAATTATTAACGTTTATATGTTTAGTCTTAATTATTTCTTTTTTCTTTCATAGTTCATACCAGTTGGTGAACCAAGACGATCCATAGCACATCGAAATCCAATAGCATCTGTAGATTGGTCCTCATCTAAAAAACGTCTATTACTTGCAATTAGCCAATAGGCTCTATCTTTCCAAGATCCGCCTTTATAAACTCTTGATTTATCTGATATTAATGTTGTTGGCCAAGATGTTCTACCTTCTCCTCCAGGTTTAACACGAACTCCATCTAAACCAAATTCTTCATGTTTATTTTGATACATTACTAAATCTGGATCCTGTGAAGCTTGATTAATTCTATTCTTTTTGTCATCATTTTTAAAGTATATAGAACTTTCTATATCTCCATCTAGATAATCAATATAATCATCTTTACGATAATTTAATCTGCCAATATTTTCTTCTTCAGTCACATTACGATACTTTAATTTTCCTGGAGTATCAATAATAAAGTCAGTAAAACCTTCTCTTAGCATTGATATGATTTCAAATGCATACTCACCTTCAGGACCTTCTCTAAGTTCATCAGCAAATATACCATCAAATAAATCATCTTGAATTTTCATTGAAGCTTCTATTTCAAGTTGTTCATTTTTGAATTCAATTGCTTCATTTAGAACTACATTTATTCTTGCTAATAATTCTAATTCAACAGAATCTTTGACTTTACCATGTGACACATAGAAAGGGTCTGGAGCATAACCTCTTCGAGATGGATTTCTAGATTTAATGTTGGCAGCTTTACCAATAGATATTATCGAATCATTAGGGTCATGAATTTCTGCAGAAATTCTTTGATATCTAATTCTTTCAAATTCATTTAAATATTCTTTCATTCCATGAACATCATATATGACTTGAGAATTTTTGCTTTCTATTTGACCTTCATTATTAAGTAATTTTGTTTTAAAAACATTACCTCTAAAAGGACGGAATTCATCATATGCTTCACTAGTAAGAGGTCGATAAACATCCATAACCCACTCAGAAACATTGCCTGCCATATGATATAAACCATAATCGTTAGGTAAATAAGATTCAACAGGGGCAGTTATATCTGCTCCATCATTAAGAGCTCCTGCTACTCCCATGTAATCACCACGACCTCTAACAAAGTTGGCTCTAATTTGCCCTGTAAATTGTCCATCATCTTGACGAACCCAATGACCATTCCATGGATATAGTCTTCTTTCAGTAATATTTTCTGAATCTTCTTGTAAATTTCCAATTAAGCCAGTTGCCGCATATTCCCACTCAGCTTCTGTTGGTAGACGATAGCTAGGTAGTAATATACCGTCCTCTAGTCGTACAATTCTAGTGCCTAATTTTCTGCCATTTACACGAGATGGATCAAGATCAGTAATATTTCTAGCTAATCCTTCTTCATATTTTCCAGCATAATAAGCATCTGTATTAAAAGTATTGTCATCTCGTTGTTCAACATTATAGTTTAGAATACCTTCACGAATTAAAATATACTCATTAACTCTATCAGTTCTCCATTTACAATAATCATTTGCCTGTAACCAAGAAACACCAACTACTGGGTAATCTCTGTAGGCAGGATGTCTTAAATAATAATCTACATATTTTTCATTAAAGCCTAATTCTGATCTCCAAACAAGAGTGTCAGGAAGAGCATTTTTATATACCATTGGGTAAGTTTCATTATATGCTCTACCAATCCAATAGAGATATTCTAACCAATGAAAGTTTGTTACTTCTGTTTGATCCATATAAAATGAAGATACAGTTACTCTAGAAGGTCTATTGTTCCATTCAAACATAACATCTTGTTCAGCTCTACCCATTGTAAATGTACCGCCTTCGATTAGTAATAAACCCGGACCTGTTTCCTGATCAACATATGGTACTTTTTGAAAGCCACCTGTTTTTGGATTATTAAATCCCCAACCTGTAGTACTAGATACATCTTCACTACATGAACTTATAATAAATGATCCTACTAATGCAATAGATAAAAATTTTAAAAATCTCATATTATATGTTTTAGTTTTCATTTTTAGTTAATTTTTTTATGCTTTCTCAATTTGTAAAACGTATTCAATTTGAAAAGTTACATTATTATTTTTTAAAACGACGGGCAGGATATTGTCCTGAATGACGTTGGTTTATCTTTACAATTTAAATTAAGTCCCAAGGAAATTTCATGCGAACCTCCTGAAACTCCATTATTAAGTTTAGATACGGTTACATCATAACTATATCCAATTTTAAAGCTACCTGTGTTAATACCAATAGCTAAAATAAAAGCATCTCTATTCCGATACCAAGCCCCCACATTAAATACACCATATTTTACGTAAGTACCAATACATATTTCTTGAAATCCATTTTGATATTGATAAATTATATTTGGCATAATAGAAGTAGTGTTGCTATATACTGACTGTTTTCCAAGCTTAATATCCGCTCCAATGTGGCCTGTAAATCTCATAGGTAATTTAGAAGTTCCTCTAATCATTGATTCATCAGGGGTATTTAAATGGTGGACAGCAACCCCAAAAAAGAAATTCTTACTATATCCAACCATTCCTGCTGATGCGTCAAAGAAGAATCTTCCACTCTCCGGACCTCTTGGGACATCTCCCGTTTGATAAATGAATCCTCTTCTTGGATCAATCATATCACCAAATGTTAACTTGTCCCAATCTAGGTATTTATTTGTCATTGCTGCTTTAACACCAAATAATAAAGAGAATTTTCGGTTTACTTTTAAGTGATATGAATAAACTAGACCTAAAGATGTTGTATATATTGTACCTTGACCTTGTTGGTCATGTAATGCAATTAATCCAATACCACTTTTAATTTTTTTTATGTAATTATCATAGGATAAACTATATGTGACATAGTTTCCAGATAAACTAGGCCATTGATTTCTATAATTCATTGAAAAACGAGAGCAACCATGGGAACCCGCTAGTGCAGGATTGAGATAAATTGGATTTGCATAAAATTGAGTAAACTGAGGATCTTGACTAATCGCAGTGTTAGCAGTTAAGCATAAAAGCAGTACAAGTAAGTTCTTCAATTTATTCATTTAAACTTGTATTTTAATTTTATAATCCTAAAATATAATAACGAAATATAAGTTATAAAGTTACAAATATTGCGATTTGAAGCATAATAATCAAAGAATTATTTCGTTTTTTTGTTGCTTTCATGAAATCATATGATATTTGTTTAATGAAAATTAATGTTTAAATGTATATAAAAGGGTTAATTTGTTGCATAATATTTTTTCTTTTTTCAGTTAATTTTGTTTTTTCTCAGACTGAAGAGATTATATCTATTCAGTGGGACGAAAATAGAATTTTAACTGAGGGCAATAAATCAATTAGTGTTCCTGTAATTATTGGTCAGGATTTTATTGGTCAGATTCCAAATTATTTTTGGCAAAAAAAAGTTGAAAGTAATATTTCTTTTGATGTTGAAGCTGAATTATTATCAACTATTCCAGCTACTGATTTAGATCAATTATATTTAAATTCTAATTATATTGATGTTAATGATTTTGATGCTAGTGTTTCTTTGTCAAATGCTCGAAATGAAAAGTATATTGTTTTAAACCTTATGCCATTTGTTAGAGAAAATGGTTTGTTAAAAAGAATTACAGCCATCAAGTTAAAATATTCTCAGGCTATACCAACAGATATTTCTCTTGAAAAGGATTATGTTACAAATTCTGTATTGAAACCAGGAAGTGGAAGTTGGTATAAAATTTCTGTATCAAGAGACGGTATACATAAGATTGACAAATATTTTTTAGAATCTTGTGGCATTGATGTTGCTACTATTTCCCCTAATGATATAAATATTTATGGTAATGGTTCTGGTAGGCTTCCTGAGGATAATTCTTTACCAAGAGTAGATGATTTAGCAAAAAATGCAATAAAAATAATCGGCGGAGACGATGGTGTTTTTGATGATGAAGATTATATTTTATTTTATGCTTGGGGACCTCATAAATGGTATCAAGATTTAAATAGTTTTAACCAAGATCGTAACCCTTATTCAGATATATCCTGTTATTTTATTAATATAAATTCTTCAGATACTCCTTTGCGTATTAATGAAATTCAAAATTCAAATAATCCCATTACCAATGTGGTAAATACCTATGATTACTTTTCAGTTTATGAAAAGGATAATATATCATTAGTTAATGGAGGGCAACGTTGGTATGGTGAGTTGTTTGATACTGATCTCTATCAAAGTTTTAATTTTTATATTCCTAATATTACTTCATCTACTTCTGTTGAATTTGAGGTGTCTATTGCATCGAACTGTAATACTAGCATTGGAACATCTCAAACTTATAGTATTGGGGGTAATACATTGTTATCCTCAACTCTTCCTGTTGGTAGTGATTTTGGTCGCAGTGTTAATACAATGAATTATAATAATCCATCTGACTTTATAACTTTAGATATTTCGATAACTCGAAATACACCAGATGTTTTAACATATTTAGATCGTATTTTGTTAAATACAAGGAGAGATTTAGTTTTTATGGATAATCAGTTTAGATTTAGAGATTTAAACTCTGTTGGCATAGGTAATGTTTCTCAATATTCTTTGTCGGGCCTACCTAATTCTGGCTTTGTTTGGGAAGTGACTAATCGTCATATTCCCAATTTAATTTCAGGTTCATTTTTGGGAAGTGATTTTATCTTTGAATTAGATTCGGATTCTCTAAGGTCTTTTGTTGCTTCCGATGGAGTTAATTTTTTTGTTCCAACAATAATTGGGTCGGTAAGTTTTCAAAATCTTCATTCTTTAGGTCCAGCAGACTATTTAATTATAACTCATGAAAATTTTATAAATCAAGCGAATCGTTTGGCATCACTTCATACAGAAAATGGATTGACTGTTCATGTGGTTACGGCAGAACAGGTATATAATGAATTTAGTTCAGGTATGTTAGATGCTACAGCAATTAGGAGTTTTGTGAAAATGTTTTATGATAGATCTGCCTTATACCCCGAAGATAAGCCAAAGTATTTGCTTCTTTTTGGAGATGGTACTTATGATCCTAAAAATCGAGTTGCTAATAATAATAATTTTATTTTGACTTATCAGGTTGAAAATTCAGAAAATCATATTTCAGCTTTGGTGTCAGATGATTATTATGGAATGTTAGATGATACAGAATCATTTTTAGCTTCAGATTTATTGGATATAGGGATTGGTCGATTATTAATTTCAGATAATAATATGGCAAAACAACAAGTTGATAAAATTGAGCATTATATGAAAAATGGATCAAATTTGTATTCTACAACTAATACAAATTGTAATTCTAATAATGGATCTGTAACTTTTGGGGATTGGAGAACAAGATATGTCCAAATTGCTGATGATGAAGAATTTCAGTTTATAGGCGAAGATTGTGAGGCTCAATATGATTCTGTTACTAATAATTATCCAGAAATGAATTGTGATAAAATTTATTTGGATGCATTTCAACAAATATCAACAGCAGGAGGTGAGAGGTATCCTGAAGTAAATAAAGCAATTAATGATAGAATTAATCGTGGAGCACTAATCGTAAATTATGTAGGTCATGGTGGTGAAGTTGGTGTTGCAGAAGAACGAGTGATAACTGTTCCTCAAATTCAAAGTTGGCGAAATATTGATCAAATGCCTTTATTAGTTTCTGCTACATGTGAGTTTACAAAGTTTGATGACCCTGATCGTATTTCTGCTGGAGAGTGGGCTTCTATTAATCCATATGGTGCAGCAATTGCTTTGATGACAACTACAAGGTCTGTTTATTATGAAGTTAATGAAGCAACAGGAAGAGCATTTTATTCAAATGTATTTAAGCGCGATAATAATTTTAAACCAAAAACATTTGGTGAGATAATTATGCGAACAAAAAATGAGGCAGGATTTTCAAATAATAAAAGAAGTTTTACTCTAATCGGAGATCCAGCTTTACGAATAGCTCTTCCTGAAATGAATATAGTTACAGACAGTATTAATGGTTTTGCACCAGATATTTTTGTTGATACACTAAAAGCATTGAGTAAAGTTATAGTTAAAGGTCATATTGAAGATTTTAATGGTTTACTTTTGAATGAATTTAATGGGGTAGTTTCACCTACTGTATTTGATAAACCAAAAATACAAACAACATTACAGAATGATCCTGGAGCTCCATTAGTTAATTTTGAGCTTCAATCAAATAAATTATATCGTGGTAAAGCAAGTGTAATAAATGGTTTTTTTGAATTTACATTTATTGTTCCAAAGGATATAAATTATTCAATTGATTATGGTAAGATAAGTTATTATGCAGATAATGGACTTATAGATGCTATTGGCTTTGAGAAAAGTGTTTATGTTGGGGGAATTGATGAGAATGGGATTAATGATAACCAAGGACCTCAAATTGATGTATTTTTAAATGATGAGAGTTTTGTTAATGGTGGTATTACGGATGAAACACCTATTCTGATTGTTAATCTTTTTGATGAAAATGGAATTAATGCTGTAGGAAACGGTGTTGGCCATGATTTAGTTGCCATTTTAGATGGAGAATCAGCAAATCCGATAATATTAAATGATTATTATTCAGCTGCTTTAGATGATTATCAATCTGGAGAAATTAGATATAATTTTAGTAAACTTGAGGTAGGAGAACATAACTTAAGTGTTAAAGTTTGGGATGTTAATAATAATTCTTCTGAGGTAGATATTAATTTTCTTGTTCAAGATAAACAAGAAATGAGTTTAGCACATGTACTTAATTATCCTAACCCTTTCACAACATCTACTGAGTTTTATTTTGAACATAATCAAGTATGTAGTCAGTTAGAAGCACAAATTCAGATCTTTACTATTTCCGGAAAATTAGTTAAGACAATTAATAAATATGTAAATACAGAAGGTTTTCGTTCAGAGGGAATACCTTGGGATGGTAAGGATGATTTTGGTGATCAACTTGCTAAAGGTATATATGTTTATCGTTTAACAGTTGAAACACCCAACGGTGAAAAGGATGAGAAATTAGAAAAATTAGTTATTTTAAAATGACAACACAATAAAGTATTCTATTTAATTATATTTACAGTAAATTATGAAAGTGATGAAACATTTTATATTAGTAATATTTTCTTTAATTACAATTATTTCTTTTAGTCAGCCAACTTCAGGTAATGGAGCATCAAATCAAGACTTGCAATTGAATACTATCACATCAGCACTTCCATTTCTTGCAATTACTCCGGATTCAAGAGCTGGTGCTATGGGAGATGCTGGTTCTGCTTTGAGTGCATCCTCCTTTTCATTATATTGGAATACTTCAATGTTAAATTTTGCAAGTGAAAAATCTGAAATAAGCGTTTCTTATACACCTTGGTTAAGACAATTAACAAATGATATTCATCTTTCATATGTTTCAGGATACTATAATTTTAATGGCCGTCATTCTGTCGGTGGTAGCTTAAGGTTTTTTAGTCTAGGAGAAATTACTTTTACTGATATTCAGGGAGAGGTTATCCGTGATGATAAGCCGTCTGAATTTGAATTTGTTGCTGGTTATGCGTTTAGAACTTCACCACGAACTAGTGTAGGGTTAAATGGTAAATTTGCGTATTCTAATCTAACTGGAGGTCTACCTGTTGCTGGTGTTACAACTAAACCAGGTATAGCCGGAGCTGCAGACCTCTCATTTACTTTTTTAGATGATGATTCACGAATAGGAAATTTAAAAGGAGAGTATACGTTTGCAACTACAATTAATAATATTGGAAATAAAATAAAATATACTGATGTGGGGTCTGCAAGTCCCGGAGATTTTTTACCTATGAATTTAAAAATTGGAAATGCATATAAAGCGAAATTTGATAAATATAATGTGTTGACTGTATCTTTTGATATTCAAAAATTATTAGTTCCTACTCCTGCATTGTATGAAGAAATTAATGGTGAAACAGTTTTACTTTCAGGAAAATCTAATAATGTTGGTGTTATTTCAGGTATGCTACAGTCCTTTTATGATGCACCTGGAGTAGTTGCAAGAGATGATGCTGGAGATCCGATTCAAAATGCAGATGGATCCTATGAAGTTGTAAATGGTAGTAAATTTAAAGAAGAATTAACAGAAATTAATTTAGCCTTGGGCTTAGAATATTGGTATAATAATATTCTTGCAATCCGTGCCGGATTTTTCTATGAAAATAAAAACAAAGGAGATAGACAATATTTTAATTTAGGGGCTGGATTTAAGTATAATAGATTTGGCGTTGATATTTCATATTTAGCAGCATTAAAAAGAGCTAATCCATTAGCAAATACAATTCGTTTTTCTTTAAGAATGATTTTGGGTCGTAATACAGATGGAAAGAATTCTCAATCTTCAGTAAAGGGTGAATCTTAGAATAGGATACGGTATTGACGTTCATCGTTTAGAAAAATCATTACCATTAATTATTGGTGGGGTTAAAATTGAATCTAATATAGGTGCAGTTGGCCATTCTGATGCAGATGTATTGTTACATGCTATTTGTGATGCTATATTAGGAGCAGCTAATTTGAGAGATATTGGTTATCATTTTTCAGATAAAGATCCTATATACAAAGGAATAGATAGTAAAATTTTATTAGAAGAAGTAAAGAATCTTATTCAAAAAGAAGGATTTTTTATAGTTAATATAGATTGTACAATAGTTCTAGAAAAACCTAAATTAAGCTCCAAGATACCTCTTATGAAATCGATTATTTCTGAGATTTTAAATATTGATGAAAACCTTGTTTCTTTGAAGGCGACGACTCACGAAAATGTTGATTCTTTTGGAAAATCAAAAGCGATTAAAGCTTATGCTGTTTGTTTATTAAATAAGTAGATTTTTCTTTCTACTATAGTTAAATTAGATAGAAGATATATTTATATTTGTCTAACAAATTAAAATAATGATATCAAATCAAGAATACACTTCAAAACAAGATTTATTAAATCTTTATAATAAACCTTTATTAGAATTAATTTTTGAAGCAGCTACAGTTCATCGTAAGTATCATAATCCTAGAGAGGTTCAGATGTCATCTTTATTAAGTATTAAAACTGGTGGATGTGCTGAAGATTGTGGTTATTGTCCACAAGCTGCAAGGTATCATACTGATGTTAAGGCTCATAAGTTAATGACTCTAGATTCTGTTGTAAATCAAGCGAAAAATGCAAAAGAAAATGGGTCTTCAAGACTTTGTATGGGAGCTGCTTGGAGAGAAGTAAGAGACAATAGAGATTTTGATCGAGTAATTGAGATGGTTCAAGCTGTTAATAATTTAGATATGGAGGTTTGTTGTACTTTGGGTATGATGAATGAAAATCAAGCCAAGCGTTTGAAAGATGCAGGTTTATTTGCATATAATCATAACTTAGATACATCTAAAGATTATTATGATGATGTAATTTCAACAAGAGAATATGAAGATCGTCTAAATACAATTTCTAATGCACGTAAAGCCGGAATTTCAGTTTGTTCAGGTGGTATTATAGGTATGGGAGAAGCCGTTGAAGATAGAATAGGGTTATTAATGAGTTATATGGCAATGGATACTCCTCCTGAATCCATTCCAATTAATGCGTTAGTTGCTGTAGAGGGTACACCAATGCAAGATCAAAAACCTATTGAACAGTGGGAAATGATACGTATGGTTGCAACTACAAGAATAGCATTTCCTAAATCAGTTGTTCGTTTATCTGCTGGAAGAACAAAAATGACAATGGAAGGTCAAGCTTTGTGTTTTATGGCAGGTGCAAGTTCAATATTTGCTGGTGATAAGCTATTAACAACTCCAAATCCAGAGTATAATGAAGATATGGAAATGTTTAAAACATTAGGTTTAATTCCAAAAGAAGCATTTGCAGATTCAAAAAAACCTGAAACAAAACCTGATCCTATCATAGAAAAAAGAAAGATTAAGGAATTAGAAAGATTAGCGGAATTAAAAACTGCAAGAGCAAATGTTAAAGGTTTTCAACCAAGAAAGATAAAAATTATTGATGCCCTTTAATGAAAGATGCTCTTCTTAATAAATTGAATAATAGAATTAATGAGGGAACATATCGTTCCCTTTCTATTTTTAAAGATTATACGGATTTTTATTCTAATGATTATTTAGGTTTATCAAATTCCTCTACTAATTCATTTGTAGAAAAAGGAGCAACTGGATCAAGATTAATTTCTGGGAATTGTGTTGAGGCACAAAATGCAGAAAAAGAAATAGCATCTTTTTTTAAAACTGAATCTGCATTGATGTATAATTCAGGTTATGATGCAAATATTGGTTTTTTTTCATGTATTCCTGAAAGGGGAGACACTATTATTTATGATGAATTAATTCATGCAAGTGTTCGTGATGGTATTAGAATGAGTTTTGCAAATTCTATTTCATTTAAACATAATGATGTAATTAGTCTAGAGTCTAAATTAAAAATATCTAGAGGAACTATTTACGTTGCTATAGAAGGACTTTATTCCATGGATGGAGATATACCAAATATACAGTTAATATTGAATATTTGTGATAAGTATGGAGCTTATTTAATTGTTGATGAGGCTCACTCTGCAGGAGTTTATGGAGAGAAAGGTATGGGCCTTGTTTCAGATTTAGGATTAGAGAAAGAGGTTTTTGCACGTTTAATTACTTTTGGCAAAGCTTATGGTTCACACGGAGCAGTTTTTTTAGGTAAACAGAATCTAATTAATTACCTGATTAATTTCTCAAGATCTTTTATCTATACAACAGCATTGCCATCAAATACATATAATATAAATCTTAGTAGAATTAAAAGTTTATTAATTACAGAAAGGCAAAAAAAGTTGCATGCAATAATATGTTATTTTAGATCTATATATAATGATGAAAGATTGATTTCTGACATTAATTCTCCAATCCAAATTATACAAATTGGAAAAATAGAAGAGGTGAAATTACTTACTCAAAAATTGAATGTACACCAAATAGCAATTAAACCTATATATTCTCCAACTGTTCCTATTGGGAAAGAAAGGATAAGGTTATGCTTTCATTCTTTTAACAAAGAGTCTGAAGTTAATTTATTGGTCGAGATTTTAAATAAGTTTTTAATTCATAATTAAATACTTAATTTTATAGAACTGTTATCTAATCTTATTATGAAAATACTTTTATTTATTTTATTCCCATGTATAGTTTTTTCTCAAACTTGGAATCAATCATCCAGCTTTATTGGTCCTGGAAGACATCATCCAATTACTTTTTCTAATGATGATTTTGGTTTTGTTTTTTCTGGAAGTTATCTAAATGATGCTTATAAATATGATAAGTTAAATGATGTTTGGATGCAACTTCAAGATATCCCATTTATCGGTCGTGGTTATTCATATGGAGTAACAATTGGAAATAAAGCATATATGGGATTTGGTTCTACTGATAATGGCGATTTTCCAAATGATTGGTGGGAATATAATATGGATACTGATACTTGGTTTCAACTCCAAAGTTTCCCCGGATATGGAAGGAATCATCCTGCTATGATTCCAGTTAATAATAAGATTTATGTTGGCTGTGGAAGTAATAGTAATGGTAATTTAGGAGATTGGTGGGAATACGATGTTATTACTGATGAATGGTCTCAAAAGTCAGATTTTATTGGTTATAACCGACACCATCCATATTATTTTGGTATTGGTGATTATGCGTATGTTGGATTTGGTCATGGTAGTAATTTTGGACCAGGTAGTAACCCAAGTTCTAGTTCATATATATATAACGATTTTTATCGTTATGACCCTAATACTGACTCATGGTTAGAGCTCCAAAATTTCCCTTCTGAAGCAAGAGTAGCTGGAACACAATTTTCGTTTAATGGAAAAGGATATATTCTTAGTGGAGATGGAGATGATCATGGTCCTCTAGACACAGGAGAATTTTGGGAATATTCACCAGATATAGATACTTGGACTCAATTATCTTCTCATCCAGGTGATGCGATATGGGCTCCTGGTAGTTTTGTTATTGGGTGCGATGTATACTTTTTATTAGGTCAAAATACTATTACATCTAATTATCCTACAACTCTATATAATTATAAATTAAGTCAAAGTTGTGGATGTACTGATACAAATGCTGTTAATTATGATCCAAATGCTATAAGTGACGATGGAAGTTGTTGTTATGTATCAGGTTGTACTGATCCATATTCAGTTAATTATGATAGTTTAGCTTGTTTTGATGATGGAAGTTGCATTGCTGCAGTTTTAGGTTGTCAAAATCCAACTGCCAGTAATTTTAATCCTGCTGCAAATGTTTCTATTTTTAAAGGTGGTTTATTAGATAATACTACTGGTGATGGTTCTTATTTTTATAATAATCAATATTTAATCTTTAATAGTTCAGAAGAATGTGTTATCAAATCTGCCGAGGTTTATGCTGAAAGCAATAACATTATTACATTTGAGATTCGTGATAATAATGGTGTTGTTATTGATGATACAACTCTTTCGGTATCATCGGGTAAACAAAAAATTAATTTAAATTTTGATGTTCCTAATGCATCTGATCTGCAGTTAGGTATTTCAGCAAATAATTCTGGTTTATATAGAAATAGTTCTGGAGCTAATTATCCTTATAATATAGGCAATATGATCAATATAACAGGATCAAGCGCATCATTACCAGGGTATTATTATTTTTATTATAATATTGAAGTTGAAGCGAAATGTTTTGATATAAGTACTAATAATTTAATGACAGAGAAGAATCCTAATAGTAAAAATAAATTAATCAAGATTACAGATGTCTTAGGTAAAGAAGTTAAAGAAATGAAAAATACAGTATTGTTTTATATCTATAGTGATGGATCAATTGAAAAGAAAATGATTATAGAATAAATTTATTTACTATCTACTTCAACTGAAGCCATTTCCTCTGATTTATATTCACCATCATCCAGTTTATTTTTCACTTTAACAAAGGTATCTATTGTATAACTTACATCCTCAAGAGTATGAACAGCTGTAGGTATTAATCTTAACATAATTACATCTTTTGGTACAACTGGATATATTACAATTGAGCAGAAAATATTATAGTTTTCTCGTAAATCAAAAGTTAGATTTGTTGCTTCAGCTAAGTTCCCTTTTAGGAAGACAGGTGTAACACAAGAATTAGTAACTCCTATGTCAAATCCTGATTTTACTAATCCATTTTGAAGGGCAGTAGCAATCTTCCAAAGATTTTCTTTATGTTTTGGTTCATTTTTTAATAATTCTAGTCTTTTTCTAGCTCCTACAACTAAAGGCATAGGGATTGATTTAGCAAATACTTGAGATCTCATGTTGTATCGAAGAAATTCAACAATATGTTCTTCTGCACAGATAAAAGCACCAATAGAAGCCATTGATTTAGCAAATGTTCCAAATAAAATGTCAATTTCTTTATGAACACCTTGTGCTTCTCCGGCACCTTGACCTCTATCACCTACAGTACCAAATCCATGAGCATCATCAACAAACAATCTAAAGTTGTATTTTTCTTTTTTTCTGAATTCAATTATTTCTTTTAATTTTCCTTGATCTCCAGCCATTCCAAAAACACCTTCTGTAATTACTAAAATTCCTCCATTAGTTTTTTCAATAATTTTAGTAGCACGAGACATTTGTTTATCAAAACTTTCCATATCATTATGTTGGAAAACAAAACGTTTACCAGCATGAAGTCTCATTCCATCTAATATACATGCATGTGATTCACTGTCATAAACTATTACATCATTTCGATCAACAAGAGAATCAATAGCTGAAACCATACCTTGATAACCAAAGTTTAGAAGTATTGTATCCTCTTTATCCATAAAGTCTGATATCTCATTTTCTAACGCTTCATGAATTCCAGTTTGTCCTGTCATCATTCTAGAACCCATAGGGTATGCTAATCCCCATTCAGTAGATGCTTCTGCATCAACTTTTCTGACTTCAGGATGATTTGCTAATCCTAAATAATTATTAACTGACCATACTAAACATTCTTTTCCACGAAATATCATTTTGTTTCCAATTTCTCCTTCTAGTTTTGGAAATGTAAAATATCCGTGAACACCTTTAGAGTATTGACCTAAAGGCCCTCTGTTTTTTTTTATTTTTTCAAATATGTCTATTGCCATATTGTTTATAAAGTAATATTAGATTTCAAATCTAGTTCATTTTAATTGAATACAAGATTTTTCGATTAATAAGATATCAACATAGTTTTGGTGAAAGATGATATATTACAAGTTTTGATCTAGTAAGTATAATATGG
The DNA here is from genome assembly GCA_002709305.1 of Crocinitomicaceae bacterium. GTDB lineage: Bacteria > Bacteroidota > Bacteroidia > Flavobacteriales_D > Crocinitomicaceae > UBA4466. The sequence goes on along the minus strand of PAQM01000006.1, from coordinate 328,823 downwards.
ATGCAATTGCGGCGCATCCGAGTTCTAATTCTCGTTTATTTACATTTTCAAAAATATCACTAGGAGCATGATGAAAATCAAAATATCTTTGTGAGTCTGGTACAAATCCAAAAAGAGGTATACCTTCAAATTCTTTTTTTAGTGGTCCAATATCAACTCCACCATATCCTTTTTCAAATATGTGTAAATCATAATGTTTTAGTTTATTTTCAAATGTTTTTAATAAACTAATGTATTTTTCCGGCCCGTCGCAATGAAAACCTCTAGGAGCAAATCCCCCTCTGTCACTTTCTATTGCAGCAATATGATTTTCATTTTTTTGTTTTTTTGCCCACGTTGCATATGATTTACCTCCATTATTTCCATTTTCTTCATTCATAAAGAAAACTAGACGAAGTGTATTATTTGGTTTGTATTTCGAGTTTTTTATTATTCTCATAGCTTCTAAGCAATGTACAATTCCTGCACCATCATCATGAGCTCCTTCACCTGTATCCCAAGAGTCTAAATGTCCACCAAATGTTATTATATTATTTGGATTTTTATTACCAATTATTTCACCAATTACATTATAAGATGTTACATCAGGAAAATCTCTACAGTCCATTTCTAAAAGAAATGAAGTTTTCCCTTCATTGATCGATTTTTCAAGTTCATTAGCATCTTCTGTACTTATTGCAGCAGCTGGGATTTTTTTTATACTATCTACATAATACATTGAGCCAGTATGTGGGTCTTTATTTAAGGGCAGGCCTAGTGAACGAATTATAACAGCTTTTGCTCCAAGCTTGCTTGATTCTACAGCTCCATATCCACGAATTGCAAAACAACCACCATAAGCTTTAAAAGTATTTATTTGTTGTTCATCCATATGTTGATTTATAAATACTATTTTATTGTTTACATATTTTTTATTAGCTTTTTTCAAATCACTTAATGAATTAAACATAACAACATCTGCTTCAATTAATCCATTAGTCCCAATTGATCCACCTAATGCCAGAAGATTAACTTTTTTTATTTTTCCTTTCGATGTTCTTATCCAACCAGATTCTTTTGTTCCTCTTTCCCAATGTGGAACTAATATTTCTTGTAAGTATATTTTATCAAATTCATATTCTTCCATTTTGTTCTTACCCCATTCTATTGCCATTTCAGCTTCAGCTGAACCTGTAAGTCTTGGACCAATATCTTTACATAGAGATCTTAAGTCTTCATAAGCTTTACCATTAGTGAGTGCAGCATTGTAAAATGATTTGATTTGGATAGAGTCGTTTTGTGTAAAACTTAAATAAGTATTGACTGAAAAAATAATAAGTAAAAGTAATCTCATGTTTTTATTTTTAAAGTTTAAATTTAATGCAATTTTAAATATGATTTGACATAAAGTTTTTTGCTTTAATCCATACTGTTATCTTTGTTTAAAAATAAATTAAATGGCATTGAAATGTGGTATTGTAGGATTACCTAATGTAGGTAAATCAACTTTGTTTAATTGTCTTTCGAATGCGAAAGCTCAATCGGCTAATTATCCATTTTGTACAATTGAGCCAAATATTGGTACAATATCAGTACCAGATCAAAGAATAGTTAAGTTAGAAGAATTAGTGAAACCTGAGCGTGTTGTTCCAAACACAATAGAAATTGTTGATATAGCTGGACTTGTTAAAGGTGCTTCCAAAGGAGAAGGTTTAGGAAATAAATTTTTAGCAAATATTCGAGAAACTGATGCAATTATTCATGTCTTGAGATGTTTTGATAATGATAATATTGTGCATGTTGATGGTTCAATAGATCCTGTAAGAGATAAAGAGATAATTGATGTTGAACTTCAATTGAAAGATATAGAAAGTATTGAAAAACGGTTAAATTCTCTATCTCGCATTGTTAAATCAGGAGATAAGGATGCAATTAAAGAACATGAAATAGCAAATAAAATTTTGTCTGTTCTTCAATCCGGTAAATCAGTAAGATCAATTGAATTTGATGAATTGGAAGAAAAAATAGTGAAAAATATGGAATTGATTACATCAAAACCAGTAATGTACTTATGTAATGTTGATGAAGGTTCTGTAATTAATGGTAATAATTATGTTGAAGAAGTAAAAAAATCAGTTTCTAACGAAGAGGCAGAAGTACTGATTATTGGTGCTGGAATTGAAGCTGATATTATGGAGCTTGATACTTATGATGAACGTAACATGTTTTTAAATGAACTTGGGTTAGAAGAGCCTGGTGTAAATCGTTTGATTCGATCTGCATATAAATTATTAAACTTAGATACATATTTCACAGCGGGTGATAAGGAGGTTAGAGCTTGGACAATAAGAAAAGGAATTACAGCGCCTGAAGCTGCAGGAGTTATACATACTGATTTTGAGAAAGGATTTATACGTGCTGAAGTTATTAAGTATAATGATTTTGTACATTATGGAAGTGAGATTGCGGTAAAAGATGCTGGGAAATTTAGAATAGAAGGTAAAGATTATATTGTTGAAGATGGAGATATAATGCATTTTAGATTTAATGTTTAAAATAGAATATTAATTAAAAGTTAAAACAAGATATTAAATAAGATAATTATGACAATAGAAGCAAATGATCCTAGAAGAGAAACATGGATAGAGGTACCTTTAGATTCCGATTTTCCGATACAAAACATTCCATTTGGAATTATTAGAACAAAAACAGATAAACGTCCTAGAGTTGCTTCACGTATAGGTGATAAGGTTATTGATTTAAAAAGGTTATTTAAAGAAGATTTTCTTAGTATCAAAATACCTTCCGGTGTTTATTTTTCCATAGACGATTTTGATACAGATTCATTAAATAATATGATGCGCCATGGTAAGGAGGGAACTCGTGCATTAAGGGATATAATTTCAGAGTTGTTTAGAAAAGATGGTGCTATTAAGAATGAAGAATTACCGCATTTTAAAAATCTTAAAGATCGACTAAGCTCATGTTTGATTGATATTAATGAAGTTGAAGTATTAATGCCTATTTCTATTGGGGATTATACAGATTTTTATTCAAGTGAACAACATGCTTTTAATGTTGGATGTCTTTTTAGAGATCCTGAAAATGCTTTACTTCCTAATTGGAAGCATATCCCTGTTGGTTATCATGGAAGGTCTAGCTCAATTTTACCTTCTGGGTTTAATTTTAAAAGACCAAAAGGCCAAAAGAAGCCTCCTACATCTTCGGTTCCTATTTTTGGGGAGACTAATCTACTTGACTTTGAATTAGAGACTGCTTTTTTTACATATGAAGGAAAGCCTCTAGGGAGTTCTATTTCAACTTCTGAAGCAGATGAGTATATTTTTGGTATGGCTTTATTAAATGATTGGAGTGCTAGAGATATACAAGGTTGGGAATATGTGCCATTAGGGCCTTTTTTAGGTAAAAATTTTGCAACACATATTTCTTGTTGGATTGTTACTTTAGATGCTCTTGAACCATTTAGAACATCAGGTCCTGAACAATCTCCAGAAGTTCAGCGATATTTAGAATATACCGGTGACAAACACCTAGATATTAATCTTGAAGTTGTTATAAAACCAGAGAATGGGGAAGAAAATATTGTGACTAGATCTAATTTTAAATATATGTATTGGAATATGAATCAGCAATTAGCTCACCATACAATTAATGGATGTAATATGAGGATAGGAGATTGTTATGGTTCAGGTACAATCTCAGGTCCTAAAGAAGGAGAGTTTGGTTCCATGTTGGAAATTTCATGGAAAGGAACAAAACCATTTAAAATGAAAGATGGTTCAGAAAGAAAGTTTATAAATGATTATGATACGGTAATTATAAGAGGTTTTTCTGAAAAAGATGGTGTAAGGATTGGGTTTGGTGAAGTTAAAGCAAAAGTTTTACCAAGTAATTAGATATGAGCAAGGTAATTCCTAAAATTAATATAGAACAAGAACGAAAAGATATTTTAAATGCGTTTAGGGGATTACTACGTGCATATAAAGATAGAAGTAGAGAAGACACGAAATTAATTAGAAAGGCTTTTGATGTTGCCTTAGAAGCGCATAAAGAAATGCGTAGAAAATCCGGTGAACCTTATATTTATCACCCAATTGCTGTAGCTAGAATTTGTGCTGATGATATGGGGTTAGGAACAACGGCTATTATTTGCGCTTTATTACATGATACGGTTGAAGATACACATATTACTTTAGATGATATTGAGGATTTGTTTGGATCAAAAATTCGATTGATTATTGATGGTTTGACCAAAATTCCTGAAGTTTTTGATGAAAATGCTTCGGTTCAAGCAGAAAATTTTCGTAAAATGATTTTAACAATATCTGATGATATACGTGTTGTATTGATTAAACTTGCCGACAGGCTACATAATATGCGTACATTGGATGGTATGCGTTATCAGAAGCAAGTTAAAATTTCTTCAGAGACTAAATTTTTATACGCACCTTTAGCACACCGATTAGGTTTATATTCTGTGAAAAGTGAATTAGAAGATTTAGCATTGAAATATACAGATCCTTCAATTTACAAAGAAATTCAAGATAAATTAAAATCTTCTAAAGCTGCAAGAAATAGATTTATAAGAAAATTCACAAAACCAATACGTGAACAATTATTAAATGAAGGCTATATTTTTAAGATAAAAGTTCGTACTAAATCTATTTCTTCTATTTATAGAAAAATGCAGATTAAAGGTATTCCATTTGAAGAAGTCTATGATGTTTTTGCAATAAGAATTATTGTAGATACTCCTTTAGAACTAGAAAAACCTGATAGTTGGAGAATTTATAGTATTGTGACTGATTTTTATCAGCCTAGCCCTGATAGATTACGTGATTGGATTTCAACACCTAGAGCTAATGGATATGAGTCTTTACATACTACTGTAATGTCACCTACGGGTAAATGGATTGAGGTTCAAATTCGTTCAAATAGAATGGATGAAATTGCAGAAAAAGGATTTGCAGCTCATTATCGTTATAAAGAGTCTAAAACAAAAGAGTCTAAATTTGATAGATGGATATCTGAAATAAGAGATTTGTTGGAAAATTCAGATTTAAATGCAATGGATTTTATTGATGAGTTTAAGTTAAATTTATTTAGTGAAGAAATATATATTTTTACTCCCAAAGGAGACCTTAGGGTTTTACCAATAGGTGCAACAACACTTGATTTTGCATATGATATTCATACTGATATTGGGGATAGTTGTATTGGGGCAAAAGTTAATAATCGATTAGTTCCTTTGAGTCATCAATTAGATAGTGGTGATCAAGTTGAAATTATTACTTCATCAAAACAGAAGCCAAATGAAGAATGGATTAGATTTGTTGTAACTGCAAGAGCAAAACAGAAGATTAAATCTTCTTTAAATGATGAACGTAAGCGAATTGCAATGGATGGAAGGGAAATCTTGGAGCGAAAATTTAAACAACACAATATAAGATATACATCAGGTAATTTATCAGTTTTAGAGAAGTTTTATAAAATGCCTAGTGCCACAGAACTTTATTTTAGAATAGCAAAAGGTAAAATTGATTTAACTAAGATTAGAGAAGTTGAAAATAAAAATGGTCTTCTTAAATTAAAAAAGAATCCTAACAAGGACAGAAGAAAAAAAACATCTTTGAATTCTAATATGAATAGATTAAAAGATGTAGTCCTTATTGGTGATGATTATATGGATATTGATTATAGTTTGGCTATTTGTTGTAATCCTATTCCTGGAGATAGTGTTTTTGGATTCACTACAATTAACGATGGTATTAAGATTCATCGTCATAGTTGTTCAAACGCTGAACATCTTCAATCTAAAATGGCTTACAGATGTATTAAAGCAACATGGAAGAATTCTGATTTAAAAGAAAATATAGCTGATATTACTGTCTACGGTATTGATTGTCTTGGTCTTGTTAATAGATTAACTGAGATTATTTCAAATCAACATGATGTTAATATGAAATCTATTTCCTTTGATACAAATGATGGTGTTTTTGAAGGTAAAATTAAGGTTTTAGTATTTGATACAGAACATTTAAATCAATTAATGCTTAAGTTTGAACAAGTCCAAGGAGTTCAAAGGGTGGAAAGAAAGTCATAGATTCAATATCTATTTATCTTTTAATTTTTTTCAATTAGAATTTCTTCTTTTGTTTTTGGTCTAAGTGCTTCTTTCCAAACAAAGTTTTGAATAAATTTTTCTTCTTTTTTTATTTTTTCGATTGGATAAAATACACCATCAGGAGATTGTATATAATTTATACCTTTGATTTTGTTATTTTTTATGTCAATACGTAAATTACTTGAATATAATCTATTCATTCCAATACGTTTTTTTGTTAGGGTTGAATCTGAACGTATTTCTTCTTCGGGATAAAATAATGTTATTGCATTACCTTTAACATAAGTTTTATAAAGCTTATTTTCTTTAAAGTATGCTATTATATTTTTACCAGAAATTTGATTGTAATATAAATTAGGCTCAATTTCCATTAAAATAGAAGAATTATTCTGAATATTAATAGAGTCAATTATGGAGTCATTTATGCTTATTTCTATAAAATCACCTTTTAGTTCAGCTCCATAGGACCATACAATAGGATTATCGTATAGTTTCATAGAGTTAGACTTATAAACTATACTATCAGCAACGCATTGTACTTTTGTAGAAAAAACTTTTGAATTTTTATATGCTTTTATAATATTAATGCTGTCTAAAGAACTTTTTATTAAAGTATCTGCATGTAAATATAAAGTGTCATCTTTCATTATTTTAGTTGCTATAGCATTTCCTGTTATAAAAGAATAATTTAAACTATCTGAAGTATAGGCATATTCGCCATTAAACTCTAATTTTTGAGTTAAATCAGTATAATAAATATTTCCTTTTCCAATAGAAATTCCTTTTTTTGAATCATATATTAATGTATCTCCTGAAATATATTCTTCTTGTCTAGATATATATGCATTTTTTATAAGTGATCCCTCTTCAGAATTTGTTTTATACCATCCTGACTCACAGTACATTTTAGTGTTTTTATTTTGGATGTCAGTTTTACCGAGAAATATAGCTTTTTTTTCATTATAAATATATTGTAACGTATCTGTTTGAATAGTTGAATTTTTACCTTTATAAAGAACATTATAACTAAAAAAAAAGTTTTTAGATTTGGGGTGGAAGTAACCTATTTTACTTGTCAAAGTCTCTTTAGTTACTGTATTTATAACTTTTCCTCCATTTTGGTAATATGCATTAGTTTTTTTTGAGTCATATTTTAACGTATCAGTCAATAGTTTATATTCATTATCAATAACTCTCACATTCCCCCAAAGTATTGATTTTCCTTTTTTTCCATCAAAAAAAAGAGAATCACAATAAAAATTTAGTGTATCATTTTTATTTATATGAACTTTTCCATAAGCTCTTACAATTTGATTTTTTTCAAAATAATGAGCTGAGTCACAATACATTAAATTATTTTGATATATAAAATTTACATTCCCTATTAGTCGGTGAAAGCCATTAGCTTCATTATACTCAAGTATTTCAGAACCTGGCAATAATTCTAAAATATCTTTTTGTGCAATTGTTTGAATTGGTATTAAAAAAAAGATGCTACAAATTATTAGTTTGTTTAAACTATTTAAAATTATACTCAAATTAGTAATATTACTTTTTATTGTTCAATGTTTGTTCTCTATCAGGTCCAACTGATATAATTGTAATTGGAACACCTAATTTATCTTCTAAATATGAGACATAAGATTTTAATTCAATTGGTGCGTCATTAAATGATGATAATTTTGTTGTATCACAGCTCCATCCCTTTATATTCTCATATATTGGAGTGGCTTCAATATTTGAAATATCGTATGGAAAATAATCATATTTTTTACCGTTAATTATGTAATGTGTACAAACACGAATTGATTCAAAATTATCCAATACATCCGCTTTCATCATCGAAAGTTCAGAAGTTCCATTTATCATAATAGCATATTTTAAAGCTGGTAAGTCGATCCAGCCACATCTTCTTGCACGTCCTGTTGTTGCTCCAAATTCAAAACCTTCTTTACGTATTTTTTCACCAATTTTATTTTTTAATTCAGTAGGGAATGGACCACTTCCAACACGAGTGCAATATGCTTTAAAAATACCTATAACATTTCCAATTTTATTAGGTGGAACACCTAACCCTGTGCATGTACCTGCTGTGACTGTATTAGATGATGTTACAAATGGATATGTACCGAAGTCAACATCTAGCATAGTTCCTTGTGCGCCCTCTGCTAAAATTTTTTGTCCATTTTTTATAGCATTATTTATATAATGTTCACTATCAACTGTTTTAAGTTCTTTTAAATTATTGATTGCAGACATCCATTCCTTTTCTATTTCAGATAAATCATATTTGAAATCAGGATAACGTTCTAGCATTGTTTTATGTTTTTCAACTAGTGCATTATATTTAGCTTTAAAGTTTTTTGAAAAAATATCTCCAAATCTTATGCCATTTCTACCAGTTTTATCCATATATGTTGGTCCAATTCCTTTTAATGTTGATCCAATTTTATTTTTTCCTTTCGATTGTTCTGATGCTGCATCTAATAACTTATGAGAAGGAAGAATTAAATGTGCTTTTTTAGATATTAATAGACGTTCTTTATAATTGATATTAAAAGGTTCTAATTTTTTTAATTCTTCTTGCAAAATAAGTGGGTCAATAACAACTCCATTTCCTACTAAGTTTATTACATTTTCTCTAAAAATTCCAGATGGAATAGTATGAAGGACATGCTTTATGCCTTCAAATTCTAAAGTATGTCCAGCGTTTGGTCCACCCTGAAAACGTGCTATTATATCGTATTTTGGTGTAAGTACATCTACAATTTTACCTTTTCCTTCATCTCCCCATTGTAACCCTAATAGTACATCTACTTTCATTTTTTCATTTTTTTATTAATTAAAGTGTTTAATTGCTTCTTTCTGGCTATTGTAGATAGTATATATTTCATTAAGTTTAGCTATTTTGAAAATCTTATCAACATTTCCTCTTACATTACAAAGGATTAATTCTCCCCCCATAATTCTAGATTTGGTTAGTGTTCTCATGAAAAAACTAATTCCCATAGAATTTGTATGTGTTAATTCATCTAAGTTGAATATAATTCGAAAATAATTTTTGTTAATATTCTTAAATACTTCTTTTTCAATTTCTTCAAAATCTATATCAGAAGTAATTTTACCTTTTATTTTGTATATAATTACAAGATCTTTGACTTCTATTTCAAATTCTATTTTCAAATTATCTTTTTTTTCCTTTCACTCCGTAAAAATAAAGTGAATGGTGTTGAATTTCAATATCAAAATTTTCTTCAATACTTCTTTTAATACTCTGAATACGAGGGTCACAGAACTCAATCATTTCTCCTGTATCAGTCAATAATATATGATCATGTTGTTTTGATCCATGTGATTTTTCAAATTGAGCAATATTTTTCCCAAATTGGTGTTTTCTAACTAAATTACATGCTAATAGTAACTCTATTGTATTATAGAGTGTAGCTCGAGAAACTCGATAATTTTGATTTTTCATTTTGATATATAATGACTCAATATCGAAATGACCTTTGTAATTATATATTTCAGCTAGTATAGCAAACCTTTCAGGTGTTTTTCTGTGGCTATTTTGCTTAAGATATGCTGAAAAAATAGTTTTTACTTTAATATGTAATTCTTCTTCAATCATAGTCTGAAATGAATAAACCAAATTTAAAAAATTTATGTTGATAAATCCTCTAAGTCGACATAATCAAAAAAGTGAGTTTTCAACAACTTATATACAAATATACTCTCTAAAATATCGTATTCAATATATCTTTAATTTAATTTATCTTCGATGATTTTTATTAAACTATGGATTATCTTTATGTGAATTTCTTGTATTCGGTCAGAGTATTCGTTGTGGGGTACTCTTATTTCATTAATAGATTTATCATACTTACATAATTCTGCAATTTTACCTCCATTAAATCCAGTTAAGGCAATAACCTCCATTTTTTTTTGTCTAGCGGCTTTAATTGCATTTATTATATTTTTAGAATTTCCAGATGTTGATATCGCGAGAAGTATATCATTTTTGCTTCCTATGCTTTCAATGTATCTAGAGAAAATAAAGTCAAATCCATAATCATTACCAACACAAGTAATATGACTTGGATCCGAAATAGAAATAGCAGGAATAGAAGGTCTTTCCTCTCTATATTTACCTGTTAGTTCTTCAGCAAAATGCATTGCATCAGACATTGAACCTCCATTTCCGCAACTAATTATTTTACCTCCTTTTTTTAATCCATTTAAGATTGTGGTACTAGCATTTTCTATTTTAGAGAAGTTTTCAAGCTTATTAAATTTCTTTAAAACTTCTAAAGATTGTGAGAATTGATTTTCAATTTTTTTTGTAATTATAGTCATAATCATTTTTTAGTAATTCAAAAATAAATAAATTAAATTCAGATAGCACAAATTAATTCAAACTTGCTATATTTGGATATAGGTGAGTTTCTTATTAAAAACAATTTCATTATGGAAAAAAAAATATTACTACTGTTCTTTCTTTTTATAAGTTTAAAATTTATTGCTCAGGAAGATTGTTTTGTTAAATTACAAAGAGCATTTGATGATAGAGGGTCTTATTCTGTATCTGATGATATGCATAGAAATGTTATTATAAGTTATTTTGAAGATGGTGGAGGTTCTTATTGTATATCAGGAAAAGCAAGAGTAGAAAATGGTTTAATTGTATCCATTTTTTTACAATATGATGATAATACTTATGAGATGATGAATAATAATTTTTTTAATTCAAAAAAAAATCCGCCAATTATCATGAATGGTATAACAGAAATGATTTATAATTCAGATTCTGAAAAATTTAAAATTGTTTTTATAGATCAATTAAAACCAAAAAAAAAGGGATATAAACCTGCTATTTTACCAACTGATTTATAATTTTCTTCTTTTAAGATTTAAATTTCTTCTTTATGTTTTTAAATAAGGTTGCTTGGGTTACAGGTGCTTCTTCAGGAATTGGTTTTGAAATCGTTAAGCAACTTGATTTGGCAGGAGCTAAAGTTATTATATCTTCAAGAAATTATGATCAGTTGGAATCAATAAGATTGAAATTAAAAAATCCAGAAAAACATTTTGTGTTAGCATTAGATCTTGAGAAGTCTAATGAATTTGAATATTTGGCTACTCAAGTGATTAATAAATATGGAATTATTGATTTTTTATTTAATAATGGTGGATTATCTCAACGTTCAAATGCAAGAGATACTCCTTTGGAAGTGGATAGAAGAATTATGGAGATAAATTATTTTGGAAATATTGCTTTAACAAAAGCTGTCTTACCATATATGCGAAATAAAAAAAATGGCCATATAATAGTTATATCAAGTATTGTTGGTAAGTTTGGTTTCTTCTTACGAAGCTCTTATAGTGCTTCTAAACATGCATTACATGGATTTTATGAGAGTTTACTTTTAGAGGAAGAAGAAAATAGATTAAAAGTAACTATTGTTTGCCCTGGTAAGATTAAGACAAATATATCTTTAAATGCATTAAATTCAGATGGATTAAAGCATGGAGTTATGGATAATAACCAACATGGAGGTATGAGTGTTGATGATTGTGTTCATAAAATTTTAAATGCAGTTATTAAAAATAAAAAAGAAATCTTTATTGGAAATAAAGAGATTAAAGCAGTAACATTAAAGAAGTTTTTTCCAAAATTATTTTGGAAAGTTATAAGAAAACAATCTAGTAAATAATTATGTTTATTTTTACCATGCAAATAATGGTCGGTTTACCATCAATTTATTTACTTCAATTTTTACCTCACTAATTATTTTATCATTATTTATATTTGATATGACCTTGTCAATCATATCGACAATTGTACTTATTTCATTTTCTTTAATTCCACGTGTTGTTATAGCTGGCGTTCCAATTCTAATACCAGAAGTTATAAAAGGTGATTCTTTATCAAATGGAATCATATTTTTATTGACCGTAATATCAGCTTTACATAATTTATCTTCGGCCATTTTTCCAGTAACATTTTTAGAATTTAAATTAATTAATATTGAGTGATTATCTGTGCCTCCAGAAATAATTGAATAATTTCTATTGATTAATTCTTTAGCCATCAATGATGAGTTTTTTTGAACTTGTTTCATGTATGTTTTGTATTCCTCGGTCAAAGCTTCACCAAAAGCAACAGCTTTTGATGCAATAACATGTTCTAATGGTCCTCCTTGAGTTCCAGGAAAAACGGCAGAATCTAATAATGATGCCATTGATTTCAGATTTCCATTTTTCCATTTTAAACCAAATGGATTTTCAAAATTTTGTCCTAACATAATAATTCCTCCTCTAGGACCACGAAGTGTTTTATGAGTTGTTGAAGTAATAATATGACAATGTTTTAGAGGATCGTTTAATAGTTTTGTAGCAATTAAACCAGCCGGGTGAGAAATATCAGCCAAAATTAGTGCATTTATTTTATCAGCGATATGTCTAATTCGAGGATAATCCCAATCACGACTATATGCAGATGCACCACATATAATTAATTTAGGTCGTTCTTTTTTAGCAATTTTTTCCATTTGTTCGTAGTCAATTAATTCGGTTTTTTTATTGACACCATAGAAAAAAGATTTGTAAAATTTACCTGAAAAATTAACTGTAGATCCATGTGTTAAATGTCCACCATGAGATAAATCAAAGCCTAAAATTTTATCTCCAGGGTTTAAACAGGCTAATAATACTGAAGCATTAGCTTGTGCTCCAGAATGAGGTTGAACATTAGCCCATTCAGCCCCAAACAATTTACATGCTCTTTTTATAGCAATTTTTTCAACTTGATCAACTATTTCACATCCACCATAATATCTTTTATCAGGTAGGCCTTCAGCATATTTATTTGTTAGTATGCTACCCATAGATAACATAACATCATTACTAACAAAATTTTCAGATGCTATTAATTCTATTCCTTGAAGTTGTCTTTTTTTTTCTTCATCAATTAAATTAAAAATTATTTCGTCTCTAGACATAATTGTATGTTTTAACTTTTAATATTATGTAATTCTTTTTATGGATGCTAATTTATGAGTTAAAATATTGGATTCAGTATTTATTATTCCATTACTTGTTAATTTATCTTTTTTAACTTTACCAGATGCATGGATAATATCTCTATTCTCATTACATATACCTACATGAATGATTTCTCCTTTATCGTTTTTAAAGAAGGCTAAATCACCTGAGGATATTTCATTTAGATGAATTTTTTCTCCAATCTTGGATTGTTTATCTGCATCACGCGGAAGATTTATATTGAATATTCTATAGATTATTTGAACCAAACCCGAACAGTCAATTCCAAAAGGTGATTTTCCTCCCCATAGATAAGGAGTATTTATATAATCTATTGCATACTCCCAAACTGTTTTTAAATCACATTGTGTGTTTTCAATTATTTGAAAGTTGTCATTTCCAATATTAAAGTTCATTTTTTTAGATGAAATATATGAGCCTCTACAAATTCTTTGCTTTCCCCAAGGGGTAGATAATTTACATTCTCGAATTTTTAATATTGAAATTTCACTTGACCATTTTTCAAATTCTTTATCGTTTAATATATTAAAATGTTTATAGTCTATAAAACCTTCATAATTATCTTCTAATGTTTGAATTTTTGCCCAAGGTTTATTGATGTTATATACCTCGATTAATTCGCCAAATAATAATTGAGAAATTATTTCACTTTGATCTTTTGATTCCAAACGAATGGGAGAGATACTAACCTTACAATAAGCATAAAATTTACTCATTATTTACTAGGGAAACAGGTATTTTGTTTTAAATTAATAATTTGTTGTACATGTCTTTCATTATGATATACAACGAATAGAAGAGCATCTCCTAATCTTAATCTTACCACTTTAGACCTTGATGTTGGTATTTTAATACGTCGAATATTTACGGTTGTACATTTCTCTATTATGTGTAATAATTTTTTTTGTTGATTAAGAAAATTATTAATTTGATTTCCTTTTAGAATATTGGGTGAAAGAATAGGGTTATACTCTTTAGGTGATTTGAATTTTCGTTTTATATTATTGGCATTACCTAATTTCATTGCTCTCCAAGCAGCTTTTCCTAGTGGTGAACTTATGAAACCTTCTTTTGAAGATTTAAAACGAGTATTTTCAATTTTATGAAGAAATGTATCATGGTAGTGTTTACTATATTCATTCAAATGGGCTAATATTTCATTTATATTCCATGTATTTTTAGATACTTTCCAATTTAATTGGCCTGAAGACATACTTTTTATAGAATTTTTTACTATGGATATATTAGCTTGAGTAATTTCTGTTGCAATATTGATTAAATTATTTGTTGTCATTCCAATAGCAGCCATTATAAAGTCATTCATTTATTGTATGCTCAAAAATAATTAATTCATTTATATTACTCATTATTTATAATGAAAGATTAACATAACTTTAGTTACTTTAGTAAAAGTTCTTAATTTATTATTTTATGAATTTAAAAAAATGGTCAATTGATCACACAAAGGGAGTTTTGATAGCATTAATAACTCCGTTGATTTTTTTACCAATTATTTTATGCCTTTTTTCTTATTTACAAGGTTATTATTTTGAACAATTATGGTATAAATTTATGAATAACAGTTCTTATCAAATAAAGATTTTAACAATTTCGATTATTTCTAATCTGGGTTGGTTTTATCTTTTCTTGAATAAAGAAATATATAATATCTCAATGGGTGTTATAATAGGGTCTCTAATGTTTGCTCCATATATCATATTTATTAAGTTTTTTTAAACTGATGAAAAAAATGAAAATATATATAATTGCAGGTGAACCTTCAGGTGATCTTCATGCTAGCAATTTGATGCGATCTATTCTAGATAAACATACAAATGTTGATTTTCGTTTTTGGGGTGGTGATAGAATGAAATCTATTCAAAAAAATGGATTGGTTAAACATATAAGTGAATTGTCATTTATGGGATTTATTGAAGTGATTTTAAACCTTAATAAAATACTTCGAAATTTTAAGTTTTGTAAAGACGATATTCGTTGTTATAATCCTGATGCAATTATTTTAATTGATTATCCAGGCTTTAATTTGCGAATTGCTAAATGGGCAAAATTAATGGGTATTAAAGTTTATTATTACATTTCTCCTCAAGTATGGGCTTGGAAAAAAAATCGAGTCTATCAAATTAAAAAAAATGTAGATTGCATGTTTGTTATTCTGCCTTTTGAAAAAGATTTTTTTGAAAGTTTTGATTTTCAAGTTCAATATTTTGGTCATCCCCTTCTAGATGAAATATCTAAATTTAATTCATCTAATAATCACAATTTTTTTATGAATTCAAATAATCTTGGTGATTTGCCTATTATAGCAGTTCTTCCAGGTAGTAGAAGGCAAGAGATATCTTTATTATTGCCTGAAATGTTAAAAGGGTTAGAGGTGTTTAGATCGCACCAAATAATAGTTGCAGGTGTATCGAATTTATCATTAGATTTTTATAAATCAATTGATCCAGATATAAATGTTGTTTTTAATAAAACATATGATTTACTTTCTAATGCTAGTATAGCAGTTGTTACTTCAGGGACTGCAACTTTAGAAACAGCTTTATTTAAAGTTCCACAAATTGTTTGTTATAAAAGTTCATTAATTTCTTATTATATAGCTAAAATGTTAATTAAAGTTAATTTTATTTCTTTGGTTAATTTAATAATGCATAAGGAAGTTGTTAAAGAATTAATACAAAAGGATTGTAATTCATATACAATTCAAAAAGAAGCACGAAAAATAATTCATGATTTACATTATCAAAATGAAATAAAAAATAATTATCAAGAGCTTGAAAAAAAATTAGGTGAAGTTGGTGCTAGTGAAAAAGTTGCACAATTTTTGTTAAAAGACCTACTTATAAATAGTTAGATTTTTAATTTCAAAATCATGAAAATTATTTTTGCAATTATTTTTTGTGTTAAAATAACATTTGTTTTTTCTCAACAAATGAGGATAGGGGTTCTCACGGCTTTAAATGTAAATTCTATAGAAATAAAAAGTAATTATGGGGCTTATAATATTATTTGTGATTCATCTTTTGTTTCATCGATACCTATAAATAGTATAATAGAAGTAAGTGTAATGAATTCTAAAATTTCCGTCGAATTTATTGGATCAAGATATACTAATCTTTCTAAGATTTTTTTAGTTCCCAAGAAAAAAAGTTCAATTTTAAGTCTATTTCCAAATTCTATTAAATCATCAAAATATACTTATAAAGATACTATTGAAATTACAGTTCAAGATGGATATTTAAAGTTGGTTAATTTAGTTAACATGAATGATTATTTATGTGGTGTAGTTGAGGCTGAAGGAGGTAGGGGAAGACATATAGAATATTATAAGGTTCAATCATTAATTAGTAGAACGTATGCATTAAAGAATAAAAATAGACATCATAAAGAAGGATATCATCTATGCGATAATCAACATTGCCAAGTTTATCGTAATCATTCTATTGATAATTCAAATATTAAAAAAGCTGTTGAATCTACTTCTAATGAAGTTATAGTAGATATTAATGGTAGTCTAGTTACAACTTTTTTTTCTTCTAATTGTGGTGGACAAACATGTGATCCTTCTTATGTTTGGAATAATTCAGTTGATTATTTATCCACTTTTAAGGATACTTTTTGTTGTAATACTAAACAGTCAAATTGGATAAAACGGATTTCAAAAAAAAGATGGTCTTCATTTTTAAGTGATCAATATGGTGTTTTAGAAGAAGACTATGGTGACTTGATTTATAATTTTAGACAAATAGATCGTAAGGCGTTTTATATTCATCCATCACTCGGTATTCCACTAAGAGATTTAAGGAAAGAGTTTAAGCTAAAGTCAACATTTTTTAGTTCAAGAATTGATGGTAATGATGTATTATTAAATGGCTATGGTTTTGGTCATGGTGTTGGTCTTTGTCAAGAAGGAGCAATGAAAATGGCTGATTTAGGTTATGATTATAAACAGATCGCATCATATTATTATAGTAATATAAGAATAATCAATTTTTTTAAAAATAGACTCATTAAACAAAAAAAAATACTTCATTGATCCTATGGATTGTGAAGTGAAAGATAGACGAATTCTATTAGAAGAGATGAAAATTATTCAGAAAATATTACAAAAATATCTTCATTATCTTTTTTGAAATATTTTTTTTCACGAGCATATCTTTCAACTTCAGATATTTGATTTAATTTATTTAAAGTATTGCGAGTCTCAATTAATTTAGATTTAATTCTTTCTTTTTTCACCGATAATTTATTTAATTTTTGTTTTTGTGAAAATATAGAGAATATATCTTGTTCATCTAAGAATAATGTATAAAGAAGAAAAATACTAGTAGTTAGAAGGAATTTATTTTTTAAGTATCCAAAAAAAATATTCATAGGTTAAATATATTGATTATGAATTAACTGATAAGTAACATTAATCAATTTTATTAATTGCTTTATGTTAACAAATTAGAATATTATTTTATTCATTTAGTATTTCATCATAAATTTCTTTCCAATCTTCATCTTTTTCGAACCAATGTGAAGCTTTGTTTAATAATATTTTAGCACTTTTAATTTGTCTACTTTTTACCATTGCTTCAGCTGTTGATAAAACACCATTTTTAAACATTAATCTATCTGCTTCACTAAACTTATTAATTGTCTTAATGTCTTCCATCATGGCATCACCTTTTTGCCAGTATGCTCTTGCAGTTGTTTTATCTTGGTCCATAAATTTGCAAGCTCCCATAATATAGTTTGCTCCAATCGGATTCATTGTTATTTTTTGATATTTAATTGCCCAACTAAATGCTCGTTTTACATTATTAGAGCTCATTTCATTATCAATGATTTCTTGTAAGCTGAACTGAAATTCATCTAGAAATTCCTTATGATCATCTTCAAATGTTGAACCATTATTATATTTTACATCATATTTAATTCCTTTTGAGAGATATTTTATTGCATCCTTATATGCATTTTTAAATTTTGGATTATCGCTTCCAGATAATGAAATCTTATATAAACCTTTAGATAACCATATATATGGTAATACATCTTTAGATGTTTTATCCTTTTGTGTATAATGTGCTGCTACTTTGGAAAGTTTTTCATATTTGGTGTCTGCGTAAAGTATTTTTAAGTCATCGTAGTTTGGTGATTGGCTAAGAATTAATTTTGCAGAATAAATAAAGAGAATTGTAAATATAGTTTTCATATTTTTTATTTTTTAATAAAATATATAATCAAATTTTATACCTAAAAGTATTTAAAATTAAAGTAATTATTTTTTAATCAAAACTTTGTATTAATAAACTTAATATATCTTTTGCTGCTATTGATATTTTTGTTCCAGGTCCAAATATACCAAATACACCATGTTTGTATAAGAAATTATAATCTTGCTGTGGAATTACACCTCCTGCTATAACAATAATGTCTTTACGTTTTAATTTTTTTAATTCATAAATTACTTCTGGGATAAGAGTTTTATGTCCTGCAGCAAGAGATGATACACCTATAATGTGAACATCATTTTCTATTGCTTGTTTGACTACTTCTTCAGGTGTCTGAAATAATGGTCCAATGTCCACATCAAATCCTATGTCAGCAAATGAGGTTGCGATGACTTTTGCTCCACGATCATGCCCATCTTGTCCCATTTTAGCAATCATAATTCTTGGACGTCTTCCTTCTAATTCACTGAATTTTTTTGTTAGTTTTTTTGCTTCGTTAAATTCTGTATCTCCCATAGATTCTGTTGAATATACACCATTAATAGATTTTATTTTCGCTTTATATCTTCCGTAGATTTCTTCAAGAGCATATGATATTTCACCCAATGTAGCTCTTGCTCGTGCACATTTGATAGCAGCATCTAATAAATTTCCTTTTTTAGTTTTTGCTACATTTTTTAATTCTTCTAGTGATTGTTTTACCTTATTTTTATTTCGGTTATCTTTTATACTTTTTAGTCTTTTAATTTGAGAATTTCTTACTTCGGTATTGTCTACCTCAAGAATGTCTATTTTTTCTTTATTTTCAGTTTGGAACCTGTTAACACCAACTATTATGTCTTTTTGAGAATCTATTCTAGCTTGCTTTCGCGTTGCTGATTCTTCAATTTTCATTTTAGGAATTCCAGTTTCGATTGCTTTTGCCATTCCACCTAATTCTTCAATTTCTTTAATAAATTTTGAAGCTTTATGAACTAGTTCTTCTGTTAATTTTTCTACAAGATAAGAACCGCCTAATGGATCTATATGTTGAGTTATACCTGTTTCATTTTGTAAATAAATTTGTGTGTTACGAGCTATTCTCGCAGAGAAATCTGTTGGTAAAGCAATTGCTTCATCTAATGCATTTGTGTGTAAAGATTGAGTGCCTCCAAGTACTGCAGCCATTGCCTCTATACATGTTCGTGCAATATTATTAAAGGGGTCTTGTTCTGTTAGACTATACCCTGATGTCTGACAATGTGCTCTTAAAGCTAGTGATTTAGGATTTTTTGGCTTGAATTTGTTAACTATTTTTGCCCATAAGATTCTTCCGGCTCTCATTTTAGCTATTTCTGTATAGTGATTCATTCCTATACCCCAAAAGAAGCTTATTCTTGGTGCAAAATCATCTATGTTCATCCCGGCATTTATTCCTGTTTTAAGATATTCTAAACCATTTGCTAAAGTATAAGCTAATTCGATTGCAGCATTTGCTCCAGCTTCTTGCATATGATATCCAGAAATTGATATTGAATTAAAACGAGGCATATTTTTAGATGTATATTCAAATATGTCAGAAATTATTTGCATTGATGAAATAGGTGGATAGATGTATGTGTTTCTAACCATAAATTCTTTTAATATGTCATTTTGAATTGTACCTATTAATTCTTTTTTATCTATACCTTGTTCTTCTGCAGCTACTATGTAAAATGCCATTATAGGGAGTACAGCACCATTCATAGTCATAGACACAGACATTTTGTCTAGGGGTATATCGTTAAATAAAATTTTCATGTCTAAAATAGAGTCAATAGCAACCCCTGCTTTCCCAACATCTCCAAAAACACGTCTATGATCAGAATCATACCCGCGATGTGTTGCTAAATCAAATGCAACAGAAAGCCCTTTCTGTCCTGCGGCTAGATTTTTTTTGTAAAATTCATTTGATTCTTCTGCAGTAGAAAATCCTGCATATTGACGTATCGTCCATGGACGTGTAGTATACATTGAACTATAGGGTCCTCTTAAATTAGGTGCAATACCTGAAACGAAACCAATATGATCTGTTGACTCAATATCTTGACTACAATAAAAATTCTTTAAAATTATTTTATCTGAAGTTGTTATAACATCAAATTGATTTTGTTCCTTTCTTATTATTTCCGAATCAAAAGAAACAGTTTTAAAATCTACTTTTTTCATACTGTTTCTAAAATTATTGTTGGAAGGCCGAGATATGAATCAATTTCTTTCCAAGTGTTTTTTATTTCTTTTGGATTTTTGAAAGCATTAATACCAATTAATTTTATTGAATTATTTTTGATGTTATTTATTCTAATATTAGCTTTTTCTTTTATTTGATTTATAAATAATTCTGATTTCACACCCTTATTTACACCTTCAATATCTTGAAATTTCTCCCATCCTTTTCGAGCAATTTCATCTGTTAACATTTCTATTGAGTAACTTCCTCCTAAGGGATCTATAACTATATCGAAATAGGATTCTTCTTTTAAAATATTTGAAATGTTTAATGCCATTCTTTCTGATTTTTCAGATGATCCATTCATAGAATATATATCGTATGGCTCAACTAAGATAGCATTAGATCCACCATTAATTGCTGACATAACTTCTGTTGTTTGTCTTAATAAGTTTGTGTAAGGATCTTTTAAGGATTTATTCATATGCCCAATTACTGCAGTGATATCACAATTATATGAACAATGATGTATCGGGTCATATGCATTGATGATTTTTGACCATAGCTTCCTTAGAGCACGAAATTTTGCAGTTTCAAAGAAATAGTTTGAACCTACACCTAGATTAAATGATATACAAGCAGCAGCTTCATCAATTGAAAAACCGATATTCATTAATCTTATTAAATATTCATGACCTATATTTAAACAAAATGCAATTTCTTGCCAAGTATTCCCACCAATTTGCTGAATTTTGTGTCCATTTACGCTACAAAATCTTTTTTGTTTATGTTTAAAATTTTTAGCAATTAAATTAAAATTTTCGTTAAAAAAATTACTTATTATATCAATCTTGTATTGAATATTGAATTCATGTTTTTTCATTAATTGGAAAATAACATCAAAATCAGACACTGATTCAATTATAAATTGAGTATATATAAATTCAAACTTAATATTTTTGAATACTGCTTTCCAGTTTACATTTTTTTTATTTGTTTTAAATACAAGTAAGTCAGCTCCTGAATTTAATGCTAATAATGCTTTTTTATTAGATTCTTTTTCATTTGAAACTATTATTAATGAACCATTTTTCCAGTCATTTTTTTGTTTATTCATCCCTCGAGTAAAAGGGAAATTTCCTGGGATTTCATTTTTAAAAACATCTTCTGAATGATAATAACTTGATATATTTAATTCTTCAATTTCATCTTCTATTTTAATAGAAGATTTTTTTTCCTTTAAATCAGAAAATATTTTTTTTTCCCATTCAGATTTTGATATTTTGTTGAATTCTGAGAAATAGCTCATTTTCTTTTTTTATATCATTTATTATTATGGTAAGGAATTTGTTTTTTTAGATATAAATATACAAAAGTTGATATCATTAATGTTAAAACAGGTGCGATAGGTATACCTATAATTGGAATATTGAAAAGAATTAAAAATATTCCCCCAGTTAAAATCATTGTTAATGGATTACTAAAAGCAAATCCAATACTATTAAACACCCCTAGTTTATTTCTTTCTAAAGCAAAGTCATAAAATGAAAAGCCAAAGAAAAATGAAGTAATACAAAAATATATAATGTGGTCTAATATATCTAAATCAATAATCCATGAAATAGTCCAATAAATTATTATTATAAAAAATTCTAGTATAAGAGCTAGAATTACTATAAGTATCATTCTTAAAATATCTTTTATGAAACGACTAAGACCTCCTTCAATTTTTTTTTTTGTATATTTTTCTTCTATTTTTTCTCCTAGATATGTATTGAAAGGTGAAAATATAGTTAGTATTAAGAAAATATAAATTTGTTTACTAATTATTTGAAATAATTGGAAAATTTTAATTAATGTATAGTTTATGTATTCAAATATCCAATTTATCCAAGAATATTCACTAGTTAATTTATTGGCCTTTACTATGGTTGAAGCATTATGTAGAAACCAATAGTATATTATTGTTAATATAATTCCTGGAATGAAATACAAAATAAAGTTTCCTTGAAATATTTCCTTAAATGTATTAGTTATGGCTTTAATGTGATAATTGAATGTTTTCATATATCAACAAATGTAGGAAATAGAAATCATAATATTTTTTTTAATAACACATAGAATCCAACATAAAATAGGAGTACAGTAATAATTAATCTAACTTTAGATGTGTATCCTCTTTTTTTCCAAAATAACCAATTAATTACTCCTAATATGATTGAAGGTATTATAGGATATAAAAAAAGTTTATCCATATATTAAATATTTTATCCCACTAAGATATTAAGACTTTTAGGTACCACACTAATTTTTAGTTTTTCTTTCACATCAAAAGGTTCGCCATCGTAATGAGCTATTTTTTTGGATAATAATATTGTAATCTTTTTAAATCTAATTATTTCAGTGAAACGACTTTTATGACCATTTTTTCTGAAGAATCTGAAAATAATTGATGGGGCAGACCAAATAGAGAAAGGTTTTAGTATACATAATTCTAATTCACCATCTGTTACATCAGATTTGGGAGATACAGTAAAGCCATTACCAAATTGAGATGCATTAGCTACAGTACATAAAACTATTGGTAATGTTTTGATCTTTCCATCTAAGTCTATAGAAACATTAATAGGGTTATATTTGAAAAATTCTCGTGCAATGAGATACGCATAACCTCTTATTCCTCTTTTACCGAAGTTATTGAATTTTTTTGCTATAATAGCATCAAAACCATATCCGCCTACATTTAGGAATGATTTGTCATTTACAAGTACTGTATCCATTTTTATAGTATGATTTTTGTTAATACAATTAATTGCATCTTTAATGTTTAATGGTATTTTAAGGTGTCTTGCTAATCCATTTCCTGATCCTATTGGTAAAATAGCAAGTTTTGTTTCTGTTCCTATTAAAGCTGTACCAACTTCATGGACTGATCCATCTCCACCAACTGCACAGACTATATCGTATTTCATTTTTGCAGATTCTTTAGCAATATGTTTAGCATGTTCTTTGTGTTTAGTGTATGTGATATCATAGTTAAATAAATTTAAATCTAGATGTTGTTTAATGAGTCTAGGGATGTCATTCTTATTTCCAATACCAGAAATAGGATTAATAATAAATTTAATTTTTTTCTTCACTTTTCTTCTTGTTATTCAGAGCTATTTGTTTGTCTACAATAGAATGAAATTTATATCTATCTATTTATTTATACTTATTCATCACAAATATCATGCCTTATTATTTTAATACTATATTTTTTAGTTTTATTTAATCATTTATTAAATGATTAATGAATCATTATATTTGATAAAAAAATGTATTTATTATTATTTGTTTATTAAATATTTGGTTTGAAGTTATTTAATACTTTTATCATCCTATTTATTATAGGATTTAATTTCTATGCTCAGAGAACGGAAAAAGAAAACGAAACATCTATTTTTCTCACTTCTATTTGGTCTTCTTCTTATAGGATTCTTGAACCAAATGATGGTTTTTTTGGTCAGCCTTTAGGTTATCGTATTGATGAGAATAAATCAAGTAATTGGTCTTTTTCTATAGGTTTTAGAAGTAAAATACATAAGAATATTGCCTGGGAAGGAGCTATATCTTATTTGAGAAATGGAGAAAGTTATTTTTATGAAGATTTGGATACTTTATATAAGTATGAATCACAATATAGTTATATTGCAGTCCCTTTGAAGATTTTTTTTACTTATGGAGATAATTTTAGGTTGTTAGTCGGTGGAGGTATTGTACCACAAATGTTTACTGGATTTAAACAAAATATTGAATCAGAGGATTCTAATAATACAATTATAAGAGAGGAGTTGAAAACAAAGATTGGATATAATTCATTTGTAGCAAGTATCGCATGTAATCTTGGAGTACAATTAAATTTAGTTAATTCTTGGTCTATTGTTTTGCTGCCAGAATATAGGTTGCAATTAATGTCTAGTCTAGATAGAAATGCTGCTTATAAGCACAGAGCATATTCTTTAGGTGGACATATTGGTTTTGTATTTGAATTGTAATTATGAAAATAAAAGAAGTAATAAAGTATTTAGAATCATTAGCTCCATTATCTAGCTCTGAATCTTACGATAATTCTGGGTTAATTATAGGTAATGAAGATGATGAAATTAAGGAAGTATTAATTTGTTTAGATTGTATTGAATCTATTGTTGATGAAGCTATTGATAGAGGTTGTAATCTTATTATTTCTCATCATCCAATAATCTTTAGTGGTGTTAAAAAAATTAACGGTAATAATTATATTGAAAGAACTATTATTAAAGCTATTAAAAATGATATTGCAATTTATGCAATACATACAAATCTAGATAATTATCATTTAGGTGTAAATAAAGAGATTGGTGAATTATTAAAATTATCAGATTTACAAATATTAGAACCTAAACAGAATGTATTATCAAAAATAGTATGTTTTTGTCCTACTAAAAATCAAAAAGATGTTTTAAATGCAATGTTTAATTCGGGTGCTGGTAATATTGGTAAATATTCAAATTGTAGTTTTAGATCTGCTGGTGTTGGTACATTTCTTCCACATAGTGATGCAAAACCATACAAGGGAAAGATTAACGAATTATCTTCTCTAGAAGAAGAAAAAATAGAAGTTTTGGTCTCTAACCATAAAATCCCTTCTGTTATAAAGGCTATGGAAGATGTTCATCCTTATGAAGAGGTGGCTTATGACATTATACCAATTAGTAATATCAATCAAAATGAAGGGTCTGGGATGATAGGTTTATTGAGTAAGCCAGTTGAATTATTTGATTTTTTGAAAATGGTTAAAAAAACATTTAATTGTGGTGTCATAAAATATACAAAATCAACAGGTAAAAAAATTTTAAAGGTTGCTTTTTGTGGTGGCTCAGGAAGTTTTTTGTTGAAAAAAGCAAAGAAAGAAGGGGCTGATATTTTTATTACTTCTGATTTTAAATATCATCAATTTTTTGATGCTGAAGGTGAAATTATTATTGCTGATATAGGTCACTTTGAAAGTGAACAATATACTTCTATACTTTTAAAAGGTATTTTGAAGAAAAAATTCACTAAATTTGCATTTTTTATAAGTGAAATAAATACAAACCCAATAAATTATTTTTAAGAATGGCAAAAACTGTGGCTAATAAGGAAATAACGGTTGCTGAAAAATTGGATCGTTTATATAAATTACAATTAATTGATTCAGAAATTGATAGAATTAGAACTGTTAGAGGAGAATTACCATTAGAGGTTAAAGACTTGGAAGATGAATTGGAAGGTTTATCAAGTCGCCTTGGTAAAATGGAAGATGAAATAAAGGCTTTGGAGTTGGATATTTCTAATCGTAAAAATGCTAATAAAGATTCTGAAGCTGCAATTGTAAAATATAAAGAGCAACAGAATAATGTAAGAAACAATAGGGAATTTGAATCTCTTTCTAAGGAGATTGAATATCAAGAGCTTGAAATTAAATTAAATGATAAGCGTTCTAAAGAAAGTCAGTTTAAGATTGCATCTAAAAAAGAATTACTTGATGAGATAAAAGAGCGTTATGAATATAGAGCAGAGGATTTAAAGATAAAAACTACTGAATTAGATGAAATAGTAGAAGAGACAAAAGCTCAAGAAGAAAAACTTATGAAGAAATCTGCTTCAGCTCTTAAAAAATTGGATGAAAGGTTTGCTGGTGCATATACTAGATTAAGAAATAGCGCTAAAAATGGTTTAGCTGTTGTTAAAGTTGAAAGGAATTCTTGTGGCGGATGTTTTTATAAAGTTCCTCCTCAACGTCAATTAGATATTCAAGCAAAGAAGAAAATTATTGTTTGTGAGCATTGTGGACGTATATTGGTTCCTAATGATCAAGATTAAAAAGATTTTTATTTGTTTCTATTATATTATAACCGCCTTTTTATAAGGCGGTTTTTCTTTTTACATTTGTTTATAAATGAAGTTTTCAGATTACAAAATAAGTCAGGAGATAAAAACTCAATTAGATTTTCTTGGATATCGTAGACCTACTGATATTCAATTTAAGGTTATTAAGCCTATACTTGATGGTGAAGATATTATGGCTATATCTCCAACTGGATCAGGTAAGACAGCAGCATTTGTTATTCCTACTATTAGTGTTATTCAGAAAGCCAAAAAAAATAATAATATGATAAGTTGTTTAGTTATGGTTCCGACGAGGGAGTTAGCTAAACAAATAGAATCTGTATATATTGAAATTGGAAAGGATACTAATGTTAAAGTCTTTGGTTTATACGGGGGTGTAGATCAAATAAATCAAATTAATAATTTGAATGAGGGGATTGATGTTTTGGTTACAACTCCTGGTAGAATGTTCGATTTAATTTCTCAAAATATTATTAATATTTCAAAAATCAAATTTTTGATTTTAGATGAAGCAGATCTAATGTTAGATTTTGGATTTTTAAAGGATATTAATGATGTCATGAATTTTATTCCTAGAAAAAGACAGACTTTGTTTTTTTCAGCAACTATTTCCAAGAAAATTAAGTCTTTGGCTTATAATGTTGTTAAAAATCCAATTAGAATTCAGATTTCTCCTAAAAATAAAATTGCTAAAACAATAACTCATTCTTTTGTTAAAGTTAAAATGGATGATAAACGGTTTTTTTTGGAGAATATTATTAGAGAGTACCCTCAAAAAAAAATTATTGTTTTTGTTCGAACTCAAATTAGATCAAAGAGGGTTTTACAAGCACTTAAACGTGTTAAAATTGATTCTGAATGTTTACATGGTAGCATTGAACAAGAAGAAAGATTTTTGATTTTAAATCGTTTTAGAATAGGAGAAAATAAAGTTTTAATTACAACTGATCTTTCAGCACGTGGTATTGATATACCAGATGTTGAATATGTAATTAATTATGATATTCCTGATGCTCCTGATAATTATGTTCATCGTTGTGGTAGAACTGGTCGTGGAACTAGAAGAGGACATGCAATTTCTTTTTGTAGCGAAATAGAGCAAGAATTATTTGAATCCATTGTAAGTTATATAGGAGAGGATATTGAAGAGTATAAAGTTAATAAAGACGACTATTTTGGTATTATAGATAGTTCTGAGTATGGTGGAGAAGATTGGAGGAAATTACTAAAAAAATATAATCAAGAAAGTGGTAATAATTTAGAATGGTAAAAATAAATTATAGAATATTAACCTCACGTTCTAAAATAACACCAAATTTTTCTTTAACATCATTTATTATTTGATTAGAAAGTTTTAAAATATCTATACCTTTTGCATCAGAATAATTGACTAAAACTAATGCTTGATTTTTATGTACTCCATAATTTTCAATTTTTTTTCCTTTCCAACCTGCTTGTTCAATTAACCAACCTGCAGCTAATTTGAATTTTTTTTCTGATATAGGATAATTAGGTATTTTATTATATTTTTTTTCAATATCATACAGTATTTTTTTATCTACAATGGGATTTTTAAAAAAACTTCCAGCATTTCCAATTTTTTTTGGATTTGGTAGTTTATGACTACGTATTTTAATTACCGCATCGCTAATGTCTTTAATTGTTGGATTAATAATGCCATTTTTTTTTAATTCATCTTGAATAGCTCCATAACTTGAATTTATTTTGTGTTTTAAATCTAGTTTGTAAGTAACTGATAATATTATGTATTTGTCTTTTAATTTATTTTTAAAAATACTATCCCGATATCCAAATTCACATTCTTCCTTTGAAAATATTTTTAATTTTCTCGATTCAATATTATATGCTTCAAGTTCAAGGAAAAGATCTTTCACCTCAACGCCATAAGCTCCTATGTTTTGCATAGGACTAGCTCCTACACTTCCTGGAATTAGAGATAGATTCTCCACTCCAGCGAATCCTAAATCTATACATTTCATTACAAATTCATGCCATATTTCACCAGCTCCAACCTTTACATATACATTATTGTTTTTTCTATTTGTTATCTCAAATCCTTTGATTTCATTTTTAATTACAAAACCTTTAAAGTCTTTAGTGAATAGTATATTACTTCCACCTCCTAATACTAATATCTTAGATTTATTTCTTTTTGCTAATATTTGTTCCAATTCATCTAAGGATGAAAAAGTAGCAAACCTATCTGAATTAACTGATACTCCGAATGTATTGTATTTTTTTAAGTCTACATTTTTTAAAATCATAAAAACAAAATTAATTGAATATCATAATTAAATTTCTTTATAAAGAAATAAACTTCAACGAATCATTGTTGTTAATTAAATGAATGACCTTAAATTTGTAAATATGAAAATGAGAAAAGTTTCTTTAGACAAGATTAATTTAATTAATGAAAATACATTAATTGGAGCTTTAGGTATTACAGTAACTGAGTTAGGAGATGACTATTTAATTGGTAAAATGCCTGTTGATCATCGTACAACTCAACCTTTTGGTGTATTGCATGGTGGAGCATCTGTAGTTTTGATAGAAAGCCTTGGCTCAATTGGATCAAATTTAATTATTGATAATGAAAAAGAGTTTTCGGTAGGTCTAGAAGTAAATGCAAATCATATTTCTTCTGTAAAGGATGGTTTTGTTTTTGCGAAAGCAAGATTAGTTCATTTAGGCAAAAGAACTCATGTATGGTCAGTTAATGTTTACAATGAATTGTCAAATAAATTAATATGCAGTGGAAGACTTACTATGATGATAGTTCAAAAAAATAATAAATAATTTGGGTGATATAGTTTATTATAGAATTCCTTGTCAAAAATCTGTTTCATTAAATGGAGAATTCATTAAGGTTAATTCAATTTTAGATGTGACTGGTTTTTTTGTTTCAGATTTTGAGAAGAAAAATATTTTTGTTTTTAAAGAAAAAAAGAACAACAATAAATTAAAATTTTATTCATCAAAGGAAAAAATTAAAGATCAGACAAGACAAGAATATTTAAATACAGGAAAATATTTTTTATCAAAAATTATTGATAAAGGTATTAATAAAGCAATTTTGTCACGAATTAAAATTATAAATCAAAGTATTGACATACTCCAGTTTTACAAAGAATTATGTATTGAATATAAAGATGCTTTTGTTTACTTAATTTCAAGTAAATTTTTTGGTACCTGGATTGGAGCATCACCTGAGTTATTAATTAATTATAAAAATAATGAAGGTCGAACAATGTCTCTTGCGGGAACACTTCCTAATAACATAAATCAGGAATGGTCTACAAAAGAATTTGTTGAACAAGACATAGTAACTCAATTTATTAATAAACAATTATCAAGTTTAGGTTTGGATAAAATAAAACAAAGTGAGTTGGAAACTTTTTTTATGGGGCCAGTAAAACATTTAAAAACTAATTTTAATTTTTTTTTACCTCAAAATAGAATTTTAGAATTAGTTTCATTATTGCATCCAACCCCTGCTGTATCAGGTTTTCCAAGAAATGAGTCTATTAAGCTTATTAAAAAAGTAGAGAAGCATAAAAGACAATTTTATTCTGGTTTAATAGGTTTACATAATCGTCAAAATTCGGATATTTTTGTCAATTTAAGATGTGCTCAAGTATTTGATCAATTTATTGTACTTTATTTAGGTGGTGGATATACTAAAAGTTCTATCATTATTAATGAGTGGGATGAGACAGAATTTAAAGCTAATACCCTTTTAAATGTTATTAATAATATAAAAGGTTAATTATGATAACTACAGAAAAATCTGGTATTAGTTTGTTTGTTGAGCAATGTTTGAATAATAAATTGACACATTTTATTTGTTCACCTGGTTCTAGAAACGCACCTATAGTAATCGCTTTAGATGAACATCCGGAAATAAAAACCTTTATTATTAATGATGAAAGATCAGCGGGTTTTTATGCAATTGGAATGGCTCAACAGTTGAAATCTCCAGTTGCTGTTGTTTGTACTTCAGGTTCAGCAATGCTTAATTATTATCCTGCAGTTGCTGAAGCTTATTATCAGTGTGTTCCAATAGTAGTGATTTCTGCTGATAGACCAAAAGAATGGGTTAATCATGGTGATGGTCAAACAATTGTTCAAAATGGTGTATATAAAAATCATATTAGATATGAAATGGAAGTTCCAGAAAAAGTGAATTCAATCAATGAAATAGATTGTATTAAGTCTAAAATGAATTCTGCTTTTCATTATTGTAATACTTTTTGGAAAGGTCCGATTCATTTTAATATTCCAATTTCTGAGCCACTTTATGATACTATTGAAGTTGACTATTTTAAATCAAAACTTAATTTTCTTAAGGTTCATGAGGAAAAAATTGATCTAGATTTATTTTCAGAGCAATGGGTTAGCAGTAAGAAAAAAATGATTCTTTGTGGTCAATTAAGTAAAAATATTCCTTTACAGAATCTTCTATCAGAAATAGCTAAAGATACGTCAGTTGTTGTTCTAGTTGAAAATACATCTAATTTAGTAGATAGTAATTTTGTTCAATGTATAGATAGAATGTTAAATTCAATTGATGAAGGTCAAATTCAATTTTATCAACCTGATTTTTTAGTGACTATTGGTGGTGCTGTTGTATCTAAAAGAATTAAGAAGTTTTTGAGAAAAGCTAATATAAAATTTCATTGGAAAATAGGATTTGAGTTTCCTGAAATGAATACTTATAGACATTTGTATAAGTCTATTAGATGTTTGCCTTATACTTTTTTTTCATCTATAATGCATAAAAATGGGTTAATTAATAACTCTACTTATGGTAATATGTGGAAACAAAATGATTATTTAATTAAAGATAAATTATCTGATTTTTATTCAAAAATAGAGTACTCTGATTTAGCAGTATATGAAATTATTTTAGATTATCTTCCCGAAGATTCAATATTTCATATGGGTAATAGTTCTGTAGTACGTTATTGTCAGTTGTTTGATTCAATAAAATCAATTTCTTATTATTCTAATCGTGGTACAAGTGGAATAGATGGGTCATTAAGTACAGCTTGTGGTGCATCTATAATTGCTAAGGATAAATGTAATATTGTTATTATTGGAGACCTTTCATTTTTTTATGATAGTAATGCACTGTGGTCTCGTTATTTAAATCAAAATCTTAGGATTATACTAATTAATAATGGTGGTGGTGGAATTTTTAAGATTATTGATGGACCATCTAAAACAAATCAACTTGATGATTTTTTTGTTTCAAAACACCAAAATAAAGCTAAAGGTATATGTGATGCTTTTGATATTAATTACTTTCAAGCATATAATATTAAAGAGATTGAAAATCAAATGGAAGAATTTTATGATTTAACTGATTCAAATCGTCCTAAATTAATTGAGATTTTTACTCCTGGTAATATTAATCATATTGTGTTGAGGAATTTTTTTGAAACAATAAAATAAATATATATGGATTTTATAATATTATGTTCTTGGGATGGGGTTTTGTATTTAATCATTTTATCATTATTAGAAATTATTCTAGGTATTGATAATATTATTTTTATTTCAATATTTACTGATAAACTACCTATAAAACAACAACGATATGCTCGAAATATAGGGTTAACAATGGCATTGTTAGTTCGATTAGTTTTGTTGACTTTTGTTGCATGGATAATGCAAATGAAAGATCCATTATTCAATATTATGGATATTCAATTTTCAGCACAAAGTTTAGTTCTTTTTTTTGGTGGATTATTTTTGCTTTATAAAAGCATAATAGAAATGCATAATAGTGTTGTTGGTCATGAAGAAAAATCTAAAAGTTCTAAAACAACTTTAAAAGCAGTTATAATGCAGATTGTTTTAATCGATATTATTTTTAGTTTTGATTCTATTATTTCTGCTATTGGTATGACTAATGGTTTGGGTAATAATTCTGAAGATCCAATTGTTATTATATATATTGCTATACTTATTTCTATGTTAGTTATGTTGTTTTTTGCAAGTAAAATATCAAAGTTCATTAATCAAAGACCAACAATAAAAATGATAGCCTTAGGTTTTTTAGTGACAATTGGTGTTTTTCTTATTGCTGAATCATTTGGTCAACATATTCCAAAGGGGTATTTATATTTTGCTATTCTATTTTCACTATTAGTAGAGTTTTTAAATATTAGGATGAGAAAAAATAAAAGTAAAAGAAATTGATGACTAGAGAAGATGCTTTGTTGTATTTTCCTGAATATACTGAAGAATGTATAGGGGATTTATATAACCAAAAGTTATTAGAGTTTAAACATAAAATTTTATTTATTTATCCGTCAAGAAGGTCTTATCAATTACAAATAAAAAAATTTAATTTGATTCATCAAGCTTATGTTTTTTTGTCTAAAATAAATGATGTTGAAACATTAGAACTTAATTTTGATATATGCTTAAGTAAAGAAGATATTGGTGATTCTTGGAGAAAATATAATCAGAATAAGAATGGTATTAAATTGTTGTTATTTAATTCTAATAAGTTTCGTGAAATTGTTTTCTTACTTAATAAGTTAATTGAAAATGAACGACAATTTGCATTACTTTTTAAAGACGTAAATTTTAAAGAAAATTATAATATTCAGGTTAGTAATTTATTTGATTTAATGGAGTTAGAAGCTGAGATTGATAAGTTTATGAAAAAAGGGGGGAGGTCGATTAAAGATATTGAAGGATTAGACTCTAACAATATTCTCCTTAAAGAAGCTTATCGATTATCTTTATGGCTTAAAAAAGAGAATAATGTCTGATCATTATCAAAAACTTAGTCAACAGTTAAAGTTAGAAGTATGGCCTTCAGTTTATTTGTTTAAATTTATTATGCCTAATGATTCTGATTTAATTAGAAAAGTGATACAAAATTTTGATAAAGATGCTATAGTTACAAGCTCAAGTTCAAAAACAGCTAAATATATAGCCATATCTATTAAACAAATGATGATGAATTCGGACATAGTAATTGAAAAGTATAAACAAATATCTAAGTTGAAAGGTGTAATATCTCTTTAATTATGGTTTTAAAAGTTCTTACTTTATATGATATTGTTATTGGA
Source organism: Crocinitomicaceae bacterium (assembly GCA_002709305.1). Taxonomy (GTDB): domain Bacteria; phylum Bacteroidota; class Bacteroidia; order Flavobacteriales_D; family Crocinitomicaceae; genus UBA4466. The sequence continues at coordinate 295,193 of PAQM01000006.1, read as the reverse complement.
ATTCTATATGTTTCCATTATAATATTTATTGTTGTTATTATTTATAGAAAAATTTTAGTTTTCTTTTCAAGAAAATCGATTAACCATGATGATTATTGCAAATTAGATAGTTTGGAGTCGAATCCTGCAATAGGCAAATTGTCATTTTATTTTACTTCTAATATTAAACGATCTTATAGGTTTGTAATATTAGATATTAACATGTTTGAGGTATTAGAGGTCGTTTCTGATCAATGTAGTGTTGGTGGTAATATTATTAACTTTGATTCTTCTAATTTGCCAAATGGAAATTATTTTTATTCACTACAAACAGAAAATCAAAAGATTATTAAAAAAATGACGATTGAAAATTAAATTATTAAAATAAATTAATTTTCAATATGATTCATTAATTTTGAAGTACGAATAATAATAAAATAAATTTATGGCACTAGAAATTACAGATGCGAATTTTGAAGAATTAGTTTTGAAATCAGATAAACCAGTAATGGTTGATTTTTGGGCTGAATGGTGTGGCCCATGTAGAATGATAGGTCCTCTTGTTGATGAAATTTCAGGAGAATATGAAGGAAAAGCGGTCGTAGGTAAAGTTAATGTAGATAATAATCCTGAAGTGTCGGCTAGGTTTGGTGTTAGAAATATACCTACTGTTTTATATATAAAAAATGGTGAAGTTGCAGATAAATCTGTTGGTGCTGTTCCTAAGGCACAATTAGCCTCTAAATTAGATGCGATTATTTAAGTAATTTTATTAATTGTATAAGAATTGCTCTTCAATTTGAAGAGCATTTTTGTTATTATTTATAATAGTAAAATCAATTTATGAATTCCTGGATTAAAAGATTAATGTATTATGGAATTGGTTTTGGTGTAGGTTTACTTTTTGTCTTTTTTTTCTTTGAAAATAGAGGATGCTCATGGATGCCTTCAAATCGAGTTAAAAATGCTATTCTTGATCGGCTAATTGTTGTTTCAGAAAAAACAGAAGACTTAATGAGTCAAAAGGGAGTGGATGTTAATGATGTTTTATTAGCATTAAGTGATGGTGATATTGATTTTATCAATAGTCGTAAGGATATACACCCCAAGAGTTATGTTATAAATAGGAATAGTGTTAGTTTTGTTTTTACATTACCTCACGAGAGTTTTATATCAGAGGTTTTTTTGAAAGATAAAACTGATAATATTTGTAATTCCAAAAAAGGATTCGGTACTATAATCCATTATCCCAATGATGATAATTTACTATATATAGATTCTAATCAATATATAAACTGTCAAAAGGAATCCATTGGTTTAAAAAACACTAATTATATTTTTGATTTAATTAAATCTTCAGGTAAAATTGATTTTAGTCAAACTAATTTTAATCAAACTCCAAAACCTAAACACCATATTACTTTTATAAAGGATAAAAATGAAATTGGATGTACTGTTATTTGGTATAAAAATAAATTAAATATTATCACTTTTGATTCTATTTTTAAGTTAGATTGTGATTCTCTTTTATTAAACTAATCTTGTTAATAAAAGGGTTTTTCGCATTATGTTTACAACAATTCTTTTCTTATTTTTGATTATATGGAATTTACAGCTGAGCAAATTGCGGGCATGTTAAATGGAAAGGTGGAGGGTGATTCTTCTGCTTTGGTTAATTCTTTAGCGAAAATTGAGGAGGGTTTTTTTGGTGCCCTTTCTTTTTTATCTAATCCTAAGTATGAGCATTTTATTTATGATACAAAATCAACAATTTGTATTGTGAATGAAAAATTCACACCAATTAAACCTATTCCTAAGACATTAACACTTATTAGAGTTGAAGATGCATATGCTTGTTTTGCTAAGTTGTTAAATCTTTATGATTCAATAAATAAAGAAGACCCTAGAGTGGAGCAACCTTCATTTATTGATAAGTCAGTTAAGGTAGGTAAAGATTTATTTTTAGGTGCTTTTTCATATATTTCAAGAGATGTTGTTATTGGTGATAATGTTTCAATTTATCCTAATGTTTATATTGGTCATAATGTTAAGATAGGAGAAGGTACTATTATATATTCTGGCGTTAAAATTTATCATGGCTCTATTTTAGGTGAAAAATGTGTTATTCATTCAGGTGCTGTTATTGGTTCTGATGGATTTGGCTTTGCTCCAGATGAAAATGGGAATTTTCAACAAATACCTCAAATAGGAAATGTTGTTTTAGAGGATAGTGTTAATATTGGAGCTAATACAACTATTGATCGTGCTACTATGGGTAGTACAATTATTCGTAGTGGTGTAAAAATTGATAATTTAGTTCAAATTGCTCACAATGTAGATATTGGATCTAATACAGCAATGGCAGCTCAGGTAGGTGTTGCAGGATCATGTAAAATTGGTCAAAATGTTATGATAGGTGGTCAAGTAGGATTGGCAGGACATATGAAAGTTGGAAATAACGTTAAGATTGCAGCACAGTCAGGTGTTTCTGGAGATATTAAAGATGGTTCTATTCTTATGGGTTCGCCAGCTTTTGATAATAAAGAATATAAAAAATCATATCTAGGATTCAGGAGATTGCCAAGGATTTTAGAAAGAATTCAGGTTATTGAAGATAAGATTAAAACATTAATAAAATAATTACGCGAATGTCAGAAATGCAGAGAACGATAAAGGAATCTATTCTATTTTCTGGAGTTGGTTTACATACAGGAGAAAAAGTTGATTTAGAAATATCTCCTGCAAAAGAAAATTTCGGTTATAGATTTCAACGAACAGATATAGAGGGACAGCCAATTGTTAGAGCTGATTGCGACTTGGTGGTATCAACTGAGCGTGGTACAACTCTTGAGGAAAACGGAGTTCGTGTTAATACTACTGAGCATATACTTGCAGCTCTATATGGTTGTCAAGTTGATAATGCGTTAATTAAAATTAATGGTCCTGAAGTTCCTATTATGGATGGTAGCTCAAAATTATTTGTAGATTCAATAGAGAAGGTTGGTTATACTAACCAAAATAAGGAGCGGATATACCTTGAGCTTGATGAGAATATTAAATGGGAAGACGAAGCAAAAGGGATTGAATTTTTAGCTATACCTGATTCTAATTATCGACTAACAGTAATGGTTGATTATAATTCACCTGTTCTTGGAACTCAGCATGCTTCTATGTATAGTATTTCTGAATTCAATAAAGAAATTGCTCCATCTAGAACTTTTGTTTTTTTGAAAGAATTAGAAGTTTTAGCGAAAAATAATTTAATTAAAGGTGGGAATTTAGACAATGCTATAGTCCTAGTAGAAAGAGAAAAAGTAAGTAAACAAGAATTAGCTGATTTAGCAAAATTACTAGGTAAAGAAGATGTTGAAGTTAAAATTGATGGAATAGGTGTATTGAATAGTACAAATTTAAATTTTGAAAATGAACCAGCAAGACACAAGCTTCTGGATATTGTTGGTGATTTAGCTTTAATTGGTCGTCCATTAAAAGCACATGTTTTAGCTGCTAGAACAGGACATTATGGAAATGTTTGTTTCGCTAAAGTTTTAAAGGAGTATATGAAATCTAAAAAAACGGTTGAACGTTACTTTGATTTGACAAAAAAACCTGTTTATAACATCAATGATATTGAATCTATGTTGCCACATCGTTTTCCTTTTTTACTAGTTGATAAAGTGATAGATCTTTTTGAAGATTCAATTATTGGTGTTAAAAATATAACTATGAATGAGCCTATATTTACAGGTCATTTCCCTAAAAATCCTATTTTCCCAGGAGTTCTTCAAATTGAGTCGATGGCACAAGTCGGTGGTATTTTTGCATTAAGTAAAGTGGATAATCCACATTTATTCTCTACATACTTTATGAAAATAGATAAGGTGAAGTTTAAGCAAAAAGTTATTCCGGGAGACACATTAGTTTTTGAACTTAAATTAATATCTCCAATTAGAAGAGGTTTAGTTCATATGTCAGGTGTTGGTTATGTTGATGGTAAATCAGTTGTAGAGGCAGAAATGCTTGCTCAGGTAATAAAGGATAAAACAGAATGATTAGTAATCTTGCAAATATTTCTAGCGCTGCTAAATTGGGTGAAAATGTAGTTGTGGAAGCTTTTTCTACAATTTATAACAATGTTAATATTGGTAATGGAACAAAAATTCATCCCAATGTAACAATCTATCCAGGAACCACGATAGGTTCTAACTGTGAAATTTTTCCAGGCTCTGTTATTGGTTTAGAACCTCAGGATTTAAAATTTGAAGGAGAAGAAACATATGTAGAAATAGGTAATAATACTATTATTAGAGAATGTGTTACTATTCATAAAGGAACAAAAGATAAATGGAAGACAAAAATTGGTAATAATTGTCTGTTAATGGTTTATGTTCATGTTGCGCATGATTGTCAGATTGGAGATAATGTTGTTTTAGCTGCTTATGCTGGACTTTCTGGTCATGTTATTATTGATGATTTTGCTATTTTAGAGGGTAAGGTCGCTGCTCAACAATTTGTTCATATTGGATCACATTCATTTGTTGGAGGTGCTTCTTTGGTAAGAAAAGATATACCACCATATGTTAAAGCTGCTCGAGAACCATTAATGTTTGCAGGAGTTAATTCCGTTGGATTGAGAAGAAGAGGTTTCTCTGACGAAAATATTCGTGAGATTGAAGATATTTATAGAGCATTATATGTTCAAAATAATAATATATCAATGGGAATAAAAATGATTGAAAATTCTATTAAGATATCAAAATTAAGAACTGAAATATTAGACTTTGTTTCTAATTCAGAACGCGGAGTTATTCGAGGAATGATTTAATTAAACGTTTATGTTTAAACGATCAGAGGTTTTGAATGTCTCTATTTCCGAATATGCTTTCGGTGGAAAAGGTGTTGTTAAAATACCAACAGAAAGTGGTTTTTATATAGTTTTAGTTGATAATGCATTTCCTGGCCAGGTTGTAAAGGCAAGGATTGTGAAAAAAAGAAAAAAACATGCTGAAGCTAAACTTATTGAGGTTATAAAAAGATCTCCAGTTGAGAAAATTTCTGATTTTCAAGAGATTTCTGGTGCTCCTTATATTTATGTTCCTATTAATGAACAAGAAAAACAAAAAAAAATATCTACTCTTGAAATTTTTAGAAGAATAGGTAATATAGAAAATCCGAAAAAATATTTTGATGAATTTATAAGCTCACCAAAACATTTTTTTTATAGAAACAAAATGGAGTATAGTTTTTCATCAATTGAACATGATATAGTAACAGGAAAAGATGTAGATGATTCTTTTGCTTTAGGTTTTAAAAGAAGAGGGACCTGGTGGAAAGTTGAGTCATTAAATAAGAATAGTGGACTTTTTGATAGTCAATGGGAGAGTATTATTAGTGATGTGAGAGAATTTTTAAAGTCTTCGGGTTTGCCTGCATGGCATCCTCCCCAAAAAAGAGGTTTTTTTCGTCATATAGTAGTAAGAAAGTCATTTTTTCAAAATAAATTATTAATAAATATTGTAACATCATCAGTTGGATTAGATTATTTTAAAACTGATGATCTTGTGTTTTATTTAAAAAATAAGTTAGGAGAAAGGCTAGCTGGATTACAACATACAGTTAATGATAATATAGCTGATCGTTCAAAAATTGAAAATGGGACATGTTCTTTATTATATGGTCAATCTTTTTTAGTTGAACGCTTGTTTGGATTAGATTTTGAGATTTCTATGGAAAGTTTTTTCCAAACTAATCCTATTTGTGCTGAAAATTTGTATGCCAAGGCATTAGATTATGTTTTTGAAGAAAAATTAAAATCAAATGATGTTGTAATGGATTTATTTTGTGGAACTGGTACTATTGGTCAAATATTATCGGTAAGAAATCCTGATGTTAAAATTATAGGAGTTGATATAGTAGAAGAAGCTATTAAAGATGCAAGAAGAAATGCTGAACGCAATCAAATTAATAATATAAAATTTTATGCTTCTGATGTAGGCAAGTTCTTAAAGGAATATCCAGAGTATATTGGTAAAATAAAAACCGTTATTTTAGATCCACCAAGAGCAGGTATAGCACCCAAAACACTTTTGAAAATTATTTCTCTTCAAGTTGAAAATATTATATATATATCTTGTAACCCTTCAACCCAAGCTAGAGATACTAATATTTTGATAAACGAAGGTTACCTTCTTCAAAAAATTTCATTTGTGGATCAATTTCCACATACAGGGCACATTGAATCTATAGCTAAATATAAAAAGGTAAAATGAAAGTAGAAATTATTTGTATCGGCGATGAGCTCTTGATAGGTCAAACTATAAATACAAATGTATCATGGATAGGATTTGAGTTTATGAATTATGGAGTGAAAGTTAATTTTTCTTCTGTAATAAAAGATTCTAGAGCAGATATTATATATTCGCTGGATGTTGCTATAAATAGATCTGATCTAGTTATTATAACTGGTGGCCTGGGGCCAACCAAAGATGATATTACTAAGAATGTATTATCAGAATATTTTAATAGTGAATTACAAATAAATAAAGATGTATTAAAAAGAGTAAAGGAATATTTTGATAAGCGAAAACTAAAAATTCTAGATGTTAATATTAATCAGGCATTAGTTCCTAAAGGATCTACTGTTCTAATGAATGATCTTGGTACAGCTCCTGGAATGTGGTTTGATATTAAAGATAAAGTTGTTATTAGTCTACCTGGTGTTCCATATGAGATGAAGGAAATAATGAAAAAACAAGTTTTTCCATTATTAAAAAATAAATTTAAATTTCAATCTCTTTTTCAAAGAACTATTTTATTCCAAGGTGTTGGTGAATCTTATATAGCAAATATTATAGATGATTTGGAAAAAATAATGTTAGCTAAAAATATTAATTTTGCTTATTTACCTTCCAATAGCATAGTGCGCTTGAGATTATCTGCTAAAGATAATATTGTAAATAAAGAATTGATTGATAGTATTATTCTCAAAATAAAAAAACGTTTTCCATTTAATTTTTTTGGAGAAGATGATGATACTTTAAGTGATATTGTAGGACGTTTATTGATTGATAAAAAAAATACTATTGGTGCAGTTGAAAGTTGTACAGGTGGTGGTTTTTCTAAGGAAATAGTCAGAATATCTGGCTCTTCACAATATTTTAAGGGTAGTATTATATGTTATTCTAATTTGATTAAAATGAATCTTTTAGATATTCAAAAATTAGATTTGGATACTTATGGCGCAGTAAGTGATATTGTAGTAAAAAAAATGGCAATTAACGGAAGGAAAAAGTTAGGAGTTGATTATTGTATTTCATTATCTGGAATTGCTGGTCCTAGAGGAGGTAATAAAGAAAAACCAGTTGGTTTGGTATGGATAGGAATTGCTGGACCTAAAAGAGTTAGAGTGAAAAGGTTTCTTTTTTCTGATAATAGGGAACGGAATATACAGAAGTCTATCTTTTCTGCATTAAATTTATTACGTTGCGAATTATTAGATATAAATACTGAAAAAAAATAATTATTACTTGCATTTTCTTTCAATTTATGGTTACTTTGCAATCGCTTTTTAATATTAAGATTAAAATACATAGAAATGTCAAGAGTTTGTCAAATCACAGGTAAGGCGGTTATGGTTGGGAACAATGTTTCACATTCTAATCGTAAGACTAAGCGTAAGTTTTATCCGAATTTAATAACTAAGAAGTTTTTTCTTCCGGAAGAAAACAAATTTATTACGTTGAAAATATCTACTTCTGCATTAAGAACAATTAACAAGAAAGGTATTAGTGCTTGTGTAAAAGAAGCTCGTTCAAAAGGTTTTATAAAATAAATTTCTGTTATCCATTATCTTTTAGTGTGTAATGGTTGATTAATAATAGATTGAGAAATGGCAAAAAAAGGAAATAGGGTTCAAGTAATTTTAGAATGTACAGAACATAAAGATTCAGGTTTACCGGGTACTTCTCGTTATATTACCACAAAGAATAGAAAAAATACTCCTGACAGAATGGAAATTAAGAAATTTAATCCAATATTGAAGCGTTATACTCTTCATAAAGAAATTAAATAATTTAAGTTATGGCAAAGAAGGTAGTTGCATCTATACAAAAAGGCGGTGGAAGACAGCATTCTAAAGTGATTAAGATGGTTAAATCAGGTAAGAATGGATCTTATTCTTTTAAAGAAGAAACTGTACATAACACTAAGGTAAAAGAGTGGTTTTCAAAGGGTTAATCATTTATACTATATAGTTTAATTTAAGCTTCTATTTAATTGGAAAATAGGAGCTTTTCTCATTTTCTAATTATGGCTTTATTTAAATTTTTTTCTAAAGAAAAAAAAGAAACGTTAGATAAAGGACTTGAAAAAACTAAAAAGAGTTTTTTAAGTAAGATTACACGTGCTGTTATTGGTAAATCCAAAGTTGATGCTGATGTTCTAGATGATTTAGAGGAAGTTTTAATAACTTCAGATGTTGGAGTTGAAACTACTTTGAAAATTATTGATAAGATAGAAGCTCGCGTTTCTAAAGATAAAGTTATCGGTGTTGAAGAATTAAATTCTATTCTTAAAGATGAGATTGTAAACTTGTTAAAAGAGAATATTTCTTTAGATAATGAATATTTTTCAATTTCTAAGAATTCTGATTTGCCTTATGTTATTATGGTTGTTGGTGTAAATGGTGTAGGTAAAACAACTACTATTGGTAAATTGGCATATCAGTATAAAAAATTAGGACATAATGTTATTCTTGGTGCTTCAGATACATTTAGAGCTGCAGCAGTAGACCAATTAATAGTTTGGGCAAATCGAGTAGGTGTGCCTATTGTTAATCAAGGAATGGGTGCTGATCCAGCTTCTGTTGCTTATGATACCTTGAAGTCTGCTAAAGCTCAAAATTCAGACGTTGTTATTATTGATACTGCAGGTCGACTTCATAATAAGGTCAACTTAATGAATGAATTAGGAAAAATAAAACGCGTTATGGAAAAAGTTATTCCATCTGCTCCACATGAAATTTTATTAGTTTTAGATGGTTCAACAGGACAAAATGCTTATGAACAAGCAAAGCAATTTTCTTCTACAACAGATATTAATTCTTTAGCAATTACAAAGTTGGATGGTTCTGCTAAAGGTGGAGTAGTAATTGGTATTTCTGATCAGATGAAAGTGCCTATTAAATATATAGGTGTCGGAGAGGGATTAGATGATTTACAACCATTTAACAGCGTTGAGTTTGTTGATTCGTTGTTTGCTTAAATAAGATGAAAAATATATTAGATTATTTTTATTCTTATTATTAGTGTGTTTTATCTCCTTCTTTTCTATATTTATTAAAATTCAATTTCATTTAAATATTTATCATCATGAAAAAAATGAAAATTAATGGTCATGGTCATTTATTACCTGAACCATATGAGATTCCAAAGTTTATGAGGGATAAAAAATTATTTTTCATTGATGATGATAAAAAATTTATGAGGCAAGGTGACTGGTCTAGACCAATTACTGATTCAAGTTTCTTTTTTGATGAAAAGTTAGCTTGGATGGATAAATATAGTATTGATCATGCTGTCATGCTTAATCTTTCTCAATTATACTGTAATGGTTGGAGCAAGAAAGATACATATGATGCAATTAGATGGCAAAATGATTTCAATCAAAGTGTTCAACAACGAAAACCAGATAAGTTTACTTGTGGTTTTGTAGTTCAACCACTTTATTTAGAGGACTCCTTAAAGGAAATTGATCGTTGTGTCAATCAATTAAAGATGAATTTACTTTGTCTTCCTTCTCATTTTTTGAATAAATATGGTGAATGGGTTTCAGTAGTAGATGATAGTATATTACCAATATTTGAATTAGCAAATCAATATAAATTGGCTTTAGAGATTCATCCATACGATGGTCAAAAAATGGTTAATTTAAAAGATGTTTATTGGAGATTTCATTTAATTTGGATGATGGCTCAAACTGCAGATACATTGCATTTGTATACCCTAAAAGGGTTTGTAAATAAATATCCTAATATTAGAACATGTTTTGCTCATGGTTGTATGTTAGGTCAAGCAAATTATGGTCGTCGTCTTCAAGGATATGACGGAAGGCCTGATTTATTTGAAGAAGCAATTGACCCAAGATCTTCTTTAGGACATAAAAATTTGTTTTTTGATACATTAGTACATGATTCATATACTTTACAATTGTTAAAAAGGAGAGTTGGATCTAGTCAAATAGTAGCAGGTTTGGACGATCCTTATCCATTAGGTGAAATGGAAGGTGTTGCTAATTCTTATCCTGGTCGTGTTATTGATTTTGCTTTAGAAGCAGATATTTTAAAACAAGATGAGGCAGATAAGATTTGGTATGATAATGTGCTTCGTTGGCTTGGAAAAACTAAAATATAATTAAAGGCATTTATTAACTTTGTAGATAAATTAAAATTAAATGGCTCAAAAAACATCTATACCTAAAGGAACTAGAGATTTTTTACCTAAAGATGTCTTAAAGAGAAATTATATTTTTGATACAATTAAAAATTCTTTTAAGATATACGGATTTTCTCCAATTGAGACTCCTTCTTTTGAGTTTTTAAATACTTTAACTGGGAAGTACGGTGATGAGGGGGATAGATTAATTTTTAAGATTTTAAATTCTGGTGAAAAAGTTAAGAAACTTAATTTACGTGCTCTAGAGGAAGGTGATTTATCAAAGTTTTCTAATTCTTTATCTGAAAAGGCTCTTAGGTACGATTTAACAGTTCCTTTTGCTCGTTTTGTAGCTCAACATCAAAATGAAATTAATTTTCCATTTAAACGTTACCAAATTCAACCAGTCTGGAGAGCAGATAGACCTCAATATGGTCGATACCAAGAATTCTATCAATGTGATGCTGATGTTGTTGGAAGTAGCTCTCTTATTTATGAAGTTGATTTCATTATGCTTTTTGATGAAGTTTTAACAAATTTGAATATTCCTGATTTTACAATTAAATTAAATAATAGAAAAATTTTATCTGGTATTGCAGAAATATGTGGTGAATCTGATAAGTTAATACCAATTACTGTAGCAATGGATAAATTAGATAAAATTGGTATTGAAGGTGTAGCTAAAGAATTAAGAGAAAATAGCATTTCTGATAATAGTATTGAAAAAATAAAGTCACTATTTAGAATTGATGGTGATACAAGATCACGTTTATTAAAAATGAAGGTTTTTCTTAATGAAAGTGAAATTGGTATTAAAGGAGTTGAAGAATTAGAGTTTGTTTTTGATCATATAAATACTTTAGGATTGAAAAGAGCTAATTTAGAATTTGATATGACATTAGCACGTGGTTTAAATTATTATACTGGTGCAATATTTGAAGTTAAAGTAAACGGTGTTAAGATGGGAAGTATTTGTGGTGGAGGTCGATATGATGATTTAACAAATTCTTTTGGATTGAATAATATTTCAGGCATAGGTATATCTTTTGGTGCGGATCGTATTTATGATGTTTTAAATGAGTTGAATCTATTTCCAAATGAAATAGATGATAATTTAGAGTTACTATTTTTAAATTTTGGTGAACTTGAACAATCTTATTGTTTAAAGCTTGTCAGTAAAGTTCGTAATTCAGGAATATCATGTGATTTATACCCATCATCAGCTAAATTAAAAAAGCAAATGAAATATGCAAATGATATTGGTGTGAAAAATATTGTGATAGTTGGTCAAAATGAAATTAATGAATCTTGTATTCAAATTAAAAATATGGAGACGGGAAATCAAGAAAAAATAACTGTTGACCAACTAATAAAAAGATTAAAAAAATAATGGAGAACTTTTTAGTCGAAAACAAATGGGTTTCGTTAACTCAAGTAGATAGTATTTTAAATTCAAATACTAAAGTTACTTTAAGTGATGGCGTTAAAAAAAGGATTTTAAAATGTCGAAAGTATCTTGATGATAAGTTAAATACTAATAATCAATTAATATATGGCATTAATACTGGTTTTGGTTCTTTATGTAACACCCCTATTTCTAATGATAAATTAGCTGTTTTACAACGAAATCTTGTTCTTTCTCATGCATGTGGTCTAGGAGAAGAAGTCCCAACAATAATTGTTAAGCGAATGTTATTATTAAAAGTTTTAGGACTTAGTCATGGATCATCAGGTGTTCAATTATTGACTATAGAAAGGTTGTTATATTTTTTTAATAATGGAATTATTCCTGTTGTATATCAACAAGGAAGCCTTGGTGCATCTGGTGACTTATCTCCGCTTGCACATATGTCTTTACCTCTAATAGGCGAAGGAGAAGTATATTATAAAGGAGAAAAGAGAAAAACGTCGGATGTATTAACTCAAATAAATTTAGACCCAATTGTGTTAAAGTCTAAAGAAGGTTTGGCATTATTAAATGGAACACAATTTATGAGTTCTTATGCATCTTATTGTATTTCTAATAGTTTGAGATTATGGAGTCAATTTAATTTGATTTCTTCCTTATCTATAGATGCATATGATTGTCACTTGAATCCTTTTCATTCAAATGTGAATCAAATTAGAAATCAAAAAGGTCAAATTGAGGTAGCTGAAAATATAAGAAACATTTTAGAAGGGAGTGAAATGATTGCTAAAGATAAGAAACATGTTCAAGATCCTTATTCATTTAGATGTATTCCTCAAGTCCACGGTGCTTCTAAAGATGCTATTGATTATGCTCTTCAAATTGTTGAAAGAGAAATTAATGCAGTAACTGATAACCCTACAGTATTTGTAGATGAAGATGAAGTTGTATCTGCCGGAAATTTTCACGGACAACCTTTAGCAATTACTATGGATTTTTTAGCTATAGCTATCGCTGAGCTCGGAAGTATCTCCGAACGAAGGATATACAAATTAATTTCAGGCACAAGAGATTTACCCTCATTTTTAGTTGCCAAACCAGGTTTAAATTCAGGGTTTATGATACCTCAATATACTGCTGCTTCTATTGTGAATCAAAATAAGATTCTTTGTACCCCAGCTTCCATTGATTCGATTGATTCAAGTAACGGACAAGAAGATCATGTAAGTATGGGTGCAAATTCTGCTACTAAGCTATACAAGATTGTTGAAAACTGTTTTTCAATACAGGCCATTGAATTAATGAATGCTTCACAAGCAATGGATTTTAGAAAAGAAAAGAGTTCTGAAAAAATTGAAAAATTGCGTTTGGATTATAGAAAAGAAGTACCGTTTCTTAAAGATGATACATATATATATCCACTTATTGACAAATCTATAAATTTTGTTAAGAATATTTTATAATATAATTATGTCTTATTTATTAAATTTTAAATAGTAATTATGAATGAAACAACAGACAAACAGTTAACTGAAAAAAGACCAAATTTCTTAAAGGTTCTATGTATATTAACTTTTATCTCTACAGGTCTCGGAATTATTAGTACTATTTTTCAACTACTTTTTGGTCCGAAATCAGAAGAAATTATGCGTATAGAAAAAGTAGCTTTAGCATCTCAAATTTCTGAAATGAAGGATTTAGGTATTGATTTAATGGTAGATATGTTAGATAAGATTGGGAATATGTCGTATCAGTTAAATGAAAATTTCTATTTGGCTCATTTGATTGGTTTATTAACTGCTTCTTTGGGTCTTTATAGTGCTCTTAAAATGTGGCATGGATTTAAATTTGGTTTTAAATTATATACTTTATATTCGTTACTTGCTGTAATAGGAATATATTTATATATATCACCATCAAATATCCCTTCTTTTGTTATTATTTTTAATTTACTTTTCTCTGCTCTATTTATCTTTTTATACTCTCGTAATTTGCATTGGATGAAATAAAGGTTATTTCATATATTAATTATAAAGTTTGTAAACATCTATAATGAGATTATCTTTGCCCAAAATTTATTTAAAAAATGATTTCGGTAAATAATCTTTCTTTGCAATTCGGAAAAAGAGTTCTTTTTGACGATGTGAACTTAAAATTCGTTAATGGTAATTGTTATGGTGTTATAGGTGCTAATGGTTCTGGTAAGTCTACATTTCTTAAAATTTTAACTGGTGAACAAGAACCTACTACGGGTTCTGTTATTTTAGAACCAGGTAAGAGAATGGCTGTATTAAAACAAGATCATTTTGAATTTGATGAAATAGATGTTTTAAATACGGTTATTATGGGGCATAATAGATTATATGAAATTATGTCGGAAAAAGAATCGTTATACGCAAAACCTGATTTTTCTGAATCTGATGGTATGCGAACAGCTGAGTTAGAAAGTGAATTTGCAGATTTAGAGGGATGGAATGCAGAAACTGATGCTGCTTCTTTATTATCTAGTTTAGGTATAGATGAGTCTAAACATCATGTTAAAATGAAAGATTTATCTAATGATTTGAAAGTACGTGTTTTATTAGCTCAGTCATTATTTGGTAATCCTGATATTTTAGTATTAGATGAACCAACAAATGACCTAGATCTTAAAACTATTTCTTGGTTGGAAGATTTTCTTTTAGATTTTAAAAATACTGTAATTGTAGTATCTCATGATCGTCATTTCTTAGATACTGTTTGCACTAATATTTGTGATATTGATTTTAGTAAAATAAATTTATTCACTGGAAATTATACTTTTTGGTACCAATCTTCTCAGTTAGCGGCTAGACAACGTGCTGATAAGAATAAAAAGGCAGAAGAAAAGAAAAAAGAGTTAATGGATTTTATTTCTAGATTTTCTGCCAATGCCGCAAAGTCTAAACAAGCAACTAGTCGAAGGAAAATGTTATCAAACCTAGATATAGAAGAAATCAAACCATCAAGTAGAAAATATCCTGGAATTACATTTAATCAGGAAAGAGAAGCTGGTAATCAAATTTTAAATATTGATGGATTCAATAAAACAATTGATGGAGTTCAATTATTTGGCAACTTATCTTTTGTTGTTAATAAAGGTGATAAAATAGCTTTTATTTCAAAAAGTTCTATTGCATTAACTTCATTTTTCCAAGTTCTTATGGGGAAAGAAGGATTGGATCAAGGAGAATTTACTTATGGTACTACTATAAAAACATCATATTTACCAAATGATAATCATATTTATTTTCAAGAAAAAATACCTTTAGTTGATTGGTTAAGGAAATATGCAAAATCTGAGGAAGAAAAGGAAGAAGTTTATTTACGTACTTTTTTAGGTCGTATGTTATTTACTGGAGAGGAAGCAATGAAAAATGCTAATGTTCTTTCTGGTGGTGAAAAAGTGAGGTGTATGCTGTCGAAAATGATGTTTGCTAAGGGGAATTTATTAATAATGGATGAACCTACAAATCATCTTGATTTAGAATCAATTACTTCATTAAATAATGGAATGAAAGAATTTTCAGGAACTATACTTTTTACATCTCATGATCATCAGTTAGTTAATACGGTTGCTAATAGAATCATTGAGATAACTCCTAATGGATTTATTGATAAGATGATGAGTTATGATGATTATCTAAAAGATGATAAAATCATGAAATTAAGAGAAGGCTTATATAATTAAAACAATTAATTAATCTTAATATAAGATTCTTTGTGTCGAAGTTAAGGTTTTATATTTTTGTTAAAATAAATTTTTGATGACACAATTCAATTTTGATATCGATTCGCCTTCTCGTCAATTTATTCGAATATCAGCAAAATTTAAGACATTAAAAAAGGAGACTTTTTTACAATTACCTAGTTGGAGACCTGGTAGATATGAATTGGCTGATTTTGCTAAATATATAAGGAATTTAAATGTTTTTGATTCTAATGGAAAGAAAAGAACTTGTATAAAAGTCACTAAAGATAAATGGAGAGTAGATACATCCTCTACAGATTTTATTATTGTTAAATATTGTTTTTATGCAAATACAATTAATGCTGGTTCATCATTTTTAGATGACTCTCAGTTATATGTTAACCCGGTTAACTGTTGTTTTTTTATAAAAGATTCTTTTAATGATAAAGTACAAGTTAGATTAAACATTCCTTCTAATTGGATGGTGGCAACTTCAATGATAAAAAATAGTGATTTTTGGGAATGTAAAGATATGGAGGAATTATTTGATTCTCCTTTCATAGCATCAAATAAATTACAATACAAAACTTATATTTCGCATAATATTAAATTTTTTATTTGGTTCAATGGAGAAATAAAACCTAATTGGGATGATTTAATTAAAGATTTCAAATCTTTCACAGATATTCAGATTGAAAAATTCACTGAATTTCCTGTTACAGAATATCATTTTTTAAATCAAATTTTACCATATAAAGCATACCATGGTGTAGAGCATTATAAATCTACAGTTATTACTATAGGTCCTTCTTACGATGTTTTTGGTAGTTTATATAAAGAATTTCTTGGTGTTAGTTCACATGAATTATATCATACCTGGAATGTTAAATCAATTCGACCAATTGAGATGCTTCCATATGATTTTACTAAAGAAAATTATTCTCGGTTAGGTTATTTATATGAAGGCGTTACAACATATCAAGGTGATTTATTTTTATTAAAAAGTGGTTTATTTAATGAACAAGATTATTTTAATGAATTGCAAGTACAATTTCAAAAACATTTTGATAATCATGGTAGATTTAATTATTCTGTTGCTGAATCTTCTTTTGATACCTGGTTAGATGGTTACGTTACTGGAGTTCCTAATCGAAAAGTGTCTATTTATACCGAAGGATGTATATTAGGTTTTGTTACAGATATTAATTTAAGAAGATTAACATCAAATAAATATGGTCTGGATGAAGTAATGAAAAGACTATATTTTAATTATGCTATTAATGGTAAGGGTGTGTCAGAAAAGAATTATAAAGAGCTTATCGAAGATATTACCGGTGTATCACAAAACGATTTTTTTGATAATTACATTAATGGTTGTCTTTCTTATGAATCTATTATCACAAAATCATTAGATTATTTAGGTTTAGAGCTAAAACATGAACCATCAAGAGTTTATATGGAATCTAAGTTAGGTTTTAAAGTGATGTATAAGGATAATGAATGTATAGTAAATAATATTTATCCTGGAAGTCCTGCTGAGTTGTCAGGCCTTTATATAGGTGATAAAATAATTTCGGTTAATGAATTTGTTTGTAATGGGAAGTTAGATAAATGGTTGTCATATTTTGATAATGATCAGAAAAAAATCAAGTTTATAAGAAATGGTGAGTTCAAAGATGTTATTCTTCCAGAAGGTTCACGTAATTTTTATATGAAGTATACTATTCAAAAAAATAAAGATGCTAATAAAGAACAGATTCAAGCATTTAATAAGTGGAAACAATAAACTATAGTAATTTAAAATTTATAACTTAACCCAAGGCTAGGTAGAATAGGGAATTGGTAAATTGTCTTGTTTGTAGCTCTATTAACATAGAAAATATTTTTTCTATCATATAGATTAGTGATACTTCCTATGATTTCTAATTCAGATTGTTTTTTAAAAATAAATTTCTTTTTGATTGTTAAATCTAATCTATGGTATGTTGGCAATCTAGAAGAGTTAAAATCTCCGAGTAGAATCTCTGGATTTTCTCCATTTGTTATATTCGGATTTGTTGTTATACCTCCTGTAAACGGTTCGTTTTCGTAGAATCCAACTGTAGGAGTAAACGGGAGACCAGAACCAAAGTTCCAACGAATACTAACTTCTAGGTTTTTCTTTTTTCCAAATAAATATGTACCGACAAGATTTATGTTATGTCTTCTGTCAAAAACTGGGAAGTATATAGTGTCTCCATCCCAACGTGTTGAGTATCCATATGAGTATACGCCCCAAAGATATAGTCTTTTACCTGTGTATTTTAGTAATAAATCAGCTCCATATGACTCCCCATTTTCTAAAATAAAATCTTTTTTAAAAATATCTGGTTGTTGAACATTTTCTGGAGTATCAGAATATTTTTTGTTTTGATTAATATTACTTAGTTGAGAAAAGTATTTATAATATCCTTCAAAATTCAAAGAAAGTTTTTGTGTTAAATCATATTCAAAACCACCAATAGCGTGCCATGCATATTGTAAACCATTCTTTGGTTCTCGTTCATTTTGAAAAATCGTAACAAATGTTTCTTGAATATTTGTTGGTGCAGAAAGTATTCCATTAAATAGGTTAACAACATCTTTATCAGAATTTGCCGATGTGAAATTTTGAGAGAATCTTCCACCAGAAACCTTGAATCTTAATTTTTCATTAGCATTAAATTTTATTCTAAGTCTTGGTTCAGGTGATATTGTTCCTAAAGATGCATATAATTGAGTTCTAAGACTAGGTTGTACTACGAATCTTGTAGATACAAATCTATAACTGAAGTAAACTCCAATTTCTGTAGAGAAGTTTTCTGCTTCAATTTTTTGTTTGGCTGAGTTATAAGTTTCAAATTTTGTATTGAAACCAGCTAGATTGATTCCATAGTTTAATTGAGATTCATTTTTTAAAAACAAAGAAAAATCAAAACCTAAATCAAAACCACCTATTGAGCTAAAACGAGAAATAGTGTCCGAAGAACCTATAATTGGTTCATTAAACCTTGTTTTAAAGTTTGAGCCGTTTACATGGCCTTTCACTAGTATTGGGGAACTTGAAGGTACTAAAACAAAGTTAAGTCCTCCTCCACTTTGATCCCATTTAATATCTGCTTGTGTATAATTTACACGGTCTGTATTGTGAAATCCAAAAACACTAAATTTTGAACTTCCTTTTCCTTTTAGTGTTAATTTTCCATATAAATCAGTGAAGCTAAATGGCATACCTCTGTTTAGAGTATCATCTCTATTAATTTTCTTGTATAGTAGAGGAGAGGTTTTATCTATTAAACTATGTTTTGCCGATATAACATAAGATCCTATAGTATTATTTTTTTTTATTGAACCTAGAGGGCCTTCTAGAACTGCTTTAGCAATAAAAGGTGATGCAGAAACTTTTCCACTAAATTTCTTTTTATTACCATCTCTATATGTTATGTCCATGATAGAAGAAATCCTACCTCCATATTCAGCATCGAAACCACCAGTAAAAATACTTGTATTTTGAACTAACTCAGTTTCAAAAATTGAAAAGAAACCAATGGAATGGAAAGGATTATAGATTGTCATTCCATCTAATAAAATTTTATTTTGAATTGGTGTTCCTCCTCTAACATAAATTTGTCCTCCTTGATCACCAGTTGTAATTACACCAGGAGTGATACTGAAAGCACTTACAATATCATTTTCTCCACCTACAGATGGAATTCTTTCTAGACCTTTTTTATCTAATCTGATTTCAGATATTAATACTTGTGTTTTTTTTCTTTTAGAATCAGCATTTACTGACATTTCTTCTATGTCTATAATATCTTTTTGTTTTTCTAATTCAAAATTTATGTTGTATATTTTTTTACCATCTGAGATGTTTACTTGTTTTAATTGAGTAATATATGAGAAAGCTTCGGCTTTTATTATATAATTTCTTCTTTTGAGTTTACTTATTTGATAAAAACCATTAACATCTGTTATTGCTCCACTTACAGTTGTGCTGTCTATATTTAATAGTTTTATCTTTTCGAACGGAATTGGTTCACCATCAGATTTATTTATTAAAAAACCTCTAACAGTAAAATCTTGTGAATGAGATACTTGTAAAGTAAGTGTTGAAATTAATAATAGTAATAACAGTCTCATTCAATAAATAGGTTATTATAATATGCGATGAAGATACAATAAACGGAGTAAAAAAGGTAATTTTTAGTGCCAAGAAAATTGAAAAAAAACTTAAATCTGATTGTTTATGTTTGTTTTTCCATTTTCTTAGCTTTTATCCAGTATTTATCCATTATTTCTAGATTTACATTTTCAATGTTTAATTTATCTAAAACAAGTAATTCTTCCATTTTAGTAAATCTATTTATAAATTTTTTATTTGATTTAGCTAATGCATTCTCAGCATTTATACCTATAAAGCGCGCATAATTAATTAATGAGAATAAAACATCACCAAATTCTTCTTCAATTCGATCTATTTTACTGTTAGAGTTTACTTCTTTTTTTAGTTCATCAATTTCTTCATTTACTTTTTTCCAGACATCTATTTTATTTTCCCATTCAAATCCAATTCCTTTAGCTTTTTCTTGAATTCTCTGAGCTTTAATAATAGATGGAAGTGATTTTGGTACACCCTCAAGAACTGATTTTTTACCTTCTTTTAATTTTAGTTTTTCCCAATTTGATTTAACTTCTTCTTCTGTTTTTACCTCAATATTTTTGTATATATGCGGATGTCGATAAATTAATTTATCACAGATGCGATTTAATACACTTTTTATATCAAAACTTCCTTTTTCTTCACCTATTTTACAATAAAAAACCATATGTAAAAATAAATCACCGATTTCTCCTTCCAATTCATTCATATTCTTATCAATGATTGCATCAGTAAGCTCATAAGTTTCTTCAATAGTTAAATGTCTTAAGGATTCTAATGTTTGTTTTTTATCCCATGGACAGTTAATTCTAAGATCATCCATTATATCTAGTAATCTTTTGAATGCTAATAATTTATCCTCCATTATATTTAATTTGTGCTAATTTAATATTTATAATGCTTATTATATTGGTGTACCTGACTCTATTTCTTACATTAAAAAGTGTGATGGTTCACTTATAGATAAAAATTAGTAATTTTATATAAAGATTATTATGTACGTAATTTTACTTTCTATATTTCTTTTAGCTATAGCTTTTGCAGGGATTGCAGTAAAAATTCTGATAAAAAAAGATGGCAAGTTTGCAGGTACTTGTGCTAGTAATAATCCTATGATACAAGAAAAGGGTGGCAATTGTGGTTTATGTGGAGCAAAACCTGATGAACAATGTCTTAATGACTAGAAATAGTGAATTAAATTAATTTTTTTGATTTAATTAAATTTAAAACAACATCAAGTTGCTCTTTTCTACTAAGTAAGGTATTATCAATAAGAATAGCATCCTTTGTTTGTTTTAAAGGGCTAGTTTTACGATTACTATCTCTTAAATCTCTTTCTACTAAATTCATTTTTACTTCTTTTTTTGATATTTCTATATTTTTACTTTTTAAATCTTTAAATCTTCTATTTACTCTAACATCAATGTCGGCAGTAACAAATAATTTTAGTTCAGAATCAGGGAAAACAATTGATCCAATATCTCTTCCATCCATTACTATTCCACCATTTTTACCAATTTTTCGTTGTTCTTTAACAAGTTTTTTTCTAACCTCAGGAATTTCTGCAACTTTTGATACGATATCTGCAACTTTCGGTGTTCTAATTTCATCATTAACATTTTTACCATTAAGTATAATTTGAGGTGATTTTGTTTTAGTATCTATCTTAAAGGATATATTTATATTATGTAGGGATTTTAACAATGATTCTTTATTAATCTTATTGTTTTTTATAAGATTCCTGTTTAATGTGAATAAAGATATAGCTCTATACATTGATCCAGAATCAACAAAGAGATAATTTAAATGTTTTGCTAAATCCTTTGCTAGTGTACTTTTTCCACAGGAAGAATAACCATCTATAGCTATTTTGATTTTTTTATAACTCACTATCGAAAGATAATCATAAAATATCTATTTATTAAAAAAGGGCACCTATTAAGGTGCCCTTTTTTATTTAGTATCAATCTACTTCTTAGAAGTGGAAAGTCATTCTTAATGATCCAGCTGGACCAAACATACCAGTGTTAGAATCTGTATCTAACGCAAATCCTGAACCGTTATTTGTTTCAGTAGTTTGCGTACCAACAGTAGTTCCGTCTGTAGACTCGATAGTCACAGAGCTAGTTCCTAATGCTGCAAATCCTAATCCCCATCCGAATTCACCTCCGATAGCTATTCTTGGCATAACAAAGTACTCAGCACCAATAAATGCTCTTGCACCTATTTGAAAAGCCATACCTGATTTGCTTTCAGTTACACGCGCAACATTACCATAAGTGTCTTGAGTAATGTTTCCAAGACCCCAATCTGATGTTGCAGGCATTCCGTTAGCAGCGATAATAGCATTACCATACTCATAAGATTCTGATGATGTAGCAATGCCGATTCCTACTTCAGCTCCATAGTAACCTTGAAGACGTCCAAAACCTCTTCTTTTTTCTAAACCAGCAGAAATCCCAACATTGAAAGCACTTTGCTTCCATGTATCTTCTACCATGTGAGGAGCTTCTGGATAAGTAAATGTTTCAGTTGTTTCTTCTAAAACCATGTTAGAAGTGTTAGCTGAACCAAAACCGATTCTTAAAGAACCTCTGTAAGCTAAGTTGTCTTCTTTAAACATCTTACCAGTAATTG
This sequence comes from Crocinitomicaceae bacterium, assembly GCA_002709305.1. Classification (GTDB taxonomy): domain Bacteria; phylum Bacteroidota; class Bacteroidia; order Flavobacteriales_D; family Crocinitomicaceae; genus UBA4466. The sequence continues at coordinate 272,850 of PAQM01000006.1, read as the reverse complement.
TTTGGTTAGTAGTTAAAGCATTCCAACTTGGAGCTGTGTTACCATCTTGACCACCTATAAGGTTACCAACATAGTTTAAAAAAGGCGTGGCATCAATACCAATTGCCCAATCACCAGCCGCAGGTAAATAATCTTCACCCATGTCTGATTTCATTTCTTGCGCGAAAGAAGTACTACCTAGTAATACAGCAATCGCTAAAATTGACTTTTTCATAATTAAAAATTATTTTGTTTTTAAGTTATGGGCTAATTTACTCAGTTTTTTTGAAAAGGTTACAAAAAAGACATCCACATGGAATTGTTAATAAAGTGTATTTTGTATCCCAATCTCTTTATTTTCGCCACTTATCAAGCTGTGTGGATAGTGTTATTAGGTTGTTAAATCCTGATCTAGAATAAATCATAAAACCGTAATCTAGGCTAAATTTATCAAAATTGAGACCTAGTCCAAATGAGAAACCAGAAAGACCGGGTCTGCTTTCAAGTGCTAATTCTTTTCTCCTGTGATAGTCAAATCCAATTCTTAAATCAATATTTTTTGAAACAAAAACTTCTAATTGATAAGAAAAGTGTCTGCCTAACTTTTCAAAGAAACTTATTTTTGGGATAGGAATAGTATCTCCTGTTAGTTGGTCTATGGTAGGTTGAATATTAGGATCATTATAACTAATATCCCATTTATTTAAGTTATGGCCTAACAATGTAAATCTAAAAGGAGCATATTTAACTTTATATGATACTGCTGCTTGAATTTCTAATGGTAATGGAAATCTATTTCCACTTACAAATGGATCAAATTGATATCCGATATTTTTTGCAAGTATAGTAATAAGCATGTTTTTGTCATTATTATGATAGGTTCCTGAAAAATCAATAGATGCACCAAACGAATTATAAATCTCTAATTGGGAATATAAAAAATTAACCGAACCACCAATCGAGATACGTGGATTTAATTCTTTCCCAAAAGATGTTCCTATAATCATTTCAAATGGAGAAAAAGTGCCGTCAGAGACTCCATTTATATCTGTTCTTATTAATTTACCATAATTAACATATTTGATATAACTAACTAAAGTTCCAATATTTTTAATATTATACCCGTATCCTAAAGCTCCATAATTAATATTTCCTGATAGTATACCTGAATTAAAACTAATTTGTTTGTTCATTTTGGTATTACATAATGATGGGTTACTGATCCCCATATTGATATCTTTATCAAAAACAGATATAAAATTTCCTCCTAAACCAGCTGAGCGAGCATTATATGTTAAATTTAGTAATGCAAAAGAATTTTCACCTCCTGTTTGAGAGAAAACCGAAAAAGGTAATAATATCATTAAAAATTTTAACATGCTAAATTATTAACGAAAAGTAAAATCAAAAATTTCATACTAAATTCTTTTTCCCATTTCAATTACTTCAAGATTATGAATTTTATCTTTAGTTATTGAAAATCTAATAATCGTTTTTTTTTTGTGAAATCCTTTATAACCAGATGCGCCAGGATTTATCCAGAGCATATTGTATTTCGGATCCATTTTAACTAGAAGAATATGTGAATGACCACAAATGAATAAATTAGGATTTTCTTCTTTTAGAATTCGTTCTATATTTTTATAATATTTACCTGGTCTTCCACCAATATGAGTCATAAGTACATTAACATTTTCACATTTGAATCTAGATATTTCTTTAAACTCTCTTCTTATCTCTGAACCATCGATATTTCCATATACACCTCTTAATGGTTTAAAAGCTCTTAATTCATCGATTACATCTAAGGTACCTATGTCTCCAGCGTGCCATATTTCATCTACATTTTTGAAGTATTTATATATTTTAGGATCAATAAATCCGTGTGTATCAGATATTAGACCAATGTTTTTCATTACTAAAATTGTTTTTTTAATTTTTCAAAAACAATTATGTTTGATACAATAAGCGTAAAGCTATATAATACATCTTCTATTGGAATCGTAAATATACGTTGATTAATTTTTTGATTTTCGTTATACCAGACAATCGGCTCTTCTGTAAAAAATCCTGTAAGAAGACCATTGACTAAAAGAAAGGGGATAATACTTATAAAAAATGCAATTGGTATATAAGTATAATAATTGTTGAAATTTAACCATAGTAGAATAAGAGATGATGATATGACTACTGATAAGGTGTAATAGCCAATTCCTTTTTCCGATATTATTAAAAAGATGGAGTATAATATTATCAATATATAAAATACTCTATTGAAATTATTCATATTTAATTTTTTAAAATAATGTTTACAAACTTCATATATAAATGTGCATGAAAATGGAATGCATATGAAAAAGAGAATTTCTTCAATAGGAAGATTGTAAATATATATTTCAGTAATATATTCCTCGTTAAAACCCCAAAATTTATTTTTAGTAAAGATTATATCCCAAATAATAAAAGGAATTCCGATTATAACACTTGAAAGAAATGATGATTTCCAAGATTTTTGATAATTTATTTTTTTGTCAAAACTTAAAAAAAAAGCACACAAAAAGGTTCCTAAATTAATCATTAGATATAATGTTTTCATTTTTTCCAATATTTTTTAGGTACATATAATAATCCAAAACACTCTCCATTTTCTTTTTCTGTTTTTTTATGGTGAGTACGATGTGCTTTTTTTACTGCTTTAAAATATCTGTTATCTATGTTGTCAAGCCAATTAAATCTTCGATGAATTAAAACTTCATGTATCATAAAGTAGGCAATACCATAAAGAGCAATACCAAAACCAACCCCAATTGATATTACACTTTCAAATATGAATCCAAGCATAATGAATTGCCATGATGGAACTGCAAAAATGAGAAAAAACCAATCATTTTTTTGAAAAATATGACCAGTTGGTTTGTGGTGGTCTTCATGTATCTTCCATAAGAATCCATGCATTATATATTTATGTGCAAACCAAGCAATAAATTCCATTAACAAAAATGAAGTAAATAATCCAATTATAAATATTATGCCATCCATTGAATCAAAGTAAAGAAAATAATCCAAATAAAAAATAAATAAATAGCAATCTTATTTATTGGTGTTTTTACCCTTGCATATATGTATGAGAAAAGAAAGCTAAAAATAAACCAGTCAATATAATTAGATATTGGAATAATATTATTTTTCCATGACCAAAAATCGAACTTTATCGCTACAGGTTCAATAATAAAATCCAATATTGTACATAAAATGCCTGAAGTTAAAGCAATAATAAAATTGTTTTTGATGAATTTAATCCCTTTTATTAATGATGTACTTGAAATTACAATAGTTATCCAATTTACACCAATAATTATAGGTATACCTTCTGATTTGTAACCAAGCGAATTCCCATAAACATAATTTCCAAATAAATAGTTAGTGTGGACCCCAATAAATTCAATTATAAAACCTAAGATAAATATTGAAAGGTATGCGATATAGACTTTTGATTTGTTTTTTTCTGCAATAAAAACACTTAAACCACATACAGATAAAGTAATATATGATAATGAAACATAATTAGGGTAAAATATGAATATTAATATTCCAATAATATGAAACAATAATAGTATACTTAAATTTATTTTGTTCATTATTTATTTTTAAAATAGTTTAAATATTTTTTTTAAATATATTTTTTTTAGGATTATCAATTTTAAAAAATTTGAAATTCTAACTCTTTCCTTTAAAAGATCTTCGGCAGATTTTCTTTTGATTTTTTGGAGTAATTTTTCGTAGTATGAATAACTAAGGAAAACACCATATTTCGAAGAATTTGGAAGCATTTTAATACCTTTTAATGCAGCGTTAAATTCTTTTTCTATCTCAATTTCAATATCTTTTTTATTTTGGTCATTAAAATGATTTTTTTCAATATTTGGAAAGTAAACACGGCCCAAGTTATTAATGTCATCTTTTATATCTCTTAAAAAATTTATTTTTTGAAAAGCAGAACCTAGAGTCATTGCACTTGGTTTTAATCTCTCATAGTTTGATTCGCTACCATTGACAAATATTTTCAGGCACATCAAACCAACTACTTCAGCAGAACCTAGTATATATTCCTCATACTTTTCGTTTGTATATTTAATTGGATTTAAATCCATTTCCATTGAGTGAAGAAATTGATCTATGAGTTTTCTATCTATTTTGTATTTGTTTACTGTGTTTTGAAATGAGTTTAGAATTGGATTTAAAGAAATTCCTTGTTCTATAGAACTCTTTGTTTCTTTTTTAAATTCACTTAATAATTTTTTTTTATTAAAGTTGTGAAAAGAATCTACAATTTCATCTGCTAGTCTAACGAAGCCATATATGTTATGAACATCATCTCGCAACTCCTTACCTAAACAAGTAACTCCAGCGTAGAAAGATGTACTGTAGTATTTTGTAACTAGTTTAGAAGCTGATTTACAATATTCATCAAATAATAATTTCATAATTCACTAATCAATTGTTTTGCAGCAATTTTTCCAGATATTAATGCTGGTGGAACTCCTGGTCCAGGCACAGTAAGTTGTCCGCAGAAATAGAGGTTCTTAATTTTTGATTTTATTTTAGGTTTTAAATTTGCTGTTTGTTTAAGTGTATTTGCTAATCCATATGCATTTCCTTTGTATGAATTATAGGTATTTTTAAAATCGTTGATACAAAATGATTTTTTATACACTATACTACTCATTATTTCTTCTTGGCATTGTAATTCCATTCGCTTAATAATAATATTAAAGTATTTTTCTCGCATTTCATTGGAGTCATTTAAATCAGTTGATATAGGTATTAATATCATTAAGTTCTCATGACCTTTAGGAGCAGTAGAAGAATCTGTCTTAGTTGTTGCGCTTACATAGAATAGAGGCTTGCTAGGCCATTTAGGATGATCATAAATTTCTTTTCCATGATTATCAAGACTTTCATCAAAAAACAAATTATGATGTTTTAAATTTTTAATCTCTTTATTTAATCCTAAATAAAAGATTAAAGAGCTAGGTGCCATTCTTCTTTTTCTCCAATATTTTTCACTGTATCTTCTGTATTTTTTTTCAATAAGATGTTGTTCAACATAATTATAATCTGCACCCGCAATAATACTATCGAATTTAATCGTTTTACCATCAACTTTTAAACCAAAGGCTAAATTATTTTTTACAACAATTTTTTCTACCGGAGTATTATAAGAGAAAAGTACTCCATTTTTTTTTGCACATTCTTCTAAAGCTTTAGCAATTGCATTCATTCCTCCTTCAGGATACCATGTGCCTAATATTAAATCAGCATAATTCATTAGTGTGTACATAGCTGGAATTTTATCAGGTCTTTCTCCTAGAAATAATACAGGGAAGTTTAATATATCTTTTGATTTGTCAGAAAGAAATCTATTTGAAACATCTTTTTTAACGGATTTAAAAATATCTAATCTTAGAGCCTTAAATAGTATATTAATTTTAAATAACTCACTTATTTTAATGCCTGGATTCTCAACAAAAGAAGACATTGCAGTTTCGTATTTGAATTTTGCTTCATTTAAAAAATTTTCTAATTTCTCACCGCCATCTTTTTCAAAACTATTAAACAGCTCTATTAGAGCTGAATAATTAGCAGGAATATTTGTTTTTTCTTTTTTCCAAAATATTTTATAAGCAGGGTCTAAACGTTTTAGACTAAAATAATCTTCTCTTTTTTCATTTAAATCATTAAATAATCGATCAATAATATCAGGCATCCAATACCAAGAAGGTCCCATATCAAAAGTGAAACCATTTTCTTTAAAAGTTTGAGATCTTCCACCTGCCATACTATTGTTATCAAATACTTTTACTTGATAACCTTTTTTAGCTAAATAACATGCAGAGTATAGACTTGATAAGCCTGCTCCAATAATTCCAACACTTTTCATATTGTAAATATAATTACATTTTAATCAATAAAATGTAACGAAATATTTAAACTATTTTTAAATGTCTTAAATATGAAATTCATTGATGTATATTTATATTCGTATTTTATTATGGAACCTAAGAAAATAAAAGAATGGATTAAAAGTAAAAAGGATCATAGAAAACAAATGGATCCTAAGTTGCTTTTTAATGGTATTATAAAAGGTGATTTAAATTCACTTAGTTTAGGTATTACTCTAATTGAAAGTTATAATCAAAACCAAAGAAAAGCATCAGATGACTTGATTCAAAGGTGTTTGCCATATTCAGGTAATTCCATTAGAATTGGTATAACAGGAGTCCCAGGTGTAGGTAAAAGTACTTTTATAGAATCTTTTGGTATGTTATTAATTGAGCGTGGATTTAAAGTCGCAGTATTAGCAGTAGATCCTTCGAGTTCAATTTCAGGAGGAAGTATTTTAGGTGACAAAACACGTATGAACAAATTATCAGTTCAAGATAAAGTTTTTATTCGACCTTCTCCTTCTCATCAACATCTTGGCGGCGTTGCTAGAAAGACAAGAGAGAGTATTTTACTCTGCGAAGCAGCTGGTTATGATTTTATTCTCATTGAAACAGTTGGTGTTGGTCAATCTGAGACTATAGTTAAATCTATGGTAGATTTCTTTTTGTTATTAATGCTTGCCGGTGCTGGTGACGAATTACAAGGTATTAAAAAGGGAATTATGGAAATGGCGGATGCATTGGTAATAAATAAGGCGGATGGAGAAAATATTAATCGAGCAAGATTAGCAGCTTTAGAATATAAAAATGCACTTCATTTATTTCCTCCAAATAAAAATCAATGGAATCCCAAAGTTCTTACTTGTAGTGCTTTAGAACAGTTAAATATTTCAGGTGTTTTAGATGTAATTGAAGATTTTCGTCAACATGTAGTTGCCAATGGACATTTTCAAATCAATAGAAAAAATCAAGATAAAAATTGGTTGTCAGAGACTTTGAAAGAGTTGATTTATAATGATTTTTTCTTAGATGATAATATGATGAATCTTTTAAAGAATATAGAAGAAAAAGTAATGAATGGTGACATGACTTCTTTTCAAGCTGCTGATGAATTGTATAAAGTTTATATTAATAAGAAAAGAGTTTAAATTTCTAATTTAAAAATTCTTAATCCATGAACTATTAAATAGATCATGTTTATATTTCGGAGAATTTAAAATAATGTTTGAATTTCTTTCTTTAATATGTTTACAGCAACCTCTGTTGGAAGTGCTTCCAATTCCTTAATAATTTCAAAAATGTTGGATGATAACTCAATTGATTTTGCATCTTTTTTTGTTTTTTCTCCAGCAAGATTGATTATTCTAATCGTTTCATCTTTCGCCTTTTTTATTATATCCCACGATTCTTTTGAAATAAATATTTGTTGAGCCATATTATGCTCATATTCATTTCTTATAGACTCTAATAAAATTAATTGCATTTCAGAAGCTTTTTTCTTTGGATTATTATGCCTCATAAGTAAGCTGTTCGGATTTATTCGTTCCATTAAAAGAACAGCTCTTTGATATGCTTCAATTTGATTTGGTAAAAATAATTTTTGTCTTTCTTTTTTTAGTTCTAATTTAATTGAATGGATTTCACGCTCATTAAATTTTCGCATAAAAAAAATAGCAGTCATTAAAACTGCTCCAGAAGGCACTAGAATTAAACATAACTGAAAAATAATATCCATAAATATTTTTTTAGTAAAAGAATCTAATTCTCTACTAATTTAAGAAAATGATTCTTTTTTTTCCTAAATTAAAGTTTATAATTTAGTTTTATAATTATGACAAAAATATTAATACTTACAGTTCTAATTTTATATTTTTTAACTTTAATTACAATATCTTTTTTAACTACTAAGAAAGCAACAAATCACTCCTTTTTTTTAGGTGAACGAAAATCACCTTGGTACATTGTTTCTTTTGGAATGATTGGAGCCTCTTTAAGTGGTGTTACTTTTATTTCTGTGCCTGGTTGGGTTGGGAATGAAGGAAATCAGTTTAGTTATATGCAAGCTGTTTTTGGATATTTGGTAGGATATTTTATTGTTGCATACGTATTATTACCAATTTATTACCGTTTAAATTTAATTTCCATATATGAATATTTAAAAGAACGTTTTGGATTCTGGGCATACAAGACAGGTGCTTTTTTCTTCTTATCTTCAAGAATAATAGGTGCCTCTGTTAGGTTATTATTAGTAGCAAATGTTCTTCAGTTTGTATTATTTGATTCATGGGGAATACCATTTGAATTAACTGTGATTATTTCAGTTATTCTAATTTGGTTGTATACATTTCGTGGTGGTATTAAAACCATAGTATGGACGGATACTTTGCAAACTTTTTTTATGTTGATTAGTGTAATTTTGACAGTTTATTTTATTAGCGAATCACTTGATTTATCTGCTAAAAAAGGTTTGTTGTACACTGTTTCAGATAGTCAATATTCTCAAATATTTTTTTTCGATGATTTAATGAGTAGTAATCATTTTTTGAAACATTTTCTTGGAGGAGTTTTTATTACAATAGGAATGACAGGATTAGATCAAGATATGATGCAGAAGAATTTGAGCTGTAGAAATCTTAAAGATTCACAAAAAAACATGATATCAATGGCCATAGTATTGGTAGTAGTAAATTTAATATTTCTAATACTTGGTGCTTTACTTTATATGTATGCAGATATAAATGAAATAAAATTTGATAATCCTGATTTATTATTTTCTGCAGTTGCATTGAGTGATGGTGCAGGAAAAATTATAGGTATATTATTTTTATTAGGATTAATTGCTGCCGCATATTCTAGCGCAGATTCTGCTTTGACCTCTTTGACTACATCTTTTTCTGTAGATTTTTTAAATATTGTTGAAAAAGACAATACATCTTCATTGTCTCGTTCTGAGATGACACGAAAGTTTGTCCATATTTTTATGTCTTTAATTATTATATTAACTGTTATTATTCTTAAATATAAAACCACTGATTCAGCAATTAGTTTATTGATGAAATTTGCAGGATTCACATACGGTCCTTTAATTGGTGTTTTTTTCTTTGGAATTATAACAAAACGATATATTAATGATCTACTTGTTCCATTTATTTGTTTTTTCGCTATGGGTGTTACATTTGTTTTATGGTATTTTTCATATGGTTCTCCAGGTATACAAAATGGTGATTTAGGAATTTTTGGTACGTATAAATTTGGGTTTGAATTAATCATCTTAAATGCTTTAATTACCTTTATTGTATTATTTAGTTTTTCAAATAGAAAAAAAGAACATATTTTGAAATGAAAATTCAACTTCACGATAATAATAAGCATTTAACTTTTGCTCCTTTAACATTGACAAGGCCTGTTGGGAATATTCGTTTAGGTATTTTTACTAATGATGAACGATGGAAAAAGTTTTTCCCAAATGCATCTATTTTTTTCCAAACTGAAGAGTATTTAAATGATAAATTTAAATCTCATTCTGATGCTATTTGTATTAATTCATGTTTTATTCCTAATGAGGAATTAGCGGTTGCTGTTTCTCATTTATCTATTAACGAGGAATTGAGATATAATGGTGAGTGGGTTGCTAGAATAGGAGAAGGGGATGTTAAGGTAGAGTATTCAGGTAAAGAACCAATCTATATTTCAGAACGTTGGGATTTGTTTCAAAAAAATGCAGAGATTTTGATTCAAGATTTTAATTTGATTACAAATTTAAAAAATACTGTTCAGTTATCTTCAACAAATACTATTATAGGTAATCCTAATTTAATTTTTTTAGAAAAAGGTGCTAAGGTAGAGGCATCAATTTTAAATACTCAAGAAGGTCCAATATATATTGGAAAAGATGCTGAGATTATGGAGGGGAGTATTGTTCGTGGTCCATTAGCGTTGTGTGAGAAATCAGTATTGAAGTTAGGATCTAAAGTATATGGAGGAACAACATTAGGACCATATTGTAAAGTAGGTGGAGAGGTCAATAATGTAATATTTCAAGGATATTCAAATAAAGGTCACGATGGTTTTATAGGAAATTCATTTATTGGTGAATGGTGTAATATTGGTGCTGATACTAATGCATCTAATCTTAAAAACAATTATGGGGAAATAAAGATTTTTTCTTATGAAAAAGGTGATTTTGAACAAACTAGTCTTCAATTTATGGGTATTTTTATGGGCGATCATTCTAAGTGTAGCATTAATACAATGTTTAATACAGCAACAGTAATAGGTGTTTCTTGTAACATATTTGGATCTCAATTTCCACCTAAATATATTAGCTCATTTACATGGGGTATGGAGAGAGATGTCTTCCAATTTGATAAAGCAATTCAAAGTGCTAATAATATGATGAGAAGACGTGATAAACAGTTGGATAAAATTGACATTTCTATCTTAAAACATATTTCTGTAAATAGTTTTTCTAATAAAAAGTAAGACAAAATTTCAGTTTTTCCATTCTTGGCATATGCTTTGACATATATATGAAAGCTTAATAAAAACTAAAATTAGTTTTTTAAAAGTCATTTTAATGACAGATTGACGTACGAAATAATAAAATATGAGTGAATTTTTTGATAAAAAATTTATAGAATTATCATCTAATATTGATGCTGATGCAGAGTTTATACCATTAATTACAGCAGAGGAGGAAGAGAATATGAATAAAGCTTCATATCCGAGTGAACTTCCAATTTTGCCATTAAGGAATAATGTCTTGTTTCCTGGTGTAGTTATACCAATTACAGTTGGTCGAGATAAATCTATTAAATTAATTCAAGAAGCTAATAAAGCTTCAAAAATTATTGGTGTTGTTTCTCAAAAGAATCAAGATAAAGAAGTTCCTGAATTTAATGATCTTCATAAAGTTGGTACTGTTGCACAAATTATTCGACTACTAAAAATGCCTGATGGTAGCTCTACAGTTATAATTCAAGGTAAACGTCGTTTTGAAATGTTAGAACCTGTCTCTATGGACCCTTATATTACTGCAAAAATAAAGTTATTAGAAGAAACTAAATTTGATACAAGTAGTAAAGAAATGGATATTATGTTTAAGTCAATTAAAGAATTGGCTTTGAAAATTATTCAAGAAAGTCCAAATATACCTTCAGAAGCTTCATTTGCTATTGGTAATATAGATAGCCCTACATTTTTAGTCAATTTTATTTCATCAAATATGAATGCAGATGTTGCTAAAAAGCAAGAAATGTTGACTGAAATGGACACTAAAAAACGTGTTTTAATGGTTTTAGAGCATTTGAATTTAGAGGTTCAAATGTTGGAAATGAAAAATGAAATTCATTCGAAAGTTAGGAAAGACATGGATCGTCAACAACGTGAATACTTTTTACATCAACAAATGCGAACCATTCAAGATGAATTAGGAGGAAATCCTCAAGATGTAGAAGTAAATGAGATGAGTAGTCGTGCCTCTAAAAAGAAATGGGATAAACGCATAGAAAAATTATTTAATAAAGAATTAGATAAGTTAAGACGAATGAATCCGCAAGGGGCTGAATACACAGTTCAGATGAATTATTTAGATCTTATGTTAAATTTACCTTGGAATGAATATTCTAAAGACATTTTAGATTTAAATCGTGCTGCTAAGATTTTAGAAAGAGATCATTATGGATTAGAAAAAGTAAAAGAAAGAATATTAGAATATTTAGCTGTTCTTAAGTTGAAAGGGAATATGAAGTCACCGATTCTTTGCTTTTATGGTCCTCCAGGTGTAGGTAAAACTTCTTTAGGTAAATCAATTGCCGAAGCATTAGGTAGAAAGTATGTTCGTATGTCATTAGGTGGATTACATGATGAATCTGAAATAAGAGGTCATAGAAAAACATATATAGGTGCAATGCCCGGTCGTATTTTACAGAATATTAAAAAATCTGAAGTAAGTAATCCTGTTTTTGTTTTAGATGAGGTTGATAAATTAGGTAGAAGTAATCATGGTGATCCTTCTTCGGCCTTACTAGAAGTTTTAGACCCCGAACAAAATTCAGAATTTTATGATAATTACATTGAGACAGAATATGATTTATCAAAAGTTATGTTTATAGCTACGGCAAATAATTTAACTAATATTCAAGGTCCATTAAAAGATCGTATGGAATTGATAGAAGTTAATGGTTATACTATTCAGGAAAAAATAGAGATTGCTAAACGTCATTTAATTCCAAAACAACTTGAAGCTCATGGAATAAATAAAAAAGACATTTCTATTCCAAAACAAACGTTATTGAAGTTAGTTGAAGAGTATACAAATGAATCTGGTGTTAGAGGTTTAGATAAAATGATTGCAAAGCTTATTCGAAATAGAGCAAGACAAATAGCTATGAATCAAGATTTTAATCTAAAAATCGAATCATCTGATTTATTTCATATAATTGGTGTTGGTAGAGGAAAAACAGTTTATGATAATAATGATGTTGCTGGAGTTGTGCCCGGTCTTGCATGGACAAGTGTTGGAGGAGATATTTTATTTATTGAGTCTTCAATAACTGAAGGTAAAGGTAAATTAACATTGACAGGTAATTTAGGTGATGTCATGAAAGAATCAGCAATTATTGCTCTAGAATATTTAAAATCACATAGTAGTTTATTAGGTCTAAAACAAAATGATTTTAATAATAATAATATTCATATTCATGTTCCAGAAGGAGCTACTCCAAAAGATGGTCCAAGTGCTGGTATTACAATGTTGACTTCTCTAGCTTCTATTTTCACTCAATTAAAAGTTAAAAAAAATCTTGCAATGACAGGTGAAATAACTTTGAGAGGTGATGTTTTACCTGTAGGGGGTATCAAAGAAAAGATTCTTGCTGCTAAACGGGCGAATATAAAAGAAATAATTCTTTGTGAAAAGAATAGAAAAGATATTCAAGACATTAAAAAAGAATATTTAAAAGGCTTAGATTTTCATTATGTATCTAAGATGGAGGAAGTTTTGAATATAGCTTTAACCACTGAGAAAGCTAAGAAAAATATATAATAAAATAGTTTCTTATTCTTTTTTCCAGCTATTATCTTTTCCTTTAATATAAGGAATATTATGTTCGGAAAGAAGAGTTTCTATTTTCTTTAATTTAATTATTGCACTGTCTAATAGCTCTCTAAAATTAAGATATGATTCCTCAACAATTTTTTTATTTTTTCTTTGAGTATTTGTTACACCAGATGTATTAATTGATAGTTGATATTCTATTATTCCAATTCTATTATATATACTTGGTTCTATTTCAAATTCATAATTAGATTTTAAAAAATCACCCCAAAGTAAAATCTTAGATTTTTCTATTAAAGAATCAATTTCACTTGTTTCATAAAGTAAATTAATATCGATATTAGGATATATTTTTATTGCGTATTCATAAAGTTTTAGTTTTTCTTCTACTTCATTCATTAATTTTCCAGCTCCATTTATTTGACGTTTTATTTCAGCAATTTCAGATCTAAACTCATTTAATTCTTCAAAATTATTTGCAATTAATGTTTGATTATTTAGTCCAATAACATTGAATTTTAAAGAATCTATAATTTTTTTCTGAATTTTGTCTTTTATATAAATTACCTCCACATAATAATTTCCTGGTGTCACATAAAATCCAACGTCAGGGCTTGAATATCTTCCTGGTTTAGGTTTATTAATTTTAATAGGTGATGTTGTCTCTTTTCTTAAATCCCATGATATTCTAGAAATTCCTTCATAAGGTTTAGATATTATTCTTCTAATTTCTTCTCCTTTTTGATTTTTTATTATCCAAATTAATTCCGATTCAGATTCATTTTTTTCTGCTCTTAATTCTTCAAAACTTGGGTATGAAATAGGCTCTTTATTTTTTTCTTGTTCTTTCTCTTTTTCTTTTCTAGTTGATAATAATGTTTTTTTTATTTTTTTTAAATACAATGTAAAGGTTGCACCAAAATCAGGATTTTTAGCGAACCACATATTTGCTCCTTGTGATCCAACACCTCTTAAACCAAGTGGGGAAGAAGGTATGAAAAGTAATGCGTCTTTTACAGGGAAGAGGTGCGCTTCCTTGTTTAAAATGCTTTTTGAAATCAACCTTAAAGGGCTGTAGTTATCTAATATGTAAAAACCTCGTCCGAATGTCGCAATTACTAAATCATTTTCTCTTTTTTGAATGTCAATATCCATTACAGGAATAGTGGGAAGTCCTGATAATTTTGTCCAATTATTACCGCTATCAATAGAGAAATAACATCCAAATTCTGTACCAACAAAAAGTAATTCGGGATTAATATGATCTTGTTTAATTGCAAATGCAGAACCATTTTCAGGAAGATTACTTGATATAGATTTCCATGTTTTTCCTTTATCATTACTCTTTAAAATGTATGGTTTGAAATCTCCAGACCTATGATTATTTAGAGCTGCGAACAAAACATTTTCATCATGAAGACTTGCAGTAATCATATTAATCCTTGTATTTTTTGGAATGTTTGGAAATGATTCAATCTTGTTCCAAGTTATCCCATCATCATTAGATATTTGTATTATACCATCGTCTGTTCCGGCATATAATAATCCCTTGGTAATTGGTGATTCATCGAAAGCTACAATATTACCATAAATTGTAGTGGATTTATTTTTCATTACTGCATCAATAGACCATACCTGATCCATTACAGGTAATTTATTTCTATCAATTTGTTGAGAAAGATCTGGGCTAATTGTTGTCCAATCATCACCACGATTAGTACTTTTAAACACTTTATTTGAACAAAAATATATTGTTTTATTATCGTGAGGAGAAATTAATAATGGGGCATCCCAATTCCATCGATATCCTGGTTCATTTTTTCCTGGCATAGGTTGAATAGGTGTTCGTTCTCCAGAATTTTTATCGTATCGAACTAACCAGCCATATTGCGCCTGAGCATAAACGATATTTGGGTTTTCAGGATCAATAGCAGATTCAAATCCATCACCACCATTAGTTATATACCAATCTGAATTTAAAACACCTGTATTATTTATTGATGCCGATGGTCCTCCCATTGAATTATTATCTTGAGTTCCACCATATATATTATAAAATGGTTTACTATTATCTGTTGCTACTTTATAAAATTGAGTAATTGGAATATTATTATAATACTTCCAATCTTTTGCATTATTATATGTTTCGTATATACCTCCGTCACATCCAACTATCCAATGATTGTTATTGTTAGGATCTATCCATATACAATGATTATCTACATGTTTATTTTTTTCACCTGTCTTTTTAAAAGATTTACCACCATTTTCTGTGTGATGAAGCCAAGTATTCATTGAAAACACTTTGTTGACATCTTCAGGATCACAAATAATTTCTTGATAGTAATTTCCACTAGTATTATAATCTGACATTTTTGTCCATGATTCTCCTCTATTAGTAGACCTAAAAAATCCAGATTTATTATATTTTGCTTCTACAATAGCATATATATAGTCAGAATTTACGGGAGATATTGCTATCCCAATTCTTCCCATTTCTCCAACCGGTAATCCTGAGTTTATTTCCCTCCAATTTTCGCCACCATCAGTAGATTTATAAATACTAGATTCAGGACCACCTCCTATATATGTCCATTCTCTTCTTCTTCTTTGATGCGAAGTTGCATATAAAATATTTGGATTATTTGGATCAATTGCTATTTCAGAAATCCCTGTATTTTCAGATATTTCAAGAGTTTTTACCCATTTTTCCCCACCATCTATTGATTTGTATACACCACGTTCTCCACCTTTACTCCATAAAGGACCATATGCAGCTACCCAAATAATGTTTTCATTATTTGGATGTATTATGATTTTTCCAATATGCTCAGATGCTTTAAGTCCCATATTTTTAAATGATTTCCCTCCATCTGTAGACTTATATATTCCATCGCCGTATCCCACTGAACGTTGATTGTTGTTTTCACCAGTGCCTACCCATATTGTGTTTTTGTTTGTTGGAGCTATAGTAATGCAACCAATTGAATATGAACCATAGTTATCAAAAATAGGATTAAATGTTGTCCCATGATTTGTTGTTTTCCAAACTCCACCTGAAGCAGCAGCAATATACCAAGTATCCTTATTTTTATTATGTATAGCAATATCAGCAATTCTTCCTGAAGTTAAAGCTGGACCTAATAGTCTAAACTTTAATCCAGAAACAATTTTTTTATCAATTAAATCAGAATTATTAGATTTTGTGTTTTGAGTATGTGAAGTAAATATTATAAAAACTATAAAAAATAAAAGATTTAATTTTTTCATAATAAATTTATTTTAAGATTTAAAGAGCGAAATTAAATAAAAAATGTAATAATTTAATTATAAATAATTATAGTTGATTCACTATTTTTATAATTCTATAATTATGTGTTATTTATATGAATAGGCATCTATCTTTTATTATTTTTTTGATTTTGTCAATATGTTCTTTTTCTCAGTCATATTGCCAATGTAATAATCCATCAAAAAAAGTGTTAAAATTGATCGATAAAGCATTAAACTCTAAGGATAATAGGATTTCAATTCAATTATTTGATGATGCATTGAATAAAGGGAGTGATAATGCAAGAGTTTATTATGAATATGGAATGTATGTTTATAATTTGAGTTTGATAAATAATCAAAACTCAGTTGAAAATATTCAAAAGTCTAAGGATATGTTAACTAAATCGAGAGATTTATGTAATGATTTTCATGCAAATATTTCATTTTATTTAGGGGTTATTAATTATTCACAAGGAGAGTATACAGATGCTATTAAATGGTTTAAGGAGTTTAAAGAGTTTAACCATTCTAATCCAGATAAATATCCAGATGATTATATTAATAAACTTAGTCAAGTTGATGATGTGTTAGTTGAATTAGAAAACAACATTCTAATCAAATCAAAAGTCGTTCCATATAATCCAAAACTTGTTGATAATGTTAGTACATCTAATAATGAGTATTTCCCAATGATATCTCCTGATAATGAGTTAATGTTTTATACCCGTCAATTAGATCGAAGTGATCTAGGTAGTATTAGATCAAATATTGTAGAGGAAATAACTTTTTCTAAACGAGAGTCAATTAATTCATATTTTGATAGTGGAAAGCCATTAACTGAACCTTTTAATAATGGCTCTGTTAATAGTTATGGAGCTGCTACACTTTCTGTTGATAATAAAGAAATGATTATTTGCGCTTGTAAAAAAGAAGAAATTTATGGTCAAGATTATATGAATTGTGATTTATATACAACTACTTTTGAGATTTCTGAATCTGAAAATAATAAATTCAAATGGTCGGAACTTAAAAATATGGGAGATAAAATTAATACTCCAAATGGTTGGGAAGGACAACCATCATTATCATCTGATGGAAATACATTATTTTATGTTGTAAATCGCCCAGATTCTAGGGATAATGATATTTATATAGTTAGAAGAGAAGAAAATGGTGATTGGGGAGATGCAAGACCATTTAATGAAATAAATACAGATGGAAAAGATAAAAGTCCTTTCTTACACCAAGATAGTGAAACTCTTTATTTTGTTTCTGAATGTTCAAAAAATAGGCCAGGGTTAGGTGGTTTAGATATTTTTTATACTAGATGTGAAAATGGTATTTGGAGTACTCCAAAAAATATTGGATATCCAATTAATTCAAGATCAGATGAATTAGGTTTGTTTGTTTCAATTGACGGTCAGACTGCTTATTTTTCTTCTCGTCAGTCGGGTAATTGGGATATTTACTCATTTGAGTTATATGAAGATGCAAGACCAAAACCTGTTGCAGTTATAAAGGGAGAATTAAAAGACGAATATGGAGCTTCTGTTAAAGATGCAATTATTGAAATTGCTTATGAAGAATCAGGTGATTTAAATCAAATCAAGGTTAATGGTAGTGATGGTAAATATGCAGCAATAGTTAAAAAAAATAAAAAAGAAGACATCATGATTACTGTTAAGAAAAGTGGTTATTCATTTGATTCTAGAGTTATAAATAGATCAGAATTTGAAAAAAACGATGTTGTTTTTCGGGATAAAAATCTTAGTTTAAAAAAAATAAAATTAAATGAATCATATACTATTAATGACATTCTTTTTGAAACAAATTCATTTGAACTAAATAATCTTTCTAAATTTATTTTAAAAGGATTTAAAAGGTTTTTAGACGAAAATCCTACTATAAAAGTATCGGTTCAAGGTCATACAGATGATATAGGTGATTATGATAATAATCTTACTTTATCCAATGATCGGGCTAGAATAGTTAAAGATTATTTGATTTTTTTAGGAATAAAGGAAGAACGTTTGCTAGCTAAAGGTTTTGGTGAATCTAAACCTAAATTTGAAAATAATTCGTTTATAAATAGAGCAAAAAATAGACGAACTGATTTTGTAATTTTAGAAATGTAAAATGTCAAATTTTGATTTAAAAAAACATTGGGAAAATATTTATTTTTCAAAACAGAATAATGAAATGAGTTGGTTTCAAGAAACTCCATCAACTTCTATTTCATTATTTAAAATCGCTAATTTGAGTAAAGAGTCTTCTATTATCGATGTTGGTGGTGGGAATTCTTTATTTGTTGATTATTTATTACAGCAAGGATATGAAAAAATTACTGTATTAGATATATCAAAGATTGCAATAGATAGAGCTAAATCAAGGTTAGGGAAAAATGCTACTAAAGTTAATTGGATAATTAAAGACATTAATGATTTTTATCCAAAGGAAAAATATGATTTTTGGCATGATCGAGCTTTATTCCATTTTATAATTAATAAAAAAAATATTGAAAGATATATTGATTTAGTTTCTAATTCTTTAAATATTAATGGATACTTTACAGTTGGTACTTTTTCTAAATTTGGTCCTTTAAAATGTAGTGGTATTCCAATTAGACAATACTCTGAAAATGATTTAAAGACATTATTCAATAAGTTATCAATTTTGTCATCTTGTAATGTAGAGCATATTACTCCATTTAATACAGTACAAGATTTTGTTTTTTGTAATTTTCAAAAAAAATAGTTTTTTGAATTATTAATATTAGTTTCAATTAAAATCTATTTTTGAAATATTTAGGTCAACATTGCCAGAAATTCCGGCAATTTTACCTTCATCAGAATATTGCCAAAAAATGATGTTTTTATCAATTACTCTATTGGGGGTTTTTGAATAATTTGCAATCCAAAATTTATATTCTTTAAAATGTTTTTTAAGTATTTTTTTATATAGATAATAAGATGTATAAATAATTGGTCTTTGATTAGTTGTCTTTTCTATATGTATTAGCCATAACTTAATGTTTTTAATCAATTTCTCAGTAGGTTCAATTTCTATTTCAGAATCTAAAACAGGAGGAAGGTCATTTTTTTTATATGTATAATTAGCTAGAAAATGATTTGCTTGTTTTATTGGATCTAATTTTGGATTAAAGAAGTGATATGCACCATTTTTTATATTTAATTCTATAAGCTTTAATCTATTGTTTTTCCATTGTGGATCAATGAAGTTAATTCCTTCTGTTGCTTTGCAATAAACGAATTTTATTAATGAGTCATTCTTTTTAAAAAAGTCCCAATTTATTTTTTTTTGATAATGTGATACGTCAATACCATATACTTTAAAAGAGTTTGGTATTTCTTTTAATTTAATATTATCATTATTATTTATTTTAATGTTTTTGTATATTATCAATAATCCGATGATAAGAAAGGAAGTAAATAAAATCTGCAAATTTATTTTTTTAGTTTTAAACATAGATTAAAATAAAAAAGCCTTTTATCATATGATAAAAGGCTATTGTATAACATTTATATTATAAAAAAGAGTCAGATTATTTAAAAACTCTCTTTTCTTTAATTCTTGCAGATTTACCTGTTCTTTCTCTGAAATAAAATATTCGGGCTCTACGAACAACACCTTTCTTATTGACTACAATTTTATCTATGAAAGGAGAAGAAATTGGGAAAATTCTTTCAACACCAACATTACCTGACATTTTTCGAATAGTAAAAGTTTCTGTAATTCCTGATCCTTTACGTTGTAATACAACACCTTGAAATTGTTGTATACGTTCTTTAGAACCTTCTCTAATTTTATAAGAAACAGTTATAGTATCACCACTTTTAAACTTTGGTATATTATTAGCTTCGACTAATTCTTTCTCAAGGTTTTTTATAAAATTCATGTCTTTGTAAAATAAAACTAATTGGCTGCAAAATTACAAATAATTTCGATAAAGTATATAACGAAATGTTTTTTATTTCTCATTTTATTATAAATAAAGATTAATCAAAGGTATTTCCGAAATATTAAATATTTAAATTTGTTTAAAATTTTATAGAAATATGTCAGTTCATAAAAATGTTAAAAAAGTAACAACTCATGTACTTCAAACAATGAAAAATGAGTGTGAAAAAATTTCAATGCTAACAGCTTATGATTATACTATGGCTAAAATTATTGATGATTCAGGAATTGATGTGATACTCGTCGGCGATTCAGCTTCTAATATAATGGCAGGTCATGAAACTACACTTCCCATAACTTTAGATCAGATGATTTATCATGCTTCTTCTGTAGTTCGAGGAGTGGAAAGAGCTCTTGTTGTTGTAGATATGCCTTTTGGTTCTTATCAAGGTAATTCGAAGGAAGCGTTATTTAGTGCTATTAAAATAATGAAAGAATCTGGAGGTCACGCTGTGAAAATGGAGGGAGGTAAAGAGATATTAGAATCAGTTGAACGTATTTTGACAGCTGGTATACCTGTAATGGGACATTTAGGCTTAACGCCTCAGTCAATATACAAATTTGGCACATATGTAGTTAGAGCGAAAGAAAAAGAGGAGGCAGATAGATTAATTAATGATGCTAAAGCTTTAGAAAAAGCAGGTTGTTTTGCTATAGTTCTTGAAAAAATACCTTCAGATTTAGCTTCCCGTGTTGCTAAGGAATTAACTATTCCAATTATTGGAATTGGAGCTGGAAATAAGGTTGATGGACAGGTTTTAGTTGTTCATGATATGTTGGGTATAAATAACGAGTTTAACCCAAGATTTTTAAGAAAGTATAATAATTTACATAAGGAAATGAAAGAATCTTTTCAAAGATATATAAATGATGTTAAATCTAATGATTTTCCTAATGAATCTGAACAATATTAAATATCATATTTCTTTTTATTTTGAAAAGTTTTTTAGCTTATGATTTTCAAAAAAGTTTTATTCTTTATGAGGATAATCATATTATAGTTATTAATAAAAAATCTTCAGAAATTGTTCAAAGTGACAAGACTGGTGATAAACCAATTATAGAATTTATAAAGGATTATATTAAAGAAAAATATAATAAACCAGGAAATGTTTTTTGTGGTTTGGTACATAGATTAGATCGTCCAACAAGTGGGGCAATAGTTTTTGCTCGTACTTCCAAAGCTTTATCAAGGTTAAATCAACAGTTTCGTAATAGGTCAATTAATAAAGTATATTGGGCAGTTGTTGAAAAAAAACCAAATCAAAAATCCGCTAAACTGAGACATTATTTAAAGAAGAATATAAAACAAAATAAATCTTATGCTTTTGATAAACATGTTAATGGATCAAAAGAGGCAATATTAAATTATAATTGGTTAGCATCTTCAGATAATTATCATTTATTAGAGATTACATTAGAAACAGGAAGACATCATCAGATTCGTTGTCAATTAGCTCAGATTGGTTGTATAATAAAAGGAGATGTGAAATATGGTGCCAGGAGAGCTAATAGTGATTATTCTATTCATTTACATGCTAGAAAACTTATATTTGAGCACCCTACTAAAAAAGAAATAATTAGCATTATTGCACCAGTTCCCAATGACACTTTATGGAAACATTTTAAAGAAAATATTTCTTTTTAAATTAAGTTTTTTTGGAAAATTAAAAAAGGAAGCTTATTTAAGCTTCCTTTTTGTGATCTGGCTGGGGTTCGAACCCAGGACCCACGCCTTAAAAGGGCGTTGCTCTACCAGCTGAGCTACCAGATCGGTATACTTTATGCGGATGCAAATATACATGTATTTTTCATTTTTTCAACTGTTTTTCAATTTAGAGTTATCATATATTAAAATTTATTTTCAATAATTTTATCATTACTTTTTATATTAATCATGTGTAGAATTATTATTGTAGGTTTCATGGGTTCTGGAAAAACAACAATTGGTAAAAAGATTGCTAGAAAATTAAATATTCCATTTATTGATTCAGATTCTGAAATAGAAAAAAAATATAATTTGTCTATTGAAAAAATCTTTCATGATTTTGGTGAAGTTAAATTTCGTAATATGGAGTTTAATTATATTAGGAGTTTAATTAATAAATCAAATTTTGTTTTATCTACCGGTGGTGGAACCCCTTGTTATAAAAATAACATCTCCTTTCTTAATGAATTAGGGATCACTTGTTATTTGAACCGTTCTGTTAAAGAGTTAGCTCATAGACTGCATAATTCAAAAAAAAGACCGTTAATTAAAGATTTAAATAATGATGAATTAATTAGTTTTATTAAAAAAGAAATGAAAATAAGAGATGAATATTATAAAAAATCTCAATTGATTTTAAATCGAAAAGATCAAACCCCAAATAATATTATATCGCTAATTAATCTTCTAGATTTTCACCAAAAAAATTAATTGAATTCCCCAATCTTTCATGTTTTGTTAAAAAGACATGTATTATTGTACTAGTTATTAATACTAACAAAGCAATTTTATCAAAAGCAGTAGTGTCTTTGATAAAGTAATTCCAATTTAAGTAGAATATGCTCATCCCAATATAAAAAGTTATACCCCCTAAAATAAATAATGAGAAATTTTTCTTTTTACGATATAATATTATTAGCCCGAAAAAAACTAATGTCCAGCAAATAATTCCAATTGAATGAAATGTTATTAACCTTGGTAAGAAATCAATTGATTCAAACCCTAATTCTAAACCTCTTTTTTTAATGATTTTTTCTATCTGTATTCCTTTATATTCAAAAATTAATGTACGTAGTTTAATTATGAAGTAACTCATAATATTCCAAAACATAAATATCATACAAATTACAAGGTTTATTGTAAAATTTATTTGTGTATAAATATCAGGCTTTGACTTTCCCAAAAGAATATTTTTTAATTTGAAAATTATTGGTATTGGGCTTTGAAATTTATTTGGATTTAATTCTTTCATAAATGATTAAGTATATTTAATAGGCTAATTATTATTAAATATAATATCACTAAATTAATTTCTTTTTTCGTAAAATAAAAAGAGAAAAAAATACTAGAGTAAATCTATTTTGTAATTATTAAATTTGATAAAAATATTATTATGATTAAACAATTATTATCTATACTTTTTTTGTTCATTGTTATTTTTTCTTTTGGTCAGAATATTAAGTATAAATTGGGTATGAATCAACCTCAAAATCATTATTATCAGGTTGAAATAGAACTTTCTGATTTAAAAAAGTCTGAATTTAATTTAAAAATGCCTATTTGGGCACCGGGTTCTTATTTGGCAAGAGAGTTTGCTAAAAATGTGAATTTAGTGAAAGCTTTTGATTTTGAAGGCAATAATGTTAGCGTAAAAAAAATTGATAAAAATACTTGGAAAATAAATGGTTTTAAAGGAGATAGAGTTGTTATTAAATATGAGGTATATGCTTTTGAACTCTCTGTAAGAACTAGCTTTCTTGATTTGACTCATGGTTTTGTTAGCGGTTCTGGGGTGTTTATGTATGTTGAAGGTTTAAAGAATAAGTCGGGTCTACTTGAAATTATTCCTCATAAATCCTTTAAAGAAATTACAACAGCGCTTAATGAAGAAACACTTTGGAAAGCTATAGATGGATCAAGATGTTATAAATTTAATAATTATGATCATCTAGTTGACTGTCCAATTGAAATTGGTAATCAACTTTTATTTTCCTTTGAAGCAGCGGGTGTTAATCATAAAGTCGCAATGTATGGTTTTGGAAATTATAGTATTGGTAAACTACAAAAGGATATGGCAAATATTGTTGAATCTGCTACAGCTGTTTTTGGGTATAATCCAAATAAAGAATATACATTTATTATTCATAATGTTGTAAATGCGCAGGGTGGTTTGGAACATAAGAATTCAACTGTGTTAAGTGTTAATCGTTGGACATATGAAGGTGAAGAATATTTAAAGTTTTTAAAATTAGTAGCTCATGAATATTTTCATTTATGGAATGTAAAACGAATTCGTCCAATAGAATTAGGTCCCTTTAATTATGATCAAGAAAACTTCACTTCACTTCTTTGGGTTATGGAAGGATTTACTTCATATTATGAAAAATTGATTTTATATCGTGCTGGTTATTACTCTAAGATTGATTTTTTAAACAGTATGTTTAGTACTTTAAATTATGTAGAAGGTTCTTTAGGTTCAAGAGTTCAACCTGTTTCTCACGCAAGTTTTGATGCTTGGATTAAAGCATATAGACCTAATGAAAACAGTCATAATACTACAATGTCATATTATTCAAGAGGTTCAATAATCGCGATGATTTTTGATGTTGAAATTATTAAGAAGTACAATGGAAAAAAATCTTTAGATAATTTCATGCAAGATCTTTATAGTAATTATTATATGAAGAAAAAACGAGGTTTTTCTGAAAAAGAATTCAAACAAGAATTGAAAAAAATATTAGGTGGGGGTATTGAACAATTTTATGCAGACTATATTGATGGTACAAAAATCCCAAATTATAGTGAAATATTTTTCCCTTTAGGACTAAAAATAGAATACATTGGTAAATCTAAACCAAGTGTTGGTATGACTTTATCTTATTCTCAAGGCAAAACTATTGTTAAAACAATTCGTAATCATTCATCTGCAGAGCAAGCTGGAATTAGTGTTAATGATGAAATTATCGGTTGTAATGGAATTCGTGCTAACAAAAAATCTTTGGATATTTATTTTAGTACTGTTGAATTGGGAGATGAAATAGACATTTTATTTGCTAGAGATGAACAGATTTTTTCGACAACTGTTATTGTAGGTACGTATGAAAAACCTAAATTTCAATATATAATTGAAGATAATATGAAGACTAATAAATTATCTAATTATTGGTTAAGATGAGATTTTTTTTATTTGGAATATTTTTCTCTGCTTTAGTCTTTTCATTTGGACAATCTAATTTTGAAACAGTTAGATTACCATTACCTAAAAAAGCAAATTATAAATTTTCGCAGGTTGAGCCTTCAATTGCTATTGATCCAAATAATACAAATCATATTGCTGCTGGATCAGTTCTTTCAGATTATTATTATTCTCTTAATGGTGGTGAAAAATGGAAAAGTAAAACCTTAAAAAGTAAATTTGGTGTCTTTGGAGATCCTGTGTTGATGTTTGATAACAAAAGTCGTTTGTATTACTTTCATTTAGCTAATTATTCAAAAAGTTCTATGTTAGATAGAATAGTATGTCAATCTGCTAGAAAATTGTCAAAGAGATTTAATAATGGAACTTCTCCTTCACCTAATGGATTAAAGGTTCAAGATAAGCATTGGACTGTTTTAAATCGCGAAAATAACGAGATTTATATGACATGGACGCAATTTGATGCATATAAATCAAATGATATAGAAGATAGCTCTATTATTTTATTTTCAAAATCATGTAATCAAGGCAAATCATGGTCTCAACCTATTCGAATTTCAAGATTTGGAGGTGATTGTTTGGATAGTGACAATACAGTTGAAGGAGCTATACCTGCAGTTGGTCCAAATGGCGAAATTTACGTTGTTTGGACAGGTCCTAAAGGATTAGTATTTCAAAAATCCATAGATGGAGGTAATACATGGTTAAATGAAGAATTGCAAATTATAAAACAATATGGTGGATGGGATTTGACCATTCCTGGTATTTTTAGGTCAAATGGATTCCCAATTGTTAAGTGTGATTTAAGTCATGGACCTAATAGAGGGACAATTTATATAAATTTTTGTGACCAAAAAAATGGTGTAGAGGATACTGATTCATGGTTGATAAAATCAAAAGATGGAGGTCAAACTTGGAGTAAAAGATTAAAGGTAAATCAAGATAATTCAGGTAAACATCAATTCTTTAGTTGGTTTACTATAGATCAAAGTTCAGGATATCTTTATTTTGTATATTACGATAGAAGAAATTATAGCAATTTAGAAACAGATGTATATTTAAGTGTTTCTCGTGATGGCGGAAATACATTTTTTGATACACGTATATCAAAAAAATCATTTCTACCTGATTCAAATTTGTTTTTTGGAGATTACATAAATATTGATGCTGTTTCTGGTGTTATTCGTCCAATTTGGACACGTGTTGATGAAGGTCATATATCATTGTGGATTGCATTGATTGAAGAAAAGGATTTATTGAATATACATTAATTAAAAAGTTCATGTTAAATTTTAGAATATTAATTAATTATGTGTGAAATAATAGAAGTTCAATCTATTTCAAAATATTTTAAGGGTAATGAATCTCCTGCTGTTAAAAATGTTTCATTTAATATTAATAAAAATGAAATATTTGGTCTTATAGGACCTAATGGCGCTGGAAAAACAACAATTATTTCAATCCTTTGTGGTTTGTATAATCCAACAAAAGGTACTGTTAAAATAAATGGATTTGATTTGTTTTCAGATTTAAGCAAGGTGAAACATCAAATTGGTATAGTACCTCAAGATATAGCTTTATATCCTACATTAACAGGTAGAGAGAATTTAGAGTTTTATGGTGCTATGTATGGTATTCCTAAATTAGAGTTGAAAATGGAAATTGATAATTGGTTGAATAAATTCGAAATGAGTTCAAGTGCAGATAAACCAGTCTATAAATATTCTGGTGGTATGAAACGTAGAATTAATTTAATAGCCGGTATTTTACATAAACCAGATATTTTATTTTTAGATGAACCAACGGTTGGAATAGATGTTAAGTCTCGATCTTCAATAATGTTTCATTTAAATAAATTAAGTGATATTGGAATGACTATTATATATACTTCTCATCATTTAGAAGAAGCAGAAAAATTTTGTTCTGATTTGGCTATTATTAATGCAGGTCAAATAATAGCAAGAGGAGCACCTAAAGATTTGATTGATACATATGATAGTTGTGAAAATTTAGAGGATCTATTCTTTCTATTAACAAAAAAGTAAAACTATGAGGCAATTATTAGCAGCAATGAAAAAAGAGCTGCTTCTTTTAATTAGAGATAAAATAGGTTTATCAATCTTATTTATAATGCCAATTTTATTGATAATAGTTATGACATTGATTCAGGATGCAGTATTTTCAAATATCAATGAAGAAGGATTTCCTATAATTTTCATCAATAATGATAATGATACTCTAGGGAATAGAGTTGAAGAAGGTTTAAGAAATACTCAAATGATTGATTACTTTGATCATATAAATGGGGAAAAAGCAACTTATAATTCTGCTAAAGAAGCTATCAAAAAGGGAGAGTTTTTAATCGGCGTTTATATTCCAAAGGGTGCTACAGAAACAGTTAAAGAAAATGTTTTTAATATTGTAGCTGAATCAATTGGGAATTATAACGATTCTTTAGTCGTAAAACAAAGAGATGTAGAGGTAAAGATTATTATTGATCCTATAGCTTCTAAATCTTTTGTGTTATCAATTTCCTCAATCTTAAGAGAATACATTTCATCTGTTAAGACACGTATGATGTTTGAAACTTTTAAAGATGAAATATCATCACTTTTACCTGAAAAGCCTATATATGACAGTAAGTATTTAAATCAAAAAATTATATCTTACAATCAAGAATATGCATCAAATCTTCTGAATGAGTCTGCACCAAGTTCTGTTCAGCATAATTTACCTGCTTGGACAATTTTTTCTTTATTCTTTATTGTTATTCCTTTAGTTGGAAGTATTATGAGAGAAAAAACAGAAGGAAGTGTTTTTAGATTTCATATTATTCCTGTATCATATTTATTACAGATAAATGCAAAGGTAATGGTTTATATAAGTGTTTGTATGTTACAATTTGTTTTAATGTTGGTAATAGGGTTGTTTTTAATGCCCTTATTAGGGATGGATAGATTAATTTTAGGTGATAGTTATTTTAGTTTATTTATTATTGCTTTAACCACTTCAATGTCAGCTACAGCATATGCAGTTCTTATAGGTTCATTAGCTAAAACACAACAACAAGGTTCAATTTTAGGTTCATTATCGATATTAGTTTTATCAGCTATAGGTGGAATATGGGTTCCAACTTATATTATGCCCGACACTATGCGTATTATAAGTAAATTTTCTCCACTTAATTGGTCTTTAGATGGATTTTATGGATTATTTTTGAGAGGAGAAGATTTAATTGATATTTTACCACAAACTGGTTTGTTGGTAGGATTTTTTATTTTATGCTTGTCGCTTGCTAAATTTATCAATAAATCAAAACAAAATATTTAATGTCTGAAATTACAGATACACTAGTCAATTTTATTAAATCCAATCTATTAGATGATGAGGTTGAATTAGAACCTAATTCAATATTAAAAGAAGTAGGTCTTGATTCATTTTCAATTGTTGAAATTGTTTTATTTATCGAAAGGAAATATGGTAAATTGATACCAGATCATTTAATGGTTCCCGATACATTTATTTCTGTTCATTCTATAACAACAGTTATAGAAAAAATATAATTTTTAAATTGAGAAATAGTTTTTTTGATATTATCGTAGTTGGTGGGGGTACGGCAGGTGTTTCTGCTGCAATTTCTGCTGCTAGAGAAGGTTGTAATGTGGCTATAATTGAAAAAGAATCTAATCTCGGTGGTTTAGCTGTTTTTGCTGAAGTGGGAACCATATGTGGTGTTTACAAATATTCAATGAATAGTAACTTTGAATATAATGTTGGTCTATATGCGGAGTCTTTTACTGAAGAATTAAAATCATTATCAAAATCTTCACCAATAAAAGGAGAGTCTGGTTTAAAATTCCTACCCTATGTGCCTAAATTATTAGCTAGTCAATGTACATTAAGATTAAAAAAAAATAAAGTCAATATTTTTTTAAATTCTAAATTATCCAATGTTTCAATTATTAATAATTCTATTAATAAAATTACTTTTGAAAAAAAAGGTGTTTTTTTAGATTTAAAATGTCTTGCTGTTATTGATTCTACTGGTAAATCATTAGTTAGTAGATTTTTAAAATTACAATTAATACCAACATTATTTAAACAGTCAGCTTCTCAAATTTTCACATTATCTAATCTTAAATTTAAATCTGAGTTGAATTTACGATTAGTAATAATGAGAGCTATCAAAAGAGGAGTTTTAGATGGAGAATTAAAAGAAGATTGTAGTAAGTTGTACCCTGTTCCAGGATCATTCAAAATGGGTGAGGGTTCATCTAAAATTACTGTTCCACAGGAAATAAATCAAGATACAGATGCATTACAATCCTCTGCTTTGTTTGCTGTACATAATATTTTTACTTTTTTAAGAAGTAATGTAGACGGTTTTTTAGATTCTAAGTTAAAATCAATTGCCCCTAAAGTTGGTGTAAGAGTTGACGATAGGCCAGTTGGTAAATATATATTAGCAAGTAAAGATGTACTTAGTTGTTATAAACCGAAAGATTTTATTGCTTATGGAAACTGGCCAATAGAAATTTGGTCTCAAAAACGTCGGGTTGAAATCAGAAGATTTAGAGAAAATGATTATTACGGTATTTCTGCTAAATCTCTTATCTCTAATAGTGTCAATAATTTGTTCTTTGCAGGAAGAAATATTTCAGCAACCGATACAGCGATTGCTAGTGCTCGTGTCATAGGTACATGTTTGCAAACTGGTTATGCTAGTGGAAAACTTGCGGTAGGAAAATTAAATGATGACAAAATATTAAAAACAATTTCAAATATTCAAAAAGAACAATTTTAGATCTTAATTAGCTAAATGAATAATAAATCAGTATATAATTTATTAAAAAATGCATCTTTTTTGTGGCCAGATAATCCTGCAATTCACGATGAATATGGAACTATTTCATATAAAGAATTAGATGTAGAGGTTGATATTTTGAAAGTGAAGTTAATTGCTTTAGGTATTAAGTCTGGAATGTGTGTTGGAGTTAGAGGAAAAAACAGTCGTAATTTTATTATTGCTGTTTTTGCAGTATTGGGATGTGGGGCAGCAGTTATGCCTATTTCGCATCAATTAAAAAAGAGAGAAATAACAGAAATTATAGATAAAACAAAGCTTCATGCAATTTTAGATGATTGTAGTGGGTTTGAATTATCGTTGAATATTATCGAAAAAATTAAATTAAATGTTGATAAATTAATATATCTGAAAACAGAAGTAGAAGAATCCCATATTTTTGCTAGTCATGTTAATAATCCTGCATTCATTAGATATACAAGCGGTACAACAGGATTGTCAAAAGGTGTTATAATTTCAAATAAATCTGTTTTAGAAAGAATTGAAGCTGCAAATAAAAGTTTAAATATTAATACTAATAGTAATGTTGTTTGGGTTTTACCTATGGCTTATCATTTTATAGTTTCTATAGTTTTGTATATTAAATATGGTGCTTCAATTACTGTTGTAAATTCTTTTCTTGCAAAAAATGTAATTGAAATGACTAATTCTTATGAAGGAACACTCTTATATGCATCTCCTTTACAAATTCGGTTATTGGCTTCAGATAATTCTAGAGTTATGATGCCTAGTTTAAAGAAAGTTATATCGACTTCTTCTGGTATTAGTCAAACCGTATCAAAATTATTTATGAAAAGATATAATATAGTTGTAAACCAAGCTTTTGGAATAATAGAAATTGGTTTACCTATTGTAAATACAGAGATTTCAGACCAATTTTTAGAGTCAGTTGGTTATCCTTTACCTGACTTTGACGTTGAGGTTTTTGATTCTGAAAATAAAATTCTTCCTTCTGGAAAATTAGGTTTATTAGGTATAAAAGGGCCTGGAATGTTTGATGCATATTTAAATCCTCCTTTGACAAGAGAAAAAGTATTAAAAGATGGTTATTTTCAAACTGCTGATTTTGCAATAATTTCTAAAAATGGTATGATTAAAATTAAAGGTCGAAAGAAATCTATGATTAATGTTGCTGGCAATAAAGTTTTTGCAGAAGAGGTGGAAAAAGTTTTAGAAGAATTAAGTTATATTGAAATGGCTCGCGTAAGCGGTACTCATCATCCATTTATGGGACAAATTATTCAAGCTGAAATAAAATTAGTTACTAAAGAAAAAATAGATATTGAAAAAGTGTTGAATCATTGTAGAGAAAATTTGTCTACATTTAAAATTCCCCAAAAAATAATAGTTGTAGATGATTTTCCTATTACTAAAACTGGAAAATTAAAGAGATTTTAAAAACTGAACTTAAATCCAGGTTTTATTAAGAAACGATAATATTCCCCTTGTCCTTCTGATAATCTCCATGTAAAATCAATTTTTGCAAATTTAAATATGTTTTCTAATCCAAATCCGACTTCATAATAAGGTTTATTAATAGCGATTAAGTTTTCTGGGAATAGATATCTCATTTGGTTGTTTTTTTCAGATAAACCACCGATGAAGGTTCTTCCAAACATAAAAGTCCTCCATTTTAAACGATTTATTAATGGTATTTTGTCTAATATTAAACCTTCGAAATGATGAGAAAAATAAATGGATATATACTGATCAGAAGCAAATTCCATAAAGTTCATAAGATTGAAAGCATAATCATCTGTCAATATTAATTGGTTTCCAAAAGGTATGTCTAAATCCAAATGAGGTACAACTCCATATGTTTTTCCACTTTCAATGTTGTAATTAAAATAACCGATTTTTTTTGTATTTACTTTTTGTTTTATTGATGCAGTTATTTTTTGATAACTATATGATGATTTAAAAATAGATTGGTCGGCTAGCTTAAAGTTAAGTGTAAAACTAGGATATTTTTCAGGAAAATCATTTTTATCATAAAATTCTCCTGTAATTTTTTTGAATAAGTAATTGAATTTAAATGTTGCATCAATTCCATTAGAGTTGTAATAATCAATGTCCTCTATATTACCTTGCTCATTTATGCTTTTATAAGTGTCATTATTAGTTGGGGAATATGTTTTTCTAAAGTATCCAAGGCGAAGAATTGTTCCAGTCCAAAGAATTTGTTCAAAATAGAAATTAATTTGTCCCACATAATTTCTTGATTCTGTATTTCCAATCTGAATTAAAGAACTTAATATATGATCTAATTCAATTTGGTTAAAACTTCGGCCAATTTGTTTTATATCATAGTTATACTTAATTCCAAATCGAGTTTGGTTATTTTTATTTACATTTATTGTGCTAATTAGGTTGTATTTCCATTTTTTGTCTTTTGTCCCATATCCTATATTACCTGAAAAAATAAATCGGTTTATTTTATTTGGCTTTGTTCTTATACTAAAATTAAATCGATTATTTTCTATATTATTAAAACTATAAAGTTTGTAGAGATTGCCAATTTCTATTGTTTTAAAAGGAATATAACCATTTCCAATAGCTTTAAAAATATTCTTACGTATTTTAAACGAAGGGTCATTTTCTATCTTTTTCGTGATTTTTAATAATTTTATTTCTTCCTCTGATAGTGATTCAGTTCTATAATTTTCCCAAAAAAAATCATTTTGTATACTAGAGCTATCAGTGTATTCAATTCTTTCTATACCCTTAAATATGTTTTTTTTAAGTTTTGAATTGATTTTATTATTTGTAAATGTTGATTTTTTTCTTCCAAAAAAACCAGTTAAGTCAGAGGAATTTTCTAAAACAGTAAAATCTCCGATAACATTAGATTCTGATAGTGTCCAATAATCATTTATCTTTTTATAAGATTGACTTATGTAATAGCTTCTCACAAAATTAACATTGGCTTTAATATCAAAACGCAATTGAATTTTTTTAACAGCTAATGTTGAAGAGTCAATTTCCATTTCTCCAGTAAAAGCTAGTTGACGTTTATATTTTGGTAGAAATTTTATTATATAAGTTTGTTCAGCTTCATTTTTGATGCTATCCATTAAATAAAATTTATAATGATTTTTATAGTTATTATTTAATGGACTTGGAAATGATTTTCCAAGAATAGTAATATAGTTGTTATATATATTTGGTGTTATATATAAATCATTAGTAAATTCTTTTAATTTTGGTCCAGCTAGGCCAGTTGTTTTATCTCCTATAATAATATCTTTTTTATCTTTTGGTGATTTTTGATAATAGTGTTCAATAATTCTTTCTGATAACAATACTGGAAGATAATTTATACCATCTTTAGTTATTTTAGTATTTTCCCATATGTAATCAAAGGGTTTTAATAAGATATTTGTTTTTATTTTGTCAGTAAAATTGTTAAGGTCAAATCGGGTTTTAGAATACTCAATGTTTGAATAATTTTCATGGTTTTGAGGATTGTTTAGTGTTTTGTTTTTAATAATTTTCCTTAAATATTTCCATGCAGGATTTTCGCCAGCAATTACCCTTACTTCGTCAAATGTTTTAAAAAAAGTAGAAGAAAGTAAAATGTTAATTTCTTGTTTTTCACCACGCTTTATTGGAATTTTTTTTGTTTTAAAACCTAAATATGAAATAATTAATGAATCAAACATCAATTTTTCATTAGGAATGCTTAGTTTAAACATACCTAATGAGTCACTCGTTGTTCCAACTTGTGTTCCCTTAAAATGTACTTTTGCATACATTATGTTAAAAAATGTTGAATCTTCTTTTATATTTCCATATATAGTTGTTTTTTGAGCTAAATTTTGAAACGTATTTAATGAAAACAGAAATATTAGTAGAAATCGATATTTACAAATTACTTTCATTTAGTCACAAACATAATAATTCATTATTGAATTTTTTCTAATATAATTTAGTTTTGCACTGAATTTAATTTGTTTAAAAACACTTACTTTGAAAATATAAGTTCTTATTTATCTTTTTATGAAAATAAAAATAAAATATTTTAATTTCTTTAAACATCCATTATTGGGTATTTCTTTTTTTAACTGGTTTAAAGTTTTATATAATGTGAGATTTAAGTTTAATATTTTATTTATTCCAAAAATTATTTTCATAACTATAATAAGCTTATTAAATGTTCCTTTTCATTTTTTTGAATTTTTATTCTATTCAAAAAAGATAAAAAGACAAGTAGTTAAGTCTCCTATTTTCATTCTTGGTCATTTTCGAAGTGGAACAACACTTTTACATTATTTATTGACTAAGGACAAGCAGTTTACGTATTGTTCAGTATATGACGCTTTACTGCCCAATATATCTTTAATTGGTGGCAGGTTATTAAAATATTTAATTGCTTTATCTCTTCCATCAAAAAGACCGCAAGATAATGTTGAAATTTCTATAAATTCTCCAAAAGAAGAAGAGTTTGCCATGGCAAATATGAGTCAATATTCATATATGTTTTCATTTTATTTCCCTAAAAATGCCTACAATGTACTTTCTAATTGCGTTCTATTTGATGGTGGGGGGGCTAGTTATTGGAAGGATAAGCTTGATTTTTTTATTAAAAAGTTAACTATGAAAAGTAATGGAAAAAGAATAGTATTAAAAAGCCCTGCAAACACAGCGAGAGTTAAGGAAATATTAGATTTATATCCAGATGCAAAGTTTATTCATATTACTCGTCATCCATATGATGTATATTCTTCTACTATTCGTTTATATGAGAAAATAATTCCTATTACCTCTTTTCAGAATGTAGATGTAAATTATATTTCTAATTATATTTTAAAATCTTACCGGTTGATTTATGAAAAATATATAAATGATATTAAATTCTTAAAAAGTAATCAATTAGTTCAAATATCATTTGATGATCTTGAACAAGAGCCGTTATTAGTAATAAAAAAGATTTATAAAGAACTTGATATTAAAGGAATTGATTCTTTAGAACTTAACTTGAAAAAAGAAATAAAAGAAATATCTAAATATAAAAAGAATAAATATAAACCTTTAGGTAGTCTAATAAAGAAGAAAATTCAAAAAGAATGGGGAGGTGTAGCTGAGAAAATAGGGTTAGAGTTATGATTATTTATATTAGAATTTCTTTTAAGTCTGTTTCTAATTTTTTTATTTTTTTGTCATCTATAACTTCTCTATAACTTTGAACTGTAAGATTTAATTGCTTTTTAAAAAAATTAAATGAAAAAGTTAATCCAGGAGGATAAGGATTAGGCGGTATACTATATTGATTTATTATTTTGCCATCAAAAAAAGTGTCTACCTCTTTATTATCTATTGATGCTACTGTAAAAAGAAAGCTTGATAAATCTTCTCCATTTGGTCCCTTTATTAATTTTGAGTATGTTTTTGGACTAATATTTCTTAAAAAATTCATTAGATGATTAAAATTAGTAGTATTATCTTTTTGTATTTGATGTGTCATTTGTTTTACAATAGATTTTGTTAAATTTTTGATACATAAGAATTCTTCTTTTTTTAATCTATAAAAAAGAAAAGAGATATGATTTCCTAAAATTGGCCAGTTTTCTCCTTTCTTTCTGTTGTTTTTTGGTATAGGTACCCAAAAATCTTTTATTGGTAAATTTTCACGTACTCGATATTTGTTTAATGCTATACTAGTTGCTGCTAGAAGATAACTTGAGGTCCCAAATATATCCCCGTTTAACTTTGCATTTTTAGTTATTTTTTTTGTTTCCTCTTCTGTAAATAATGTAATAGAAGTGTTTTGTGTTAAACTATTAGACTTGCTTGAAGCCATCAAAGCAATTTCTCCTTTTGAAGTTTCATTTAAAAAATTTTTTGCTTTTATTGATTTTATAATTGTTTTGAAATTTAATTTAGATTTTTGACGATTTATACTTTTTATTTTTATTGGGTTAACAAGATTATTAATTAGTAGGTTTGCACCATATTCGTCCATTAATATATGATGCCAACTTAATACAATTGTTGTTTTGTTTTTCTCTTTTTTAAAAATTTCAAAATGAAATAATGGAGGTTCATAAATATTTATATTTTTTCTTTTTAAATCACTGTAGTATAGATGTTTATGTATTTTCACATTAACTAATGATTTATTTGTTTTTAATACTTTCCAATAATTTGAATTTTTAGATATTAAAAATAATTTGGATAACCATTGAATAATAGAATTTTCTTTAAGTTCTTTTATGAAATTTTCCTCATTAAAATTAGGTTCAATTTCCATTATATATTGACATATATTACCTGTAGAACCAATATATTTATCATGATATTCCAGTGCCATTATAAATTTGTCGGCTCCAAGAAGGGGTATTTTTTTTCTTATTGACATAAATTTATTCTATTGGACCTTCTAGAAATTGTTTACCCTTATTATTTATTATAGGAAAAAAATATTTTATATCTATAGCAAAATAAGAACCATTAACATCTCCATAAAGGTAGCTTTTATATCCCTCATGTTTGTATAGAGTTTGAAGATTGAAAATTGGATCTATTGGAACTTGAGCAGAGCCTCCTAAATAAAATATACCAATTTTTTTAATTCGATATTCAAATCCCATATTTCCATTAAGAGCTATTCCAAATTTATTATTAACAATACCTGTATGGTAAAATTCATTAGAACCTGTTGATTTTGTTGTAACTCCTACACGTGTAGGTTTCATTGTTAATGATGCTCCAAGAGAAGCATTCATATAAATTTTTTCAGATAAAGGAATGTAAAACAGTGCATTGATAGGAATATCATAGTTAATAAAACTTATATCATTTTGTACAAATATGTTAGAATCAGGAACATCAACATTGAGATTAAAATTTCTTTGATAAAAATTAATTCCAGTTTCTATTGCTATAAGTTTTGATATTCCAGCCCTAACTGTTCCGCCAAATGAATAACCAGTTTTTTGATTTATTGAAGAAGAGTATTGAATAGAATCTGAATTATTAGTTGAAAATGTATAGTTTTTTTGACCAATATATTTTGCAGGGAATATTGGTTTTATTTGAATCCCAAAGAATGATTGAATATTTTTTCTACCTAATTGTGAAAGAGAAACGAAAGTAATTATAAGAAATGATATCATTAAAGTTATCTTCATAATCAATGTAAAATTCAGTTTTATACCAATCAAATATTTTTTTCAAAGCACTTGATTTATTTTAATTTTTTCTTTGCTTTTACAGTATCCTATTGAAGCTAAAGTTAATATTGATAATCCAAAGAATAGAATGAAATAACGTAATATTTTAAATGGAATCAATGGTTTTTTATATTTAGCTTCAATTAAAAAATTAATTTTTTCTGTTTTTTTATAATTTTTTTTATGAATAGCATACAGAGTATATATATTATTTTGTGTTTTACTTTTTCCTTTTTCAAACCAAATATTATGATTATTTAATTCTTGTTCAAAAGACGAGGCACGATTTTTATCAGAAAAACGATATACAATATAATTTGTGTTACTTGGGTGCTGAGTATAGTTTACTAACCCTAAATCTAAACTGTGATCTACTGGATTATCCATTCTGTAGAATATTCAATTGGTTTACGGTGTCCTTTAGGCCATTCAATTTTGGGGTAACCAATATAGAAAAGACCTAGACACTTGTCTTTTTTTTTCAAATTAAGAAAATTATTCATCTCTTCTGTATATATTATTTTTGGTGTTGACCAAAAACCACCTAATCCATATGCAGTACATGTTAAATACATATTTTGAATCGCACATGCAACGGCTTCTATTTCTTCTATCTCAGGAATTTTCTCTTCAACTTGTCTTTTCATACATACAGCAATAACTACAGAAGCCATTTTTGGTCGATTTATTAACTTAGATATTGTTGTTTCTTTTTGTTGTTCTTTAGGTGTTTTATTTATGTATGTTTTTGCTAAAAATTCACCTAAATATTTTCTAGCGTTATCTGAAAATATTTTGAATCGCCATGGTTGTGTATTACCATGAGTAGGTGCCCATCGCGCATTATTCAGAATTATTTCAATTTGTTCTTTATGTACTTGTCGATTATTGTATTGTTCAGGATATATTGTTCTGCGTTCTTTTATAAGCTCGTTTACTTCTGATAAATTAAATTTCATTGAATATTTTTTTTAAAATTACTAAAAACTTTAACCGATTTTAAAACATAATTGAGATTAAAATTGATTTATCATCTATTGCCGCATATTCAACAATCGTTGTATATAAAAGAATGTTTTTTCAATGGTTTCGTAATTACCATTTGGTTTAGGAGACAATGCCGGGCTTGCTACAATGTGTCCAGTTTCATCAATTAATGTGTACTGAGGATAATTTTTAATTTGGTAATCTTTCCAAATTGTGTTAGACTCAGATATACCATATACATTCCAAGGTATTTTTTGTATTATCTCTTGACTATTTTTTGAAATAGAATTATCTCTGTTATATATTGAAATAAATTTCACGTAATCCTTATATTTTAAAAATAGATCATTTAATATTAGTATTTCTTTTTTATTTTCTTCATTTTCAGGATTAAAAAAGTGAATATACATGTATTTACCCTGAGAGGTTTGAATTTTTACTTCTGATGTCTTACCTAGCTCTTTAAATATTATCTCTTTAGCTTTGCTTCCAGGTAATAATTGAGTGATACGGTTTTTGATGTTTTTCGCTATTTTTTCATGTGCTTTAAATAAACATTTATTAGATAAGCTATCCAGAATAGTTTCAATGTTTTTTTTTGGGAAATTATTCTTATTGTATTCTTCAGAAAGTAAGTTTATCATAATTAGTTCTCTAATTCTTAAGTTAATTAATGTATAATCTCCACCAAGTGCTTTCATTATTAATGTTGGGCTACCTTTCATAATCCCTGCATCTAATTTTTTATACACGTTCTCAGAAAGGATAGGTGTCATGTTTTGATAGAAATCAGATATATAACACATATAAGCTTCATTATTATATTCAATTGGTGAATGCTTAATGTAAAAATCATGTTTTTCATATCTACTTCTTTCAGATAATGTTTGAATATTATCTAAGCTGGCAATAGAGAATTTAACATGTGTTTTAAAATAATTACTATTATCATTCTGGTATGCTCTTTCAACATTTAATTTAAATCTATCTAAATTTTTTGCAAATTTTTCTGGTTCAACATTTTTTATATAAAAGTTGTTGCCTATGAAATGGTCTATCCACCTTTGAAATCCCAATATTTTATAATTTATATCGGAGCTGTCTAATTCTATAAAAGAAATTTCAATGTTATTTCCTGTTTTTCTGTATGGATCATATTTATCTTTTCGAGGTAAAAATATATTATATAACCCTCCTTTTTGAACATAAATAAAACCCTTATTGTTTTTACATTGTATAATGATTTTTTGTGTTTCTTTTATGTCAAATGTGAGAGAAAATGTACTATCTCGTTTTATTTTAGAAGATGTTATTAGATTCTCAAATTGACTTAAGTAATCTGATATACTATAGACTTTAATTGTTGATCCAACATATGAAGGAGCAATTCCTTTTATACTTACAGATTGGGAGAATGAAAAAAATATAAATAAATTAATAGATATATAAGATAAAAATTTGTACATAATCAATAGTAAATATTATTTTAAAATATATCTAATTTAATTCTTTATTAATTAAACGAGATGATGTGCATTAGTTACAAATTTTTCAATTGGACCATTATGTTTATAAATTTCTCGAATTAATGATGAGTTTATTGATTCATATTTTTCATCTGTAAGAAAAAACAATGTTTCAATTCCAGAAATATTTTTATTCATTTGTGCTATTGTTTTTTCGTACTCAAAGTCATTACAATTTCTAAGTCCTCGTATAATATGTGTGGCATCAATTTTTTTGCAAAAATTAACAGTTAATGAATTAAATTCTGATATTTTTACATTAGATTGATCTTCAAATAAAGAATTTATATGTTTAATTCTTTTTTGTAAATCAAATAGATATTCTTTAGAATTATTTATACCTATACCAATAATAATTTCATCAAAAATTTTTATACTTTTTTTAACGATTAATTCATGCCCTTTTGTAAAAGGATCAAACGAACCGGGAAATAGGCCTATTTTTTTCATTTCTAACAAAAAATATTTACAATATTAAATTTATTCAAAAAAGCTGAATTTAACATTTCCATAGATACGAGAGAATTTAAATTGTTTTAGATTTTCTAATTCTATGTTTTTCCAATGTTCAATAATTAATACTCCATTTTCATTTAATATGTTTCGATTGTATATCAATTTAATTATTGAATCATAATCTTTAAAAGAGTAGGGAGGGTCAGCAAAAATGAGGTCGAACTGTAATTCCGTATTTTCTAAGAATGTAATTAAATTACTTTTGTAAACTGTAATTTCATCTTCACAATTCAATTTTTTTATAACTGATTTTAAGTGTTTAATAACTTTTTGGTTATTATCTACTGCTACAACTTTTCCTATCTCTCGAGATAAAAATTCAATTGAAATACTTCCTGTACCAACACATAAATCTAAAATATTTAGATTTGAGTTTTTGTAGTTATGTTCTAATATATTAAATAATCCTTCCTTAGCAAAATCTGTTGTTGGTCTAGAAGGGAAGCCTTTAGGGAACTTATATTTCCTAGTTTTATATTTTCCTCTTATTATACGCACAAAATTTGTGATTTAGCTATATAATAATTAGGAATGTTAACTAATAATTTTACATCTTTAATTTTTCTTATTTCCTTTTTGAAGTTTTCTATTATTTTGTTGTGGGAATTACTTGAGCTGTCAATTAAATATAATTGTCCATTTTTACTCATCATTTGTTTTTGTTTTAATGTAAACATAAGGTAGTAAATTATATCTTGGTGATTTTGATATTCAAATGATGAATAGAATTCTAAATTATTATTTGCTATAATAATTAATTGAAAATATTTGTCATGGATTATGATATTTACTTTTATATCTAAAATATTTTCAAATATATTTTGACGGATAATATGAGAACCTTCATGCTGGATTATTATTTTAGGAAATTTCATAATAAAAAAATGTTTTATCCAACTAGGTATTTCATATATGTTTACTAAGTTTAATTGATATATACGATTATAGTCAATATCATATTTAGTAGATTTTTCCCCAAAACATAAATTAAATATTTCGTTTGGTTTTGTCTCAGAAAAAATAGAATTAGGAACTAATGTAGATCTTTTATTAGACCATGAAAGAGTTATTTCATCAAAATCTTGATTTAGATAATCGTTTAGCAAAAAATGTTTCTTTAATATTTCTGATTTTCTTGAGTTAGGTTCGTCTTGAAATGAAACAGAAGATTCATTTATAACACTGTCTTTTGCTAATGATACAAAATTGCTTTTACATTCAGATAATTGTATCGTGAGTTGATTTGACTTCATTATTTATTCAACTTCCCAAGAGCCTTCTGTATCGTTAGTAGTTAATGATCCAAAATACATCTCTTCTCGATTTCCATTTTTACCTTTAACATTTGCAAATGGTATTTCACCAGATACTTTTATTGCTGGAAAATAATTATCTCCTATTTTTATTGAATCGACAGTCTGAAGATTCCATTCTTTTGACATTGCAGTGAAAGGAATATATTTTAAGGAATCTGGATGAAATGAATGGAATCCTGCCTTAATTCTACTTTCTTTATAGCTTTTCCCACCAAATTTGTGCTCCATTAAACTAACTTGAATTGTGTCTCTTTTGAAATTATAAAAATCTGACATGTAATTTGGACCCTCAATCCATTTGGATAATCGGTAAGCCTCATTTTCTGTCATATTGTTGTCAATCGGAGGATTTCCAGTATATAAATATTTATTTTCCTTAGAATTTATTCTTCTGTCAGGAACAATTCCTTGACTTTCAACAAATGGAACTGTACCATTTTTAATAAAATCTTCAAAAGATTCCCAATCACTTAAATATCTTCCAGTTTTATTTTTATACTCCTTTTGAATATATCGAATATCTTGTAGATTTTGTTTAGCCAAGTCTTTGCAAGCTTTATAGTTTTTTTCGTATGTTAATGTGTC
Source organism: Crocinitomicaceae bacterium (assembly GCA_002709305.1). Classification (GTDB taxonomy): domain Bacteria; phylum Bacteroidota; class Bacteroidia; order Flavobacteriales_D; family Crocinitomicaceae; genus UBA4466. The sequence continues at coordinate 230,748 of PAQM01000006.1, read as the reverse complement.
GTTAACACTTATATATGAAATTATTATAGTTGTAATTCCTGCGATACCAGAAAGAGCACCAAAAACATACAACATTTTATTCTGTAGGTTTCCAGAACTAAAAACAACACTTAACCCACCTGCAAGGAATAGTAGTATGGAAGAAATCATAAACATTCCACTTTGATTGTTTGTTATACCTATAATAAATACGACTAGTCCAATTATAAAAAATAGGGCTGGTACAGAATATTTTTTTAATAGTGTTGAAATATTGTTAGTCATAATTTTGTTTTTAGCATAATAATTTAAACAAAACTACAATTTTTTAGATTTTACTTGTTGTCAGAATTGTTTTATTTTCAAAATAAAATTAAACTTTAAAAGAACTATTAAATTTTGGTTGATTATTATTTAATTGAGAATTATCTTTGAAATCTTTAAAGAAAGTCTTCAAAATATGGGTGAAATAAAGTTTAAAAAGTATGGCAGAGTTGTTTTATTACTTTTTATAGTTGCTACTTTATATTTGGGTTATAAAATCAGTGTGGTAAGCTTTGATTATGACTTAGAAAAATTTTTCCCGAAAGATGATAAAGAAACTGATTTTTTTCTTTCTTACAGAGAGAAATTTAGTTCAGATAATGATTTCATTCTTATTTCTGTAGAATCTAATAATGGGATATTCAATGAACCATTTCTAAATAGAATAGACTCTTTAACAAAAGAAATTCAAAAAATAAAAAACATTTCATTTGTTAATTCAATAACAAATCAAGAAGAATTTTTTGTTTCTTCATTTTTTACAGTATCTAAACCTTATATTGATTTTACTGATTTTTCTCCTAAACGAGATTCAGCTAGAATATATAAAAATGAAGAATTAATAAATTCATTAGTTTCAAAAAATGCAAAATCTATTTGCTTATTCATTAAACACAAAGATTATATATCTAAATATGAGAGTGATAAATTGATTGTTGATTTAAATAATTCTCTTAAAAAATATTCATTTCATAATTTTCGAATGGCCGGAAGAATTATTGGACAAAAATATTATATCGATAAGATGACTTTTGACATGTCATTGTTTATTGGTTTAAGTGCCTTTTTAATGATTTTATTTTTGTTTATAGCTTTCAAATCTTTATGGGGAATATTAATTCCTCAAGTTATTATTCTATCTTCTATTATATGGATTGTAGGTGGAATGGGAGTTTTTGATCAATCAATTAATATTGTTCTGACAGTTTTACCGTTAATTATGTTTATTGTAGCTATGTCTGATGTTATTCATTTAGTGTCTAGATATTTAGATGCATTACGCGTTGAAGAAAATATTTTTAAAGCAATATTAATATCAGTAAAAGAAGTTGGTATGGCAACGTTTTTGACTTCTATAACTACTTCTATTGGTTTTTTTTCACTTTATTTTGTTAATATTCAACCAATTAAAACTTTTGGTATAGTAATGGGAATAGGGGTTTTAATTGCCTTTTTTTTAACTTTTCTTATTTTACCTATTTTATTCAATATTTTTCCAGGACCAAAATATATTATTGAAAAAAAAGAAAATCATTTTTGGACTAAATATTTATCTCTGTTTTTTATTAAAATAATTAATAATAAAAGAATTATTTCCATTGTTACAGGAATAGTTTTATTAATCAGTGTAATAGGCTTATCAAAAATTAATACAAATAATTTTTTAATGGATGATTTAAAAGATAATGAACCAATTAAGTTAGATTTTCAATTTTTTGATCAATATTATGGTGGTGTTCGTCCTTTTGAAATAGCTGTAAGTATTAAGGATACTTCTTATTCTGTATGGAGTAATGAAGTTTTGAATAAAATGGATAGTATTGAAATGTATTTAACAAAATATTATGGTGTTAGCATAAAAAATTCTTTAGTTAAAACATTAAAAATAGCTAATAGATCACATCATTCTGGGAATAGTGATTATTATTTATTACCAAAATCTCAAAGAAAAATAAGAAAATATAGACGTTCTATTCGTCTTGTAGATGGTGGAGATTTTGTTAATTCAATTATAGATTCATCAGAGAATATTGCAAGGATAATGGGAACAATACCTGATTTAGGGAATAAAATTATTTCTGAAAAGAATCGGGAATTATTTCAATTTATCAATGCTAATAATTTAGATGATATTTTAGATTTTAAGTTGACAGGTTCGTCACATCTAGTTGATAAAAATTTAAAATATTTATCCATAAGCTTAGTTAAAGGATTGGGTATATCTATTTTAATTGTTGCTTTAATAATAGGTTTTATTTATAGATCATATATGATTTTGTTGATAAGTATAATTACAAATTTAATTCCACTTATATTTATTGCAGGTATTATGGGGTTTGTTGGTATAGAGTTAAAAACTAGTACATCCATTATTTTTACTATAGCTTTTGGAATTGCAGTAGATGATACTATTCATTTTTTGGGTAAATTTAAGTATGAGCTTCTCAAAGGAAAAGATAAGATATATGCACTAAAAAGAACTTATCTTACCACTGGTAAAGCCATGATTTTAACTACTTTGATATTATGTTCAGGATTTCTTTTATTAATTTTTTCGAGTTTCTTAGGTACTTTTTATTTGGGTTTATTACTTTGTATAACTTTATTTGTTGCTTTAATTGCTGATTTGACTATTTTACCTATTTTATTACTTGTTTTGTATAAACCCAAATTAATGCGTAAATAATATTTATTTTTAACTGTTAAAATTTGAAAATTATTTATGACATCAAAAATTAAATCACCTACTTTTTTTATTTCAATATTACCTATATTAATATTAATTGTTTTACTTGTTTTAAATGTAAATATTTATGGAGAAGATGCAACTTATGGATCTAATCAAATAGCATTAATTATTTCAACAGCTGTATCTGTTATTATAGGTTTAAGTATAGGTTTTAGTTGGAATGAAATCCAAAAAGGTATTGTTAATAGTATTAAGTCAAGTTTACCTGCGATTTTAATATTATTGTTAATAGGAGCATTGGCTGGAACTTGGATGATATCTGGTATCGTTCCCACAATGATTTATTATGGTTTGAAAATTATTAATCCATCAGTTTTTTTAGTTGCGGCATGTGTTGTAAGTGCTATTGTTGCTTTAGCTACCGGGAGTTCATGGAGTACAATTGCTACAGTGGGTCTTGCATTAATTGGTGTTGGAGAAGCGTTAGGTTTTCATTTACCAATGGTAGCTGGTGCTATTATTTCAGGTGCTTATTTTGGTGATAAAATGAGTCCATTATCTGATACAACTAATTTAGCTCCAGCTATGGCAGGTACAGATTTATTTTCACATATTCGTTATATGACTCTCACTACTTTTCCTTCTATTATTTTGACTTTAATCATATTTTTAATTTTAGGTTTTTCAATTGATACAAATACTAATTTCCCTCATGTTATAGAGATAATGAATACTATAGATAGCAAGTTTTATGTTTCTCCTTTATTGCTTTTTGCTCCATTAATTGTTGTTTTGTTAATTGTGAAAAAAGTAAGTGCTGTTCCTGCTTTATTTATTGGTACATTGCTTGGTTCAATTGTAGCGATATTCTTTCAACCAGATATAATTATTGATATTGCTGGAAAAACAAACTCTTATATCGTTGCATCATATAAGGCTTCTATTAGTTCTATGTTTGGTGAGACATCAATACTGGAAGAAGGTAACTTAATGAAAAGTCTCCTCACTACAAGAGGGATGGAAGGAATGATGAATACAATTTGGTTGATTATTTGTGCAATGGCATTTGGTGGTGTTATGGAATCATGTGGATTATTGCAAAAAATAACTAAATCTATTGTTTCTATGGCTAAATCTACTGGCTCTTTAATTGCAACTACTGCTAGTACATGTGTGTTTTTTAATGCCACTGCTTCAGATCAGTATTTAGCCATTGTAGTTCCCGGTAAAATGTTTGCTGATACATATAAAGAAAGAGATTTAGCACCTGAAAATTTAAGTCGAACATTAGAAGACTCTGGAACAGTTACTTCTGTTTTATTTCCCTGGAATACTTGTGGTGCGGCTCAGTCTACAATTTTGAATGTGGCTACTGGTGAATATTGGATTTATTGTTTTTTTAATTTGATTAGTCCATTCATTACAGTGATTTATGGTTTTTTAAATATAAAAATAAAAAAGCTTAAATAAAGCTTATTTATATACTCATTTTTACTTCCTAATAGATAGTTTGTTTTTGTTATTTTTGTGTTTGTAACTAAGAAATTATGTTTGAAAATTTAACAGAAAAGTTTGAAAGAGCCTTTAAGGTCTTAAAAGGACAAGGTCAAATTTCGGAAATCAATGTAGCTGAGACTTTAAAAGAAGTTAGACGTGCTCTATTAGATGCTGATGTTGACTTTAAAACAGCTAAAAATTTCACTAAAACAGTCAAAGATAAGGCTATCGGTGAAAATGTTTTGACATCTATTTCTCCAGGACAATTGATGATAAAAATTTGTCATGAAGAGTTGGTCGAATTAATGGGAGGTAATGAAGTTGAAATTAATGTGAAAGGAAATCCAGGTATAGTTTTAATGTCTGGTCTTCAGGGTTCAGGTAAAACAACATTTTCAGGTAAATTAGCTAATTTTTTAAAAAATAAAAAAGGTAAGAATCCTTTACTTGTTGCTTGTGATGTATATCGACCTGCTGCTATCGACCAAATTCATGTATTAGGAGATCAATTAGGTATTCCTGTATACTCAAATAAAGAAGAAAAAAATCCTGTTTCTATTGCGCTATCTGCTATTCAGTTTGCAAAAAGTAATGGTCATAATGTTGTTATTATTGATACTGCTGGACGTTTAGCAGTAGACGAGAAGATGATGAATGAAATAGCTGAAATTAAAGATTCAATCAAACCTACTGAAACTTTATTTGTTGTTGATTCTATGACGGGTCAGGATGCTGTAAATACAGCAAGTGCTTTTAACGATAGAATAAATTTTGATGGTGTCATTTTAACAAAATTAGATGGTGATACTCGTGGTGGTGCTGCTTTATCAATAAAATCAATTGTCAATAAACCTATAAAATTTATTGGTACTGGTGAAAAGATGGATGCCTTGGATATTTTTTATCCAAAAAGAATGGCAGATCGAATTTTAGGAAAAGGTGACATTGTCTCTCTAGTAGAAAAAGCTCAGGAGCATTTTAATGAGGAAGAAGCAAGAAAATTACAAAAGAAAATTAAGAAAAATCAATTTGATTTTAATGATTTTTTAGGACAGCTTCAGCAGGTCAAAAAAATGGGTAACGTAAAGGATCTTATGGGAATGATACCAGGAATGGGTAAGGCTTTAAAAGACACAGAAATTAAAGAAGATGCTATAAAGCACATTGAAGCAATTATTTATTCTATGACTGCAAAAGAAAGAGAAACCCCTGAAATTATCAATGGATCTCGTAAAGATAGAATTGCTAAAGGTAGTGGGACTAATATTCAGGAAGTTAATAAACTTATGAAACAATTTGGTGATACCAAGAAAATGATGAAAATGATGAGTAATCCTGCGAATATGCGCCAAATGATGAAGCAAATGAAAGGAATGGGGGGAGGTATGCCAGGGATTTAAAGGGTCTTACTATATTTTATTTCCAGGTCTTTAATACTGTGTTTTGATTGTCTACCTCAACATATGTGAAGTAATTGATCCACTCTCCGAGATTTATATATTTAGAATTTTTATTTAAATTAATTTCTAATGGTAGGTGTCTATGTCCAAATATAAAATAATCAGTGTGATTTTTTTCTAATTCATATTTACAGTATTTCACAAGCCATTCATTTTCTTCGCCAAGAAATTTCTCATTAGATTTCCCTGTCATTGATCGACTTTTTTGACTTAATTTATTTGCTAACCATATTCCAAAATTTGGATGAAGTCTAGCAAAACACCATTGACAAAACTTATTACTAAAAATTTTTTTTAATAATTTGTATCCTTTGTCTTTTGGCCCTAATCCATCACCATGTCCTACTAAGTATGATTTACCAAAAAAAACACGTCTAATATTTTTTCTATATAATTGAACACCAAGTTCTTTTGGTAAGTAATCAAAAATCCACATGTCATGATTTCCAGTAAAAACATGTACTTTAATTCCCTTATCTGTTAGATTAGCAATTTTACCTTGAAGTCTAACAAAACCTTTAGGAATTACATGCTTATATTCAAACCAAAAGTCAAAAATATCCCCAACAAGAAATATTTCTTCTGCGCTTGATTCAATATAGTTCAACCAATCTACAATTTTTTTCTCACGAATGAGACTAGAATTATAATTAGGAGCGCCTAAGTGAAAATCCGAAGCAAAATAGATTTTTTTATTTTGATTAGACATTATTATTTATTGAATATGAGGTCTAGTTTATTTTTTAATTCTTCCCCTCTTAAGTTTTTAGCAATAATTTTTCCTTCGCGATCAATTAAAACTGTAAATGGAATACCAGAAACCCCATATTCTTTTCCTGCTTTTGATGCCCATCCCTTCAAGTCACTAACATGGTTTGACCACGATAAATTATCTTTTTCAATTGCTTGCAGCCATTTTGTTAAGTCTTTATCAAGTGAAACACTCATTACAGTAAATCCTTTGTCTTTGTACTTGTTATATAAATTAACAACTGTAGGGTTTTCTCTTCTACAAGGACCACACCAAGACGCCCAAAAATCTAATAAAACTATTTTGCCTCTTAAATCAGATAACTTCATCATAGTTTTACGGTCAGTTTTGAGTTCCTCAAAATCTGGGGCAATTTTACCTGGTGCTAATTTATCATTAGCAATTTGTTTTGCTTTTTGTTGTTCATAATCTTTTAAGATTTTAATTACTGTAGGAGATTCAATAAAACTATTTTCTAACTGTTTTATAACAGACTCGTATGTAGAAAAATCTTCTTGCGGGTTTACACAAAAATATGCTGCATAAAGAGCTGCAGAATTACGATTTCTAGCAATAAATGTCTTAGTTATAGCTTTAAATTTTGAATATTCTTGATCATACCATTTTTTTGTTTCTTTAATTTTTGATGTATCAGATTTGATAATCAATCTAGCAGAATCTACTTTATTCATAAATTCTCTTAGTTTTATCATATGTTTATACATATTATTTGATTCATCTGAGTTAACAATATTTACAAAGTTTTCCAAATTATTTCCATCTCCATATACTTCGATCTGTGAATTATTTCGAATGATCAAATCAATTTCTTTTTTTGAATTGGGATGATTTAGTTTTAATTTATAATAATCTGGTTGATCAATTTTTCCTTCGATCAAAAATGTTCCATCGTCATTTATTTTACTTCCAAGGTAATATGGTTTTCCTTGAAAATTACTGATATATATAGAATCTGCACCAGAATTAAAAATATTTCCAGATACTTTAATGTCAATTTGATTAAATCCTATAAAGGAAATTGCCATAAGTGTAATCAATGATAGTTTTTTCATATTATTTAATTAAAAATTTCGTTTAATTTTTCTTCTAATTTTTGACCTCTTAATCCTGTAGCTAAAATCATTCCATTTTTATCAACTAAAACAGTGTATGGTATTGAACTAAAATTGTATAAAGATACTAGTGGTGTATTCCACATTTTTAGATCACTTCCATGGTTTGCCCAAATTAAACCATCTTTTTCAATTGCATTTTTCCACGCTTCTAAATCTTTATCTAAAGATATAGAGAATATTGTGAACCCTTTATTTTTATACTTGTTGTAAAGTTTAACTAAATTAGGATTCTCTCTTCTACAGGGGCCACACCAAGACGCCCAAAAATCAATTAACACATAATTTCCTTTCAATTCAGAAAGCATTATAATTGAACCATCAGGTTTGTTTAATTTAATTTCTGGTGCATAACCTCTTTTTTTCTTGTCGTTATTTATTTTAAAATTATTGTAAGCAAGCTCTATTTCATTAATTTGTTTTTCAAATTCTGATACAATAGGTGAACCTTTGTATTTTGAGCTATATGCATTGGATACTTTTTTTAATACTTCTAGATTCTTTATATTCCAATTTTCAAATCCCATTGTTGGCATAGCAAATGAAGATAAGATTATATTAAATGGATTTGAAGGATTATTATTCATGTTGAAAAGAGCAAAATCATCTAATTCTTTTTTAATATTGATATATCGTTTTTGTAATTCGTGATTTTCCATTTGTTTACTCATTTTAATTAATTCTTTTTGATTTTTTTGAAAATCATAAAATAAGTTCATGTATTTAGTCATAATTTGGGCCCATTCAGAACCAAATAACTTTGGGTTAATTGTATAGTCGTCATAATTACTTATAATTTCAATTTTATCATTTGGTTCAAGTGTTAATGGAATTATTTTATCAGAGGATTTTCCCATTCTTAGTTGGTAAATTCCAAAGCCAGGGATATTACCTTTCATTATAAATTTACCATCTTTATTAGCTTTAGATTGACTTATTTCAATTTTTCCATTTTGACTTAGAGCTTCTAAGTAAAACGATGAATCGTTTGAACCTTTGATATCACCTGAAATTGAAAAATTATTTATTAAATTATTATCATTATGTTCAGTATGATTTTCTTTACTATTATCGCTACATGATATCAAGAAAAAAAATAAGATTAATGCTGTAAAATATTTTATCATAATTTATCTAGAGTTTCACGAATTAGTTTATTTGCGCTTTTAGGATTTGCTTTTCCCTTTGATATTTTCATTAATTGTCCCATAAAAAAACCTATTAATTGTTTTTCCCCATTTTTATATCTCTCAGCTTCAATATTGTTATTTCTTATGATGTCAGTAATCATTGATAAAATTTCATTTTCATCTGAATCTTGAATAAGATTCATTTCTTCTGCAATTTTTAAAGGGTCTTTATTTGGATTTTCCAATAATGTAGGGAATATTTTTTGAGACGCAATGGTAGAAGATATTTTTCCATTATCAATTAGTGTTATTAAATCGGCTAATGTCTTAGGATAAATAGGGAAATTAATAATTTCAATTCCATATTGATTTAAGTATGATTTAACATCACCCATCATCAAATTTGCAGCTGATTTGTAATTTTTTGTATGTTTAATTATTTCTTCATAATAGAGTGCTATATCTTTAGAATCTGTAAGATTATATGCATCATATTCAGATAGTTGATATTCTTTTGTGTATTTTATAAATAAATCTCTAGGAAGCATTGGCATGTCTGCTTTGATTTTATTAATTTGAGATTCATTAATAAATAATGGTTGTAAATCTGGTTCAGGAAAATACCTATAATCATTAGCATCTTCCTTAGAGCGCATGGATATAGTTATATTCTTTAAGGCATCATAAGATCTAGTTTCTTGCCTTATTATTTCACCATTTTCTATTTTTTCAATCTGTCTATTTATTTCATATTCAATAGCTTTCTGAACATTCCTAATAGAATTCATATTCTTCACCTCAACTTTACGTCCAAACTCTTTTGAATCTATAAGCATTACAGATACATTAGCATCACATCTAAGAGATCCCTCTTCCATATTACCATCACAAATATCTAAATAGCGAACAAGTTTCCTTATTTCAGTTAAATAGTTATATGCTTCTTTCGATGTTCTTAAGTCTGGTTCAGAAACAATTTCTATTAGTGGAACACCAGCACGATTTAAGTCAACTAGTGTATCATAAATATCAATATCATGTATACTTTTTCCAGCATCTTCCTCCATATGAATTCTTGTCAATTTGATAGGTTTTTCGTTTCCGTTATCATCTTTAATATATATTTCCCCATCAGTACATATAGGAGTTAAATCTTGTGTTATTTGATATCCTTTTGGTAGATCAGGATAAAAATAATTTTTTCGGGAAAAATTTTGTTGTTGTGTAATTTTAGCATTGCATGCTAATCCTAATTTAATTGCAAACTCAATTGTTTTATTATTCATTTTAGGAAGGCTGCCTGGATGAGCCATAGTTACTATACTTACATTATTGTTAGGTTTATCGCCGAATTGATTTATATCTGAAGAGTATGCTTTACTTTTTGTTAACATTTGAGCATGAACTTCAAGACCAATTATTGCCTGATATTTATTTCTAATTTCTGGAGACATGAATATTAAATTCTTGAGATAAGTTCTTTCATTATAGCTGTCATTTTGGGTTCTGTTTTATTTGCAACAGCTATTACATCTTCTACGCTTGTTTCTTGTATTTTACCAGGTACTCCAAGGTCAGTTATTATAGACATTGCAAAGCAAGGTATATTCATATGTCTTGCGACAATTATTTCAGGAACTGTCGACATGCCAACTGTGTCAGCACCAATTGTTCTAATATATTTATATTCCGCTGGTGTTTCTAGCGTTGGTCCAGTTAATCCAGCATATACTCCAGTACTAACAGGAATGTTTTTTTCTGATGCAATAATTTGAGCAAGCTTAATCATTTTTTCATCATATGTATTCATCATATCTGGGAATCTAGGTCCTAATTCATCAATATTCTTTCCAATTAATGGGTGGGAAGGGAATAAGTTTATGTGATCATTAATAATCATAAGTTCTCCAATTTTAAAATTTGGATTTACTCCTCCAGATGCGTTACTAACAAATAAGCGTTTAATACCCAAAAGTTTCATTACTCTAACAGGAAAAGTACATTCTTTCATTGAATAACCTTCATAGAAATGAAAGCGTCCTTGCATAGCAACTACATTTTTACCCCCAAGTTTCCCGAAAATTAATTTTCCTGAGTGACTTTGAACAGTTGAAATAGGAAAATTAGGAATATCTTCGTATGAAATCTCAGATATTATTTCTATTTCTTTAACTAAGCCACCAAGACCAGTTCCTAAAATTATACCGATACTTGGTTTTACATTAGTTATTGATTCTATATATTTTGTTGATTCTTTAAACTTGGTTAACATAATTATTAATCATTAGATTAAATTTTTCTTGTTCGCTTATTTCAATTTTTATAGGTTGATAATACCAATTACTATTAATTAATGAATCAAATTGTTTCAATCTCATATAGTCTTTTTCAGTTGTAACAATAATTTTATTATCTAAAGCAAATGTATCAAATTTTTTATGAATTTTTTTTATATCATTTTTTGTGAAAGTATGATGGTCTTTATATTTCATATGAGTTACGGAATATTTTTGTTTTAAATGATTTAAAAGTGGAGTTGGGTAATGAATACCTGTAACTAATAGTATATTTTTAATAGTTTCATTTTTAGTCTTTTCAATTGCTTTTAATTCAGTATACTTTATTCTTGAAAAGAAAATTTTATTTGGATTGAAATTAAATTCTCTTTTGATTTCTTCTTCTTCTAATTTTCCTATTTTTGGTGATTTACTGATAATAATAACATCAGCTCTTTTTATATTTTTCTTGCTTTCTCTTAAATTACCTACTGGTAAAATGAAATCTTTTGTAAAACGATTATTGTAATCTGTTATAATAATATTTAATCCTGCTTTAATTCTTCGATGTTGAAAAGCATCATCAAGTATAATTATTTGATTTTCATCGAATTCTTTATATATATATTCTACTCCTTTTTTTCTGTTTTCAGATACAATTACATTGATTTTTTCTCCATATTTATCCTTGTACATTAATGGTTCATCTCCAACATCTTTAGCGGTGTCTGATTTTTTTACTTCTTTGATACCTTTATTAGATCTCCCGTATCCTCGACTTAATGTGCATACTTTTATGTTTTGATTAATGAAATACTCAATAAGCAAATCAACATGAGGTGTTTTTCCAGTACCACCTATAGAAAGGTTACCAATACAAATAGATTTTTTCTTTATCTCGGAAGATTTTTTGATATTATTATTGAACAACCAATTCCGGAACGATACAATAATCCAAAACATCAAACTTAATGGAAATAATAGAAATCGTAATTTTTCCATTTAAAACGATTTATCTGCTATTTGTTATTGTAATCTGAAAATTCTTGGTCATCGGCATAATAATATATTCTAACTGTAGCAGTATCATCTAAAAAATTGATTTTTCCAACTTCAATCCTGTGAATATTTAATCCTGTTCTTGATTCAAGGTCACTCTTCATCTCCTCGTATCGATCAGGTAAGATTAAATCTATACGTTCATATGTAATTGTTTTTCGAGTTAAGTGTTTAACTAACCAAATATATTCAAGTCCATATGTGATTGATACAATAGCAATATTTATTAAAGCCATTTCTGCTATACTAATTTGTCTAGATGCTAGTGAATTAACTACACTTATTCCAATAATAAGAAATAGATAAGTCATTTCCTTAATTTCAATTGCATCTGTTCTGTATCTAATTATTCCAAAAATTGCAAATAATCCTAATCCCATCCCAGTATCAATGTCTAGCTTTTTTAATGCAAAGCATAGAAAAAAAGTTATTAATCCTATTAGATAATAAGTGAATAAATAATCTTTTCTTTTTGTTATAGGGTAGTATAGATATCTTATTATTATTGTCATAAAAATAAGATTAACAGAGAGCCTTAATAACAATGTGTAAAAGTCGTTGCTAAAAAATTGTAGGTCTATTAATTCGCTTACAGATTCTAGAATTATAATATTAGGAAGCATTGGCTTGTAGTTTATTTAATTTTAAGATTTTTTTCTTAAATCGATTGTATTTAACTTTATTTTTACCGTACATATCTATAATTCCTATACAGTATTTACTAATTTTTAAAGGACGAATGTAGTTATCTTTCATGAGTTTATAAAATGGAGAGTTTCTGTTTGTATTGTTTTGTTTTAATTCAGCAATAACAATATTCTCTATTTCTTCTGTTCTATTTTTCCATTTATAACTTAATTCTATGTCTATAGTTAGCCTTTCATTAAATTTTTTATTGACTAAAGTGATTCTATTGAAGTTATTCATTAAAGATGGTTCGGGTTTAGAAAAATTAGGGTTGATATTTTTAATAAAATTAAAATGTTCATCAGGAAGATCAAATTTTATTTCATCTACAGGGATTCTGCTTTTTATTGTACGTCCCTTTTTCTTATGCTTTACTTCAAGAAAAGTCAGCTTAGAATCTTTATATGTTCTATAACGAATTTTATATCGATTATTTTTTTTTCTATGATGATCATTGTAATGATTTAGATTACAATCGTAATATAAGCTTTCATAACGGGAAATTAAGGAGTTTTTAACCTTTAGTATGAAGTAATCTTTAGTAAGTATGGAAAGAATATCCAAAAGCTTATTGTACGTCAAAACAAATTTAGTATCAACACGATTCATAAACTTAACCTTATCCATATCGCTTAAGCTGATTGGATTAAATAAATTAATAGTAGAGTCGATTTGTTTTTTTGACATTGTAATCAAAATTAACAGAATGTTTCAATAAAAATAATATATCCGTTATTTATTTATGTTTTTCAATATTATGATGTTATAGGGGGAATTATATTATTCCTAAACATATTTTCATTCGTATTATTCTTCTTACAGATTTATTTACTTTAGTTTTGAATGTTTTGTTCTTTATGTATTCTGCTTTTATTTGATAATGAGCCTTACGTGTATCTTTAGGCATGAGTATAATATCACATCCGGCATAAATAGCTTTCACTATAGCATTTGGATAATTTGCAACACCCCCCATATTCATAGCATCAGTTACTATTAGTCCTTTAAAACCTAGGCTGTCTCTTAATAGATCCTGTACAATGATACTAGATGTAGTTGCTGGAGCACCATTAGTATTGAATTCTTTATTGTTTTTTACTGCTATATGAGCAACCATGATTGATAAAACTCCTTTATTAATTAGTGGGGGATAATTTTTTAATTCTTTTAATTCTCCATTTATAATTTGTAGAGATTTATGTGTGTCACCAGATACTAATCCATGACCTGGGAAATGCTTTGCTGTTGCTATTATATTTTGAGACTGTGTTTGTTTGATAAATGCATTACTAAAAGGAATTATATTTTCAGGATTAGAACCAAATCCACGATATCCAACAGTTTTATTTTTAGCTACATCTACTACTGGTGCAAAGTTATAGTTAATACCAATGTTATTTAAATCGCTAGAAATAATTTCGGCTACTTCTTTTACTTGTGATAAGTTTGATATTGCATTTGCTTTTGAAACTGGTGTTGATCCAATTATTTTTCTATTAACTAAACTTGGTTCAGCATCAGCTGAATATAATAATGGTAAGTTATTTTTTTCTTTATTTATTTTGTTGTATTCCTCTATCCATTTGTAAAATTCATTTTTTGTTCCATTTAATAATAAGACACCTCCAATTATTTGATCGTTTAATAATGCTTTTATTGTATCAATTTTTTGACCTAATCTACCACATGCTGGCATAATTAATTGTCCAATTAAAGAGTTTAGATTCAATGATTCAAAGATTTCTTCTACTTTTTTATCTAAAGACTTATCTTGTGTTAAATAAGATTCTAGATTATAGTTAGATTTTTTTTGGGGTAAAATATAAAAAGAGAAAAATGAAGTAAATATTCCTAATATTAAAAATTTCATATTTTTTTTATCAAAAATAATTTCATTTAATTTTCATTTAAATATTTCCTTATTGTTTTGTTAACAATATATATGTCAATAACGATAAGTTTAATTATCAAAATATATTATTATGATAATGCTTAACTTAGCTTGATAATTAATAAGTAATTTTTTTAATTTGAAAAAGAAAATTCTTACTGTTGTAGGTGCTAGACCTCAGATTATAAAATCTTCTGCTATAAGTAGGGCCATTTCCAAATACTATAATAAAGATATTGAAGAACTAATAATTCATACTGGACAACATTATGATGAGAATATGTCTAAAGTTTTTTTTGATGAGATGATGATACCCTTACCTAGTTTTAATTTAAATGTAGGGAGTGGTTCTCATGCAATTCAAACTGCATCTATGTTAAAAGGTCTAGAGGAAATTTTTATAAAAGAAAAACCAACAGCCGTTTTAGTTTATGGCGATACTAATTCTACACTTGCTGCTTCTTTAGCTGCTGTAAAGATTCATATACCAGTAATTCATGTAGAAGCAGGTCTTAGAAGTTTTAATAAATATATGCCTGAAGAAATTAACAGAATTTCTTGTGATCATATGTCTTCAATGTTATTTACACCTACTCAGAAAGGATATGATAACTTAATTGCTGAAGGCTTTAAATCTAGACAAAAAGGACTAGCATCAATTGATAAACCTCATGTATATTATTGTGGAGATATAATGTTTGATAATAGCATTTATTTTTCTAAAATTTCAGAAAATAGTTCTTCTATTGTTTCAGATTTAAATCTTGAGATTAACAATTTCATCTTATGTACTATACATCGTGATCTAAATACAGATGTTAAACGTAAAATGGAGTCTATTTTCAAAGCTCTTTTAGAAATAGTAGATAATACAGGGTTGAAAATAGTTTTGCCTCTACATCCAAGAACTAGAGATAGAATGGAATATCAGTTAAGTAAAAATCTTTATAATAAGATTAACCAAAGTAAAAAGATTTTTTTGATAGAACCCGTAGGATTTTTAGATATGATTGCTCTAGAAAAAAATGCAAAAATTATTGTTACAGATAGTGGTGGGGTTCAAAAGGAGTCATTTTTTTTTAAAAAGCCATGTGTGATTCTTAGACCTGAAACTGAATGGGTTGAGATTGTGAATAATGGTAATGCTGTTTTAACTGATTCTAATTATGATACAATAATTAAATCATTTAATTTATTATTGAGCCAAAGCGATTATACATACCCTAATTTTTACGGTGATGGTAAGGCGTCTGAGTTTATTTGTAATAAGATAGTTACTTATTTATGATTTTGATATTTGTCTCAGAAATTACACCTAGAATTAAGTATACATTTGATTTTATTTTTAAAGTTCGTGGTGTTAAGTTTGAATTAACCAAAAATTCAGAAAAATTCATTAATTATATAGGTAATAAGTTAAATTATTCTTCACTGAAGCTTAATTCTCCTCAGATTGACCCTTCTAATATTTGTTTTTCTTCCAAAATATTAGATAACAATGTTAAATGGGGTCAAGTAAATACTTGGGAATGTCTTTCGTTTAATGGTAAATGCGACCCAGTAGCTTCAATATTTTATATTTTATCCAGATATGAGGAATATATATGTGATGAATATGATATATATGGAAGGTTTCCATACAGTAAAAGTATTCTTTCAGTTAAAAATCAAGTAGAAAAAGCTCACTGTGATCGATGGGCTGTTAAAATCAACTATTTTGTAGACAATAGTTATAAGAAAGAAAAGAATAAGGTTAGTATAATTCCTACATTTGATATTGATAATACATTTGCATATAAATTAAAAACAGGAAAACGAATGTATTTATCTCTTTTCCGAGATGTTTTATTCTTTAAAATAAAAAGATTAAAAGAAAGGTTTTTAACATACAAAGGAAATAAAGATCCCTACGATACTTATAGTGAAATATTAAAAATTGCTAGTTCTTTTCCTAAGACACTACTTTTTTGGTTAGTAGGTGATTATGATAAAATGGACAGAAATATTCCGATTGAAAATATTGAACACCAAAAGTTAATAAAGTATATTAGTCAGTCATCTGAAGTTAATCTTCATCCAAGTTATGCTTCGGATGGAAATGTTGAAATTATAAAAAAAGAGAAAGATAAATTAGAATCAATAATTTTGAAAAAAGTAACAAAATCAAGACAACATTTCTTAAAGTTTAAGTTACCATTAAATTACAAATCTTTAATTGAATCAGGTTTTTTAGATGATTATTCAATGGGATTTGCAGAGCATATTGGATTTAGATCTGGGACATCAAGACCTCATTTTTGGTTCGATTTATCTCAAAATAGTGAGACTAAATTAATTATTCATCCTTTTTTATATATGGATGGTACTTTGAATGAATACATGCTTTTGTCTCCAGATGAGAGCAAGAAGAAGATATATAGTATATATAATGAGGTTTTAGAGTATGGTGGGGAATTTATATTTATTTGGCATAATGAAACAATAGGGAATTATGGTAAATGGAAAGGGTGGTATTCTGTACTTGATTATACATTGAATTTAAATCATAAATAGTTCAATTTATATTAATGATTAAAATATGAAAATTACAATTTTAGGTTCTGGCACATCTCAGGGTGTTCCTGTTATTGGTTGTGATTGTAAAGTATGTTCATCTAATGATTATAAAGACAATCGTTTGCGTTGTTCAATATTAATTTCTCATAATGGTAATAATTATGTGATTGATACAGGTCCTGATTTTAGACAGCAAATGTTACGTGCAAAAGTCAAAAAATTATCAGGGGTGCTTTTTACACATGAACATAAAGATCATTTTTCTGGTTTAGATGATGTTAGAGCGTTTAATTTTATACAAAAAAAGGATATAGATGTTTATTGTACTTTGCGTGTAGAAGAAGCTTTAAGAAGAGAATATGAGTACATTTTTTCTAAAAATAGATATCCTGGTATTCCATCAATCAATGTAAATATAATTTCAAAAGAGTCAAGTATAGATTTGGATGGTGGATTAAATATAATTCCTATAGAGGTTATGCACTATCGTTTACCTGTTTTAGGTTTTCGTATAGGAGATTTTACTTATATAACAGATGCTAAAACTGTATCTATAGAAGAAAGATTGAAGGTTAGAGGTACTAAAGTTTTAATAATTAATGCTCTTCACAAGAATGATCACATTTCTCATTTTAATTTACGAGAAGCTTTATCTTTTATAGAAGATATAAACCCTGAAATAGCTTATATTACTCATATTTCTCATTTATTTGGAACTCATAGTGAAATTAGTGATATGCTTCCTGAGAATGTTTTTGTTGTTTATGATGGTTTTTCATTTGAACTTGATTTTTAATTTTTTATTTTAAATTTGAATTATATAAACTAGATAATTATGTCAAATAAAATACTTAAAGGAAAAAGAGGAATTATTTTTGGGGCTTTAAATGATCAATCTATTGCATGGAAAGTTGCAGAAAGAGCTTATGAAGAAGGTGCTCATTTTGTATTAACAAATGCACCTATTGCAATGAGAATGGGGGAGATTAATAAATTGGCTGAGTCGACTAATAGCACTGTTATACCTGCGGACGCAACAAATCTTGAAGATATAGATAATTTAATGCTTAAATCATTAGATGTTCTTGGTGGGAAGTTTGATTTTATCCTCCACTCAATAGGAATGTCAATTAATGTTCGTAAAGGAAGAGATTATACGGATGAGAATTATGACTTTACTATGAAAGGTCTAGATGTTTCTGCATTATCCTTTCATAAAGTCATGCAATCAGCTATGAAACATGATGCTATAAATGAATGGGGTTCTATTGTTGCTTTGACATATATAGCGGCGCAAAGAGTATTTCCAGATTACAATGATATGGCCGATAATAAATCTTATTTAGAATCAGTAGCAAGAAGTTTTGGTTACCATTATGGTATGGCAAAAAAAGTTCGTGTAAATACAATATCTCAGTCTCCAACATTAACAACAGCGGGTAGTGGAGTTAAAGGTTTTCATGAGTTTATTAATTATTCTGAGGCAATGTCTCCTCTTGGTAATGCACCGGCTTTAGCTTGTGCTGATTATTGTATTTCATTATTTTCTGATCTAACTAGATATGTTACAATGCAAAATCTTTTTCATGATGGAGGTTTTTCTAATACGGGTGTAACTAAAGAGGTTATTTCTAAGTTTTCGGATTAAATTATTATAGTATTCCTTTACTAGATAGATATTCTTCTAATCTTATTTCATCAGCATATAGGACTTCTCTAGCTTTGCTTCCTCTAAATGGACCTATAATTCCATGCGCTTCTAATTGATCTACAATTCTTCCGGCTCTATTATAGCCAAGTTTTAGTTTGCGTTGTAATAGACTTGCAGAGCCTTGTTGATGAATAATGACAATACGTGCAGCATCTGCAAACAAATCATCTAAATCGTCATCTTCAATATCTCCTTTTCCACTGGCTTCTTCATTTATATATTCTGGAAGTATAAATGCTTCGGGATATCCTCTTTGCTCTCCAATGAATGTACATATTTCATCTACTTCTGGTGTATCAACAAAACCACATTGGAGACGAATGATATCTTGACCTGTAGTAATTAACATATCACCTCGGCCAATTAATTGGTCCGCTCCAGATGTATCTAAAATTGTTCTTGAATCTATTTTAGATAATACTCTAAAAGCTATACGTGCTGGGAAATTAGCTTTAATCATTCCTGTAATAACGTTTACTGAAGGTCGTTGTGTTGCAACAATTAAATGAATTCCAATAGCTCTTGCTAATTGAGCTATACGTGCAATTGGTTGTTCTATTTCTTTACCAGCTGTCATTATTAAATCAGCAAACTCATCAATTAATACAACTATGTATGGTAAAAAACGATGTTTATTTTCAGGATTTAATTTTCGAGCTACAAATTTTTCATTATATTCAATTATATTTCTACAGTGAGCATTTTTTAATAGTTCGTAACGTTCGTCCATTTCAATACAAAGAGAATTTAATGTTGATACAACTTTAGAAGTATCAGTTATTATAGCATCTTCCTCTTCAGGAAGTTTTGCTAAAAAGTGTCTTTCAATTCTGTTATATAATGTAAGCTCAACTTTTTTAGGGTCAACAAGAACAAATTTTATTTGTGAGGGATGTTTTTTGTATAGAAGAGAGATTATTATAGCATTTAACCCAACAGATTTTCCTTGACCTGTAGCTCCTGCAACTAGTAGGTGAGGTAATTTTGCTAAATCAAATGTGAATGTTTCATTAGTTATTGTTTTTCCCATTACTATTGGTAGTTCGGCATTTGATTCTTGAAATCTTTTTGAAGCTATTAAAGACCTCATACTTACCATTTGAGGTTTACTATTAGGAACTTCAATTCCAATAGTTCCTTTACCTGGTATTGGAGCAATAATTCTAATTCCTAATGCAGCTAAACTCAATGCTATATCATCTTCTAAATTTTTTATTTTTGAAATACGAACACCAGGCGCAGGAACTATTTCATACAATGTAACTGTAGGTCCAACTGTTGCTCGAATTTTAGAGATTTCAATTTTATAATTTTGTAGGGTAGTTACAATTTTGTTTTTATTTTCTTCAAGTTCATTTTTTGTTACAGATGTATCTGTATTTCCTCCGTAATCTTTTAGTAATTCAATAGGTGGTAGGATATATTGGGATAAATCCAGAGTTGGGTCATAATCTCCATACTCTGAGCGATTTTTGTCTACTTCATCTTCAGATAGCGATTTGTCTTCTTCAGATTCCTCAGCAACTTCAATTGAGAAATTATCATTTTCAGAATCAACAATTTGGTTTTCTTGAGGAGTTGATTCTGGTTCTTTATTTTCATTATTTGATGTGAATGATATATTTTCATCAGAGTCTTTAAAAGTTAAATTGTCTGTTGTCGTAGAAATATCAAATTCTTCTATGTGATCTTTGGCTTTTTTTTCTTCTTCAGATTCTTCTGAATCGTCTATTTCTTCAAAATTATTTTCTTTTATTTCTTCGGGATTATTAAAATCTTTGTTTTGTTGAGTTTTTGATGGTTTTTCAGTATTATTTTTTGATAATTTATTTTTGATAAAAAATAATATTTTCTTAAAACCAATATTAAAAATTAATATTAGTAATAAATATCCTAAGGTCAGGATTAATACTAATGAGCCAAATTTGCCAAGTGTTAATTTTAACCATTCATTTAATTGATATCCAAATGTCCCGCCAAGAAAATTAATTGATTCTGAAAAGAAGCCCAAAAATAAACTAAACCATATTAAGTATAGAGTGCTTGCTGTTATTGTTTTTAAAAAGGGAAGTATGTTAACATTAAATAATGTTCTAAAACCAATGATAAATATAATAAACGGGATTATAAAAGACGATATTCCAAACCATCTATAAATAAGTAGGTGAGAGCTCCATGCGCCAAATTTACCAAACCAGTTTGCTAATGGTTCCTCATTTCCATCAAATAGAAGTTTGAAAAGACTTTTGTCTAAAACATGATTTTGATCAATTTTCCATGTGAATATATAAGAGAAATTAGCAATAAGAAGGTAGAATGAAAGTAAGATTAATAAAATCCCTATAGTAGATTTTAGTTTTTTTGTGTTCAATCGATTTTTTAATGAATTTAACGGTGAGGTTAATAATTCCCTTTTTTTAGCTTTAGATTTCTTTTTTTTTGACTTATCTATATTTCCTCCTTTAGCTATGAATTCGTTCTCTTCCATTTTTTTACTCTATTCTAACGAAGATAGATAGATAAGTTGACTGTATGAATGAAATTATATTGGAAGTTTAAACATTAGTTTGTTAGTACTTATTTTGTTATTTGTTCTAAGAATTTTTTAATTGATACTTTTTGAAAATCAGAAGGTATTCCAAATAGGTTTTTGTTTGGTATATATTCAATAATTTTTCTTAGTTCGTAGTTTAGTATGCAATCTTGTTTTATAATACTGTATTTGACTAATAAACCTGGTATTTCTGGGAATATATTTAAGTAGTTTTTGTATCCCTTTTTTAGATATAAGAATTCAACAGGTTGTTGAAAATTTGGGTGAGAGACTAATATGCGATTCGCTTTTTTTCCTGCTATATTTTTTTTAAACAATTTTTTTTTGAATGAATAAGGTGTTTCTTTTTTTATACTATCTTTTTTATTGTGATTGTTTTGAATAGCAAATTTGCCTTTACTATTCGTTATCAATTGATATGACTTGTTTTTTTTAATATGTCTTATAGTAACTTGTTTACCTATTTTTTTTGTGAAATTTTCTATTCTTGTAATGGTATCATTTGTATAGATTGTCATTTTATTTGTGTCTGTGTTGTTTGTTGCATTTATTTCAATAATACTAAATTCTAACATGCCGGTAAATGCCTTTTGTGTTTGAGAAAAACTAATGTTTGCTTTTGACAATAATAGAAGAGTAGTTGATAATACTATTATTTGAAAAAAATTAGAATAATACATCGAATGAATAATATAAAGTTTGTTTGTCAATATTTTTTACTAAAATAAACTAAAATGATAAAATATAGTCTTGATTATTCATTGATGTCTTTTCATATTATATTTGTTTATAATTAAATCACTTTATGAAACGAGAAATTTCTATATTAATTAATAAATCTGAAATCACTGCTGGTACAAGAGGATCTTCTTTAGGTCCTGAAGCTATTATGGCTGCTGCAAGAAAATCATCTAATGATTATTTTAGTAAGTATTCAATAAGTTATGTTGATGAATTCAATTTTATGTTAGATCATGAGGTTATTAATCCATACTGCAAACGTATTGATACCTTTTTTAAAGTTATTGAATCTGTTTCGGGGAAGGTTAGGGATATTGTTTTGGAAGGTGGCTTTCCAATAGTAATTTCTGCTGATCATGGATCAGCTGCTGGAACTATAGCGGGTATAAAATCATCAAATCCAGATAAAAGATTAGGTGTTGTTTGGATTGATGCTCATGCGGATTTGCATACACCTTATACTACTCCGTCTGGTAATATGCATGGAATGCCTTTAGCAATAGCATTAAATGAAGATAATAAAGAAGAAAGTATTAACTCATTATCTGATAAAGCTAAATGTGTTTGGGATGAATTAAAATCTGTTGGTTATGATGGGGTGAAAATTAAACCTGAAGATCTTGTTTTTGTTGGTGTTCGTGATACTGAGAAACAAGAAGATGCATTAATCAATCGCTTAAATATTAAGAACCATTCTGTTTTTAATATCAGAGAAAAAGGGATTGATTTTATTTTAAATGAGATAAATAATCAATTGAATGAATGTGATATGATTTATGTATCGTTTGATGTTGATTCAATGGATCCTGAACAAGTCTCATATGGTACCGGAACTCCCGTTAGTGGTGGGTTAAGAGTAGAGGAGGCAGAGTTTATTTTGTCTGGGTTGGTAAAAAATGAAAAAGTAGTTTGTATTGAGTTTGTTGAAGTGAATCCTTGTTTGGATAACAAAAAAAACAAAATGGCAGAGGTTACATTCGATTTATTAAAACAAACGACATTAAAATTATCTGAAGATTAATATGGAAAAGCAGATAAAAGAAATTATTGTGGTTAATTTTAAGTCCATTTTTGGACTTGAAATTCAGGATGATTTAATACAATTTCAAGAAACAAAAAAAGAATTTCAAGGAGATTTAACTTTAGTTCTTTTTCCTTTAATAAAATTATTAAGAACTTCACCTATTGAAGTTGGTCAAAAAATAGGTGATTTTCTTAAGAATAATATTTCATCCATTCGAGATTTTAATGTGGTTAGTGGTTTTTTAAATATTGTTTTATCGGAAAATTATTGGATTGATAGTTTAAATGAAATTGAGCGCAATGTAAGTTATGGTTATGTTGATCAAGATTCAAAATCAACTATTATGGTTGAATACTCTTCTCCTAATACTAATAAGCCTTTGCATCTAGGTCATTTACGGAACAATTTCTTAGGGTATTCGGTTTCAGAGATACTTAAGGCAAATGGATATAAAGTCATTAAAACTCAAATAGTTAACGATAGGGGAATCCACATATGTAAAAGCATGGTTGCTTGGAATAATTTTTCTCCTTTAAACGAAAAAGGGGAAAAAGAGACCCCTGAAAATACAGGTGTTAAAGGTGATAAATTGGTTGGAAAATATTATGTTGAATTTGAAAAACATCTTAATGTAGAAATTGACTCTATTATTAGTTCATGGAAATCTGGCGATTTTCAAGGCTTTAATAAGGAAATTATTACAGAGTATACTAGATTAATTAAATCTATAAATAAGGAAGATGGTAAATCTATTTCTAAAATTGATAGTAAGATTGAAGATTTGGCAAGAAGTAATAGCTCTCTTATGTTTGAAGCTAAGGAGATGTTGCGTAAGTGGGAGAATAAAGACCCGGAGGTTTATTTGCTCTGGAGTAAGATGAATGGATGGGTGTATGCAGGGTTTGATATAACATATAAATCAATGGGTGTTGATTTTGATAAGATATATTATGAATCGGATACATTTATATTGGGTAAAGATTTAGTATTTGAAGGTCTTAAAAACGGTGTTTTTTACAAAAAAAATGACGGATCTGTTTGGATTGATTTGTCAGAATATGGATTAGATCAAAAATTAGTTTTACGTTCAGATGGAACAGCTGTATATGTTACTCAAGATGTTGGAACAGCTGTTGATCGTTATAGAGACTATATAGATTTAGATAGGATTGTTTATACTGTTGGAAATGAACAAGATTATCACTTCAAGGTGTTGTTTTTAATATTAGAAAAATTAGGATATACTTGGGCTAAAAAATGTTTTCATTTATCATATGGTATGGTTGATTTGCCTACTGGTAAAATGAAATCTCGTGAAGGAACTATTGTTGACGCTGATGAATTAATAGAAGATGTTATTAATAATGCCAAAGAAATTACTCAAGAAAGAGGGCACATTGGTGATATGAATGACGATGAGAAAAATGAATTATTTCATTTGATAGGAATGGGTGGATTAAAATACTATTTACTTAAAGTGGATCCAAAGAAAAGAATGATGTTTAATCCTGAGGATTCAATTGAATTAAATGGAAACACAGGTCCATTTATACAATATACTCATGCACGCATAAAATCTATGTTGAGAAAAGTAAATCATTTTGATCAAATAAAATATGTTTCTATTTTGTCTGAGGAAAAAGAGATTATAAAACAATTGTTGAAATTTCCTTCAGTAATAAAAGAAGCCGGAGAGAATTATTCACCAGCATTAATAGCCAATTATACATATGAGCTTGTTAAGTCATATAATTCCTTTTACCAGGCAATTCCTATTTTAATTGAAAAAAATTTAGAAATAAAGAATATGCGTTTGGTTTTAAGTAAGAATGTTGCTAAGGTAATCTATTTGGCTATGAGATTACTTGGTGTTCAAGTTCCTGAGAGAATGTAAAATGAAAAAATAGATTATTTATTTTTTTCTTTTAGTAGGGAGATGATTGATTTTATACTTATCATTCCAGATAGGAATGCAATCATCAATCCTATTAATAAAATCAACAAGAATTGAATAGACCAATTAAAGTTTGTTTTCTGTGAAAAATATCCAAGAGTAAAGATAAGAACAGAGAAAAGGAATATCCTTATAAATTCAATATATTTCACTTTCACATCAATAATTATAAAAGTTATAATAAATTGACCGATTAGATTTATTAATTGCGTGATTAAACTTGCTATTGCTGCACCGACGGCACCAAAAATAGGGATTAATATGAAATTCAATATTAAATTTACTATAACGCTACTTAATGCTAATAAATTTAGAATTTTAAGATTGCCATTTGCAGTCAGTAGTGTCCCTAAAATATAGGTTGATGTGAAACTAATAAAACATAAAATTAATAGTCCAAATGTCTGTGATGCTTTATAATAGTATTCGGGTTCTAAATTATCAATTTCAAATCTCCAAATTAATATGTTATCACGATATAAAAATATTCCCAATCCCATTATTATTGAGTAACTTAATATTAATTTTAATGAAAAATAAAGTATATCGGATATATTTTTTTTCTCTTTTAAAAGTTTTGAGAATATTGGAAGAAGAAGTCCTGCAAATAAATATCCAACCATATTTAATGCCTCAAAAAACCTGAATCCTCTAGCGTATATTGCGGCTTCTCGATTACCATTAGGTAACATTCTTTCTAGCATAACACTATCTGATCTATAATAAATCGTCATTAAAAGAACTAAAAGTGCGTATGGTAAACTTTTCTTAATTATTGATTTTGAAAAATTCCAATTAAATTCTAATTTAATTTTCCCGGTTCTTTTTAAAAGTAAAAAACATGCTATTATAGCTGTTGTTGCGTATGATAATGTTTGGGCCCAAATAAACCATTCAATTTGAAAAGGTTTCGTGGTTATTTTTCCCCACAGTAAAATAGAACAAATAATTATCAATAAAAATCTATCTAATATAGATATAATACTATCTTCCTTGAATAAAAGTAATCCTGATAAATTAGATCTAAAGTAAAGTATAAATGCTACTAAGATTTGATTTATGATTAGAAAAATTAGGAGTTTAAATTGATTTTGACTGTAACCTAGTAAATAGGAGCTAATTAATACCAATATAATATATCCCAATGATAATAGGAATCTTAATGATATTATTCCAGAAATTTCTTTTTTTATAGAGTTGCTATTCCTTGCAATATTTCTAGTATTGTAATTTGTAATTCCTAAGTCTAGAAAGATGTTTAAAATAAAAGTGAATCCTAATATTGAAAAGTATTCACCATATTCTCCTGGATTATTTGATTCAACTTGTCTTAATATTTCAGAATCAATACCTAGAATATAAAACGGTTTAACTAATACATTTAATATTAATACTAGAATTAGATTTGTGAAGAATTTTTTTTTCATTAAAATTTAATCGTTCAATTCAATATTATTTTAAACTATAATTTAAATACTAGATTGGTTGGTAAAATTAACTAAACTTAGAATATTATAATATTTAATCTTTGTAGAAGTGTTTTTTTAATTTTTTATAGATATCATGTAATGGAAGTCCCATTACGTTGTAATAACATCCTTCGATTTTAGATACTCCTATGTATCCAATCCATTCTTGAATGGCATATGAACCTGCTTTGTCAAGAGGGTTGTGTTTTTCAATATAAAAGGAAATTTCTTCATCAGTTAAATGTTTAAAAAACACTTTTGTAATAGATGAAAATGAAATTGTTTTATTTATATCTTTTAGCTGTACTCCAGTTATAACTTCATGAGTTTTTCCTGATAGTGTTTTTAACATTTTTATTCCTTCTTCTTTAGATTTTGGCTTACCAAGAATTTGGTTTTGAAAAAGTACAATTGTATCAGAGGTTAATAAAATTTCGTTTTCACTGAGTGAAGAAATGATTGGGCTAGATTTTAATGCTGCCAAATATTCTGGAACCTTATAGGGGTCTAATAAGTCAGGATAAATTTCTTCAACATCTTTATTGGATCGAATTTCAAATTCAAAATTTAATTCTTTAACCAGTTCTTGTCTTCTAGGTGATTTTGAAGCGAGTATAATTTTTTTATTATCCATATATAAGTAATATTTTCCAGTAAGTTGGATTAATTAGACCTGATATTATAGCTAATTCTATATATAAAGAGATTTTTTTGAAATCAGATTTAGATTTAGATCTAGGTAATTTATATAAAGAAATTAAAACAAAAAATCCGGATATTAAAATAGGAAATAATGTGATGATGTTTATATTTTTAATTGTAAAAAAAAATAAAATAAGACTGAAAACAATTGTGATTGATAAAATTGTCATTAATATTATTTTTGTTTTTTTACAACCAAAATGAACAGCTAATGTGTTGTATTTAAGTTTTTTATCTCCATTCATATCATGAATATCTTTAGCTACCTCATATGCTAGATTTAAAGTAAAAGCAAATACAGAAAGTATAAGTGAAATGAAGAGTATAAAATTTATTTTTGTATTTAGTTCAAAAGGTTGAACAAAGTCATAATTATAAATTATATGGTTTGTTTCTTCTGTGTAGAAGTAAAATCCGACAAGTATAGGAACCAAACCTGTTAAAAGCGCGAATATGATATTTCCGATTAGAATTTTTCTTTTTAAGTATACTGAATAATACCAAAGACAATTGATTGATAATAAATGAATGAATAAATAAAAGAATGTGTTTAGATACCAACTGAGATAAATGGCAATAATAAAAGCAATTAAGTTGAGTATCCAATGAGTCAAAATTGCAACTCTTCGTTTTATATATTTTCCTATAATTAAACGTTCAGGTTTGTTAATTCTATCAGCCTTAACATCAAAGTAGTCGTTAATAATATTTCCGGCAGCCGCAATAAAAATAGTTGACAAGACAATAAGATTAAATTCTAAGGATTTTATACTACAACTTAAACAAAAAGAAAACTCTTCTAAAAACCATCCAAAACCATACATTGTAAGGATAATTAGAAATAGATTTTTAGGTCTTATAAGTTTAATGAAATTGATCATTTTATTATTTTGTATTCTGTTCTTCTATTAGCTTGGTGTGCTTTTTCTCTATTTTCAAATTTCATTTTTTCAATTTCATCATCATTATATACTGGCTTTAAAGAGCCAAATCCTTTAGCTATTAACCTATTTTGATCTATTCCATTCATAACCAAATAATCTTTTACTGCTATAGCTCTATTTTGTGATAGAATTATGTTTTTATTCTTATCTCCTCTTGAATCTGTGTGCCCGCTAATTTGAATTTTGATAGATCTATTTTTATCTAAAAATAATATTAATTTATCAAGCTCAATGTAAGATTCCTTTCTTAAAGTTGATTCATTGATATCAAAGAAAACATTTGTTAAAACAATAGGTTTTGAGTCTGATGATTTTATCGGTGTTAGTGGTATATTCATATGAATAGATTGTAAATTTAAAGATTGATTCATATTGAAATTTTGAGAGAATAATGCATATCCATCATAAGAAACACTTAGTGCATATTCATGGTTAACTGGGAGAGAAATTATAAATTGTCCAGTTAGACTATCAGCTTCAGAGGAAAACACAACTTTTTCTGTCTTAAGATCTATTAATTCAAATTTTCCAGCAATAGGTTTATTAGTATTAATGTCATATACAAAACCTTTAAAATATAATGTTTTCGTTGGTTTTGAATTTTGGGGTGTTTTGAAATAATATATATCTAAATCTCCATATCCACCTTCTCTATTTGAAGCAAAAAATGCAATATTTCCATCTGCTGAAACTAAGATTGAATTTTCATCAAATTTTGTATTGATAGGATAACCTAAATTTTCTGGTTTTGACCATTTATTATCATCGTCTAGTCTACAAACAAATAAGTCTGAACCACCCATACCTACATGTCCTCGTGATGCAAAATATAAGGTTTTACCATCAGGATGTATCAAGACTGATTCTTCCTTTTCAGGAGTATTTATATAGTTAGGGAGATGTTCTGGTTTTGACCACTCTTCATTTTCATTTAGATGAGATACGAATATATCGGAATTTTTTTTGTCCTTTCCAATTCTACGAATAAAGTACATTGTCTTACCATCTGAAGATAGTGATGGTTGAGTTTCCCATGAGGGCGTATTAACAGACCCAGGAAGGTTTATAGGGTCACTCCATTTATTTCCAATTTTTTTTGAAAAAAATAGATCACAACTACCCTTACCAGTTCTATTAGCCCCATAATATTTTCCGCTAATATCAGGGCATGCGACAAAAACTAGTGAACGACCATCTCCTGAAATACTTGGTGCACCTTCATTTTTAATTGTATTTATATTTAAAGGCATTGGTATTGATTTTTGCCAGATATTATTTTCATTTAGATGAGAAATGTAAAAATCTTCTTGTTTTTTTATTTGGTTTGTTAATCTACTATCTTGAACTCTTCTAGTAAATAATAGTGTTTTTCCGTCAAGAGTAATTGTAGGGAAATATTCTGCGGACTCTGTGTTTATTCCTGGTCCAATATTGATAGGATTAAAGTCTACGGGGTTATTTATAGCATTTATTGCAAATAAACAATTTTCTTTTATTTTTTTTCCTTCTTGGATTAGTATAGGATTTGCATTTTTAAAGGTGTTGAATAATTCAATGTTTTTAATAGCATTTTGATAATCTCCGGTTAATTTTTGTAAGTTCGATAAATAAAAGTAAGTACTACCTGTTGAATTTAGTTGTGGATTAATTTCTAATCCCTTTTGATAATGGTAAATAGCATCTTTATAATTGTAGATTAATTCATTCATTTCTGCAGCAAACATGTGAGCTTCCCAAAAATTCGGGTCCTTATCAATGGCTTTTTCCATTAAATATATTCCTTTTTGATAATTAGGCATATTACTATTTATATCGATAGATTGTGAAGGCGCTATTTTACCTTTTTCAAAAAGTTTAATTGCTTTTTTATTTTTTGTTGAGTAATGTTGAGATATTGAACATGAAATAAAAATACTTAAACAAAGATTGATCAGAAAAAATTTTATAATCATGGTATATTCATTATTTTATGAGTTTGTAACGAAATTTTCCATTTAGTATTATTTTTAATGTAATCAATTATCAATGGCAAGAATCGTTCCTTTTTAGACCACTCTGTTTGAAGATATAATTTGCAATTTTTTGATACTTTCGATGCATGTATTTCAGCCCATTTAAAATCTGATGGGTGACTAATAACTATTTTGAGTTCATTAGCTTTTTTGTATGCTTCTTCTTTTGGTGGAGAAAACTTTTTAGGTGAAAAGCAATACCAATCAATATCTCCTTTTAATTCATAACATCCTGAGGTCTCAATTGCAATATAAATATTTTTTGCTTTAATTTTTTTTGTTAATGATGTCAAATCATATATACATGGTTCACCTCCTGTTATTACACAAAAACCTGCTTGACTTTCGACTATGTTTGTTACAATTTTATCTAATGATAATAATTGATGCTTCTTAGCATCCCAACTTTCTTTTACATCACACCATACACAACCTATATCACAGCCAGCAGTACGAACGAAATATGCAGCTCTTCCTGAATGAAATCCTTCACCCTGAATGGTGTAAAAATCTTCCATTATAGGAATTTCTAGTGAGGTATCTATTTGATTTATATCCATCGTAGTTCAAAAGTAAGTATTAATCCATATATTTATAGTCTAACTAAAAAAATATACACATGAAAAAAATTTTACTTTTTACATTTTCACTTATAATTGTTTTTGCATCTTTATCTCAGGGACAAATTGATAATGGTGATATGGAATCTTGGTCATCTAATGATGAACCTGATAACTGGAATAGTTTTTTATCTGCAAATGGAACTTGGTCCGCTTTTGCCGGCGATCAATGTGAACCATCCTCTGAAACTAGACCAGGTTCAAATGGTACAAAAAGTTGTCGTATATTTTCTAACGCTGTCCTAGGAACTGTTGCAAATGGTAATGTTACATTAGGTAGAATTCATATGGGAAGTACAAATCCTACTAGCTCTGATAATTATAATAAAACAGTAACTGGAAATTCAAATTTTTCTCAAGCTTTAACTGATAAACCAGATTCAATTGTTTATTGGGTTAAATTTACTCCAAATGGTGGTAATGGAAATGCTAGAATGAAAGCAACACTTCATACAGATTATGATTATAGAGATCCTGAAGATGCATCTTCTTCTTCAGCGGTTGTAGCAACAGCAGTTGATAATTATCCTTCTACTCAAGGTAATTGGGAGCGTCACTCTATTGCCTTTAATTATTCTGGACCAGCAACAGATAATGCTTATATTTTAGTTACATTTACTACTAATGAGGTTGGTGGACAAGGAAATGATAATGATGAGGTATTAATAGATGATATTGAATTAATATACAACTCAAATAATATAGAAAATCTTATATCTTCAGATGATATTAATGTTTCAATAGATAATTTTACAAATCAAATATATTTCAATTCAAAAATTGATTTAAATGGGGTATACAAAGTTTATAATTCTGTTGGACAGATTGTTCAATCTGGAGAAATCTCTAATACAGTCTGTTTTGAAAAAGAACCGGGTATTTATTTTGTGCATTTAAATGCTAATAATAAAGTATATTCATTTGAAATTTTCAAAAATTAAAATTATTAATAATTAAAATTATTGTTTGGGTCGTATTTTTAGTACGACCCTTTTGTCTGTATGAAGTATTGCATTTATATTTTTTTATCTCTTGTTTCTTTTATTTCTTTTGCTCAAAATGGAAAAGTTATAGGAAAAGTAATAGATAGTAAAGGTGAGCCTATAATGGGTGCTTCTGTAATTTTTAAAAAAGACATAACTATAGGTGCACACACTAACGAATTAGGTAATTATGAGTTAGATATCCCTGCTAATAGATCAATGATTATATGTCGTTACTCTGGTATGATAACTGATACTATATATGTTACAGTCATTGAAAATAGTATAGTTACTCATAATTTTGTTTTAAAATCTTATGTTCAGGAAATCGAAGTTATAGATGTTAAAGTAGGTAAGTTTGATAAATCTTTGGAGGATCAAACTGTTTCTATGGAAATTATTAAGCCAGAGTTAATTGAAAATAAGAATACTAGAAGTATTGAAACAGCATTAGATCAAACACCAGGTTTAAATATATTAGATGGTGAACCTCAAATAAGAGGTGGTTCAGGCTTTACATTTGGAGTGGGGTCTAAGGTTGCTGTAATTGTTGATGATATGCCTATGTTGTCAGGAGATGCAGGTAGGCCCGAATGGGGTTTTATCCCTGTAGAAAATATTCATCAGATTGAAGTTATTAAGGGTGCTGCTTCTGTTTTGTCAGGTAGCTCAGCTCTTTCGGGATCAATTCATATTAGAACAGCTTATCCAAAATTAAAACCTAAAACTAAAGTTAATTTTTATTCGGGTTTATATTCTAATCCTAGTGAGAAAGATGCTTTGTGGTGGGATAATTTACCTTTAATTTCTGGTGTTAATTTTTTGCATTCGAGAATGATAAAAAATTTAGATTTAGTTATTGGTGGAAATTTTAATTATGATCATGGTTATATAGGACCACCTATTGAAGATTCCATTGTTGCAAATGGTCTTTCGCCAGATACTGTATCAAATTTTAATGAAAGTCAAATGTCATCTAAAAGAGCTAGAATTAATTTTAATATACGCCATAGATCTAAGAAATATAAAGGTCTTAGTAGTGGAGTTAATGGTAATATTATGTTGTCAAGTGCTAATATGACATTTGCATGGTTAGGTGATTCATCTGACTTATTTAGAGCCTATCCAGGTGCTGTATTTCTTCAAGATCAACTTATATTTAATATCGACCCATATATTAATTTTTTCACTCAATCTAATGGAAAACATTCTTTCAAGTCTCGTTTATTATATTCTAATAATCAAATGACAGCTAATCAATCTAATAAGGCTATTACTTATTATGGAGATTATATGTTTAAAAAGAGATATAAAAATTTATCTGATTTAGATTTTTTTGGAGGTATTACAGGTACTTTTACTAATTCATATGCTAATATGTATGTTGGTTCAGGTAGCCCAAATAATCAATTACTAAATATATCAGCTTATACTCAGTTGGAAAAAAAAGTAAAAAACACTATTAATTTATCTTTAGGTGGTAGGTTAGAGTATTTTCAATTGAATGATTCCATAACTGCTTTAAAGCCAATTTTTAGAGCAGGTACTAGTATTAAAATATACCAAGAAACATATTTAAGGGCTTCTTATGGTCAAGGTTATAGGTTTCCAACCATCACAGAACGTTTCATAAGAACAGGTGTTGGTAATTTTGGAGTTTTTCCCAACCCATATTTAAAACCCGAAACTAGTTGGAATGCTGAAATTGGTATTAAACAAGGTATTAAGCTAGGTAAAATATATGGATATATAGATTTGGCTGGTTTCTGGCAGGAATACCAAAATACAATTGAATATACTTTTGGTTTTTGGGGTGATGGATCAAATCCTTCAAATTTTGCAGGTTTCAGATTTATGAATACTGGAGAATCGAGGGTTTTGGGTATAGATGCGTCATTTACTGGAAAGGCAAAAATTGGAAAAAAGCTAGATATTACTTTTATAACAGGATATAATTATATCATTCCTAAATCATTATCTCCAGATTACGTATATGCTGAAGACACTGTTTATTATGATAAAGAATACAGTTACAATACTACTTCATTAAATCCTTCAAGACAAATTTTAAAATATAGATTTCTTCATAATTTAAAAGGAGATATTGAATTTAATTTAGCAAATAAAATTTCACTTGGAGTTAGTGTAAAATACTTTAGTAAAATAGAAAATATGGATCTTGTAATACAAGATTTTGAAGAATTAACTCAAGATTTATCATATATTCAAAATATTGAATATATGGATTTTTATAATTCTCGTAGAAACGGTAATTGGATTTTTGATATACGATTATCATATAGTATAAATCCAATGCATAAACTTGCTTTTATAAGTGCAAATGTTGCAAATCGAACATATTCACTTCGCCCTTTAAAAATTGAGCAACCAAGAACGATAATGTTACAATACACTTATAAATTAGATAGAAATTAATTTTTTGTTTATTTTCGTATTGAATTTTGGTTCATTTAATGATTAATAAGGAATTTGGTGTAACTCCAAAACTGTATCTGCAGCTGTAAACATTAAAAGTCAATTCATTTATCCACTGTTTTCGCAAATGGGAAGGAGGATTGATAAGATGTAAGTCAGAATACTTGCCAAAGTTTAATATAAAGAAAGCTTCAGATTAAAGTTGAATTTATTTTTGTGACTAATTAAAATTAACCTTTAAAAAAAAGGTACATAATCTATTTGTTTTCTTTTTGATTATTTATTTATTTATTTATTAAAAATTTTTTAAAATGAAAAAAAACTACTTATCATTAATTTTTTTAATGCTATCACTAGCATTACAATCTCAACAATTAATTGATTTTGAATCTTTTAATTTAAATGTTGAATCTTATGACAATGGATCATCCGGGAATGGTGATTTTATTTTTGGTTCTCAATCGAATGAAATTAGTCTTTCAAACTCCTATGATACTACATGGCAAAGTTGGTCTGGCTATTCTATATCAAACATGACTGATACAACCACTCCAGGATATAGTAATCAATATAGTTCATTTGCAGGTGAAGGGTTTGGTGGTTCATCAAACTATGCTGTTGGTTATAAAACAGGTTCGATTTCTTGTTCTAACCAGTTTGAATCAATTGTAAGTCTTAAAATAACGAACGCTACATATACTGCAATATCAATGAGAGATGGTGATCAGTTTGCTAAACAGTTTGGATCTCCTTTAGATGCAAGCGGAATGGTGGATGGGACAAATGGTGAAGATTTTTATCGTATTTGGCTTTATTGTGAAGATTTTTCAGGCACATATTTAGATAGTATTGAAGTGCTTTTGGCTGATTATCGATTTAATGATAACTCACAAGATTATATTGTTAAAGATTGGATCACTGTAGATATTAATCAACAAATTAGTTTTCCTGTCAGTAAAATTACTTTTACTCAAGAATCTAGCGATAATGGTGAATGGGGAATGAATACACCAGCGTATTATGTTATAGATAATATTATGTCTGATTTTAACTTATCAACCACTGGAAACGAAAATACTCTAAATCAAGTATCTTTTTATCCAAACCCTTTTAATGATATTTTAAATGTTAAAGGTGAAGAAGGATTACTTATATTAACTAATTTAAATGGAAATGTTATTTTAAAACAAAATCATGATTTTCTTTCTACTATTGATATGTCATTTTTAGATAAAGGTGTATATATCATAAGTATTATTAATGATAAGGGTAATTTTTCCAGAAAAATTATAAAATAACAAATTGGGGGGCATTATTTCCCCCCTTTTTTAATGGTTAAATATCACTATATATTACTTTTTTTTATTACCTCAAGATTATTTGGGCAAATTGATTCAATTCAAAACATTGATGAGATTAATATTCTTTCAAGAATAACGCTTTCAAAGCACAACCTCTTAGAAAGAAATGAAATAAATATTATTCAACCAACTGACATAGGTGATCTATTAAGAAAATTTCCTGGAACTTATTTAAGATCATATGGTGGTTTAGGTGGGTTGAAAACAGTTTCAATGAGAGGTTTGGGTTCTAATCACTCTTCAATAGTTGTGGATGGTTTTCAATTACATAACTCACAAACTGGTCAAATTAATTTAGGTCAATTAATTGTTGATAATGTTCAATCTGTTAATAGTACTGTAGGATTAAACTCAAACTTTTTACTTCCAATTTCAACACAAATTGCAGGAAATAATTTCATTATAAATACTATGGAAAATTCTTTTTCTATTGACACTCTTACAATTCGTTCGAATATTAATTATGGTTCATTTGAGCAATACAAAGGTTATTTAGGGGTTAAGTATAATCCAAACAAATTTTTCATTAGTTCTTTTTTTTCAAAACAAAATTCCGTTGGTAATTATAGATATTCAATTGTAAATGGAATAAATCAAAATAGTAGAATAAGAAAAAACAATAAATATTCTGATTTTAATTTTGGAATATCTTCAGGACTTAAGATTTTTAATGGGACATGGAAAATAGGGTATCAACATAAATCAATTGACCAAGAGTTACCTGGTGCAGTTATTTTATACAATGAAACTGCTGATGAAACTTTGCAAACTGTGTCTGATCGATTATTTACTGATTTTAAATATGAAATAGGTAAACTTTTTATTCGATCATTTATAAATGGATCTATAGAAAATCAAAGATATTATGATCCAACATATTTAAATAATATTGGATTTATAGATTACCATTATAAAAATAGATCTTTAAATTCAGGTATTTCTTTTATAAATTATTTTGATGATTGGTTTCTTTATGGTGGGTTAGATTATACATTTTCTGATTTGTTAGTAAATGATATAACATTTGCTAAACCAATTAGAAATTTTTCATCTTCTATGTTTGGAGTTAAATTTAATAATCATTTTTTTTCTTTTACAACTCAACTTTCAGGACAATACATAAACGAGCTTAATCAAAATGGTGTAGCAGCAAATAATATATTTAGAGTTAATCCTTTTATAAGTTTGAAAACTAGAAAGATTTCTAAAAAATCTCAATTGGATTTATGGTATCGTAATTCCTTTAGAATGCCTAGTTTTAATGAGTTATATTATAATAATATAGGGAATGTCGATTTATTACCTGAAAATGCTAATCAAACTAATTTAGATTTTTTATTTGTAGATGAAATGAAAAATATTTCTTTTGATTTCAAAACTGCTATTTATTTTAATCAAATTAAAAATAAGATTTTAGCAATTCCTACTAAGAATTTATTTATTTGGTCATTTCAAAATATTGGTCGTGTAAATGTTTTTGGTGGCGAAATTCAAATTAACACAAATTATTATTTTTCTAATAATTTTAATATTACTTTAATGTCAAATTATACTTATCAAAAATCGATTGATGTTACTAATTCAGATTCACCAACTTATTTAAATCAAATAGCTTATACTCCAGAACATATGTTTAATTTTGACTTAACCTTAAATTACAAGGAAAATGGACTTCGAATATCTAATTATTTTATTTCTAAAAGATATTCTTTAAATGAAAACATAATATCTAATTATCTAAATCCAATTTTCTTAATGGATTTAAGTGTATTTAAAAAACTTAACATAAGAAAATCTCAGAATTTAAGATTTATTTTCAATGTTAAAAATATATTAAATACTTCATATGCCTATATTCGATCGTATACAATGCCTGGAATCAATTTTTCTATAAATATAAGCTATGCGTTTAATTAATATCTTGAGTATAATAATTATTTTGTTTTCTTGTAAGAAAGAGGATGTTTCACAAAATTCTTTGCCTGATTTTCTTTCAAATGGCACTGTTGTTCTATGTGAAGGTTTATTTCAACAAAATAATTCATCTTTATCGTGGATAGATAATAATTCTATGAGTGTCAATAATAATTTATTTGTGCAAAAAAGTGGAAGAAATCTTGGAGATACAGGTAATGACATAAAAAAATATGGTTCTAAAATATATATTGTTGTAAATTTCTCTAGTACAATTGAAGTCGTTGATGCGAAAACATTTTCTCCAATAAAACAAATATTAATGCAAAATTCAGGTCTTTCTAAACAACCCAGAAATATTGAGTTTTTTGAAGGAAATGCATATGTAACCTGTTTTGATGGTTTTGTTGATGTTATAGATACCTCATCTTTATCAGTAATTCAGAGGATACCTGTTGGATTAAATCCCGAAGATCTATCTATTTCAGGAGATAAATTATATGTATCTAATTCGGGTGGACTTAGTCTACCATCAATGGATTCAACAATCTCTATAATTGACTTAAATACTAATACTGAAATTAAAAAATTAACTGTTGGATTAAACCCTGGAAGATGTGTCACAGATAGTGAAGGGGATGTGTATGTTATTTCTAGGGGTGATTATTCAAATATCTCTTCATGTTTAGTAAAGGTAAATTCAAATACTAATATTGTTGACTCAGTTTTTAATTTAGATATTACCGGAATTTCTAAAATGAATGATATGTTTTTAATTACTTATTATGATTATGTTTCAGGTTATTCCAGCTTATCAGTATTTGATACATTTCTGGATGAAGTAACCAATAATCTATCTATAGATTTATCAAATATTACAACTCTTTATGGAGTTGCTTATAATTCATTTACTAATACTATTTTTATAAGTGATGCAATGAATTTTGTTAATTCAGGGTATGTATATGAATATACATCAAATGGTTCTTTAATTTCAAGTTATAATGTTGGTTTAAATCCATCTAAATTCCATTTTTATGAGTAAACTTTTATTCTGTATTATAATTTTAGTATCATTTTTTTCAAAATCTCAATCTTTTGCTCCAGCTCCTGGTAATCCTGGTTCAACAGCAATACATTATGATTCTTCTATTATCATCGATTGGGCTTCACAAGTTATTGTAAATAGAGGACCTATGAATATTTTAAATCCAAGTTCTGGATTAGCTAGTCATGGTTCAGAAAATCACGCTATTGGAGTTGCTACTGGATTGCAGGTTATTTCTTTAGGTGATGGAGGAGAGGCTATAGCAACATTTAATAATCCCATAATTAATGGAATAGGTCCTGATTTTGCAATTTTTGAAAATGGTTTTACAGATAATTATATTGAGTTAGCTTTTGTAGAAGTTAGTTCAGACGGAATTAATTTTTTTCGATTCAATTCGATTAGTGAAACACCAAGTGTTATCCAGTCAACAAATTTCACTTATACAGATTGTAGATATATTCATAATCTAGCAGGTAAATACAGATATAATTATGGTACTCCATTTGATTTAGAAGAATTAGACGGTTTGATAGGTTTAGATATTAATCATATAACTCATGTCAAAATAATTGATGTGATAGGAAGTATAGACCCTACTTACGGTTCATTTGATAGTCAGGGTAACATCATAAATGATCCATTTCCAACTGAGTTTGAAACTGGAGGTTTCGATCTTGATGCAATTGCTGTCATTCATTCTGAAACACAAAATTTAAATCAATTAAAAGATATAGATGTAAGATTTTTTCCCAATCCCTCTCAAGGTGATTTTGTTATTCAATCTGGTCAAGAATTATTCTTTACTATTTATGATTTCCAAGGAAGAAAACTTATATCAGGTCTTGTCAATGGAATTTGTAAATTAAATATGGAAAAATATAAACCAGGCATATATTCAATTAATTTTAAATCTGATTCAAAATCAATTTCTAGTAAGATTTTGATATACTGATTATTTATAGTTTAATGTATTTTTTTCACCAGCTTTAATTGATACATCTAATGTATTTGCCTTAGGTGGTATGGGGCACGAATATCTATATGAATAAGCACAATAGGGATTATATGAAAGGTTGAAATCAATTAACCAAATATTTCCCTTTTGTTTTTTTAAGTCTAGATAGCGACCACCTCCATAAGAATCATTTCCAGAGGTTTTATCCCTAAATGGTACAAATAGATAGTTTTTATATTCTTTAGACTTAATTAATTTAATATTTTGATATACTTCCAGTGTTAATTTTTTACCATCTAGATTAAAAGCTATTATCCCGTACTTTCTATATATCGGTTTTCTCTCTGTTGAAGTCGCCATTTCAAATTTCGGACCTTTTTGTTTTTTAAAAACAGCTTTTATTTGAAATTTAGAATCAAAATCATAATAATCTAATCCTCTAAATTTTTCTATTTCTTCTGCAGTTAGAACACCACTATTAATATCGTTTAATTTATTAAGGTGATTTTTTCTGTCGATAAGAATTTCATCAGTTGTTTTTTGATTAAAACCAATTTTACTTATCAGAATAAATATTAATAAGAATCTTAACTTCATCTTTCCCCAAATATTAAACTACCAATTCTAATCATTGTACTTCCTTCATTAATCGCTATTTCATAATCCCCACTCATTCCCATTGAAATATGCTCAAAATGACTTTGATTATTAAAATAATTGTCTTTTAAAATTTCAAAATAATTTTTCAGTGTTTTAAATTCATTTTTAACTTCTTCTTTATTATCTGTAAAAGATGCCATTCCCATCACACCGCATATTGAAATATTTTTCATTTCAGAAAATTCAATTGATTCTAGTATTTTTTGTGCTATTGGAAGATTCAGTCCAAATTTTGAGTTTTCTTTAGCTATATGGAATTGAAGTAAACATTCAATTATCCGATTATTTTTTTTGGCTTGTTTGTTTATTTCTTTCATTAATTTAAGAGAATCTAAAGAATGAATTAACTTAATAAAAGGAGCAATATATTTAACCTTATTAGTTTGTAAATGACCAATGAAATGCCAGTTAATGTCTTTGGGTAATGCTTCGTGTTTTTGAACTAGTTCATTAACTCTATTTTCACCAAAAATTAATTGTCCTTTATCATATATATTTTTAATGTCACTAATAGGTTTAGTCTTCGATACAGCTACTAATTTGACTTTTTCACCAATACTATTTTTTATTTTTAATATTTGATTATTGATCATTCGTTAATATTATAAATAGTAAGACCGCTTCTTAATTTTGGCTCTACCCAAGTAGATTTGGGTGGCATTGTCATATTTTTATCTGCGACATTTTTCACTTGATTAATGTTTAAAGGAAACATAAAAAAACCAACCTCATATTTGTTGTTCTTTATTTTATTTTCTGTTATTAATATATCTTCATTTCCACTCAAAAATTCAATATTTGTATCTGTTTTAAGGTTAGAAATTCCAAAAATAGGTTTTAAAATATATTGAGTTAGAATTTCGGTATCAAGTCCATTGACAGGGTGATTTTCATCTACTACATTTTCTTTGCATTTTATTTTAAACCATTCATTATCAATAAACATAGTAAATTCATGTTCTTTAGTTGGCTTTTGTGCTTTAGATATTTTTTTTACAATAAAATTTGTTTTTAGTCCTGATAGGATATTCATTTTAGAAAGGCCATTTAATTTTTTAATAAAACGGTTAAACTCGCTTATTTTCAGTCTATTTTCATTAATGAAAAATGCTAGAAAAAAATCTTCATTAGGGTAATTATGTTTTGATTTTTTTCTAAACTCTTTTAATTTCAATGATGATGCAATTCTATGGTGTCCATCAGAAATGTAGCAAGAATTAATAGATTTAAACAATTTAATTAGCTTTTTAGATTCAGAAGTATTAAAAAGCCAAAGTTCATGTTTTAATTTGTCTGTAGTTATAAACTCATATTCTGGTCTATTTTTAGTTTTATTTTTAAGTAGGCTTTCTATTTCATATTTTGAATCTTGATAACATAGTAAAACAGGTTCTGCATTATAACCAACTATATTTAAGTAATTTTTAAATATTTCTTCGCGTTTAATTATTGTAGCTTCGTGTTTTTTGATGATATTATTTTGATAATCTTCTAAACTAGCTCCTCCTATAATTCCTATGAATTCCTCTTTTTCATTTGTTTGTTTATATATATAAAAGTGTGGTTCATTATCTTGAATTAAGATTCCTTTATCTATAAAATCATCATAGTTTTTTGAAATCAATTTAAAACGTTCTTCTGGAGTGATATTAATTTTTTCCTTTTTATCAATTTTGGGATTGAGAATGTGTAGGAATGTATATGGATTGTGTTTTAGTTTTGCTTTTAAAACCTTTTTGTTATAATCATAATAAGGACGAGTAGCAACTAAGTGAGCTTTATCTCTTTTAGGTCTAATAGCTTTAAAGGGACTAATTTTAGTCATATTAGTTTTAAGTAATTATTTCTGACCTAATTCAGAAATTATTTTTTCAGCTAATTCAGTGCCAATTCTGTCTTGTGCTTCTTTTGTTGCAGCACCAATGTGAGGTGAACATGCAATTAATGGATGTGACAGTAATTTTTTGTTTGGATTCGGCTCATTTTCGAAAACATCTAAAGCAACTCCAGCAATTTTACCATTATCTAAAAATTTGATTAAGTCATTTTCATTAATTACACCACCACGTGCAGCATTA
Organism: Crocinitomicaceae bacterium; assembly: GCA_002709305.1. Lineage (GTDB taxonomy): Bacteria > Bacteroidota > Bacteroidia > Flavobacteriales_D > Crocinitomicaceae > UBA4466. Next base: position 188,426 of record PAQM01000006.1, on the reverse strand, counting down.
ATAATAAATACTCCATCTTTCATTTGATTGAATTCTTTTTCATTAAAAACAGCCGAGCCATCTGCTTGTTTTGGAATATGTAATGAAATAAAATCAGCATCTTTAATTTTTTCCATCATGTTAGGTGAAGGTAATATTGTTGTTTTAGTATTTATATTATTACCAATATTTATTTTTATTTCGACAGGTTCTGATAACATATCAACCGCAGAAACATTCATTCCAATTCCAATAGCATATGAAGCTAAGCTCTTTCCAATTCTACCAAATCCGATTATTAATAAATTTTTTCCTCTTAACTCAACTCCCTTGGAGTATTTTTTTTTAAGTGACTTAAAATCACCTGACTCCATTTCTTTATATGAATGGTTTAGTGATCTAGAGATAGCAAACATATGACCGATTACAAGCTCTGCTACAGATTGTGATGAAGCCGATGGAGTGTTTAATACAATTCTATTGTTAGAGCGTGCATATTCTACATCAATATTATCCATTCCAACACCTCCGCGACCTATTATTTTTAATTTTGGGCAAGCATCTATTAGTTCTTTTCTAACAGTTGTTGCTGATCTTACTAGTAAAATTTCAATTTCATTAGTATTTATATATGTAATTAAGTTTTCTTGATTAACTTTTGAAGTAATTACATTATATCCAGCATTTTGTAATTTATCTATTCCAGTTTTTGAAATTCCATCGTTTGCTAGTACATTCATTTTATCCGTTTTTTTTGCTGAATTCTTTCATTACTTCTATTAATATTTTAACACTTTCAAGTGGTAAAGCATTATACATTGATGCTCTATATCCTCCAACTGACCTATGTCCTTTTAGACCTATTATTCCTGCTTCATTCCACATCTTATCAAAAGTTTCTTTTAAAGATTCATTGGTTAGGAGAAATGTTACATTCATTTTGGATCTGTCGATGCCTTTAACAGTTGAGTTGAATAATGGATTTGAATCAATTTCTTCGTATAGTTTTAAAGCTTTTAGATTGTTATTAGATTCAATAGTATCGATGCCTCCAATTTTATTCATATATCTAAGGTTTAGCATTGAAGTATAGATTGAAAAAACAGGTGGGGTATTTAACATTGATTTCTTATCTATATGATTTTTTAAATTTAAATATTTAGGCATAAATTCTCCACCAACAGAATTATCAAATATGTTGTTTTTTACAATAAATAATGTTGCGCCTGCTGGGCCTAGGTTCTTTTGTGCTCCAGCATAAATAATATCGAATTTACTTATGTCAATTTTTTTTGAAAAAATATCTGAAGACATATCACAAACAAGTGGTAAATTGGTATTTACTATATCTTGAAATTGAGTTCCAAATATTGTATTGTTTGATGTATAATGAATAAAATCAAAATTTTCAGTAATATTTATGTTTTTAGGTATATAATTGAAATTTTTATCTTCAGAGCTAGCTATTGTACTTACTTTAATACCTATATTTTTAGCCTCATTTATTGCTCCTTGTGACCAAGTACCAGTATTTATGTATCCTGCTGTTGGTTTTGAGCTACTAATCATATTTAATGCTGATATTGTAAATCCAAGTGAAGCTCCACCTTGAATAAATAATATAGAGTATCCTTCAGGTACATTTAGTGTTTTTTTTACTAGAGATTGAGCCTCATCCATAATATCAACAAAGTCTTGACTTCTATGTGATATCTCTAAAATTGATAATCCGTTAAAATTAATTACGGATTTAGATGCTTCTTCAAATACACTTTTAGGAAGTATACAGGGGCCAGCTCCAAAGTTATGCTTCATGATTATATCATTATGTGAAAAAAAAGCTGCCCAAAGGCAGCTGTATATTTATTTCTCTGTTTTTTTAGAATCTTTCTTTTTTGTTGCAGCTTTCTTTTTTGTTGTTGATTTTTTTAGAGTGCTTTTTTTGCTTGTGGTACTAGGGCTCTTTTTTTTCTTTCGAGTAACACCGAAAGATCCCATAGCCCTTTTTCCTTTTTTTGTTTTTTTATCTCCTCTACCCATAGGTTTATTGTTAAATAGTTATCTATCACAAATATAATATTATTCCATTTTATTTTATGCGAGATCTAATTTCTTTCTCAATTTTGTCTCCTTCTTTTAATATTTTTTTACACCATTTTATTTTTAATAATGTTTGTTCTTCTTCAGATAATCTCCAGTTAATATTACTGTTATTTAATTTTGTTCGTAGTATGTTTAGAGCTATAGCAGCTGATACACTTATGTTAAAACTTTCAGTAAATCCATACATTGGTATTTTAACTAGTTCATCTGAGTAATTTATAACTGATTTAGAAACACCGGTTTTTTCTGTTCCAAAAATTAATGCAGTAGGTTTTTGTATGTTTAATTCGGTAATATTTTTTTTCGAATGTGGTGATGTGCCAATAATTTGGTATCCTTCAGTTCTTAGTTTTTTAAGACATTTTTGAGTAGGTGATTTTCCTTCATAAAAAGAGTGCAAGTCTACCCAGTTTCCGGCACCTAGAGCAATGTCACGATTGATTTTATAATTAATTGATTTTTCAATTGCATAAAGATTTTGAATACCAAAGCAATCACATGTTCTTAAAACAGCAGAAGCGTTATGATTTTTTTGAATATTTTCCATTACAACTGTTATATGTTTTGTTCTTTCAGATGCAATGTATTCGTATTTTTTTATTTTATTTTCAGAAATGATTTTATAAAATTCTTCGAGTACTTTATTGTTCATTATGAAATGTAGTTATAAAAAAAAAAGGGAATCGTTTGATTCCCTTTTTTTAGAATAAGATATTCTTAATTTACTTTGCTTTGTAAATCAGATCCTGCTTTAAAACGTACAACGTTTTTAGCAGCAATTTTAATCTCTGCACCTGTTTGTGGGTTGCGCCCAGTTCTTGCAGCACGATGAGATTTAGAAAAAGATCCAAATCCAACTAAAGAAATTCTTTCACCTTTTTTTAATGCTGATGTAGTAGCATTTACAAATCCTTCTAATGCTCTTTTAGCATCAGCTTTTGATAATCCAGCATCAGATGCCATTGCATCAATTAATTCTGCTTTGTTCATAGTGTGTTTTTTTAGATTGTTTAAAAAAAAAAATTGTCGTAACAAATATATTGTAATATCCCAATCACACAAGGGTTTTAGGGAAAAAAACATGTTTTTTGTTGATAAAACTCTTTTTTTGTTGATAAAATCTTTGAAAATTAGTGTAAATAAGGTTGTGATGATTTGTAATTACTATTCTTTAATAGTATTCAAGTATTAATTATACTAATATTATTGACATTGTTTCCAGCTAAAAAATCTTTGAAATTCATTTTTCTTTTTCCTTGGATCTGTATTTCATGTATTTCTAAATAATAATCATTGCATGGGAAAAGTAAACCGTTTTCATTCTTGTTTATATTAGAAGACTTATCAATATGAATATTAGTTATTTTAGATTCAAAAATTTTCATTGTTTTTATTTTATTAGTTTTCTTATCTATAAATTTAATCCAAGGCCCTGGATAGGGTGAAAGGCCTCTACAAAAATTATGAACATTTTTGACTGGTTGATTAAAGTTTATTTTACAATCTTCTTTAAATATTTTTGGTGCTTTTTTATGAGTAGATTTTATGAGGTTTTTTTGTGGAGTTGATTTAAAGTTATTGTTGAAAATATCAGTAACTGTTTTAATTAGTGTTTTGGATCCTATTTTTATTAATTTATTGTGAAGAGATTGAAAATTTTCATTTTCATTTATCTCTACGGAAGTTTGATCAATTATTTCACCTGTATCAATTTGACTTTCAATAAAAAAAGTTGTTACTCCAGTTATTTTCTCACCATTGATAATTGCCCAGTTAATTGGCGCAGCTCCTCTATAATTAGGTAGTAATGATGTGTGAAGATTTACTGTTCCTTTGGGGGGGATTTGCCATACTATCTCGGGTAACATTCTAAATGCTACAACAACAAACAAGTCTGCTTTTAAATTAGTTAGTTTTTTAATGAATGATTTTTCTTTAAGATTTTGAGGTTGCATTATGCTTAAGTTATTTTTTAGAGCATATTCTTTGACAGGGCTATTCTTTATTTTTTGCCCTCTTCCTGATCTTTTATCAGGAGAAGTAATGACAGATTTTATTATTACACCATTTTCAAATAGTGATTTAAGTATTTCGACAGCATATTCTGGTGTACCCATAAAAACAATACTGTATTTTTTATTTAGATATTTTGTGTTTTCCATTTCATTTTAATTAGATAAATGTATGATAGTATTCCCATTGATGCGAAGTATATATATTCTACAGACCAAATCCAAAAAATGTCAGCTTTAATTATTTTGATTAAAATATATGCTGATATTATATATATAAGTACGGATATTATTTCAATATAGAAGGTTACTTTTGTTTTTCCAACCCCATTTATTGTTTGAAAAAAAACGCTTGAAATACAGTAAATTAAAATTGATCCAGACATGAATATTAAAATATCTATAGTATCATTTATATAGAGTTTGTTTGGATTTATTATACTGATGAGTTTGTCGGGATATAAGATTGATCCATGAAAGAAAATTAATAAAAACAATAATGACAAAAACAATATTCGTTTAATAGAAATTATTATTTCTTTTATACTTCCTTTGCCATAATATTGCCCTACATATGTTTTTGTTGTAGCTGCAAATCCAAATATAGGTATAAATGCCAGGAAATATATAGAACGAATAGTTTGTGATATTGTCAATTCATATTCTCCTATTTGTTCAATCCAAATAAAAAATATTGTCCATGTAGATAGACCAATTATACCTTGCATTGATATTGGAAAACCTATTTTAATACTTTCTTTAAATGTATTTAAGTCATATTTTATTTTTTTAAATAATTTATGAGATTTTTGTTTTTTGTTGAGTGATAGGATTAATATAATGAATAAAGCCCCTATTCCTTCTGAAATAGTTGATGCAATTGCTGCACCTTCTATCCCCATTTGAGGTATAAGATTGTTCCCGAAAATAAGAAGATAGTCTAGTAGTATGTTCGATATTGCTATTATAAAAGATGTTATAAGTAAAATACTTGTTTTACCTATAGCCATCAAATATGAATTTATTACTATTGATATTGTTATGAATAATAAACCATATGATCTTATTTTTAAGTAACTTATTTGTCCATTTGCAATTTCTTGACTTTTTATATATGAATTTATAATATCTGGAATTGTAAAAAATACTATGGCAATAAGTAATATTGATGTTATTAGATTCAATATTATTGTTGACCAAAAGATACTTGATATTTTTTTTTCATTATTTTTTCCGATATTTTTTGCTATCAAAATATGAGCAGAATCTCCAAAACCTTTAATGGCCATAATGAAAGTCATATAAATTAGACCTGCATTTCCTGCTGAATCAAATGCTAAGGTGTCATAACGACTTAAAAAGGATGAATCTGTTATTAAAACAATAGATTGAATAAATGTTGATGCCATTAACGGTATTGATACTTTTAGTATTGTACTGTAATTAAGGTTTAACATTAAGTGTTAATTTGATTTTTAAACGATTCATTATATGAATCAAATTTAATAAAACGTTAAAATTACTTTGGAATATTAATTATCATTTTGTTCTTTTTATACTTAAAATTTCAATAAAATTTGTTTGTAGTAGAATAAATGATTAATTTTCAGTCATTTTATTGACGAAAAACTAAGCATTATGGTGGGTAAAAATCTCAAATTATTAAGAAAGAGAGCTAAAAAATCTCAAGAAGATCTTGCTAAAGAATTGGGATTAACAAGAAGTTCATATTCTGGATATGAGAATAATGTGGCTCAACCGAATATTGAAAGTTTAATGCTTATTAGTGATTATTTTAAAGTTTCGATAGATGAGTTAGTTCGTAATGATTTTGAAAAATATAATAATAGCGATTGGAAGAAAGTTGATCAAGGATTTAGTATTGATATTGAAGGTAAAAAGTTACGTGTGTTAACTACTATAGTTAATGATAAAAATGAAGATTTAATTGAGCATGTACCTGTTAAAGCTAGTGCTGGATATACTACAGGATATGCAGATCCTGATTATTTAAAGGTATTGCCAACATTTCATTTACCCTTTTTATCTAGAGATAGAAAATATAGATCTTTTCCAATTAAAGGTGATTCTATGCCTCCTGTTGTTGAGGGATCTTTTGTAGTTGGTGAATTTGTGCAGAATTGGATGTCTATTTCTAATGGAACTCCTTGTGTTATTATTACTAAAGATGAAGGAGTTGTTTTTAAAGTAATTCATAATTTGTTAGAATCCAAACAATCATTTCAACTTTCTTCGACCAATACATTTTATGAACCTTATTATGTACATGTTAATGACATACTAGAAATTTGGAAATTCGTTAATTATATTTCACCAGAATTACCAGACGTCCGATTAGATGATAATAATCTTTCTAAATCAATAAATACAGTACAAAAAGAATTACATGAATTAAAATCTATGATAAATAAATCATAATTAAACACTTTTTTATTCATTTACATCTTTAAGAAGAAGAATTAAAATAATCATTAATTATTTTTAATCTACAATCTTTTGTATTAATATAGTTTATCATAGCGTCTAGTTTTTCTTTTTCTATTTTTTTTCTCTCTTCATATGCATTTGATTTAATATTTAGATATTTTTCAGTAACTCGATCATGTAAAAGTTTAATTTTCGGTAAAAGTGATTTGTAGCTAACATCAATTATATTATATTGTTCAAGTAATTTTAATTGATTGATTAGCTCTGATTCATTTATATTTATCTTTTGTGATAAATTAGATTCATTAATGTTAATGTATTGATTGAATATACCAGGGAAACTTCTAGTTAATATATTTATAACCTTTGAAAGTTTATGAAAGTTATTTTCAAAATCATGTAAATCTCTATTATTAACAATGATTTTTAATCGTGTAGGGTTTATAGTATTTTCAAAAAAATCAATTGTTTCATTAGTCTCTAGTATTTTTAATGAATGATAGATTTTTGTTAAAGGAATTTTGAATAGTTTTTTGAATTTAATGATATCAAAATTATATGTTTCTTGATTTCCAGAACCTATTGAAATATTTAAGAAATTACATATAGAATTATAAATTGATTTAATATCATTTTTGTGTGGATATTTTTTTTTAAGTTTTAAATACATTAATTCTATATCGTTTTTATTAAAATATGTAATTGCCATAGATTCTTTGCCATCTCTTCCGGCCCTGCCGGTTTCTTGATAATAATTTTCAATGTTAAATGGAATTTCGTAATGAATAACAAATCTAACATCAGGTTTGTCTATACCCATACCAAATGCATTAGTAGCAACTATAAATTGTACCTTATTTTTTAGCCAATTATCAAGTATAGTTTTTCTGTTATCATTATTTATGCCTCCATGATATAAACTTGCATTTAAATTATTTTTTTTTAAATACTTGGTTACTAATTCTGCACTTTTTCTTGTTTGGCAGTATATAATTCCATATTCATCTTTGTTTTTTTTAATGAAATTATTTATTTCGTTTAATTTATTTTCTGTTTCTATAACTTTATAGTGAATATTTTTTCTTGCTAAGTTATCTTCAAAGCAATTTACATTTTTTAAATCCAATTGTTTAATGATGTCTTCTTTTACAATTCTTGTTGCAGAGGCGGTAAGTGCAATGGTAGGCACTTTTGGTTTATGTTTTTTTAATTGATGAATTTCTTGATAACTAGTTCGAAAATCATGTCCCCATTGTGATATACAATGTGCCTCATCAATAACTATTATACTGACATTTACTTCTTTTATTCTTTCTATGAATAGTTTAGATTTTAATCTTTCAGGTGATATATATAAAAATTTTGTTTTACCAAAGCGACAATTATCTAGTATTATGTCAATCTCTCTATAATGCATTGAGCTTGATAATAAACTAGCATTAATATTTTTAGCCCTTAATTTATTTACTTGATCGTTCATTAAGGCTAATAGAGGAGATATAACAATAGTTACTCCATTTAATAAAATTCCCGGTATTTGAAAACATATTGATTTCCCTCCTCCGGTAGGTAGTATTGCCAGAGTATCATTTTTGTCTAAAATACTACTAATAATATTCTTTTGTTTTGACCTGAAATGGTCAAATCCCCAATATTTTTTTAGTATATCTTTAGTTTCACTCAAATTATTTCATTTAATCAAATCTACTCAATTAATTTATTTTATGTTATTAATCTGCTTTTTGAAAATTCAAGCATTATGTGTATTTTTGCACCCTACAAAAAAATTTATGCTAAAAGAAATTACATCTATTAACATTGATAGAACAAAAAAATCAAGACTTCATGATGTTGATTGGGATAATATTACTTTTGGAAAGGTTTTTTCAGATCATATGTTGGTTATGAATTATATGGATGGTGATTGGCAAACCCCTGAAATAAAACCTTTTGATTCTATTTCTCTTCACCCTGCAACATCTGCTATTCATTATGGACAGTCAGTTTTTGAGGGTATGAAGGCTAATAAAAATGAAGCAGGTGATGTTCTTTTATTTAGGCCTGAAATGAATGCTAAAAGGTTTGCTGAATCATGTGAGAGAATGTGTATGCCTACTATTGATCAAGATGTTTTTCTTGATTTAGTTAAAAAGATAATTGACATTGATAGGGAATGGGTACCTAGTAAAGAGGGTTTTTCTTTATATATAAGACCTTTTATGTTTGCTACTGATAGCTTTATTGGTATTAAGCCATCTGATAATTATACTTTTATCATTTTTACTTGTCCAGTTGGCTTTTATTATTCAAAACCATTACGTGTTAAAATTGAAGAATTCTATACAAGAGCTAGTAAAGGGGGGGTTGGTAGAGCAAAAACAGCGGGGAATTACGGAGCTTCTCTATATCCTGCAAAAAAAGCTAAAAAGGAAGGCTTTGATCAATTAATATGGACTGATGGAATTGAACATAAATACATAGAAGAATCAGGTACAATGAATATCATGTTTGTAATTGATGGAAAATTAATCACACCATCTGAATCTTCTGATACTATTTTAAGGGGTATAACTAAACGATCTGTAATTGATATAGTAAAAAAATGGGATATTGCAGTTGAAGAGCGAGAAATTTCAGTTGATGAATTAGTTTTTGCTTTAGAGAAATGTAGAGTTTCTGAAGTATTTGGAGTAGGTACTGCTGCAACTGTTGCTTCAATAAGTGAAATTGCATTTAGAAATCAAATTTTTAGTCTTCCTCCTGTGACAAATAAAAATATATCAACTAGAGTTAGTCAACATTTAAGTGATCTTAAACTTGGAAGAATTGAAGATACTATGAATTGGTCTGTCATAGTGTAGAAATTAATAATAGTTATTTTTATATTTGCTTTATTTATATTTATTCTAAATAATGAATATAGTATTAGCAGATAGTAATAATTTGATTAGAATAGGTTTAAGGTCTATACTTAATACAAATAAGGATATTTCTGTTGTTGCCGAAGCTAATAGTTCTGAAGATCTTCTTGATATTCTTACTTCTTTTACCATTGATTTAGTTATTATTGATTACACATCTATGAATTTTAGTATCGACGTAGTTGTTAAACTTAAAAAGTTGTATTCAAATATAAAGATATTAGCTATTACATATGAGAAATCACCTCAAGTTATAGTGGATGCTTTTAAATCAGGAGTTACTAGCTATGTCAAGAAAGATTGTTCAATTTCAGAGATCATGGATGCTGTATCTGAAACTTTAAAAGGTGAAAAATTTTATTGTGGTTCTATTTTAGAAATAATAAAAGATGTAGATATAGACAATCTTGATTCTGATATTTTATCTTGTGAATCAATTTCATTATCTAAAAGAGAGTGTGAGATTATTAGTCTAATTGCAGAAGGATATACTAATGCTCAAATTGCAAAATATATATTTTTAAGTCCCCATACTGTGAGTACTCATCGAAAAAATATAATGTCAAAACTTGGAGTTAAAAATACTGCTGGGATTGTTATGTATGCTGTTAAGACTGATCTAATATCTCCAAATAAGTTTTTGTTTAAAAAATAAAATCGTAAACATTTCTTTTTATAGATTTGCAATGTTAAGTTGTATATTCATCAATTTGACTTTTATTACATAATATAATTTTTGATTCAAGTGAGCACTGAAGATATTTTACTACAAAAAAGTCAAGTTTTTGATAATGAATGTCGAGTTGTTTTGGATTCCGCTTGTACTATAGGTGATGGAATAATTAGATTCAATAATAAGGAAAGACAAAGAGCTTATAGGGCATTTAGAGAGCTTGATATTTCACCTTCATTTTTCATACCTGCTTCTGGTTCTGGATCAAGAATGTTTAATTTTTTATATGAGTGGATAGAGTTAGGAAAAGATACTGATGTAGTAAGTGCTTTTTTTAATCAATTTGATTTATTTCCTTTTGCATCTCTTGTTAAATCTAGAAAACATCGTGCTAATATTATTCATGAATTGTTAAGTGAATCAGAATTAAATTATGGAGAAATCCCTAAAGGTTTAATACCTTTTCATGTCGATAATGGTAAAATTTATACTGCTTTTCAAGAACATGTTAGACAAGCTAAATTATTTTTAAAAAATGATGTTAATGTTCATTTCACTATTCAAAAAGAATTTGAAAATAGAATACTTCAAAACATCAAGCAAGTTAGTAAAGATGTGAAATGCTCATTTTCATACCAGAATAGAGATTCTGATGCTTATTGTTTTGATATTAATAAAGACCCGATTGTTAATGGTGATAGTTTTTTAAGAAGACCAGCAGGTCATGGTGCCATTTTATCTAATTTAAATGAAATTGATTCTGATTTAATTTTAATAAAAAATATAGATAACATTCAACACATTACTAAAGCAAATTTAACAGAGGATATTTGGGGAATTTTAATTGGAACATTAAAGAATTTTCAAGAAGATATACTTAACCTAAGTAAATCTTATACTTTAGATGGGCTTATTTCTTTAAACTCTAGATATCAATTTTTATCCAAACAACAAATAAATAATTTTACTGAATCTAAATTTAATCATTTAAAAAGAAGGCCTACTCGTGTATGTGGAATGGTTAAAAATGAAGGTGCACCAGGTGGTGGACCTTTTTGGGTTAATAATAAAAACAATATAACTAAACAAATAGTTGAGGACATTCAAATTTCAAAGTCAAATCAGCAACAAGAAATTCTAAGGAATAGTTCTCATTTTAATCCTGTTTTTATGGTTGTCTGTAAAACTGATATTGAAGGTAATAAGCTTAATTTATTGGATTTCAGAGATGATAGTAAATATTTTGTTGTTGAAAAAACAAATAAAGATATTAAGATGAAATACCGTGAATTACCCGGATTATGGAATGGCGGTATGAGCGATTGGAATACTATCTTTGTTGAAATTCCATCTCAAGTGTTTAGTCCAGTTAAAACCGTTTTAGGTCTTAACAATATTGCACATAAAGCTTAGTACATTTTTTGACGTTTTAACAGGAATTTCAATAGAATATCGTGATATCCTTTATTGATGTCGGCATGCATAAACTCAATTTTGTAGTCTGTACATTTTAATTCAATTTTCTTGAAATATTTTTTGATTTTATTGTTGTATTCTTCTTTTATTTTATTTGGTTGTAATTTAATTTTTTCACCACTCTCCATATCAATTAATTTATATGGTCTATTTTCAAATTCAAAATCAATTTCTTGTTTTTTATCAATAGTATGAAAAAGAATAACTTCATGTTTATTATGTCTAAGATGTTGTAAGGCTTGAAAAAAATCATTTTGATTTTCAGGATTTTCTAATAAGTCAGAAAAAATGATTATTAATGACCTCTTATGGGTTAACTCTGAAATATCATGTAATGCCTGAATTGTTGATGTTCTTGTTTTAGATGTTTGTGAATATTTTTTCAAATGTTTTTCTAATTCACTAAATAAATATATATGATGACTTTTTGATGCTTTGGCTTTTGTATTTAAATTTAATTGATCTGTGAATAATGAAATACCTACAGCATCGCGTTGTCTTTGAAGTAATTCAATTAATGATGCTGCTGAATATATAGAAAATGAAAGTTTTGATATTTCTTGATTTAGAGGAAATAACATAGAGCTAGAACAATCAATAACTATTTGACATCTTAAATTTGTCTCTTCTTCATATTTTTTTGTGAAAAGCCTTTCTGTTTTCCCATATATTTTCCAGTCAATATGGCGAGTTGATTCTCCTTTATTATAAAGTCTATGTTCTGCAAATTCAACTGAGAATCCATGGAAAGGACTTTTATGCAACCCTGTTATAAAACCTTCGACAACTTGCTTTGCTAGAAGATCAATATTTTTAAACTTGCTAATTTTATTTTTATCAATTCTATTCATTTTATTAAAAATATTAAATTCTTTTAATTCTTTCTGATTATTACATTGACTATTACACCTATTATGACTAGTGATATACCAATATTTGTAATCATATTTAGGGTTTCATTAAAAATAAAGTAACCAACCAAGAATGCATATACTGCTCCTAGGTATTGAAAAGGGATTATTTCTGATGTATTGCCAATGTGAAGAGCTTTTGTCATTAGAATTTGTGCAAATTGAGTGAAAATACCTATTATTATTAAAAAAAACCATTCAATTCCCTGAGGGATAGTGAAATCGAATAAACAAAGCAAAATCATCAATGGTATAGCAACCATTGGGAAATAAATAACAATGGTTATTGGTTGATCTGTGTCCTTAAGCTTAACAATTGCACTATATGCAATTGCTGAGAATACAGCAGAAATAAGTCCTAGAGTAATCCAAGTTAAGGATGTTTGTCCATTAATTATATTAATCCCATTCATTTTATTTAAGCTTATAAATACAATTCCTAAAAATGATATTAATATGAATATCCATTGAATTTTTTTTATTCTTTCTTTAAAAAATAACATTGCTATAATTATTGTAAATATTGGTGCTAAGTATTGAATAGTTGAAGCAATAGCTAAAGGTAAATAATGAATTGTATAAAAAAATATAGTTAAAGCAATTGTTCCTGAAAAACCTCTTATAATTAACCATTTTTTATTTTCTCCAAAGATTTTTATTTTCTTTTTTTTTATAATACATAAACTTATAATGAATGAAACAACACACCTTGCAAGTACTAATTCATGTGGGGGATATTTTTGTAAATCGGATATAATTACTTCTGAATTTCCACCACCTAATAGTTTTACAAATAAATTGACTACAATAAAACAAATTCCAGATAATATAATATATATAATCCCTTTTTTCATTCTATAAAATTAATCATGTTATTTATTTTTGTATTTGAATGAAATTATTAGATTAGTTTTTATTAAATCGATATGAGATATTTTTGTGTTATAATTATTGTTTTTATAAATTTTCAATTCTTATCTCAAGAAAATAAATCTAATTACACCTTTAATATGGATATTGGTATACCTATATCATTAGGTAATGAGCCATTTAAAGATATTATGCAAGGTTTAGTTTCAACTAATTTTTATGGTCAGTATAGACTTCCAATTAACTTAAATATTGCTTTTGGTGGTCGTTATTCTATGTTTACAATTAATGAATTTGCTATTAATGAAGAAAATAATGGTGCCATTCATATGGGAGCATTATTTTGTCAAGTTGGTTATGAGAAACTCTATACTAATCGCTTTGCTTTAGACTTGGGGATGAAATTTGGATATTCAATGAATTATGCTTCGACTGATTTAAATAAAATTTCTGGAGTTAATCCGATTTCATATAATGCTTTTATATTTGAACCTACTCTTGGCTTGATTTTATATTCTGACGAACAAAATTCATATCGATTTAATATTGCTTATTGTATACAGAATTATAGTTTTGAACCTGAAATAATAGGGTTGTTATCAAATCTAGATTATCTTGATTCAAATCTAAAAAATAATACAAATTATTTTGTTATTGGGTTTGGTTACACTTATTTTTTTAAAAAAAAATGATTTTTAAGAAGAATAATCTTGCTGAGTTGAAAAGTCATTTTAGGATTAATTTACCTGCTTTTTCAAATCGAGAGCTTGATTTGATTTTAAAGGAATTATCATTTAAAAGACTTGGGATAAATTCAACAGATTTTTTGCTTTCTGATGAGGTTTTTTTGTCAGATTCAGATTTTAAATTTTATTTAGATGTATTGAAAAGGTTGCAAAAAAGTGAACCTTTTCAATACATTATCGGTGAAGTGTTATTTTATAATGTAATATTAAAATCTGACAATAGAGCTCTTATTCCTAGACCAGAGACTGAAGAATTAGTAGATTGGGTATTGAAGTCGGTCAATCAATTTAATTGTAAATTAGTTTTAGATCTTTGCGCTGGATCAGGATGTATAGCATTTGCGATAAAAAATGCTTTACCTGATACTAAAGTTTTTGCAATAGAAAATTCTAGTAAATCGGTTGATTTAATATCTGAAAATATTGAATTTTCAAATATTAATATTGATGTATTGGAATCAGATATATTTAATCCAAATAGTTTTTCCTGTTTTAATGAAAATAGTTTTGATGTATGGATATCAAACCCACCTTATATACCAAAAAATGAACAAGAAAATATCAATAAGAATGTTCTTGATTTTGAACCTCATTCAGCATTATTTGTTAATGATGATAATCCAATAATATTTTATGAAGAAATTGCACTAAATGCAAAAAAATATTTAAAAGATAAAGGATATATATTTTTTGAAATACATCAAGATTTCAAACATAATATTCTTCGTTTATTATCGTCTTTAGGTTTTGTTAACATTGACTTGAGGAAAGATATGCAGGGTAGATATAGAATGATTCGTGCACAAAATGTAATTTTGTAATATGAATAAGGATGACGCTATTATTCGTGTGCAAAAATTGACAGAGATTCTTAACAAACATAATTATTTATATTATGTTAAAAGTAGTCCAGAAATATCAGATTATGATTTTGATATGTTGCTTAAAGAGCTACAAAAAATAGAAGAGTTATTTCCAGAATTAATCACTGAATATTCACCAACAAAACGTGTAGGTGGAGATATTACTAAAAGATTTGAAACAGTTGTTCATCGTTATCCAATGCTTTCTTTATCTAATACATATTCTAAAAATGAGATTGAAGAGTGGGTTAATCGTATTAAAAAAAGTATAAATGATAATTTAGAATATGTTTGTGAATTAAAATATGATGGTGTTGCTATAGGTATACAATATATAAATGGTAAGTTATTTCGTGCTGTTACACGTGGTGATGGTGTTAAGGGTGAAGATGTAACAAATAATGTGAGAACAATTAGAAGTATACCTTTGTCTCTAAAAGGTGATTATCCTTTTGATTTTGAAATTCGTGGAGAAATTTTTTTCTCAAAAAAAAATTTTAAGAAATTAAATAACCAACGTTTAGAGCAGGGCGATACACAGTTCTCAAATCCAAGAAATACTGCGTCTGGAACATTAAAAATGCAAGATTCTAAAATTGTTTCTAAACGTCAGTTAGATTGTTTTCTTTATGGTATTAATTTTAATGATAATAAGTTTTCAGGTCATTTTGAAGCTGTAAATAAGGTTTCAGATTGGGGATTTAAAGTTCCACTTCAGACACATCGTTATATTGAAAAAACAGATTCTATTGATGGAATAATGAATTTCATCAATTTTTGGGATGAAAATCGTTTTAATTTACCTTTTGAAATAGATGGAATAGTTATTAAAGTAAATAAATATAAAAATCAATTAGAATTAGGTAATACTTCCAAATATCCCAGGTGGGCTATTTCATACAAATATAAAGCTGAACGTGTTGAAACTAAGTTAGAGTCTATTGTATACCAAGTTGGTAGAACAGGAGCAATAACACCAGTAGCAAATTTAAGACCCGTTAAATTAGGAGGAACGGTGGTTAAACGTGCTTCTTTACATAATGCTGATCAAATTCAAAAATTGGATTTACATATTAACGATTCTGTTTATGTAGAGAAAGGGGGGGAAATTATACCAAAAATTGTTGATGTTAATATAGATAATAGAGTTAAAGATACTACTCCTATTAATTTTATAAATAATTGTCCTGAATGTTCTTCTAAGTTAATTAGAAATGATGGTGAAGCACATCATTATTGTCTTAATGAGCTAGGATGTCCGCCACAAGTGAAAGGTAAAATAGAACATTTTATTAGTCGTAAGGCTTTAAATATAGATGGCCTTGGTTCAGAAACAGTTGATCTTCTCTATTCTAATGGTCTAATAAATAATATTTCTGATTTGTATAAATTAACATTTGAAGATGTAATTACTATGAATAGGATAGCTGAAAAATCAGCAAATAATATGATTAAAGGAATAAAAGATTCTAAAGAGATGCCTTTTCATAAAGTTCTTTTTGGTTTAGGAATTAGATATGTCGGAGAAACAGTTGCTAAAAAATTAGCAAAATCATTAAAAAGTATTTCTAATATTTCTTCTGCAAGTTTTGATGAATTGATTGCGATAGAAGAAATAGGTGATAGAATAGCAATGTCTATTATTGATTACTTCTCCGATGAGCGGAATTGTTATATAGTAAAAACATTAGGTTCTTTTGGTTTAAATATGGAAGTTGAAAATAAACTTCAAACATCAAATATCTTTGAAGGTAAATCGTTTGTTATTTCAGGTGTTTTTAATTCTTTTTCTCGTAGTGAATTAAAAGAGATTATAGAGATGAATGGAGGTAAAAATATAACAGCGGTTTCTATGAAAACAGATTATCTTATTGCAGGAGACAAAATTGGGCCATCTAAATTAAAAAAGGCTACTGATTATAAACTTAATATTCTTTCAGAAGAAGATTTTATTTTATTATTAAATGGAAAAAGTAACTAAAAAAAACATATGGAATAATTTAGAATCTGTTCTTTTTGTAATCAATTATGATAGTATTGATAACATATCGGAATACAAGAAGGCTATTAAACTTGCTAATTTAAATATTCATAATTGTATCATTTTAGCAATTGTAAAGACTAAAAAAGAAAAAAGTTTAATCCCTAAACAGTATAATGTTGTATTTATATCTGATCAAGAATTTAACTTATTCGGTATTATAAAAAATGAAGAGGTAAGGAATATTTCTTCAAGAACATATGATATGATTTTATTTACTACAGATGTTTCAAAAAGATTTTTAAAATTATTAAAGAAAACAAATAAAAAGATGTCGGTTGGCCTAAATACTAATTTTTCAGGTCATGATATAACTCTTAAAATAGAAACTGATTTGCCTTTAAAATTGATTAATTTTACAAAAGAAACACTTGAGAAAATATTATATTATGGATAATCCATTTAAAGGTTCTGGTGTAGCTTTGGTTACTCCATTTAATAAAGACCTAAGTATTGATTTTAATGCTCTAAAAAAATTAGTAAGGTTTCAAATTGATAATAAAACAGATTTTTTAGTTGTTCAAGGTACAACGGGGGAATCTCCTACATTAACATTTGAGGAAAAAATTAAAGTTTTAGAAGCAGTTCAGGAAGAAAATAATGATCAATTAAAAATTATATTTGGTGCCGGTGGAAATGATTCATTTGCTATAGGAGAGACTATAAAAAAAATCCCTTCTGGAGTTGATGGTATACTTTCTGTTTCACCATATTATAATAAACCTTCACAGAGAGGAATTGTAGAACATTACAAGTATCTAGCTTCATGCACAAGTTTGCCTATTATTTTATATAATGTACCTGGGAGAACAGGATCAAATCTATCATCTGAATCAACTTTAGAATTATCAAAAATTGAGAATATTGTAGCAATAAAGGAGGCTTCAGGGAATTTTCAACAGATCATGAATATAATACAGGAAAAACCAATAGGGTTTGATGTTTTATCTGGAGATGATGCAATTACTATGCCTTTAATTGCTCTAGGTGCTGTGGGGGTTATTTCTGTTGTTGCAAATGCTTTTCCAAATAAGTTTTCACAATTGGTTCATAATTCAATAAATGGAAAACTAGAATTAGCTAAAAAGATTCACTATGAATTATTACCAATAACAAATATGTTTTTTGAAGAAGGAAATCCTGGTGGAGTAAAAGTGTCTTTAGAGGCTCAAGGTATAATTCAATCATATATGAGAAAACCATTACATGAAGTTTCTAATGATTTAAGTTCTAGGATAGCAAAAGAGACTAAAAATATTTTATTATAAATGAAGGAGGCAGTTAAGATTTATCAGTTAATAAAAAACTCAAATAATATTGTTATTACTAGTCATTTGTCTCCTGATGGTGATTCTATTGGGAGTTCTTTGGCTTTATATCGTTTTATTTCAGTTTTAGGTAAATCAGCACAAATTTGTCATCCTGATTCTTGTCCAGATTTTCTTAAATGGATTATAGATGATGATATTATTATTGATTTTGAAAATCATAGATTAGAAGTAATAGATCAAATGAAATCTGCAGATTTAATTTTTTGTCTTGATTATAATACTCAAGATCGTTTAGGTAGCTCTATGGGTGAAATATTATCATCATGTAAAGCAAAAAAAGTAATGATTGATCATCACGTTAATCCTTCAGAATTTGTTGATATTACTATTTCTGAATCTTCTGCTTCCTCAACATCTGAGTTGGTTTATGAATTAATAAATTATTCAGGAAATTTAGAATTAATGAATTCGGATATAGGAACTCCTATTTATTTAGGAATTATAAGTGATACAGGTTCTTTTAGATTTTCTTCAGTTTCTTCAAGGACTCATTATATTGTCTCTCATCTACTCAATATAGGTGTTGATCACGTTAATATCTATCAAAAAACCTTTGATAGTAATCGTATAGATAAAATAAAACTTCATAGTTACATAATTTCTAATAGATTAGAAGTTATAAATAGTTATAAAGTTTCTATTATCTCAGTTACAGAGGACATTTTAAGTTCATTTAATTACATTAAAGGTGATACAGAAGGCTTAGTTAATTTAGCGCTTTCAATTAAAGGTATAGAAATTGCTGCATTTTTCACTCAAAAAGGTGATAAAGTTAAAATTTCACTTAGGTCTAAGGGTTTATTTTCTGTAAATACAATTTTAACTGATCATTTTAATGGTGGTGGTCATAAGTACGCTGCTGGTGGAATTAATAATGATTCAATTGAGAATACGATTTTAAAATTTAAATCATTATTGCCTAAATATTTTTAAAGTATGTATTTTTTTGCTTTTGTTTTTTCATTATTGTTTTTCTTGTGTTCTTGTAAAGAGGATAATATTATTGGCAAAACAGAAATAAAATGGAGTAAAAAAAAATCTACTGATTTTAACAAAGAATTGGTTATTGAAGAGCAAATTGATATTAACCTTTTTAAAGAACAACATAAGGATTGGGATCTTATAATTACTGGAAGTGGATTACAATATTACATATATGAACATGGAGTTGTAGATACACTATATTCTCCACTACCAGGAGATATTGCTGAGATTCAATATGTTGTTAGTCTTTTAGATGGAACTGAATGTTATAGAGTAACCGGTGAAGATTACTATGAATTTGTTGTAGATAATTCAAATATAGAATCTGGTGTTCAAGAAGCGATTAAAAAAATGACAATAGGTGATAGAGCAAAATTAATAATACCGACACATCTTGCCCATGGTTTGGTAGGTGATATGAATAAAATACCACCATTAAATACTGTTGTTATAGATATTTATTTAATTGGAATACAAATATGATTGATAAATTTTTTATACTGACATTAACATTAACATTCTTTTTGTTTAATAATTCATGTGATACAAATGTTGACCATGATTCTAACATAGAAAAAGAATTAAAATCAATAATTAAGGATTCAATTTCTGATATATATGATATTGAACATAATAACATAAAATATGTTGATAGTATTTTTTTAGATAATGGAATTGAAATAAAATGGATTGAGAATGGTGTAGGTCAAAAATTAAAATATGCTGATTGTGCTATGATTGATTATAAAGTACTACTTGAAGATAATACTATTGTTGATGGTAATTATTTAATTAAAAAAAGAAATGTTCCTTTTTTATTAGGTTTTAATATGCAAACCATTGGTTGGGAAATTTCTTTAAAACAATTAAAAGTTGGTGATTCAGTAGAGATTTTTATACCATCTAAATTAGCCAGAGGTGAAAAAGGTATAGAGAATCTTATTCCACCTAATTCAAATAACATTATTCAAATGCGTGTTCATGAAAATAGAGCGCCAACACGTGAGATTGATGGTAATAAGATTTGGGTTTTTGAGGAAAATAATACTAATAAATTAAAATTTAATTTTGGATATGAAATTCAATTTCATTGTATGGTATCGACACCTTCAAATCCTTTATATATTAACACATACCGTTCAAATAATCCTTTTAGTTTTAATTTAAATAGTAAAGGAGTTGTTCCTGGTTTGAAAAAAGCATTGATTAACTCAAAAAAATCTGATCGTATGTTCGTTTATATCCCACATAATCAAGGGTATAGGGATAAAGGATATCAAAATTTAGTTAAGTCTAATGAAGATTTGTTTTATAACATAATGGTTATGGATGTAATAAATACCGACTCTAAAAAGGATTAATTCATGAAAAATATTCATTTTCTCATCACTTTAATATTTATTTCTATCATCAAATTTACTTTTACTCAAATAATTGACACTATTGATAGTCAAAAAGGTAAAATTTTAATTTATGCTAATAGAACATGGGAATATATAGAAGATCAAAACTTTAATGGTGTATTAAATGAACATTTATATTCACTTATTAATGAAGATCTGAATATAAATTTTGTTCAAAATTGGAATACTGATGTTTGTTATACATCAAATTTGAAAAATGATGTTAATCAAATTAAAGACACATTTTGGATTTGCCTTCAAGAAAATATTGATTCAGGTTTTGTATTGCCTTTTGATGGTCAAATTACATCTCGATTTGGATGGAGAAGAGGTCGTCAGCACAATGGAACAGATATAGATTTAAAAACTGGGGACACTGTTCGAGCTGCTTGGGGGGGTAGAGTTAGATATGCAAAATATAATTTAAGTGGTTTTGGAAATTTAGTGATTATTCGTCATAATAATGGATTAGAAACTTTTTACGCACATTTAAATAAGCATTTAGTTGTTCCAAATCAAATTGTTAATGCAGGAGATCCTATTGGTTTAGGAGGGAATACTGGACATTCTTATGGTTCTCATTTACATTTTGAAGTTAGATTTTATGATATCCCTTTAAACCCAGAAAAAATTATTGACTTTAAGAATAAAAGAATTATAGATCAAAATTTATTAATAAATCGTGGTTTATTTAGAGCTGGTTCATCAACTAAAAAATCTAATTCTAACAAGGTATATCATAGAGTTAGGTCTGGTGATACATTGGGAGCTATTGCTATAAAAAATGGAACATCAGTTTCAAAATTATGTTCTTTAAATGGTATAAATCGAAACACTATTCTTCAGATAGGTCAAAGAATTAGAGTACGTTAAAAAAAATACAAATCATATTTCTTTTATTTTTGTGTTTATGAAAATATTATTTCTTTTTTTTATTATCTCTAGCGGTTTTATTTTTACATCTTGTAAATCATATAATAAAGTACTTAAATCAGATAATTACACAGCTAAATTTCAAATGGCTAATGAGTTATATGATGATGGTCAAGAATTGAGGTCAATTGACTTATATGAACAGGTATACCAAAGAATGCCAAAGACAAATGAAGGAGAATTATCTTATTTTAGAATAGGTAAGGGGTATTATTTAGCTGGTGATTATTACATGGCAGGTTATTATTTGGGTCAGTTTTCTCAGAGATTTTCAATGAGTCAAAAATCAGAAGAAGCATTGTTTTTAAGCGCTATGTGTTCTGTTCAAAATTCCCCCGATTTTTCACTTGATCAAAATGAAACAGCTTTAGCGATTAATGATCTTCAACAATTTATTGATCGTTTTCCATCTTCAACACTTGTTGATTCATGTAATGTAATTATTGATAAACTTCGTTTTAAATTAGAGAAAAAAGATTTTTATGCAGTTAGACTATACTCTCAAACAGGTAATTATAGAGCTGCTACATCAGCAGCTATAACTTTTTTAAATGATTTTCCAATGTCTATTTATAATGAAGAAGTATCATATTTGTTGGTCAAAAATTCTTATTTTTTATCTAAAAACAGTGTTGAGAGTAAAAAAAAGGATAGAATTGAAAAAACTATAGAAAGATATTATAACTTTGTAGCTAGTTTTCCTAATTCTGAATATATAGATGTAGTTTCTAATTATTATAAACAGATTGAATTAGATAAAATAAAAAATTAAGATATGAGTTTTAAAAATAGTACTGCGGAAAAAACAACTATAACAAGAGATACCTCTGAAATGGAGGAAAAGACTGGTAATATCTACCAATCTATCGTCATGATGTCTAAAAGATCAAATCAGTTAAGTGTTGAGTTAAAAGAGGAACTTACTCAAAAATTACAAGAGTTTGCATCTACAACAGATAATTTAGAAGAAATTTTTGAAAATAGAGAGCAAATAGAAATATCTAGATTTTATGAAAGATTGCCTAAAACTGTTGCTATTGCTATTCAAGAATTATTAGCTGATAAAATTTATCATAGAGATCCTGAGATTAATGATGAAAAATAATTTAAATGCGAGGTAAGCGCATACTTCTGGGAATAACTGGTGGTATAGCCGCATATAAAATCCCATTTCTTATAAGATTATTAATAAAAGCTGAGGCAGAGGTTAAATGTATTATGACACCTGCCTCTTGTGATTTTATAAGCCCTCTAGTCTTATCAACTCTTTCAGGTAATCCAGTAGCCGTTGAGTTTTGGAATAAAAAAGACGGTTCATGGAATAATCATGTAGAATATGGGCTTTGGGCAGATGTTTTTGTAATTGCTCCATTAACCAAAAATACATTAAGTAAAATGGCTTTAGGTAGTTGTGATAATTTATTACTAGCAACATATCTTTCTATGAAAACAAATACCCTAGTTGCTCCTGCAATGGATTTGGATATGTATAATCATGCTTCAACAAAAAGTAATTTCGAAAAATTATCTGAACATGGAGTGGAAATAATCCCAGTCGAGTATGGTGAGTTAGCTAGTGGTTTAGTAGGCGATGGGCGTATGTCAGAACCTGAAAATATTTTTAATTCTATTCATCAATTTTTTGATTCTAAATTAGATCCCCTGTTTAAAAATAAAAATGTATTAATTACTGCTGGCCCAACATGTGAGGAAATTGATCCAGTAAGGTATATAAGTAATTATTCTAGCGGAAAGATGGGGTATAGTCTTGCTAATGAATTTTTGAATCAAGGTGCAATTGTAACTTTAATTTCTGGACCTACAAATTTGAAAATTAATCACCCGAATTTATCTCTTATTAATGTGAAATCTGCCGAAGAGATGTTAATGGAAGTAAAAAAAGCATGGAAACATTCTGTTTTTGGAATATTTTCTGCAGCAGTCTCTGATTACAGACCAAAAAAACGTTTTCATAAAAAAGTAAAGAAATCTAGTGAAGAACTAAAAATTGAATTAATTAAAAATCCAGATATTTTATTTTGGGCAAGTCAAAATAAAAAAGATAATCAATATTTAGTTGGTTTTTCTTTAGAAACTAATGATGTTAAGCAAAATGCTAAAAAGAAGCTAGAATTGAAAAAATTAGATATTGTTGTAATGAATTCTTTAGAAGATTTAGGAGCAGGTTTTGGTTTTGATACTAACAAAATTAGTATTTTAGATAATAAAAATAATTTTCAAGATTTTGATTTAAAATCAAAGGACAAAGTTGCGAAAGATATAGTATTATTTTTAAAAAAGTATTTAAGTTGAAGTATATTTCATTACTCATTTCATTATTTCTGTTAATATTTAAGCTTGATTCTCAAGAATTAAACTGTCAGGTTAGTATTATCTCTGATGCACGTCTAGAGCTAACTACTCTTGATAAAGAAATGATTACAGAACTCGAAAATACTATCTATGATTTCATGAATAATACACAGTGGACTAGAGATAATTTTACAGTTGAGGAAAGAGTTAACTGTAACTTACAACTTCAAATTAATGAAATTCCAGTATCTGGTACTTTTTCAGGCTCTCTTCAAATTCAAAGCTCACGTCCAGCATTTAATTCAAACTATAATACTACTTTATTTAATTTTCAAGATGATGATATTTCATTTACTTATTCACGCGGAGCGGCTTTAATCTACGCACCAAACCAATATAGAGATGAGTTGTCATCTGTTTTAGCATTTTATGCTTATTTTATTCTTGGTATGGATTATGATTCCTTTAGTAATAAAGGTGGAACAGATTTGTTTACAATTGCTCAAGAGATAGTTAGTAATGCTCAGTCTTCTTCAAATTCGGGTTGGAAAAGTTCATCACGTGGAAAAAATAATCGTTATTGGTTAATCGACAATATTCTTCATGAATTATTTTCTCCTTTAAGAGACTGTATGTATTTATATCACCGTAAGGGCATAGATTTATTATATGATGATGATAAGTCAGCTAAATCTAATATTTATTCAGCTTTGAGTAAATTAATTAAGGTTACAGCAACACGTCCGAGCTCTTTGAATGTTTTAAATTTTATGCAGGCAAAAACTAATGAATTAAAGAACATGTATTCCGAAGCAGAAATTAAAGAAAAAAACGAAATTGTAAATCTTTTAAAAAGAATAGATCCTGCAAATTCTTCTAAATATCAGGAGATATTAAATTGATGATAAAATCATTAAGCATAGAAAATTTTGTATTTATTGATAAATTGTTGATTAATTTCAATAATGATTTTACTGTAATTACTGGTGAAACAGGTTCAGGGAAGTCTATATTGTTGAATTCATTAGCCTTAGTTTTGGGTAAGCGTGCTGATTTTTCTGTTGTAGGTAATTTGTCTAATAAATCAGTTGTAGAAGCAATTTTTTGTATTAAAGAGTTTAACCTTGAAGATTTTTTTAGTAAACATGATTTAGATTATTGCAATGATACTATTATACGTAGAGAAATAATTAAGCAAGGTAAATCTCGTGCTTTTATTAATGATACACCAGTTCATTTAAATATCTTACAAGAATTTTCTTCTCAACTAATCAATATTCATTCTCAATTTCATTCTCTTGAATTAAAAAAATCAGATTTTCAAATGAAAGTTTTGGATGTATTATCTGGAACATATAAAGACCAAGAAGAATTTTCAATAAATTTCTCGAATTTAATACATAAAAAAAAGAAATTAAATGACTTAAAAGTTGAATTATCTCGAAGTATTTCTGAATTTGATTATAATAATTTTCAATTAAATGAATTAATTGAATTAGAACTTAATTCTCATAAATATGATGAATTACAAAATGAATTAATAGAATTGGAAAATGTAGATAGTATTCGTTTTAGTTATGCTAATATTATTGAATATTTTCAATGTGATGCGGGGATTCATGAAAGGTTAAACAAATTGAAGCTATTACTTTCAAAAAGTGAAAATTTTACTGATCATCTAAATCTATTATTTGATAGAATTAATTCTTTATTAATTGAATCAATAGATATAGCTTCAGAAGCTGATTTTACACTTAATAAAATAGAGTCTAATCCAAATAGAATAGAGGTTTTAATAAATTTGTTAGATAGGTATAACAGGATTCTTCAAAAACATAATAAAACTTCCCAAAGTGAATTAATTAAATTACAGAATCAACTTTCAGATTTTTCTTTCCATAAAGAAGAATTAGAAAAAAATATTCAAGAATTATCTAAAGAAATATTAAAAGAAGAAAGCACTTTATTTAATTTAGCTGAAAATCTTCATACTAAAAGATTAGAGTCAATTCCTGAAATTGAAAAAAAAGTATTACAAAAATTAACTGATTTAAAATTAGGTAATACAGTTTTAAAATTTAATCTAACTAAGACTAATGCTAAAGAATTAAATGAATACGGTAATTCGATATTAGAGCTTTTATTTAGTCCAAATGTCGGAGTTAATCCTGTCTCTATTGATAATGCAGTAAGTGGTGGAGAACTTTCTAGAGTTATGTTAGTTTTAAAAAGTTTAATGTCTTCTCAAGTTAATTTAAGATCAATATTTTTTGATGAAATTGACACTGGAGTTTCAGGAGATGTTGCTCAAAAAATGGGTAATATGATGAAAAAAATGGGTAAAGATATTCAAGTAATAGCAATTACTCATTTACCTCAAGTAGCTGCTAAGGCAACACAGCATTTAAAAGTAATAAAGTTTGTTGATAATAATATAACTAAAATAGTAGTTAAAGAATTATCAGATAATGAACGTGTGGAAGAAATAGCTAGATTAATGAGTGGTTCTGAGATTAAAGATGT
This sequence comes from Crocinitomicaceae bacterium, assembly GCA_002709305.1. Lineage (GTDB taxonomy): Bacteria > Bacteroidota > Bacteroidia > Flavobacteriales_D > Crocinitomicaceae > UBA4466. Next base: position 161,896 of record PAQM01000006.1, on the reverse strand, counting down.
AGCCATAGATAATGCTCGAGTTTTAATGAAATAATGAATTTTAAATTAGAAACCAATATAGAGAAGAGTTGCCTTAATTTAAATCATAAGGATAAAATTATATTAATAGGTAGTTGTTTTTCAAACAATATGTCTTTTAACCTTGCTAATAGGGGGTTTTCTTTTTTTGAAAATCCGTTTGGTATTTTATTTCATCCATTAGCAATTTCAAATGTCATAAATGATTCAATAACTAATGAAAAAAGTGTGGATATTTATAAAAATGATGATTTATTTTATTCGTGGGATAGCTCGGGAGCAATTTTTGATTTTTCTAAAGATAAGCTTATTAAAAAAATTGTAAAAATTAGACAAGACTTCAGGCGAAGATTAATTTCTTCAAATTTTCTGATTATTACATTCGGTTCGGCTTGGGGGTTCAGTCATAATGATATTTTAAAAGTTGTTGGAAATTGTCATAAAGAGAAACAAGATAAATTCACAAAATCACTGACTTCAGTTTCATTAATGGAAGAGATTTGGTTAGATATAATAAGTCGGATCAGAATGATTAACTCCGATTTAAAGATAATATTTACTGTTAGTCCAGTTAGGCATAAGAAAGATGGTTTAATTAACAATAATAGAAGTAAATCACGATTGATTGAGTTGGTTCATAATTTAGTTTTATTTAATAATGTTGAATATTTCCCTGCATATGAGATTTTAATTGATGAATTAAGAGATTATCGTTTTTATTCTGATGATTTAGTTCATCCAAGTAATTTTGCACTTAAATTTATTTGGGAAAAGTTCGAACAAGTATATTGCTCAAACGATACTATTTTTTTAAGTAATGAAGTAATGAAAATAAAAAGAACGGATAGTCACAAGTCAATACATCCTAATTCTAATAGTGATATTAAAATGAAAGAGGCAAATACTAGTTTAAAAAATAAATTAATTAAAAAATATCCTTATTTAAAAATTTAGTTTTTATTATTCCCAATTTACTGGTATAATACTACCCACATATTGGTTGTTTTCATTTGGCTCAGGATTATCAATAACAACCTTCCAAATGTAATTTGATTTATAAGAAACCATTTTTCCAGTTTTTTGATCAATCCCATCCCAACCTTCATTTGCATTATTAGTTTGATAAACAATATGTCCATCACTAGGATCGATTATAATCATCTGAAATTTCACATTTCGTTTAGTTAAAGCGTATGGTATAAATCTATTTTTACGTGAATCTATAGAAGTTGGAATGAAAGAATTAACAGCCATTAAATTATAGGATTCTTCTATATATATTGACTTACTTAGTCTGCTTTTACATCCGTTTACACCTGTTAATTCTAATGATATTTCATGATTTCCTTTTTTATAGAAATGTGCAGTAGATTTCTTGCCGTTAATATTTTTGTTATTGTAAGACCATAGATAGTTATTTCCAGGTAGATTACATTCGACATTAGTAACTGGAATACCATTTTCAAATTTTGTTGCTAAATCAATATTGAAATCAATAAAAGGTGATTTTTTAACTATAAAAGTTTTAGTATTATTTTCTGTACTAATAGAGTAATTACCAGCTGATTTAAAGGTTACTGAATAGTTAGAATTTTTTGGTATTATTATTAATAAATCATTTCCTTTTAAGATAAGATCAGTATTATTTGGATTTTTAATATTAATTGTTTGACCTTCACATAAATTATTAATTTCAGGTATTATGGAATTTAAACCAAATACAATCTTTTCATTATAATTAATTTTAGGTTCTGTTTCTTCTAAATTAGTGTTATTTTCATCAACAAAAATTATATCATTTTGATTTATATCTTTAGATTTATTTTCAACTTCTAGATTTGTTTTTTTATCAGATATATTTTTTTCTATTGATTTTCGATTATTCTGAGTAATACTTTTTTTGTCTTCAATTAAATTAGTTTTTATATCACGATTATTTTGTTGACTAATTATTTCTTCTTTCTTCATATATTCCATTATCTTATCATTTTTAGACTTTATATTCTTTGATGTAATACTAGAGTCATTTGATGAAAAGTTATATATTATTAAAGAAGAGATTATTATAATTCCAGTAACTAAAGAATATATTTTAATCTTATGTTTATTTTGTAATGATGATTTTGTGTCAAGTTTTGTTTTTAAAGAATGCCAAGCCTTCTCATTATAAGGCATTTCATGATTTTCTAAAATTTTTTTAAAATGGTTTTCTAAATTTTTCATTTTATTTAATATTCATGAATTTTTCTTTTAATATTTGTTTAAGGTTCATTTTAGCTTTTGACAAATTAGATTTAGACGTTCCCTCACTGATTCCAAGAATATGACCAATTTCTTTATGAGTATATTCCTCCATTACATATAAATTAAATACAGTTTTATATGCAGGTGATAATTTATTAATAGCTTCTAGAGCAATTTCAGCTTTCATTTCAATAAATTCTAGTTCTTCTGCTTCAATTATTGGGTTTTCGGATCCAATTTTAAAGTCATTTTCATTATCTGTTAATTTAGGGTTTCTTTTATTTTTACGAATATTATCAATTGCTGTATTACACATAATTCTTCTTATCCATCCTTCAAAAGAACCTTTATAGTCAAATGCTTCTAATTTCTCAAATATCTTTATAAAACCTTTTTGGAGAACTTCCTCAGCTGTATCTCTGTCTAATGTGTAACGCATACAAACACTTATCATTTTTCCATAATAAAGCTTAAATAACTCTTCTTGAGAACGTCTTTTGTTTTCAAGACAACCGTTGATTATATGCTTTAATTTTTCTTTATTCTCCACATTGTTTTCATTAAAAAGACGAGCTAGTTTTTTTCTAGTTGCCTTACAATTAATTTAATTCAGAATTAAAGAGTGTAAAATAAATGATTTTATTAACATTTGTGTTAATTTCGCGAAATATGAATATTATTTTTAAATCAAACATAAAAAAATGAAAGTAACTGTTGTTGGTGCTGGAAATGTTGGCTCTACTTGTGCTGATGTATTAGCACATAAAGAAATTGCTAATGAAATTGTATTATTGGATATAAAAGAAGGTTTTGCAGAGGGAAAAGCCTTGGATATTTGGGAGACTTCCCCAATTGCTTCATATGATTCAAGAACTATTGGTTCTACAAATGATTATTCTAAAACTGAGAATTCGGATGTAGTTGTTATTACATCTGGCTTACCTAGAAAGCCCGGAATGTCTAGAGATGATTTAATTGCTACAAATGCAGGTATTGTTAAAATGGTAACTGAAAATATTATTAAATATTCTCCAAATTCTAAAATAATATGTGTTTCTAATCCATTAGATGTGATGACTTATTGTGCATATTTGACAGCCAATTTTGATAGAAATAAAGTGTTTGGTATGGCAGGTGTATTAGATACAGCTCGTTATCGTTCATTTTTGGCTTTAGAATTAAATGTATCTCCAAAAGATATACAAGCAGTACTTATGGGCGGGCATGGAGATACAATGGTTCCATTACCTAGGTATACTACTGTTGGTGGAATTCCAGTAACAGAATTAATTGATAAAGATAGGTTAAATGAAATTATTGAAAGAACAAAGTTTGGAGGAGGTGAAATTGTTAAATTATTAGGCACATCTGCCTGGTATGCTCCTGGTGCAGCAGCAGCTCAAATGGTTGAAGCAATAGTTAGAGATCAAAAAAGAGTTTTTCCAGTATGTTCATGGTTAGAGGGTGAGTATGGAATGAATAATATTTTTCTAGGTGTACCAGTTATTTTAGGTAAAAATGGCATTGAGAAAATCATTGAGCTTAACCTTAATGATGAAGAAAAAGATATGCTGAATAAGTCTGCGGAAGCTGTAAGAAATGTTATGAATGTTTTAGATAATATGCAATTAAGTGTTTAATTTATTATTATTCTAATACAATTTTAACAGATACAGGTAAGTGATCAGAGTAACCATTTAGATATTTTTTTCCTTCATATGTTCTAAATGGAACGACTCGTCCCTTATAGGTGCTTAAAAGGAATTTATTACTATGTATTATTCCTGATCCTTTTTTTGCGTGAATTCCTTTTCTTTTTAATAAAGATTTTGACACAAAAATATGGTCTAATATATTCCATTTTCCTTTATAGTTATGTGTACCTTTGTATTTTCCAGATGATTTTTTTATCATGCTTTTTAGTGACCTTGAAATTATTTTAGTACTAATATTTTTGGGGTAATCATTTAAATCTCCCATGAATAAAATTTTACTTTTAGGATTTAATTTCATTATAGAATCTATAAACGTTTTAGCTGAATATGCTGCTGCTAAACGTTTCGGTTCACTTTCTTTTATTCCTCCATATCTACTTGGCCAATGATTTACCATAATTATTATGGTATCTTCTAAATGATTTAATTTAGCCCATATAATATCCCTAGTAGGAGCATGTTTTCTTGGTAATTGGATTCGTATTATTCCAGATTCACAGAGATTTAATTTTGTTTTATCATATATTATTGCGTTGTCTATACCTCGATTATCTAAGCTTTCATAATGAATAACTTCATGTGTTTCTTTTAAAATACTTTTGTTTACTATATCTTCTACTACAGATTTGTTTTCTATTTCACATAATCCAATAATAATAGGATTTTTGATTGATCTAATAACTGTATTTATTTTTTTTATTTTTTCTTCATATTTTTCTTTATTCCACTTTTTATGTGAATTAGGAAGAAATTCATTATCATTATTTTTTGAATTGATTGTATCAAATAAATTTTCGACATTATAAAAAGCAATGGAGAATTCTTGACCTAATATATTATTCATTGATAATGATATTATAAAAAAAATAAATGAGTGTATAGTAAATTTCATTATTTGCTGACTATTAAATTTCTTGCTATTGGTCCTTCACACATTACAGCATCTAAAATAGATAAACTTGTTTTGAAATTATTTTTTGCTTGAAATACTTGTATGTATGGTGATTTATTTATTTTTTGGAAATTATTTTTATCAACTAATTTCACCCTTAAATCATCATTAGAATATGGCTTAAATTTTTTCGTTATTTGTATTTCGGTATTAATATCTAACCATTTAATTATTCGATTTGTTATGTTGGTGTTAAAGTTAAGGAGTGTTTCTTTGTTTGTAAATAGAAGTTCTTCAATTTCAGATTTATAATAGTTAAAATATGCTGCAGATTGATAACAACTTTTAATAGATCTCCAATGTCTTATTCTCCAATTTTCATCATCTGATAGAATTATATCTTCTGTTTTAGTTTTTGATCCATTAATACGTTTTGTAGGTATAGAGAGTGATATTATTCCATCTGCACTTACGAGTTCACATCTATTTCGATACGTTTGTTTTGGAAAGTTTTCTTTTGCTTCTATTAAAATATTATTATGTTTTGATAGTTCACGAAAATATGCGATACTTCCAAAGTATGATGTTGGAAGAATTACACTCATTATTTAATTATATTAAATAGACGCTCCCATCTAATTCCTTGATAAGGGCTTTTAGAAAACCATACCATTGAAGCTTTTCCGACAATATGATCTTCTGGAACAAAGCCCCAAACTCTGGAATCAGCAGAATTGAATCGATTGTCTCCCATTAGCCAATAATAATTCATTTTAAATGTATATTCATTTACTTTTTTATTATCAATCCAAATTTCATTATTTATTTCTTTTAGAGAGTGTCCTTCATACGCAGTTATTATTCTTCTGTACCAAGCAATATTTTGGTTGTTTATTTTTATTTTTTGACCTGCATAAGGTATTTGAAATTTATTAAAGTCAGTTATAGTATTATTTACATAGAAATCTTTAGGAAAACAATTTAAATTATCTATAAATGTTTTTGTATTTATGTCTATACTATCTTGTATTTGAGGATATCTAACTAGATTGAAAATTCCTTCAGGATTTGCTCTTTTTAATTTTTCAAGTTGATTATTTGTTAAGTTCATAATATATGTCCCATTTCCGTTTGGATTTATATAATAATCACCACGAGTATCTTCTAAATCATATTTCTCATCCATTCTAGATTTTGATGGAAGAAGAACATTAGAAACTATGTATTGTAAATTTTGATTTTCAGGAACAAATGCTTTTTCATTATTAACATATAAAATAGAATTGATAATTTGTATTGTATCGCCAGGAATTCCAACACACCTTTTAATATAGTTTTCTCTTTTATCAACTGGCCTGTATATTAAACCATAATGTTTTATTGTGCCTCCGGTACTTTGGTCATATGCAATTTTATCTTCAGCTAATTTTTTTCTTGCTTTTTTTCTCCAAATCTCATAATTTTCAATAAACTCATTACCATAAAAATTAATTAGTTTATTTTTTGATTGCTGTAACGCAAATGCTGCAACGTTTTCATTATTCAATATAATTTGAGAGTTAGCTTTTTTAATACTATCTATAAATTGTTTTTTTATTTTGGGTAAATAAGAATTGTTTTCTTGCCAGAGTAATAAAGCTTCTTTATTCAAAATTCCATGATAGTCATGTCCCATTAATCCGTTTGGCATTCTTGGGTCATATACAGCTGTATCTCCTGATGGGTAATTAAAAACTACCACATCGTTTCTTTTGACGTTTGAAAATCCTGGAAGTCTAGTATATTCAAGAGTCTCTAATTCAGTGTATGATTTTATATTTATCCAAGGAACTGTATTGTGAACTAAAGGGTAGGATAGAGGTGTTACAGGCACTTTAGGTCCATATATAAGCTTATTCACAAATAAGAAATCACCAACCAATAATGTTTTTTCCATAGAACCGGTAGGTATTTGAAAAGGTTCAAAAACATATGTTCTAATAATACTTGCTGCTACAAGTGCAAAAATGATGGAATCTCCCCATTCTTTTACTTTTGATTTTTTTCCAGGTTTGTGTCTAGTCACTGCTCCAAGTCCTAAAGCAATTATATGTCCAATAATTGGTAAAGCTAAAAACAATGCTATGTGGTCACCCCATTCACGTTCAGACATTTCTTTACTATTTGCCCAATTAGTTTCAGGTAATAATATATTTTTTTCTTTTGTTATCCTAAATAAAATTATGTAAGGAAAGAAAATACCTTGAATGGTATCAATGAATGAAAAATAACCAAATCTTCTAATATAAGAGGTGTTTAAAACTGACCACATTATTAGGTGTGCACCTGGTACTATCATTAGTAAAGACCACCAAGGTTTTTTACATCCTAATTTAAAAGCAATAAAATAATTATATATAGGTATTAATGCTTCCCATTGTTTTCGTTCAGCTTGTTTAAAACTGATGAACCAGAACGATATGTATGGATGAATTAGAATTAATAAATAAAAGTAGAATATGTTCATTTTTTTATTATTTAATTAAGTCGTGCATAGTGAAAACACCTTTTTTATTGATAATCCATTCGGCAGCTATTATAGATCCCAGGGCAAAGCCATCACGATTTTTTGCTATATGTTTAATTTTAATTGTATCGATATGAGATTCATATGTTATTTCGTGTTGACCAATAGTTTGTTCTTTCCTGATTGATTTTATAGGTATTTGGTTGCTCGATTTTTTTGTTACTTCTTTTTTCTGTAGTATCCATGAATCGTATTTGTTTTTTTCATGAATAATATCTTTGACCAAAGAGATAGCAGTACCTGATGGAGAATCTTTTTTTTCTGTATGGTGAGTTTCTTCTATGCTTGGTTTATACTCATTTTTAAAGGAGATTAATCTTGCTAATTTTTTGTTGATTTCAAAGAATATATTTACTCCAATACTAAAATTAGATGCATGTAACATAGAACCATTATTTTCTTTCACATAATCAGAAATCATAGGTAAATCATCTTCCCAGGCAGTTGTACCTACAATAATAGGCGTGTTTTTTTTAACACAATATTTTATATGATTTAAGGCTAAATTAGGTTCGCTAAATTCAATTGCTACATCAATTTTTGAGAAATCAATATTTGTGATGGGGTTTTGACTATTACTTTTTGCTGTAATTTTATGTCCACGATCTAAAGCTATTTTTTCAATAGCTTTACCCATTTTTCCGTATCCAATTAAACCAATATTCATCAATTTCTATTTAAACAAAAATAAATTATTTATATGTTTTGTGGCTAATACTTATTAATTAAAATTTATTGATAATTGTATTCCTGCATTTTGATAATTTAAAATCGTTGGATTTATTGATAGAGAAAGATCTTTGGAAATATCAAAGTTAACAAAATGAGCTTCAACACCTGCGTCGGTTAATTGAAGTATGTATACTAGGGTAGCTGCAACTATAGATAAATCACGCCAACCTATATATTGATTATAAAGAGTCAAAACTTGATCAGTATTTTGTAAATCAGCCCATTCAATATTTCCTAAATCACCATTTTGTCTTGCTATGTACTCATTTTTAAGTGATTTTTGAGTTATTTGATTTGTTATTAAAAAGTATGATGATACTCCCAAACCTGAATATATTAAAGGTACTTTCCAAAATCCTTTTTTTTTACCTTTAGGCATAGCTATGTGATTATATATTTGACCAGAGCCTGGTATGAGCCCGGATAGAATGACTGCTTTTTTTATAGAATGCTTGTTCTTAAAGTCTTCCTCTATTTGTTTGTGTTTATTGTTGAAAAATAAGTGATTTAGATTATTATAATCTAGTTTACTTGTTTGTGCGAAAACTATGTTAGATCCTATAAAAAATAAAAGGAGAAAAAGTTTCATTATTTTTTAAATAATTCGATGATTCGATTAAGTTCTTTATTTGAATTAAAGTTGATAATTATTTTACCATTTCCTTTTTTGGATTTTTTTATATCAATTTTTGTTGAAAGTTTACTACTTAGATATTCTTTTAAAATAAAGTCACTTTGATTATTTTTAGATCTATTTAGTGATTCATTCTTCTTATTTTCTTTATTTAATGCGCTTGTTTTTTTTTGTCGTAAAATTGATTCTAAATCCCTTACAGATAATTTTTCACTTACTATTCTATTAAATAAGTTTATTTGAGTATTTTGATTATTAATAGATATTAATGCACGTGCATGTCCCATGGAAATTTTTTTTGATTTTACTCCAGATTGAATCTCTATAGGCAATTTAAGAAGTCTAATGTGATTGGCAATATTAGACCTGCTTTTAGATATTTTTTCACTTAGTTTTTCTTGTGTTAAATTACATTCTTTAATTAATCTCGAATATGACAAACCTATTTCTATGGGATTAAGGTTCTCACGTTGAATGTTTTCAACTAATGCCATTTCAAGCATTTTTTGGTCATTTGAAATCATTATGTATACTGGGACAGTCTTAAGGCCAGCTATTTTTGAAGCTCTCAATCTTCTTTCTCCTGAAATTAACTGATATTTTCCTCGGCCTAATTCTCTAACAGTTAGCGGTTGAATAATACCATGTTCCATAATTGAATTACTTAATTCAGTTAAGGGTTCTTTTTCAAAATTAGTTCTAGGATTAAATGGATTTTCTTCTATAGAAGAAATAGGGATGTTGGAAATAGTACCTAGAAGATTATTGACTCTTTTTGAATTATTATTTATATCAGAGTTTTCTAATAATGCACTTAACCCTTTTCCTAGTGCTGAACGTTTTGTTGTTTTATAGTTCGTCACTTAATTCAATTTTATTAAAATTATTTAAGATTTTTGTTGAGTCATTATTTTGAAGAATTTCACGAGCTAAGTTTAGATAGTTTACACATCCCTTGCAAGTTGCATCATGCATTACAATAGTCTCTCCATAACTAGAGGCTTCACCTAATTTAGTATTTCTGTGTATAACTGTATCAAATACAATTTCTTGAAAATGCATTTTAACTTCATCTACAACTTGATTTGCAAGTCTTAATCTTGTATCATACATTGTTAGTAATATACCTTCAATTTCTAAATTAGTGTTCAATCTACCTTGAACAATTTTTATTGTATTTAATAATTTACCAAGACCTTCTAAAGCAAAATATTCACATTGAACTGGAATAATGACAGAATCTGCTGCTGTTAATGAATTAACAGTTATTAAACCAAGAGAAGGTGAACAATCAATTATTATGTAATCATATTCATCTTTAATTTTATCTAAAGAAAGTTTTAAAATTTTTTCTCTATTTGGAAGGTTAATCATCTCAAGTTCTGAGCCAACTAGATCTATATGAGAAGGAATAATATCTAAATTTGGATTTTTTGTTTTAATTATTATGTCCTTTGGATCTATATTATTTATTAAACAATCATATATGTTTTTTGCGTTTTTAGAGTCTATTCCTAATCCCGAAGTTGAATTTGCTTGAGGATCAGCATCGATTATAAGTGTCTTGAATTCAAGAATACCTAAGCAACCACTTAAATTAATTGCAGTAGTAGTCTTTCCTACACCACCTTTTTGGTTAGCAATAGCAATAATTTTACCCATTCGTATTAATCATAAATATGATATAAAGATACACCAAATTGAAGTTAAATAGAATTAATTTTATTAGTAGTTATCAACAGGAAGATACAGTTGGTAATAATGTATTTTACAAATCGTTAAAGCTAATATCTTCGCTTGTTTCGGTGTTTTTATAGTTGTCTGTTTTATACTTTCCAGAAGCATTAAGTTCAGTGATTTTTTCAATTGTTTCTTTAAAAGCATCTTCAAATTTTTGAAAATCTTCTTTGTATAAAAATAATTTATGTTTTTGATAAGATTCCTGTCCGTCAATTACTCTTTTTTTACTTTCTGTTAAAGTTATATACAACTCATTTCCCTTTGTTGATTTAATATCAAAAAAGTAAGTTCTTTTCCCAGCTCTAACAACTTTAGAAAACACTTCATCATTTCTGTCGTAATCCATAGACTTTATTTTAAATTATTTACAATAAGCAAATATGCTTAATTTTATTTAATCAATCAAATGTATTGAATTGTATGTAACTAATTTTCATTTAATTGTTTTTTATATAAATCTGCATACATTCCATTTAATTTAATTAGTTCTTCGTGATTCCCTTCTTCAATAATATGTCCATTTTTTAGAGTAATTATTTTTGACATGTTTCTTAAAGAAGAAATTCTATGGCTTATGATAATAAATGTCGTGGATCTTCTTTTTTTTAAATTAGATAAAATAATATCTTCTGTTTCCGTATCTAGTGATGAGAACGAATCATCTAGAATTAAAAGTTTTGGATTACGGATTAATGCACGCGCTATACTTATACGCTGTTTTTGTCCTCCACTTAAATTTACACCGCGTTCACCTAGTAAAGTATCATATTTGTCATTAAAATCTATTATATTATGATGTATGTGTGATTCTTTTGCTATTTTTTCAATATCTGCATTTTTTGAATTTTTCTTTTTAATACCAAATAATATATTGTTTCTAATTGAATCTGAGAATAAGAATGTATCTTGAGGAACAAGTCCAGATTGATTTCTGAATTCGTTTAAATTTATTTCTTTTAAATTAATACCACTTATGGTTATTTTTCCAGAATTTGGTTCAATCTGGCGCATCAATAGCTTAATTATTGTTGATTTTCCAGCACCAGTTTTCCCTATTATACCCAAAGATTCGCCTTTTTTTATTTTTAAATTTAAATTTTTAATTGCTGTTATGTCAGAGTCAGGATAGGTATAAGAAACATCAATGAATTCAATCTCTCCATCGAATTCGAAAGATTTATTATTGCTATCAATAACTTCTGCTTTTTCATTTAAAAATTCATTTATTCGAGTCTGGCTAGCAGCTGCTCGAGATGTTAGAGAAGAAACCCATCCAATTGATGCAAAAGGCCATGTTAAGTGATTAACATAAAAAATGTATTTTAAAATTTCTCCCTGAGTTATTTTGTCGTTATAATGAAATAAACCGCCTAGATATATGCAAAGAATAGTACTAATTCCAATTAATATAAAAATGGTAGGTAAGAATAGAGCGTTTGTTAGAACCAATTTCATGGTTTTTCTCTTATATTCTTCTGTCGAGTAATTAAATTTTTTATCTATTTCTTTTTTCCTATTAAATACCTTGATTATTCTAATTCCAGAAAATGTTTCTTGAGCTAATGTTGACATTTTTGATTGTTCTTTTTGAACATCTAAACTTAGCTTTCCAATTCTGTTTGTGACTTTATAGATGATAAAAGACATAATTGGTAATGGAATTAAAATAATGACAGTAAGGGGAATGTTAATGTTAATCATGTTTTTAATTACCATAATACTAAGCGCTACAAGATTAATTGAATACATGATTCCTGGCCCTAGGTACATTCTTACTTTTGAAACATCTTCAGAAATTCGGTTCATCAAATCACCAGTATTATTTTTTTTATAAAACGAGTAATTTAACTTTTGATATTTTCTATATATTTCATTTTTTAAATCATATTCAATAAACCTTGACATTGTTATGATCATATGTCTTGTTAGAAAAAGGAAAAAACCTGATATAATAATTAGACCTATTATTATTCCTCCAGCCTTTATTGCTATGAACAAAACTGTATTTTTTGATTTAGAATTATCCCAATTTATTAATTCATCTGTAAAATCACCAAAAAATTCAGGCATCTCTACCTTGAACCAGTTGCTTGCAAATATGAAAAAAAATCCTAAAAGGAATCTCCATTTATATTTAAATAAATATTTATTGAGGTAGCTAAGTGACTTCATCTAATAATTTTCTATTTTTGCCACGCTCATTTACGACGACGTTGTAAATTTATATAATTGACATGAAATAACGTTTATCATTTATATGTTTGAAGTAAAAAATATTGAAGGTGTTAATTTAAAAGAAAATCCTGTGATTGCTAAGATGAGTAAATATAATCATGAACAATTACTTTTTTGTAATGATAATGATACAGGCTTGAAGGCTATAATTGCAATTCATAACACTAAATTGGGACCGGCTTTAGGTGGTACTCGAATGTGGAATTATAATAATGAAACAGAAGCTTTAGATGATGTATTAAGATTATCGAGGGGTATGACTTATAAAAATTCGATATCGGGCTTAAATTTAGGTGGTGGTAAAGCTGTTATTATTGGTGATTCTCATACTATGAAATCAGAAGCTTTATTTAGAAGATTTGGAAGGTTCGTTCATAGTTTGGCAGGAAATTATATTACCGCTGAAGATGTTGGAATTGAACCTTTAGATATGACATATGTTGGTGTGGAAACTAATTATGTTGTTGGTTTACCTGGTAAAAGTGGAGATCCATCTCCTGTTACTGCTTATGGAACTTATATGGGAATGAAGGCATGTGCTAAAATTTTATATGGTTCAGATTCACTTTCAGAAAAAGTTGTTGCAATTCAAGGAGTTGGACATGTTGGAGAGTATTTAATTAAATATTTATTAAAAGAAGGTGCAAAAGTATATGTTTCAGATATTCATACTCCATTACTAAATAGAATTTCAAAAGACTATAATGTAAATGTTGTTGGAATAGATGAAATCTATGATTTAGATATGGATATTTATGCACCATGTGCTTTAGGAGCTACATTGAATGATAATACATTAAATAGATTAAAATGTTCGATTATTGCTGGAGCAGCTAATAATCAATTAGAGAAAGAAGATGTGCATGGTATGAAAATTATGGACAAAGGAATTATTTACGCTCCAGATTTTGCTTTAAATGCCGGTGGTGTTATTAATTGTTATTCAGAATTAAAAGGTTTTTCTAATGAATGGGCAATGACTAAAGCAGAGGAAATTTATACGACAATTTATGATATAGTAAAAAGATCGAAAAAAGAAAGTATTCCAACATATCAAATAGCCAATAAAATTGCTGAAGAAAGGATCTTAGATATCCAAAATACTTAAATTTCTTTTAAAAAAGATGCTTAATAGAAGACATTTACGAATAAAAGTTTTGCAATCACTATATGCATTTTACCAATGTAAATCTGAAGATTTAGATAATGTAGAAAAAAATCTTTTTAATTCTTTAGAAAAAATATATGATTTATATATATACTTATTACTGACTTTTTCAGAATTAAAAAAATATGGATTATATAGAATGGAAGAGAGTAAGAAAAAAAATATTCTTACTGATAAGGATATTAATCCAAACAAGAAATTTGTTGAGAACGAGTTAATTAATATTATTGAAAATGATGTAAACTTAATTTACTTATCTAAGGAAAGGAAGTTGAATTGGTCTGGTGATGTAAATCAACAAATGTTTCGTAAAATATATAATGAAGTTATTAAAAGTGATATTTATAATCATTACATGAATAATGGTATTGATGGTTTTGAAGAAGACAAAAAATTTCTAGTTGAATTATTTAAATCAGATATTGCTAATTCAAATGTTTTATATGATTATTTTAATGATAAAAATATTTCTTGGGTTGATGATTTAGATTTAGTTTGTTCGATGATTGTAAAAACAATTAATTCTTTCGAGAAAGGTAATAAATTTGAAATATTTAATTTGTATAAAGAAAATGATGATGAAAAAGCTTTTGTTAGTGAATTATTATTAAAAACAATATTATTTGACAAAGCAAATGAAACATTGATTGATGATTTAACTTTAAATTGGGAGTTTGATCGAATAGCTAAGATGGATGTTATTCTTATGAAAATGGCAATTACTGAATTACAAGTTTTTGACAATATCCCCATCAAAGTCACTTTGAATGAATATATTGAAATATCAAAATATTATAGTACTCCAAAAAGTAATATTTTTATAAATGGTATTTTGGACAAGGCTATTTTATCTTTGTCTAAAGAAAATAAGTTGAATAAAGTTGGATTGGGTTTAAAAAATTAGAATTATGAGATTTTTATTATTCTTTTCTATTATCATTATAATTATTTCTTGTAATAATAATCTTGATATTCAGGTTGGTAATAAGACTATAATGAAGGTTGATTCTTTATTTAATGCCGGAAAAATAATTAAGGGAGAAATGATTACAGCAAAATTTAAAATTGAAAATATAGGCGACTACCCTTTGGTTATAGGAGAAGTTAAAGGTTCTTGTTCTTGTACAGTTGCCGAATATCCAGAAAATCCTATTAATCCAGGTGATTCGGGTTATGTTTTGGCTTATATTAATACAGAAAAGACAGGTGCTGGGATTATAAATAAATCTGTTCGTATAGTTGCTAATACGAATCCTTCAATAAACAAAGTAATTATAAAAGCAAATGTAATTAAGAGATAATTAAAATATGTTGATATGAATCAAATGGTAATGTTGTTAATGATCTTAGTAGTATTTTACTTCTTTATGATCAGACCTCAAATGAAGAAACAAAAAGAATTAAAAAAATTTAGAGAATCTATGGCAGCGGGTGATAAAATTGTCACCATAGGTGGAATACATGGGAAAATTCTTGAAGTAGCTGATTCGACAATTCTAATTGCAACAGAAAGTGGAAAGTTACGAGTTGATAAATCTGCTATTTCTAATTCAGCTGAAGATCGATTAACGACGAAATAATTTAAATTTTTTACGATTTTTTTTTCGTGATTTCTTTAGATTTTCGTTATATATTTTCATTCCATTTTTATATTCTTGTTTATCGATTTTTTTTGTTTTAAAATTAAAATTTATTTTTCCAGATAAGATATCTTGAATTACAATTTCAGTAATCCAATCTTCTCCATATTTGTCATATGTGATATCTAAATTATGTTGCCATAATTTACCTAATGAATTATATAACGAAGCATTTAATTTGCCTCTATATTTTTTAATTATTTGATAAACAGACATACCTGTTTCTCTATGGATTAATTTAAGTAGTAAAGTTCCTTCAGATCTATATAAATCTTTAATATTATAATTGAATTCATCTTTCAAAGATTTGTGTGCATGCTTAGTATATTTTCTTTTTTTTCTTTTTTTATTTAATTTATGAAGGTCTTTTTCGTACTCAATAATTAAATTATTTGCTTTTAAGGCAAGAGGATAGGCAGCACGAAGTCTACTAAGTTGAATTCTATATTTTTGACTGAAATTTTTATCTACATGCATTTCTTGAATATATAATTCTTTTAAATAAGGTATATCTCCTTGACAAAAAGATGTTGCTGAATTTATGATTAATAAAAGAGTTGAAATTATTTTTCTCATAAATTATTTATTAATATTTTTTGTAAAAGAATTATAACAATTTAATAATAATATTATTGTAATAATAAAACAATTATATACTTTTGAAGAACGTTATGAAGATTTTCTTATCGAATATATTAGTTTTATCTTTCATCATCATTAGCCTACCTTTGGCTGTTGGTCATAATCATGAAAATCACAATCATAATGACAATTATAATTGTGATAATCACAATCAAAACTTATTAATAGATGATTTTGATGAATGTTTTTTATGTGATTTCGATTATACTAATTTAAATGCAAGCGTCAATTTACCATTAAGTTCAAAGTTATTTTTATTTTCTGAATTTACATGTATAAATTTAATTCAGAATAAATACTCGTTATATTCTAGTTTTAACTCTAGAGGTCCTCCTTCTACTTAATTTATTTTAAAAAGCATAGTTAAAATTTTATTAGAGAAAAGTCTATGCTAATTTTTATAATTAAGTATAAATAATCATGAAAAATATTTTATTGATGATTGTATTATCTTTCGTTGTACAATTATCTTTTGGTCAGGAATTTAAAGGAAAGATTCTTGACGTTGAAACGAAAGAAGGAATACCTTTTGCTAATATCTATATAAAAGATGTTCAGGTAAATGCTATTTCAGATTCAATTGGAAATTTTTCCATAGATGTTCCTTTACCTAAAGAAATAAATATCCTTGTTAGCGCTTCATTTTATGAATCAATATTAATGAAAGTTAATTCTTCGCTATTTATTTCAGTAGGATTAATAAAGTCTCATTTAGAGCTTGATGAGGTTTTATTGAGGCCAAAGTCAGGAACAATGCAACGTGACAATATTATTAGAGTAGATAGATTGTTGATTAAAGATTTAAATACAGTTCCTGTATCTAATTTATCCGAAGCTCTTTCTAACATCAATGGTGTACAGGAAGCATCAATGGGGCCAGGTATTTCAAAACCTGTAATACGAGGAATGCAAGGAGTAAGGGTACTTTCAGTTCTTAATGGAATGAGGTTAGAGAATCAACAATGGGGTGCAGATCATGGTTTGGGTATTTCTCAACTTGGTATAGGTGCATTAGAAGTTATAAAAGGCCCAAATTCATTACTCTATGGAGTTGATGCATTTGGAGGAGTTGTATATATAGAAGACGAAAAGTTTGAAAGTCAAAATGCATATTCGGTTAATATTAATTCAAAATTTGAATCAGTTAATCTTGGTTATACAAATTCAGCTTTAATTAAGTTATCAAAAAAGAAATTTCGTTTTAATCTTGGTGCTTTACATTCTAGTTTTTCAGATTTTCAAATGCCAAATGGAAAGTATCTTGCTGACTCCCGTTATCAGGATATGGGTGTTAAAACTAGAATATCATATAATACAAATAACTGGGTTATGAATATGTATTATATGTTTTCTCATAGTTACAATGGTATACCAGGTCATACTCATGACTCAATACCTGACCCTGAAAGTTTTATGTTAGATTTTCAAAATAGACAAAGAAATATTCCAGCTCAAAATATAAATAATCATCTATTTCAATTAAATAATAAATTTTTTCTCGGAAAAAATAAGATTGATCTTATGTTAGGATATACAAATAATAGTTTAAATGAATACGATGAAAAGTTTACTATTCCAGGTTTAGGTATGTCATTACAAAATATACTTTATCACCTTAGATATAATATAAAATCTGGTTCATGGACTATTAAATCTGGGATACAAGGAATGTATCAAATAAATAAAAACATAGCTGAAGCAGAAGAACAACTAATTCCTGATTTTGATCAACTAGATAATGGTATATATTCAATAATTAGTTATAAAACTAATTCAAATTTTAGTTTTCAATTTGGTGGAAGGTATGATTTAAGGAACTTAAATGCTAGTGATGATTTTAGTTCTAAATATTCATCTCCTAATTTTTCAATTGGTGGTAAATATGAATTTGGATCGATAAACAGAAACACTTTACTTCTTAACATTTCTAGTGGTTTTAGAGCTCCTCATGTCTCAGAATTATTAGTAAATGGAAAACATCATGGAGCCTTGAGATATGAGGTTGGTAATCCCAACTTAAAATCTGAGCGTGCTCTTCAATTTGATTTAAATTATGAATTAAATAATGAGCATTTATCTTTTGTTTTCAATCCATACTATAATTACATAAATAATTATACTCAAATTGTCGCGCAAGATTCAATTGTTGAAAATTTACCATTATTTAATTTTGAACAAATAGATAAAGCACAGCTTTATGGATTTGATACGAAAATCCATTTCCATCCACATTTTGCACATTGGTTACATTTAGAGGGTTCATATTCGTTAATTTATGGAGAATCCCTTAATAGATCTGAAAATTTAGCGTTGATTCCACAACCAAGATTAAATTTTGTTTTAAGAGTTAAATTTAAAAAGAGATTTAAATTTAATTTAGAAGAAATTGTAGTTCAGAATTCACACTTTTTCGCACAAAATAGAGTGACAACATACGAAACTACTTCTTCAGGATATGATTTATCAAACATTGGTCTAAAATTTAAATGGTTTATTAAAACACCTCTTGAAATTAATTTTGGAGTCAAAAATATATTTAATGCTGAATATATTAATCATCTTTCCAGACTTAAAAATATTAATGTTTTTAATCCTGGCAGAAACTTTTATATAAGCCTTAATTATTTAATAAAACGGAATTTTAATTAGTGTAATAAGTTTATTAGATAAGTTAAAACAAATAAATAACAAACAAATAAATAACAAACAAATGAAAAACAAACAAATGAAAAACAAACAAATGAAAAACAAACAAATGAAAAATCGATTATTTTTATTAGGTTTTATTTTAACTGGAACACTTCTTTTATCATGTAATAAAGAGGAATGTCATGAATGTCATTATGATGGACCTGGTGGGACTGAAGTTGAGTTAGGTGAACAATGCGGAGATGCTTTAGAAGCATTAGAAGCAAATGGTTACAATGTAGATGGTACAAATTACGTTGTTCATTGTCATGAACATTAGTATTTGAATTATTTATTTAAAAAAGGCAGAGAATTTCTCTGCCTTTTCTATATATTTTTAACTTAGTTAAAATTCTTTTATTAATAATAAATAGCTCTTCTTACTTTAGTTATATATTTAGCTAATCTAATTACTTGTTTAGTGTATCCGAATTCATTATCATACCAAGCATATATAACAGCATTTCTGCCATCTTTAGATACAATTGTTGCATTGGAATCAAAAACTGAACAACACGTATTTCCTATAATATCATTAGAAACTAATTCAGGGTCTAAAGCGTAATAAATTTGATTAACTAAATCTCCATTCAATGCTGCGTATTTAATTAAGTTATTTACTTCTTCTATAGTGGTTGATTTTTTAAATTCAAGATTAAGAATTGCCAACGAACCATTTGGAGTTGGAACACGTACCGCATTTGCTGTTAATTTGTCTTTTAAATCAGGAATTACTTTTGTTACAGCTTTTCCTGCGCCTGTTGAAGTAATTACCATATTTATCGCTGCAGAACGACCTCTTCTAGGTTTTTTATGCATGTTATCAAGAAGATTTTGATCATTTGTATATGCATGAACTGTCTCAATATGACCTTTCTTAACTATAAATTCATCGTTTAAGACCTTTAAAATAGGGGATATTGCATTTGTAGTACATGACGCAGCAGAACATATCTTATCATTTTCAATATTTAATTCTTTTTGATTTATTCCATAAACAATATTTGGTATTTCTTTACCAGGTGCAGTTAATAGAACTCTTGAAGCCCCTTTTGCTTCAAGATGACGTGATAAGGATTTTCTATCTGTAAATACTCCTGTATTGTCAATAATTAAAGCATTATTTATTCCGTAATTTGTATAATCAATTTCTTCAGGCTTATTAGCACAAATCATTTTTACTATTTGACCATTTATAATCAAGGATTCATTTTTTAAATCTAATTTGACTGTTCCATTAAATGCGCCATGTACCGAATCATTTTTTAATAATGCTGCTCTTTTAATAAGATCATTTTCTGAATTACTTCTTGTTACGATTGCTCTAAGTCTTAATTGTTGGCCTTTACCAGCTTGTTTAATTAATTCTCTGGCTGCTAATCGACCAATTCTTCCGAATCCGTATAAAACAACATCTCTGGGTTCAAAATCTAAATTATCTTTTTTTTCAAACCCTAAAAGTTTTATTTTTAGAAAATCAAGCATTTCAGTTTCCTTGGTTTGGTTTAACCACTCACTTGCCAATTTCCCTATATCCAATTTTGCAGGAGCAAGATCCATTGATAGAATTATCTTAGCTAATTCAGATGTAGTAAAAATATCAACAGGTTTATTAACTACATTTCTAGAATATTCATGTAATTTTAATATTTCAGAGATAGTAATATCTACAAGGTGGTTTCTGAAGAAGACTAATTCAATTCCATTATTGTAAAGTAGTTCACCAACTTTACTTGATAATTTTACAGCAGCCCTTTCTTTCTGAATATGTAATTCTAATTCGCTTTCGTAACCTGATAATCTTTTCATGTTGAATATGTATTAAATAAAAAGTGCCCTGATGGGCACCTTCTAAATTTTTATCCTAAATAAGCTTTAAGTAGTTTGTTTCGAGAAGTATGTCTTAAACGACGAATGGCTTTTTCTTTAATTTGCCTTACACGTTCACGTGTTAAATTAAATTTAGCTCCAATTTCTTCTAGGGTTAGTCCATGATTCATTCCAATACCGAAGAATAAACGAATAATTTCTCTTTCTTTATCTGTTAATGTACTTAACGATCTTTCAATTTCTCTTTGAAGAGATTCCGACATTAATTCATGGTCTGCTTTTGGAGAATCATTATTTGACATAACATCCATAAGTGTACCCCCGTCTTCAGAAGTAGATAGGGGAGCATCCATTGAAACATGCCTTCCAGAAACGTTTAAACTTTCCTTGATTTTATCTTCGGGAACCTCTAAAGCTTCTGCCAATTCTTCAGCTGATGGTGGTCTTTCAAATTCTTGTTCAAGGCGTGAAAAAGCCTTGTTTATTTTATTTAAAGATCCAACTTGATTTAGAGGAAGACGAACAATTCTTGCTTGTTCTGCTAATGCTTGAAGTATTGATTGACGTATCCACCAAACGGCGTATGAAATAAATTTGAATCCACGTGTTTCATCAAATTTTTGGGCAGCTTTTATTAAACCTAAATTTCCTTCGTTTATAAGATCGGGTAATGTTAGTCCTTGATTTTGATATTGTTTAGCTACTGATACTACAAATCGAAGGTTTGCTCTTGTTAATTTTTCAAGTGCTCTTTGATCACCTTGTTTAATTTGTCTTGCTAATTCTACTTCTTGCTCTGCTGTTATTAACTCTTCTTTACCAATATCTTGAAGGTACTTATCTAAAGATTGACTTTCACGATTAGTAATAGATTTAGTTATTTTAAGTTGTCTCATTATCTTTCTCTTCTTTGGACTATTTATGAATATTTAATTTCTTATAAGAATAATTGTGGATGCAAAGATAAGGCTAAAAAAAACCATTTTCAAAAAAAATAAACGTTAAAATTAAAAATATACAATTATCATCTTAAAATATTGATTTATAGACCAAAGCCGACAAATTCTCTTTTTCCACTTTCTGTTATTATCTCTAAAAGAATACCTCTGTTAGAGCTATTTAATTTTGAAGTAACTTGTTCCACTGATTCAACTGTTTCATTATTTATTTTTAAAATAATCATACCTTCTTTTAATCCTAGTGATTTTAGTTTTCCAGTATTTAAAGATTTTATTTTAACTCCGGTTAAAATGTTTAATTCTTTTTTCTCTTTATTTGTGATTTCAACAAAAGTAGCACCAAGTGCTACATTTTTTTTGATTTCTTCTTTACTTACAAGTTTTGTTTCACCATCACTATTTCGGAGTATAATTTCTTTAACAACTTCATTCCCTTTATCATTTCGTATGGTAATATTTACTTTGTCTCCAGGTCTTCTTTTGCCAACTTCTTCTTGAAGTGAAGCAACTGAGTTAACTGTTTTTAATCCAATTTTTAGTATTACATCTCCTTCTTTGACTCCGGCCTTTTTTGCACTTCCATTTTCTAAAACCCCAGCGACATAAACTCCTTTAATATTTTTCAAGTTTTTTTCTTCTACTAACTCCTGTGTTATGTTGGTTATTTGAACTCCTAAGTATCCACGTTGTACTATACCATAATCCACTAAATCAGTCATAACTTTTTTAACAAGATTCACTGGAACAGCAAAAGAATAGCCAGTATAACTACCAGTTTTTGATGCAATAGCAGTGTTTATACCAACTAATTCACCGTTTGTGTTAACTAAAGCGCCACCAGAATTTCCTGGATTTACGGCTGCATCTGTTTGAATAAATGATTCAATTGGAACAATATTTGAGTTTGAACGTTCTGATAATAAATTTATATTACGTGCTTTAGCAGAGACAATACCGGCTGTTACAGTACTTGTTAAATTGAAGGGATTTCCTACTGCTAATACCCATTCGCCAACTTGAATATTGTCACTATTTCCTATGGGGATAGCAACTAATCCTTTTTCTTCAATTTTTAATACTGCAATATCTGTTGATGGGTCAGCACCTATTATTTTGGCGTTATATTTACGATTATCATTTAGTGTTACTTCTATTTCTTTTGCATTTTCGATTACGTGATTATTTGTAACGATATAACCATCAGTTGATACAATTACCCCTGAACCTGAACCTGAACCATATTGTTTATATTCTCTTCCTCCTGCACCTGGACCATAAAAAAACTCAGAAAATATGTCTCTTTGAAATGATGTTGTTTCTACTTTGGTTGTAACATGAACAACAGAATTGAGAGTGTTTGATGAAGCGTTCACAAAATCAGTATTACTAGATATTATTCCATATCTCGAACTAGTCTTTTTTCCAGTAATTTGTGTTGCATTATCATTAACATGATTTAAATAAAGTTTAGGATTTTCTTTATTTAAATCAAAAAACATATTGAATGTTAAAAAAGCTGTCAATGGAATTATTCCACCTATAATTCCTATTCCAAAAAGTTTAAGTTTATTTTTCATATTCTAATTTTGTTTTTATTTAAGCAATTATTAAGCCAAAGGTCTATTTTTTTATAATTATTTTCAAATAATAACGATAAAAAAATGAAAATGTTTTATTTTTTTTTTGTTAAAAAAGAAGCTTAATATTGTCATTTTATTGATATAAACTAGTTTTGTTTTATGAGAATACATTTTTCAAAATATCATGGCTCAGGAAATGATTTTATAATCCTTAATAATATGTTAGGTGATTATGATTTATTAAGTATTTCTCAAATTCAATTTTTGTGTAACCGCCATATTGGAATAGGAGCTGACGGATTAATTAAAATATCAAAAAAGAAAGGCTTTGATTTTGAAATAGAATATTTTAACTCTGATGGTAGCCAAAGTTTTTGTGGAAATGGTGCTAGATGTTCTGTTGCTTATGCTGAATCAATCGGAATTATAAATAATAAAGCTTTTTTTTATGCTATAGATGGGCCTCATAAAGCATTTGTTAAATCAGATAGTGTATGTTTAGAGATGTCTTCAGTTGAAAAATATGAAACTAATGGAGATGATTTTATTATAAATACAGGTTCTCCACATTATATTCATATTTTAGATGATATTAGGAATTGTGATGTTGTAAAATATGGAAGGTCAGTTAGATTTCAAGAATGTTTTGATCCAGAAGGTATTAATGTAAATGTTATGTCTATTGTTTCAAAAAATGAAATTAATATTGCTACTTATGAACGAGGTGTTGAAAATGAAACTTTATCTTGTGGTACTGGTGCTGTTGCTTGTGCACTAATCTTTATGATAGTAAAAAATAAAAGTGAAACTGAAATTAAAATTAATACTAAAGGAGGATTGATAAAAGTTTCGGCTAAAAAAAATAATGATAGTTTTCATGATATCTGGTTAACTGGTCCTGTGAAATTTGTATTTGAAGCATTAATTGATGTGTGATTTTAAACTTGAAAGTGTAAAAAAATTTGAACTTCAAAAAGTTTCAAAAGGAATTGTTATATGGGTGTTACATGCTGACAAAAAACCCCCTCATATTGGTCTTTCAGTCGATGGTTGTTTTTTTAGTTTAAAATCCAGAGGAAAGGATGTTGATGTACCAATTGAGAGTGTTGTAAGTTTAATGAATATAAAAAAAACAGCATTCATTTGTTTTTGCTTGAAGGATTGTATTTCTAAAAAAGATGTTTCTAATTCCTTTAATTTTTTTCATAATACTATACCATATAAGATTACTTGTCTTGAACCAATAAAAAAAATTCTCAATGAGCATAATTCTAATAAAATAGTAGAATTGCTTTTCTGTCTTGATCAAAAGAAAAGAATAGAAGGTGTATATGGATTAAATTTACCTGAAGATTTTAATGGTATTAAAGATTATAATCTTGATGATATAAATAAAAGATTGATTTTTTTAAGTCAAGATTTATGAGTGTATATATTAGACCAATTAGATATGATGATGCCATTAAAGTTTTACAATGGGAAAACGATATTGAAAATTGGCGTGTTAGTGATAATAGTTCTAAGTATGAATTAGCGGATATTTTAAGGTTGATTGATTCATTAGATGATATAAGTCATTCAAGACAAGCTAGATGGATTATATGTGATTCAAAAACTAATTTTAGATTGGGTGCAGTTGATTTGTTTGAGATAAATTTAATTGAAGAAAAAGCTAGAGTAGGTATATTAATAGCTGATAAGGAAAATAGAAAAAAAGGTTTTGCCTATAAAGCGATTCAACTGCTTGAGGTTGAAGCTTTAAATATAGGTGTTAATAAGTTGATTTGCACGATTTATTCTAATAATAAAGCAAGTTTAGCTTTATTTGAAAAGTGTAATTTTAAAAAAAAGGATTCTTTAGAAAAGAGTTATATTTCTAATGATGATTATATTGATTTAATATTATTTGAGAAATGTTTAAAAGACTAATTGTTATTTTTTTGTTTCTATTTGCTTTTTTGTCTTTCTATAATAGAAATTATATTATTCGTTTGTTTAAAGAAGATACAAGAACAATAAATACTTCTGAGGTGAAACTGCTATTTCGAGAAGATCCTTCATTAGATGAGTTAATTTCTCGATTGATTGCTAATGAAATTATTTTAAATGGAACTCATTTTCGAGATTATGTTATTGGTAATAAAATTGATGTGAATAATTTCGCTGCTGGTAAGTATATAATTTTATCACAAACTCAAATTTCATCATTGGTTAATGGTTTTCTTAAAGACGATGATGGCAATGGAAAATCAGAAGTTAAGGTTAATGTTGATTTTAATAGATGTAACAATATTCAAGATATTGCCTCAAATATTAGTAATTGTATATTAGCAGACAGCTCTGAAATTGCCTCTTATCTGTCTGATAAAAAAACACATGATTTTTATGGTTTTACTTATGAACAAATGCCTGCGTTATTTTTACCAGAAAGATATCTAATGTATTTTGATACTGATGCGAAGAAATTCACTTCTTTTATGGCTAATGAGTTTAAAAATTTTTGGAATGAAGACCGTATAAAAAAAATGAAAAGTATAGGTTTTAATTTACCTTCAGAGGTGGTTACAATAGCAAGTATTGTTTATTCTGAATCTAAAATAAAGAGCGAATGGCCAATTATTGCTAAATTATATATAAATAGACTTAATAAAGGTATGAGATTACAATCTGATCCAACTTTTAAATTTTGTTGGGGTAATAAATTGAATGGTGTTGAACGTTTATTAAATAAGCATAAAGAAATAGATTGTCCTTATAATACTTACAAGTATTTTGGTCTACCTCCTGGTCCAATTTGTTTGGTTTCTAGAGATGTTATAGATTCGGTCTTAAATCCTGCAGATGTTGATTATATTTTTATGTGTGGTAGACCTGGTGGTAAAGGACATAATTTTGCAGTTACTAACACTGAACATGAGAAAAATGTTCAAATATATCGATCTTGGTTAAAAAAATATTTATTAAAAAAGAACGGCTAATATGAAACGAAGATTTTTTTTAAAATTCGGGCTAAGTGCATCAGCTTTAAGCTTTATAAAACCATCAAAGGCAATAGATAATTTACATGGATTTACAAGTAATTCAGATAGTATTGTAAAACCAATAGTAATATCTACTTGGGAGCATGGTATGGCTGCTAATGAAAATGCATGGGATATTTTGAGTGCTAATGGTTCTTCTCTTGATGCTGTAGAGATTGGTGTAAAGACAACTGAGGCAGATATGACAAATAGAAGTGTTGGTATTGGAGGTAGGCCAGATCTTAGTGGACAAGTTACATTAGATGCTTGTATAATGGATTCTAATTCTAATTGTGGATCTGTAGCTTGTTTAGAAGGTATTAAACATCCAATTTCAGTTGCTCGAAGGGTAATGGATGACACTCCTCATGTTATGTTGGTAGGTCAAGGTGCTAAAGATTTTGCTTTAAGTTGTGGGTTTAAACACATTAAGTCGCCTATAAAAGAAGTAAAAAAAGAATGGAGAGAATGGAAGAGAGGTAATAAAGAGAAATTTAAAAAACCAATAATCAATAGTGAGAATCATGATACTATTGGTATGTTGGCTTTAGATGCTAATGGTAATTTAAGTGGTGCTTGTACTACAAGTGGATGGGGGTATAAGCTTCCAGGTCGAGTTGGGGATTCTCCAATTATTGGTGCAGGTCTTTTTGTTGATAATGAAATAGGTGCTGCTTGTGCTACTGGATTGGGTGAGGCTGTAATCCGTATTTCTGGAAGCCATACTGTTGTAGAGTTAATGAGACAGGGTTATTCACCCCAAGAAGCTTGCAAAGAAACTGTATCTAGAATTATTTCTAAACATAAAAATTTAGATGGGTTGCAGGTTGGCTTTCTAGCATTGGATAAAAAAGGTAATTATGGGGCTTACTCTGTTTTTAATGGCTTTAATTTTGCTTTAAAAAAAGTTAATAAATCATCGTTAATTGATGCTGAGTACAATCGTCGATGGTAATATTGAATTATGCGTTATTTTTTATTTATATCTTTTTTAATGGCCTTTATGTTTGATGCTAATTGTCATATTGAACTTTCTTGGGATTTTTTCCACCCAATTAAAAAAAAGTGGATAAATATTGGTGTTAAAGGATCTGTACAAGAAGGTTTAATTGCAAATAAGGATTTACCAGATCCATTCTATGGAATGAATGAGAGTAAGTTTGATTGGATTGAAAATCATGAGTGGGAATTTAGATCAATATTTTTTCTTGATAAACAATTGGACCAAGAATTTGTTGAATTAATTTTCCCTTCTATTGATACTTATGCAAAAGTATATTTGAATGAACAACTTATTTTGGAAACAGATAATTTTTTTATTCCCCACTCTTGTGATATTAAAAATTTGGCTAATAAAGGTTTGAATGAGCTTATTGTTGTTTTTACCCCTCCTATAATTTATCATAAAGATAAATTGAAGGCAGTAGGTTATCAACTACCTGCTCCAAATGATGTTCATGAAATTCAGATATCGCCTTATTCAAGAAAACCTCAATATCAGTTTGGTTGGGATTGGGCATTAAGAATAAATACTATAGGTATAAATAAACCATCAATAATTATGTCTTATAATAGTGCTAGATTGTTAAAAAAAACAACGCGTATTATTTCTGTGTCGGATAGTATTTCTGTAGTTGAATTTGATATTTATTTATCTAATAATAGCATTAAAGAGATTTTGTGGAAAAGTAAGCTTTTTGGAGATGAAATAATTAAATGTAAGAGCGG
The DNA here is from genome assembly GCA_002709305.1 of Crocinitomicaceae bacterium. Lineage (GTDB taxonomy): Bacteria > Bacteroidota > Bacteroidia > Flavobacteriales_D > Crocinitomicaceae > UBA4466. The sequence continues at coordinate 133,865 of PAQM01000006.1, read as the reverse complement.
TTTTTTTACTAGAAGGGTTGAAATTTATGATCCTAAATTATGGTGGCCAAGAGGGCATGGAGAAGCTTATTTGTATCAAGATGAAGTAATCATACAAAGTGTTGATAAACAGTACTTAGAGAGTTTTAATGTAAAGTTTGGAATTAAGAGTTCTGAACTTATTAGAGAAAGCGATGAATGGGGGGAAAGTTATTATTTTAAAATTAATGGTAGGCGAATTTTTTGTAAAGGTGCAAACTATATTCCACAAGATATTTTTCCCTCTCGAGTAAAAGATCAAGATATTGTTGAAATGGTTGATTTAATGTTAGAGTCAAATTTTAATATGATTCGTGTTTGGGGTGGAGGTTATTATCCTGACGATATTTTTTTTGAACGTTGTGATGAGCTAGGAATTATGGTTTGGCAAGATTTAATGTTTGCTTGTTCTATGTATCCAGGAGATAGTCTTTTTATTAGCAATATTACTAAAGAATTTGAATATCAAATTCCTAGAATTTCTAGTCATCCATGTGTAGTAGTATTTAATGGTAATAATGAAGTTAAGGTAGCTTGGGAAAATTGGGGTTTTCAAGTTAAATACGGTTTGTTTGGTAAAAGTGCAAAAGAAATTGAATCAGCATATAATCTTATTTTTAAAAGGTTAGCTCCTGAAATAATAATTAAGCATAATAATGTTCCTTATATTCATACATCTCCTCTAAGTAACTGGGGAAAAGATGATCTTTATAATTTTGGATCACAACATTATTGGGGTGTTTGGCATGGTAAAGATCCTATTGAACATTTTGGAAAAAAAATTGGAAGGTTTAACGCCGAATATGGATTTCAAAGTTTCCCTGAATATAATACTTTAAGTCTTTTTTCAAAAAAGAATGATTGGAATTTAAAATCTGAGGTTATGAAACATCATCAGAAAAGTTATGTTGGTAATGATATGATTTTAAATCATTCTAAGCGACTTTTTGGAAAGCCCTATGATTTTGAAGAATTTGTTTACTTTTCTCAATTAACTCAATCAAAAGCTGTTAGTATGGCTGTTGCAAGTCATCGAATTGATTTTCCACGTTGTGGGGGTACATTATATTGGCAGTTGAATGATTGTTGGCCTGCACCAACTTGGTCTTCAATTGATTATAATGGTAACTGGAAGGCTTTACACTATAAGATTAGGGACTACTATGATGATGTAACTATTTTACCTAAAAACAATACTTTAAATAATGTTGATTATTATTTGGTTTCAGATGTAGTTGATACTTTTGATAGTAAAGTGAATATTAAATTTTTTTCATTAGAAGGTAATTTAATAAGTCAATTTGATACATTGATTCATGTGAACGGTAGTGGTTCATACGAAATTAGTTTATATAAAAAGAAGGACAAGATAGTAGATGAAAATTCAGTTGTTTATTTTAGTTTTGAAAATCATGAAGGCAAGCAATTAATCCGTTGTTATGATAATTTGGTTTGTAGCTTTGAAAAAGCAAGGGTAGAGGATGTTAAATTGAAGATTGATTCAATTAATTATGATGAAAAAATAATGTATTTAAATGTATGTAATAAGAAGTATGTTCGAAATCTTTGGATTTCTTCTTTACTTACTGGTCTTAAATTTGATGATAATTTTATAAGCTTATTACCTGGGAATCACAGAATAAAAGTAGAATATAAAAAACTTCCTTCTATTAAAGATTTCAAATTAATATGGTTATAAATTTTATTTTCTTAAAATAGTTACATCGCTTACAGATACTACTTGATTACAATTACAATTTTTTGGTTGCATTGCTCTGCTTATAGAGTAAGTGAAGCGAATGGGTATACCATCTTTTTTAAATTTATCATCCAAGTTTATTGGGTACATCGTTATATTTTTCCCAGAATATGTTTTTGTTCTAATAAGAAATGGACACTCTTCAGATAAATTTAAGTCTTCGCTGCTTTTAGTCTCAACAATAAAACCAATAATTCTATTGTTTATTGTGCTTTCTTGATTTATTTTATCAATATTATTTTTTTGAGTACTACAAGAAAATAATAATGAACTTAAGATAAATAAAATAAGAACCTTCATAATAATTCAAGTATATAAAATGTTATTTAACAACAACCTTATGAATTTTTATTTTATTATTTAATTTAACATTTAATAGGTATATGCCAGAAGATAAACTCACTGTATTAATTGTTGTATTTTCAGATTTAATTCTATTATTTGAATAAATTATATTACCTGTTAAGTCAATTAATTCAATTAAATCAGGGAGTTGATTATCTGATAATACTTTAATGTTAAGTTCATCAGAAGCAGGATTAGGATAAACAATAATGTTTTCTAAAATATTAGTATTTATTCCTGCTGGTCCATCAGCAACTGTTATAATTCCTTGATAGGGGTTGTAATTTTGTTTTGTTCCAGTTACTATTAAAGGTTGATTTGAAGTTAGAGAAGTTATTGATATGTCAGCTGAACCATTATTAACTATAGCGTGTCCTAAAAGGTTGTTTTCTTGTGAAATAGAAATTTTTGTTCCATCTGTATCACAATTAACATTTACTGTATTTGTTCCAAGAGGAACGTTACCTGTATGAGATACATTCATGTTCATTGTGATTTTATTTCTAAAAATAGTAGATGGATCACCAAACATTACCCATGTTTGCATTACTTCTTTAGCAGTCGCATTTGAATTATAATCTTCCAGCATACTCATTTGTGCATTGTAAAAAAGCCCACCTAAAGTAGATTTTCTGTTTGTTAAATATGTTTCAGCAATTAACTCTGTCATTTCATCTTGTGTTTGCATTGGGGGAGCCCAAGCCATAAGTATGGAAGAGCCACATGCAGCAATTGCACCGCTTGGACTACCATTATTTGTAGCGCGAAGCCATGTCTCGGAAATACAAGTTCCTGATGTGAAAGTACCGTTATTACATGCAACAGATATAACATAAGGATATGCACCGTTATTGGTTCCGTTATTAATGTCTGAAGAACTATAATTTCCTGTTATGCAGGTGTTTTGATCACCGTGTCCAGTATAGTTAAATAATCCAATTCCATTATTCACAACTGGTATTATCATATTAGGGTTTGGATCTCCTGAAGCATCTTGACCTCCGTGTGATCCATCATAGAATTCATATACAGAGGTGTATCCATAGTTTAATAGAATACTTCTCATATTTCTTGCGTGTTGCCAATCAGCTTCACCATCATCTCCAAATCCTTGACCTTCATCTGAAGCTAAACCAATTGCTTTAGTCATCCAATTTCCAGATAATGGAGATTTTTCATATTCTATTGTTCGATTAACCATTGTAGTAATTTGTGTAGGATTTCCAGAAAAACGTCCAACAAATGCTTCGGGATAAAAATCATTAGATCCACCAGTTAATTGACCGTAATATGAATCGCTCCAAAGTTGTTCTCCACCAGCATTACCATATGAATGTGAAGGGACGTGAAAATGATCACCAACTAAAAGTATATAAACAAGGTCAGGGTTAGTAGAATAAAAGTTTTGGATATAAGATTTTATTTGAGTATCTGTTGATCCTGTGGTTGATGTAGTAACAATTGTTGTTTTTATGCCTGACTGATTTTTCCAGTCTGCAAGAGGTTGAATTTTAGCTATAAAAGCATCATGAGTAATAATTAGCATATCTCCCTCTTCTTCTAATGGAGTATATCTTCCAAAAAGAATATTTGAATTAATATACATGTTTTTGTAAATTGAATTAAAAACATCATTCTTTTTATAAGTTGTGTTTAGTTCTTTTTCTCCTTTTTCATGAGGATTAACTATTACATTCGCTTTAATATTTTTGTATACTCGCATTACTTTTGTTACAGGATTATATTGATATGGAGAAAAAGAAATAGTAATTCCACGAGTATTTCTTAGATTAAAAGGATCGCCTAAAAAAGCTAAATTTCCAGGGAAAAATTTATTTTCATTGTAACATTCGCCAAATATGAAAGGAACATCTGATGGATTAACATTACGTTTTAAATTTCCTTTAGAAGGTGAAATCTCCATATTTTCATATTCAACGTATCCATCATACTCGATTAATAATGTGATTTCACCTTTATTTGGAACGATAACAGATTCACTAAAATAAGGTAAGGCAGGTGAGCCTAATTCCATGTAAGTTACCTTATGAGATTTTGTGAAGTCAAGGTATTCATTTCCATTTATATATGAGTAAAATAAAGGTTTCTCTTCAAGTTCATGTTTAATTATAATTCTGTCATCTTGAGATTGTAACAATTCAAAATCTTGACCAAATGTAAGAGAGAAGTTGATTAAAATAATTGCCTTAAAAATTGTTTTCATAGTTTGATTTTTATTTAAAAATAATTAAATAAAGAGTAGTATTCTACAAATTGACTTAATAAATTACATATAATTAACATTTATTTAATTTAAATGAATAACTTAATTTAAATTAAAAATAAATTATGATTGGTGCAGAAATTTCCGGAGAATTAAAAAAGGGATATACAGTTTTTAACAAAGCTAGAGATCATCATTGGTTTTCTGATGAACCTAAAGAATTAGAGGGTTTAGATTTTGGACCAAGACCTTCTGAATTACTATTGTCTTCATTGATTAGTTGTAAGTTAATAACACTAAAAATGTATGCTAATCGTAAAAATTGGAATATTGATGGTGTGAAAATATTATTAACGATTATTGATAAAGAAGAAAAAATTATTATTAAAAAAAAGATTCTGTTTAATGATCAACTTAGCGAAAAACAAAAAAAAAGATTAACCGATATATCTGGTAGGTGTCCTATTGCTAAGTTATTATCTAACTCTATTGAATTTAAGCTTAGTTAGGATTAAGTTTATTTTTTTGTACATGTGTATACAAATGCAGGTGGTATGTTTTTTATTGTAAAACTCACATCAACTTTGTCATAAGTTTTTTGTAGAATTTTTTTTGATTGTAATGAATATTGAAATTGAATATAAATCCCATCTTTTTTTAAAGATTTGTGAGATGTATTTATTACATTATTTCTTAGTTCATTAGAAAATACCATTAATGGTAATGATGAAATTACTACATCAACTTCTTTATCTAGATATTTTTCAATATTTTCTGCTGAATCATTTAAAATTTTCACTCTATGGTCATTGATTCTATTAACTAAGTCTTTGTAAAAGTTTTTATTTAACTCAAAAACATATAATTTGGCATCTTTTGCCATTCGTTTAATAATTAAGTCTGTAAATACACCTGTTCCTGGACCTAATTCAATTAAAATTTTAGAGGAATTAAAATTAATATTTTTAAGCATTTTTTTTCCTAGAAATTTCGTGCTAGGTGATATTGCGCCTACCATTTTTTTATTTTTAAAAAATTGCTTAAAGAAATTATAGTTTGATTTCATTTGTTTTACTAATTATTTTTTAACCAATAATTTTCCTTTATTTATTATCCCAATTACTTTACCTGTTAATTCTTTATTTAGAAGTGGAGTATTTTTAGTTTTAGAAAGGATATCTTTTTCTTTAAAAATCCACTTTTCTTTTGGATTGAATAAAGTTAAATCAGCGGTTTCTCCAATATTTATAGTTGTTGGTTTCAAATTTAATATTCTACGTGGTTCTATAGTTAATGAATTAATTACTATTGATAGATTAAATTCAGGAACAAGATTAAGAGATCCAAAGCTTGTTTGAAGATTAAGAGATCCGAACTCAGCTTCTTGAAATTCTATATTTTTTTCTTCTGTGTCATTTGGTCTATGGTCTGAAACAATTGTATTTATTGTGCCATCTTTTAGACCTTCCCATAGAGCAATACGATCAGATTCGAAACGAAGAGGGGGCATTACTTTATAATTACTATCAAATTCTAATACATTATTTTCATTGTAAATTAAATTAGAAATATGAACATCTGCAGTAATATTACTTAGTCTCTTTTTTGCTTTTTTTATTACTTTGACACCTTCAGCTGTTGAAATTCCAGTAAAATGAATTGTTCCTTTGGTATATTCAGCTAACCTTATATTTTTTTCTAATGCAATTACTTCAGAGATTGATGGGTCTCCTTTTAGTCCAGTTTTTGTAGATGCAATTCCTTCGTTAACTATAGCTTTATTAGAAATTGAATGATTCCTTGGTGATACAATTATTTTGCCTCCAAAATTTTTAGAGTATAATAAAGCTCTATAAATTATTCCTGATGATATTGGTGATAAATCATCTGAAAATAAAGTTACACCATTTGAAAACATATCATACATTTCTGATAGGTTTTCTCCTTTCATTCCAACTGTTATTGACCCAATAGGGTATATTGAAGTTATGTGATTTTCGGCTTGATTTTGAATGTATTTTATCTGACTTTTTCCATCAATTACAGGAAGTGTGCTTGGAAGGATAGCAATATTTGTGTATCCTCCAAATGCAGCAGCATTTAATCCTGATTTGATAGTTTCTTTATGCTCCATTCCTGGATCACAAAAATTTGATTTTAAATCAACCCAACCTACAGAGATATGTAGATCTTTGATTGAGATAAGCTTTGCTTTATCATCTTGAATAGATTCTTTTATTGATTTAATTAAATTATTTTCAATTAATATATCTCTAATTTTACCATTAAATGGGGAAGAATGATCAATGATTTTAACTTTTTTAATGAGTATCTTCATTTCTTTCTTATTTTAAATATCTTATAAATACCATTTCAAGTAATACAAAAATAATAGTTAATACTATACAAAATTTCCAATATTGGTATGGTTTATCAATATTCATTATTGTTTCAACTAAATTTTCATCGATTTTATTAAAATTAATTTTTTTAATTCCAATATTGTTAAGATTCGTTTTAATCTGTTCTTTTGTAAAGCTATTTATTAAAGATTCTTTTCTATCGTAATTTAAACTAATTTCTCCTATTTTTTTCTTTTCTTCTATGATAGAGTAATTACCAGCATATATTTCTTTAGATTTTGAACTATTTAAAACTGAAATATACTTAACTCCTGATGTTGTCTCTATTTGCGGAATGAAATCAATTTTATTTCCAATTATATGTAGTGGTTTTTCTTTTTTGATTTCCGAATATATAGGGTAGTTATTAGATTTTCCAATTATTATATATTCTGGTTGATTTCGTTGACTTAGTTCAGCTGTTCTTAATATAATTGATGTGAAAAGTGCATCTTTAGTGAATTTTCCAAATTCTATATCTAATGAACTATAAAACATAAAAGATTTACTTTTATTTTCATTGAAAACAAAAAGCGGGAGACCATTTTTTAGCGTTATTAAGTTTTTACATAATGTTCTTGAGTTTTTAATTGATTGAAAAGAAATGTTGATATTAGGCAGATTTAAATTACTATTATTCTCTTTAAAAATACCTGTAAAGAATGGATCCTTGAAATTTAAATTTTTAATATTATTTCCAGAATTTATTTTTTTACCAATAGTTGGTAATCTTAAAGAAAGAAGAAGTTCATTCCAATCTGTTTGATTTGGCGATTTACCAGGGAATAGACTAACTGTTCCTCCAGCTAATGAAAAATCGGATATGTAATTGATAATTCCTTTGGAAAGTTTATTAGCTCCATTAATTATAACTAAATCTTTTTTAGTAAAATCTTCTCTTGTTATAGTTGTTGTTGTTGTTGTATTAGTAATATAAAATGGATCTAGGTTTAATACATTTTCTATGTTGTTTGTAGCATCTTCACCATTTATTAATAATATGTTTAAGTTTTCTCTTACATTATAATTGAAAAAATATTTATCATCAAAATTAATGTTGTTATCGTATAATCTTATTTCACCAGATTTAATCCCGATAGATTCATCTGTATATCCAATTATAGTGGTTGTTTTTTCATTTTTTGGTAAATCAATAAATATAGTGTTTTGATAATTTTCAATTTCTATATTTAATTCGACATTTTTTAAATCTTTTTTTGATGGGTTATTTATTTTTATGTTTAACTCATTTTTTTTGCCTAGTTTTTTAATTGGAGATGAAAACCAAATAGAATCAATAAATATGTTTTCAAAGTTCTTAGGGGATAGTTTAATTGGTGAAAATGAGTTATTTGATTTTATTTTGACAGGTATACTGTTTGAATCAAATCTAGTATTTGATTGAAAATCACTTATCAATAAGCGTTGAATTGAAGTTTCATCTCCTATTAATTTGTTTGAATTTATTTTTTCATTTTGCCATTCAATTATTTCATTAATTGATCGTGTCAGTGGAGATAGTTTTATTTCATCTATTTTTTCAATTGCTTGAATTTTAGATAATAATCTTTCTTCACTTCCATTTTTAGCATTTGTTGATATCAAAAATTTAGTATCTAATGATGATTTGTTTATTATTTCTCTTGCAATCTCTCTAGCTTCAGACAACAATTCACCATTTGAGCCAACTGCTTGCATTGAGAAAGAATTATCAATGTAGAATGCTATGATACTATTTTTAAATTTTAAGTTTTTATTATCATCTGCAAAATAAGGTTGTGCAAATGCAAGGATTAAAAAACTAAACGCAAGTAGTCTACTTATTAGAGTTAGAAGGTATTTTAGTTTTTTCGTTGCTTTAGTTTGTTCATCAACATGTTTAATAAAACTTAGACTTGAAAAATAAAGTGTTTTATATCGTTTGAAGTTAAAAAGATGAATAATTATTGGGATAATTAAAATTGTAAATGCCCAAAGAAATTCATGATGAAAAAAATTCATAATATTCAAAGATAAAATTTTATCGTTGAGTTTTTTAAAATTAAGTAATTACATCTTCAAATGCACTAATTCCAAATAAAGCAAAATCATATTTAACAGGATCTTCTGAGTCAAATAATCTTAGATTTTGCATTAATTCATCTAATGCTTTCCAGTCATTACTTTTTCGTTTAATTAGACCTAAACTTCTTGCTGCTTTGCTTGTATGAATATCAAGTGGGATATATAATTCAGATGTTTTAATTGATTTCCATATTCCAAAATCAACTCCTGTCGAGTCATTTCTAACCATCCAACGTAAAAACATATTAATTCTTTTTGCGGTTGAATTTTTTTGGGGATTAGAGATGTGTTTTTCAGAACGTTTTTCGTGTTCAGTTTCTAAAAATATATTTCTAAATTTTATTATTTTCTCTTTAATACTTGTGAATTCAGAGTCATTGGAGAATGATTTTTCTAAACCTCCATGATTTAAATATATGTTTTGTAAGCTTCTAAAGAAAAAATCTAAATCAATAGAATTAAATGTTCTATGAGTAAAATTTAGTGGTTTTGGAGAATAATTCATAATGAATTCATATGGTGAATAATTCATTATTTTAAGAATTTTATTACCACTATTAATTATTGATTTTCTATTTCCCCAAGCGATTGTTGAGATTAAAAATCCTATTATTTCTATATCTTCTTTTCGAGAAAATAAATGTGGTATTTGAATAGGGTCTGTTTCAATAAATTTAGTAGTATTGTATTGTTGAGATTTAAAATCCAGATATTCTTTTATTTCTTTGTTATTCATATGTTTTTATTTAACAAAGTATTAGGGATTTAGATTATGAAGGTGATATTAAACCATCAGAGATAATTAGTTTTCGATCCGTTATTTCTGCTAAATTCTCATTGTGTGTTACAATTACAAATGTTTGATTTAATTCATCTCTTAAGTTAAAGAATATTTTATGTAATTCAGAAGAATTATGGCTATCTAAGTTTCCTGTTGGTTCATCTGCAAAGATAATTTTAGGTTTATTAATTAATGATCTTGCAACAGCTACACGTTGTTGTTCTCCACCAGAAAGTTCACTTGGTTTTTTATTTATACATTCATTAATATTAAGTATTTCTAAAATTCTCCTTGCTTCTTTTTTAGCTGTATTTTGAGATGTTCCTTTTATTAATGAAGGGATTATGATGTTTTCAATAGCTGTAAATTCTGGCAATAATTGATGAAATTGAAAAATAAAACCAATGAATTGATTTCTAAAGTTAGCAAGTTTATTTCTCTTTAATTTAAAAGGGTTGATACCATCTATTAATAAATCTCCATTATCAGGCGTGTCTAGTGTTCCTAAAATTTGAAGTAAGGTTGTTTTTCCAGCACCTGAGGATCCTACAATTGAAACAACTTCACCCTTTTTAATTTCTAAATCAATGCCTTTTAGTATATCAAATTTATTGTAAGATTTAGTTATACCTTTTGCTGACAGCATAAATTATTTATTTAATATTTAAATTATGTCCCATTTTATCTCTTTTTGTTTTGAGATAATCTTTGTTATGTTTATTAGTTTCAATTTCAATAGGTATATTTTCAATAATTTCGATATTATAACCTGTTAATCCTATTCTTTTTTTAGGATTGTTTGTCATTAATTTTATTTTAGATATGCCTAAATCACGAATAATTTGTGCTCCAATTCCATAATCTCTTGCATCAGGTTTAAAACCTAGTTTTATATTTGCTTCAACTGTATCATATCCTTCTTCTTGAAGTTTGTATGCTTTTAATTTGTTTTTTAGTCCAATACCTCTACCTTCTTGGTTCATATATATAATTGCACCTTTACCTTCATTTTCAATTTGTTGCATTGCACTTTGCAATTGTGGTCCGCAATCACATCTACATGATCCAAATATATCACCAGTCATACAAGATGAGTGAACACGAAGTAGAGTAGGTTCATCTTTTTCAAAGTCTCCTTTTGTTAAAGCTAAATGCTCTTCTCCTGTGTTTTTGTTTTTATATAAGTGAAGTTTAAAATCACCGATTTCTGTTGGTAAATTTATATCATCCACTATTTTTTCAACTAAAGATTCTGTTTGAACTCTATAATTTATTAAATCTTCTATTGAAATTATCTTTAAATTAAAACGTTTTGCAATTTCCATTAATTCAGGAAGTCTTGCCATAGAACCGTCTTCATTTAATATTTCAACAATTACTCCAGCAGGTTCAAAACCAGCTAGACGAGATAAATCTATTGCAGCTTCAGTATGACCAGCTCTTCTTAAAACACCGCTTTTTTTTCCTCGAAGAGGAAAAATGTGACCAGGTTTTGCAAGTTCTTCAGATTTAATATTTGGATCTATTAGTGCTTTTATTGTTTTTGATCGGTCAGAAGCACTCACTCCAGTAGTACAGCCATGTCCTATTAAATCAACAGAAACAGTAAATGGTGTTTCATGTGATGATGAATTAGAATTAACCATTAAATCTAAACCTAATTTATCACATTGTTCTTCTGTTAATGGAGCGCATACTAATCCTCTACCATGTGTAACCATAAAATTAATTATTTCAGGTGTTATATTTCTTGCTGCAGTAAGAAAATCACCTTCATTTTCTCGGTCTTCATCATCTACTACTATAATAACTTTTCCTTTCTGGATATCTTCAATAGCTTCTTCTATTGTATTAAGTTTAAACTCCATATTTTAGGTGTCTTTTAATTAGCTTTAAAATTAGTTCAAATATATTATTTGTGTATATTATTATTCATAAAAAATCAAGTTATAGATTAACTTGAATAATTAATTTATAATTAATTAGTATAATCTTCTTTCATTAAGTTTATTAAAATAGATGTTGATTCAGTCCAAGTGTAATTTTTCTTTACGTACATTTTTCCATTTTCTCCTATTGTCTTTTGTAATTTTGGGTCTTTTAGTAGTTTACTAATAACTTTATTAAACTCATTAATAGAATTTACTTCAAATATTTCTTTATTTTGTTTTGCTTTAATTGCATTGTTAACAAGAGGTGTTGTTACGCATGGTATACCAATTGCCATTGCTTCTAGGATTTTGTTTTGCATGCCACTTCCAATAATCATAGGTGCTAAAAATAATTTACCTCTATAATATGATTTTCTAATATCATCGACCCATCCAATTAAGGTTATCTGATTTGATTTTTTTGTTAATCTTATAATGCTTTTATGTGGTGAAGCACCTGATATTAAGAGTTTAGATTTTGGGAATTTTGGTAATATATTTTTATATATATACTTTACTGCTTGAATATTTGGAGCATAGCTCATATTTCCTATAAATACAAAGTCGTGATCTTTTTTAATTTGAATTGGTTTGAAAAAAAAATCATCAATTCCATTAGGAATACAAATTATTTTATTGTTTTCAGGATGGTGAATTAATTTTTGATCTTGTTCACTTATAATAGTTTTGATTTCAAAAAAATCAAAAATTAATTTTTCATATCTAATTAAACGTTCATTTTCTAGTTTAAATATCCATTTTTTGTAAAATGGCTCTTTTTTAATTCGTCTTTTTGCACCTATACTGAGTGCATCCATATAATCTAATGCTTTAGGTATTTCGTGATGATTTTTTACGTATTCTGATGTTCTAACTAACTGACAATAAATGTATTTAAAATTATTCTCTTTAATAATAGAGTTAATCTTTTTTTGAGCTCTATATGAATAAAAAAAGCCGATTTGAAAAGGATTTCCATTTATTATACTTCTGCTAATATGAAATATTTTTGAAAACAGGGTGAGTTTGCAAATAATAATTTTATCGCAAAAAATTTTTACTTGATTAAAGTTGTTTTTTGATACTTCCCTTTCGCTTAGTGCTATAAGCGTTATATCAAAGAAATCACTCATTTCTTTTATTTGATAAAATGCGCGTAATTTATCACCTTTATCCAAGGGAAAAGGAAATCGAGATACAAGCATCAATAATTTAGGCTTATTTTTTTTCGATGAATTCAATTAGTTCTTTACTTATTTTATCAATATTATGATTTTTTTTAATATACTCAATTGCATTTTTCCCTAATTTCTTTCTTAAATCAATATTTTTAATCAATTCTATTATTGAATTAACAATATCTTCTTCATTATCTTTAATAATTAGACATTGGGAGGAGTTATCAATCCCAGATGCACCTAATCTTGTAGTTATAATTGGTATACCAATTGACATCATTTCTAATATTTTAATTCGAATTCCAGAACCTGATATAGTTGGACAGACTAATATGCCTCTATTTTTAGCATATTCATAAATATCATTAACAAATCCGTCAAAATGGATATTGTTGATTTGATTTGCTTTAAAATTATTATTTCTAAATGACCCCGCTATATATAATTTACATAATGGTTCATATCTTTTAACTTTAGGGAAAATATTTATAAGATAATTTAATGCATCAATATTAGGCTTCCAATTCAATGATCCTAAGTAAAAAATATTTTTTGAATTGTAATCATTGTTATAATCATGAGCTTTTATTGCTACATTAATATTCTTTATAGGTGTTTTTATACCTAATTTTTGAAAATTAAGTTTATCGTCTTCTGAAATTGTTAATAATCCATCTACTTGACTTAATGTTTTTAACTCATATTTTCTTAAATCTTTAAATAATTTATATAAAAAATAATTTATTGGATTAAAAATAGACTTATAACTTATGGATCTTATATTATGTTCAATATTATGAGATCTTAAGTATATTTTTGATTGGCTAACAGATCTAATTGTTTTAATATAACTTGATGTAAAAAGACTTTCTAGAATTATACAATCATATTTTATATTTATTAGTTCATTATTGATTTTACTTTCAAGTTTATGACAATGGAATCTGTTTACTTTATATGATCCATTTTGAAAAAGACTTGTGAGAGCTCTTAGAAAAGTAACTTTTGTATCAATAAAATGATTATAAATATTAACCTTTGATCTGATTTTATTAGGATATAATTCCTTTTTAAACGGATGTTTTATTGTTGAAATACAAATATGATCTATTTTAGTTTCAGCATTTAATAAGCATCTTAGAAAACTATCCATTGCTATGCAGCCACCATCAATTGTTGGATAAATTGGTTTATGTGTGATATATAGAATTTTCAAGATCTTTTTTTAAATATTGTTTTAAATTTTGGAAGATTGAAAATAGGAATATCATTAGCAGAACACCTCATTAACCAAAATGCTATTGGAATAAGTACTATAGATGAAAACCACATGCCTACAAATGGAGAAAAAGAATTTGTTTTTACCATATTTTCACCAATGGTGATTAAAACAAAATAAACCATAAATAGGAGTGCAGCAATAACAACTGGTGCGCCAAAACCACCTTTTTTGACTATTGCTCCTAATGGTGCCCCGACAAAAAATAATATTATAATCGCAATAGTCAGTGCAAATTTCCTGTGGAATTCGATTAAATATTGGTTGATATCTCTATTCATTGCTGCAATAAAATTTTTTTGATTTTCAAGATTTTTATTTTTATTTCTAATTTTTGTCTGTGCCTTTGAAATCACTTTTATTTTTTTATCATTTGATAATTTATCATACGAAAGTGTATTATTATGCTTAATGTTTTGTTTCAATTTACTGTTCTTTACAAAAAAGTAAGAGTTTAAGTATGGGTGATCATTTTTTATACTTTTCAAGAAATTATTTAAAATATTTCCCCCACTTTTTTTAATGGAATCAATAGTGTATTTTATTTGAAAAACATTTAGCATCTCATGTTTGTCATTAAATAAATCTTCATCGGAGCGGTTCAAATCAAAACCTTGTAAGTCGATTTTATAAGTTGCTTGTTTGAAGCTTGATCTTCTAGATGGATGATTTTTGTCAGGGCTATGTATTATACCATCTTCGCTAAACCTAGGGGTTTTAGGGCCTAATTCTTCCATTACTGTTCCATCTTTTAATTCAAAAAAAATAAATTTTCCATTTTTAGATTTGTACATAAACCCTTCTTTTGCACGTATTGATTTGATTTCATTGGGTGTGCTGTGATCATGAATCAAAATATCTTTAAATGAATTTTCATTTTCTTCGTTGACTTTAATTGCATAACCATCTAAATCTGTACTGTATGAGCCAGGTTTAATTATACTGGAAATTTTGGTGTTTTGAATATCATAAATTAATGAATGCCATTTCAATGTTGCCGATGGAATAACGTAGTTAGAAAATAAGAAAGTTATAAAAGAAATAACCAGTACCATCCCAGTAAGTGGCCTTAATATTTTTTGAAGAGATAAGCCACTTGCTTTTAAAGCTGTAAGTTCATTGTTTTCAGCAAGATTTCCTAATGTCATTATTGAGGAAAGTAGTATGGATAGTGGAAGTGCTAGAGGAATTAAACTAGCTGAAATGTAAAGTAAAAGTTCTAAAATAACACTGATTGATAATCCTTTACCCATTAAGTCATCAATATATTTCCAAAAAAATTGCATTATTAATAGAAACATTGAAATCGCAAATGTTACCAAAAAAGGACCTATAAATGATCGAATAGTAAAATAATAGAGGCGTTTAATAGACATTGTTGTTATATACATTATATAACGAGATTTTAAACCAAATATTATGCTCCTAAAGTGCGTTTTAGTTCATTTATTTGATTTTCCCAAAAACGTTGTGTTTCCTCTTGTTCATCTGGTTCAGAGAAGAATGTTAGTTTAAGAACTACTGCTTTTGTCATTGGATCTACTTCATATCTTAATTCAAAGTATGATTCTATTCCATCTTCTTCATCTTCAAGCCATTGAAATTTAACTTTAGAATTAGTTTTTTTGTTTAATAGTCTTGCTTTTTCTTCTGAGCCATCCCAAAAAAAAGTATAAATATCATCTCTTATATTTACATCATCAGCAAACCATTCACTTAATCCACTTGGTGTACTTATCATTCCATCTAAAACTTTAGGAGATGTTTTAAGTAAAAATTCTAGTTCATATTTTTCTTTTGCTACCATAATAATTTTAAAAATTTCAGTAAATATTGAAAAGTTGCAATATACACATTTTTTTATGATAATTAGTGTTTTTATTAAGTAAATTCGTTTTTATGAAACAGACATTAAAATCAATTAATATAATGGATAAATTTTCATTATTCGATGAAACATGGACTCCGAAAATTATAGGAGAGTTAAATAATCAATATGTAAAAATATGTAAACTGAAAGATCAATTTGTGTGGCATAGTCATGATAATGAAGATGAGTTGTTCATGGTTTTTAAAGGTACACTTTTAATTGATTTTAGGGATGGAAAGAAAGTTGAAGTAAATGAGGGGGAAATATTAATTATTCCTAAAGGGGTAGAACATAGGCCTCATACTAATGGTGAAATTGTCTTGAATTTACTCTTTGAACCTAAGTCAACTTTACATACCGGGAATACCGATACTAAAATGACTGTTAAAAAATTAGATTGGATTTAATTTTTCATTCTAAATTATAATTATGAAAAATATTGTAGTATTTACAGGTGCCGGAATTAGCGCTGAAAGTGGACTTGGAACATTTAGAGATTCCGGAGGATTATGGGATAAATATAAGATTGAAGAAGTTGCAACTTTGGAAGCTTTTCATAAAAATCCTTCGTTTGTCTTAGATTTTTATAATATTAGAAGAAAAGAACTAGTTAATTCAAATCCTAATGATGCACATTTTGCATTAAATAGGCTTGAAGAAAAGTTTAATTTATCTATTATAACTCAAAATATAGATGATCTACATGAAAGAAGCGGAACTAAAAATATTTTACATTTACATGGTAAGTTAATGGAATCAAGAAGTACTTTAGATAATAAAATTTATTCAATTAAAGAGCATGAGTTAAATATTGGTGACTATTGTGAAAAAGGCTGTCAACTTCGCCCAAATGTAGTTTGGTTTGGAGAAGAAGTTCCAAATATGGATCAAGCCATAGAAATAGTAAAAAAAGCGAATATTTTTATAATAATTGGTACTTCATTAAATGTTTACCCAGCTGCTTCTCTTGTTGATTATGCTAAAATTGCAGATAGAGTTATTCTTATAGATCCAAAATCTTCTTCTTATGAAGGTATTGAAGTTATTCGAAAAAAAGCGAGTATAGCTGTTCCAAAATTAGTCGATGAACTTTTATGTTGTGTTATATAAAACTATATTATGAATAAACTATTATTTCTATTTCTACTATTTCCCATTTTTGCTTTTAATCAAAGTAATTTATACCCTAAATCAAAAGGACAATTAGTAAACCATTCCTATTATTCATTATCATATAATGAAAATCATGAGCAAGCTGAATGGGTTTATTATTTTCTTACTTCTGATATGATAAATGGAAACTATAAAAGAAGTGATAATTTTCGAGAAGATAGTAAGATTCTAACCGGTTCTGCTTCAAAATCAGATTATTATAAGTCAGGGTATGATAGGGGTCATTTAGCTCCAGCTGGAGATATGAAAATTTCTCGCATATCAATGTCAGAATCATTTCTTCTTTCTAATATATCACCCCAGAATCCTTCTTTTAATAGGGGAGTATGGAAAAATCTTGAGTCTCAAATTAGAAGTTGGGTTTTATCTGAAGGTGATATGTATATTGTTACAGGTCCTGTTTTAGTTAAACCTATTGGTTCTATTGGCTTAAATAATGTTACTGTACCTAGTTCTTTTTATAAAATTGTTTACTCTAAATCAGATAATAAAATGATTGGTTTTGTTATACCAAATTGTAAAACAAGTAATAATCTTAAAGATTACGTTAAATCAGTTGATTATATAGAAAATTTAACGGATATTGATTTTTTTTATGACTTAGAAAAAATAATACAAGATGATCTCGAATCAAAAATAAATATCAAAAAATGGTATTTTACTAACAAATAGAAATAATTATTAGTTTATTTTTCAGTATGAAAACACTATTACTTGCCTTACTATTAATACCAATGATGAGTTTTGGTCAGAATAAGAAAAAGCAGATAGAAGCGCTTAATTTCAGTTTAGATAGTTTAAATAGTGTACTTGAAGAAAAAATAAATGAATCGAGTAAGTTGTCTAATGATTTATGGGATTTATGCCATGATATTGAAAATAGATTAAAGCCAAAAATAGAAACACAAAAACAATTAATTGAAACCTATGAGTCTAATGAAAAACTATTAAAATTTAAAATAGACTCTTTAAGTATAATTACAAATTTTGAAAAAGAAACAAATATATCTGTTCTGAAGTACATTTATGATAGTGAAATTGGAGATGGAAGTAATGATGATGTTATTTATCTTAATGATGAAGATCTTTATGAAGTTTTAAATAATAGCCCTTTTATTGAAACAGAAGGATATGAATTATGTGATGGTGCTGAAGTAGTTTGTTTTATCATGGAATTGTTTATGCAACCTTGTGGAGGAGTTGGTGAAACTGAACAATTAATTCACTTACCTACAAATACATTAATTATATATAGTCACTATCCTGGAGACTGGGAGTCAAGTCCGAAAGAAGAGGTTTCTCTCTTTTCAATTAAAAAAAATAGTTTAAATAACAAATTTTATATTACAGAACATATTGTGCAATTTCAACTATCTAATATGAGGCTTTATATTGATGAGTATATTGGTGTTAATAATAGTTTTTGGCTTTTTGGTAGAGAAAATTCTATCTGTTCGGGTATAGATGATGATTATACTAGTTATATAATTAAAGAAAAAAAAGGGAAATTAAGTTATTTATCCTCAAATTCATCTCCAGAGTCTGTAATGCATACTTTATTTGATGTTGCCAATACTCAAGAATTTAATAAATTAAAAAAAACTAATTTATATAGAGAATTTAGAACAAGATAAGGTTGTAGAATTCATAGAAAAATTAAATAAAAATAAAGATAAAGATGAGCTCTGCAAATTATTATCTGAAGCAAAAATGGTTGGGCCAGTGATTTATGACGACCATTCTTTAGATTCGAACGCAACCGTTAATTTTGTTTATGGTCCAAACCTTAATGAAATTTTTAGAATGAATTTGGTTAAAATAAATGAGAAGTGGTATTTAGAATTAAATCCATTTTAATTTGCTTTTCCTTTTTTAGATATTTCTCCTGAATCAAAATATTCTATTTTTAAAGACTCACATGAATAAAATAGAATCCCAATAATAATTGTCGCAATAATCCTTTTCATTCTTTAATTATTAAATAATATGATATATTTTTAAATTACTATTTTTTTTTAATTTTATACTCATCACTATTGTTTACTAAATTAACATGCAATGAATTTTTTTCTACTTATTAATATATTAGTTTCTTTAACTATATTAAATGTTTGGCTTTTAAGATTTAATAAAAAAACCCCATATAGGGGGGGAGCATCCAATACACTCAAAGAAGAATTTTTAGTTTACGGATTACCAACATGGTTCATGTATTTAATTGGTTCAATTAAAGTTACTTTAGCTGTTTTACTTATCGTTGGTATTTGGTTTCCTATAATAAACCAATATGTAATTTATTCTATGATTTTATTGATGGCTGGAGCTGTATTAATGCATCTAAAGGTAAAAGATCCTCTGAAGAAGTCATTACCGGCTTTAAGTATTTTATTGCTATTATTATCTATAATTATATTGAACTAATATTATCAATTTTTTTTAAGCTCATCTATTAATGTGAGTCTAACTTATCTAAGAGATTAATCCATGGTTTCTATATCTGATTACTTTGAGGGCCATTTATTAAATAGTAAATGTTAAAGTAAGTTGCCTTTAATAAGCTGTTAAGTTGTTCGGACCCCCCCCCCATAAAAAAAGACAACCTGTAAGTTGTCTTTTTGTAGCGAGAGGGAGATTTGAACTCCCGACCTCCGGGTTATGAATCCGGCGCTCTAACCAACTGAGCTACCTCGCCATAGATATATTTCGGCAAATATACTAGTAATTTAATTTCAAAGCATTCTTTTTAAAATAATGTTTTTATATTTTTTCTAATTCCTTTTCAAGGAAAGATGAGAGCTCTGTTATGTGATTGATAGTAAAGTCAAATTTCACATTGGCTTCTTTATATATTTCAGGAATACTTTTTGTATATCCAAGTCTTAATGCATTTTTATATTGTTCAATTGCTTTTTCATTATTCTCTATAAAGTTTTTCCAAATGCTAACAGCTCCTAATTGAGCAATTCCATATTCAATATAATAAAATGGCACTTCGAAAATATGTAATTGTCTTTGCCAAGAAGTAGCTAATATGTCTTCATTTTTACTCCAGTCAATAAGTCCTGTTCCATATTCTTTGCATAATGATAACCACTTATTTTTTCTTTCTTTAGATGTGTGATTATGATTTACATAAACCCAGTGTTGAAATTCATCTATTTGTGCAATCCATGGTAATATTTTTAAAATTGTTTCTAGTTGTTCTTTTTTTGCACGATTACAATCATCTATATTATAAAATTGATTCCATTTCCCCATAGATATCAATTCCATTGACATTGAAGCTAATTCAGCAACTTCGGATGGTAAGTTTTTAAATTCGGTTAATTCTAAATCTTTACTTAAGAAAGAATGAATTGCATGACCACCTTCGTGAATCATTGTGACAAGATCACGATGAGATCCCACAGCATTCATGAAAATGAAAGGAATACCAGTTTCATAAAGAGGGTAGTTATATCCACCAGGTGATTTACCATTTTTAGATTCTAAGTCTAAATGGTTAATTTCTTTCATTGTTTTTAAACATTCACCGAAGAATGGGTCAATGTCATTAAACATTTTTATTGATTTTTGAATTAATTCTTTTCCGGTTTTAAATGGTTTTAAAGGTGATTTACCCTCTGGATCTACATCCGTATCCCAAGGCATAAATTTATCTTTACCTAAAAGTGATAGTTTGTTTTTTTGTATTTTTTTAACAATTGGAACAATAACTTTTTTAATTGATTTATGGAAATTATAGCAATCATCAACTGTATAATCAAATCTTCCTAATGATTTCATCTTATAGTCTCGAAAGTTTTTAAATCCTGCGTTTATAGCAATTTTGTGACGTTTTTTTCTTAAACTATCAAAGAGATTGTCAAATGCAATAAAATCTTCACGACGTCTTGCTGCAATTTTATTAAAAATTATTTTTCTTAATTTTTCATCTGGTTCTTTTAGGAAGAGAGATGCTTGTTGTAGTGTTAAATTATTCCCGTTATGTTCAATTTCTTGATTAGCACATAAAGCGCCGTATTTTTGACTCTCGGATGAAACTTTAGAAATAATTTCAATGTTTTCTTCTCTATAAAGTTCTAATGACTCTCTAATTTTTCTGAATAAAATATTGTAAGCTTTGTTAGAATCTAATTCTTTTTTTAACTCTAAACTATTTAGTTTTCTATTTATTTTGTCACTAAAAGGAGCAATCTTAGGTTCAATTTCTGTTACAAAAAAATTAAATTTTTTATTTAGAGACTCATTTTTTGTGTCTATAGTCATTTTTATATATCTCCAAGCTAAGTCTTCTTCAATTATAGCTTCTAGTTCACTATTATCCTTCAACCATTTTTTTAGATCTTTAAGGGAATTAATTTTCCTATTAAGTAGATCTGTAAAGTAGGGTTTAAGTGAATCCCAGTTTTTTATTATCAGATTGTTTTTAACAAAACATCTTTTGGGCTTATTGATTTTCATTTAGTTTTACTAGTATCTTTTTTTTCTTTAGAATTTGAAGCAGCCTTCTTATCAGCCTTCTTAATCATCTCAATATCTGAATGATTGATTAAAATATTAAACCATTGAAATATTTTTTTGATATCACTTGGATATACTCTGTCTTCATCATAATCCGGAATAATATCTGATATAAATGAAATTAATTCACTTATTTTTTCTTTATGACTTAGTGTTTCTTTCCCTTCTGTTTTAACATAAATTGCAGAAAAAATATCTTTTAATGGTTTGTCTTCATTATGGGTGTATATACTGATATCATCTAATACTGATATTTTGTCTGAAGAGTATGCTGGGAAACGTTTTTTATCTATGATTGATTCTACAATAATGCTATTTTTTGCTTGACTAACTATTTTGTATAAACCTGGTTTCCCTGAAATAGATATAATTGATGATAAATCCATATTAAATTAAATTAAAAACGTAAAAATATAAATTCTTAGTATTATGAAAAACATGTTAAAATAAATCTTTGGTAATTAAAAGAAACTATTAAAGATAGTTCAATTAAAGAATAATTATAATTTTGCATAAAACTATAAATACAATAAAATGAATAAAATCATATTTAAATTTTCGTTAGTTACTTTTTCGTTTATTATTTCAAATTTAACATACAGTCAAGTAGATAAAAAAGTAGTTAATTGGTATAATGCTTGTGGAGCTGGTATGCAAACTGAAAAAGCGTATAAAAAATTAAAGAAACGTGAATCTGAAACTGTTATTGTAGCAATAATTGATTCTGGAATTGATATTGAGCATGAAGATTTAAAAGGTAAAATATGGGTCAATAAGGATGAAATTCCCGACAATGGTATTGATGACGATAAAAATGGATATGTCGATGATGTCCATGGATGGAATTTTTTAGGCAATAAATCAGGAGAAAATGCTAATGATATGCGACTTGAGAAGACACGTATTTTAGCTAGGTTAAGTGAAGAGAGAAAAAATAATGATTTAAGCCCTAATGATGAAAAGCTATATAATAAAGTAAAAGAAGAAGTTGCTTCTGATAGAGCTAAATATGAAGGTTATATATCTCGAATTGATATGATGATGCCTATGATATCTTCAATTCCATCTAAAGTTGCTAAAGCAATTGGTAAAGAAAATTATACAGTTAAAGATTTAAAAAAATGGAAGCCTGAAACTAATGATATGAAGCAAGTTAAAGGTATGGCTATCGCTATTCTCTCAGGTGACCTTTCTGAAGAAACTATGAACGGTCAAAAGGAATATATTCAAACTATGTTAGACACTCATTTAAATACTGATTTTGATGGTCGTGCTCTTGTTGGTGATAATCCAACTGACTTTACTGATACTAATTATGGTAATAATGATGTTGAAGGTCCTGATGCATTACATGGTACTCACGTAGGTGGAATTGTTGGTGCTATAAGAGGTAACTCTTTAGGTGGTGATGGCGTAGCTAATGATGTTTTATTAATGTCTCTTAGAGCTGTTCCTAACGGTGATGAGTTTGATAAGGATATAGCCTTAGCTATTCGTTATGCAGTTGATAATGGTGCTATGATAATAAATATGTCATTTGGTAAAGCTTATTCCCCTAACAAAAAAGAAGTTTATGAAGCATTTAAATATGCTGACTCTAAAGGGGTTCTATGTATTCATGCTGCAGGAAATGACCATAAGGATATAGATACTGAAGATAATTATCCAACATCTGTTTATAAATCATTTCAAGAAAAGAAGTTTGATCACTATCTAACGATAGGTTCTTCAACCAAAGATAATAAAGGTAATCTTCCATCAACATTTTCAAATTTTGGTAAAAATGGTGTTGATATATTTGCGCCAGGTTCTGAAATTTATAATACTGTTCCTCAGAGTGAATATAAAGTTCTTCAAGGAACCTCTATGGCTTGTCCGATGGTTTCTGGAGCTGCTGCAATGTTGAAATCATATTTCCCAAAATTATCGATGAAAGAAATAGCGGATGTACTATTGTCTACAGGCACTTCCTATAAAGGTGTAAATCAAATGCATCCAGGAACGAAAAAAATGGATGATTTTGCTGTTTTATCAGTTACAGGTAGTGTTGTTAATCTTAAGAATGCTGTTGATAAGTGCTTAGAATTAGAAAAGAACAATAAGTAATATTCAGGCTTATTATATTTAATAAGGCTAGATATTTATTTAGCCTTTTTTTTATTTACATATGAAATACATATTGTTAACTATTTTATGCATTATTTCTTTTATAACTTTTGATCAAAAAGATAAGTTAAATGCACTTATTGATAATTGGCATCTTTCAGCTGCTAATGCTAATTTCGAAGAATATTTTGAATTTATGGATTCCTCTTTTGTTTTCCTTGGAACAGCTGATGAGGAAAGATGGACAAAATCTGAATTTTTAAAATTTTCTAAGCCATATTTTGATAAAGGTAAGACCTGGAATTTTATACCTACTAATCGTAAATGGGGATTTTCTATTAACAATAAGATAGCCTGGTTTGACGAAGATTTAGATACGTGGATGAGGAATTGTAGAGGGAGTGGTATAATGGTTAAATATGGTGATTCTTGGAAAATTATTTATTATAATTTAACAGTATTAATAGAAAATGAAAAAATTCAAGAGTTTATTAAGCTAAGAGATAAAAAAATCTAGCTATTTCCTTTCGCATAATCTTTTAAGAATTTATCTAGTCCAATATCAGTTAATGGGTGGTTTAACAGGTCTTTAATAGCTTTAAGTGGACATGTTGCAACATCAGCACCTAATTCAGCACAATTAATAATATGCATTGGATGCCTTATAGATGCTGCAAGAATTTCAGTTTTAAAGTTATAATTATCATAAATGTGACGTATTTGACCAATTAAGTCAATACCACTTGATGATATATCATCTAACCTACCTAAAAAAGGAGAAATATATGTTGCTCCAGCTTTTGCTGCTATCAAAGCTTGACCAGCTGAAAATACAAGCGTACAGTTTGTTTTGATTCCGTTTAAAGAGAAGTATTTAATTGCTTTTAATCCTTCTGAAATCATGGGTACTTTTACTACAATATTTTTATGGAGTTTTGATAGATTTTTTCCCTCTTTTATTATATCATTATAATTAGTTGAAATAACTTCAGCACTAACTGGACCGTCAACAATTTTGCAAATATCAGTATAATGTTTTAATATGTTTTTTTCACCTGTTATACCTTCCTTTGCCATTAAAGAGGGATTCGTGGTTACACCATCTAAAATTCCAAGTTCGTTTGCTTGTTTGATTTCTTCTAAATTAGCTGTATCTATAAAAAATTTCATTGTAAAATATTGTTTAGCACAAATCTACTAGAATGAATTAAAAAATATTATTTATGTTGAAAAGTATTTATAATTATATAAAAAGAGGGGTAAGCTACTTATATCGCACCGCTCAACCTCCTACCTTTGCTACGTTCCCGTCCTGGAGGATTTAGAGGGAGCTGGTCGTATAAGACTTACCCCAATACAAAATTAACATGAATATTGATTTTAACAATGGAAATGGATAAGAATAAAATAATTATAGATGTAAAAAGTCTTTTTTTGCTAAAAGTTCTTCCTCTGATTCTCTATAGTCAGGGTCATCTACACAACAGTCAACAGGGCAAACAGCTGCACATTGAGGTTCATCATGAAATCCAATACATTCAGTACATTTATCAGTAACTATGTAATATACATCCATATCAACAGGTTCATTTGAATCATCTGCCATAGTTTCAATTCCACTTGATGTTTGAATCATACCTTTTAAAGATGTGCCGTCAGAGTATTTCCAATCAGCACCTCCTTCGTATATAGCATTGTTAGGACATTCTGGTTCACAAGCGCCACAATTTATGCATTCATCTGTAATGATTATAGCCATACTTAAATGTTGAATATATGCAAATATATAAATAGAACATTAATTATTTTTGTTGTAATATTGAAAAAGTGTCAATTTAGATAGAATATTTATTATTCTAGAATAATTTTATAGTGTGAAACAAAAAGATATAATTAAAGCATTATCTCATTTAGGTAATTTAATGTTATCACTGGGAAATAAGAAAAAATGGAATAATTCTTTGTTGAGTATCGATGAAGAAATGTATAATGATATTCTTGCTTTAATTGATTCTCAAATATCATATAATGGTTGGTTTACCAAAGAGAATGTATCCCAAAGTATTATTTCTAATGCTAATTTTTTAAATGAAATTGATTTGAAAAATTGGGTTTCTAATTATTCTTTCACTGATAAACCAAAATATATAGCTATAATAATGGCTGGTAATATTCCATTAGTAGGATTTCATGATTTATTATGTGTTTTGTTATCTGGGAATAAGGCAATTTGTAAGCTAAGTTCCAATGACAAGACTCTAATTCCATCACTTATTAATTATTTATTTACTTTTTTACCAGAATTAAAAAATAGAATTGAATTTACAACAGGTATAGTAAAAAATATTGATGCCGTTATTGCTACAGGGAGTGATAATTCATTAAATTTTTTTAAGGAATATTTTGGTAAATATCCATACATTTTTAGATCAAATAGAACTTCTGTAGCAATAATAGAAGGTTCTGAAACTATAGATGAGATAAATAAATTAGGACATGATATTTTTGATTATTTTGGATTAGGATGTAGAAATGTTTCACATATTTTTTTTCCGGAAGGGTATAATTTAAAACATTTTTTTGAGGGTATTGTTAATCACAGAAATGTTATTTATAATAATAAGTATGCAAATAACTATGATTATAATAAGGCTATATATTTAATGAGTAAAGAAAAATTATACGATAATGATTTTGTTTTATTAAGGGAGTCAAATGATCTATTTTCTCCTTTATCAATGATTCATTTTCAATTTTACAAATCAAAAGAAGAAGTTGAAAAGTATATAAAAACTCATGAAAAACAAATTCAAATTGTTGTTAGTAGATCACACATTAATTTTGGTATGTCTCAATATCCAAAAATAGATGATTATGCTGATGGAGTTAATGTTTTAAAATGGCTAAATGATTTGACATAGCTTTTTTTAGCATTTTGAATTTGTCATTGTTTTATAAGCATTTTGAATTTGTATAAATTTTTCTTCTGCTATTTTTATGTGCTCTATCCCTGATTTTTGGAATCTATCAGGATGATGTAATTTTACCATTTTACGGTATGCTTTTTTAATTTCTTCAATACTAGAATCAGTTTTTACTCCTAATATTCTACTGGATTGCATAATCTTTTCAGGTGTATTTATTTTTCTTGATTTATTTTTTTCTATACTTTCTCTATAAGAATTATATATTAATATAATCCTGTCTAAATCATTTATGTTTATTTCTAATTGCATACTAATTAGAATTAATATTTTTTTTTCCTTAAGTGATATTTTACCATCAATCATTGTAATTCCAGTTAAAAAATATATGACGTGTATTCTTTCAATTCTATCTTTTATGTTTTTTTTTAACCAATGAGTTACTGTATTGATTTGTATGGGGTGTTTAAATGAATAAATTAATGAATCACTAAAGTTATAATTGCTTTTTTTGAAGTATCGATTGAAATAGCTATTTATAAATAAAATTTTCTTAGATTTCTCTGTTTTCTTTAGCTGTATAATTAAAGCCGCTAAACATAAATATGCTTCTAGTAAATTATCTTGGTTAAATTTATATTTCTCAGGAAAGATACCTGAATCCCATTTTTTATCAAATCTTTTGTTTCTTATAAAAAAAAATAAACCTAATATAATAGGAGTAAAAAAAAATATTGCAATAATGTAATCTGGAAATTTATCAGTTTCAGTATATATTTGTTGATTAAACATATAAATAATGTCCATTATTTATGGGTTAAATGATTTTGTGTTTTATAATTAATTAAAAAATATTTCATCTGCAAAAAGCCATGTATCATTTCCATTTCCAAGATGCCATGGGGGGCATTTCCCATAATTTTTAGCTATAACACGTATTTTTTGTATCCTTTTTGATTGATTTATTTTGACTTTAAAATCTTTATGATGAGGATACATGTCTTGCTTTGTTTGTTTTTTGGTTTTTATGGTTTGTAGTCTGTGAAATTTTTTACCATCATAAGAAACTGAAAATTCAATTTCACTTGGAAAAAAGATCCATGATTTAATATCTGAAATAAATCCTATTCCAATTGTATCTATTTTTCTTGGTTTTTCGAAGTTTATTTCAGCTATTAAATTTTGATCCCAAAATCCCTGCCAATCACCAGTTCTGTATTCATTGTTACCTCTAATTTTATCAATCAAAGTTTCTGGACCTGAGGCGGAATATTGATTTGCGTATTTAGATTTTAATATTAGATTAATTTCAGGGTCTTTTTTCAAAAAGGTATTACTTATAATAGAGCTTTTTCCTTTATTGTTATAGGCAATTGCTTTAATAGTTGTAGATTCATTCAGTTTAATTGGATTCTTGTATAAGAGAGATCTGTTATTGGGTTTTGTGCCATCTAAAGTGTAATACAATTGAGTTGGTCCATTCTTTATTGCATCTATACTGACGGTTATTGTATCCTTAAAATTGTGTTTTGTTTGGTTGAAAAATGGGACCGGAACAAAATTTTCAGGTAGTTTGCTTATTGTTGGTGCGTGTGGGAATTTTTTCCTATTTAATTGAGGAGAATTACCCATTTTGAATTCAAGGATACCGCCTGCAATTAATTCTTCATGTTTAATATAATGACGATTTAATTCTTTTCCATTATATGATATTTTCTGGATGTATTTATTATTATTATTATTATTTAATACACTTATTAATAAGGATTTACCATTCTCCATATTAATCTTTGCTTTATCCATTAGAGGCCTTCCAATGTCATAATATGGATTACCCGGTGCAACTTGATATATACCAAGAGCACTTAAAACATACCATGATGACATTTGTCCACAATCTTCATTGCCAGATAATCCATCAGGTTCATTAGAATACATTTCTTTTAATATTCTATCTACATAGTATTGACATTTTTCAGGAGCATTTGTATAATTATATAAATATGATATGTGATGAGATGGTTCGTTACCATGAGCGTATTGTCCAATTAAACCTGTTATATCAACTTGATGTCTTCCCGATAATTTTGATTTACTCAAAAACAGCTTGTCTAACCATAGTTCTAATGAATCTTTACCACCCAAAAGATCTCTTAAAACTCCAATTGCATGTGGTGCATATAATGAATATTGCCAACTATTAGCCTCTGTATAGTTAAAGTTAACTTCCGATGGGTTAAAAGGGTGGAACCATTTACCACTTCGTCTTGCTCTCATGAATTTAGTGTTTGGATCAAAAGAATTCACGAAATTGAAAGCAGTATTTTCTTTTTTAAATTTTTTGTTTTCGAGCATTATACCAATACAATAATCATCGTATGAATATTCTAAGTTTTTTGAAACTGATTCAGGTTCTTCTCCTGAATTTATATATCCATTTTCTCTGAATTCTTTTTTTCCATATTCATTAGTCTTAGCAGTTGAATTCATTGCTTCTACTGCTTTATTAACGTCATAATCTTTTATTCCTTTTGAATAAGCATCTGCAATTACAGAAACACTATGATAACCTATCATACATTCAGTTTCATTAGCTGCAAGTTCCCAAACAGGCAAATCTCCTCCTTGTTCATATTGTCTTAGAAAAACATTTATGAAATCGTTTGTCCTATTAACTTGTGTTATTGTGTATAGTGGGTGAGTAGCTCTATAGGTATCCCATAGTGAAAAGACAGTGTAGTTATTAGATTCATTTTCTTTTAATTTATGTATTTTATTATCTCTCCCGCGGTATCTTCTATCTGTATCATTGAATATATTTGGAGCTAAGAAAGAGTGGTATAAACTTGTATAGAAATTAGTCATTATTTCTTTATCACTTGAATAGAAATCGATTTTGTTTAATTCTTCATTCCATTTTTTTGTAACCTCTGCACGAGTTTTATTAAAATTCCAATGATTAATCTCAGATTCTAAATTTGATTTTGCCCCAATTTCATCAACAGAAGAAATTCCAACTTTAACTTTTATCGTATTTGATTCTTTAGGAAAAGTAAGTAATAGTTTATTTTTTCCATTTTTTTTATAAATATGAGCTTTTTCATATTCTACATTTGTTTTTAAATAAAAATAAAAGTGTTGTTCTTCAGCCCAATCTTGAGATATTCTATAGCCTGATAATGTTTGTTTATCAATTATATTTATTTTACTGTCAATCAGTTTATCTCTATGGTCTAGGTCTATAAGTATGAACTTTTTACCTTGAGATTTATTAAATTTATATTCATGAAAACCACATCTATCACTGACAGTTAGACGAACATCAATATTTCCATTTTCTAAATGAACTCTATAAAATCCAGGGGATGCATATTCTGATTTATGATAGAAAATATCTCCATATCCATTTTTTTGTATGTAACCTGGATTAATTTTAGCTTTTTTATTTTGAGGGATAATCAATAAATCTCCATAATCTGGAATTCCTGTTCCGCTGAGGTGAGTGTGACTAAATCCATAGATAATTGAATCTGAATAATGATAACCAGAACAACCATCCCATCCTTCATGTCTAGTATCAGGGCTCAATTGTATCATGCCAAATGGGGCAGAAGCACCTGGATATGTATGACCGTGACCACCAGTACCTATAAAAGGATTAACATATAATGATTTCGAAAAAGAATCATTATCTGAAAGTATTTTTTTTATTTGATTATCACTTTTCTTTTCGGCTACTTTTAACTCATCAATTTGCGATGTACCATATAAAATATTAATAGAAAAAAAAGATATAATTAAGATTAATTTCATACTAATTATTGTTATTCCATATTAATGATGCTGATCCTAGTAATGCTGCGTTTCTGTTATGTAGTTGAGATATTCTAATTTCAATTTTATCTTTATAAATATTAAGTAAGTTTTTTTCCATATATCTTTTTACTTTTTGTGCGAAAATATTTCCATTTTGGGCAATACCACCGAATAATATATATGCTTTAGGGCTATTAAAACAAGAGAATTCAGCTAAAGAAGAACCTAATATTTTTGCTGTATAATCTATTATTTCAATACTAAACAAATCTCCTTTTTTTGCAAGATTAAATACATCCTTTGAACTAGGGTTTTTTATTTGTTTTAATTTCGATTTTGATTTGTTTTTTGAATCAAGTTCATATATTGAGCGTGTAACACCAGTGGCAGAAACATAAGCTTCTAAACATCCTTTTCTTCCGCATCCACACAGCCTCCCATTTTTAATCACTCTAATGTGACCATATTCGCCTGCAAAACCATCATGACCATATATTAGCTTTCTTTTATTAACTACACCGCTTCCAAGACCTGTACCAAGTGTTATAATAACAAAGTTGTCTAAATCTTTTGCTGCTCCGTAAATCATTTCACCTATTGCTGCAGCATTCGCATCATTAGTTAGTATAACATTTAATTTAAATTTTTCTTTAAACATTTCTGCTAAAGGAATTTTACCATCCCATTTTAAATTTGGAGCAAATTCAATAGATCCAGTAAAAAAGTTACCATTCGGAGCTCCTATGCCAATTCCTATAATTTTTTTAAAACCATTAATTTTATTGAGATAATTATAAATTTCATTTACTAATTTTTCAGGAGTTGGGTATAATGATGTTTTCAGTGTTTTTTGAAAATGAATTTTTCCATTTTGATCAACTAACCCAAAAACTGAATTCGTTCCTCCAATATCAATTCCCAATACAAGTTTATTGATCATATTTAATTTATTTGGATTTAAAATTCCATTCATTAAAAAATTCATTTAAGAATTTTTCCATATACTGATGTCTGTGTTCAGCAATTTTTTTTGCTGTTACAGTATTAAATCTACTTTTTAAAAGTAGTAATTTCTCATAAAAGTGATTAATTGAACTAGTCTTTGAATTTGCATATTCTTCAAAAGAATTATGTTTTTTGGATTTTAAATTAGGATCATGAATTGGTTGATTTTTATTTCCACCATAAGCAAATGTTCTAGCAATTCCTATGGCTCCAATTGCATCTAGTCTATCAGCATCTTGTACAATTTTCCCTTCTAATAATTTCATTTCAGTATCTACTTTAGCTCCTTTATAGCTAACATTGTCTACAATATATTTAACTTTTTTTGCTGTTATTTTATCACATTCTAATTTTGTTAAAAGTGAATAAGCGACTTCACCACCTTTATTTATTTTACCTCCATTAAATTTGTAATCTGAAATATCATGTAATAAAGCAGATAATTGAATTATTGTTAAATTCCCACCTTCTTTTGACTGTAGATATTTTGATAGTGTTAATACGCGTTCAATATGATACCAGTCATGTCCTGTAGGTTCATCTTTGAATTTCTCGAAAATTATTGATTTTACTTTTTCAATTATTGACATGTTATTTTCCAAATTAGAATGAAATAATTATTAGTATAATTTTTATATTTCTATTTATAAAACCTAGAATTGAATTTTTCCTTTTGTTTAATTTTCAACTTATTTAAATCTTTTGGTATTTCACGTTTCCATCTTTTATGAGACCATAGCCAGTATTGTGGCTTAGAAATGATTTCTTTTTCTAATAGCTTTGTGTGAGCTTCTGTAATTTCTCCCCAATTTAATTTGTGTGGTTCATGTGTGATTAAATTAAGATTTATACTGTAATAGCCTCTTTTAATTTTTTTTACAGACAAAAAAACAACTGAATAATTAAGATCATGTGCAATCATTTCTGTACCAAAAAGAACTGGTGTATCTTGATTTAAAAATGTCATCCAATAACTTTTATTTGAATCACTAGGAGATTGATCACCTAATAATAAAATTGATTTTATTTCATTTTTACTGCTATTTAATAATTCATTTTTATAATTCATAGAATTAACAACTGTCATACTAAATTTAGATCTACTTTCATTCATTTTTTTATCCCAAAATTTTGAGCTTAGTGGCATACCTATCCCAATTGCTTTATGTTTAAAGAATAAATTAAGACCTTTAACTATCCATTCCCAGTTATTATAATGACCTGAAACAAGAATCACATCTTTCTTTTTTTTATATAATTCATCCATTAATTCAGGGTTAGTAATTTTCACTCTATTATTAATTTCATTTTTTGATATGTTTATTGATTTTATGCCTTCGGCTAATAGATCAGTTAAATGTCGATAGAATTGTAATTTAATTATTTTTTTTTCTTTAGCTGATTTTTCAGGAAAGCTATTGTCAATATTTTTTTCTACAATTTTTTTACGATAGGGGATTATATAAGTAATTAGTAGATATAAAAAATCTGATATTATATATAATATTTTTAATGGTAGATATGATAAAGGAATTATAAATAAGTAATAAAGAATTTTTGTCATTATTTTATGTATTTTTTACCCCATTTTTTTTTGATTTCTTCAGTAATTTTTTTCTCTCTATTACTGCTTCCGGATATTATGAAATTCATTCCTTTAATTTCTTTAGGCATAAATTCTTGATCTACAAAATTTTGAGGGAAATCATGTGAATATTTATATTCTTTTCCATAACCTAGTTCTTTCATTAATTTAGTAGGTGCATTTCTTAATGCAATAGGAACACTTAATTTTCCAGTTTCTTGAACTATTTTTTGAGCTTTATCAATTGCTTTGTATGAGGTATTTCCTTTTTCCGAACAAGCTAGATATATAGTACATTGACTTAAAATTATTCGTGCTTCTGGCCAGCCTACTACTTTTACAGCATGAAAACAATTGTTAGCTATAAGAAGTGCATTTGGATTTGCCAATCCTATATCTTCAGAAGCTGATATAATTAATCTTCTTGCAATAAATGATGGATTTTCTCCACATTCAATCATACGAGCAAGCCAATAAATTGCAGCATTTGGGTCGCTTCCTCTAATTGATTTAATAAAAGCTGATATTATATCGTGATGTTGTTCTCCATTTTTATCATAAGAGAAAAATGATTTTTGAGATGTATTCTCAACGACTTTATTAGTAATTACAATATTATCTGTTTTGAAAGAATGTACAATTATTTCAAAAATATTGAGCATCTTTCTTGCATCACCACCGGATATTGTAAGCAATGCTTCTATTTCTTTTAATTCAATTTTTTTTTCTTTTAGAATAGTATCGTTTTTAATTGCCTTGTCAAGTATTTTAGATAATGAAAGTTTTGAATGTTCTTTTAAGTTATATACTTGACAGCGAGAAAGCAAAGCTGAAATAATTTCAAAAGATGGATTTTCTGTTGTTGCACCAATTAAAGTAATTAAGCCCTTTTCAACAGCTCCAAGAAGTGAGTCTTGTTGTGTTTTTGAGAAACGATGAATTTCATCTATAAATAATATCGTACCTTTTTCTTGAAACATTCCAGCTTGATTAATTTTATTAATTATTTCCCTAACATCTTTAACGCCTGAAGAAATAGCAGAAAGTTCATGGAATGGTCTTTTAAGGTATTTTGCAATTAGGTAAGCTAAAGTTGTTTTACCAACACCAGGAGGTCCCCAAAATATTATTGATGGAATTAATCCTGAATCTAAAGCAAGTTTTAACGCTGCATTTTTTTCTAAGAGATGTTCTTGACCTATATATTCATTGAGAATATTCGGTCTCATTCGTTCAGCTAAAGGGGTCAAAACACTCATTTTAAGTAAAAATATAAATTAAACTATCCTAAGTTAAAATACAATACTAATTGTCAGATGGATTTTGTGGAAATTTTGACATTATTTGAAATTTTCCTCCAAGTTTTTCCATATTTTTTGTCCAAATATTATTTGCCTTTGTATTTAATATCTCTTCTTTCTTAATATCGTTAATTACAATCCAAAATTTATTATTAATTTCTTCTTCTAATTGTCCTGGATTCCAGCCAGAATAACCTAAAAAAAATCTAATTTCATTTGTTTTATTTGGTTGCTCGATTAATTTTCTTTTAATCATATTTAAATCTCCTCCAATATATAATCCACTTTCAATATATATTGATTCTGGTATTTCTTTTCCAAAAGAATGTATATAAAATAGATTTGAAATGTCTACTGGACCACCAATGCTTATTTTACTATTAGTAGGTGGTAAATCTTTAATTAATTCATTGGGTTTATTTTTGATATATTTATTCAATACAAATCCAAAACATCCATCATCATTTTTACTGCATATTAAGACCATTGAACGAGCAAAATGTTCATCGTTAGAAAATGGTTCAGAAAGTAATATGCTACCTGATTTTAATACGTTATGGTTTTCAAAATTAAAGTCTATCATAGTTTATAAAAATGTTGGTGGTTTTCGTAATTCTAATTTAGCATCAGAAAAAAGTTTAGAAGTTGATCTAATACTGAAAAAGAAACTTTTATTACCTCCTATTGGAATCCAATTAAAAGCCAATGCCCAACAGTGTAAATCACGTGTTAGCATAAATCTTGTATTTGTAACTTCTCTTGTTTTAACATCTACATTGATGTTTGTAGCGATCTTCCATCGTTTAGTAATGCTTACATCACCATTTATCATTAATGTTTGGATTTGTATCCATTTATCAGGATTGCTAATTGTTATTAATTGATTTCTATTTATTTGATATATATGTGAGAGTGATAATTTCCAAGGAATTTTAAAGTTTATAAAACGTTCAGGATGCATTATAAAATATTCATAGTCTGAATTCCAATTTGTTGTTGTATTATTTTTTGATTGTAATTCTTTTTGACTTTCTTTAGATGTAAATGTAATAGATGTGGATATATTGTTTGAAGTAAATCTCCCTATTTTTCCATTTGTAATTGTCGCATATTCATATAATTGAGCACCAGTTGAATCTATCCATCCATACGGAGAAAATGTCGAGTTTGCTACAATATTTAACCAAGGTATGGGATTTATCCTCATGCTTATTCTAATGTCAGATAAATTCATAGAATCTTTTGAAAAATCATAGCTTCCTGATATAGATAGTGCGTCAATTATTCTAGTCTTTTTAAAACCTGTAATTGTATCCTTTTTTGATCTTTTTTTTATTTCAAATGTGTTATTTAATGCAAATCTAAGTACTGATTGATTTTTCCTTGTGTTGACTTGTGATGAATATAAGCTTCGTTCAAATGGTGAGTATGTTATAGGTTCCATATTAACACCAACAGAATCAGTTATATTGTTTGATAGGTTAGGTGTATATGAGAATGTGAATGATGGGGTAAGGACGTGTCTTAGAATGGGTTCTTTAGGTCCGATAAATTTATAATAACTAAAAATGGTAGTTGTAATTTGTGTATTAAAGGAAAGATTATGACTCATGCCATATTTAGAAATTGTGTCTATTATTGTTGAGTTAGAAGTTACATCATATTCCTTTTTAATTTGTTGAAAATTAATTTTATTACCATAGTTTAAAGACGGGGTTATTTTCCATGTATTTTTAAATAATCCAGCTGTGGTCTGAACTATCATTGATTGATTAATACCATTTTGAAATTGATCACTTATTCTAGAGAAATTTGAATTGGTTATTAATGAATCTGCAAATATTGTTCTATTTTGACCTTCAAAATTATAAGTAATACCTAATCGAGAAATTATCTGAGATAAAGAATTCTTTTCTTTTATTATTTTTTTAAAAGGAAAAAAACGTGACACATTTATGTTTATAATAGGTGATGTTAATGATATATTTTTTGAAATGCCATTTTGTCTTAGGGAAATCTTAGTCCCCATTTTTATTGGTTTCCCAGGGAAATCTCTAGTTAAATTAATGTCAGAATTGAAAGAGTTTCTAAAATAATTATCTGTAGTTAAATTTAAATCATTTTTAGAATTGTTATCAGAAATAAAGTTAACATTAGAATTAAATGTCCAATATGGACTAGATTTTGGATCTTTTTTATGTATCCAAGAAAAATTTATTTTATTATTCCTTATGTTGTCAGGGAAACCAGATCTAAGCTGTTGAAATCCTAATTCAAATTTCCCTGTATAATTATATCTTTTTGCGTAGTCAGTCTCATTTCTCAAGCCCCAACTTCCCCTGCTGTATAGTGTAGCATAAAAAGTTGTTTGTAAACGATTGTTTATTGGAACATAATAACCTAAATCACGCATGCCAAATCCATATGCAGAAACTAATTCTATTTGTGGGAACATTAATCCTTTAGTATTTTCTTCAATTTGGGGTATTACACTAAATGGTAACCCAAGAGGTGTAGGTACACCTTTAACCCATAGGTTCATTGGTCCAGAAACAATTCTTTTACCTGGAATCATTACCGCTTTTGATAACTGAAAATGATAATGAGGTTCTTTTAAGTCACAAGTTGTAAACCTTCCTTTTTTAAAATGAATTTCTTCATTTTTTTTTCTTTTTGCAACCGACATATATAGAATATTTTCATCTTCTTTAAAAGACACTTCTTCAATAAATCCTTTTTTGGTCTTAAAATTATATCGAATGCTAGAAGCATTAATTGTTTCTTTACCATCAGAAAAAACAGGTAATTGAATACGGTTCGAGTCTGCGTCATATATATAACTTGCATAAACTATATTGCTATCTATATCAATAGTGATATATCCTGCTTGTATTTTTATTTCGCCATTATCAATTTGAGCTTTGTTATAAAGATGTATTTTGTTTAATTGTAAATCAGAATAAATAGAATCTAAAGCATTATATTTTATTGGTTTCTCTATTATAGATTCATTAAGTATTAGTGTGTCTTGTTTTTGACTAAGTAAATAGGTGGGGAATAATATTGTTAACAATATAAAGGTAATAAATTGAAAAGTGGAATGTTTTTTGAACACCAATTGTGTTTTATATTTGCTTGTAAACAACATTAACGAAGTAAAATTATTAAAATTACATTTCAAATGGTTGAAAAAATATATACTAATATCACAATTCATGCCATTTTACTTTTATTTGTTTCTCTTTTTTCTAAAGAAATATATAGTCAAGAAGATGAAAATGATTATGCTGCAATAAGAACTGTTGTCATCGATGCAGGTCATGGAGGGAAAGATCCAGGATGTCATGGTTCTTTTTCCCAAGAAAAAGAAGTTTGTCTTTCCATGGCTTTAATGCTTGGCAGAATTATTAAAGATAATTATCCTAATATTAATGTTATTTATACAAGAGATACTGATGTTTTTATAGAATTAGATGAACGTGCTAAAATTGCTAATAGAAACAAGGCAGATCTTTTTATTTGTATTCATGCAAATGCAGCATCTCCTAAAGCTTTTGGTACCGAAACCTATGTCTTAGGTCTGCATAGAACAGAGTCGCAAGAAAAAGTAGCAAAGAGAGAAAATGCCATAATACATTTGGAAGATGATGGTGGTGCTAAATATAATGATTTTGATCTATCACCTGATGCTATTATAGCTCGTCAAATTCAATTAAGTGTTTTTTTAGATCAATCTATTAATTTTGCCTCTAAACTTCAAAGAGCTTTCAAGGATATAGGTAGATTTGATCGAGGTGTAAAACAAGCTGGCTTCTTAGTTTTGTACAAGACAACTATGCCTTCTGTTTTAATTGAAACAGGTTTTTTGACAAATCCTAATGAAGAAAAATTTTTAAGCAGTGAAAAAACACAAAGAAAAATGGCACAAGCAATGTTTAGTGCTTTTAGAAAATATAAAAATGAATTAGAAGGGGTTGAGGAGTTAATAGATGATATAAATATTAATGAAAAAAATATAGTACATGAAAATAATAGTGAAAATGATATTATTTTTCGTGTACAAATTGAAACATCTCAAACTAAAATTTCATTAAAATCAAAAAGATTTAAAGATTTTTCTATTTATGAATACAAACAAAATGGTATATTTAAATACACTGTAGGTGAATTTATTAATAATATTAAAGCAGCTAGAGAATATAAAAATGAGATGATTGAAAAAGGATTTCAACATTCATTTGTTGTTGCATTCTTAGGTGAAGATAGAATTAATTTACAAAAAGCTATTAAATTAGCAGAAAAATAGAGGTTTGAAAGTATCAAAAGAATTAATTACAGGAGCTATTGCCATTTTAGCTATAGGACTATTTGTTTTGGGAATAAACTTTCTTAAAGGGAATAGTTTTTTTGGTGGAGATGATTTGTATTATGCTTATTTTTCTAATTCAGGACAATTATCCCCAGCTAGTTCTGTAACACTCAATGGCGTTGGAGTTGGAAAAGTGTTGGCTGTTGAGTATGTCCCTAAAAACACTCCT
Organism: Crocinitomicaceae bacterium; assembly: GCA_002709305.1. GTDB lineage: Bacteria > Bacteroidota > Bacteroidia > Flavobacteriales_D > Crocinitomicaceae > UBA4466. The sequence goes on along the minus strand of PAQM01000006.1, from coordinate 95,042 downwards.
GAACAACAAGTGAAAGTATCATTTAATATAACTGAAGATAATATTCGTATTCCAATAGGTTCTCATGTTGAAATAGGTTCTTTAGATTTGTTTAGTAAGGGTATGTTAATTCATTTAAATTCCGATTTATCAAAAGGTTATTATAAATCTGGAGATTATATTGATGGAGTATTAGCTGTTGATATGATTTCACAAGTTAAGTCATATGCTGACCCAATTAGTCAAAAATTACAAATAATGATGAGTTCAATTGATAAAATGGTAAATGGAATTAGTTCATTTTGGGATTCAACAGCAACTTCTGAGATAGAAGGGAGTTTAAAAGAAGTTAAAATTGCAATAAAACGATTTGGAAATGCAGCTGAAGAAATTGAAGCATTAGTTGCTTCAGAAAAAATTAAATTAAGTCGAATTTTATCAAATGTTGAAACAATCACCCAAAATCTCAAAAAAAGTAACGAAGCTGTAAAAAATATTGTAGGAAATGTTGAAACAATTACAGATGATCTCGTTACAGCTGATTTTAAAGGTGTTATTGGTAATGCAAAAATAACTTTAGAATCTATAAATAATGTTTTATCCGATGCTAAGTTGGGTAAAGGTACACTTGGGAAGCTTTTGGCTGATGATTTACTATATGATCAGTTAGTAAAATCAAATACTGATTTGCAAGACTTGTTAAATGATATTAAATATCATCCTGAGAGATATATTCATTTTTCTGTGCTAGGAAAGAAGACTAAAGGCGTTCCTTTAACAAAAAATGAAGAACAAAAGTTGAAGATGATATTAGATACAGTTCAATAAGAATAATAAAATAAATGATTTCTAAAATACTTTTTACAGTATTACTTATAGTAAGCTTAGGTTTTTTTAGTTGGAATATATATAAGATTTATTACAATATTTATTTAGGTAAAGATGTTAAGAGAAATGATAATAAGAAGCACCGACTAAAAACAATGATACTAGTTGCTTTTGGACAAAAAAAAATGTTCAAAAGACCTATTCCAGCTCTATTACATTTAGCTATATATCTAGCATTTATTATCACTCAAATTGAACTAATTGAAATTTTTATTGATGGTATATTTGGGACTCATCGATTTTTTAAGGATTCATTAGGTAACTTTTATACTTTCATTATAAGTTTCATAGAAATTCTTTCTCTTCTAGCTTTAATAGCCACTTTTGCATTTTTATATAGACGTAATCTGTTAAAACTTCCTCGTTTAAATATGAATGAAATGAAAGGTTGGCCAAAAATGGATGCTAACATGATTTTGTATATGGAAATCATTTTAGTTCTATGCATTTTTATGATGAATAGTGCTGATGAAGCAATTAAGATAGAAAAATCAAATCTATCTTATGGATTTACAATTAGCTCTTTTTTAGGTCCATTTCTATGTAGTTTAGATTACAATTTGCTCTTTATTATAGAAAGAATAGGTTGGTGGGGACATATAATTATGGTTTTTGCTTTTTTAAATTATCTTCCTTACTCAAAACATTTTCATATTCTCCTTGCATTTCCAAATACATATTATTCTAATCTTCAAAAAAAAGGGAAGTTTACAAATATGGAAAATGTTACGAAAGAAGTTAAATTAATGATGAATCCTGATATTGATCCTTTCTCAGTAAATAATGAGAATCCTACTGATTTAGAAAGTTTTGGTGCTAAAGATGTGACTGATTTAACTTGGAAAAATTTAATGGATAGTTATACATGTACAGAATGTGGAAGATGCACTTCTTCTTGTCCAGCAAATTTAACAGGAAAACTCTTATCCCCAAGAAAAATAATGATGGATACTAGAGACCGTCTTACTGAAGTAGGTGATAATTTTAGGAAAAATGGTAAAGATTATCAAGATGGAAAAAGTTTATTAGGTAATTATATTACTGAAGAAGAGCTATGGGCCTGTACTTCCTGTAACGCTTGTGTTGAAGAGTGTCCAGTAAATATAGATCCATTATCTATCATAATTGATTTAAGAAGATATTTAGTAATGGAACAATCAAAAGTTCCTAATGAGTTAACAGGTATGTTAACAAATATTGAAAATAATGGCGCCCCTTGGCAATTTAGTCCGACGGATCGTTTAAAATGGGCAGAAGATGAATAATTTTGAATTGTTAGAATTAGAACAGGATGGTAGTAAAATATCTCCTGTACTTCCAAAGAATATTAAGAATTACATGATAGATATTGATGGAACAATTTGTGATGATATACCAAATGAAGAACCAGAGAGAATGGAAACGGCCAATTTATATCCAGATGCTTTAAAAACAATTAACAAATGGTTTGATGAGGGGCATATAATTACTTTTTTTACATCAAGAATTGAAAAACATAGAGAAGTTACCGAAAAATGGCTTAATAAACATGGCTTTAAATATCATGGAATATTAATGGGTAAGCCTAGAGGTGGTAATTACCATTGGATAGATAATCATATTGTAAGAGCTACTAGATATGAAGGTAAATTTTCTGATTTAATTGAAGAAACAACAAGTATACAAGTTTTTAAGAAATAATTTATGAATCTCAGAGTACCTACAATGTCCGAAATGATTGCCAAAAATGAGTCACCTGATTTTTTATTTTGGGTAGGTTGTTCAGGTAGTTTTGATGATAGAGCAAAAAAAATAACAAAAGCTTTAGTTAAGATATTAAACAATTGTAAAGTTAATTTTGCAGTACTTGGTGTAGAAGAATCTTGTACAGGTGATCCTGCTAAGAGAGCTGGAAATGAATTTACCTTTCAAATGCAAGCAATGATGAATATACAAGTCTTAGATGGTTATGTTATTAAAAAAATAGTTACTGCTTGTCCTCATTGTTTTAATACATTAAAAAATGAATACCCAGAATTGGGTGGTAATTATGAAGTAATTCACCATTCTCAATTAATTCAAGAATTGATTAATCAAGGGAAAATTGTTTTAGCTGATGGAGGAGTATATAAAGGGAAAAGAATAACTTTTCACGACCCATGTTATCTAGGTAGAGCTAATGATGTTTATGAAGCTCCTAGAGAATTAATTGAAAAATTGGATGGTGAACTTGTTGAAATGAAAAGATGTAAAACAAAAGGTTTATGTTGCGGGGCTGGAGGTGCTCAGATGTTTAAAGAAGCAGAAAAGGGTAATAAGGAAATTAATATAGAAAGAACTGAAGAAGCATTAGAATTAAAACCTAATATAATAGCTACCGGCTGTCCATTTTGTAATACGATGATGACTGACGGAATTAAAAATTTTGAGAAAGAAAAAGAAGTGGAGGTCCTTGATATAGCAGAATTAATTGCAAATGCAGCAAATCTATAATATGTATTTTCCAGACTTCAATCCTCATAGTAAAGTATGGATTTATAATTCTGATCGTAGATTAAAATTATCAGAACAAAAAATAATTAATAATGAATTAAAAAAATTTGTTAATTCATGGCAAGCACATAATTTAAATTTAAAAGCAGAAGCTATCCTAGAACATAATTATTTTATCATTTTAGTAGTTGATGAATCTAATGTTAAAGCATCAGGCTGTTCTATAGATACCTCTGTTAAATTAATTAAGTCCATAGGAGAAAGATTTAGTGTAAATTTTTTTAATCGTTTGAATTTAGTTATTGAAAAGCAAGGTGAATATAATCTAGTTCATATATCTGATATAAAGAAATATCCTCAATGGAATGTTTTCAATCCAATGATTACAGATTTAAGTTCATTAAGGGAAAAATGGAAAATGCGGGTTATTGATAGTCCTTTTTTTTAGTTTTTAAACGAAAACCACCAGTAATTCTAACGTTATAAAATGTATGATTATAATTAAGGTTGTTAATTCTTACCGATCTTATGTCGAAATCACTAACAAGTAGTATAAAGTAGTTAGATTTAGAATATCCACCACAGAATTTAAAATCAAACCTTGGTGCTATTCCTATATATGAACGTGTAGAATTATTTTTAGTGTAATATTTTGTTTGAATAACACCGCCTAAACCTAAGAATAATCCAAATTGCCAATTTTTAATTCTATTTCCATACGCAAATCCAGGGATTATTCCAAAATCTAATGCCCCGATCTCTTCTGCATTTTTGTAGTCTATTGAATCCGCAAGTTCAGTAGGAATAATATTTTGAGAATTGTTATGAATATTAAAGTAATTAAGAGTACCCTTTAGATACATAGTTTTAGATTCACTATTAAAATGACCTGACTTACCTTCAAAAGCTCTCATTTTAAATGTTTTATTTTTTAAATACCAAAGATTTGTTGATATACTCATCGCGTTATTAGATGGCATTATTAGATTATTTTCTATGTCATTATTAAATTTATACGCATCAATTATTGAGTAGCCTCGGTAATTTTTAAAATCTACTGTAAAGAAAAAATTGTTCACATTAGATTTTATATTAATATTGAAATATTTGGTGTCACCATATTTTTCTTTATTAAGGATGTTAACAGGAAGATTAAAACCTATTCGAATAGCAAGCCATTGATAATTAAAACCAAAACCTAGAGTAGGCTTTATGTTATTTCTATATTTAATTTTTTCAATACCTAAATTAAAATTATCTTTTAAATTGAATGGAGCTGAATTAATTCCTATATCTGAATAAAATACTAATCTATCTTTAAATAATTGATAAGAAAGAGAATCATTTTTTTGACATAGACATTCAGGTATTTTAATGAAAATTAATATTAAAATTAAGATTGTCTTATTCAATTTTAAAAAAGTTTATTTTAAAAAATATATTTGAAATATATAAATTTAACATTTATTATAATCTGCATTAAGGCTTAAGTTTAAGTATGAAAAAAATATATAAATTTTTATTAAATAGTTTACCTAGACCTATCTTAATTAGATTTAGTTATTTGTTTAAATTAATTGCCCCTTATCTATATAAGGGAAATAATGTTGAATGTCCTTGCTGTGGTAAAAGTTTTAGGAAATTTTTATCGTATGGTTATGGTAACTCTCATAGAGAAAATGTTTTATGCCCATATGATTTAACATTAGAAAGGCATCGTTTAATGTGGCTTTATTTAAAAAATCACTCTAATTTTTTTTCTAAGAATATAAATCTTCTACATATAGCTCCTGAACAATGCTTTTTTTCTCTTTTTAAAAAACAAAAGAACTTAAATTATTTGACTGGTGATTTAATTTCACCTATTGCAGAGATGCATTTTGACCTTCATTCTATTCCATTAGAAGATAATCGTTTTGATGTAATCTTTTGTAATCATGTTTTAGAACATGTTGATGATGCAATGAAATGCATGCGCGAGTTGTATAGAGTTATGAAACCTGGGGGATGGGGGATAATGCAAGTTCCTCAGGATACATCTAGAAAAGTTACATATGAAGACTCAAGTATAGTTTCTGCAAAAGACAGAGAAAAACATTTTTGGCAAAAGGATCATGTTCGTTTATTTGGGATGGATTACCCTGAATGGCTTAAAAATGCAGGATTTAATGTAGATATATTTGATTTTAATTTACATTATGATGATAAAATCATAGAAAAGTATAGGTTATCAAATAGTGAAATTTTGTATATTGTTTCAAAATAATGTTTCTTATGAGGGTTTTACTTTTTGTATTTATATTAATTAGTTCTTTTTCATTTGCTCAGTCAAATCTTTATTTATCATTCAAGCCAAAATGTTTAGGTAACGATTTAATATTAGGGGATATTGTCCAAGATATTAATGGTGTTAGTATGAAAATTAATCATTTTAATTATTACATTTCTAATATTGTTATTTCATATGATGGAAATCAAACTTTAGATTTAAGTGATACTGTTTTATTAGTAAAAGCTGATGCAAATACATTTTTTTTAGGAAATTACAACATACCAAACATTGAAAAAATAAACTTTAGTGTTGGTGTTCCGGAACCCCTAAATCATCTAGATATTTCACTATATCCTTCAAATCATTTCTTAAGTTTTCAATCACCTTCTATGCACTGGGGTTGGACATCTGGTTATGCTCTTGTATTAGTTGATGGAAAAGGAGATTCTAATAATGATGGTTCTCCAGAAGCAAATTTTTCACTCCATACTTTTGGTGATAATAATTTCAAAAGTGTAGAGCTTCCTATTACTGCTACTTATATAAATAACTCTCAAATTGATATTGTCATTAATACTAATTTAGATCAATGGATTTATGGAGTAAATCCGGGGGATTTTGGTGTTGTACATGGGACTAACGGTCCTAATTCTTCAACAATGAATAATGTAAATGATAGACCTGTATTTACATCTCCATTTAATGCTTCTATTAAAAACATTGATGATAATGGTCATATATATTTTTTAAGTAGCCAAAATGGAATAAAAGTTTTTTGGCAAAAGATGCAAAATATTTCTTACTATGAACTAATTGATTTTTCAGGATCTGTACTTAATAAATCTAAATCGACAAAGATTAAAGATGATGTTGTATTTAATGATTTATCCAAAGGAAATTATATATTTTCTACATATGATAGTCAAGGAAATAGATTGAAATCTATTAAAATAGTATACTAGAAGAAATAATGAAAAATATTCTTTATTTAGGGAGTATAATATTTATTTTCTTTTTTTTATTTAATTGTAAGCAGTTTAATAACTCTAATATTCAAAATCATTCTTCCTTATCAATTAATGATACTTTATTAAATGAAAAAATAAGGTTAGGTAAAAAATTGTTTTTTGACAAAAGGCTATCAATTAATAATGAAATATCTTGTGCAAGTTGCCATATACCTAAATTAGCTTTCACTGATGGTAAGGCCTTATCTATTGGTGTAAATGGAAATAAAACACAAAGAAATGCTTCAACAATACTAAATGTTGCTTTTCTTCCAACTATAATGTATGATGCTCATCTTCCAACTTTAGAGCAACAAGTTATAGTTCCAATTCAAGAACATACCGAAATGGGAATGAATATGAAAGATCTTATTTTAAAAATAAGTAAAATTGATTTTTATCAAAATACTTCAAAAAAGATTTTTAATAGAGATTTTGATGCTTGGGTTTTAACTAGATCAATTTCTGCATTTGAACGTTCTTTATACTCTACAAATAGTAATTTTGATAAATTTTATTATAACAACGATAATAGAGCTCTATCAAAGTCACAGAAAAGAGGTTGGAAATTATTTTCAGAAAAGTTCCATTGTCATCAATGTCATCCGGCACCTTATTTTACAAATTTCAAACCTATTAATAATGGACTTTATATCGATTATGGTAAAGATAAAGGTAGATTTAGAATTCATAATGATTCTTTAGATATAGGTAAATTTAAAGTTCCATCTTTAAGAAATGTTGAGCTAACTGGCCCTTATATGCATGATGGTTCATTTACTTCAATTGATGAAGTAATCAATCATTATGCAAATGGTGGGAAAGAACATGTGAATAAAGATAAGAGGATTGTACCATTTAATATTTCAAAAACAGAACGTATAGATTTGAAAAACTTTTTAATTAGTTTGACTGATACAAGTTATATTGTTGATTATTAAGTATATAATATTTATTTTTTTTATACGTTATATAAAATAACTAGAATATAAATCTTATTAAATCTCTCCAAAAAATGATAGTTAATTCTCTATATCATCAAACTTCTAATAATATTAATCAAGAACTAATTTGGATTAGAAATTCAAAAAAAAACCCAAATAATTTCAGTTCATTATATAATAAATATTATGATCAAATTTATAGATATGTAAATCATAAAATATCTGATAGGCAATTAACAGATGATATAACTTCACAGGTGTTTATAAAAGCAATGAATAATATTCATAAATATGAATATAGAGGTGTCCCATTTTCTTCATGGTTATATAGGATTGCAAAAAGTGAGATATATCAAAGTTTTCGAAATAGAAAATCCTCCAAATTAATCAATTTTGGAGATATGAATTTATTTAGTTTTGTCACAGAAAAAGAAGAAAATCAATCAAATGACAACAAAATACGATTAATGAATTCATTAAAATCACTAAAATCAAAAGATTTAAATATTATTGAATTGCGTTATTTTGAAAGAAGATCATATCGGGAAATAGGAACTATTTTAAAAATCACAGAAAATAATGCTAAAGTAAAGTCATACAGGGCATTAAGGAGATTGAAGAAGATTTTTTTAGAAAAATAAATCTTATCTATATTTGTTCACTTCAATGTCGTTTTTAACTTTGCTTAAAAGTTTCATATGTATAAAATAATACGTTCTTTTTTATTTAAGTTTGATCCAGAAAGAGTTCATTATTTTACAACAAAAAGTATACATATAATTCTTTTGATTCCATGCATGAAGTGGATTTGGTCAAAAATTTATCATATTAATGATAAACGATTACATAGAGAAATATTCGGATTAAAGTTTAAAAACCCTGTTGGTCTAGCTGCAGGATTTGATAAAAATGCAAATATGTTTAATGATTTAGCATACTGTGGTTTTGGCTTTATAGAAATTGGTACAGTTACTCCTAAACCACAATATGGGAATGATAAGCCAAGATTATTTCGAATTGAAAAGGATTCCGGATTAATAAATAGAATGGGTTTTAATAATGATGGTTTGGTTAAAGTAATCGAATCTTTAAAAAAAAATAAAAATAGATTAATAATAGGTGGTAATATTGGCAAGAATACCAATACTGAGCCAGATAATTACACTAAAGACTATTTAGAATGTTTTAGTAAACTGCATCCTTTTGTAGATTATTTTGTTTTAAATATAAGTTGCCCTAATGTAGGTAGTCATGAAAAACTTGAAGATGTTAATTACTTAAAAGAATTAATTCAAGAAGTTCAAAAATTAAATAATTCACAACAACTTCAAAAACCAATATTATTGAAGATATCACCAGATTTAAGTAATAAGCAATTAGATGAAATAATATTGTTGGTTAATGAAACTAAAATTGATGGAATAATTGCATGTAATACATCAACAAAACGTGATAATTTAAATACAAAAAAATCATTTTTAAATAAAGTTGGTAATGGTGGATTAAGCGGTCTGCCTATTAAAGATAAATCAACAGAAGTAATTAAATATTTAGCAGATAAATCTAAAAAATCATTCCCTATAATAGGAGTAGGGGGGATTCATAGTGAAAAAGATGCTTTAGATAAGTTAAATGCAGGTGCAGATTTAATTCAAATTTACACTGGTTTCATATATGAGGGTCCAAGGTTGATTAAAAGAATAAATAAAGCAATTTTATCAAATCTAAACTAAGTATTTTATGAATGAATTAAAGCTTATCGAATGTCCGAGAGATGCAATGCAGGGTATTAAAAACTTTATTCCAACTCAAAATAAGATAAGCTATATAAATAATTTACTCTCTTGTGGTTTTGACACCATTGATTTTGGTAGTTTTGTTTCACCTAGTGCTATTCCTCAAATGAGAGATACTGCTGATGTTTTGAAAGGATTAAATGATTCAAGCACTAAATTACTTGCTATTATTGCAAATGAAAGAGGCGCAATTGATGCATCTAATTTTGAGCGTATTAATTATTTGGGTTATCCATTTTCTATTTCTGAAGAGTTTCAAAGGAGAAATACCAATTCAAGTATAGATGAATCATTTATTCTAGTTGAAAAAATTAAAGAAATATGTCTTAAGAAAAACAAAGAATTAGTTTTATATATTTCAATGGGTTTTGGAAATCCTTATGGAGAGCAATGGCATCCAGACATCGTATCAAATTGGTCATATAAATTATTTAATAAATTAGATGTAACAATTCAATCAATTTCTGATACAATTGGTTGTGCTGATCCATTAATGGTTAATTCTTTAATTTCATCATTATTAAATAATATTGATGGAGTAGAATTTGGAGTACATTTACATTCTTTACCAGAAAATGCAAAAAAACTAGTTGAATCTGCATATAATGCAGGTTGTAGAAGGTTTGATAGTGCTATAAAGGGGTTTGGTGGATGTCCTATGGCAAAAGATGAGTTAGTAGGTAATCTTCCAACAGAATTGATGCTAGAATTCTTTGAGGACAAGAATATTGAAACAAAAATTAATAAAACAATTTTTAATTCTGTTATACCAGAAACTATAGATTTATTAACATAAATCAAATTTTATGAAAAAATTATTCTATTTCAATTTATTCATGATGTTTTTTACTTTTTCATGTGAAGAATCTAATAATATTGATGAATCTAATTTATTTTCTATTAACAAAATAGAGACTCTTTTTAGAGATTCTACATTTTCTTCAGAAGTAGACTACGAATTATTAAAAGAGCTAAATGTTTGTGATACATTAGATCAAGCTAATGATTATATTGAGAGTGTTGATGTAACATGTTCTCCATGTACACCTAAATATTTTAAAATATATTCATATAATAGTAATAAAGCTCTAAAAGATGCTTTTATGTTACAAATTAAAGCTTTAACTATTTTAAAGGGGCAGAACAAAAAACTTCCAATGCGTCATTTAATTGTTTTTGAGCGTGAAAATGGTTACTTAATCAAGGTTAATGCTTTTAGGGGTAATTTAATAGAAACAAGACAGAATAAAAAAGGAATTAAAGATTTAGTGGTTAGATTTTATATCCCAGATGAAGAAGCATTTATGAATTGCTTATTTCAATGGAATAATGGTAAGTATAATTTTAATTCTGTAGAAAGTATTGATGGAGCAGGAGGTAGAGGTAAAGTCAAAAAATCTATGAAAGAAGAAATATCAAAAGATATATATCAACTTTTAATGAAAAATAAATTTATTTTTTAATTTTCAATATTGCCCAATTCAAGAATACTTATAATACTACATGTCCTATACTAAAGCTCATCATTGGGACTAATAATAAAACTTAGAGTTGTTTTTTTGTTTTTTTTTCAACCTGAACAATCACAATTGTCGATATATGTTAGGTACCATTTTTTGTCGTTATCTTGAATAAAATATAATGTAAAATTAATATAATCATCTTTTAGAAAATTAATTGACATTTTATTATAATCTTCAAAAGGTTGATCAATTTTCCGGAATTCTTCATCGTAATGAGGAGGCAAACGGTTTATTTTATTATAATATAAACCATCTTCTTGTTTACTGGGTTCGCAAAATCCATCTACAACCTTTTCATTATACAAAGGTAAATTCATATAATTTTTTAAATCGATAATCACCATGTTATCAAATTCTATATCTTTAAATAAGTAACATAACGCGCCTGGATTAGAGTAATAACCAGTTCCAAACTTTGAATTTGTATATTTTGCTATTATTTCAGAAGAATTAGCGTATTGTTCGGAAAAGTTATCTAGCGAACCAACTTCAACAACAAAAGAAAATAAAAAACTTTTAAAATTTGTTGAGTTTCTACTTCTTTTTATTAATTGTAATACCCCTTTATTCGTTGAAGTTGTTAATTCTAGTTTAAGTGAATCTATATTTAGTCCAAGAATATTATTTTCATTAGATAATTTTACTAGAAATGAATTTAATGAATCAATCTTTTTATTTAATAGTTTCTCCTTTTTGTTTAGGCTATTGATTTGATTATTTAAAAACTCTTTTTCTTTTGTATTTTTTTTGTTTTCATAGTCAATAAAATTATTTAGACTATCAATATTTGTTTTGAGTAGGTTGATTTCTTTAATTGAGTTATCTCTTGTAGTTGTAAGAACATTATTCAAACTATCCAAACTAAAATTAAGAGCTTCTATCTGCTTTTTCTTATTCTGACCAAAGCTAATAATTGGGACTAATAATAAAGTAAGTAGTATTGTTTTCATAGTTATTCAATTATCATTTTCCTCTCCACAGTACCATTATTATAGATATATAGAAGAGGAGTGTTTGGTTTAAATGGTGTTTCTCTGCCTAGTACATCAACAATCTTTATTAGTTCTTTAGGGGTGTTGTTAAGTTCATTTATTCCTATAGGATCTTCTTTTACTACACGTATATTGTCAAGATAAAGTTTGAACCCGTTATTTGTTCTATTAACAAAAGCTATATAGATAGTTTGATTATTATAGCCAAATTCACTAATGTTGACTTCATTATAGTTTAAAGAATCAGCAATCTCAGCGTAAACATAAGCTAATGTATCAGAAAAACTTGTTAATTCTGTATCTGTTTCAGAAACAAGAACATAATAACCATCTGGAAAAGAGGGGTCATGAGATTGGGCTTCCCAGGAAAGTATATTGCCAAATTGACCAAGAGAAATTCCAGGAGTTATTAACCAACGATCAGCTTCACCTATGGGATCAAAATAAGATGTGGAAGAAGCTAGTTGATTTGAATTGCCATTATCAAATGGATCAGGAATTGCAATCCAAGCAGAATTATATTCATTTACAGAGGAATGAGGATTTAATCCATCATTATCTACAATAGTAAAAGAAGAGGGTATTTCTAATCCAATATTTTGAAAGTCTTCAAAAAATATTTCTGTTTGAGATAAACAATTAATTTTTAATAGAATAATTAACAGTGAGAGTAGTATTATATTTTTCATAGTATTTCAAAAATACTTAATATATTCTTTAATAACATTGTAATAATTCCTATTTAACATAATATTAATTATAAGACATTTGTGTTAGTTGTAAGAAATAATATTTAAATTTATTTTATATAAACTATAATTATTATTTTAAAATGAATTACGTACTTATCCCATAAACTATTTACGTTGTAATTTCTACTCATAAAAAAAAAGAGCCCTAAAAAAAGGCTCTTTTTATTTTCAATAAATTATTCTCTCTTATATTAAGATGTTTTAGAAATGCATGCTTCTTTTTCTTTATCAGTACATTTATTTTCTTCGCATACTTTTGCGCATTCCTCTTTTGTCATTTTTGCGCATTCTGAAAGATCACACTTCTTTTTATCCTTAGAACAAGACTCCTCCTTGTCCTTTGAGCAACATTCCTTTTTATCTTTCGAACAAGATTTTTCTTCTTCCTTAGAACAAGACTTCTCTTTGTCTTTTGAGCAACATTCCTTTTTAACATCTTCATGATTATGTGATTCTGAATCATGACTATTTGAATTACAACTTACTAAAGCTGAAATTAATAAGAGAAAAAGAAAGTTTTTCAAAAAATTAATTTTATATAATTTTTCCATTTTGTAATTAATTAGGTTGTATTGTGCTTGTAAATTACAAAAAAAATAATTTACACTAAAATTAAATTAGTTTTCGGTTTAATAAATCAATTAATTTTTTTGAAGTATTATTAAAGTATCTTTTTGTTCTATAACTACTAACCCATATTATACCTTTTATTGAGTTTGTCAAAAATATTTCATCTGCCACTAATAAATTTTGTGACATTATATTACATTCATATACCTTAATTCCATTAGAAATAGCAATATTTATTATTTGCATTCTCATCGTTCCAGCTAAGCATCCATCATCTAAACTTGGTGTATACAATACACCATTACTAACAATAAATAAATTTGAATTAGTTGATTCAATTATGTTTCCTTTATTATTCATGATTAGTAAGTCATCTAAGCCTTTTTTTTTAGCTTGAATTGCCCCTAGTATATAAGTTAATCCATTCTTAGTTTTAAAATTGGATAAGCTTGTTATGGTTTTTTGATGGTCCATAAATAAGTCTATTTCAAATCCTTTGGAGTTAAGAATAAATTTATTTTCGTTAATAGGATATACCTCAATAAAAAAATCAATTTCATTTGATTCTGGAAGGTAGGTACCTCCATTTACTCTATCAAGAGAAATCCTACACTTCCCTCCTTCTTTAATATTAGATTTAATTATAAGGTGATTTATACGGTGTTCAAAAAAAGATGTGTTATAAGATTTTGGAATGTCCATAAATATTGCTTTAGCACCTTCCAACATGCGATTTATATGATTTTCTAAGTTGATTAATTTCCCATTAATAATTCTGATTGTCTCAAATACCCCATCACCATATAAATAACCCCTATTTCCGGAGTTAATAACAGGCCCATTATTTTCAATTACAGAATCATTTTGATTTATATACAACATCTTATTGAAAGAAATAATTAATGAATTCTAAACCTTTATCAATATTAATGATTAAAATGTAAATTATACCAAAAATAGATCCTCCAATATGAGCATCATGAGCAATACCTGTATTATTTTTTTTGTCTTGATAAAACTCATAAAATAAATATAAGGGACCGAATATATATGCAGGTATATCAATTGGTATAAACATTATATTAAGCTTCATACTAGGATTCCAAATTATTGAAGCAAAAATTATTGCTGAGACTGCACCTGATGCACCTAAAGAAGCGTAATTCGGATTATCTTTATTTCTTTCAAAAGGTATACATGATGCAAATAATCCTCCTAATAAATACAAAAACAAAAAATGTAATTGTCCAATAGAATTACCATATTCATATATTAAACCTCCGGGAAAATTTAATAAACTATTTCCCAAATAATATAAAGAAATCATATTAAATAATAAATGACCATAATCAGCATGAATTAACATATGAGTAAAAAATCGAGAATAATTTGAATTATTTTTTATGTCATATGGTATAAATATCATTCTATTTATTAATGATTTATTATTAAATCCAATGATAGATATGATAGTTGTTATTATTAATATGATATTAATTATACTGATTGTCATTTTAATTGTTTTATATTAGCTATTAACAAACTAATTTAATTATTTGAAACTATATTATTTGTCTAGATTATTATTATATATAATTCTATTATCATTAGTTTTTGGTTGCTCGACTAAAGAACCTGCGTTACTTCCCTTTGAAATAAGAGATATAAGTGTTTCTGATAAAATGAAAATAGCAATTTCTAGAAGTTATATAAATAAGATGGGATTACCAGATTCTACATTTAAATATCTTCATGATTATTATTCCAAAAGAGATTATTTGCCTCGTTGGATTAATGATTCTACAATTACTAAAGAGGGTTTTTTAATAAAGAAAACATTGAGTAAACCGTTATTATTGTCAATTCCATTAGGGAGAAAATATTTAAATAAAACAGATAATCATATTCAAGATGAAATAAATTTAACCCTTGCTTTAGCTCAAATTATAAGTGATTTAAAGTACGGCTTTGTAGATTATAAAAATAAAATAAAAAAAAATAAAAAAATTATACCCTATCATAAATTGGATTCACTTATTCAGTTTAATTTTAATCTTGACTTAAGACCTCAATTTTTAAAATATGGCCCAAATGATAGTACATATAGAATCATTGGTGCGGGCTTGATAAAATTACTTGATTCTAATTCTTTAGATACAAGTACATTTAATGTTAAATCAATTAAGTATGATACCATTCAGACATTAAATCAAACGAAAAAAGCATTAATATCAAAAGGTTATTTCTCTGAGTTAGATAATGATAGTTCAATATTTTTGGAATCATTAATTAAATTTCAAAAAGATAATAATCTTAAGCCTGATGGTGTAATTGGAAAATATACTTGTATGGCTTTAAATGAAAGTACTCTTAGAAAAGTAGAGAGAATACTTTTAGCAATGGATAAAATAAGGGATAGGGAAAATAGACCAGATAAATATATACATATTAATATACCAGAGTATAAATTACGTTATTACGTAGATGGTAAAATTAAAAGTGAACACAAGATAATTGTTGGTAAGATTGAAACTCAGACACCAGAATTAGAATCAAAGCTTAGGAAAATTGTTTTTTATCCATTTTGGAATGTACCTTATTCTATTTCTAGTAAAGAAATACTTCCTAACATAAAAAGAGATAGCTCATACCTAAAAACTCATAATTATGAGTTGTTTAAAAACAAAAATGAAGTAAGTGCTGATTCTGTTGATTGGACTAAAATATACGAAAACACCTTCCCTTTTAAAGTTAGGCAAAAGCCAGGCTTTACTAATAGTTTAGGTATAGTGAAGTTTGATTTTTATAATAAGTACTCAGTTTATTTTCATGATACACCATCTAAATATTTATTTAATACTTATGTTCGTTCATATTCTCATGGTTGTATGAGAACAGAAAATCCAATTGAATTAGCAAAAGAAATACTTAGTAATGATAAAAGAGGATGGAGATATAATACATATATTGATTCTCTAGATTCAATATTGAAAAGAGGACTGAATCATGAAATTAAGCTGCTGTCCCCTATTCCTGTTTTTGTTGAATATCAAACTGTATCAAGAATAAAAAATAATATAGCGAATTATATTGATATATATTCACGTGATGATGAATATATTAAAATAATGAATGAATTATAATACAAGAATTTATAACTTTATAAATAACAACATAAAAATATGTCTCATTTAATATCCCCTTCTATACTATCATGTGATTTTGCTAATATTCAAAGAGATGTTGAATTATTAAACTCTTCAAAAGCTGATTGGCTCCATATTGATATTATGGATGGTGTTTTTGTCCCAAATATATCATTTGGTTTTCCAGTTTTAGAAGTAATTAAAAAACATGCTAAAAAACCTTTGGATGTTCATCTTATGATAACTAATCCAGATCAATATATAGAAGATTTTCATAATTGTGGAGCAGAGATTTTAACAGTTCATTATGAAGCGTGTACTCATCTTCACAGAACAATTGAACTAATTAAATCAAAAGGTATGAAAGCATCAGTTGCACTGAATTCACATACAAATGTGATGGTTTTAGAAGATTTAATTAATGATATAGATATGGTTTTAATAATGTCTGTAAATCCAGGTTTCGGTGGCCAGAAATTTATTAATAATTCATTATTGAAAGTAAAACAAACAAAAGATTTAATTCAAAGAAAGTCATCAAAAGCAATTATTGAAGTAGATGGAGGAGTAAATAATAAAAATGCACCCAGTTTAATTAAATCTGGAGCAGATGTACTTGTAGCCGGAAGCCATGTTTTTAATTCTAAGGATCCTGTTCAGACTATAGTTGATTTAAAGTCAGTTTGATAGCTCATAATCAATTAATTATATTTGCTGTTTATGCAAAATATATTATATAATATCTTCGTTAATTTATATATGAGACAAATATATTTTTTAATTCTATTTATAGTTATAAGCTATCCTCTATTTAGTCAAGAGATTGATATGATTTCTGAAGAAAAAAAACTTGAAAAATTACTTACAGATTTGAGATTAGCAAAAAACAATGATGAAAAAATCAAAAGAAATGAATTATTGAAAACTGAAATGCGTAGAGTTCTTAAATATAAAGAAGCTTTATCTTATCCTTTTTTAAAATTAACTACTATTGGGTTTGTTAATAGTCCAGATAATCAAATAAGAATTATTAATTGGAATGTTGAAAAAGATGATTTAGATCAAATTTATACTGCATTTGTTATTCACACAGATAAAAGAAGAAAAAAACTACATCTAACAGAATTAAAAGATAATAGCCTTCCCCTATCACCTATACCTAAAGGAGTTATTAGTAATGATAATTGGTATGGAGCATTATATTACAAAATAATACCTGTTAAAAAGGGCATTAAAAATTATTACACTATTCTTGGTTGGGATTATTATACACCAATAAGCCAAATGAAAATTATTGATGTTATTTATTTTAATGGTAAAAATGTTAGGTTAGGTAGCCCTATTTTTAAATGTGGTAAAAAAACAAAAAATCGTGTACTATTTGAGCATTCTAAAAAAACTTCAATGTCTCTTAAATATGAAGAAAATCCCAATAGAATAATATTTGACCATTTATCTCCTGAATCACCAGGCTTAAGTAAATTTAGATCATTCTATGTTCCTGACATGTCTTACGATGGTTTTACTTTTAATAAAGGAAAATGGACATTAAATGAAGATATTATAGGGGTTAATAAATCTAATAATTCAGATAAAAAATATATCTATATAATGAATAAGAAAACAGGTAAATTAGAGCGTAAAAAAGTTAAGTTAAAGTGGTTAAATCCAGAAGATTCTAATACTCCTAATTGACATAAAACTCCATTAACCGCTAATTATGAGCATGTTAAACAGAAAAAAGTCATAGGTGATGATAATAAATTATTCATATTGAATGCTGAAATACTCATTATAATATATTAAATAATCATTATTATGTTGTTGTTTAACATTTAACAGTAATATATTTTATATTTAATAAAAGTTTTTATTTATGGGTAAGAATTTATACGTTGTTCTATATGATTTTACATCTGCTAGTGAGAAAGCATTGAAATATGCATTATTTTTAGCTAAACATGTTTCTGTAGAAATACGTTTAATTCATTTTGCAAATGATAAAAATAAAGCAGAAGAGAGTTCTAAAGATTTTGAATCTTTAAAAGCAAACACCAATGTACCTTCTGGTGTTCAATTGTCTACTTCTGTTAAAGTTGGAGATCTTTTTACCGATTTAGAGAAAGTAATCAAAGAATATAAAGCTCAACTTATAATAATGGGTACTCATGGAATGAAAGGTTTTCAAAGATTGTACGGTTCTTATGCAATGAAACTTATTACAAGTACAGAAATACCTTTTCTTGTTGTCCAAAAGGAAACGAAAATTGAAGAAATTGAAAATATTATTATTCCTGTTGATTTAACAAAAGAAAGCTTACAGGTCGTTTCAATTGCTGGAGATATGTCTAATATTTTTAATTCTAAAATTCATGTTCTTGCTGAAAAACAAAATGATGAAATTCTTAATGGAAGAATTAAAATAAGAATGGGTATCGTTAGTAAGGAATATGAAGAAAGATCAATTAATGCTAAAATTAAATTTTTACCTTCAAGCGGGAGTTACGGTAAAAAAATTATTAATTATATCAAAGAAAATAATGGAGGATTAATTGCTATTGCGTACCATTCTGAAAGTTTATTGCCTCAATTTGATAGATTTGCTCAAGATTTAATTACAAATAAATTAGATCTTCCTGTTTTAATTATGAACTCTAAATTAGCTTCTTCACTTTATTTTTAATAATTAATGAAAGTAGGTGAATATAACAATCTGACTATACTTAGATTCACTTCAGTAGGCGCTTATTTATCTGATAATCAAGGTAATGAGGTGTTGTTGCCTAATAAATACCTTGATGACACAATGTATATAAATGAAAAAATAAATGTTTTTGTTTATAGAGATTCTGAAGATCGTATTGTTGCAACTACAGAAGACCCATTTATTAAAATGAATGGTTTTGCATATTTAAGAACAACTTCAATTACAAATTTTGGTGCATTTGTTGATTGGGGATTAGAAAAGGAATTAATGATTCCTTTTAAAGAACAAAACTTAAAACTTGAAGTTGGACGTTTTTATTTAACTTATTTATTTCTTGATGAAAAAACTGACCGTGTTGTTGGTTCTACTCGTATAAATAAATATTTAAGAAAATGTACTGATCAATTAAAACCTGAAATGAAAGTTGATTTATTGATCTGTGAAAATACTGATTTAGGGGTCAAAACTATTGTTAATAATAAATATGGAGGCCTGATTTTCAGGAATGATATTAGTAAAGAAATAAAAAGAGGTGATATAATTAAGGGGTATGTTTCAAATATTCGTAAAGATGGGAAAATAGATATTCGTTTAAATATGTCTGGTTATGAAAAAATTAAACCAACAGCAGAAAAAATTCTTGATTTATTAAAAAAAAATAAAACAATAAATTTAACAGATAAAAGTAGTCCTGAAGACATTCGTGAAATTCTTGGTATAAGTAAAAAAACTTTTAAACAAGCAATAGGTAATTTATATAAGAGGAGATTAATCAAGTTAAACAAAACAAATATTTCAATAAATTAAATAGCTCTTACTTTAAACTATTAAGTTGTTATTTTTAATTGTTAGTAATCCGTTGAAATTATTTTGTTTTTTTATATTCAAAATATTAGATATCTTATAAATTTGTATCCCGTAGTTACAAAATATTATGTCAAATAAAACTAAATATATATTCGTAACTGGAGGGGTTACATCTTCTTTAGGAAAAGGAATCATATCTGCATCAATTGCAAAATTATTGCAAGCAAGAGGCTATACAGTAACTATTCAAAAACTTGATCCTTACATTAATATTGATCCAGGTACTTTAAATCCTTATGAACATGGTGAATGTTTTGTTACGGATGATGGAGCAGAAACCGATTTGGATTTAGGACATTACGAGAGATTCTTAAACGTTCCGACTTCACAGGCAAACAATATTACAACTGGAAAAATATATCAATCAGTAATTGAAAAGGAACGAAGAGGTGAGTTTTTAGGTAAAACAGTACAAGTGATCCCACATATTACAAACGAGATAAAAGAGTGTATTCAAATACTTGGAAAAGAAAGAAGTTATGATATTGTAATTACAGAAATAGGTGGAACTGTTGGTGATATTGAATCATTACCATACATAGAAGCTGTTCGTCAAATGAAATGGGAACTTAATAATGATTGTATAGTTGTTCATTTAACTCTTGTTCCATATTTAGCTGCAGCAGGAGAATTAAAAACAAAACCAACTCAACACTCTGTTAAACATTTATTAGAAATGGGTGTACAACCTGATATTTTATGTTGCAGAACAGAATATAAATTAGAAACAAAACTGAGAGAAAAAATAGCAAAATTCTGTAATGTTAGCATAGATGCAGTTATTGAGTCAAAAGATGCAGATTCAATTTATGACGTACCAATATTGATGAAGAATGAGAATTTAGACTCTGTAATATTAGGCAAACTGAATTTGAAAAAAGATTCGAATATAGATTTAAAATCTTGGGAGATTTTTTTAAATGATTTAAAAAAACCCAATCATAAAGTAAATATTGGTATAGTTGGGAAATATGTAGAGCTAAAAGACGCTTATAAATCTATTAGTGAATCTTTAATTCATTCTGGTGTTGCAAATAAAGCTCAAGTCAATATAAAATGGATCCATTCCGAAAAAATTAATCAAGATAATATTAATGAAATTTTTAATGATATTCATGGTATTCTTGTAGCACCTGGATTTGGCTCAAGAGGTGTAAATGGTAAAATAAATGCAGTTCATTATGCTCGTGAAAATAAAATTCCTTTTTTTGGAATTTGTTTAGGAATGCAATGTGCAGTTATTGAATTTGCTCGTAATGTTCTTAACTTAAAAAATGCCAATACTACTGAAATTTCTAAAAATTGTGACGACCCTGTTATTGATCTTATGGAAGAACAAAAAGAAATATCTAAAATGGGAGGAACTATGAGACTTGGTTCTTATAATTGTAAGTTAAATTCAAATTTGATTGCTTCAAATGCTTATAAAGCAAATTTAATTCAAGAAAGACATCGGCACAGATATGAATTTAATAATCATTACCTAGAGCTTTTTGAATCCAGTGGAATGATTGCATCAGGTAAGAACCCTGAAACTGGATTAATAGAAATCGTTGAGATTAAAAATCACCCATGGTTTGTTGGAACTCAGTTTCATCCAGAATATAAAAGTACCGTAGCTGAACCACATCCATTATTTAAATCATTTATTAATGCTTCTCTTATTAATAAAAAAGTGAATTCATCAAAATAAAATAATACTAATGGATAAAAATACTCTTATCGGATTGATTTTAATTGGATTAATTCTTTCTGTTTTTACAATTTATAATAAACCCTCTGATCAAAATAAAATAGAAGAAAAGGATAAAGAATCAAGTGTAATAGAAATGAAAGATACTAATGATAATGTTTCAGTAGAATCTATTACTAATGATACTTTTAAAAAAGATACTATAAATAATAGACCAAAAGTTAAGGATTCTATTATTACTATGGAAAATAATAAATTAATTATTGACTTCAACACTATGGGGGGACAAATATCTTCTGTTAGATTAAAAGAATTTGAAACATATAAAAATTATGCGAAAAACGACAAAAATATTGAGCCTTTAATTTTCTTTAATAAGGGTGATGCTTCAAATGGATTAATTCTTCCTATGATTGATGGTTCAAATTTAAATACAGTCGACGAGATTTTTAATGTTAAATATTTTGATAATTCAACTATTGTTTTTGAACTGAGAAAAGGAGAAAAGCAAAGTATTGAATTTTCATACGAATTAAAACCGAATAAATACAACTTGGATTATTCGATTACTTTAAATGGATTTGAAGATAAATTAAAATCTAATGATATTCTTTTTAATTGGTCTGCTTCATTAAGAAAAACAGAGCGTTCTTTAAGTGAGCAAAGAAGGGTATCAACAATTTGTTTTAAATATAAAGAAGAAGGTTTTGATTGGTTAAATGAAATGTCAGATGGTGATCTAGATAGTGAAGACAAAGTAGATTGGATAAGTTTTAAACAAAGTTATTTCTCATCATTTATTAACCCTAAAAATGAGTTTGATAAAGCAAAGTTTATAATTAATACTTATAAGGAAAATCATCCAAAAGAATGGACTCATCTTAAAGATTTTTCTACTACTGCAACTATCAATTTATCTAATTTAGATAATAATACTTATAGTATGGATTGGTTTTTTGGTCCAAATGACTATGAGCTTTTAACTTCATATAATGACGGTTATGATGATGTTTTGAATTATGGTTGGGGGATATTTCGTTGGATTAATATTTATGCTGTTCAACCAATTTTTAATGTTTTAAAATCAACAGGAATGGGGATTGGTATAGCTATTTTAATACTTACATTAATTATTAAATTTATGTTAATGCCTATTCAGTGGAAAATGTATACATCTTCTGCAAAGATGAAAATTCTCAAACCAGAAATTCAAGCTATAAATGAAAAGTATCCTGATAAGTCTGATGCGATGAAAAAGCAAATGGAAACCATGTCATTATATAGGGAATCAGGAGCCAGCCCTCTGTCAGGGTGTATACCAATGCTTATTCAAATGCCAATTTTACTTGCTGTATTTAGATTTTTTCCTTCAACATTTGATTTGCGACAAAAATCTTTTTTATGGGCTGAAGATTTATCTTCATATGATTCAATTGCTACTATTCCAAATATTCCTTTTTATGGAGACCATATTAGTTTATTTACATTATTGATGGCAATAACAACATTGATTTATTCACATTTCAATAGTAGTCAAATGCAACAACCTTCTCAACCAGGAATGCCTAACATGAAAATAATTATGTACTTCTTCCCTATTATGATGATATTCTTTTTTAATAATTATTCTTCGGGTTTATCATATTATTATTTTATTTCAACTTTAACTTCGATATTAATAATGATTTTAATTAAAAAGTTTTTTGTTGATGAAGATAAAATTAAATTAAAGATGGCTAATCGAAAAGCTAATGCTTCTATTAATAACAAGAAGGGAATGAAATCTAAATTTCAAGAAAGACTAGAGAAAATGCAGAAAGCTCAACAAGAAGCAATGATGAAAAGAAATAGAAAAAAATAATAATTTATTATTTCATTTTAAATAGTCCATATTTTATTATACAGTAGATTGCTCTAAAACCATCTTTCCATCCAATTTTCTTGCCTTCTTCATAAGTTCTACCGTAATATGAAATCCCTACTTCATAAATTCTAATTTTAGGAATTCTAGATAATTTCGCTGTAATTTCTGGTTCAAAACCAAAACGATTTTCTTTTAGTTTTATTGATTTTGCAATGTCGGTTTGAATCATTTTATAACATGTCTCCATATCCGTAAGATTTAGGTTAGTGAACATATTAGATAAACGAGTTAAAAAAATATTACCAATTGAATGCCAAAAAAACAAAATACGATGCGGTTTTCCACCAATAAATCTTGAACCATATACAACATCAGCTTGACCTTCTAAAATAGGGGTTAATAAATCATTGTATTCTTGAGGATTATACTCTAAATCTGCATCTTGAATTATTAAATACTCTCCATTTGCTAATTCAATACCTTTTCTTATTGCAGCACCTTTACCATAATTTTTATCTTGATTATGTAGAAGAATATCAATTTTAGGATTTTCATGAATATAATTATTAACAACATCCTCTGTATTATCTGAAGAATAATCATTAATAATGATAATTTCTTTATTTATATCATTTTTTAAAGAAACAAACATTATTTTTTCAAGAATGTAACGGATTGTTTGCTCTTCATTGAAGGCAGGAATAATTATTGATAATTTATCAATTTTATTTTTCATAATATGTAAAGATATACAAACACATTATTTTTTTAGTTTTCTTAAAAAAAAAAGAAATACTTATTAACTTTATTCATCTTAATCTATAATTATAATCTTTTCATGAAATTCCTTTTTTTAATCGTGTTTTCAACTTCGTTTTATTCATTTGGGCACGATTTTTTTTTCGCTTTTTCTGAATTAGAATATAATCAAAAAACGAAAAGAATAGAATGTACAATTACTGTTTCAACTCATGATTTCGAAGATTGTATGAATTCTGAAAAAATAATGATTACAGATTTAAATCTTCTTTATCAAAAAAAATCAGAATTTAAATTAGTTGAAAATTACATCAAAAATCACTTTAAAATTTGGTCTGATGATTTAATTTCACTCAAAATGATTGGTACAGAACTTTTTTTAAATGGCACTATGAATTTTTATCTTGAATCAGAGGAGATTCTTTTAAACAAAGAAATTAAGGTTCTATTTGATCTATTAATGGATCAGAATAAAACGCAGCAAAATAAAATAACTTTTATTCACAACAATAATTCTTACACAAAAGAATTTTTTTATTCAGAAAGACTTCAATCAATTAAATTTTAAATTATGAAAATAAAACTTATATTTTTTTATTTATTCCCAATATTAGCATATTCACAAGTGCAAAATAAATTTGCTCAATTAGAACAAGAATTACCTACACCTAACGAATATCGAAATGCTTCAGGTGCACCTGGACATAACTATTATCAACAAAAAGCTGACTATAAAATTAAAGTAGAAATAGATGATGAAAACCAAAAACTATATGGAGAAGAAGTAATAACTTATACAAATAATTCTCCAGACAAATTAGAGTATTTATGGATTCAATTAGATCAAAATGTTAGATCATTGGATTCTGACTCAAAATTAATTAATATAGAAAGAATGGAAGATTTTAAATCTATAAATGATATAGAAAGAAAAATTTTTCGTTTTGATGGTGGTTTTAAAATTCAAAAAGTTGAATCATTATCAGGAAAAAAAATTTCATATTCAATAAATAAAACTATGTTAAGGATTAATCTAGAAAATCCTTTAAAAACCAATGGAGTTATTTCATTTAAAATTAAATGGTGGTATAACATAAATGATAGAATGAAAATTGGTGGAAGAAGTGGTTTTGAGTATTTTGAAGAAAATGGAAATTATTTATACACAATAGCACAATGGTTTCCAAGAATGTGTGTTTACAATGATATTGAAGGTTGGCAAAATAAACAATTTTTAGGAAGAGGAGAATTTGCATTACCTTTTGGTGACTATGATGTTTCAATTACTGTTCCCGCTGACCATATTGTAGCATCAACAGGTCAATTATATAATCTGAAAGCTGTGCTAAATAATGAACAGATATCAAGGTTGAATAAAGCAAAAAAATCCGATACTCCTATATTTATAGTCAATCAACAAGAAGCAGAAAGTACTGAGAAAAATAAGTCGAATAAAAAGAAAACCTGGATTTATAAAGCTAAAAATGTTAGAGATTTTGCATTTGCCAGTTCTCGTAAATTTATATGGGATGCACAAAATGTAAATATTGGGTCAAACAATGTTCTAGCAATGTCATATTATCCAAAAGAGGGTAATCCATTATGGGAAAGATATTCAACAAAATTAGTTGCACATTCACTTAAAACATATTCTAAATATACTATTGATTATCCCTACCCTGTTGCAATATCTGTTCATTCTAAATCAATCGGAATGGAATATCCAATGATTTGTTTCAATGGAGGTCGTCCTGAAAAAGATGGTACATATTCTGAAAGAACAAAATATGGGATGTGGGGAGTAATCATTCATGAAGTTGGACACAACTTTTTTCCTATGATTATTAATTCTGATGAACGACAATGGACATGGATGGACGAAGGTCTGAACACATTTGTTCAGTATTTGACTGAACAAGAATGGGAACGAGGGTATCCTTCTAGAAGGGGGCCTGCACATTTAATTGTTGATTATATGCGTGGTGATAAAGATAGAATATCACCAATTATGACTAATTCAGAATCTATATGGCAATTTGGTAATAATGCATACGGTAAGCCTGCAACAGCTCTTAATATTTTAAGAGAAACAATTATGGGAAGAGAATTATTTGATTATGCATTTAAAATATATTGCGAACGTTGGAAATTTAAACACCCAACACCTGCTGATTTTTTTAGAACAATGGAAGATGCATCAGCCGTTGATTTAGATTGGTTTTGGAGAGGTTGGTTTTATACAACTGATCATGTTGATATAAGTATTGATGAAGTAAATTGGTATCAATTAAACACTGAAAACCCTAATATTGAAAAAGAGATCAAAAAAAATGAAAATCAAAATTTAGATACACACATAGGTGTAATTAGGAATAAGTCATCAATAAAAGAAACGGTTAATGAAAAAGATTCAAATATTGATGACTTTTATGCAAAACGTAATATATATGAAGTTGATGCTATTGACATACAAGAATATGAGGATTTGAGAAAAAAAATATCAGAAAATCAAATGAATATTTTAAATTCTGAAAAACAGTTTTACGAAATTAAATTTTCTAATTTAGGTGGTTTACCAATGCCTATTATATTAAAATTTGAATTCATTGATAAAACTAATGTGGTTATTAGAATTCCAGCGGAAATATGGAGAAGGTATGAAGATAAAGTTTCAAAAGTATTTATGTTTGATAAAAAGATTTCTTCGGTAAGATTAGATCCATTCCTTGAAACTGCTGATACTGATTTAAATAATAATAGTTGGCCTCCAAAAAAACAACCAACTCGTTATAGTTTGTTTAAAAGAAAAAATACTAATGAAAATCCTATGCAAAGAAATAATAGATTACAAGAAATGCTGAAATAGTAGTGTGAAAGAAAGTTATCTTTTTATTTCTATTTTTCTATAATGATCAAATTTATCTTTTATAAAGGTTATCAACTCCATTTCAGATGCTGTTTTTAAGAAAACTTCATTAATATTTAAAAATGAAATGAAAGATTCAAATTCATCATTAGAAAGTTCTATTATTTCATATGCAACATAGGTTCTTAATAATTCTTGAAGAATCCGTTTTTGATTATCTAAATGTTCTTGATTTGCAACCCATCTTTTTGATTTTTCCTTTTTAGATAATGCTTGGTAAAGTGCTGTAATTGGACTCTGAAGAACTTCTATTCCTGTTACCATTCTTGTTTCTCGCATCGCTAATGCTTTTCTTTCTTCTTTAATTTCTTCTAAAGACTTTAAAGGTTTAACATTAACAGGTTCAAATTCTTGAATCTTTCCTTCTATAAAATAAAAAACTTCATGCTGACAATCTCTATTGCCTCTTATAACTATATTTATGAGTGGATATCCCTTTATAGAAAGTGTAACTGAATCTCCTTGATTAGCATAAACGTTGAAAGATCCATTTGGTTGACCAAAAACTCCAAGTCCAGTAGTTTGATTTATGACCATTAAGTTATAGAATGCTTTAGGTCTCAAAGTATCTAATATTCTTCCTTTAAACAATACTTCATTACATTCTTGACAGTATGCAGTAATATTTGTAATTAATATTATAATATATACTAGATAATTTATCTTCACGTTAATAATTAATTTAATTACTAAAGTAATAGACCTGTTATAATTTAACAATTATAAGATTTGATATTTTTATTGTATAATGCTAGTTTTGGTATATGAAACGTGTAGTTGTAGGTTTATCTGGTGGTGTAGATTCAAGTGTTACAGCACTTTTATTAAAGGAAAAAGGATACGATGTCATCGGAATGTTCATGAGGAATTGGCATGATGAAACGGTTACTATTTCAGATGATTGCCCATGGATTGATGACTCTAATGACGCCTTGTTAATTTCTCAAAAATTAGATATACCTTTTCAAGTAATTGACTTAAGTAAAGAATATAAAAGTAGAATTATTGACTATATGTTCAATGAGTATGAAAAAGGTAGAACACCTAATCCTGATATTCTTTGTAATAGAGAGATTAAATTTGATGTTTTTTTAAATGAGGCACTAAAAATTGGTGCTGACTTTATTGCGACTGGTCATTATTGTCAAAAAACTATTAATACAGATGGTAGTTATGGTTTGTTAGCAGGTAAAGATTCTAACAAAGATCAATCTTACTTTTTATGTCAATTAAATCAAGAGCAATTATCGAAAGCAATATTTCCTCTTGGTGAAATGTTAAAATCAGAAGTCAGAAAAATCGCTTTAAAGGCCAATCTACATAATGCAAACAAAAAAGATTCTCAGGGTTTATGTTTTGTGGGCAAAATAAGCCTACCAACCTTTTTACAACAAAAATTAAAGCCTATTAAAGGTGATATTATTGAAATTCCTAGTGATTTAATTGAATATCAAAAATATAATTCAATAAAAAAGACCGAAGAAAATATTGAATTATTAGCGTCGCCATTCCACTATACCCCAGAAATGGGAAAAGTTATAGCTAATCATCAGGGTATTCATTATTACACTATAGGTCAAAGAAAGGGATTACATATTGGTGGTAGACCAAAACCTTCATTTGTTATAGGTATTGATGTTGATTTAAATATTATATATACTGGTCAAACAAAAGAGCATCCAGGACTAAATAAATTTGCTTTGAAAATTGAAACTGAAACAGTTCATTTTATTTCCAACAAATATGATATTAATAATATAAATGGACTATCCTGTCTAGTTAGAATTAGATATAGACAACCTTTGGAAAAGGCAAAAATATTTAAAAAAAATAATGGATTATATATTTTGTTTTCAAAAAAACAAAGAGGAATTACTCCTGGTCAATTTGCAGCATTTTATATAGAAAATGAATTAATAGGATCAGGTGTTATATATCACTAGCTCTTTAACAACTAGTTTAAACAATAATTAAATAATTTTTGATCTTGATTACTTTTTGAAATTTTTTTAATAGTGTCCATAAGTTTAGCAACTTCAAAGATATTTAAATCACTATTTTTCCCTTTAATTTTATGTTCAATTAATTTGCGTTGGGCTAATTTCATGTCTTTCATCTTTTTCTTTTTTTTCAGAAGTATTATTTAGAACGGATTATAATTTTAAAAGTTTCATTTTTGTTATATTTAGTAATTGATTAATTGATTAATTTTAATACTACTTAATTATGAGATTACTACTATTCATATTAACTCTATCATCTTTTTTTTCTTCATCTCAAATTTATTCAATTGATGACCATAATATTAATTTCTCAGATGATGCTTCAGTAAGTGATTTTTATCAAAACACTTACTATAATTCATATGATTCTATAAACGTTTCATGGAATATAATTTCAAGTACAATGCCACCTACTTGGGATTATTCTATTTGTTTTCCAATGTGTAATCCAATTGGTATATCATCTGGAAATCTGATATTTAATCCAAATACTCAAAATTATTTAAATTGCCATTTTTACCCTGCTAATACTCCTGGTACTGGAATTATAAAAATGGAAATAACCACCAACAACAATTTTATAGATACAGTAATTTGGACTGGTACTGCAACCTCTTCCCTATCTTTAGATGAATACAATTCATTTAATAAAAGAAAATTAATATTAATTACTGATATAATGGGTAGAGAAACAGATATTAAATATAATATACCTCTTATATTTAGATACGATGATGGAAAAATAGAACGAAGAATTGTTTTAAAATAATTTCTATTTTTTCTTCGGTACACTTTTTAATACGTAAAGCAGATATTTCCAAAATTTTTGAACCGAGGAAATTTGACATTTTTCATCGGGTGAATGTGCACCTCTAATGTTAGGACCAAATGAAATCATATCTACATTTGGCAAATGTTTTGAGAAAATCCCGCATTCTAAACCTCCGTGGCATGCTTTAACTTGAGGTTCTTCACAAAATAAATCTTTATAAATACTAATCATAATATTTAGAATAGCTGATTCTTTATTGGGTTCCCATCCTGGATAATCTCCAGATTGAATTACTGAACACCCCATAGATTTAAATGCTCCTTTAATTGAATTTGCTATGTCGTATTTTGAGGTTTCACTACTACTTCTTTGTAATGATTCTGTTGTAAAAGAACCTTCAGAAATCACTACACGTGCAAGATTAGAAGATGTTTCTACAAGTCCATTAATACTGGGGTTCATTCTATAAACACCATTGTATACTGAATATATTGTGTTTAAAATATTATATAATTCAGCTTTTTTGATTGCGGAATTTGAAGTATTTGATACCTTTTTTAATTTAAAAAATAAGTCAGTTTCAACTAATCTATATTCTTTTAATATAATTTCACTTATTTTATTGAATTCTATTTTTAGTGTTTCAAAAGTGTTTTCTTTGACAGTAATTATTGCTTTAGATTCTCTAGGTATTGCATTACGTAAACTACCTCCTTTCAATGAAATAAGTTGATACTGTATTTTTGAATATAAGTGATAAAGAATTCGATTCATAAATTTATTAGCATTTCCTCTACCTTTATCAATATCCATCCCTGAATGTCCTCCTATTAAACCTTTTACAGACAATTCAATAAAAATAGCATTTCCATAAACAGGTTCTTGATTATAAGAAAACGATGTGTTTGTGTCTATTCCTCCTGCACAACCTATAGAAAGTTCATCGTCATCTTCTGTATCTAAATTCAAAAGTATTTCACCATCAAACATAGATGGATCTATACCCTTAGCTCCTGTCATTCCAGTTTCTTCATCAATTGTAAATAAAGCCTCTAGTGGTGGGTGAGAGATTTTAGTAGATGATAAAATAGCCATAATACTTGCTACACCAATTCCATTATCAGCACCTAAAGTTGTTCCATTAGCTTTTACCCAATCACCATCTACATACATTTCTATACCTTGATTATTAAAATCAAATTTTGTTTCATCATTTTTTTGATGAACCATATCAAGATGCGATTGAAGAATAACGGTTTTATGATTTTCCATTCCTATAGAAGCTGGCTTTTTAATTATAACATTTCCAACTTTATCTTTTATTGTTTGAAGCCCCAAATTTTGACCAAAATTCATCATGAATGTAATTATACGATCTTCTTTTTTTGAAGGTCTAGGAATAGCATTTAAATCTGAAAAATGAGACCATAATACTTTAGGCTCTATATCTTTTATGTTGATCATTTAATTAATTTTTTATATCGAATTCTTTTAGGAGTATTATCACCTAAACGCTTTTTACGATTTTCTTCATATTCTGTATATGATCCTTCAAAACTATATACTTCTGAATCTCCTTCAAATGCAAGGATATGAGTGCATACTCTATCTAAAAACCATCGATCATGTGATATAATAACAGCACAACCTGCAAAATTCTGAATTCCTTCTTCTAGTGCTCGTAAAGTATTAATGTCGATATCGTTAGTTGGCTCATCTAATAATAGAACATTTGCTTCAATTTTTAATGTCATTGCTAGATGAAGTCTATTTCTCTCTCCACCAGATAAAACACCAACTTTTTTATTTTGATCTGAACCATTAAAATTAAACTTAGATAAATAAGCTCGTGAATTTATTTTTTGATTTCCAATTTCTATGTAATCTAATCCATTTGAAACAACTTCAAAAACTGTTTTTTCAGGTTGTATATCAGCATGTGTTTGATCTACGTATCCTAACTTAACTGTATCACCCACTATGAATTGACCAGAATCTGGTTTCAATTCATTCATTATCATTTTGAAAATTGTTGTCTTACCAGCACCATTAGGACCGATAATTCCAACTATACCAGCAGGAGGTAAACTAAAATTCAAATCATTATAGAGTATTTTTTCAGCAAAACCTTTTGATACATTATTTGCATCAATAACGTTATTACCTAGACGAGGTCCATTTGGAATTGGGATTTGTAAATTCTGCTCTTTCTCTTTAGATTCTTGAGATAATAACTTGTCATAATTGCTAATACGAGCTTTATTTTTTGCTTGTCTTCCTTTAGGATTTAATCTAACCCATTCTAATTCTCTAGTAAGAATTTTTTGACGTTTAGATTCTGTTTTTTCTTCGTCTTTTAAACGTTTACTTTTTTGATCTAACCAAGAAGAATAATTACCTTTCCAAGGTATACCTTCTCCTCTATCTAGTTCTAAAATCCAACCTGCAACATTATCCAAAAAATATCTATCATGTGTTACAGCAATAACAGTTCCCTTATACTGTTGAAGATGACTTTCTAGCCATTCTATTGACTCCGCATCTAAATGGTTTGTTGGTTCATCTAAAAGTAAAATGTCAGGGTTTTTAAGTAGAAGTCTACACAATGCCACCCTTCTTTTTTCACCGCCTGATAAAGTCGATATTAATTGATCATCTGGAGGACACCTTAATGCATCCATTGCTATTTCTAATTTTGTATCTAATTCCCATGCATCTAATGAATCTATAATATCTTGAACTTCTCCTTGTCTAGCTATTAAATGATCCATTTTATTAGAATCATTAATAATAGATTCATCCATGAAAGAATTATTGATTTTTTCAAATTCAGCTAAAATATCAACTGTTTCTTTAACTCCTTCTAAAACTACTTCTTTGACTGTTTTATTTAAATCAAGTTCAGGTTCTTGAGGTAGATAACCTAATGAATATCCCTCTGAAAAAACTACTTCTCCTTTAAATGATTTGTCTAAACCTGCAATTATTTTCATGACAGATGACTTACCTGACCCATTTAAGCCTATAATTCCAATTTTAGCACCATAATAAAATGAAAGGTATATATTCTTAAGAATTTTTTTTCCACTTGGAGTATCTTTATTAACACCAACCATAGAAAATATAATTTTTTTATCCTCTGACATAATTTAAATTAATTTAATAAAAAAATACCTTATTAAGAATAAGGTATTTTAACGATTTAATTTGATTTATAAATCTAATTGAGCAATTTAAGTTAATCTATTTACTTGATTTTAATGTGTTTTTATATCCAGCCATTTTAACCCAAAAAACTATAAAAATTATTAAATGAGCAATTCCAGCAATACCACCTATTACTGGAATAATTCCAACAATACCCAAAATTGCCATCGCTAAACCTAATCCCTTACCAAAATCTCCATCAGAATCAAGTTTTCTTGATTCAAATTCACTTTTTGTGGAATTACAAATTTTAGGGTAAAGAATAAATGGATAAATTAAATTAAATAAAGGAATAAACATTAACCAAACATTAACTGCTGGGACCTGTCTGTTTTCATCAGAAATTTCCTTCAATAAATTTGATA
This sequence comes from Crocinitomicaceae bacterium, assembly GCA_002709305.1. Taxonomy (GTDB): domain Bacteria; phylum Bacteroidota; class Bacteroidia; order Flavobacteriales_D; family Crocinitomicaceae; genus UBA4466. Next base: position 61,538 of record PAQM01000006.1, on the reverse strand, counting down.
GAGTTAATAAATAAAAAACTGCAACTGTAATAACTCCTAATAAAATAATTAGGAAAAATACAATACCTACTCCAGCTATCATTGCTTCCATAAAACTATATTTTTAAAATTTAATTCTAATATTTTCAAGTTGATTTCCTAAATTTTCCATAGCATCACCAAATTCTTGTAAATTTTCAAGATCAGTAACACCATCAACAACTGCAGCAACAAACATTAAAGCAATTACAATGATAATAATGGCAATGGCCATACCTATTATACCAGTTATTAATCCTCCTGTAGCAGCACCGTTTGTATGAGCCAAGTCTGAATCAGCTTTAATTTTATTTTTTGCTACAATAGCAAAAATAATTGCTAGAATACCACAAATAATTCCTACCCAACCCATAAAAGCTGTTGGTATAGAAATAATACCTAATACTAGAGATGCTGTTGCCATCCCATTTTTTTTCACTTCTGACATTTTTTATTTTTTTAATAGTTAGATTGCGAATATATAAATTTCTTTTTCTTTGTTAAAAACAAATGATATATATTTTTTAAAATGAAACATATTGTATTAATATTATTTATAATAACACTTTTTTCTTGTGATAAAGGAAAAGCCGATGTTACGATTAGAGGAGTAGTTTTTGATTCTTCTTTATCAGTCCCTCTATCAAATGCTATTATTAAAATTTTTCAAGTTCAATCAGGTTCACCTAATGAATTGATAGCTCAAACTAACACTAATTCAAATGGAGAGTATTCCCTAACATTTAAAAGAAATCCTACTGAATTTTATAATATAATTTCAGAAAAAAACAACTACTTTGATCTAGATGAAACTATTTCATTTTCTGATATTAGTATTGAAGATGAAAATGTATATAATTTTTCAACTACAGCAATATCTTGGGTTAAATTAAATTTCATCAATTCCTCTGGACAATCATCAGATGTTTTAAGATATATTAAACAAGAAGGAAAATCAGGATGTAATAATTGTTGTCCAAATGGAGAACAGTTTTTATATGGTATTGTTGATACCTCTTTAGTATACTTTAATGATGGAAACTTCAATTTTTCTTATCAGTACTATGTGATTGGAACAGCAGATCAAGGCCTTAAGAGTACTCAAACTGTTGCATTTGACACAACCGACATAAATTTATTTTATTAAAAAATAATAGATTTATTCATCTTCCAAATTTGCTCTTAATTTTTGGCGTAGTTGTCTATTATATGTTTCAACAATATACTTATAGTAATTTGGAGTACTTTTGGTAATACATTTTGTGTAGTGCTTTAAACGATGTTCTATATGGTCTTTTAGGAGCTCTAGTAATTCTAGTCCATGAAAATAATCATCTGCTGCTTCAAAAATGACTTCAAAATGATTGTTTAAGGATTTATCAACAGCATCTTTACCTTTAAATCCATTATCAATACAATCATAGTAGATTTCTTTAATATTAAATTTTTCAAGTTTTTCTAGTTCTAAAATGTTCTCAGTTCCTTTTGGAAATTCAAATTTAGCTACAAATTCAAGATCTTCTAATTCTGTAACACGTGATTCTAAAAATCGATCAGGAAATTTAAATGCATCTTGCCAATTAATATAATCTTGCCAAACACCAAATCTTTTTACATTATTTCCTAAATCAATCAATTTAAATTGAGACTTATTAGGTAGTTTTCTAGATCCACGACCTATCATTTGATGATAAAGGGTGAGTGATCTTGTTGCTCTATTTAATATTATTGTCTTGACTGTAGGTTCATCAAACCCAGTAGTTAATATTCCAACAGAAGTAAGTATGGCTTCTGGTGTATTTTTAAACCAGCTTAAAACTGACCTCCTATCTTTATCAGTAAATGTAGAGTCTAAATGACGAATTTTATACCCTCTTTTTTTAAACGTTTCCTCTACTCTAACTGAAGTATCAATACCGGAATTAAAAATTAAAGTCTTTTCCCCTAAACTCACCTCTTCATATGCAAACAATAATTTTTCTTGCATAAAATAATTACCATAAACAACATCCGAACTACTTATAGTAAAATCTCCATTTGAACCTATCTTAAGACCATGTAGATTAACATCATATGTGTAAGTCTCAGCGTCTGACAAATAACCTCCATCAATTAAAGAACGAATACTTTCTCCAACAATTAATTCGTTGTAATTGTCATTTAAAGGTAAAGATTTATTACTACTTAAAGGAGTAGCTGTAACACCTAATATATTAGCACCTACATAAAACTGAAAAATCTTTCTAAAGCTATTATAGTGAGCTTCATCTACAATTACTAAGCCAATATTTTGAATGAAATTTTTATTTTCATGAAGACGATTATTTAATGTTTCCACCATAGCAATAAAACATTTATAATCATCTGGATTATTTATCTCTTTTACTTCACTGTTAATAATTTTATTTTCAACTTTTATTGCTGAAAGTTGCCTTGAAGTTTGAATAGATAACTCTATCCTGTGTGTTAATATTAAGACTTTTTTACTTGATTTCTCAATGTATCTTTTAGCAATTTCAGAGAAAATAACTGTCTTTCCTCCACCAGTTGGAAGTTGATATAATAAATTGAAATCATGATTTTTAGACTCTATTTTATCAAGTATAACTTGAACTGTTTTTTCTTGAAAGGGATATAATTTTTTAGCTTTATATAGTTCTGTATCTATCATATTTAATGTTCCAAAAAATGGGCTTCAAATTTACAGTCTTTTTAATCAAATACAAAGTTTAATACAATTGAAAATAAAAGTTTATTATCTTTTTTATTAGCATTATTAATTATGATATAATTAATAATCAATTAATTTTGTTTTTAATAAAATATTAATAATTGGATATTTAAAATGAATGATATTGAAAAAACAAAGTGTCTTATAATTGGCTCAGGTCCCGCGGGATATACTGCTGCTATTTATGCTTCACGAGCTGAAATGCACCCTATTATGTACCAAGGCATGCAACCTGGCGGTCAATTAACAACAACAAATGAAGTAGAAAACTTTCCTGGATATCCAGAAGGTGTTACTGGTCCAGCGATGATGTTGGAATTAGAAGCTCAAGCAAAAAGATTTGGGACAGATGTACGTTTTGGATTTATTAATAGAGTGGACTTTTCAGGAGAAATTCATAAATGTTGGGCTGATAATGGAAAAGAAATTCACGCTGAAACAGTTGTTATTTCTACTGGTGCATCTGCTATGTATTTAGGGCTTGAAAGCGAGCAGCACTATCTATCAAATGGTGGTGGAGTTTCTGCTTGCGCAGTTTGTGATGGATTCTTTTACAAGGGACAAGAAACTGTTATAGTTGGTGCAGGAGATTCTGCTTGTGAAGAAGCTCATTATCTATCTAAATTATGCACAAAAGTAACGATGTTAGTTAGGAGAGATGTTTTTAGAGCATCTAAAATAATGGCTGAAAGAGTGAAAAAAACTAAAAATATAGAAATTCTTTATAACACTAATACAATTGAAGTTTTAGGTGATGGTGAAGTTGTAAATGCTGTTTTAGTTAAAAATAATATCACAGGAAAAGAAACAAAAATTCCTTGTACTGGATTTTTTGTAGCAATTGGACATAAACCAAACACAGAAATTTTTAAAAAATATATTGATTTAGATAACACAGGATATATTAAATATGCACAGCCAGGAACATCAAAAACAAATATACCTGGTGTTTTTGTGGCTGGAGATGCTGCAGATAAAACTTATCGCCAAGCTATAACAGCGGCAGGTACAGGTTGTATGGCTGCTTTAGATGCTGAAAGATATCTTGCTTCAAAAGAACACTAATTATTTAACTTTTTTAGATAACATTGGAACAAAACTAAAAACTCCACAGTCTTCAATATTCAACTTGTTTTCTGAAATTTTAATTATTTTCTTCATCTGTTGTTTCTTATTCTCTCCAATTGGTATTACCATTATTCCACCTATTTTTAATTGTTTAATTAAATTCTTAGGAATTTTTGGTGCACCACAAGTAATAATTACTTTGTCAAAAGGAGCAAAATTAGGTAATCCCTTGTATCCATCTCCAAAAATTAAATGAGCTCTATAATTAAGTTTTTTAAGTATAGAACTAGCTTTTAAATATAATTCTTTATGTCTTTCAATACTGTATACTTTGGCTCCAAGAACGTGTAATATTGCAGTCTGGAATCCAGACCCAGTACCAACTTCTAGTACTTTGTCACCTTTCTTAATGTTTAATAGTTGTGTTTGGAATGCTACAGTATATGGATGACTTATAGTCTGTCCAGAACCAATTTGAAATGGTATATCTGTATAAGCCTGTTCGACAAAAGCATTATCTAAAAAATAATGACGTGGAACAAGATTAAAAGCTTCTAATATTAATTCTTGATTTATCCCTTTATTTTTGAGATCATTAATGAGATTTTTTCTCATACCTTTATATTTAAAGGAGTCTTTCATTAGTCAAATGTAATTCTATTATATATTATTTCTATTTTTTTTTTTAAAATGAATCAAAATACTTAACATAAACAACTTTTTATCTCAAGCAAGAAACATTATATTTGAATCACTATTACTAATAAAAACCATGAATATCTCAAAGAAAGAGTTAGAATTAAATAAAAATATGGATGATATGCGTCTAAAAATTTCTCAATTAAATCGAGAATTAGATATTATATATGATGGAGGAGGAAAAGAGCGCATAAAAAAAACACATGCTAAAGGTAAACTTACAGCTCGAGAAAGAATTAATTTGTTATTAGATGATAAAGCAGAATATTTTGAAATTGGTGCAATGGCTGGTTATGGGATGTATAAAGATCATGGTGGTTGCCCTGCCGGAGGAGTTATAACTGTAATAGGATACGTTTCAGGTAAACAATGTATTATTGTTGCAAATGATTCTACAGTTAAAGCAGGTGCATGGTTTCCTATAACAGGAAAGAAAAATTTAAGAGCACAGGAAATCGCCATGGAAAATAACATCCCTATTATTTACCTTGTAGATTCTGCAGGTGTATATTTACCTATGCAAGATGAAATTTTCGCTGATAAAGAACACTTTGGACGTATTTTTAGAAATAACGCTATTATGAGTTCAATGGGAATTGTTCAAATTTCAGCCGTAATGGGTAGTTGTGTTGCCGGTGGAGCATATCTACCAATTATGTCTGATGAATCTTTAATTGTAAATAAAACCGGAACAATATTTTTAGCTGGATCATATTTAGTGAAAGCAGCTATAGGCGAGTCAATTGATAATGAAACATTAGGTGGTTCAAAAACACATACACATATTTCAGGAGTATGTGATTATGAAACAAATAATGATGAAGATTGCTTAAATACCATTAGGGATTTAATGGATAAAATTAGTGATTCTGAAAAAGCAGGTTTTAATAGAAAAAAATCAATTAAACCTATTAAAGATCCAAAGGATATATATAAAATAATGCCTTCAGATAGATCAAAACCTTATAATGTAAAAGATATAATTAAATGTATTGTAGATGATTCAAAATTTACAGAATATAAATCCAATTATGGAAAATCTATTGTTTGTGTTTATGCTCGTATTGATGGTTGGAGTGTAGGCATAGTAGCTAATCAAAGAGAAATAGTAAAGAACGCAAAAGGAGAAATGCAATTTGGTGGTGTTATATATTCAGATTCAGCAGATAAAGCATCTCGTTTCATAATGAATTGTAACCAAAAAAATATTCCTTTAGTTTTTCTTCAAGATGTTACAGGTTTTATGGTAGGATCAAAAAGTGAACATGGTGGTATAATAAAAGATGGAGCAAAAATGGTTAATGCAATGGCAAATTCTGTTGTGCCAAAATTTACCATAATATTAGGGAATTCATATGGTGCAGGTAATTATGCAATGTGTGGTAAAGCTTATGACCCAAGATTAATTATAGGATGGCCTACATCTGAAATAGCAGTAATGAGTGGTAATGCAGCGGCCAAAGTATTACTTCAAATTGAAATAGCTTCTTTAAAATCTCGCGGAGAAAAAATCACTTCTAAACATGAGAAAGAATTATTTGATTCGATTAAAACTAAATATGATCAACAAACCTCTCCCTATTATGCAGCAAGTAGGCTTTGGGTGGATTCTATTATTGACCCTATTGATACAAGAAAAGTAATTTCGATAGGAATTAATATGGCAAATCACAAAAAATCAGAAAAAAAGTTTAATGTTGGAATAATTCAAGTATAAAGAAATATTTAAAATAGTATTATAATAATGCATTTAAATTGGCAAATAAAACACTATAAAGAATTAACATTAAATGAGTTTCATGATATAATTGCCCTACGGTTAAAAGTTTTTGTTGTTGAACAAAATTGTCCTTATTTAGACTTAGATGGTAAAGACAAACGATGTTATCATTTATTCTGTCGTAATGGTAAAGGAGATATTATAGCTACCGCAAGAATAATACCTCCAAACATAGGTCAAGGATATTGTTCAATAGGTAGAGTTGTTATTATTAACAATATTAGAGGTAAAGGACTTGGGCACAAATTAATGTCTTTTACTTTAGATTTTACTCTAAAAGAATTTGGCGAATTTCCAATTTTAATATCTGCCCAAAAACATTTAGAAAAATATTACCAAAAACATAATTTTATTTCTACAGGTAAAGAATATTTAGAAGATGATATTCCTCATATTGAAATGAAATATACGAAGTAATCAATTATAGAATAATGATTTAATTTAATTTAATTTAATTATAAAATTCTTTTTTATAGTTTTAGATTCCTTTACCTCAATAGACTTACTATAATTTAATATATTAATAATTATGTCTTTGTTGATTGATATTTTAGGTTTTTTATAAATAGAAATTTCAGAGTATTTTTTTAACATAGGCTTTATTGTTGATTTTAAAATAAAACGAAAATTTTAAAATATTATTGCGAGAATTTACAGAATATTAATAGCTCCCGTTATATCTTCTAATAAACCACTCTAAAATAAATAATGAAGAAATAATAAAAAATAAAACTTTCCAGTCAATCAAATTTGAAAAATTCGATTCTTGATAGCTAATATTAACTATATCTTTACGTTTATCTATATCAGCTAATAAATTTTTTGTGTTTTTTAAAGAATAGAACGAACCATTAGATTTAAATGCAATTTGTTCAAGTATATTGTGGTCAGCATGAGTAGAAACATCTTCAATAGAACTATTTTCAACTATAAAAGAACCTGACTTAATAATTTTTTTACCATTATATGTAGAACTAGCATTCCAATTATAAAACCCTTCCTTTAATGTTCCTAAATCTAATTTATAATTAGATGTTTTTTTAGCAAATGTATAGTTACTATAAATTTTGTTGTTTAAAAAAAGGCTTAATTGAATATCAGGTTCAGTAATTGATTCAAATGAAGAATTATAAAACTCAGCATTAATAATTATAGGTTCATTTTTGCTTATTATTTTAGGGAGATTAATACGAAGTGGGTCAGTATTCTTCTTAATAGTCAGGTATTGAATTAATTTTTGAATAAGTTCATTAAATGAATTAGAATTATTATACTGAAGATAATCAGATAACTTCCATCTCCATATTCCTTCTCCGATAAATACACCTATTTTTTGATTTTCAAAAGAAGTAAAGTATAAGATAGGTGTATTTTTTATTATTTCACCTATTTTCTGTTTAATAAGAACTTCATTTTGATTTTGTGTAATACGGCCAAATGGAACACTCAATGGCGGCCAAATTTTAATAGATTTTTTTAATTTATCAGAAATTTCAAATAATTTAAAATCATTTGAGAATATCCCTTGAGCTTGATCAATAGATTTTGATAAAGGTAAATTTACACCTATATCCATTTCATTAATTAAAGAATTGGATGATTGATTGCCTAAAATATATAATACTGGAATTTTTGATTCATTTATTTTTTTTAAAACTGACTTGTCTTTTTCTGTGGGATTGTGCCAAATAACTAATGAATAAGGATTTAATTCTCCATTCCATTTATTTATTAATGATGTAGAAACATCAATGATTTCATCTTTTTCTAATTCTTGTTTTATTGCTGAAATATCTGGGTGAGGTGCATCCGCTAACAATAAAATTTTACTTCTAGAATCAATTACCTCTATGTAAAATGTTCGGGTATTATTTTCATAAGAAGATTCATTAGATTCTTTTTTTAATCTAACCGTATAAGCATTAAAACCTATATCATTAGCATCAACCATAAAGCTAGTGTTAATAAAATCCAAATCACCATCATTATATTTTATGACCTTAGAATCAATTTTTTGTTGATCTTTCCAAAGAGATAATTCTGTGTTAACTTTACCCATTTTAGAGGCCTCAATATTCACTTCAATTGGAAACTTATTTTTATAAAACGCAATATCATTAACTGAAACATTTCTTAACAATTGATCTCTTTTTATAATTGTATCTCCTACACCAATTGAAAAAATTGGAGTGAATTTAATTTTTTCAGAACCATATAAGGGACTACTACCTATGTTAAAATTACCATCACTAATAAAACAAATTGCTCCAATATTATTGTTAAAATATTTATTATAAATAAAATCAAAACCAGCATTTAAATTAGAAACAGACTCATCAAGACTAACAGAATCTAGTCTAACATTTTTACCTACTATATAATTTCTAAATTCAAATTTATCTTTAAATTTTTCTTTTATTTTTTGATGAATATTTTTAATGTTATTAATAACATAATTACTATCTGAATAATTTAATAAAGAACTAGAATTATCTGTAAGATTAATGAAAAGAGGTTTTTCAATTTTTGTTTCTTTGAATTGAAATGTTATTTCAAATAAAAGAATAAATAATAATAAAAATGCTAAACTTCTAATAATTATTAATATTATTTTAATTGATCGATTAAACTCTATTAATTTTTCTTTTTTGTAAAAAAAATAAACAATTACAAAACATATAATCGCCAATGGAATCAACCATAAAAAAGATATATCTGAAAATAATTTCATTTGGTTACTAAAATAATAAACTCAAATATTTAATTTATTAATTTTGTCATTTATTATAAAAACTCTTTTAAATGAATAATGAAGTATATATAATTTCTGCTGTTAGAACTCCAATGGGTAGTTTTATGGGTGGATTATCTAATATCCCTGCAACACAACTTGGAGCAATAGCAATTGAATCAGCTGTTGATAAGGCTAATATTTCTAAAGATAAAATAGATGAAGTATTTATGGGTAATGTTTTACAAGCTAATTTAGGCCAAGCCCCGGCTCGTCAAGCGGCTATTTTCGCTGGTTTATCTGAAAATATTCCTTGTACTACGATAAATAAAGTTTGTGCTTCTGGAATGAAATCCTTGAGTTTAGCAAGTCAATCAATTATTTGTGGAGATAATGATATTGTTATTGCTGGAGGAATGGAAAACATGAGTATGGTGCCTCATTATCAAAATCTACGATTAGGAAGTAAATTAGGTAATATTACAGCCTATGATGGTATGGTGAAAGATGGATTAACAGATGTGTATAATAATATTCATATGGGTGTATGTGCAGATAAATGTGCGAGCTTAAATAATATAACAAGAGAGGAACAAGATAATTTTGCAATTGAATCATATAAAAGAGCGGCTTCTGCATGGGATAATGGTAAATTTAAAGATGAAGTTATTCCTGTTAAAGTACCTCAGAGACGAGGTGATGATATAATTATTTCTAAAGATGAAGAATACTCTAATGTTCGAATAGATAAGATTCCAAAATTAAAGCCTGTCTTCACGAAAGATGGAACAGTTACTGCTGCCAATGCATCTACCCTAAATGATGGTGCGTCAGCATTAGTTTTAGTAAGTAAAGAAAAAATGAAAACATTAAATATTCAACCAATTGCAAAAATAATCGGATACGGTGATGCATCTCATAATCCAGAACTATTTACAACTGCCCCATCTCTTGCTGTCCCTGTAGCTTTAAAAAAAGCAAATCTTAAAATTCAAGATATTGATTATTGGGAATTAAATCAAGCATTTTCTGTTGTTGGATTATACAATACAAAAAAATTAGGATTAGATCCTGAAAAAGTTGATGTTAATGGAGGTGCTGTAGCACTAGGTCATCCACTAGGAAATTCTGGTTCAAGAATAATTGTCACATTAATTAACGTATTAAAACAAAATAAAGGTAGATATGGTTGTGCAGCTATTTGTAATGGTGGTGGAGGCGCTTCTTCTATGATTATAGAAAATATTACTTAGTTGTTAATTTAATACATCATAATATAAATCCTCATATTCCTTAACAATCGTTTCAATGTTAAATTCTTTAGAACGATTTAAAGCATTTTGACTAAAATTGTTTAATCTTTCTTTGTCTTTTAACAGATATAGAGCATTTTCTGACATATCTATTACATCACCAACATTTGATAAAAAACCAGTAACACCATGAATATTCACTTCTGGTATACCACCTGTATTTGAAGATATTACAGGTACTCCTTTAGACATAGCCTCAAGTGCAGCCAAACCAAAACTTTCTGTTTCTGAAGGTAATAAAAATAGATCGGCTAATTCAAGCACTTTAGATGTATCACGAATTTTACCTAAAAAAACAACTCGACTGGACAAATTTAATTCCCTACAAAATTCTTCTATTAAATTACGTTCAGGTCCATCTCCAACTAATAACATTACAGACTTTTTAACCTTATTAACTTTATCAAATACCTTAATAACATCCTTTACACGTTTTACTTTTCTGAAATTTGAAATATGACAAAGTATTGATTCTTCATCAGAAGCATATTTTTTTCGTAGTTTATTTTTTTTCCTAGACGAATTCTTTTCTAGATTAACAAAATTTGGAATTACTTTAATATCACAATTTGTTGAAAATTGCTTATAAGTGTCATTTTTCAAACTTTCTGATACTGCTGTTATAGCATCAGATTGATTTAAACAAAATGTAATAACTGGCTCAAACGATGGGTCTTTACCTACTAAAGTAATATCGGTTCCATGAAGAGAAGTAATAAACGGAATATTAATGCCTTGTGATTTTAATATATTTTTTGCCATATAAGCAGCAGAGGCATGTGGGATAGCATAATGGACATGTAATAAATCTAATTTTTCATGTTTAACCACATCAACCATTTTACTAGCTAATACTGTTTCATATGGCTCATAATCAAATAAAGGGTAATCTGAAACTCTTACTTCGTGATAAAATAAATTTTCACTAAATGAACCTAACCTAACTGGCTGTGAGTAAGTTATAAAATGAATTTCATGATTTTTTTTTGCTAATAATTTACCTAATTCTGTAGCAACAACACCACTTCCACCATAAGTTGGATATAATACTATACCTATTTTCATATTTTAGATCCTTTAAGTGCTTTATATATAACCCTCTGAATATCAGTACGAACATTCATTTTTACAATTTTCCAATTATCTGCATTTGGATAAACTCTATTTGATAAAAAAACATAATTTATTTCATTTACTGGGTCAGACCAGACAAGTGTACCAGTAAATCCGGAATGCCCAAAACTAGACAAACTTACTAATTCACAAGTAGGACCTCCATTTAAATCTAATTTTGGTTTATCAAATCCCGCTCCTCTCCTATTTAATGGACAATACTGGCATTCAGTATACCTTTTTACAACGTTAGGATTTATATATGAAATATCAGCATATTCCCCATTATTTAAAAGTAATTGCATTAAACTCGCTAAGTCTCCAGCATTTGAGAAAAGACCAGCATGTCCGCCTATTCCTCCAATCATTGCCGCACCCTGATCATGAACGTAACCATGTATTTGTTCTTTTCTAAATATTGTGTCATACTCAGTTGGGATAATCTGATTGAGAGGAAAATATTTAGTTGGGTTATAAGTTATATTTGACAAACCTATTGGATTATAAAAATATTTCTTCATATACTTATCGAGAGATAGACCTGATTTATTTTCAATGATTTTTTTTAAGAAATAATAACCAACATCTGAATATTTATAACGATTACCTTTTAATGGTGTTTCTAATATTTGTTCATAAATTTTATTAGTGTAACCATTCACAATCCATAAGTTTGATGAAACTTGAGTTGAAAATAAATCGCTTTTTTTGTCTTGATATATATCACTTCTAAGCTCGTTATTATTTAATGTTTTTATATAAAAAGGAATCCATGATTTCAAACCTGATTGATGAGACATCATTGATTTCAAATTAATATTTCCATATTGATCTTTATCCTTAAGTTCTGGAAGATAATATGATAGTTTATTATTAAGATTAAATTTATTATTACTCTCCATATGCATTAAAGCTAATGTAGAAGCTGCTATTTTTGTAATTGAAGCAATATCATAAATATCTGTGTTAGTTACTTCTCTAATTTTATCATATGTGTGATAACCGAATGATTTTCTATAAATTACTTTTCCCTTGATTGCAACAACAATCTGACATCCAGGAAAAGCTTTAGATTTAATACTATTTTTCACAATAGTATCAATTTCTGATAATTGAATAGGGTTAATACCTAATTCTTCAGGTTGAGAATCCTTAAGTCTTCCAGTACTATTAATAATAATACCATCTCCTGCTCTATATTTTGAAATAATATCCACAGGAAGTTTACCTGAACTAGAAAAAGTACCCATTAAAAATTGACCAGCTCTATCAAGTGCTATTGGATTATCTTCATATGCAATTACAATGCTATTAATTTTATTTAAATTAATTTTTTTAAGTAATAATGGATGATCAAAAATGACTAATATTTTATCATTTAACGAGTCTTGTATATCTATCCAATCATTTAAGTCCTTTTCATTTTCAATATTTTTTTGTTTAGATTGTAAAGTGGTAATAACTAAATCATAATTAGATAATTTTGATGAAAAAACTTTTTTAGCTTCTTGTAAAGAATTGAATTGAAAATGATCAATTTCACTAATTAAATTTATTGACCTTTTTAATGAAATAGAATCTATACCTATTGAAATGTGAACGATTTTTTTATCAAACCTATTAATTGGAAGAACTTGTTCTTCATTTTTTATTACAGTAATCGATTTTTCATAGATAAGTCTTTTAGCAAGTTTAATTTCTCCTTCTGAATATGTCTTATTTAACGTTTTTGTTTCTCTAATAAAGTTTAAGAATTTTTGTTCTAAAATTTTTCTACAACGTTCATTAATTCTTTCTTCATTTATTTCTCCAGATTTAACCTTATTTATGATTTTTTTAATTTCACTTTCTACTATTTCTAAATCTACAACAATTTTAAATTCACTTTCTTCATTATCTTTATTTAACCCGAATAAATCATTAATTTCAGTAAGTATACCCTGAGATTTAAGTCCTTTGACAATAACATCAATATGATTCATGATTTTTTTTGGGTTATAGCCTGTTTTAACACAGTGTTGAATTATATCTAAAGATGGTGATAGATTAATTTGAACACCCAATCGTCTAGACTCTTGACCTATCATTTTGCCGATTAACTCTGTCAATTGGATATCATTTGCAGCGCCTAATGTGTAACTATAAGGGAATTTTTTAGATTTATTTTTACTAGGATACAAATTTAGGTAACCAGTTATACCAATTAATAATGGGAGTTTTGATATATTATTAATACGTTTAGTATAAATAAAAATAGAATCTCTTGATAATTTGGGTAATAAAACACCTCCTATATTATATTTTTTAATAATAGAATCATTTTTTTTTAGAGTTAATTTATTTCCATTGACATTATAATTAACAATTAATATTTGACCTATTTTTTCTTCTAATGAAAGACTTTTTATTTTTTCATCTACCCATTTTTTTGATTCATTATATTCAATGGATTGATTTTTATTATTATATGTGGTTTGTTTACTAAAAGAACAACAAAAATTTAAAAGAAATAACGTTAATAATATTGATAAAAATATTTTTCTTGCATTCATATATCAAAAATACAATAGTAATAATTGAATATTTCTATTTCGTTTTATTATTTATAAACAAAATAATAATGAATTAAATTCAGATAAGAAACGGAATATAATTTGCTAAATTTGTATTGTAATGAAATATAAATTTCTAAATAACAGAATTAAGAACAAAAGATTCCATTATTCGCCTTTGTTTTATGATAAAAGAAAGGAAAATCTTGAGATTAAAAAATTATACTATACAAAAGTTAAAAACAATAATATCAATAAAGAAAATCCATTTTTAAGAGATGCTATAAAAAGAAATTGGAATAATAAGCAGACAAGAAAAAAATCAAACACAAATTATAATATTAGAATTTTGTCGTTAATAATAATTTTGTTGTTCTTAGGTTACTTTATGTTTAATGGCTTAGGAAACATTAACTCTATAATTAATAAAATCTGGTAATAATTGATGGATATAATAAATCTACTACCTGAAAATATTGCTAATCAAATAGCAGCTGGTGAAGTTATTCAAAGACCATCTTCTGTTGTAAAAGAGCTTATAGAAAATTCTATTGATTCAGGAGCATTAAATATTGATGTAAATATAAAAGATGCTGGAAAAACATTAATTCAAGTTGTTGATGATGGTAAAGGAATGTCATCTAATGATGCAGAAAAATGTTTTAAACGCCATGCTACTAGTAAGATTAAAACTCCTAATGATTTATATAGAATAACAACAAAAGGTTTTCGTGGAGAAGCTCTCGCTTCAATTTCAGCAATATCTCATGTTGAAATGAAAACTAGAACTGAAAATCAAGAAACAGGAACATTAATATTTATTAAAGGAAGTAATATTGAAAAAAAAGAAGATGTTGTTTGTCCAATTGGAACATCTTTTGAAATTAAAAATTTATTTTTCAATGTTCCTGCAAGAAGGAATTTTTTAAAAAAAGAATCTACGGAATTCAAGCATATTCAAGATGAATTTATTCGTATTGCTTTATCGCACCCAGAAATAAATTTAACTTTGACTCATAATGGAGCTGAAATTTTCAACCTACATTCTAGTATTTTACGTAAAAGAATTATAAATCTATATACCGAAAGTTGGAATGATAGACTAGTACCAATAGAAGAATCTACAGAAATTGCTACCATCAAAGGTTTTGTTGTTAAGCCTGAACACACTAGAAGAACACGTGGAGATCAATTTTTCTTTATCAATAATAGGTTTTTCAAAAGTTCATATTTTAATCATGCCATAACAAAAGCTTTCGAGGGTTTAATAAAAAAAGAAAATTTTCCTGGATATTTTATATATATGGAGATTAATACTAAAAAGATTGACATAAATGTTCATCCAACAAAGACAGAAATTAAATTTGAAGAAGAAAAATATATTTATTCAATATTACTTAGTACTATAAAGAGATCTTTAGGGAAATATAATATCACTCCTACAATAGATTTTGATAAAGAATCTAGCTTTGATATACCAAATTCTATTTTATCTCAAGCTGCTAGTGAACCAATTATTAAAGTTAATTCAAAATTCAATCCTTTTAAAACTAAGGACAACTCAAAAGGATTAACTAACAAGGGTTTTGGTTCCGCAAAATCGTCTTCTGTAGATTGGGATAATTTTTATTCTATTGATGAAGAAAAAGAAAATAACACAGAAAATTATCCGCCAATAGATATTGTTAATTCATTAGAAAGTTTTTCTAAATTTCTCATAAAAGATAGTTATATCATAACACCAAGTAAATCAGGGCTAATGATTATTCATGCAAGAAGAGCTATTGAACAGATGACTTATTCAGAAACACTTAAGTCGCTAGAAAACAAATGTTTATCTTCGCAGAAATTATTGTTTCCTTTAGAAAAAGAAGTATCAATAAATGAAATAAATATTTGGGAACAAAATTATGATCTATTAAAAAAGTTTGGATATAGAGGTATTATTAAAAACAATCTTTTAACTATTAAATCAGTCCCCTCTATTCTTCAGGAAGAATCAATATCAGAATGTATAGATGATATTTTAGATACTCTCGAGTATAAAGAGATAGATGAATCTCATATAACAAACAAAATAATTTTATCAATTGCAAAATCAACTGCAATGAAAAAATTAAACCTTAATACGAATAAATCTATTCAAGCATTAGTCGATAAACTATTTCAATGTGAAAACCATACTTATTCTCCAAGAGGTAAAAAAATAATAGAAACTATTTCACTTAAAGAAATTGAAGATAAGTTAAAATAAACATGCTAAAAAATTTACCACCTGTAACAAAAAATTTATTAATACTAAATGTATTATTTTTCTTTGCAGCAAATGTTTTAGAAACAAAAGGTATTAATATATCACAATTATTGGGAGCACATTATTTTAATTCATTTTTTTTTAAACCTTTTCAAATTATTACGCATATGTTTATGCATAGCTTAACTGATTATTTTCATATTATATTTAATATGCTTTTATTAGTTATGTTTGGCTCACATCTAGAACGTATATGGGGTCCCAAAAAATATTTTATTTTTTATTTTTCATGTGGTTTAGGAGCAATTGCATTGTATAATACAATTGGTGTTTGGCAGATTTTTGAATTGAAGGAGCAATTACTTATGGATGGATATGATTTATCTTCACTTAACAATAAAATATTTAACGAAAAATATGATTTAATATCTATTAATTCAAATAAATCAAATCAAATACTTAGTGATTATATACTAATGACTAAAAGTACAATTGTAGGTGCTTCTGGAGCCATATTTGGTCTCCTTTCAGGTTTCGCACTATTATTCCCAAATACAAAACTTATGCTTTTATTTCCTCCAATACCTATAAAAGCAAAATATTTAATTGGTGGATACCTGATTTTAGAAACCTATAATAGTTTTTTCAACACTAACGACCAAATTGCTCATTTAGCTCATGTAGGAGGTGCTATAGTTGGAATATTAATGGTGATAATTTGGCGAAAAACAGATCGACAAAACTTTTATTAATGGAAAGGGATTTATTAAATGAATTAAAATATCAATATAAAAATGGTGGCTCGACCATTAAAATAATTTTTATTAACGTAAGTATATTTCTAATAATCAATATTATAGATGTTTTCTTTTCGTTAGTAATGAATAATGAATCCGTTTTTATTGATTTTTTTACATACCACATATCTGGCTTACATACTAACCTTATTGACTTCATTAAACATCCTTGGGGATTATTCACAAGTATATTCTCACATTATGACTTTATGCATTTATTATTTAATATGATTTTTTTATATTTTTCAGGTAAAATATTTGAACAAATATTTAATAGTAGAAGATTGATTCTAATCTATATAATAGGTGGCTTAACTGGTGGTATATTTGAGATAATTGCGCACACCATTTTCCCAAAGCTTCAAATTTTTAATGATATCATAGTAGGGGCTTCAGGTTCAATTATGGCTATTTTTATTGCAACTGCATTTTACAGACCAAATTTGAAACTTAATTTATTCGGTGTTTTACCTGTTAGGATTATTCTCTTAGCAGGAATATTCATCACTTTTGATTTATTAGCGCTTGGTAAAGAAGATGGCACCGCTCATTTTGCTCATTTAGGTGGGGCAATTATAGGTTTATTATCAATTAAAAATATAAACAAACCAAATAATATAATTAACCTTTCAGATAACTTTTGGAATAAATTTATTAAACTATTAAAGAATAGAAATACAGGGTTAAAGTTCCATAAGAAACACCAAAAAAACAAACGCTTTAAGACAGACGAAGAATACAATGTAGATCATAAAAATCGTCAAGATAAAATAGACAAAATCTTAGATAAGATATCTAAATCTGGTTATGAATCTTTATCAAAAAAAGAAAAAGATTATTTATTTAAACAAAGTGAACAATGAAGAAGTTATTAAAAAAACTAATTGCTTTTAATACTTTATTCATTTTAATAACTATCATTTCCTTATTATCTCTTATTTTATCATACGTTTCACCAAATATAAAACCCAATTCAATATCTATATTACCTTTTTTTGGATTAGCATATTTACCCATTTTCTTTATTAATCTATTTCTTCTAATTATTTGGATCATAAAAAGATCTAGGTGGTCTATTATTATACTAATAACTATATTATTAGGTGGGAAATTTCATTTTCGAACATTTTGTTTTGGATTTAATCAAATTACCAAAAACAGTAATTTAATTAAAATCATGAGTTACAATGTTCATCTATTTGATTTATATAATGATAATATAAATCAATCATATAAGAATAAAAATAAAATTATTGAGTATGTAAAAAAACAAAATCCTGATATTATCTGTTTTCAAGAATTTTATGATCAAGATCCACCATCTTCATTTAGAACAAAAGATACAATAATTGAAATAATGGATATAAAATATATACACGAACAATTTGCTAAGAAAAATAAACAAAGACAAAAATTTGGTGTAACTATATTTTCTAAATACCCTATTATAAAAAAAGGGAAAATTAATTTTAAAACACACAAGTGGAATTATAATTATTGTATTTATGCTGATATAATAAAGAAAACTGATACTTTTCGAGTATATAATGTTCATTTACAATCTATAAGACTTGAAAAAGAAGATTATGAAATTTTTAATTCTAGAAATAAAAACTCTAATTCATCATATAATATTATCAATATGATGCAAAAAATGCAAAAAGCATATAGTGTTCGCGCTAAACAAGTAGACATGATAAAAAATCATATAACCAACTCTCATAAAAAAAATATTATAATTTGTGGAGATTTTAATGATACACCAACTTCATATTGTTATAATCAATTCAACTCTATTTTAACCGATGCTTATCGAAATACTTCATTTGGAATAGGCTCGACATATGCAGATATATTCTTACCAATGAGAATTGATTATATTTTTCATTCTGAAAATCTTGGATCACAAAAGTTTAATGTTCAAAAAAATAAATTAAGCGATCATTATGCAATAGACTGCAATATTTATATTAAAAATTAATCATATATAAATGTTAATTAAAATAAATAAAAATAATATTGATGATAGATTAATTGAACAATCTGTTAATGTTTTAAAAAAAGGAGGATTAATTATCTTTCCAACAGATACTGTCTATGCAATAGGTTGTGATTTATATAATAAAAACGCTTTATATAATTTAGCCTTGATTAAAAAAGTGAAATTAAATAAAGCAAAATTTTCTATTATTTTTTCTAGTCTTAGTAATTTATCTGAATATGTAAAACCTATTGAGAGGCGAACTTATAAAATACTAAACAAATCGCTACCAGGACCTTTTACATTTATATTAGAAGCAACAAATAAAATTCCACATTTATTTGAGAATAAAAAAAAAGAAATAGGAATTCGAATACCTGATAATAAAATTATTACTAAAATAGTTAGTTTATTAGGTAATCCAATTGCAACAACATCGCTTAAAGATAGTCAAGATAAAATCCAGGAATATTATACTGATCCAAATATAATTTATGAAAATTTTCATCAAAAAGCAGAATTAATCATTGATGGTGGCTCTGGAAATCTAGAACCTTCAACTATAGTTAATTGCATTGACCAAATTAAAATCATCCGACAAGGGATAGGAAAAATAGAATTATGATTTTGATTATTGATTGTGGTAGTGAAAAAACAAAAAATATTGGTGAAATTATCAAGCCAAATATTGATGTAAACATATGTAAATTAAATGATTTTAAATTAGACGATTTAAAAAACATTAAAGGTGTAATTATTTCAGGTGCTCCAATACTACTAAGTGAATTTGATACTAAACCATATATTGAAAAATTTAAATGGATAAAAACTACTAAGTTTCCTATATTAGGAATATGTTTTGGACATCAAATTATAGGTTTAATTTATGGTTCTTTTATTAAAAAAATAGTTCCAGTTAGAACTTGGGAAAAAATTAATACAATAAAATCAAGTGATTTATTATTTAGTTTACCGTTAATATTCGAAATGATGGAAGATCATTGTGAAATAATTTCAATACCTAAACAATTTAATCATATAGCTTCATCAAATAGTTCAGCTAATGAAATGATGGAACATAAAGAAAAAAAAATATTTGGTGTACAATTTCATCCAGAAGTATCTGGTAATTTAGGTCATGTTTTACTAGGGAATTTCATTAAAATATGTCTAAATGACAAATAATTATCATTAACTACATGTTAATACTTCAGTTGGAGTTGAGAATAAAATACTAGTAAATAATAACGATATTTACATATGATATTAAATAGAATATGGATAGGTATGTTTATTATTTCAATGATTGTTGGAATAATAAAATTATTTTTTTGGCAAGATGTAGATATATTTAAAAATCTTATTGATTCTCTTTTCCAAGCTGCTGAAACTGGCTTTACTATTTCATTAGCTTTAACTGGAATACTTTGTTTTTGGATGGGAATAATGAAAATTGGCGAAAATGGTGGAGCTATTAAATATTTAACAAAAATCGTAAGTCCTTTATTTTCTCGATTATTCCCTGAAGTTCCAAAAGATCACCCTGCAAATGGTGCAATGATGATGAATTTTAGCGCAAACATGTTAGGATTAGATAATGCTGCAACTCCTTTAGGATTAAAAGCAATGAAAGAATTACAATCTTTAAATAAAGACAAGGATAAAGCATCCAATGCTCAAATAATGTTTCTAGTATTAAATACATCTGGATTAACATTAATACCTGTATCAATATTTGCTTTACGTGTTGATTCAGTATCTCCTACTAGTGTATTTCTTCCCATTTTAGTCACTACTTTTATTTCATCTCTATTTGGTTTAATATATGTTTCGATTAGACAAAAAATCAACTTGTTTAACACTACTATTATTGCTTACTTAGGCAGCATAACAACTCTAATAATAATATTATTATACTATATAATTAATCACCCTGAAAATGCTCCAATTATATCAAATGTTGGAGGTAATTTAATTATATTTTTAATAATAATTTTATTTATGCTTCTTTCTTGGAAAAAGAAGGTAAATGTATATGAATCATTTATTGATGGAGCAAAAGAAGGGTTTAATGTTGCAATTTCAATTATACCATATTTAATTGCTATACTTTCTGCTATAGCTGTTTTTAGAGCTTCAGGTTCGCTAGATGTTATTAGTAATATGATTAAAGAAATTGCCATAGTATTTGGTTGTACTATGCTTGAGTGGGTTGATGCACTTCCTGTTGCATTTATGAAGCCACTTAGCGGTGGAGGTGCTAGAGGTGCGTATGTGGAAATAATAAACAACTTTAATATAGATTCTATTCAAGAAAAAATAGCAGCAACTATGCAAGGATCAACAGAGACGACATTTTATGTACTTGCAGTATATTTTGGTTCAGTCAAAATAAAAAATACTAGATATGCAGTAAGCGCAGGGCTTTTATGTGATTTTGTTGCTATAATAGTATCAATAATAATTTCATATTTATTTTATACAAATGTTTAATTTTTTCAAAAAAAAAAGACAACACAATATAAATAATCTTGTCAAACATTCTGTTAAACCTATCAACTATGATGGTAAAATAATTATTGCTTGGAGTAAAGCAATTGAAGGAAATGATAAATTTTTATTCTGGTTAAAAGATAATGGATATCCAGAATTAGTGATGACAACTTATGCTATTTATTTAAAAGATGAAGCAAGAGAGTGGTTAGAGAAAAATGGTTATCCTCATTTATTAGCAATGGTTAATGCTGCAGAAGGTAATGAAAGTGCTCAAAAATGGTTAAAAACCCATAGATATGATATTCTATACCATATTGGACTTTCAGTTGAAGATAATAAAGAGAGTCTATTGTGGATTCGTAAAAACACACCTGTTGATATATTTATGTTAACAAAATCAATAAAAAAGGTAAAAGATAAAATTGAAGAAAATCATAATGATATCCATACCTTTGGAAGAGATTTATAATTTCAAATTAAAATCTTAGCATTGTTTTTATTTTTGTTATTAAATAATTTATATAATGATTCTTGGAAAAAAATTAGTTGTAATTCTTCCAGCATATAATGCTGAAAAAACATTACAAATAACTTATGATGAAATTCCTTTTGACATTGTAGATGATGTTGTATTAGTCGATGATTGTAGTACTGACAATACTGCAATATTAGCAAATGAAATTGGCATAAAACATGTAATTAAACATGAAATAAATAAAGGATATGGGGGAAATCAAAAATCTTGCTATAATAAGGCTCTTGAGTTAGGAGCAGATATTGTTGTTATGCTTCATCCTGATTATCAGTACACTCCTAAATTAATTGAAAGTATGGCTTATGTAATTGCGAAAGACGTTTATCAAGTAGTTATAGGATCAAGAATACTTGGAAAAGGTGCACTTAAAGGTGGAATGCCGATGTACAAATATATAGCAAATCGTTTTTTAACATTATCTCAAAATATTTTAATGAATCAAAAATTATCTGAATATCATACTGGTTATAGAATGTTCTCCGCTTCAGTATTAAAAGATATTAATTTCAATATTAATTCTGATGATTTTATTTTTGATAATCAAATGTTGGCCCAAATACTTTATAAAGGATATGATATTTGTGAAATAACATGCCCTACAAAATATTTTGATGATGCTTCTTCTATTAATATATCTAGAAGTACAACTTATGGATTTGGTGTTTTAAAAGTTTCCTTTCAGTACTTTTTTAATAAAATAGGATTATTTAAATCAAAAATTTTTCACAAATAATGAATAAAATTATTAAGTCAATTTTTAAATTTTTATTTAAAACATTAATCATACTATTATTAGTTATTTGTTTTTTTAGTTCAATCTTGTACTTAAATACCACAATTTATAATTTTCCTGAATCTAAACCTTTCAATGGAAACTATATACATAATCCTTATGAAAATTTACCCTTAAATACTTTTAAAGGAAATTTCCACGCACACTCTATAGCATGGGGTAATTTAACAAATGGCCATAATACAGAAGAAGAAATATATGATGAATATAATAACCGTGAATATGATATAATAGGAATTTCTAACTATCATAAAATAAGTAAATATGCTGAAGGATTAACTGACTTGTATGTTCCTATGTACGAACATGGATATAATATATTTAAGTCTCATTATTTAGCAATTAATAGTAATGATGTGTCATATTTGGATTATCCATTATTTCAATTAAGTTCACATAAACAAAAAATAATTGAGAATTTAAAATCCAAGAATGTAATTATTGCCATGGCTCACCCAAAATTTGGTGGTGGTAGAACATTTGAGGATATGAAAAGATTGGTTAATTACGACTTAACAGAAGTTCTAAATCACTATAGAATATCTGATAAATATTGGGATGAGGCGCTTTCTTCAGGTAGATTAACATATATTATTGGAAACGATGATACTCACGATATTCATAATGAAGCTACTTTTAAAATTTGGAACAATATTTTTTCAAATACTCGAAATATAGATTCCATTCTGAATAATCTTAAAAATGGTAAATCATATGCTATAAATTCAAAAAATGGCATCTGTGATAATCGTTTAATCAGTTGTGAAATTGATGCAAATGATAGTAATGTCTTTAAAATTAAATTTGAAAATAATGTTGATAAATTAGAATTTATTGGTCAAAATGGTGTAATAAAAAAAACAATAGAAAATACTGATAGTGGAACATATAAATTTACTGAAGACGATACATATATTAGAGTTGTTTCTAGAAATGAAAATAGTGATCTATACTTGAATCCATTAGTAAGATTTGACGGAAAAAAGATTCCTTTGAATTCTAATTTAAAACCAACATCAATTTTCACTTTAACATGGTTTTTTAGACTTTCTATGATTGCATTAATGATTCTACTTACATACTTAATTCGTAAAATAATTAAATATTAATGTCAATATTCATAAAACATCTTACAACAAATAAATATTTCGCTGTTCTAATATTAGTTCTTTTATCTTTCATTTTTTTTGTCGGATTAGGTCACAATCACTTATTTGACTGGGATGAAATAAACTTTGCTGAATCAGCAAGAGAAATGATTGAAAGCAATAATTATTTAAGAGTTCAAATTAATTACCAATCTTTTTGGGAAAAACCTCCATTCTTTTTTTGGTTACAAGTAGTTTCAATGTTTTTTTTCGGTATAAATGAATTTGCTGCACGTTTTCCAAACGCATTTTTTGGGCTGATATACCTTCTCACTTTTTTTTATATAGGAAGAAAACACTTCAATCAAACATTCGGTATAATTTGGGCACTTATATATTTTGGTTCCCTCCTTCCCCATATCTACTTCAAATCAGGAATAATTGATCCTATTTTTAATTATTTCATATTCATATCTATATATTTTATGATGATAGCAATGGATAAATGTCATAAAAAGAAATCAACCTACGCTTTTCTTTCTGGTATTTTTAGTGGATTGAGTGTTATAACTAAAGGCCCTGTAGGTTTTTTATTACTTGCGTTGACTTTTGTTACTTATACTTTAATCAAACGTTTTAAAATATCACTTCACATAAAATATATTTTATTTTTCATATTAGGAATTATAATTATAATTTCTATCTGGCTTTTTATTGAATACTTTCAAAATGGGTATGATATGCTAATAAAGTTTATAAGATATCAAGTAGAGTTATTTAACTCCGATGTTGCTGGACATAAACAACCATTTTATTATCATTTTTTAGTTGTATTTGTAGGATGTTTCCCTATATCTATTATTGCTCTCCCTAAGTT
The DNA here is from genome assembly GCA_002709305.1 of Crocinitomicaceae bacterium. Taxonomy (GTDB): domain Bacteria; phylum Bacteroidota; class Bacteroidia; order Flavobacteriales_D; family Crocinitomicaceae; genus UBA4466. Next base: position 36,712 of record PAQM01000006.1, on the reverse strand, counting down.
ATTTAAAAAAAATATCAATACACCTCTTGATATTCAAAAGTGGATGGTTTGTATTTTTTGGGTAGTTATGATAACTTTTAGTATAGTTACCACTAAAATTATTCATTATTCCTCAATGTCATATATACCAATATCTTTCCTAGCTACACTTTATTTAAATAGTGTAATTAATAAACAAATTCAATTAAAAAAATATGTATTGAGACTATTCCTTTTAATAGGATTATTAATAGGTTTAATAATTACATTAATACCGTTAATATTAATTAATAAAGAGATAATATTCCCATATATAAATGATGATTTCGCTATTGAATCACTTAAAAATGATGTACATTGGAATGGTATGGAATTTATGATAGGGATATATTTTATTACTGGTGTTATTATATCATTTTTACTGTTTAAAAAAGAAAAAATAATTAAAACAGTCATTACTATTAGTTCAACAATTGGATTAACTCTAATCTTTATTTTATTTTTTATTATACCTAAAATAGAAAAGATTACGCAGGGGCCTGTTATTGAATTTTATTCAAGTTTGGAGGATAAAGATGTATATGTTGAATGTTTCGGTTATAAAAGTTATGCTCAGTATTTTTATACTAAACAGCCCTACGGATTAAAAAATGATAGATTGAATAAAGATTGGTTATTAAATGGAAATATTGATAAACCTGTTTATTTAGTTTCAAAATCAACAAATATGGAACTTGATAACAACAAGAACTTTAAGTTAATAAAATCTAAGGGAGGATTTCGTTTCTACAAACGTCTAAATACTAAAAATTAAACTAGACTAAAATACCATTCTAAATCAAGAGAAATAAATAATAGAAATGGAGAAACTAATAGTAATATCCATGTAATAAGAATAATAAATTTAAACAAAGAAGATGTATCAATTTTAATAGGAACGTCCAACACATTGTTTACCTGATTTGCAATTATATGATCAATTTGATCTTCTGTTAATAAATTAATATACTTTTTTAGAGATGGCGTATTTTCAATTAGAACACACTTAATTTTTAAAAAATCCGAATAATTTAATGAATTATATGTTGTAACATAATTAACATTCAAATCTTTAAGTTGTTTATGAATTTGATATCTTTTTTGCATCGAACGAACTTTGAAACCGATTAAAAAACCAAAAATCATTATGATATAATTGTTAAGTATAAAACCAAATAAAATCAAAAAAATTGATGAAATAAAGGAAAAAATGAGTAAGAATAATTCATGTTTTTTTCTAACAAATAATTTAAACATTTGTCCCCCATCAAGAGGATCTAAGGGTAGGATATTTATAATATTTAATATCAAAAATAATATACCCAAATCAAGTAAAATAGATGATTGAATCTGTGAGCCATAAAGCATAAGAATTATTCCAATAACTATTCCTGGAAAAGGACCTGAAATGGCTACAATAAAACTTTGTTTTTGTGAATACTTCTTCCTAGACCCCTTAACAAAAGCTCCCATTAAAGGGATAAATAGCATTTTTACATTTTCATATTTAAAAAGTTTCATTGCAATAAAATGACCTAATTCATGTATTATTAAAACAATTAAAATCGACATGACAAAACTTATATCATTATCAATTATTACAATAAAAAACAAAATAAATAGAGTCATTGAAAATATAGTCAATGATAGTCCATTATTTTGCTTTTCATCAATTAAATCTGGTTTTTGTTGATTGAAATTATAATCTTCCATTGATCAATTTAAAAGAAAATTATTTACTTATTAAATTAGCAAAATCCTTAGCAAAATAAGATAGAATAGCATCAGCACCTGCTCTTCTTATACTTATAAGTATTTCACTCATTGCAGAATTATAATCTAAATATCCATGTTTACTCGCTATATATGTCATAACATACTCACCACTTACATTATATGCAGTAATAGGAATATTGAAATTTTCTTTCAAAAGATGAATAATATCTAAATAACATAAGGCAGGTTTAACCATCAAAAAATCAGCCCCTTCTTCAAAATCTAAATCAGCTTCTAATAATGCTTCACGTTTATTAGACGGATTCATTTGATATTCTTTTTTATCGCCATGTTTAGGATTAGATTTTAAAACATCTCTAAATGGACCATAAAATGAACTACTATACTTTGCTGTATAAGACATTATACTAACATCTGAAAAATTGTTTTTATCTAATATTTCACGGATATAACCTACTCTTCCATCCATCATGTCGCTTGGTCCGACAATATCAATGCCAGCTTGCGCTTGCGCAAGAGCCATCTTACCTAATATAGGGAGTGTTTCATCGTTATGAATTAAACCATTTGTATAAATACCATCGTGACCATCTGATGAATAGGGATCCATAGCTACATCACTTATTAAACAAGTGTTTGGAAAGGTATCTTTAATGACACGTATTACATTTAAATAAAAATTATCATCTGAATAGCTATAAGAAGCTTTAGAGTCTTTAAATTGATTATTTATAACAGGAAAAAGAACAAATGATTTGATTCCAATTGATATGCAATATTCAATTTCATTTAATAACTTATCGAGAGACCATGAGAACTGATTTGGCAAGGATTTTAACTCTTTTTTAATATTCTTGCCGTCTTCAACAAAAACAGGATAGATTAAGTTATCTACACTTAACCTTGTCTCTTCAATCATAGATCTGATTGTACTATTTTTTCTATTTCTTCTTGGCCTAATATTCATATTTTACATTAACATTCCCCCACAAACATTAATTGTTTGACCTGAAATGTAATTTGATAAATCTGATGCTAAAAAGACCGTTAAATTAGCAACATCCTTAGGATCTCCTCCCCTTTTTAAAGGAATATTATTACGCCATTGTTCAACAACCTTTTCATCCAAAGAAGCAGTCATTTCAGTTTCAATAAAACCAGGTGCTATGGCATTACAACGTATATTTCTTGAACCAAGTTCCTGAGCTATTGATTTTGTAAAACCAATTAGTCCAGCCTTAGATGCAGCATAATTTGATTGACCAGAATTTCCACTAATGCCAACAACGGAAGACATATTGATAATTGATCCTTTTCTTGCCTTTAACATAGGACGTTGAACAGCTTTAGTTAAATTAAATACAGATTTTAAATTTGTATTAATTACTTCATCCCATTGTGATTCAGTCATCCTCATCAACAAAGTATCTCTTGTTATCCCTGCATTATTAACTAAAACATCAATATTTCCGAATTCATTAATTACTTGGTCTACTAATTTCTCAGCTTCATCAAAATTAGAAGCATCTGATTTAAAAGATTTTGACAATCCACCTAAACTATTTAATTCATTTTCTAAGGCTTTTGCCTTTTCAACTGATGAAAGGTATGTAAATGCAACCTTAGCACCATGAATGATACATTCTTCAGCGATCGATTTACCAATCCCTCTTGAAGCACCTGTAATTAAAACAACTTTACCTTCTAATAATTTCATTATTTTTTTTTACAAATATAGTGAAAGGCGATAAAATTGATATTTGAATATGATATAAATTACAATATGTAACTTAATTAAAGAAATCCCATGTAATTCCTACTCTAATTCTATTTCCTGCAATTGGATAATTTACTAATTCTTGTCGTAAAGGATTATTAAAAAAATATCCAATATTTTCATAACGTATAAAAAAACGAAACTCAGAAATCCCTAATGAAAGAAAAGCATGAAAATTACTTAAAGGGTTTGTGTTAATCTGATCTATATTCCAATCATATGTATCCATATATGGCATATATAATCTAAGACGGAATGATGAAACATAAGAAGCATCAAAACCTATTAAGGCCTCGAGTTTTTTTGCTTTAAACACATACCCTTTAATATAAATTCTACCTAAACATTGAATATTAGGAAGATGACCATTTTTAGAGATAGAATATATAATTCTTGGATTGATGTGTAACAGACCAAATTTAAATCCACCACTTATAGAAAATGATCCAAAATTAAAATTTAAAGAGTCATTAAACCAATCTGAACCATTATATAAAAACGGATTTCTAATAGAAATTAATTTAACATCAAAACCAATACTATATTTATTTTTTAATGTTTCTAAGAAATTAAAATTTATTTCTGAGTCAACACCCATTAATGTTTGCTTATTTAAGTTAGTAAATGAATAAGAAACATTATTACCAAAATAACTTCTTTGAAATGGTGATTGTGTTTTAGTTTCAATAAAACATCGTGTATAGAAATTTATTTTTTTAGCTTGATATTGACTAATTAACTTGTTTTCAAATTCATTTGCAGCACCAATAATATTTATATTAAACTTGTTTTTAATAATGAATTTTTTTCTCTTCAAGGAAACATTAGAGACAAAATTAATCTCTGAAGTATCAATATGATTTCCTAAATTTTGAAAACCCCAATATTTATGATATACTAAAGCATCAAAAGAGAATTTTTTAGATGAAATAAAAAAACCAATACCATTTGATATTGATGCTAATTTATACTGATCTCTTGTTGAGTTTGAATCAATATTTATTGTTGAATATAACTGTGATAAAGTATCTGAATACTCTTCAAAAAATCTATTATTAACGGTATATTTATGAAAGGATTTTAATCCAATTTTATTTATTGAATCAGATCTAAAATTAAAATAATTTTCCTGATGAATTTCTCCAATTTTATTCTTACTGTTAGCATTTTTTTTTACATCAGGAAATTGTAAACCAAACTGTTGAATGGTTGAATCTATATTTATTAAACCTCCTGAATGAGAAACTTTATTAAGTTGAAATGCACCTTTTAAATTCATTGAATATTTTTTTCCAAAACGAAACATTTGAACACCAAAATCATTAAGATAAAAATCTGAACCTCTTATAACACCATTTCCACTAGACTTTACGTAATCAATATCTATAAAAAAATTATCTGTAAATGCCTGATTATATTTTGCTTGAATAAATTGAGCTCCCTGGCCTCCAAATGAGTATGCAAATCCTAAATGTGGTAAAGCTGAATACTTAATATTTGAATATTCATGTGAATTTTGAAAATTAGTTTGCATAACTGATCTCAATAAATCTAAAGAAGTAACACCATCTGAAGTATATATTGGTATACCACCATCAAAAGTTGAAGGTAAATTTCCACTATTTACATCTATTGAATCAATAGATCCATTAATTCTATCAAAATAGGACATTGTATCAATATTCTGAAAAACTTGAAGGAAAGCTATATTGGAAATTAAGATAAATAAAAAGCTAACTAAAAATTTCATTTTAAATGTTAGATAATGAAATAAATTTAAAAAAAAAAGGGGGCATCGCCCCCTAAAAATTCATTTAAAAAAATTAATTTACAAACTATTAACCTTTAATTGAAGGCTTGATTTAATATTTGCAGCTTTATTCTTATGAATAATATTTTTCTTTACTAATTTATCTAACATTGCAAAAACTAATGGAAGTTTCTTATTAGCTTCTTTTTTATTAGCAGTTTCTCTAAGAGCACGAACTGCATTACGAGCAGTTTTATGCTGATATTTATTACGAAGTCTTTTCGACTCGTTAGATCTAATCCTCTTTATTGCTGACTTATGATTCGCCATATTATTTAATTTATTTTATTCAATGTAGCCCATAGGAGAATCGAACTCCTGTTTCCAGGATGAAAACCTGGCGTCCTAACCACTAGACGAATGGGCCAAAAATCTATACAACAATTAGTGTCACTACCCTTATATAAACCAATGCAAAAGAAAATAAGAATTATTTTAATACATTCTCATAGTATTATTTCACATTTTGGGTTGCAAATATAAATTGATATTCTTTAAATACAAAGAAAATAAGTTTTTTTTAGACTATTTCTGAATCTTGATTACTAAACTTAAACCCCATAGATTTGCCAGTAGATAATTGAAGATCAGAACTAATTGCTTTAATCTGACCAAGAGAAACTTCTTTAATTATCTCATACGGTGGAGTAATCAAATCAAAATCAATTGCATATATAATTGTTTTTTGTACTATTTGACGAATTATATCATCTGAAATTAAATTATTTTTAAGATCTCTAAATTTAGCACCTAGTTCACCTTGTCCATCAAGCATAAAATGATTTTCGTGATTCATGAACACCCTTCCAATTAAATATCCAATGTCATTAAAACGATTTTTTTCATATGATTCAGCAAGAAAATTATAAATATTAATTATTCCAAAATATCCATTAGCTGGATTAGAAGAAAGATATTTATCTTTCCATAATGGGTTATGATCTGGAAGTCTAAAAATATTTGTGTGTAACTGAAAAACAATAAGGTCACTACCAATAAATAATCTAAATTCATATGATCCTTGTTCTTCAAACCTCAATCTTATACGTTTATCATTTATTTCTTTCTGTAATTCGATGATTTCATCTTGTATAATACGTTTAAAAGAAAGAAATACTTCCTTGGAATAATCAGCTATGTCTTGTTTCATAGCTGCTTTATTAATTAAAACATCAATAATATTTTCTCTATTTTCTTTAGGTTTCATTTTAATAAGATTTAGAAAAAACTACGCGACCTAATGATTTAGCACCTGTAACCATACAATAACCTGGTTCTTCTGCTCTATTTAAAGGAATGCACCTGATTGTAGCTTTAGTTTCATCTTTTATTTTTTGTTCTGTTTCTTTACTACCGTCCCAATGAGCCAACAAAAAGCCTCCTTCTTTATCTATTTTCTTTTTAAATTCATCATATGAATCAACATATTGAGTTTTCGATTCTCTATATTTTTTAGCTTTCAAATAAAGATTTTTTTGAATATTGTCTAAAAGATTTTCTATATACAAATCAACATTCTTAAATTCTACTATTTCTTTTGTTTTTTCATCACGTCGAGCAACTTCAATACTTTCATTTTTTAAATCTCTCATTCCTATTGCTAAACGAATAGGAATACCTTTTGCTTCATATTCAGCGAACTTCCAACCTGGTCTATGATTCATATCATCATCAAATTTAAATGAGATACCTTTTAGCTTTAATTTCTGTTCTAATTCTTTTATTTTTTTACTAATTTCTATCAAATCCTCTTTTGAGTTACAAATTGGAATAGCTACAACTTGTATGGGAGCTAAAGCAGGAGGTAAAACCAAACCTTCATCATCCGAGTGAGTCATAATTAATGCTCCCATTAAGCGAGTTGAAACACCCCAAGAAGTAGCCCATACATAGTCTTGATTACCATCTTTATCAGTAAATTTTACATCAAAAGCTTTAGCAAAATTTTGTCCTAAAAAATGAGATGTGCCGGCTTGTAATGCTTTACCATCTTGCATCATTGCTTCAATACAATAAGTTTCTTCAGCTCCAGCAAATCGTTCACTTGCTGTTTTAAAGCCTTTTATAACTGGCATTGCCATATAATCCTCTGCAAATTTAGCATATATATCATTCATTTTAATTGTTTCCAATTTAGCTTCTTCAGAAGTTGAATGAGCTGTATGACCCTCTTGCCATAAAAACTCAGCAGTTCTTAAGAATAATCTTGTCCTCATTTCCCACCTAACAACATTAGCCCATTGATTTATTAAAATGGGTAAATCTCTATATGATTGTATCCATCCTTTATATGTATTCCAAATTATAGCTTCTGATGTAGGTCTCACAATTAATTCTTCCTCGAGTTTTGCATTTGGATCAACAATTAATTTATTAGAATTATTAGGGTCTGTCATTAAACGATGATGAGTTACAACAGCACATTCTTTAGCAAAACCTTCAGCATTTTTTTCCTCCGCCTCGAAAAGACTCTTCGGAACAAATAAAGGAAAATAAGCATTTTGATGACCTGTTTCTTTAAACATGACGTCTAATTGATTCTGAATCTTTTCCCATATAGCAAATCCATAAGGCTTAATAACCATACAACCACGAACACCAGAGTTTTCAGCCAAATTAGCACGATTTATAGTTTCATTATACCATTTTGAATAATCTTCAGATCTTTTTGTGTACTTTTTACCCATATTTAAATTAATTCAATAATAACTTATTATCTGCAAAAATAGAAAATTCAATCACTTAAAGAAAAAACTATTTAGCCATAGACTCTTTTATTATTTTTTTAAAATTAAGGTTTGTAATTTTACTATTTATCCAGGCCTCAATATTTAAAAAATTCAACAAGAAAATGTTATTTTCTGGTAGTTTAATAATTTCAGTACGAAAATTTTCTAACTCTTCTATTTTATCAAAATGATTATAAATTCTTGAAAGTTTTCTAAAATATTTCATTGAAATATTAACTATTTCATATGGTTCTTCAATTTTATTGAAATAATTAATGTAATATTTAATAAGATACTGTAAAAAATCAAAATTCTCTAATTCATAATGAATAATAATATTTAACAACCTAGTCAATACATGAATATCTTGTCTAACTTTTTGTTTATTGTTAAGAATATTATTTAAATAAACCAATGATTTTTTAAAATCCCCTATTCCAAAATAGCTGTATGATTTATTATAGTTAATAAGTAATTTAACTTCATTATCTACAGAACTGTAATTTAAAGACTCCTTCTTTTCATTTTCTATAATTAAATTGACACTTTCTTCAAACCTACCATATAAATTGAATAAGAAAATTTCTTGGCTGTAAGAATAATAAAATATACTAGGAGAAAGATTTAAAAATTTCAATTCTTTTTTATTCTTCAAAGACTTAATATTGATAATAATTCTTTTAGCCCTTTCAAATTCTCTATTATATATATATGACCAGAATAACTGGAAAAATGTTTTTATATATAGATCAATTGAATCTAATTTGATAGAAACATTATTATTTAATACATCGATTGTTTTATTAAATAATAAAGAACTTTTTTTAAAATCTTGATTTATTAGTTCAACTAAACCACTTACATAAAAAAATATTGATTGTACCCTTATAGAATTAGATAATTTAAACTTTTCAGGATTATTAATTACAGGAGTTGCAATATCATTAAGTATTATTAAAGATGATTGATCTTGCATTAATCCTTTCTGACAGTACAATATATTTGTTTTTGAATAAATTCTATCAATATCAAATAAATCAGTTAATTGATTCATTAAATATTTCTCATAGTCAATTAATTTCTCAATATTTAATAATATTTTTTTTTGTGAAATATAAGCTAGTTTTTTTTCCCAATTAACTATTTCCAATTGGTAAGAATATTTTTCGTTTTTTTCTGCTATTTTCTTAGCATAACTTATTTTTTTTGCAAATTCTCTATATAAACCCTTATTATATAAAATTTCAATATTATTAATATTCTTTTTGAGAATACTATTTATTGATTTTCCATCATGATAAGCTCTTAAACTTTTTAAAATTAACTTATATAAATTATTTTTCTCTGAAGGTAAATTATGAACCAATTTTTCATTTGAAAACTTTGTTTTTAATTCGTATTCATCATATTTATCTTGACCAACCAAATAATCAAAAATCTTTAAATAATTTTTATCACCAGATTGTAAAGATGAGAATAACTTAAAAAATCTTTTTTCAGATTTTGTCAAACACTTAATAAGTTTAAATAATTCATCAGAAGGTGTCATATAAGTTTCATTTCAAAACAATATTACATATTAAAAAAAAATCACACAAACATTACAATACAAGAAAGGACCTAAATATTAGATCCTTTATTTATATACTCTATGAAATTATAATTGTTAAAATAAATCTTCCTCCCTCACAAAAAAAGATTGAATTAAATTGATTTCTTTAACATTAATTAAGGGAAAAGAAACATAATCATCCTTAAATTTCAAAAAAATTAATTCAGTTAAATTTTTATCACCTTTCAAAGAATTCTTTAAAATTGTTGGTTTACGTTTAATTTTTGGATATGAATCAAATTTAAACAGTTCTAATTTCTCTATTATACTAATAAGTAATTTTGGATATTTTGGATCAGTTGCATAACCTGCTTTCTTTAATCCAATAGCCCAAGATTTATAATCATCTATTTGATATTGAAATAAAAAAGCATAACGTTTATTATTCGTCAAAAACTTACTATGATCAGAATAAGAGTCTTCAACTTTTTCATAAACACGAAAACATTCCCCTTTTTTATCATCATTCAAATAAATTTCTTTCCCATTCCAACTGTGACACTTAATACCAAAATGATTATTAGCTTGATTTGCTAAATAGGAATTTCCACTTGCGCTTTCTAAAATTGCTTGTTCTAATTTTATACTAGCAGGAATTTTAAATTGAGACATTTGCTTAACAGCTAATGAACTCCACATATCCCGATATTCAATTCTAGAAATATTATTAATTCCATAAGTGGAATTTGAAAATATTAATATTGCTAAAATTGATGTTATAATAAGCTTCATGACCATATTATTATAAATAAGTAAAATCCCTTTACGAAAAAAAGATATGATTGTTACAAATCAAAAAAATTGAATTATTAAAAAAGAGATAAATAATTATAATAAATTAAACATAAGAATGTTTATTTATACTTATAATATAAAGCTTAAGAACTATAATTTGTAAATTCGAACATTTAAAATAAACCTAAGAACATGAAGATATATATAATAATATGCCTATTGTTTATTGTTAAGGTGTGTATATCACAAGAAACAGAAAAAAATAATTCTATAAAAAAATTCAATGAAGTTATTAGTCATATTAATAATATGTACGTAGATGAGGTAGAAAATAAATTATTAACCGAAGCTGCCATAATTGCATTAATGGAAGAATTAGACCCCCATTCTACTTATCTATCTATAGAAGACGTTCAAGATGCCAATGAAAGAATAAATGGCAATTTTGTAGGTATAGGAATAAGATTTCAAATCCTAAAAGACACATTAAATGTAGTTGCAACAATCCCTGGAGGCCCATCAGAAAAAATAGGAATTCTTGCTGGAGATAAAATTATTTTAATTGAAAATAAATCTGTAGCAGGTATTGGTTTAAAAAATAGTCAAGTAAGAAAAAAATTGCTCGGTGAAAAGGGTTCTAAAGTTAGTGTTGGAATAAAACGCAAAAACAAAAAATCACTAATAAAATTCACTATCACTAGAGATGTTATTCCTATAAACTCTGTAGATGCAACATATATGCTCTCAAAAAAAACAGGTTATATAAAACTAAATACCTTTTCAAGAACTTCTCACAATGAAGTTATTAATGGTATTAAAAAATTAAAAAAATTAGGAATGAAAAATCTTATTTTCGATCTACAAGGCAATGGTGGAGGTCTTTTATATACAGCAAAATTTTTAGGTGATGAATTTTTATCTGATAACAAGCTAATTGTATATTCTGAAGGTCGGGTTCAACCTAGAAGTAATTTGTCCTGTGAAAAAAAAGGTAATTGGGAAAATGGTAAGCTAATTATATTAACTGATGAATATTCTGCAAGCGCAAGTGAAATTCTTTCTGGAGCTATTCAAGATTGGGATCGTGGTTTAATAATAGGAAGAAGAACATTTGGAAAAGGTTTAGTTCAAAGACCAATAAATTTAACAGACGGCTCTCAATTAAGACTTACTATTGCTCGTTATTATACACCAAGTGGTCGTTATATCCAAAAACCTTACGAAGATGCCAATTCATATAGAAATGATTTATTAAATAGATATGAAAATGGGGAATTCACAAATCAAGATTCAATTAAATTACCCGATTCATTAAAATATAAAACTCTTAAATCAAAAAGAACAGTATATGGTGGTGGTGGTATTATGCCAGATTATTTTGTTCCATTAGATACTTCAGGCATTTCGGATTACTATACATCAATAATTAGTGGAGGTCATCTTAACAGCTATATATTAACATATGTTAATAACAACCGGGAACAATTAAGAAATAATTATCCAACCTTTAAAATATTCAAAAATGAATTTATAATAAGTAAGAATTTTATGGATAGTTTTTTTAATTATATAGAAAGTGAAGATTCTAATCTTAAATTTGACGAAAATGGATATTTAGAAAGTAAAGAAATTTTAGAGCTAAGAATAAAAGCAATGTTAGCTCAAAATTTATGGGGGTATGATGAATTTTATCAAATTTATAATCAATCTAATGAAGCACTTCAAAAAGCAATTGAAATAATCGAAACCAATGAATATTACAATTTATTATCAAAATAAATAGAAATTTCTAATTTTAAAAAAAATAACTAATGAATAAACATAACTTTTTAATTATTGGATCAGTTTTATTTTTACTCTCATGCATAAATAATTCAGAGTCAATTACAAAACAAAATGGAGAAGTATCTTCTTCACTTTCTGCAGGATACCAAAAGGATTCTGAAATTAAAGAAACTTTAAAAAATATAGATAAACAAAGAGATGAAAAAAACTTAACCACTCTTGAATTTAATAAGTTAAATCATAATTTTGGAGATGTAATATCTCAAAAAGAAAATAAGACTGAGTTTATAGTTACAAATACAGGTAACAAACCACTAATTATAAGTAATGTTTCCGCAAGCTGTGGGTGTACTATGCCCAAAAAACCGGAAAAACCTATCGCCCCTGGTAAAAGTGACGTGATTGAAGTTGTTTTTAAATCAAAACCTAGTATGAAAAATGAAATTAAAAAAACAATTACTGTTACGGCAAATACTATTGAAAAAATTCACAAACTTGAGATTAGAGCATTTGTAAAATAATTGCTTAAAATTTATTCTTTACATTTTGAATAACAAAACATAAAATGACAGAAAAAATAGATATTGAAGAATTTTATGATCAATTTGTACAGAAACAAAAAAAAATTGGTGTTTCAATTCGTCACAGAATAATATTTAAAAATCTTAAAAAAATAGGATTAAAGAAAAACTCCAATGTTTTAGAGGTAGGATGTGGTATAGGTACAGTAAGCAGCTTAATTATTAAAGCAATTCCAAATGGGTGTTTTTTAGGATGTGATATTTCTCAAAATAGTATTAAACTGGCTAATGAATTATATAAAGGTGATTCGATTGAATTTAAAGTTGATGATATGACTGAATTCAAATCTAAAATTAAATTTGATTTCATAGTATTCCCAGACGTTCTTGAACACATCCCCATAGAACAACATTCAAATTTATTTAAAAACATAGCAAAAGTTTGCAGTGAAAACGCAAAGATTTTGATTAATATTCCAGAGCCAAACTCGTTAAACTGGATAAGAGATAATAGGCCAAATGATTTACAAATTATTGACCAATCATTATCAATACAAGATTTATTAAATAACACCTACCCTTTTGGATTTCAAATACAAAGTATGCAACCATACTCAATCCATACAAATGTTAATAATTACTTGAGTATAGTACTAATTCGTAATAAAAAATCTAAATCAATTATTGTAAAAGGGAAAATAAAACAATTAATTCAAAATATTAAAGCTAAATATTTTTAATGTCAAAAAAGAGGATAATTTATATCCATGTTGGTCTTTCTTCTTTTGTAATGAAAGACATTCAAATTCTTTCTAAGATTTATGAATTAAAAATTTGTGAATTCAATCTAAACAATAAAATTTTACTACCATTTGTTTTTCTATATCAATTATTCATTCTATTAAAATATATTAGAAAAAGCAATGGGATTTTAATTCAGTTTGCTGGATATCAATCTTATATACCAACTTTATTAGCAAATAAATTTAAAAAGAAATGTATTATCATATTAGGTGGTACAGATACTGTAAGTTTTCCTTCAATAAAATATGGGAATTTTAATAAAAAGTTTTTAGGATTTGTGACTCGAAAAAGTATAGAAAATGCAGATTTACTTTTGCCTGTTTCACAAACACTAATTGAATATGATTATACATATCAGAATGATGATTTTAAAAAGCAAGGCTACCTATTTCACGCTCCAAACACTAAAACAAAAGTAGAAACAATATATAATGGATATAAACCTGATAATTGGTTTATATCAGAAACAAAAGAGGAAAAATCTTTTGTAACAATTGCAGCTGACTTAGGAAGTCGTTTTGGACTTAAACTAAAAGGAATTGATTTGATTTTAAAAATAGCAGAAAAATTTAAAGACTGTAAATTTTATATAATAGGTGGCAATAAACTAGAAATTAAAACTCCTAGTAATGTAATTCTTATTAAGAATATACCACATGATAAATTACCTGAATTTATTGCAGACAAACAATTTTATTTACAATTATCAATAAGCGAAGGATTTCCTAATGCTTTATGTGAAGGAATGCTTTCAGGTTGCGTACCTATCGTATCTAACACTGGTGCAATGCCTTTTATAATAGGTGATACTGGTTATATTTTAAAAGAAAAAAATATATCTTATTTAGAAAAAATAATAGAAGACTCTATATCTAATTATACTTTAGAAAAAGGAACAGAGGCTAGAGAAAGAATTATTTCCAAATTTCATTTTAACAAAAGAGAAAAGAAACTAATAAAAATAATATCAGAGAATCTATGATTCACTTGTTCCAGTTGGTATTTTCCAAAATCCAAAAGCAATAAATGAAATCAAAAATATAGTTCCAATTATAGAATAAATATTAGACCTTTTAATTTTTGGAATATCGTATGAAAATTCAATTTCATAACTGCCATTATTTAATTCTAAACCTCTTAATAAATAATTGACTTTTACTATATCAACTTTCTTTCCATCAACTTTTGCAGTCCATCCATCAGGATAATATATTTCAGAAAAAACAGCAAATTGTTTTCCCTTGATATCAGCATCATAAATAATTTTGTTTGGTGCGTATGATTTCATTTGAATAAAACCATCTCCAGAAAATTTATTAGTTGATATCTTTTTAAACTCTGAATCCAACATTAAAGCTTCTTTTGATGGTATAAATTCATCAATTTTCTCAATTGAAACCATTGAAATAAATGAATTTAAAGTATCTAAAAGTAGTGTTGACTCAGGAATAACATTTGTTTGGCCATTAATATCTGAAACTAAAATAGCTTTAAGACCAATTTTTAAGCCATTTGAAATTGGAATATTAATAGAATCACCATTTTCTTTAATATATATTATATCTTCGGAACCATATAAAGAAATTGAATCCTCAATTTGACTATTAACATAAAGCTTACCAGAGCTCATGTTTTTTAGTTTATAAGTTCCTCCTAATGCTCTAATTTCATCATTTGGTGTCTTATAGGTTTTGATATCATTAATTAACCAAACATTACCAAGAGCTTTAGGATTAATATTGAATGTATTTCCTTGAATAAAATATTTCACATTTAACATATCAAAAACTGAGGAATTAGACTTAGATATTTGAAACTCAAATAAATTTTGAATATTTCTTAGTTTTGCTCCATGGTAACCACCTAGGGACTTATGAAAGTATGAAGCCCTAGAACTCCCCCATCCTCCATTTAGATCAAACACACGATAATTTGTGTTCATATTTAGAGCTGAAAATTTATATGAATCTATTATTCTTCTTTTATCTTTTCCTGTATATTCTAATTCTTTTGCTTTTCGTTCACCTAAAAGTTTTCCCTCTTCTACTAATGTTGATAGTTTTGGATTTAATTCTATTTCTGAATCCAATATTTTAATATCAGATTCTTGTGAACTAATAGGATATAAAATTTCTTCTTTAGGAACCCAATGAATATAATTATCTGAAGCATCCTTCTCAGTTCCTAAATACAAACGATTAACAGGAACTAAATCAATTAAAATCAGCAATGAAAATGATCCAATAATTAATGTTGATGAAATATTAGTAAAAAAGAATAAAGAAATTATTAAAATTGATAAAACTAAAAATCCTATAGACCTTAATATTGAACTATTAAAAATTTCTGAACGGAATTTTTTAAGATTATTGTAAGAATCATCATATTGTTGAACTTGAGTTTGAATGAAATTTTGTATTTGTTCTTTATTATTAATATCTATTCCATATTCAGCCAATTGTTGAGGTGGTGTAGAATATAT
This sequence comes from Crocinitomicaceae bacterium, assembly GCA_002709305.1. Taxonomy (GTDB): domain Bacteria; phylum Bacteroidota; class Bacteroidia; order Flavobacteriales_D; family Crocinitomicaceae; genus UBA4466. The sequence goes on along the minus strand of PAQM01000006.1, from coordinate 20,702 downwards.
TTGTTCTTTAATAGAAGATTCAATTTCATTAATCTGATTTATTTCCGATGGATTTGTGAAATTATCTCCTAAACCAATTCCATAAATACCAATCATAAAAAGTAAAAAAGATGCTGAAGTAATAAGGAACTTTTTATTTTCTAGCTTAAATTCTTCACGATTTATATATATTTTCTGCAAAAATAACACCCCCATTAAAGGAATACACAACTCAATTAGAACATTAATTATAGTAACTGTTCTAAATTTATTATAACCTGGAATATATTCAACAAAAAAATCTGTAAGCCCAATAAAATTTTTACCCCAAGAGAGCATTAATGCTAAAATAGTTATGAAAAAAAACACCCATTTAATTCTATCCTTTAAAAAAACCAGTGATAATATAGCCAAAAATATTACTGAAACACCTAAGTAAAAAGGTCCGGAAGTAATTGGTTGCTCTCCCCAATATAGACCAAAAGGTGAGGAATCATAAAGATTTTTTATTTCAGAAGATGTTCTATCAGAATTTTTTAATTGATCTCTAAAAGCTAATGGCATATTTCTTAAAGAAGTAGAATGGGAACCTTTAACATAAGGAGATATAAACGTAAAAGATTCACCTATTCCATAACTCCAATTTGTAATATAATCAATATCTAAACCATCTTCATTTTGAACAGAATTACCACTTTCTGTTATGGTTAAATCGTTAGCTCCACGAATAGTATGTTTTGAATAATCATAGGTTGATGTTATGTTCCCATAATTTATCACTAAAGCAAGTGTATATGCACATATTAAGCCGAAAGTTGTTATAAAAAACTGTTTAGTTTCTTTAATTTTTATTGCCATAAATAATTCATAAAAACCAATAGCAAAAAGAAGAAAACCTAAATAATAAGTTACTTGTAAATGATTTGCAGATAATTCAAATGACATAAATAAAGCTGAAAGAATAACTCCCCATTTCCAATTATTTCGATATGACATTATAAATGCACCAAGAACAGGCGCCATAAATGCAACTGCTATTGCTTTAGAATTATGACCAGCTTGAAGGATAATAATTTCGTAAGTAGATAAAGAAAAAGCTAGGGAGCCTAAAAAAGAAATTATTGGTTTTATTCGTAAACATAACCCCAATATATAAAAACCAATAAGGTGTAATAAAAAAATTCCAGATGTAACACCTATTGCCCCCAAAAACCATATTTTAATTTTTTGAAATAAATTACCATTATATAAGATTGAAATTTGAACTGCAGGCATACCACCAAACATAGAATTTGTCCAAAAAGGTTCTTCACCAGTAGTTTCTCTAAAATGTTCAATTTCATTGGACATTCCTTTATGTTGTTCAATATCATGTTGTTTTAAACCATATCCATTAAATTCAGGAGAAAAATATGCAACTGTAATAACTAAGAACAAAAAAAGAATTGCAAAATGAATCCAATTATTATTTAAAAATGATTTAATATTCATAGTTTATAAATTAATTCGTTCAAGTTAACATTTAAATAAATAGAATTATTTAGATAAATGCATATTTCTTTCGGAATATATTTTAAGGAAATAAGGGTCTTTTAATGAATCAATAAACAATATTCCTTCACCAGTAGACTTCATTTCTGGTCCTAACTCTTTCTTTACTTCAGGAAATTTTTCATAAGAAAAAACCGGTATTTTAATTGCATAACCATTTTTGTTTGGTTTAAAATTAAAATCTTTTATCTTTTTGTCTCCTAGCATTAACTTTGTAGCATAATTAACATATGGTTCATCATAGGCTTTTGCTATAAATGGAACCGTTCTCGATGCTCTTGGATTTGCTTCAATTACATATACAGTATCATCCTTAATTGCAAATTGTATGTTAATTAAACCTACTGTCTTAAGTTCTATGGCAATTTTTTTAGTAATATCTTCGATTTGTTGCATTACAAAATCACCTAAATTATATGGTGGTAATAAAGCAAATGAATCACCTGAATGAATTCCAGCAGGTTCTATATGCTGCATAACACCTATAATATAAACATCTTCACCATCAGAAATAGCATCTGCCTCTGCCTCAATTGCACCCCCTAAAAAGTGATCTAATAAAATTTGATTATTAGGCATATCATTCAATATATCAACTACATGGTGCTCTAAATCATCACGATTAATTACTATTTTCATTTTTTGACCTCCAAGAACATAAGAAGGTCTTACCAACAAAGGAAAACCTAATTCATCAGAAAGTGTTAATGCCTGTTCAGCACTTTCAACTACTCCATATTTGGGAAATGGAATATTATTTTCTTCTAAAACTTTTGAGAAACGCCCCCTATCCTCTGCTAAATCTAATGCATTATAACTAGTTCCAAAAATTTTAATACCATAACGTTCTAACTTTTCTGCTAACTTCAATGCAGTTTGACCACCTAATTGTACAATAACACCGTCAGGTTTTTCATGTTTAATAATATCATAAATATGTTCCCAAAAAACAGGCTCAAAATATAATTTATCAGCTGTGTCAAAATCTGTTGAAACAGTCTCAGGGTTACAATTAATCATGACTGTTTCATAACCGCATTCTTTAGCTGCTAAAACACCATGAACACAACTATAATCAAATTCAATTCCCTGACCTATTCTATTAGGGCCAGAACCTAAAACAACAACTTTTCTTTTATTTGAAACAATGCTTTCATTTTCATATTCAAATGTTGAATAATAATATGGTGTTTTAGCTTCAAATTCAGCCGCACATGTATCAACTAATTTATATACACGATTAATTCCAAAATCTTCACGCTTTTTATATACTTCAGATTCTAAACACCTCAATAAATGAGCAATTTGTCTATCAGCATATCCTCTTTGTTTAGCCTCAAAAAATAGCTCTTTTGGTAATGATTCTAAAGTAAACTTTTGAATCTCTGATTCCATTTTGATCATTTCTTCAATTTGTCTAAGAAACCAATTATCTATTTTTGTTTTTTCTTGAATCGTTTTAAATGGAATACCTAATTTCATTGCATCATAAATATGAAATAAACGATTCCAAGATGGATTTTCTAAACTATGAAGTATTTTATCTTGGTTCGTTAATTCTTTACCATCCGCCCCAAGACCATTTCTACCTATCTCTAATGACTGACAGGCTTTCTGCAAAGCTTCTTGAAAAGATCTACCAATACCCATTACTTCACCAACAGATTTCATCTGAAGACCCAGTTCCCTATTTGATCCAGGGAATTTATTGAAATTCCAACGAGGTATTTTAACAATTACATAGTCTAAAGTTGGTTCAAACAAAGCTGATGTTGTCTTTGTAATTTGATTGCTTAATTCATTTAGATTATACCCAAGTGCTAGTTTTGAAGCAATCTTAGCAATTGGATAACCAGTAGCTTTTGAAGCTAAAGCTGATGATCTAGATACACGAGGATTAATTTCAATTGCAATTACATCTTCTTTTTCATCAGGAGATACAGCAAATTGAACATTACATCCACCTGCAAAATTACCAATTGAACGCATCATTTTAATTGCCATATCTCGCATTTTTTGAAATGTAGTATCTGACAAAGTCATTGCTGGAGCTACAGTTATAGAATCACCAGTATGAACACCCATTGGATCAAAATTTTCAATAGAACAAATAATCACAACATTATCATTTGAATCTCTTAATAATTCAAGTTCATATTCTTTCCATCCTAAAAGAGCTTTATCAATCATGACCTCATGAATCGGAGAAAGTTGTAATCCTCTTTCAAGTAAAGTATCAAAGTCATTAGGGTCATGAACAATAGATGCTCCTGCACCACCTAAAGTATATGAAGCTCTAACACATAATGGAAAACCAAATTCTTGAGCAATCTCTTTACCCTGTAGAAATGATTTTGCTGATTCTTGAGGAGCCATAGGAACATCAATAGACAACATTAAATCTCTAAAAGCTTCTCTATTCTCAGTAATTTCAATGGCTTTAATATCTACACCAACAATTTTAACATTGTGATCACTCCAAATTCCCATCTCATCACACTTAATACATAAATTTAAACCTGTCTGCCCACCCATTGTTGGTAAAACAGCATCTATATCATGTTTTTCTAGTATTTCTATTATACTATTTGGTTCAAGAGGTTTTAAATAAACATTATCAGCAACAACATTATCTGTCATTATCGTTGCTGGATTTGAATTAATTAATGTCACCTCAATCCCCTCTTCTCTGAGTGATCTCGATGCTTGAGATCCAGAATAATCAAATTCACAAGCTTGACCTATAACAATTGGACCACTTCCTATGATAAGTATAGATTTAATTGAATTATCTTTCGGCATATGACATTAAATTTTATGTTTAAACTGATACTTAAATTAAGTATTAAATTGAATGCAAATCTAGATAAAAAAATAGCATTGATTATACTGTTTTATAATAGTTTTTTATAATGTTTTTAACATAAATCGTGAATAACTTTTATTCAATAAATATTTAGAAGATAACAACAATAAAAAAAAGAGATTACTTTTGATTCATTTAAAATAGAAGTTTAATTTCATTCATTATGCAAGAAATACTTTCAAATAAACAAATTGAACAAAAAATTAATCGATTAGCACATCAAATTATTGAAAATTGCTTTCAAGAAAAAATAATACATATTATTGGTATAGTTGGAAATGGTGTTACTCTTGCAAATAGATTATCCTTAATTATCACAAAAAACTCTGATATAAAAGTTAATAACTTTGAAATTATTATAAATAAATCTGAACCTCTATCAAAAAAAATAGAATTTTCTTCTAATATAAATTCTCTAGAAAATGGTTTTATAATTCTAGTAGATGATGTTTTAAATTCTGGAAAAACAATGCAATATGCATTAACAGAAATTCTTAAGATACCAACAAAAGCTATAAAAACAGTTGCATTAGTAGATAGAAAACACCGTAAGTTCCCTATTAAAGCTGACTTTGTTGGACTTGTTTTATCAACTACATTAAAAGAACGTGTAGAAGTTATACTTAATGAATCAAATCAAAAAGCATATTTAGTATAATGAATATAACTGAATCTTCTTCCAATCATGATAATCTTGAATTAATGTCAACTAAAGAACTTTTACATGCAATAAATTCTGAAGATGTTACAGTCGCACATAAAGTTTATGAAATCATCCCTTCCATCGAATCATTTATAGATAAATGTTATGAACGCATGATAAAAGGTGGACGCCTTTTTTATATCGGTGCTGGAACAAGTGGTAGGTTAGGAATACTTGATGCTAGTGAATGCCCGCCAACATTTGGAGTTGATTCAGATTTAGTTATTGGTATTATAGCAGGAGGAGATATTGCTATTCGAAAAGCAGTTGAATTTGCTGAAGATGATACTAATGGAGCATGGAAAGATCTAAATAAATTTAATTTATCCAAACTTGACACAGTTATTGGTATTGCTGCATCTGGATATACACCATATGTGATTGGAGGATTAAAATACGCTAATAAAAATGGGTTATTAACAGGAGCAATCACATGTAATCCAAATAACCCTATTGAAAAAGAGGCTAAATTACCAATGACAGTAATAGTTGGACCAGAATTTTTAACGGGTAGTACAAGAATGAAATCCGGAACTGCTCAAAAACTAATACTTAATATGATTAGCACTAGTTTAATGATTAAAATGGGTAAAGTAAAAGGAAATAGGATGATAGATATGCAACTAAGTAATAATAAACTATTAGATCGTGGTGTAAAAATGATTCAAGAAACTATAAATGTATCATATGAAGAGGCGAAAAAATTATTAGATGAATATTCTAGTGTAAGAGAAGCAATAAAAAATTATAAATCAAAAAAATGAACTATATCTAAGTCTTATTTTTTTTTGTTGACTTTTGCTTCTTATCTTTTCCTATAATATTTATAGTTAAATCTTTATCACCACTTTTCATATCTATTTTAATAGAATCACCTTCATTTAAACGAGATTTAACTATTTCCTCTGCCAATGGATCTTCAATGTGCTTTTGAATAGCTCTTTTTAAAGGTCTTGCACCAAACTTTTCATCATAACCTTGTTGTGCAATAAAATCTTTCGCTTTATCCGTCATTTTAATAGAATATCCTAAATCACATATTCTTGAATACAATTTAGAAAGTTCAATATCAATAATATTATGAATGTTTTCTCTAGAAAGAGAATTGAAAATAATCATATCATCAATACGATTTAAAAACTCAGGAGCAAACGCTTTCCTTAATGCTTTCTGAATAACACTTTTAGAGTGCTCATCTTTTTGCATTGATTGAGCTTTAGTACCAAACCCAACACCTGTTCCAAAATCTGATAGTTGTCGAGCTCCAATATTTGAGGTCATAATCAGTATGGTATTTTTGAAATCAATTTTACGACCTAAACCATCAGTCATATGACCATCATCTAAAGCCTGAAGTAAAAGATTAAAAACATCTGGGTGAGACTTTTCAATTTCGTCTAACAAAATAATAGAATATGGCTTTCTTCTAACTTTTTCTGTCAATTGACCACCCTCTTCATAACCAACATATCCTGGAGGTGCTCCAACTAAACGAGATATAGAAAATTTCTCCATATACTCTGACATATCAATACGAATTAAGGATTCTTGAGAATCAAACAAATATTGAGCAAGAACCTTTGCTAGTTGTGTTTTACCTACTCCTGTTGGTCCTAGAAAGAAAAATGATCCAATTGGCTTGTTGGGATCTTTAAGACCTGCACGATTACGCTGTATAGCCTTAACAACTTTTTCAATTGCATCGTCCTGACCTATAACTTGTGACTTTATATCACTTGCCATAGAAGCCAATCGACCTGTTTCTGATTCAGATATCCTAGTTACAGGAACACCACTCATCATTGATACAACTTCAGCAACATGAAATTCAGTAACTAAAACTCTATTTAACTTATAATCTTCTTCCCATTTATTTTTTGCAGCTTGAAGTTCTTCAATTAATTTTCTCTCTACATCACGAAGTTCTGCCGCTTTTTCATACTGTTGTGATTTAATAACCTCGTTTTTTTCTAATTTTAAGTTTTCAATTCTTTTCTCAATATCTAATATTTCTTTTGGAACGCTTATATTATTTAAATGAACACGAGAACCTACTTCATCAAGAGCATCAATTGCTTTATCTGGAAGATGTCTATCGGTAATATAACGTTCAGTTAAAGACACACATGCTTTAATAGCTTCAGAATTATAATTCACTGAATGATGATCTTCATATCGTTCCTTAATGTTTTCTAAAATTTGAATTGTTTCATCAATACTAGTAGGTTCAATTATTACTTTTTGAAATCTTCTTTCAAGGGCACCATCTTTTTCAATGTGTTGTCGATATTCATCAATTGTAGTAGCTCCAATTGCTTGCATTTCTCCCCTAGCTAAAGCTGGTTTAAACATATTTGAAGCATCTAATGAACCTGAAGCACCACCTGCACCAATAATTGTATGAATTTCATCTATAAATAAAATTACATCTGGATTTTGTTCAACTTCCTGCATAACAGCTTTCATTCTCTCCTCAAATTGACCTCTATATTTTGTTCCAGCGACTAAAGAAGCTAAATCCAAAGAAACTATTCTTTTATTAAAAAGGACTCTTGAAACTTTACGCTGAACAATCCTAAGTGCTAATCCTTCAGCAATAGCACTTTTACCTACTCCTGGTTCACCTATAAGTATTGGATTATTTTTCTTTCTACGGGATAAAATTTGACTTACTCGTTCAATTTCAGATTCACGTCCAACAATTGGGTCTAATTTCCCAGCTTCAGCCATAGATGTTAGGTCTCTACCAAAATTGTCTAAAACTGGTGTTTTAGATTTAGAATCAACTTTTTTTCTAGAAGAAGAAAACGCACCTTCTGCCCCACCTTCCTCTGTACTTTCAGGAAAATCAGCTTTAAATTTTGTTTCTTTATTTTCCATTCCCTTTAATTCATCTTTAACATTTTCGTAAATTACACCATATTTATTTAAAATACCACAAGCAACGTTATCCTCATTCTTTAAAATAGAAAGTAATAAATGCTCTGTTCCAATTGTTGAACTTTTATATAACTTTGCCTCTAAATAAGTTAATTTTAAAACCCGTTCCGCCTGCTTAACTAAAGGAATATTTGATAAATTTTGATTTGTAACACCTGTATTTCTTGTTAAATTCTGCTCAAGTTCCTTTCGAATCATTTTTAGATTTAATTCAAACTGACTTAAAACCAATATAGCCTTACCATCACCTTCTCTAATCAAACCTAAAAGAAGATGTTCAACACCAATAAAATCATTACCTAATCTTAGAGCTTCTTCGCGACTGTAACTAATAACATCTTTAACTCTTTGAGAAAACTTAGCTTCCATATTCTATTAAAAGGTTTTTTTAAGTAAAAAATATATTATTATGTTGTAAAAATGAGGATTTTAAACCACTTACAAATATAAAACGAATAAAATTGTTAATAAGTTTGCTGATTTCTCAATTTTCCACAGTTTTTTGTTAGTAAATACAGTTGTAAAAGAAAAAAAAAGATGGTTAAATTAACTAATTTAGATGCTTCTATTTTTATAGATTTTTAATGTTAAAATAATTTAAAGTAAAGATGGCAGACGGTGAAAAAGTAATACAAATTAACATAGAAGATGAAATGAAATCAGCTTACATTGATTATTCAATGTCAGTAATTGTTTCAAGAGCTCTTCCAGATGTTAGAGACGGATTTAAACCTGTTCATAGAAGAGTATTATATGGGATGCAAGACCTAGGTGTATATTCTAATAAACCATATAAAAAATCAGCAAGAATTGTCGGAGAAGTACTAGGTAAATATCATCCACACGGAGACAGCTCAGTTTATGATACTATGGTTAGAATGGCACAACCATGGTCTTTACGCTACCCACTTGTTGACGGACAAGGAAACTACGGTTCAATTGACGGAGATAGTCCCGCTGCAATGCGTTACACAGAAGCTAGACTTAGAAAGATAGCTGAAGAAATGCTCGGAGATCTTGATAAAGAAACTGTTGATTTCGTTCCCAATTTTGATGATAGCATATCTGAACCATCCGTATTACCGTCTAAAATACCTAATCTTTTAATCAATGGAGCTAGCGGAATAGCTGTTGGAATGGCGACAAATATGGCCCCACACAACCTAACTGAAGTAATTAATGGTACCATTGCATACATAGATAATAATAAAATAGATGATGAAGAATTATTGACACATGTGAAAGCACCAGACTTCCCAACAGGTGGAACAATTTACGGCTATGAAGGTGTACGTGATGCTTTATTAACAGGAAGAGGAAGAATTGTTATGCGAGGAAAAGCTGAAATTGAAGAAGATAAATCTGGAAAAGAAGTCATTATTGTTACAGAAATTCCGTATCAAGTTAATAAAGCAGACATGATTAGAAAAACAGCTGATCTTGTAAATGATAAAAAAATTGACGGGATTTCTGACATTCGAGATGAGTCGGATAGAAAAGGTATGCGTATTGTTTATGAATTAAAGAGAGATGCAATTCCAAATGTAGTTCTAAACAAATTATTTAAATACACACCTCTACAAAGCTCATTTTCAGTAAACAACATATGTCTTGTAAATGGAAGACCAGAGTTAGTGAACTTAAAAAAATTAATCTCAAACTTTGTGGAATTCCGTCATGAAGTAGTAATAAGAAGAACAAAATATGAATTAAAAAAAGCAGAAGAGAGAGCTCACATACTAGAAGGTTTAATTATAGCTTCTGATAATATTGATGAAGTAATAAAAATAATAAGAGCTTCAAAAAGTCCTGAAGAAGCAAGGGAGAATCTTATTAAAAGATTTAAACTTACTGAAATTCAGTCAAAAGCAATTGTTGAAATGAGACTTCGCCAGTTAACTGGATTAGAGCAAGACAAGTTAAGAGGTGAATTTGATGAGCTTATGAAATTGATTTCTAATTTAAAAGACATTCTCGATAAAGAATCACTGAGAATGGATATAATTAAGAATGAACTAACAGATATTAGAGATAAGTATGGTGATGACAGAAGATCGAAAATTGAATATTCAGCAAATGAAATGCGAATTGAAGATTTAATTCCAGACGAAGAAGTTGTTGTTACTATATCTCATGCTGGATACATTAAAAGAACAAGCCTTGCAGAATACAAAGTACAAAACAGAGGCGGAATGGGATCTAAAGGTTCTGCTACTCGTGAAAAAGACTTCCTTGAAGAATTATTTGTAGCAACAAACCATAATTACTTATTGATTTTCACTGAAAAAGGTAAATGTTTTTGGATGCGAGTTTTTGAAGTTCCTGAAGGAAGTAAAACAAGCAAAGGGAGAGCTATTCAAAATCTTTTAAACATAGAACAAGATGACAAAGTGATGGCTTTCATTAATACAGGTGATGTTAAAGACCCTAATTTCATTAAAAGGCCTGCAATACAAGAAGATATTGATAAAGGATTAGCAGAGAATATTGGGGACTTAATAGATAGTTACTACATAATTATGTGTACCAAAAAGGGTATAGTCAAAAAGACTTCTCTTGAAGCATATTCAAGACCAAGAACTAATGGTATAAATGCTATTACAATTCGTGAGGGTGATGAATTGTTAGAAGCAAAATTGACTAATGGAAAAAATGAAATGGTACTTGCTACATCAAATGGACGTGCAATTAGATTTAATGAAGAAAAGGTTCGTGCTATGGGAAGAAATGCTGCAGGTGTAAGAGGCGTAACATTAACTAGTGATGACGATCAAGTGATTGGAATGATTTGTGTAGAAGATGTATATTCAACTATTCTTGTTGTATCAAAGAAAGGTTATGGAAAACGCACATATCTTAATGACCCTAAAGATAATGAACCAGTTTACAGGATAACTAATAGGGGCGGAAAAGGTGTTAAAACGCTTAATATTACTGAAAAAACTGGTAAACTACTATCTATAAAAAATGTGACTAATGAAGAAGATTTGATGATAATAACAAAATCTGGTGTTACTATCCGTATGCATATAGATACAATAAGAACAATGGGAAGAGCTGCACAAGGTGTTAAGTTAATTAACCTAAAAGGAACATCAGAAATAGCAGCAGTAGCTCGTGTACCAAGAAATGATGATGAAGAAAACACAAACAGTGAAGAAGAAATATCTGAAGCTGAAGACATTAATGAAAAAGAATAAAATTATTTGATATTTTAAACTAAACACGAAAAAATGAATAAAACAATAAAAATCATTAGCCTTATTATATTAACTTGTTATATTACTCCTATATCATATGCACAAAAGAAAAATGAAACCAGTGCAGCAGTAGAATTTAAAAACAAATATCTATCTTCTTTAAGAAAAGGTGATTTAGAATCTGCTAAAAAAGCATTAATATCAGCAAAAGATTTTATTGATTTAGCTTCAAATCATACTGACACAAAAGATAGCCAAAAAACCAACTGGTTAAAAGGTGAAATATATGCTAATTTCCTAACATTAGGTATTCAAGCGCAAGACACAAACTTCATCAAACTAGCTGGTGAAAATGCAATTGACGAAAGTATCGCTGCATTTAAGTATGGTTATGGACTTGGAAAAAAAATGAAGAGTGATTTCGAATCATCTGTCGAAACAAAAGCATACATGCTCAACGAAATGGGAAATATGTTGTATAATTTAAAAAAGTTTAATGAAGCTGCAGAATTATTTGAATACCAAGCAAAGTACAGTGATGCTATAAATCAAATTGATAGTTTAGCTATATATAATGCATCTGTATGTTATGAGAAATCAAATGATTTTGAAAATGCCGCAATTGGATATGAAAAATTAGCTTCTATCGGTTACAAATCTACTACTTGTGCTATTGCTGCTTCATCAGCTTATAGAAAAATGAAAGAATTTGAAAAAGCAATTAACATAATAAATAGAGTAAGATTAATCGAACCTTCAAACCGTGACTTGCTTTTAGCATTAGTAAACACAAATATAGAATCAGGCGATGCTGCTGCTGCAGAAAATGCACTTAATGATGCAATAAATGCAGATCCAGAAAACAAAAAACTTCATTATACTATAGGCACTATATATATAGAGCTCAAAAAAAATGAAAAAGCTAAAATATCTCTAGAAAAAGCTCTAGAAATAGACAATAACTATGCTGATGCCCAATATCAATTAGGCGCACATTTAGTTACATGGGCAGGAGATCTAAAAACAGAAGCGAATCAACTAAAGTTTGGTGATCCAAATTATAATAAATTACTGAATAAAAGTGAAGAAATATATAAAGAAGCATTAAATCCTTTGGAATCATATATCAAAAATTATCCAAATGATAAAGCAGTTTTGAATATACTTTTTCAAATTAATAGAAACTTAGGAAATTCTTCAAAAGCATTAGAATATAAGAAAAGAGCTGATGCGCTATAGTTAAAATCATACAATATTTTAACTTTTTAATTAATTAACTAAGGCACTAAGAAAATTATTAGTGCCTTTTTCTTTATATAAAAAGGTAATATAACAGATTTTATACATATCTTTGCCGACTCAAATGTTATTCTTATTTATTAAACAAGAAAACATTCCGCAAGCCTTTATCGTGCGGTTTTATTAATCCTTTCGAGAAGTTAAGGCACTCGAAATACAAAAAATAAGCCAAAATGGCAAAGACAAAAAACAAAGAAATGCAAGGAACTCCCGATTTTGATTGGGATGCATTTGCATTAGATGGCTATTCTATAAGTGAAAGAGCTGAACTATCTGAAAAATATCAATCTACATTAAATTCAGTTGCAGAAAAAGAAGTTATTGATGGAACAGTTGTTTCTATAAACAAAAAAGAAGTCGTTATCAATATAAATTCTAAATCTGAAGGAGTTATTCCAACAAATGAATTTCGATACAACCCTGATTTAGCAGTTGGTGATGTAGTTCCGGTATATGTTGAAACACAAGAAGACAAATATGGTCAGTTAGTTGTTTCTCACAAAATCGCTAGAACTCATAGCGCTTGGAACAAAGTCAATGAAGTACTTAAAACAGGTGAAATTATAACAGGTTTTGTAAAATGTAGAACAAAAGGAGGACTAATAGTTGATGTCTTTGGACTTGAAGCATTTTTACCTGGATCTCAAATTGATGTTAAACCAATTAGAGATTACGATCTCTATGTTGGAAAAAACATGGAATTCAAAGTAGTGAAAATTAATCAAGAATTTAAAAATGTTGTTGTCTCCCATAAAGCACTTATAGAAGCAGAGCTTGAAGAACAAAAAAAGCAGATTATTTCAGGTCTTGAAAAGGGTCAGGTTCTAGAAGGTACTGTTAAAAACATTACATCTTACGGAGTCTTCATAGATTTAGGTGGTGTTGATGGACTAATTCATATAACTGATCTATCTTGGGGACGTGTTAATCACCCTGAAGAAATTGTTCAATTAGATACTAAAATAAATGTTGTAATTCTAGATTTTGATAACGATAAAAAAAGAATTGCTTTAGGCTTAAAACAACTACAATCTCATCCATGGGACGAGCTTGATAGCGAATTAAAGGTTGGTGATAAAGTTAAAGGAAAAGTTGTTGTAATGGCTGATTATGGTGCCTTCATAGAAATAGCACCTGGTGTTGAAGGCTTAATTCATGTTTCTGAAATGAGTTGGTCTCAACATCTAAGATCAGCACAAGATTTTTTAAAAGTTGGAGATGAAATTGAAGCAGCAATATTAACACTTGATAAAGATGAAAGAAAAATGTCTCTTGGTGTTAAACAATTAATGCCAGATCCATGGGAAGCTATAGAAGGTAAATATGCACTAAAATCTCAACATAATGCTAAGGTTAGAAACTTTACAAACTTCGGTGTATTCGTTGAACTAGAAGAAGGTGTAGATGGATTAATACATATTTCAGATCTATCTTGGCAAAAGAAAATTAAACATCCTTCTGAATTCTGTAAAGTTGGTGATTTAATGGATGTTATTGTACTTGAAATTGACAGTGCTAATCGTCGAATATCCCTTGGTCATAAGCAACTTGAAGATAATCCGTGGGAAGTATTTGAATCAACTTTTACTGAGGGTTCTATTCATGAAGGAACAATAATTGAAAATAAAGATAAATCTGGTATAGTTTCATTACCATATGGATTAGATGCAATCTGTCCAGCTCGTCATATGAGAAAAGAGGATGGTACTAATGCTAAAATAGAAGATAAACTAGATTTTGTTATAATTGAATTCAATAAAGATTCTCGTAAGATAATTGTTTCCCACACTAAAACTTTTGAAGATATTGAGAATAAAAACTCAGGAGGGAAAGATAAATCAAAAAAATCTAACTCAAATTATTCAAAAGCAATAAAAGAAAATAAACAAAATATTGAAAAATCTACTTTAGGTGACCTAGATGCATTAGCTGACCTTAAAGAGAAAATGAATAAGGGCGATAAAAAATAAAATCGAAAATATCAACTAATATAAAGGCCTTTTTATTAAGGCCTTTTTTTATGAATTAAAATCACTATTAAATAGAGTTGGCCATAGTAATTAAAGCAATAGATGTCTGCATTCCTACTAGTTGTCTCACTAAAATACCCTCAGAGTCTATAAATAACAATGTTGGGTATCCCCTCACTCTATATCTTTTAGCTAAATCTGAACCAATTGGATTTTTTTCCATTTCGATTTTAATATTAATAAATTTTTGATTAAACAAATCAGCTACTTCCTGATCCATAAATGAAGTAGCTGCCATACGCTTACATGGACCACACCAATCTGTATAACAATCTATAAAAATTAACTTACCTGTTTTCTTAGATAATATTTTTGCTTCCTCTATAGTTATATTATTAAATAAAATTCCTTTAGATTTAGTTTCACCATCTTTGGCTTGACCTTGAGCATTAGTTAATGATGTAATTAAAAATGTAACAAACAATAAAAGTAAAATTCTCATACTACTAAATTTTAAAATATTAAATTAATACAAGTTACTAACTTTAACACAATATTTATTCCAAAAAATATAATGGCTATAAAATATATAACAAAGAATAAAAATTTAATCACTCAGATAAAAGAATTCATTATTAATTGGGATGACATATCACCGACTATTAAAATTAAAACATCTGGGTCTACGGGAAAGCCAAAGACAATAGAATTAAAGAAGACCAACATGATATTTTCAGCGAAAATGACAGGTGATTTTTTTAATTTAAAAGAAGGGGAAACAATCTTATTAAATCTTTCTCCCAAAACTATTGGTGGAGCTATGATTATTGTTAGATCTATTGTTTTAAAATTAAATTTAATTGTTGTAGACATTAACTCTAACCCATTGGAAAACTTAAATGAACTTGTTGACTTTGCTGCAATGGTTCCATCCCAAGTTAAAGTATCTATAGATAATTACCCACAAAAATTTAATTATATAAAAAACCTAATTATTGGAGGTGGACCAATTTCAAATAAACTAAAAAAAGAAATAAAAAAACTAGGTTGTAATTGCTATCATACTTTTGGAATGACAGAAACAATATCTCATATTGCACTTAAAAATTTAAAAAATGAATCCTATTTTAAAATTCTTAATGGGGTGAAAATAAATATAGTTAATAATTGTCTTGAGATAACGGCGCCAAAACTAGGTTGTGAAAAATTATTAACCAATGACATAATTGAATTAAAATCAAATAAAAGTTTTAAATGGATAGGTAGATCTGACTTAGCTATAAATAGTGGCGGAATAAAAATTATTCCATCTATTATTGAAGGAAAATTAATTGATATTATTAACTCTTCTTTTTTCTGTTACGGAATACCGGATGATAAATTAGGACAAAAACATATACTTATCATAGAAAATGATGAAAATATGAAAATAAATAAGAGTGATTTTAAAACATTAGACAGAAAGCAAATACCAAAAGAAATTTACTTTTTGAAAAAATTTATTTACACATCAAGTGGAAAAATAAATAGGATTGAATCATATAATTTAATTAGACGAAACAAAATACAAGGCAAAGAGATTTAATTCGCCAAATTTTTAATCGCCCTATCAATATCTCTTTTATCATCCTTTTCTTTTAAATCATGACGTTTATCATGAATCTTTTTTCCTTTTGCTTTAGAGATAACAAGCTTTACCCAACCATTATCTGATAGAAACATCTCTATAGGAATAATAGTATTACCCTTAACCTTTAACCATTTTTGTATACTATTGATTTCTTTTTTATTTAATAATAATTTACGATCCATACGTGGTTTATGATTGTTATAAGAAGCATTTTTATATTCATCTATATACATATTTCTCACCCATACCTCTCCAGTATTAAAAACAATATATGCATCAAGTATACTAGCCTTATTTTGACGAACACTTTTAATCTCAGAACCAGTAAGTACAATACCAGCAGTAAATTCTTCAATCAAATGATATTCAAAACGTGCTTTCTTATTCTTTATGTTTAATTGCTTTTTCAATAGATATATGAAAATATTAAATAATAAGTTATAATAATTAACAAAAGTAATACTTCTAATTAATTATCCTTAGTGAATAAATCTATACCTTTATAAGGTGAAAATATACTCTAAATACATAGAGAACGCTGTCGATCAAATATCAAGCTTACCTGGAATAGGAAAAAGAACAGCTCTTAGGCTTGTTATTGAATTATTGAAGAGATCAAATGAAGAAATTGAAGACTTCTCAAATTCATTTGTTCTTATGAAAGAAAATATTAAAAAATGTCAAATCTGTCACAATATATCTGACACCGACATCTGCCCTATATGCTCAGATAAAAATCGAGATCAAAATTTGATATGTGTAGTTGAAGATATTAGAGATATTCTTGCTATTGAGGCAACTCAATCATATAAAGGAGTCTACCATGTTCTTGATGGAATTATCTCACCAATGGATGGTATTGGTCCTAAAGATCTAAATATAAACTCTTTAATTGAAAGAGCTAAAAATGAATCAGTTAAAGAAATTATTTTTGCTCTCAGTGCTACTATGGAAGGAGATACAACTAATTTTTATCTCTACCGAAAAATTAAAGATTTAAATATTGAGATATCAAGTCTATCAAGAGGAGTTTCAGTTGGCTCAGAGTTGCAATATGCTGACGAAATTACACTAAGTAGATCACTATTAAATCGACAACCTTTTGTTATATAATTAATTATAAAATTGAATTTATTAAAAATTCAACATAAAAACAGGTATCTTTGTTATAGTTCTTTGGGGTCGTAATGGATTTGACAGCGATATCAAAAATTAAGTGTAAGCATGTCGAGATTTGTGGTGAATCTCGTAAATATATTGCTACAAAATATAATTGACAATACGTCATACAGACTTGCTGCTTAATTAATGGAATGTTAACTAAGCTTAATCTAGTGGAATAATAGTACACAGACAAGTTCCCTTTCTCTACTCTATTCTTGTTAGTTTAGGACTAAAAGGGATCATTCAAACAAGATAAGGTCATCGACACTTCTAAGGTGTCCTGAAGTTAAGAAGTTAAGCATATTTTTTGGGTGTCTATGTCCTAGAATATGTCGAAAACTAATCAATGACTAAGCATGTAGAATCCTTAATTATTGGTCGTTTGGACGAGGGTTCGAATCCCTCCGACTCCACCAAAGCGGAATCCATCTCATTTCGAGATAGTTTTCCGCTTTTTTTATACTCACAAAGCCCTGTGGTTCTTTTAGTTAGCTCAAATAACAAATGCGCTTCAGGAGTTCGAACTCGGTTATTTTCCTTATTGTAAGTCGCTCCTTTGGGAAATACAAATTGTTGAAGCTCATATTTTTGATCATATGACATACCTAACCATAACTCCCTTCCTCAAACTTATCGGATTTCCCGCCCCGCTTTTCCACCAAAAAAACCTCACCTTATTTTATAGCGACTATTGTCGTTTTACACATTGTTATGGGCTTTTATTGATTTTCCTTTCATTATTTTTCCAATTACTTTTTGGCCAGTCTCTAGGTCTATTATTAATATATTCTCTTATTCCTTGATTAGAAACTCCCCAACTGGTTTCATAGCTGTAATCATCCGTAAGTATTTGAATGACAATTTCAACTTCATTCAAACCACATTCGGCAAAACTGAAGCCAGTAAAAATAATAGAAATAAACTGACGATTAATTTTATTTTCATGATTTTCTTAATTTTAATAGGCAGGTGAATGTAATGAACCAGCTAGTTTTTTTGCCATACACCATGGCTGCTAAACGCAGCCACGAGCGATATAGCCGTTGGTACAAAAGGTTATATTATCAATCCGTTTTTATAATTTTCTGGAAGCTGATATTATTATTTTGACCATTGACCACTTTGACAAAATATAAGCCAGCAGGCAACGTACTTAGGTCTATTTCTATTGGACTATTTTGATTGGACAAATCTTGATAGATTGTTCCATTTGAAGATAGGATTTGAATAGAATAGTTATTAAAATCACCTTGAATTTTAAAAACTCCATCGGTGGGATTTGGATATAAAGTTAGACGGTTACTATCAACAACTAAGTCAGCAGCAGTTGTAACCATCGCATCTGAACCATCACAATCTTCGTCAATTCCATTATTTGGAATTTCTGCTGCATTAGGATTGATATTGGCGTTATTATCATCACAATCCGTATTCGCACAAAAGCCATCATTATCCATATCAACTATAAGGTTTTCACGATATTTCTGAGCCTCCCAAACAATACGCATAATGACTCGATCAAAATCAGTAATGTAAGTACCGTGCTCAAGATAATATGCCTGTGGTCCACCTGGTCCCCAGTTCCCAGAGTTCATTACCGACACAAGCCCATCAGCACAAGGGTATTTTACTCCATCATAAAGATCATCATGAAAAAAACAATGTCCCATCTCATGTGTAAAAGCACTTTCCTGAGACGTTACTCCAGTTGCGTAATCTGAAATGAGTCCACCAATCCATAGAATATCTCTTCCGCCAACTGCATACCACTCTGTTTTATGCCCAAACCTTGTATATGGCATATCTAGCCCTTCTGGATGGATATAAGTATTCCAGTTAGTGGGCGAGAAAGTAGCACTCGGAAAATTAACTGCATCATTTCCTACCACTTGTAGGGAGTCAAAATCAACCACATCACCAAGCCATCCAGCTACTGCATCTCCATTGGAAAAATTAAGTTCCCAAGGTATGAATTCGCTTGCCTCCGAATGCGTAACAATGGGATAATTGCCATAGGTGTTGTAAAAGCTAGGATCAATCTGAACACTGTCCTGAAAGACAAAGCCAAAAACTTTTATAGACACTGTATCTGGTGCATCAGAATCAAAATCCGTTAGGCCTTCAAGCCACTGGTTTGCCAAAAATTCATACTCATTTCTTAGGTTATTTATAGCAACATCCGTTACAGGTCCTTCCCAACTTTCGATATAGAAATAAATTACCCATTCTCCATTTTGATGAATGGACCACAACGGATTTCTAAACTCATACAAAAGACCTGATAGGTTTTCTATATAACGCTCAGCATTAGTTGCATATAGACATTTTAAGCTATCAGGAATATTTAAATTTATAAAGTAAGGCTCATAACAACTTACATTGCAATCTAAACAAGGATCACCGCCATACTCGATATTAAAAGACACAGTCGAATCATTACAAGTGGTTGTTTCACTATATAAACCGACTTTTAGGATGTAAGATTCTCCAGCAGTCAAAGATGCTTCAATATAGGATTGGAAACCACAGTCATCGTCATTATAAAACAAGGCATCTGCATCGCCATAACTTAGTACATCACCAGAACAATCTTCATATATCCATAGTTTCGTGTCACAGCTTGTTAAACCACAGGTGCTAAAGAAATAGTTTCCAGTTGAATCAGGCGTAAACTCATAAAAAGAATAAGGAAGTGGAGCATCCGTTGTCCCGAGTTGGGCAGTAAATGGATTGTCGCAAAGAGAACCAATCGGACAATTAAAACTAGCGCTTTCAAAGGAAGTAAACTCACCACCTGAAGCCACTATGGTTCCATCGACATATACAGTGTAAGACCCCTGACCGACAGTGCAACAAATGCCATCTCCCCAAGTGTCATTAATGCTGAAAATAACACATTCGGTGTTTGGAACGCAAACGGTATCTTCGTACAAAGTGGTATTTTGGTATACACCACCTTGCCCACCAAGGGCAATGGTATCCCCATTCAAGTCTGTTAATGTCCAACTGGTTTCAGTGCCGTAATCATCCGTAAGTATTTGAACGACAATTTCAACTTCATTCGAACCACATTGGGCAAAACTGAAGCCCGTTAAAAAAAATATAAATAAACTGATGGTTAATATTTTTTTCATGATTTTCTTAATTTTAGTAAGCAGGTTACTTCTGTCAACAGGTGCATTTATTTCTTGTTCTTAATAGAAGTTTTTCATAGTTATATCTGTTTGTTAAGTGTTTATTCTATAATTATTTTTTCACTAAAATTTTGACCAGAGTCTAAGTCTGTGATTTTATTTATACTGACCAAAATTTAATATTTTATTTGCAATCACAAGACTCTTCAACAGTCTGAGAAAAACCTCCTTCATTTTCTACAATATATGTTCTTGTCCCCTCTATT
>PAQM01000005.1 GCA_002709305.1 Crocinitomicaceae bacterium | reverse complement strand
ATCTAGGTAAATATTTAAGTTTATTACTCAGTTTAATCATTCCTATTCTAGAGCTGTGTCTACCTTTAATGATATAATCGTAAAAGACAGACTTGAAGGCGTAAAAATTTATGGGATCAGTCAATATAGCAATGAATGAATAAGTACGCATTTTATCCCGGGTAAGCACGGGGCCATATTCATAATTTATCGCTTGAATATATCGTATGGGGTCACCAAATGGGTTGCTAACAAAAGCTGTGTAGCCAGGCATATCATTGCTTCCATATAGATAGGCAAGGCCAAAATTGTAATTGAATCGTTCATCTAACAATATGTTCTTACGCATTATATCTGACGAAACAAGATTAGTTTCGGAACCACCTAGAAGCATCAATAATTGTTGTTGATTGGTGAAATCTGAAGGATAATCTAAATATATATAGGAGAATTCATTGTTGAAAGGTGGAGGCATATTGTAAACAATTTTATCAATAGAACCACCTGCCTCTATCATTCTATATCCATGACCAAATCTTTCATGATTCATTGTCATTACATAATCAGTTATTAGATAATTGCTTAAGAATAGTTTACTGAATCGGAAAATAGGGTTAATCACTTTAGCGAAATTATTTTCAGTTTTAATTATTTTTTTTGGGATGAATAATGAGTCTGCATAATCGAGTAAATGAAAACCTACATTTATATTTTCTCCTGCAAAATTCTGTCCTAATTGTTTTTCATAGATTACATTATATCTAGATTGTGCTTTCCCTAAAATGGTAGTAAGCAACAAGAAAATGGTGATAATTAATTTTGTTTTATTCATAGATTTTTGTGGAGTGTAAAAGGAACACCCTAAAATTTTAAGTTATTGATCATCAATTACTTAAAAGGTTATATTATCAATCCATTTTTATAATTTTCTTGAAGCTGATATTATTATTTTGACCATTGACCACTTTGACAAAATATAAGCCAGCAGGCAACATACTTAGGTTTATTTCTATTGGACTATTTTGATTGGACAAATCTTGGTACACCTCATCATTAGGCGGGTTAGATTTCCAAGAATTAATTAGCCTTGAATTTTCTTTTTCATATTTAATGATTAAATGGGGTCCTTTATATAATTCCATAATAATATTTTATGGGATAAAAATACTACTTAATAAATCCAGCGTCATTAGACGTAATTTTATATGATTATTAATTTAAAATTAAAACGATTTTGCATAATATACAATACGCTCTTTGGCGTATTATATAATAACCTTGTGTTTGTCAACAATTTGCTAAAAAAGTTCTAAATAAAGTCGCTTAGGTCCACAAATAATAAACCCGCTCATTTGAGTGGGTTTTATTATTTTTACATATTTAATATTTACAATACATGATTTTTTTAAAGTGTATGGTGTTATTTTGGATTACACTAATCTCTACTAACTTGAAGGCACAAGATTACACAGGGATCTCCTATGGGACAGAACCAAGACAATTTTTAGATATTTATATAGCTCCTTCAAACTGTCCAACTCCTGTATACTTTAATGCACACCCTAATGGAGGAACAACATCAATGCCTTCAAGCATTACAGATTCTTTAATTAATAATGGAATATCAATTATTTCATGGGAATCTGTACCAAATATTAACAACGCTCAAGATATATTAACAGGATGGAATGATGCAGAAATAATGTTTAATTGGGTTAAGGCTAACACTTCTACATATAATCTTGACACTAATAACTTTATTATCGGAGGTTCCTCGAGAGGAACTATTTTAAGTTGGAAAGAAGCACATAGAAATGACCCTGGTATAAAAGGGCTCTACATGTATAATGCACTACCTTCAGGAGCTTGGGGAGATTCTACGCTTTGGTATCCTCCCAACGATGTAACGCCACAATCTCCCTCTATTTTCTTTGTATATAAGCGAGAACCAGGATGTTCCTCAGATTCTATTAATCCAGATATTCATGATCCTAATTATGGAATTATCATTCAAAATAGATATAATGATTTGGGAATAATGGGTAAAGACACACTGATTCATTCAATAGGAAATAGTTCAAACACTGACAGGTATCAGTTTTTACTAGAATTCGCTTTATCAGTTATTGATCCATGTTTTCAAGCTAATATTGAATCAGAAGAATCAAATCTGCAAAAAATTGACATATATCCAAACCCATCAAATGATATATTTAATATTGAATTTAATAGTAATACAAAACAAGATATTGATTTAAGAATCCATAATCTATTAGGTGAATTAATCTTTAGTGAATCACTTAAAGACTTTAATGGAGACTACAATAGAAGTATTGATTTATCAAAATATCCAAATGCTATCTATATACTACAATTAAATACTAAAAATGGAATGCTTAACAAAAAGTTAGTGCTCGAAAAATAATATTGGATTTAATCACATGCCAAACATCGAAGACAAATACATTAATAATTAGCAATTAATCTTATGATTTTAATGGATATAATAACATAATGGATATAATAACATATTTAAGCGCTATTTTAATAGGAATTATTCTTGGATTAATTGGTGGTGGTGGATCTATATTAACTGTACCATTTTTCGTTTATTTTCTCGGTATTAATCCAATTACAGCAACAGCTTATTCACTTTTTGTCGTAGGCACCTCTGCCCTTTTTGGAGCTATCTCTAATTACAAAAGAGGGCTAGTTAATATTCGAACTACCATTACATTTTCTATTCCAGCAATAATAGCAGTATATATTACTAGAAAATATATTCTTCCCAATATACCAGAAGAATTATATCAAATAAACAATTTCTATATAACAAAAGACACTTTCATTATGATTATGTTTGCTATAATTATGCTACTAGCTGCATTTAGTATGATAAGAAACAAACACGATTTCAAAAAATCTTATGATAATAAAAAATATAATTATTTACTTATTAGCATAGAAGGAATAATAGTAGGTTTTATAACAGGAATTGTAGGTGCAGGAGGTGGATTTATAATTATACCGGCATTGGTAATATTAGCTAAACTACCTATAAAAGAAGCTATTGGAACATCTTTAGCAATTATATCATTAAAATCTTTATTAGGCTTCACTGGAGATATTCAAGAAACTGAAATCAATTGGTATTTTTTACTATTGTTTACATTCTTTTCAGTTATAGGGATATTTATAGGAGTATTCATTAATAAAAGAATAAATAGTGAAAAAATGAAAAAGATATTTGGATATATTGTTCTTTTTGCTGGAATTTACATTCTTTTAAATGAATTTTTTTAGAAAGATTCAAGAGTATGTCTTAACTTTGTCTTATAATTTAATAATTGATAGTAATTTATATAATTTAAAAAGCTAATTATGAACAAGAATCCTTTGTATCTTATCCCATTCGATTTTACACCTGTATCTGAAAGTGCGGTTAGAATTGGTTTAGATTTATCTATTGCAAATAATGGTCGTGTAGTATTATTACATGTAGTAAAGAATGATCATGAAAGATTAGAAGCTAGACTAAAATTTAAAGAATATATATCTACTTTATCTGAATCTGATAAAAAATTGACTATTGGAAAAGCTATAATAGGAGATGTTTATGAAGATATTTCTAAAGCAGGAGAATTATTAGATGCATCATTAATAGTAATGGGAACACATGGAGCTAGAGGTTTCCAAAAAATATTTGGCTCACATGCTGTTAAAATGATATCTCACTCAAGCCAACCTTTTCTAATAACACAAGGTAAAAAATCTGTTGATAAAATTAAAGTAATTGTGATGCCTTTTTCCTTTGAAAAGAAAAGTATTCAAATAGCGAATTTTGCATCTAAAATGGCGAAAAAATTTAATGCAACTATTCACCTAGTTGGATATCATGACAATGATGAATTTTTAGATAAGGGAACCAATAAAAATGAAATAATTGTTAAAAACTATTTATCTGAACAAAATGTAAATTTTGAAATAGTAACTTTTGATAAAGGAATAGATTTTGAAAAGGAACTTATGGCTTATGCATCTAAAATTGATGCAGATTTAATGGCTGCAGGATATTATAAAGAAGGTCTTATTACAAATCCTAATTCATTTATTCAAGAAATGATAGAAAATGAATTAAATATTCCTCTATTAACAATTAATGCTGAAGGACTTACTAACCCTAGTGGAGGTAGTGCTGCAACAGGATACTAATTTAAATTATTTATGATTCGTTTCTTTTATTTAATAATTTTCATTTTATCTTTTTTTCATGGTTTTAGTCAATCAAATACATTTCCAAATGTAGAACTAGAAACTAAAAATGAAAGAATAATAAATTCATCAATATTTAATAAAAAATTAACTCCAAAAATTATTGTTTATTGGTTGACAACAAATAGAAATTCTATTGAATTGTTAAATGCATTAGAATTAAAAAAAGATTTTTTAGAAAAAAATTATTCTTCTTATATAATATCTATTTCTTTAGATAAAGAGAAACATATCAGAAAGGCTATATCCTTTATCAACTCAAACAACTGGACATTTGATTCATATCTAGAACCTAATGCAGAATCAATAATTGAATTAAATGGTCAAAATGTACCATTC
Organism: Crocinitomicaceae bacterium; assembly: GCA_002709305.1. Taxonomy (GTDB): domain Bacteria; phylum Bacteroidota; class Bacteroidia; order Flavobacteriales_D; family Crocinitomicaceae; genus UBA4466. Next base: position 185,667 of record PAQM01000005.1, on the reverse strand, counting down.
ATATTAGTTTTAAATGAATCAGGAAAAATAGTATATAGAACTGAAGGTTATGATTCTAACACTTTAAATAAAATTGAAGAAGAATTAATAAAAATATCAAATAAATAATTCGATATTATTTAACAAACAAGGAAACAGGATTTTCCATATACTTTTTTAAGGTATTCAAAAATTCTGAACCAGATACTCCATCCACTACTCTATGATCACAGGATAAAGTGACTTTCATAATGTTTCCAGGTAAGACTTCTCCATCTTTAACTACAGGAATTTCTTTGATTCCACCAACAGCTAAGATACAACTGTCAGGTGGATTAATAATTGCCGTAAATTCTTCAATACCAAACATTCCAAGATTTGAAATTGTAAAAGTATTACCTTCCCAATCACTTGGTTGTAGTTTTTTATCCTTGGCTTTTTTAGAAAGAGTTTTAACTTCATTTCCAATTTCAGTTAAATCTTTTCCATCAGCAAAACGAACAACAGGAACTAATAAACCATCTTCAACTGCAACTGCAACACCAATATGAATATGTTCATTTCTCCTTATAACATCTCCTAACCATGAACTATTGACAACCGGATGGTCTCTTAAAGCCAAAGAACTTGCCTTAATGACCATATCATTAAAAGAAATTTTACCTATTTCAAGATCATTAAATTGTTTACGAATAGTAATAGCATTATCCATATTAATATCTAGTGTAAGATAAAAATGAGGAGCGTTAAATTTACTTTCAGAAAGACGTTTAGATATAGTTTTACGCATCTGTGAAATAGGTTCATCTTTGTAAGACTCAACAGCTACAAATGAAGATTTTTTAGAATTATTGACATTGTATGGAACATAATGATCAATATCTCTTTTGACAATCCTACCTGAATCACCTGTTCCAATAACATTTCTTAAATCAATACCTCTCTCATTAGCCATTTTTTTCGCTAGTGGTGAAGCGAAAATCCTATTATTAGAATCTATATCGCTAGTAGTAATGACGTTTTGAACATCAATCTGCTCCTTTTCAACACTTATCTTCTCAGATGTTTCACTTGCTTTAACAGTATTTTTATCTTCTTTTAATTCTTTTTTTATTTCTTCGTCTTTTGTAACTTCAGTTATCTTACCATTATCATGATCAGAAATGATTTTAGAAATATCTTCATCTTTATCTCCTATTATAGCTAGTAAAGAATTTACAGGAGCAGTACCCCCCTTTTGAACGCCAATATGTAATAAAAATCCATCATAAAATGATTCAAATTCCATTGTTGCTTTATCAGTTTCTATTTCAGCTAACAACTCTCCTGAAGAAACTTCGTCTCCTACATTCTTCAACCATTCAGCAACAACTCCTTCCGTCATAGTGTCACTCAACTTGGGCATATAAATAATTTCAGCCATAATAAACTATAATTTCAATTCAATATTAATATTCAATAATAAATGGATAGTCTTTATCCATATAAACATCATTATATAATTCTTTTCCATCGGGATAAGGAGAATTTTCTGCAAATTCAACACATTCTTTAACTTCATTTTTAACCCAATCTGATATATCATCTAATTTTTTATCTGTTAACCATTTATTCTTTTTTATTAAATCATAACAGTGTTTAATAGGATCTTGTTCAATCCAATCTGATACCTCATCTTTTGTTCTATATTTTTGCGGATCTGACATAGAATGTCCCTTATAACGATATGTTTGTATATCTAATAAAGTAGGACCATTACCTTTTCTTGCTCTATCTGAAGCTTTTTTAATGGATTCATGAACTGCTTCAGGTGACATTCCATTAACAGATTCTGAAGGCATATCATATGAAAGACCTATTTTTGATAATTCTAATACATTTGTTGTTCTCTCTACAGAAGTACCCATAGCATAATTGTTATTCTCTATAATAAAAACAACAGGCAAATTCCATAACATTGCCATATTAAAAGTTTCATGAAGAATACCTTGACGAACAGCACCATCTCCCATAGAAACATAAACTACATTGTTAGTTTCGTTATATTTCTCAGCAAAAGCAACACCTGCACCCATCGCTATTTGTGCACCAACAATTCCATGACCTCCCATAAAGCCGACATTTTTATCAAAAAAATGCATTGACCCACCTTTTCCTTTAGAACAACCAGTAGTCCTTCCATATAATTCAGCCATTAAAATTCTAGGGTCTGTACCTAAAGCAATAGGATGACCGTGATCTCTGTAAGCAGTCATATGTTTATCTCCTTTTTTTGAAGCACTAGCAGTACCAACTGCTATTGCTTCTTGCCCAATGTAAAGATGACAAAAACCTCCAAATTTTTGTTGAATATACAACTGGCCAGTTTTTTCCTCAAACTTTCTTATTAACAACATATCCTTATACCATTTTATATAAGTTTCTTTAGAAAAATTTGATGATTTTACCTTACTAGTTTTTTTAGATGCCTTTACTGATTTTTCTTTACTAACAGCCATGACTTATATCTTTAATAACATGAAGCAAATATATAAAATTCTTCACTTGAATCTATTCCTTATAAATAGAAATAAATTTTAATTTTTGAAAACCGTTAACCAAATGCTAATGGAAGAAGATCAGAAGCAGAATCAAAAATAATAGTAACATTATTCTGTGAAACTAAAATTACTCGATAAGGCTCATTTTGTCTTCTTTCAGTTTCAACCATGACCTGTCTACATGCTCCACATGGTGATAAAACTTTTGAGATTGGAAGTAGATTACCTTTTGCAACAATACATAATGTTTTTATCTTTTCTTTAGGATAATTTGCACCAGCATAAAATAAAGCTACACGTTCAGCACATAAACCAGATGGATAAGCTATATTCTCTTGATTACTTCCTTCGACAATAACTCCATTAGACAATAAAAGAGCAGAACCAACATTGAATTTGCTATATGGTGCATATGCATTATGCATAATTTCAATTGCTTTCTTTACTAATAATTGGTCATTATCGGGTAATTGATCCCAATTTGATAATTTACTATAATATAATTTTAGCTCTTTTTTCATTCTAACAATCAAAATAATGAAATTCAAAGATTATTTACAACTTATGTAATATTTATTATTTCAAAATAAAATAATTATAAGTTTTTCTTGTAATTTCGTTTAGTAATGATTGAATATAAAAAAGTAGGATTTTACACTTTAGGATGTAAATTAAATTTTTCTGAAACATCAACAATTGGTAGAAGTTTTCAGGAAGCTGGATATGCTAAAGTAGATTTTGATGCAAATCCAGATGTTTTTGTAATTAATACATGTTCAGTTACTGAAAACGCAGATAAAAAATGTCGACAACTTGTAAAACGTGCAATTAGAATTAATCCAAACGGATTTGTTGCAATTATTGGATGTTTTGCTCAACTTAAACCAAAAGAAATAGCTTCAATAAAAGGAGTAGATATAGTTTTAGGTGCTAATGAAAAATTTAATTTAGTAAAACACATTGAATCATTAGATAAAAAAGAAGAAACAAAAATATTCAATAGTAAAATAAAAGAAACAAAAGATTTTATACCCGCTTTTTCCATAGGTGATAGAACACGCTCTTTTTTAAAAATTCAAGATGGTTGTGATTATTTCTGTACATTTTGCACCATACCTTTAGCTAGAGGTAAGAGTAGAAATGCAAGTATATCAACTACAATAGAAAAAGCTAAAGAAATAGCGGAAAAAGGGATTAAAGAAATTGTTCTTACTGGAGTAAATATTGGAGATTTTGGACAAGGAAAAGAAGAGAATTTTTTTGAATTAACAAAAGCCTTAGATAATATAAAAGGTATAAGCCGATTTAGAATATCTTCAATTGAACCTAATTTATTATCTGATGAAATAATTGATTTTACATTAAAAAAATCCAAGAAATTTGTTCCACATTTTCATATACCTCTTCAATCAGGTAGTGACAAATTACTCAAATCTATGAGAAGAAAATATACAAAAGAGGTATTTTCTAATAGAATTAAAAAAATTAAAAAAAATAATCCTAACACTTGTATTGGTGTAGACGTAATTGTTGGATTTCCAGGAGAAACAGATAGTGATTTTAAAGAAACATACTCTTTTCTAAATGATTTAGATATATCTTACTTACATGTATTTACTTATTCTGAAAGAATAAACACAACTGCTATAAAGCTTAAAAATACCGTTCCAATAAAAATTAGAAAAGAAAGAAGCAAACAGCTACACGCCCTATCTTATAAGAAGAAACGTAAATTTTATGAAAGTAACATAGGTAAGCATGAAACAGTTCTTTTTGAAAACGAAAATAATGAAGGTATGATGTATGGATATACATCAAACTATATTAAAATAAAAACTCCTTTTAAAGACGAATTGATAAATACTTTTAAAAATGTTTACTTAGATTCAATAGATTATGATGGTATTATGAAAGGAAAGATCATTAAATCATAAACTATTTCATTGCAATTGTCATTTCTCTTTTTCCAACAGGACCAGGCATCGAAAGAACTTTAAAACCTATTTTTTTTAAATTTCTCTTAAATTGACCTTGAGCACAATATGTAACTAATATCCCACCTTGTCTTAATCCAAAGTAGTTTTTTTGAAGTACATCAACAGACCATAATTCTGGTTGAACCCTTGGTCCAAAAGCATCATAAAAAATAATATCAAAATATTGTTTTTTAAATGAATAATCTTGAATTGTTGATTGATTTTTTTTTAAAGAAAAATTTTGACTGATTATATACCTTGATTCCCAATTCACATTATGAATTTTATTATATAGATCAAAGTATTTATCACCTATAATTGAAGTGTAATTCAAATCATTTAAAACTTTTCTCGTTATAGGATATGGCTCTACAGTAGAGTACTCAATATTAACTTTAATTTCGATAGACTTAATGGCTGTTAATAAGCAGTTTAAACCCGTACCAAAACCCATTTCAAAAATCTTTAAACTTGATTTATGAAAAAAATTCAATCCATTTTTTATAAAAACATGATTTGCCTCTTCTATAGCGCCGTATTTTGAATGATAAGTCTCTTTAATTTCTGGCAAAAAAATTGTACTAGAACCGTCTTTAGTTAAAATAATCTTCTGTTGCATATATCAAAATTAAGATAACTATTAACAATTGTTGAAAACTAATATGTATATCTTTTTTTTAAAGTTTTTATAAAACATTTATATCAAATAATAGTATTAATTATATTTGGCAGATGGAAATAAAATCCAATAATTCAAATAGAAAAGAATCAAGTATTTCTAAAAGAAATACAAAAATAATAGATAGTGGTAGGATACCGCCTCAAGCGGTAGATCTTGAAAAAGCAGTACTTGGAGCAATGATGCTTGAAAAAAATGCTGTTACCGATACAATAGATATCTTAAAAGAAAATAGCTTTTATGATCCAAAACATCAACTTATATTTGCTTCTATTCAAGATTTATTTGGAACATCTAAACCTATAGACATACTAACCGTAACAGACCATTTAACTAAAAGCGGAAAACTTAAACAAGCTGGTGGCGCAGTCTATATATCAAAATTAACTAGTCGTGTTGGATCAACAGCTCATGTTGAATATCATGCTCGTATTATTTCTGAGAAACATATTAAGCGTGAATTAATCAAAATGAGTAATGATGTCATGAAACATGCATATGATGAAACTAATGATGTTTTTGATGTATTAAATAAAGCTGAAGGTGATTTATTCAATATCGCAGAAGATAATATGGGTAAATCAGTTTCAATTATGCAGAATGTGGTTCGTGAAGCGATTGAAGAAATTGAAAAAGCTTCAGAAAATTCTGATGGTATTTCTGGTATTCCAACTGGTTTTTTTGAACTAGATCAAATAACATCAGGTTGGCAAAGATCAGATATGATTGTAATTGCAGCTCGTCCGGCAATGGGAAAAACAGCTTTTGTTTTATCTATGGCAAGAAATACTGCTGTTGACTTCAATAAGGCTGTTGCTATTTTTTCTTTGGAAATGTCATCTGTGCAACTAGTTAAAAGACTAATTGCTGCAGAAACTAGAATTCCAGCTGAAAAACTTAGAAAAGGAGATTTAAGAGATGATGAATTCCAACAACTACATAGTAGAATTAAAAAATTAGCTACAGCACCGATTTATATTGATGATACTCCTGCAATTAATATTTTCGATTTACGAGCAAAGTGTCGAAGATTAAAAATGCAACACAATATAGAACTTGTTATTGTTGATTACCTTCAACTAATGACTGGAAATAATTATAAAGGAGGAGGAAATCGCGAACAAGAAATATCATCTATTTCAAGATCTATAAAGGAAATAGCTAAAGAATTAAATGTTCCTATAATAGCTATTTCTCAACTTAGTCGTTCTGTTGAAACAAGAGGAGGAGACAAAAGACCTCAATTATCTGATTTAAGAGAATCTGGAGCAATTGAACAAGATGCAGATATTGTTTCCTTTATTTATAGACCTGAATACTATGGATTTATGCAAGATGAAGAAGGAAATTCTAATACAGGAATTGGTGAAATAATTATAGCAAAACATAGAAATGGATCTCTAGATAATGTGAAATTAAGATTTATTAAAGAATTTGCTAAGTTTGATAATATAGCAAGCTTTTACCCAAATGAAAATGAAAGTTCTAAATTATCAGCTAACAATGATTTTGACAACCAAAGCTCTTATACAATACCTAGTAAAATGAATTCATTAGAAAAAGATAACTTAAATTTCGATCCAAACGATAAACCACCTTTCTAAAAAAATGATTTTCTACATTTAGAAGTAATAATAATTTATTTTATGAAAATTTTAATCACAATTCTTTTCTTTTTATATTTTTCTAATTTAAATTTTGCATCACAATTACTTATACCAATGGATGATTCTCAATCGAATCATTTAAAAGCTTATGGTCTATCTTATTACTTATTAGAAAATGGTATTATTATCGAATGGATGCTAAACTATAGAGGAGGATCATTTTTAACACCCCATCTAATGAACATAGAAGAAGAACTTATTATTCGAGGTATTAGTTATGAGGTTTTAGCTGATGGACAAGTAAACAAAATCAAAAAAGAAATTGGATCACCAGAAATAAATATGGAAATTATTCAATTAGAAAAAGCACCTAAAATAGCTGTTTATACTCCTGAGGGAAAACAACCATGGGATGATGCAGTAACACTAGTTCTTGAATATGCAGAAATACCATATATAAAAATTTATGATTCAACAGTAATTAATAATGGTCTTCCTGAATATGATTGGCTACATCTTCATCATGAAGATTTCACCGGACAATATGGAAAATTTTATGCTAGTTTCAGATCTTATCCTTGGTATAAAAAACAAGTCAAAAGTTTAGAGGAATCATCGAAAAAATTAGGATTTAATAAAGTTTCTGAAATGAAGTTAGCTGTTGCTAAAAAAATAAAAAACTTTGTGATTGGAGGTGGTTTTTTATTCACAATGTGCAGTGGAACGGATAGTTTTGACATAGCACTAGCAGCTCATAAAACTGATATTTGTGAATCAATGTTTGATGGAGATCCATCTGATGAAAACTTTCAAGATAAATTAGACTATTCAAACACACTAGGCTTTGATAAATTTAAGTTAGTAGAAAATCCATTAGAATATGAATATTCGGATATTGATGGAACACATTTACATAAAAGAGAAGAAAGATTAGATAAATTTACTCTGTTTGAATTTTCAGCAAAATGGGATATTATACCAACAATGTTAACCCAATGTCATACAAAAATGATAAAAGGTTTTATGGGACAAACAACTGACTTTAAAAAAGAATTAATAAAATCAAATGTTTTAATATTAGCAGAAACTAAAGCAATTGGAACTGCTCGTTACATTCATGGAGAAATGGGCTTAGGAACATGGACTTTCTATGGTGGACATGACCCTGAGGACTACCAACATCGTGTTGGTGACCCACCTACAGACTTAAATTTACATCCAAATTCTCCTGGTTATAGACTAATATTAAATAATATTCTATTTCCAGCTGCTAAAAAGAAAAAGAGAAAGACCTAAAATAGTATCCTAATTAAATATCAATTTTTGCATATTTTGCATTACGTTCAATAAATGCTCGTCGAGGTGGCACCTCATCTCCCATCAACATAGAAAAGACTTGATCACACTCAGCTGCATTCTCGATTGTAACTTGACGAAGTGTTCTATGTTCTGGATTCATTGTTGTATCCCATAATTGTTCAGCATTCATTTCACCTAAACCTTTATACCTTTGTATACCAACTGAAGACTCAGAACCTGAACCCTTCATTTGATTAATTAATAAATCCCTTTGGTTATCATCCCAAGCATAATTAATTTTAGTTCCCTTTTTAACTTGATATAAAGGAGGAGTTGCGATATAAATGTAGCCCAATTCAATAAGCTCTTTCATAAACCTAAAGAAAAATGTAAGGATTAATGTTTCTATGTGAGATCCATCAACATCGGCATCACACATAATAATGATTTTATGGTATCTTAATTTATCTAAATTTAATGCTTTAGTATCTTCTTCTGTCCCTACTCTAACACCTAATGCTGTATAAATATTTTTAATCTCTTCGTTTTCAAAAATTTTATGATGCATGGCTTTCTCAACATTTAAAATTTTACCTCGAAGTGGCATTATTGCTTGAAACATCCTATCTCTTCCCTGTTTAGCTGTTCCACCGGCAGAATCACCCTCAACTAAATATATCTCACATTCCGCTGGATCTTTTGAAGAACAATCAGCTAGCTTACCAGGTAAACCAGAGCCTGACATTACAGATTTACGCTGGACCATCTCTCTTGCTTTTCTCGCAGCTTGTCTTGCTTTTGCTGCAAGAATTACTTTATTTACAATTGTTTTTGCTTCTGATGGATGCTCTTCCAAATAACTAGAAAGCATTTGAGAAACACTCTGACTAACGGGAGCTGTAACTTCTCTATTACCTAATTTAGTTTTAGTTTGCCCTTCAAATTGTGGTTCTGCAACTTTGACGGATACTACAGCTGTTAAACCTTCTCGAAAATCATCTCCTTCTATTTCAACTTTTTCTTTAGTTAACATACCAGATTCCGAAGCATATTTTTTTAATGTATTAGTCAAACCTCTCCTAAAACCTGACAAATGTGTTCCTCCTTCGTGAGTATTAATATTATTTACATAAGCTTGAATATTCTCTGTGTAGGATGTATTGTATGTTAAAGCAACTTCAACTGGAACACCATCTTTTTCCCCTTCAAAATAAACTACTTCTGATATTAATTTTTCTCTATTTCTATCAAGATATGCAGCAAATTCACTTAACCCACCTTCAGAATAAAAAGTTTCATTAATATTTTGTCCTTCGTCATCAAACTGCCTTAGATCTGTCAAAGTAATTGTAATACCTTTATTTAGAAATGCTAATTCACGCATTCGAGCAGCTAGAGTATCATAATTATACTCTGTTATTTCAAAAATACTACTATCAGGAGTGAATGTAACTTCAGTTCCTGTTTTATCAGTTGAACCTATTTCTTTTACATCATACAAAGGTTTACCCAATTTATACTCTTGCTCAAATATCTTACCTTCTCGAGAAACAGTTGCTTTAAGATTTGTAGACAAAGCATTAACACAGGATACACCAACTCCATGAAGACCACCAGAGACTTTATAAGTATCTTTATCAAATTTACCACCTGCATGAAGAACAGTCATAACAACTTCTAATGCAGATTTTTTTTCTTTTGAATGCATAGCAGTTGGAATACCTCTACCATTGTCATTTACTGTTATGGAATTGTCTTTATTTATATAAACTTCTATTCGATTACAATAACCAGCCAAAGCCTCATCAATTGAGTTGTCAACAACCTCGTATACTAAATGATGAAGACCTTTTGACCCAACATCACCAATATACATTGCAGGACGCTTTCTAACAGCTTCCAAACCTTCCAAAACCTGAATATTATCGGCTGCATATTCTTTTCGTTTATTTTCTTCAGTCATAATTTGATTTTAATTAATTTGTAAATAAATTAATCATGTTGTACAAACAAAAATAATGAACCAAAAAGAAAACTTATAACACAAAAGAGAAAAGAAAATGGAACTTATCAACATAATAATTGACTAATTGTTAATACTTATAATATTTGAGAAAAAATTTTATTATTTAATAAAAAGATAAAACTTATAACATTAATTATCTTTATTTCGAATTATGTGAAAAATGAAGAATTATATTTTATTACTAATTAGTATTTCATTCTCTACAATCACTAATAGCCAGACGAATTTCAATGGTAATTGGGAAGGTGTAATGATACGTGCCGGAAGAGTTATAGAAAATGGTATACCTTTTAAATTAGAAATACAATCAAAAGACAATAAAATCTCTGGCTACTCAAGAGAGGAAATATTAAAAACAAATGAATATGCTCTTAAGCAAGTAACTGGATATTTAAAAGAAAATAAAATAAAAATACATCAAACTGTCATAGAAAAAAAATCGAAATCTTCTAAAACAAAATGGTGTAGATTAACTGCAGAATTAATTTACAATAAAAATACTGGTTATCTTGAAGGAAAGTTCGAAAGTATAGATTGTAAAAGATTTATTGGTAAAATAATACTTTATAAATGTCAAAATAAGTTAATAAAAAAACACACAGAGCAGATAAATCATAACTGGTTTAATGAATTTGTTTATGGAATAAAAGAAAATTTAAATGCTCCTGAAATCCGAATAAAAGAAAGAAAAAATTTTATATTCAAACCAGTTTTTTTTGATTTTGACAAATATATCATACGTCCTGAATTTCACAATTTCCTTGATGAAATCACCAAAATAGTTAAAGGTCATAGCGACCTAAGAATAAAAGTTGTTGGGCATACTGATTCAGATGGAACAGAAGAATATAATATAATTCTATCAAAAAAACGATCTGAATCAATAATAGAGTATTTCTCTACGAAAGGCATAGCAAGAGACCGAATAGAATTCGATTTTAAAGGTGAAAAAATGCCAATAGATACTAATTCAACAAACGAAGGCAGGCAAAGAAATAGAAGGGTAGATTTCTTTTTTATATAATTTTTTTCATATCAATTGAATAAAATTTTGAATTATTCTTAAACCATCTTTTGTCATTATAGATTCTGGATGAAACTGAACACCATATAATTTATAATCTTTATTTTCAACAGCCATTATTATATTATTTTTAGACTTTGCTATTACATTATAGTCACCACTATTATCAACTGCCCAGCTATGATATAATCCAACATTGATTTCAGATTTAATTCCAATAAATAATTCACTATTATAAATTTTAATAATTTCACTAACACCGTGTTTTATTTTGGATTGGTTATATAATTTTCCACCTAATAATTCACATATTGCTTGCATTCCAAGACAAATACCTAAAACAGGTTTTTTTCCTTTTATATCATTCAAAATATCCATTAAAAAAAATGCATCCCTTGGCAATCCAGGACCAGGAGAGATAACAATAGCATCATATTTTAATAAGTTTTTAATTTTATTATCATTACGAATTACATCAACATTTACTCCAATACATAATAAACTATGATATAAATTAAATACAAAAGAATCGTAATTGTCTATAAGTAAAATATGCTTCAAAAAACTATTTTTTTATGTAAACTTGTACAAAAATAAAAAGATGAAAAAGGTTATACAAATTCCTTATGCACCAAAACCTATAGGTCCATATAGCCAAGCAATTTTAATACAAAACACACTATATATCTCTGGGCAAATACCCATAAATCCAAAAAATGGACATTTAGTAAATAATTCTATACAAGAATCCACACATCAAGTAATGAAAAATATTTTAGCGTTACTATCGGAAGCAAATATGAAAATTGAGCATATTGTGAAATGTTCTATTTTTTTAAAGAATATGGAAACTTTTTCAGAAGTAAATAAAGTATATTCTGAATATTTCAAAGAATTACCACCAGCAAGAGAAACAATTGAAGTATCTAAACTACCTCTAGATGTAGATATTGAAATTTCATGTATTGCTATTCAACATTAAAAGAAGAAAATTGAATTTAAAATATAGATATAAAATTTCTATTGTTATTGTTAACTACAATGTAGAATTCTTCTTAAATCAATGTTTAAGTTCTGTTCAAAAGGCAATTAAAGATTTATCAGCAGAGGTATTCATTGTTGATAATAAATCAATGGATGGATCTGTAAAAATGATCAAAAAAAAATATCCTAAATTCAACTTAATTGAAAACAAAAAAAACGTTGGTTTTTCTAAAGCAAATAATCAAGCGATAAAATTAGCAAATGGAGAATATATTTTATTACTAAATCCTGATACTGTTATCGAGGAAGATACATTAATAAAAACTATAGATTTTATGGATAAAAAACCTCGTTCAGGTGCAGTTGGAGTAAAAATGATTGATGGAAAAGGTAATTTTCTTCCTGAGTCGAAAAGAAGTTTTCCCAAACCAAGTGTTGCATTTTATAAAATATTCGGATTATCTAGTCTATTCCCAAAATCTAGGAAATTTGGACAATACCATCTAGGTCATTTATCAGAATTTAAAAATCATGAAGTTGATGTTTTGAGTGGAGCTTTTATGCTTATAAGAAAAAGAACAATTGAAAAAGTTGGTTTATTAGATGAAATGTTTTTCATGTACGGTGAGGACATTGATATGTCATATAGAATAAAATTAAAAGGATATAAAAACTATTATATTTCTGATACAAAAATAATTCATTATAAAGGAGAAAGCACAAAAAAAAGCTCAGTAAATTATGTGTTTGTATTTTACCGCGCAATGATAATATTTGCAAAAAAACATATGCCAAATAAAAATGTATTTTTTTTAAACTTATCAATTAATTTAGCAATATATTTTAGAGCATTCATAGCTGTTTTAAAAAGAATAATTAAACTATCATTTCTACCTATTATTGATTGTTTATATATAATATTTGGACTTTACCTATTAACAAACTATTGGAAAATTTCAAATATTGAATTTCCTATCAATCTTATAAAATATTCTATTCCCATTTATTCTTTAATATGGATATATACAATATATTTTAAAGGTGGTTACGATTATCCTTTGAAAATATTTAAAACAATAAAGGGGACTTTAATAGGTACTATAATTATATTAATCTTTTATGCTGTACTCCCCAAAAACCTTCAATTTTCAAGACTCTTCATTTTTTTAGGATCATTGTGGGTAATTTCTTACTATTTAATCTCACGAGCATTCTTACACTTTATAGTTGGAAAAAAGTACAAATTACAAATAAAAGAATCAAAATCATTTGCTATTGTTTGTTCAGAAGATAAAGAATACAATAGAATTAAAGATATTATCAAAAAAACAAATACTAATATTTCAATTATTGATAAAATTGAACTAGAATTATTTTTTAACACAAAAAATAACTCTTATGATGAAATAATTTTCAGTTCAAAAAACATTAGTTATAAAAAAATTATCGAATTAATGTCTTTGTGCAAATTTAAACACGTTGATTATAAAATTGCACCGGAATCTGAAAACTTTCTAATAGGTAGTAATTCTATAGATACAGGAGGTGATTTATATCTTTTAAATTTAAATATATTAACATCCAAAGAAAATAAAAGAAAAAAAAGATTATTTGATCTATTATTGTCATTAACAGCTATTATAATAAGTCCATTTATATTATGGTTTTATAAAAACAAAAAAATTTATTTTGAAAATATGATAATGATTTTTTTAGGTAGATTATCATTCGTAGGATTTTCGGAAAAAATTTATAAAAAAGATGTTCGTATCCCTAAAATCAAACCTGGTATATTATACCCTGAAAACATAATAAGTGTAACTAATAATTCAATAATTGAAAAATTAAATCTATTATATGCAAGAGACTATTCAGTCAAGAAGGATATATCTATATTAATTAAAGGATGGAAAAAACTTGATAAATAAAACCTTATTATTCTAAAAATTGATAAAGAATAAATTTAGATTATTTTTGTACTTAATAAAGAGTATACACAAAATATGTCACAAGTTGAAATTAGACTCCCTAAGATGGGAGAAAGCGTAACAGAAGCCACGATTACTAATTGGTTAAAAAAAATTGGAGATACAGTTCAAATTGACGAGCCATTAGTTGAAGTAGCTACAGATAAAGTTGACAATGAGTTACCTTCTGAAGCAGAAGGAATTTTAATAAAAACACTCTTTAAAGAAAATGAAGTTGCGCAAGTTGGAGATATAATTGCATTAATTTCAACAGATGGATCTATAATTGAACAAAACGATCAAGAAACTAGTGAAAATTCAAATCAAAAATCTAAAGAAGAGTCTAAAGAAGAATCTAAAGAAGAATCTAAAGAAGAATCTAAAGAAGAGTCTAAAGAAGAACTGAAAATAGAAGAAAAATTAGATCATAAAAAAATCAGTAATAATATCCCTAAATCAGGTCCATCTGGAAGATTCTACTCCCCCCTAGTTAGAAGCATTGCAGAAAAAGAAGGAATATTAATATCTGAATTAGAATCGATTTCTGGATCAGGAAAGTCATCTAGAGTTACCAAAAAAGATATTTTAAAATATATTGAAAATAGAAACAATTTAAATACTCCAAATCAAATTATTGAAAATTCAACTAATAGCACTACTGAATTATCAACAAAAATTAAAAACCCTAAAATAATTATTGGCTCTAATGACGAAATTATTGAAATGGATCGTATGCGCAAAATAATTGCTGATCATATGGTTATGTCAAAATCTGTTTCGCCCCATGTAACTAGTTATGTTGAAGCTGATATGACAAAAATAGTTAATTGGAGAGATAAAATAAAAAATGATTTCATAAAACGAGAGGGTGAAAAAATCACATTTACTCCAATAATCATTGAAGCAATAGTTAAAGCTATAAAAGATTTCCCAATGATTAATGTCTCTGTATCTGAAAATAAAATTATTAAAAGAAATAATATAAATATCGGTATGGCTACTGCACTTCCATCAGGAAATTTAATTGTTCCTGTAATAAAAAATGCAGATCGTTTAAATCTAACTGGTTTAACTAAATCAGTAAATGAATTAGCCAATAATGCACGAAATAATTGTCTAAAACCTGAAGATATTGAAGGAGGTACTTATACTGTAACCAACGTTGGAACATTTGGAAATGTTATGGGTACACCAATTATTAATCAACCTCAAGTCGCTATTTTAGCATTAGGAGCTATTCGTAAAGTACCATCAGTTATTGAAACTATAGAAGGTGATTTTATTGGAATTAGACAAAAAATGTTCTTATCACACTCATATGACCACAGAGTTATTGATGGAGCACTTGGCGGTAAATTTGTGAAACGAGTTGCTGAATATCTTGAATCATTTGATGAAAATAGAGAATTTTAAATTCTAACTAACAATTAGAATAAAAATAGAAACAAAATCAAAATCCTATTTTAACTATCATAATGATTAAACTCAAAAAAAACATAATAATACTAGATATTGAAGCAACAGGTTTAGATGTAGTTAATGATAGAATTGTTGAAATAGGAATTATAAAAATCTCTACTGATGGTAAAAAATCAGAATTTCACAAACGAATAAATCCTGAAAAAAAAATCCCGTTAGAAATTAGTAAAATACATGGAATATATAATAAAGACATAGAAAATGAACCGACTTTTAAAGATATTGTTCCAGAATTAGAAAAATTTATTGAAAAGTCAGATATTGTAGGTTATAATTCAAATAAATTTGATTTACCAATCTTAGCAGAAGAACTAATAAGAGCTAATAGTATAATAGATTTATCAAATAGCAAACATATTGATGTACAAAATATTTTCCATAAAATGGAAGAAAGAACTTTAGTTGCTGCTTATAATTTTTACTGTAATAAAAAACTGGAAAATGCTCATTCTGCAATCGCTGATGCAAATGCAACTTATGAAATATTAAATGCACAAATATCTCGATACGATGAAATAAAAAATGATGTAAATTTTTTAGCTAATTTTTCAAATTATGAAAATGTTACCCGGATAGATTTTGCTGGAAGACTAGCAATTAATAAAGAAGGAATTGAAATATATAATTTCGGGAAACATAAAGGAAAATCAATTAAAGAAATTTCAATTTCAGAACCTAGTTATTATGGTTGGATAATGGAAGCTGAATTCCCTAGACACACCAAACAATGTTTAAAAAAAATAATTAAAAAAATAAAAAAAGAAAAAGAAAAAGAAAAATTTAATATTAAACTTAAAAACCTAAAAAACAAATTCAAATAAATGAAATTAATCTGTATTGGTAGAAATTACTTCAAACACGCTATTGAAATGAATGAAGAGGTTCCTGAAAAACCAATATTTTTCATGAAACCAGAAACTTCTTTATTTAATGCTGAAAATCCTTTTTTCTACCCTGACTTTTCAAAAAAAATTGAATTTGAATGCGAATTAGTGATAAAAATAGATCGAGTCGGTAAAAATATAAAGGAAAAATTTGCCCATAAATATTATTCTGAAATTGGTCTTGGAATAGACTTTACTGCAAGAGACTTACAAACAAAATGTAAAAAGAATAGCCATCCATGGGAAATATCAAAATCATTTGACAACAGCGCTCCTATTTCTAAGGAATTTATTAATAAAGAGAAACTAAATTTAGATAATATATCATTCCAACTAAATAAAAATGGAAAAACTGTTCAAAAAGGAAATAGTAGTGAAATGATTTTTAAAATAGATTCATTAATATCATATATTTCAAAGTTTATAACATTAAAAAAGGGTGACTTAATATTCACAGGAACTCCTGAAGGTGTTGGGCCGATTAAAATCGGAGACCAATTAACAGGTCTAATCGAAAATAAAGTTATGTTTAATTTAAAAATAAAATAATCATTTGCCCGTACCCTTAAAAATTATTAAAACGGTATAAAACATAATTTTAAAATCTAAAGATAAACTACGATTTTTCAAATAAAGCAAGTCGTATTTCATTCTATCTATCATTTGATCAACATTTTCTGCATAACCATATTTAACTTGACCCCAGGATGTAATTCCAGGACGCACTTTTGTTAATTTTAAAAACTGTGGTTCACGTTCAACAATTTTATCTATAAAAAACTGTCTTTCAGGTCTTGGACCTACCAAAGACATTTCACCAATTAGTACGTTGTAAAATTGTAAAAATTCATCCAATCTAGACCTACGCATAAAACGACCTACCTTTGTTATCCTAGAATCATTTGATGAAGATAATTGAGGTCCATTTATCTCAGAATTAATAAACATAGTTCTAAATTTAACTATCCTAAATAACTTTCCATTTTTCCCAATACGATCTTGTCGAAATATTATAGGCCCGGGAGAAGTAAGCTTAACTAAAATTGCAAGTATTATATATACCGGAATGAGTAATACTAATGACATTAAAGAAATTATAATATCTAACATACGTTTAAAAACTCTTTGCCAAATAGGCATAATCTCTGATTTAATATTTATTAAAAGAGCACCAAAAATATTATTCATTTTAACAGTACCTGAAAGAATATCATACATATCCGGAAGTACTTTTATGTTAATATCGGCAAATTCTAACCTAGAAATAATCTTTTTCAATTTATCATGTTCTGAACTTTCTAAAGCAATAATTACTTCTTCAATATTATAATTACATATAACTGTTTCTAAATTATCTATATGCCCTAAATAAGGCAAATATTCATCTAGTAATTTGTCAACTCCATTAATATTTAAAAATCCTACGAATTCACAACCTATTCCTTTAGGTAAATTATTAATTTCTTGATATATATTAATAGCTTTATCACTTCCTCCAATAATTAGTGTTTTAAATCCATCTTTACGATTATGAATTTTTTTAACTATGTAACTAACCAAAATTATTCTTGGAAAAAAAGTCAAAATAAAATGAATAAAAAATAAAAATAAAACCGAATAATAATATTGCGAATAACTATTTATGTTATCATCTAAAAGAAAAACAAAAAATATTCCAATAGAACCTATTAAAGTTGATGAAAATGTATTGATTAATATTCTTAAACGATACAACCTTTTAACATCTTTATAAATTCCTTGTAAAGCATATAAAATAAGCCAAGCTATAGGAAGAAATGTAATACCTATATAAAAAGAATTATTTACAGAAAACTCAACATTTTCAATACTTGTTTTACGAAAATAATAAAAGAAAAACCAAGTAAAAAAAGCTGACAACCAATCAAAAAAAACTAAAATAAATAAAAGAAAATTTGATTTCATTAAAAGTAAACTGCTTTAAAATTATCTATATTTATTTGACCTGAATTAACTCCATTTGGCAATAAAGCATCTAAAGTAAATTCAAAATATTGAGCTGATGTAGAACCTGAAACTACTTCTCTTAATTCAATATATATTTTCTTCCACTCTACCTCACTTTCAAATTGCCTATTCAATGTGACTAATGGATTGTTAATCCCATCAGTTGAACTTAAAGCTAATATTCCTGTAGTAATATCAGCAGTATTGTGATAATCAATTTCTAAATAACAATCTGTACCTTTTGGAAGACCTATTGGAGTTCCAGAAATACCGAAAACATCAGAAGATCCGATATACATATTATCTATATTATTTAAAGAAATACGTCCAAAATAACTTTCATTAATTGAAGGATCAATTATAGAAGGGTCATTAGATGGAATAAGTGACGAAAGTGTAGCATTACCATCAACAAATTGATTAGAAGAAGATTCAAAATTTTCGATCCAAAATTTAGTTGAAGTAGAATACATAGTAACTGGATTAATAATGTATGTTTGATTTTCTATTAAATCAATATTTGTAACATAAGGCTCAAAAAAAGGATATCTAGTTTTTGTTGTAGAAATACCATTATTATGTATTCCGGGAATCATTCTAATCTCTTTCACTCCTTCTTCTAAAACAGGAACTCTAAAGGGTACTTCAAAAACTCCGACTAATGAATTGTCTATATAAAGCCATACATCTTTTATTCCATGAGTTAAAACTCCCGGATTGTAATTTTCTAAAACATTTTGATTAGGATTATCTATTAATTCCCATTCTTTAACCTCTATCCAAATTGGATTTGAATTATTTTTTATACATGATCCAAAAAAGAAAATTATAAGAGTTATCAATACAATATATTTCATATTTTAAACATAATAAAAACTAAACGAAACCAAAATTTATTTATTGTCTAATTAAAGTGATGATAATTTTAATTTATCTAATATTTGATGGGCTACATCTAATGCTGAATAAGCATCTTCAATAGATACAATTGGAGGGAGATCATTTATAACAATATCATGAAAATCGATTAATTCTTCTTCAATTGCATTGATAGGCTTAATGTTTGGTTTATCAAAAATTATTTTTTTTCTTGGTTTATCACCACCAATATCAAATACAATATCAAATGGTTCAACATCAGTTTTAACATCTTCCATACGAACTACTTCTAGTTCTTTTTTTAAAAAATCAATACTTATATATGCATCCTTTTGAAAAAAGCGAGATTTACGCATGTTTTTCATTGAAATCCTGCTTGCTGTTAAGTTTGCGACACAGCCATTATTAAACTCAATCCTCGCATTAGCAATATCTGGTGTGTCACTAACTATTGGAACACCAGATGCTGAGATATTTTTAATTGTTGAATTAACAACGTTTAATATTATATCTAAGTCATGTATCATTAAATCTAATACAACAGGTGTATCAGTACCACGAGGATTAAAATTTGCTAAACGATGAGTTTCAATAAACATAGGATTATTAAAATATGCCATAGCTTTTTTAAATGCTGGATTAAATCGTTCAACATGACCAACTTGAACTTTAACAGCAGCTTCATTGGCTAATTGAATTAATTTTTTCGCCTCATCAATTGTTTGAGTTAAAGGTTTTTCTATGAATAAATGTTTACTCATTTTAAGAGCCTTGGAGGCACAATCAAAATGAGTAATAGTTGGAGTCACAATATCAAGACAATCTACCTCCTTAATTAATTCTTCTAAAGAAAAAAACCTCTTAATATGATATTTTTGAATGATATTTTTCGCATTGTAATCATTTGGATCATAAAAACCTATTAATTTATAATATTGAGTTAGTTGAGTTATTAATTTGACATGTATTTCACCCAAATGACCAACACCAAGAACACCTATCTTAAGCATAAAAAAAGAATTTTTCACAAAAATAATTAGAGTATAAATACTTTATATAGTTTTTAACTAAACTTTATCAACATATTTAAAGTTAATTATTTACTAAAATCGTAAAACTATAATTTATAATTACATATATTTGCGAATATAAATGGTGGTTGTAGCTCAGTTGGTTAGAGCATCGGTTTGTGGTACCGAGGGTCGTGGGTTCGAGCCCCATCTTCCACCCAAAATAAATATAAAATGTACATTAAATAAATGTACATTTTATATTTACCTTATTTTAGTCTAAAACACTAAAATTACCTATATTTAAATTATAATTTTAAAATCTACATACAAATGAAAAAAACAATATTTATTCTATCTGTTTTATCAATTTTAATTTATTCATGTAATAAAAACAAAAAAATTGATGATTTCTCAAGAGAAATTTCTTTAGAGTCAGCTCAAATAACTTTATCAAACTCAGGAGGTGATGTGAATATTACTGAATCATTTGTAAAATCATCATCTAACGATTACTATACTACAGGTGAAATAGAATATATTCAAAATGGCAATATTGTTGCTAAAGTAAATTTTGGTGATGGAGAAGAAAATAGTATAGCAAACCTTACCCAAGATGGAAATATTTCAACATTTGAATTACAATTAGATGAATCATATTATGATGGTAAAAAATCTAAATATAAAAAAGTAATAGTGGAACCTCTTATAAAATCTAATGATTGTGAATATATTATTGCTGGAATTATAAAATACTACGACTACGATTCTGGAGCATGGGTTGCAACTATTGATTTTGGAGATAGAACTTGCGATGAATGGGCCACAAAATCAACATATGATGACAATGGTGAAACATTCGTATTTAGTCTAGATGACTGGAAAAAATAATGAACAACTTTGAAGATATTAGACCTTATCATGATGATGAAGTCAAAAATGTAGTCAATAAATTACACAAAGAAGATGAATTAATAGTTGGAGTAGCTAAGTATAGTTACCCAAAACTGTTTAATATTTCTCCCATTATCACAAAAGCCTTAATTCGATTTTTTTTTAAAAAAAAATCAAAATCAATTAATAAAGTATCAGATTTTCAAAAGATTATAGGCCTTGAATTTAGTAAAATTTTAAAAAAAACTTGTGGTAAAGTTACGATTTCTGGTCTTGAAAAATTAGACAAAAATCAATCATATCTTTTCATAGGTAACCATAGAGACATAGTTATGGATCCTGCTTTAGTAAGTTATTTATTGTATAAAGCAAATCACAATACTGTAGAAATTGCAATTGGAGATAACCTACTAAATAAAGAATACATATCTGATTTAATGAGACTAAATAAAAGTTTTATTGTAAAAAGATCATTGAGTGGAAGAGAAAAATTACTATCATTAAAAAAATTATCTTCTTATATTAATTATAAAATTAAATCTGGTGATAGTATCTGGATAGCACAAAAAGAAGGAAGAGCAAAAGATGGAATAGATTATACTGATCCTGCAATAATTAAAATGCTTCAACTAGGTGTTGATTCAAAAAAAATAAAACTTAATGAAACTATTAATTCGCTAAACATAATACCTGTTTCTATTTCATATGAATTAGATCCTTGTGATAGCATGAAAGCAGAAGAAATTTATATGAAAAATAATAATATAACTTTTATTAAAGATAAAAATGCTGATCAAAAAAGTATTTCAAGAGGACTTTTGAATTTTAAAGGCAATATTCATGTGTCATTTGGAGATAAAATAAAAACCTTTAAAGAAGATCCTAAAGAAATTGCTAAAGAAATTGACAAACAAATAATAAACAATTACTTACTCCAAGCTCCAAATTATATTGCATACGAAAAATTACACAATAGAGATTCATCTATAGGACCAAAATTACATGATATAGAATTCGAAGTGAAAATAAAACAAAAAGATCGTGAAAGTTTTAATAAAAGGATATCATTAATTCAGGAAGATCATCGACCTATTTTAATAAAAATGTATGCTAATCCAGTTATAAACAAATTAAATCAAGTGAATGTCAAATAATTTGGAAATTGAAAAAAGAAGAACATTTGGAATAATATCTCACCCTGATGCTGGTAAAACAACTTTAACTGAAAAATTATTACTTTTTGGTGGAGCTATTCAATCTGCAGGTGCTGTAAAAAACAACAAAATAAAAAAAACAGCTACATCAGATTTTATGGAAATTGAGAAGCAAAGAGGAATCTCTGTAGCAACTTCAGTTATGGCTTTTAACTATCAAAATACACAAATTAACATTTTAGACACACCTGGTCATAAAGACTTTGCAGAAGACACATTTAGAACATTAACAGCTGTAGATAGTGTAATACTTGTTATTGATGTTGCAAATGGTGTAGAAACTCAAACCGAAAAACTAATGGAAGTTTGTCGTATGAGAAAAATACCAGTCATTATTTTTATTAACAAGCTAGATAGATATGGAAAAGAATCATTCGACTTATTAGATGAATTAGAGAACAAACTTAACATTAAAGTAACTCCTTTATCTTGGCCAATTGGAATGGGTGAAGATTTTAAAGGAGTATACAACATCCATAAAAAAAATCTAAACCTATTTTCTCCAAACAAAACTAGTATTTCGACTAATCTATATTCAATTAATAATTTAAATGATCCTAAATTATATGAAATAATAGGTGAAAAGGCTACAAAAGAGTTAAGAGAGGAAATAGAATTAATTAAAGGTGTTTACGATGAATTTAATCACAAATCCTATATAAATGCTGATGTCGCTCCTGTTTTCTTTGGCTCAGCAATAAATAATTTTGGTGTACAAGAGTTACTAAATACTTTTTGTGAAATTGCTCCTTCACCAAAAGGACGTGATACTAATTTAAGAGTAATTAAACCTTCTGATTCAAAATTCTCAGGATTTGTTTTTAAAATACACGCTAATCTTGACCCTAAACACAGAGATAGAATTGCTTTTTTAAGAATAGTTTCGGGTACATTTAAACGTAATACATTCTACAATCATGTTAGACTGAGAAAAAAAATGAAATTTTCCAATCCTACGTCATTCCTAGCCCAAGACAAAAGCATTATTGAAAAGGCATTTCCTGGTGATGTCATTGGATTATATGATTCTGGCAACTTCAAGATTGGAGATACATTAAATGAAGGTGAAAACTTTATATTTAAAGGAATACCAAACTTTTCTCCAGAAATATTTATGGAACTTGAGAATTTAGATCCAATGAAATCAAAACAATTAGAAAAAGGAATTAATCAATTAATGGATGAAGGAGTAGCGCAGTTATTTATTCAACAACCAGGAAATCGTAAAATAATTGGTACAGTTGGTCAACTTCAATTCGAAGTGATAAGCTATCGTCTAGAACATGAATATGGTGCGAAATGTAGATTTAATCCAAAAAATTATTTTAAAGCTTGTTGGATTTATTCGGATAAAAATCAAACAATAGAACAATTTAAAAAATCTAAACAAAAAAATATTGCTTTGGATAAAGATGAAAACTTAGTTTTTTTAGCTGAAACACCTTTTTTATTGAGAGTTGCAGAACAAGATTACCCAGATATTAGTTTCCATAAAACTTCAGAGTTTAAATTAGAGGTTTAATCAACAAGATCTAATGGAATCTCATCAATATTATTGATATTACCATTTTCAGTATTAATTTCACAATAAAAATGATCTAAACCGTTTGTTAAACATAGATATTTAGCGTTTAATTTAAAATTGTATTGTGCTATTTGAAAAATAGTTTTTTGATTTAAATTAATATTTGGAGCTTTACATTCTACAATTAAAATCGGTTCAGTATTTTTTTTAAACACAACTATATCAGCTCTTTTTAAAATACCGTTATAGTTTAATGAAAATTCTGAAGATATTAAACCGATTGGTATTTTTCTATAATTTACTAAATAGTGAATAAAATGTTGTCTCACCCATTCTTCAGGAGTACAAATCAATTCTTTTTTACGAACAATACACCATACATATAATCTTCGATTCTTTTTCTTTAATCGAAGATTAGCATTTGGTAAATTTAATGGCTCAATCACCTATTTCATACCCATTAAAAGAAGTTCTATATCTTTGTATTTCAAATCAAAAACTTTACCAAGAACTTCACTAGTTAAAACACCTTTATAAATATAAACGCCTCTTCTGAACCCTAAATCACTAGATATCAACCCCACAGCACCTCCTTTATCACCCATATCTACTAATATAGGTGAAAAAATATTAGACAGTGCAAATGAAGCTGTTCGTGAAACTCTAGAAGCAATATTTGGGACACAATAATGAATTACTTCATATTCTTTAAAAGTAGGTTTATCATGTGTTGTAACTTTAGACGTTTCAAAACATCCACCTTGATCAATACTCACATCAACTACTACTGAACCTGATTTCATGTTTTTCACCATATTTTCAGTTACAACACATGGTGTACGACCTAAAGGAGCTCTTAATGCACCTATAACCACATCAGATCTCATAAGAGCTTTCGCTAATACTTTGGGTTGAATAACAGAAGTATAAACACGAGTTCCTAAATCATTTTGAAGCCGCCTTAACTTAGATAAAGAATTATCAAAGACTTTAACTGATGCACCTAAACCTAACGCTGCTTTTGTTGCATATTCACCTACAGTACCAGCACCAATAACAACAACTTGTGTTGGCTGAACTCCAGTTATACCTCCAAGCATAATACCTTTACCTTTACTAAAAGATGAAAGTAATTCACCTGCAACTAAAATAGATGTAGTTCCAGCAATCTCACCCATAGCTCTAACTACAGGAAAAATACCACTATCATCACGAATATAATCCCAAGCAATTGCTGTAATTTTCTTATCGATAAGTTTTTTAAGAATAACTTTTGGTTGAATAGAAATTTGTAAAGCCGATATTAATGTCTGGTTACCTGGCATCAACTCAACTTCTGATTCTGCAGGAGGTGCAACTTTAAAAATTAAATTACATGAAAAAATT
Source organism: Crocinitomicaceae bacterium (assembly GCA_002709305.1). GTDB lineage: Bacteria > Bacteroidota > Bacteroidia > Flavobacteriales_D > Crocinitomicaceae > UBA4466. The sequence goes on along the minus strand of PAQM01000005.1, from coordinate 160,329 downwards.
TCCTTTTTATCATAACATATCTCTGCACCAGCTTCACTGTAATCAGTATCAGAAAAATTTGCAGATTCCCCACTATTAGTTTCAACTTTAACCTTGTGTCCATATGAAACCAAAAGAGAAACAGCCTCTGGAACTAGTGCAACTCTCTGCTCTTGAAATGAAGTTTCTTTAGGAATACCAATAAATAAACTACCTTTTTTACTAGTTACCTCAAGCATTTCTTCTTTTGGGAGAAAACTGCCTTGTTGCATTAATTTCTTTAACATTTCTGGATCTGTAATCATATATCAACAATTAAAGTTCTTGAATTATCTTCGTTTACACGAATATACGACCAAATAATATTATTTGGTAAAAGATGTCTAATTTTTTCCGGCCATTCAATAAAACAAATATCACCAGAATATAAAATTTCATCAATTCCAATATCAAGTGCTTCTACATCACTTTTAATTCGATAAAAATCAAAATGATTTATTTTACCAAAAACTTTACTATTATAAGAATTTAAGATAGAATATGTAGGTGAACCTTGAAAGGAATCTATACCTAATATATGAAAAATAGAAGCAATAAAAGTCGTTTTTCCAGCCCCCATTTCTCCAGTAAAGACAAATATCTTGTTTCCACTAAATTTATCCATAAAATCTTTAGCTACTTCTTTTAAAGAATCAACTTTTTCAATATTAAAAATCATTTACTTAGGGTCTAACTCAATATATGGAATTAACATTTCTTCAAGTGATATACCTCCATGCTGAAAAGTATTATTATAGTAATTAACAAAATGATTATAATTATTTGGATAAACAAAATAATCTTGACCTTTTACAAAAACAAACTCTGATGAAATTCCAGTTTTGGGTAAAAATGCATCTTCGGGGTTTTTAATTTGAAAAACATCATTTTCTTTATAAGAGAGATTTTTTCCAGTCTTATATCTTAAATTTGTATTTGTATTTCTTTCACCTATAATCTTAACAGGATTTGTGACTCTAACTGTGCCATGATCTGTTGTAATAATTAATTTCTTCCTTGATTGAGCACATTTTTTAACTATTTCATAAAGCGGAGAATGTTCAAACCATTGAAGTGTTAATGACCTATATGCCTGTTCATCGTCTGCTAGCTCACGAATAACTTCCATTTCTGTACGAGAATGAGATAACATATCAACAAAATTATATACAATTATATTCAAATCATTTTCCAATAATTGATTAAAATTATCAACTAATTTTTTGCCTGAATTTAAATTAGTAATCTTTTTGTATGACCATTTTAAATTTCTACCAAGTCTTTTTAATTGAAAATCAAATAATTTTGATTCATTTAAATTTTTACCTTCTTGAGAATCTTCTCCTTTCCATAAATTTGGATGTTTCTTAGCTACTTCACTAGGCATTAATCCAGCAAAAAAAGAATTCCTTGCATATTGAGTAGATGTAGGTAATATTGAATATACTAATTCTTCTTCTTTAACATTATAAAATTTCTTTAAAGTTGGACTTAATATCTTCCACTGATCAAAACGAAGATTATCAATCAACAATATAAATACATTTGATTCATCTAACTTTGGATTAATTTTATTTTTAAATAATGTATGAACCATTTCTGGGGATTCCTCTACTCCATTTAACCAATTTAGATAATTATCTTGAATAAATTTACAGAATTGAATATTTGCGTCTTTTTTCTGCATTTCCAATATCTCTTTCATACCATTATCCTCAATCTCTGAAAGTTTCAATTCCCAAAAAACTATATTTTTATATAAATCAGACCATTCAGATAAATTTAAAGTACTGTTTAATTTCATGCCTAATTCTTGAAATTCTTTTTGGTAATTTAAATTAGTCTTTTGAGAGACCAACTTACTGGAATCTAAATTTTTCTTAATAGATAGCAATATTTGATTAGGATTAACTGGTTTAATTAAATAATCAGCAATATTATTTCCAATAGCTTCTTCCATTATGAATTCCTCTTCACTTTTTGTTATCATAACTACAGGAATATGTTGCTTAATTTTTTTTATTCTAGTTAAAGTTTCAAGACCTGAAATACCTGGCATATTTTCATCTAAAAAAATTATGTCAAAATCTTCTTTTTCAATTATTTCAATAGCCGAATTACCATTATTTACTGGAAAAACAAAATAATCTTTAGACTCTAAAAATAAAATATGTGGCTTTAACAATTCTATTTCATCATCTGCCCAAAGAATTCTTATCTGCATATGGTTAATATTTTTTAGTTTTACATACTATAAATAAAAGTATATAATTGAAATCGAAACACAACATAATTCACAATAAAAAGAAAATATATAACGATCCTATATATGGTTTTATTTCGATTCCAATGGATATTATATTCGACATTATTGAACACCCTTTTTTTCAAAGACTTCGTAGAATAAATCAATTAGGTTTGACACATATGGTATACCCAGGTGCCTTACATACTAGATTTCAACATGTTATTGGATCCATGCATCTAATGACAAAGGCAGTATCAACTATACGAAAAAAAGGTCATGAAATAACAAAAGAAGAAGAAGAAGGAGTTTTAATTTCAATTTTATTACATGATATTGGTCACGGTCCTTTCAGTCATGCACTTGAATATGATATTGTTTGTAATATAAATCATGAATCAATTTCTAAATATTTTATAAAACAATTAAGTATTGAATTTGATGGTAAATTAGATTTAGCATTAGATATATTTAACAATAAATACAAAAAAAAATTTCTACATCAGTTAATTTCAGGACAACTTGACATGGATAGAATGGATTACCTAAATAGAGATAGTTATTATACAGGTGTTAGTGAAGGAAAAATTGGTAGTGATCGTATTATAGACATGATCAATGTTATTAATGGCAAGTTAGTAATAGAAGAAAAGGGAATTTATTCTGTAGAAAAGTTTATTGTTGCAAGAAGAGTAATGTATTGGCAAGTATATATGCATAAAACAGTCGTTGTATGTGAGTTTATGCTAATTCATATTTTAAGACGAGCTAAATATTTAATTCAATCAGGTAGCAATCTATATGGAAATCCAGCCTTATTATTCTTTATGAAAGAAAATATCAATGAAAAAAACTTTATAGAAGATGCAAGTATATTAGAAAAATTTTCAAGATTAGATGATTTTGATATCCTTGGAGCAATTAAAGTCTGGCAATTTCATGAAGATTTCATTCTTTCCGACCTATCAAGACGAATTATTAATCGTGATTTACTAAAAATTCAAATCTCAAAAAATAAATTTAAAAAAGAAATGGTTGATAAAATTCGAAAAAAAATAAAATCAAAATATAATTTAACAGAAAAAGAAACAAACTTTTTTATTTATTCAGATACCCTAAAGAATAATGCTTACAATGAATCAAAGCAAAATATAAATATTTTAATGAAATCTGGAGAAATTGTCGATTTATCAAAAGCCTCTGATAATTTAAATATTTCTGCATTATCAAAACCTGTTGAAAAATATTTCTTGTGCTACCCTAATTTATAAATATATTATTGTCTACTTAACTTACCCTCTTTCCAGTCTTTAATTAGTTTAGACCAAGCATATGGATTTAACAAATTATTAACTGGTAATTGACCAGAGGTATATAATTTTGTATAGTATTCATTTCTTGATGAAGTATAACTCAATGATGCATCTCCTTCTAATCTAGCAGCAACAAATGCTAAACTTTCCCCTGACAATTGTTGTTGAGCTCTTCTTAAGGCATCATCATATGGTTCCATATCAACAAATGCTCTCGCAAAATCTTCTCTCGAAGGCCAAGGATATACATCAACTTCAGGTAAATCTATAGTATCTCTTTGAGCAACATGAATAATAGAATAACGATTATCAATTAATGAATCAGGTACAATGTAAGAGGAGGTTTTATAACCATAAAAAGAAAATAAAATTGTATCTCCTGGTAAAACAACCATTGAAAAGAAACCATAATAATCTGCTATTACTCCCCTACCTATTGTTTTATCATAAACAGTAGTATAAGGAAGTGGTTCTAATGTCTCATTTGAAACTATAACACCTGATAATTGAATTAGATTTGAATCAATTAGTTCATTTTTTTTCTTTTGAGAAAAAGAAAAAAAATATATTAAACTAAAAAATAAAATTAAAAATAGTCGCATATCAATATTTAAGCAAGTCTAATAATTTTTATGTAAATTTGCAGGAATTTATTTAAAAAATAAGTTCAATAATATGTCTCTTTCAAATCTTAGTAAGATAAAAGAAGGTCTAACCTATGATGATGTTCTTTTAATACCTTCATTTTCTAAAGTTCTTCCTCACGAAGTTATACTAAAAAGTAAATTAACACGAAATATTTCAGTAAACACTCCTATTGTTTCTGCAGCAATGGATACAGTTACAGAATCTAGTTTAGCTATAGCAATAGCTCAACAAGGCGGAATTGGTGTAATACATAAAAATATGTCTATTAAAGAGCAGGCAATGGAAGTTCGAAAAGTTAAAAGATCAGAAAGCGGAATGATTCTTGATCCAGTAACAATAACTGAAGAATCAATAGTTTTAGATGCTCTAAATTTGATGAAGGAAAATAAAATTGGCGGGATACCAGTTATAAATAATAACAAAAAATTAATTGGTATTGTAACTAATAGAGATTTACGTTTTGAAAAAAATCACTCAAGACCAATAGAGGAAGTAATGACAAAAACGAGTATTATCACAACTTCTGAAAATACTGATTTAGCAACTGCAGAAGAAATACTTCAAGCAAATAAAATTGAGAAACTACCTGTAGTAGATAAAGAAAATAAACTAATTGGTTTAATTACATTTAGAGATATTATTAAAGTTAAAGAACACCCAAATTCATGTAAAGACCAATATGGTCGTCTTCGCGTAGCTGCAGCAGTAGGTGTAACTGAAGATACTTTAGAGAGAGTTGATGCTCTTAATCAAGCTGGAGTTGATGCTATTGTAATTGATACAGCGCATGGACACACTGAATCATTTGGAAAAAAATTAAAAGAAGTAAAAAGTAAATTCCCAAAATTAGATATAATTGCAGGAAATGTAGCTACTGCAGAAGCTGCTTTATACCTAGTTAAAGCTGGTGCAGATGCTATAAAAGTTGGTATAGGTCCAGGTTCTATATGTACTACAAGAGTTATAGCCGGTGTAGGTGTTCCACAATTAACAGCAGTAAATGATATCGCTTTGGCATTAGAAGGTACAGGTGTTCCAATTATTGCTGATGGTGGAATTAGATATACGGGTGATATTGTAAAAGCAATTGCTGCTGGTGCAGATTCTGTTATGGTTGGTTCAATGTTTGCTGGAGTTGAAGAATCGCCGGGAGAAACTATTATATATCAAGGTAGAAAATTTAAAACTTATAGAGGTATGGGGTCAATTGAAGCCATGCAAAAAGGTTCTAAAGATCGCTATTTCCAAAATAATGAAAATGATATTAAAAAATTAGTTCCAGAAGGAATCTCAGGTCGTGTAGCATTTAAAGGAAAATTAAACGAAGTAATGTATCAAATTGTTGGTGGGCTAAGATCAGGTATGGGATATTGTGGTGCTGAAAATATTACAAAGCTTCAAGGTTCAAAATTCATTAAGATCTCTAATGCTGGATATTTAGAAAGTCATCCACATGACGTAACAATAACACGTGAAGCTCCAAATTATAGTATCAAATAAAAAACTAATCAAGATGAAAAAAATATTATTAACAATCATTGTTCTTTTTTGTTTTAATTCTTTTAGTCAAGAATCAATTGTAATGACTATTAATGATAAAGAAATAACTAAATCAGAATTTCTTCAGATATATTTAAAAAACAATAATAACCCAAAATATGATCAAGAATCCCTCGATGAATACATGGAACTTTTTAAAAAATTCAAATTAAAAGTTGCAGAAGCTGAGGCATTAGGATATGATACTATTCCTAAATTGGTCAAAGAACTTTCAGGATACCATAAACAACTAGCTCTTCCCTACCTAACTGATTCATCTATGAATGAATATTTAGTTAAAGAAGCATACAACAGAACTAAACAAGAAGTTAGAGCATCTCATATATTGGTGAAAATTTTAAATAGTACAAATCCTAATGATACACTTAAGGCATACAATAAAATTATGCAACTTAGAAAACGTATTCTTTCTGGAGAATCATTTGAGGATGTTGCAAAAGGTGATGGTGGATCAGATGACCCTTCCGTCAAAAAAAATGGAGGTGATTTAGGTTTTTTCACTGCTTTTCAAATGGTATATCCATTTGAAGAACAAGCATATAAAACAGATTTATTTGAAATATCTATGCCTTTTAAAACTAGATTTGGGTACCATATTCTTAAAGTTACAGACAAACGACCAGCGAAAGGTACAATTGAAACAGCACACATAATGATTGCAGTAAATCGTAATGCTAATAAAGAAGAAGTAGAAAATGCAAAATTAAAAATTGAAGAAATATATCATTTGCTTGAACAAAATAAAGATTTCGATTCTCTTGTAATAAAATATTCAGATGATCCGTCATCTAAAAAAAATAAAGGTATTTTACCAGCCTTTGGAACTGGAACTTCTACAAGAATGGTCCCTGAATTTGAAGAAGCTGCTTTTGAATTAAAAAATAATGGTGACATTTCAAAACCAATAAGAACAGATTATGGTTTTCATATCATAAAAAGATTAAACTTAACTGATGTTCCTCCATTTGAAAAACTTGAAAAAAATTTAAAGAAAAAAGTTTCGAAAGATATAAGATCTAAAGAAACTCAAAATTCATTCATTAAAAAATTAAAAAAAGAATACAAGTACAAGAAATACAATAAAGGAATTAATTGGTTTTATAATAATATTGACTCATCATATTGGAAAGGGGAATCTGATATATCAAACCTTGAAAAGAATAAAGCATTATTTAAATTAGATAATAGAAAATTCTATCAAAAAGATTTTGGTGAATATCTAAAATCGAATTATAGAGGTTTTCAAAACAAAAATTTAAAGTCTCATATTAATTTAATGTACTATAAATGGGAAAAAGAGACAATTCTAAATTATGAAGAATCTAAATTAAAAATTAAATATCCTGACTTTAAAGCTTTAATTACAGAATATCATGATGGGATTTTACTCTATGAAATAATGTCTGATAAAGTATGGAATAAAGCGATTAAAGACACATTAGGCCTGAAAGAATTTTATAACAATAACACATCAAAATATATGTGGGATGAACGTATAGATGCAGATATTTATATATGTGAAAACTACGAAACAGCAAACAAAGTAAAAGAATTACATAATAATTGGAAAGATTTTTCAGAAATTTTTGAACCTTCAACAATAGTTGATAGTATCAATGGTAATTCTAAATTAAAAATTAGCCATATTAGAAAAATTTCTTCAATCAATAAAACTGCATACCTAGCAAATCAGAATTTCGGGTCAGCATCACCTTTGAATATCTATGAACATAATGGTAAATATTATACAATATTTATTCATGAATTCTTAGAATCATCACAAAAAAAATTCAATGAAGCTAAAGGAGCTATAACATCTGACTATCAAGATTTCTTAGAAAAAGAATGGTTAGAAGAAATTGCAAAAAAACACACTATTAAAATTAACAAAGAAGCTCTTTATTCAATTGGCAAATAATTATATATATATGTTTATAAAACAGATTAGTATTATTCCTGTATTTTTTTTCTTTGTAATACTTTTCTATAGTTGTAATAATAAAAACATAATCGCTTCAGTTGATAATATTGAATTATCTGAAGAGGATGCTTTTGTTATTATGTCTCATCTAGGCATGAATCCAAATGATACAATTGAGCTAAAAAAATTCATTGATGAATGGTGTACAAAAGAAGCTTTAAAATCAGAAATTAAAAATGAATATCAAGATACATGGAAACTTATTAAATTGAGAGAAGGTTTTTTTTCAGGAGATTTAGCAAAGTATTATCTTGAAGAAATAGAACTCAAAAATAAACTCGATACAATAATTACAAAAAAGGAAATTGAATCATACTATAATACTCATAAAGAAGAATTTGTACTTCAAGATTATATAGTAAAGGCTTTGTACTTGAAAATCCCAAAATATATTGATTTCAAATCAAAGAATATTGATGAAATATATCTATTAAAAAATGATCAAGATTTAACAAAACTAAACTCTTATGCCAAACTTTATGCTGAAAACTATTACTTTAATGATTCAATATGGATATACTTTGAAGAATTAACAAAAGATGTTCCTGTTAAAAAATTTAATATTGATAATATTGTACTTAACAGAACGAAAACATACTTTTCAGATGATAATCATACATACTTTTTAAATATTATAGATTATAAACTTAAAAACGATGTGCCACCTTTAGATTTTCTATCAGATAAAATTAAAACCAGAATAATTTCTATAAGACTTCAAGAAATTAAAGAAAAACATCAAGATAAATTGATTAAGAAAATAAAAAACAAACATGAAATTATTATTAACATTTAATATATTTTTTTTTACAATCTATTTAACTTTTTCTCAAGAAATCATAGATAAGGTTATTGCTCAAGTAGGAGACAACATTATTTTACTATCAGATATAGAATCTCAAAAACTACAAGCAATACAAGCGGAAATTGAAATTAATCCTGAAATTGATTGCCAAATTCTTGAAGAAATTATGTTCCAATATCTTTTATTAAATCAAGCAAAAATTGACAGTGTTGAAATTAATGATTCTCAAGTTGATGGTGAAATGGAAAATAGATTACGAATTATTGAGAATCAAATTGGAAGTCGTCAAAAAATGGAAGAATTTTATGGTAAATCTGTAACTCAAATCAAAAAAGAATTTAGACAAGTTATTAAAGATCAACTTCTAGCTAAAGAGATGGAACGTCAAATTACATCTGAGATTACTATAACTCCAAGGGAAGTTGATAAATTTTACAAATCTATTCCAATAGATAGCATTCCCTTTATTAATTCTCAACTTAGCTTTCAACAAATTGTTCATTATCCTGAAATTACAATAAGTGATAAAAAGAATGCCTTTGATAGATTAAAAAAAATAAGACAAAGTATCATTGAAGATGGAAAATCATTTTCTACTCAAGCTAGAATTCACTCTATGGATCCGGGAAGTTCCAAAGATGGCGGTAAAATTGAAGCAACTCGAGGAATGATGGTGCCCCAATTTGAAGCTGCAATTTTCAATCTTTCACCTGGAAATATATCCGATATTTTTGAAACTGATTATGGATACCACATTGTAAAACTAATTGAACGTAAAGGAGATAATTATATATGTCAACATATATTAATTGTACCAGAATTTTCAAATGACGCCTTAGAATCATCTGCATTAAAGCTTGACTCTTGTTATCAAAAAATAAAACTAGGTGAAATAACTTGGGATCAAGCTGTTAAATTATATTCAAATGATGAAACAACTATGCAAAATAAAGGAATAATAACAAACCCTATTACAGGAGAACAATTATGGAGTATGGAAGATTTGAACCAAGTTGACCAACAAATATATTTACTAACTGATAAAATGGAAAAAGGGGATATTTCTAAACCGAATATTTACACTAATTTATTTGATAGAAAACAAGGAATTAGAATTGTTAAATTGATGAATAGAACAAATCCTCATAGAGCAAACTTAAAAGAAGATTATTCATTAATTAAAAAAGCTGCAGAGAATAATAAAAAGCAAGAAATAATAAATCAATGGATTTCGACTAAAATTTCAAATGCTTTTATTCGAATTGATAAAAATTATATCAATTGTAAATTCAAAAACAAATGGATAAGTCAATAACATTATTATATTTACCCTATAAACGAATAAAATATGTCTGATAAGTCTAAATTAGATCAATTTGTAAAAGATTATGAAAATTTAAAAACAGAAATTCATAAAGTAATTGTTGGTCAAGATGATGTTATTAATCAAGTCTTAATTTCTATATTCTCTCGTGGACATTGTTTGCTTGTAGGTGTACCCGGACTTGCTAAAACACTTTTAGTTAATACTATTTCTAATTGCTTAGGGCTTAATTTTAATAGAATACAATTTACTCCAGATTTAATGCCTTCAGATATTATTGGTTCAGAAATATTAGATGAAAATCGTACATTTAAATTCCTTAAAGGACCTATATTCTCTAATATAATCCTAGCAGATGAGATTAATCGTACGCCACCAAAAACTCAAGCAGCACTTCTTGAAGCAATGCAAGAGAAAGCTGTAACTGCAGCTGGTAATACTTATCCTTTAGAAAAACCTTTCTTTGTTTTAGCAACACAAAATCCAATTGAACAAGAAGGTACTTATCCTCTTCCAGAAGCACAACTTGACCGATTTATGTTTAATATACTATTAGACTATCCAAAATTTGAAGAAGAATTATCTATTGTTGAATCTACAACTAATGATACTGAAATTTCATTAAATCAAATGCTAGATGCAAAATCAATACAAAAATATCAAGAATTAATTCGTAGGATACCTGTAGCACAAAATGTACTTGAATATGCTGTCAAATTAGTTAATAAAACTCGTGTTAACAGTGAATTATCACCTCAATTAACTAAAGATTTTATAAATTGGGGAGCTGGTCCTAGAGCATCACAATATTTAATAGTTGGTGCAAAATGTCATGCAGCCATTAATAATAAATACTCTCCAGATATTGAAGATGTTAAAGCTGTCGCTAAACCTATATTAAGACACAGAATAGTTAAGAACTATAGAGCTGAAGCAGAAGGATATTCTATGGATAGAATAATTGAGGAATTATTATAACTTATTCTTCAACTGCTATTTTTTTTAAACCTTTTATATTAATATCTCTTTGAGGAAATGGGATTTCTATATTATTTTCTATTAATTTTTTATAAACTAACTTTCTTAAATCAGACTTAATATTCTCAATTATAAATACTTCTTTTGACCAAAAAACCATCTCAAATTTCAATGAAGAATCTCCAAAATCAATTAACCTAACAAATGAACTAGGTTCTTTTAAAATTAATGAACTTTCTTGCATTGATTTGTTCAAACAAGAATATACTAAATCAATATCTGATCCATATGCAATATCTAAATAAACACTAAAACGGATATATTCTTGATTACGTGTCCAATTAACAACTTTTTCAGATACAAATTTGGAATTTGGAATTATAAATACAACATCCTCTCTTGTTAAAATCTGAGAACTTCTTAAATTAATGCCCATAACCTTACCTACTACATTGTCAACTTCAATAATATCACCTAATTTAATCGTACCTTCAAAAAGTAGAAATAATCCTGAAATAAGATCTTTAAAAATATTCTGTAAACCAAGACCAAGACCAACTAACAATGCAGTTGAACCAAAAACCAAAACTGTAATATCAACACCTATGACTTCAAGTATGATTATGAAACTTATTACCCAAATAAAATACTTGAAAATTAAAAATATAGACATTCTCCGCTTACTCTCAATTTTATCAATAATGAAGCGGGGTTTAATAATACCTCTTTTCAAAATTGAAATAAAAAACCAAGTAGTTATTATAATAATTACAGCTGCAAATAAATTACCTATAAGAAGTTTAAAATCTCCTAACTCAAATATTTGATAATTTAAAATGTTCTCCCAAGACATATTGCAAAGGTGTCAATATTAAAGAGTAATTAAAAGAAAATACCTAAATAATATTCATTATATTCGAAGCATATAAAAAAGAAAAAATGGCCAATACATCAGACATAAAAAATGGACTTTGCATAAATCATAATGGTAAACTATCTCAAATAATTGAATTTCAGCATGTAAAACCTGGTAAAGGGCCAGCTTTTGTTAGAACAAAAATGAGACAAATCGAAAGTGGTAAAATTATTGATTTTACTTTTTCAGCCGGTCATAAAATAGAAATTGTAAGAATTGAAAACAGAGAATACCAGTTTTTATATAGAGAAGGTGATTCATATATTTTTATGAATATTGAAAATTATGAACAGGTAAATATTCCTTCAAATATGATTGAAAAGCCTGAATTTTTAATCGAAGAAATGATTTGTAATATACTTTTTCATGCTGAAGAAGAACTACCATTAATACTTGAGATACCAATGCATATTATTTCAAAAGTTGTATATACAGAACCAGGTGTTAAAGGTGACACAGCTACAAATGCAATGAAACCTGCTAAAATTGAGTCTGGCGCAGAAATAAAAGTCCCCCTATTTATTAATGAAGGTGAAATTATAAAAGTTGATACAAGAAAAGGTATATACGTAGAAAGAGTTAAAAATTAAAACTTAAATAAATTATCTTACAAATACCCAATTATCTTCGTTTGACATATTTACATCAAAAGAATATCCATCTATGTCAAATAATTTAATTTCCTCAGGATCTGAAATATTTTTATCGATAATGTACCTTGCCATCAAACCTCTTGCTCTTTTTGCATAAATCATTACTACTTTATATTTACCATTTTTAAATTCTTTAAACGTTGGGGTAAATATCCTAGAATTTAAAGCTTTTTTATTAATAACCTTGAAATATTCAGTTGAAGCCAAATTAATTATTGTTTCACATTCTTCTTTATTTAAAAAATCTGTGATTAATGATCCCCAAAATTGATATAAATTTTTTGTAGATGAATTATATTGTAATTTGGTACCCATTTCCAAACGATAAGGATAAATAAAATCTAATGGTCTTAAGACACCATATAAACCAGATAATATTCTAATTTTTTCTTGTGTCAAAACATGTTGTTCAAAAGTCAATGATTTATAATCAAAAGATTTATAAACTTCCCCGTTGAAAGCTGCAATTGCTGTAAAATTATTTTCGTTCTTATAAATATCAGGTTTCCAATTATGATATCTTGTATGATTTAATTCAGCTAAATCAATTGAAACATTCATTATATTGGAAATTTCATCAGGAGAATATTCTTTTAGTTTATCAATTAGTAGTGAAGCTTCTTTAATAAAGAAAGGAGATGTAAATGAACTAAAATTTATAGTTTTTTCTAGATCCAAAGCTTTTGCAGGAGAAAGTAATATTTTCATAGATAAATTTTAAATAAAAATGATAGAATATAAAACAATAATTATTACTGAAATTAAATTTAGTAAAAATCCTGTTTTCATCATGTTATGAACTTTCAAATGACCTGATGAAAAAACAATTGCATTAGGAGGTGTTCCTACAGGTAACATAAATGCACAACTCGCAGCAAGAGTGATTGGCATACATAATTGAATTAAAGAATAATCTGTAGATAAAGAGAAAGTTGCGACAAATGGAACAAAGACAGAAACTAAAGCCATATTAGACATAATTTCAGTACCAAATATTGCAATAGCAACTAACAAAAACAAAATAATAATTAATGGTAGATGACTATAGTTAGTGAACAAGAAAGTTAGTTTATCAATAACACCATTTAACTCAAGAATTTTGGCTAATGACATTCCTCCACCAAATAATATTAAAATACCCCAGGGTAGTTTTTTAGTATCATTCCATTTCAATAATTTATCATTATTATGACTTGAAGGAATAAAAAATAAGAGAATTGCTCCAAAAATTGCTACTCCTTCATCTGTATATTTGATACCAGTAAATGATGAAATTGAAACTCTAAATGACCATAGAATAATAATTAGAGAAAATAAAAATACTACTCGAATTTGATTTTTTGACCATTTTTTTTTCGCTAAACAACTATTATCATAAACTTCATCATTTCTCTCGCTTCCGAGATAAAAATAAAAAATTACATATACTACAATCAACATTATTAATGATAATGGAAGACCTAATTTCATCCAATCGAAAAAACTTATAGATACTCCATAATTTTCTTCCAAAAGTCCAGCCATCAAGATATTAGGTGGAGAACCAACTAAAGTTGACATTCCACCAATACTAGCACCATAAGCAACAACTAATAATAAAAAAACTGAAAATTTTGAATTTGATTCTTTTTTTATTTGTTCTATTACTGCAATTGCCATTGGGAGCATCATTAAGGTTGTTGCAGTATTTGATATCCACATACTTAACAAAGCTGAACTAACCAAAAAACCAAGTAAAATTCTTGATTTAGTGGAGCCTAACACCCTTATTATTGACTCTGAAATTTGTCTGTGAGCAGACCATTTTTCTAGGGCTAATGAGAACATAAATCCACCAAGAAATAAATATATATACTTATGTCCATAACAAGAAGTCAAATCAGAGACATCTATTAAACCTAAAGGAACACCTAAAGCAAGAGGAAATAAGGCTGTAACATATATCGGAACAACTTCAAACAACCAAAATAAAATCATTAACCCTGACAATGCAAGGGAGTAATAGAATTTTATCTCATTAGTTTTAAAAAAAGTAAAAAAAAGTAGAACGAATAAAAATAAAAAAAGGCCTAAAAACGTAATTATTTTTTTATTAAGCATATTTTCATTAAAAAAAACGTCTACCAAAAATTAATAGACGTTAATATTTATTCATTAGATTTCTCTACTTCTGGTTTTGGAAGAAGAACTTTTCTGGAAAGTTTAAACTTTTTAGATTTAGGATCTCTTCCTACTACTTTAAATTTAACAATATCTCCTTCTTTACAAACATCTTCCATCTTTGAAATACGTTCATGTGAAAATTCAGATATATGAATTAAACCATCTGTTCCTGGAAGAATTTCAACAAATACACCATAAGCTTGTAAAGACTTTATCTTACCTTCATAAGTTGCACCTTCTTCTACAGTAGGTGGAAAAGCAATTTGTTTTATTGTATCAACAGCTTTCTTCATATCATCACCATTATTTGACATAATCTGAACACTACCCTCACCTGTTTCTATTTCTTCTATTGTAATTGTAGTATTAGTATCTTTCTGCAATTGCTGAATAATTTTACCTCCAGGGCCTATTATTGCACCAATAACATCATTTGGAACGTTAAATGTTTCAATACGAGGAGTATGAGGTTTAAAATCTGGATTAGGAACAGCAATAGTTTCAATCATTTTATTTAAAATATGTAAACGGCCATCTTTTGCTTGATTTAAAGCTTGAATTAAAATATCATAAGGTAATCCATCAACTTTTATATCCATTTGACAAGCTGTTATTCCCTTTGCAGTTCCAGTAATTTTGAAATCCATATCTCCAAGATGATCTTCATCTCCTAAGATATCGGATAATACAGCAAATTTACCATTCTCAGCCACTAAACCCATAGCAATTCCAGATACTGGCGCTTTAATTTGGACACCACCATCCATCAAAGCTAATGTTCCGGCACATACTGTAGCCATTGATGATGAACCATTTGACTCAAGAATTTCAGAAACTAAACGAATAGTATAAGAATTATCCTCTGGAAGAATTGGCTTTAAAGCTCTTAATGCCAAATTACCATGTCCAATTTCACGTCTTGAGGTACCTCTCAGCATTCTTGCTTCGCCAGTAGAAAATGGAGGAAAATTATAATGTAACATAAAAGGAACAGTACCTGTAAAAGTAACATCATCAATTCTTTGTTCATCCATCTTACCTCCTAAGGTTAATGTTGTTAGAGATTGAGTCTCTCCACGAGTAAATACAGCAGAACCATGAGCAACTGGTAGATAATCAACTTCAGCCCAAATTGGTCGAATTTCATCAAATTTACGTCCATCCAAACGAATATTGTCATCTAACATTGTATCTCTAACAGCTTTCTTCATTGCTGATTTAAAATACACTGAAATATATTTTTCTTCTAGTTCTAACTCTTCATCAGTAAGTGATTCTATATACTCTTCTTTTATTGCACTAAAAAGTTCTGCTCTTTTTTCTTTTGAAGATATACCTTGTTCAGCAACTGATTTACATTTCTTATAACAAAAGCTCATTACTTTATCACGAACATCGTCATTATGATCTTCATGTGAATAAACTCTCTTAGGAAAAGTCCCTGGTATTTCAGCTGCTAAATCTAGTTGAAACTGGCATTGCAATTTAATAGATTCATGAGCAACTTTGATAATTTCAACCATTTCATTTTCTTGAATTTCTTTCATTTCGCCTTCAACCATTACAATATTATCAATTGTACCAGCAATCATACAATCAACATCAGATATTTCCATTTCTTCTAATGTAGGATTAATGATAAATTTACCATTAACACGACCAACACGAACTTCAGACATTGGTCCATTAAATGGAATGTCAGAAACGGAAATTGCTGTAGATGCTGCAAATCCAACTAAAGCGTCAGGACTATTAATACCATCATAAGATATTAATTGCATCATACATTGTACTTCTGAATGAAAATCGTCAGGAAAAAGTGGTCGTAATGCTCTATCCACAATTCTCATTACTAAAATTTCTCTTTCTGAAGGCCTTGCTTCTCTTCTAAAGAACCCACCTGGAATCCTTCCATCAGCTGCAAATTTTTCTTTATAATCAACTGTTAATGGTAGAAAATCCACCCCTTCCTTAGCATCTTTTGCAGCAACAACAGTTGCTAAAATCATTGTATCGCCCATTCGTAACACTACAGAACCGTCAGCCTGCTTAGCTAATTTTCCGGTCTCGATAAAGATTTCTTTACCTCCTACAGTGATGGACTTTGTTATTCCTATATTCATTTTATCTATTATTTACTTATTTTAAATTTTATCATTCTTATTTATCAAAAAACAAAGGCACTCGAATATAACGAATGCCTAACAATATTATATTTTAAAGAATATTAACGACGTAAACCTAATTCTTTAACTATAGCACGATACCTTTCAATATCTTTGGCTTTCAAATAATCTAATAAACCCCTACGTTTACCAACTAGAAGCTGAAGAGACCTTTGAGTTCCATAATCTTTACGATTATCTTTTAAATGTTCAGTTAAATGAGATATTCTATAAGAAAACAAGGCAATTTGACTCTCAGGAGAACCAGTATTAGATTCATTTCCTCCGTGCTTTTTAAAAATCTTTTTCTTTTCTTTTGTGTCTAAATACATTCCAATATTATTAAAATAATTATTATGTAATCATCTTTGTGATGTGCAAAGATAATAAGTTATTTGATTATATAAGCATTAAGCTTAATTTTTAAATAATCTAAGAGACAAAGATAGTGTTTTTTTCAGCTCTGATCTTTCTACAATATAATCTAAAAAACCATGTTCTAAGACAAATTCTGATTTTTGAAAACCATCAGGTAAATCTCTACCTATTGTTTCTCTAACAACACGAGGTCCGGCAAAAGCTATTAAAGCATCTGGCTCAGCGATATTAATATCACCTAACATAGCAAAAGAAGCCGTAACACCACCTGTAGTTGGATCTGTTAAAAATGATATATATGGTAATTTAGCTTCAGATAATTGTCCTAATTTACCTGAAACTTTTGCCATTTGCATTAACGAAAGTCCTGCCTCCATCATTCTTGCTCCACCTGACTTAGAAATAATCATAAATGGACACTTTGATTTTATTGACTCATCTATTGCTCGTGAAATTTTCTCTCCCATAACAGAACCCATAGAACCACCAATAAAAGAAAAATCCATAGCCGCTATCACAATAAATCTCCCATCTAACTTACCTTTAGCAGTTCGAATTGCATCTTTAAGACCCGATTTATTTTGAGTTGACTTTACACGATCTACATATTTCTTAGTATCCTCAAATTTTAAAGGGTCTCCTGATGTTAATTTTGGATCTAACTCTTTAAATTTTGAATCGTCGAACAAAATATCGAAATATTGAGCAGAACCTATTCTTTCATGATGATTGCAACGATCACAAACATAAAAATTCTTTGCCAAATCATCAGCTGCAAAAATTGTCTTACAATTAGAACATTTTTCCCATAATCCTTCAGGAGTTTCTTTTTTTTCTTTGGTTGAGGTTGTTATTCCTTCTTTACTTCTTTTAAACCAGCTCATAAAACTTATTTTTCAAAAACTAAATTAAAGTGTATTTATATTATTTAAATCAGCAAAACACCTTTCTAAACGTGACATGAATGTTAATTCTCCTTCCCTAATCCATTTTCGAGGATCATAATATTTCTTATTTGGTAAATCTTTACCATTAGGATTTCCAATTTGAGTCCTTAAATAATCTAAATTACCATCAATATAATCTCTACAACCTTCAGTGAAAGCAAATTGAAGATCTGTATCAATATTCATTTTTATCACTCCATAACTTATTGCTTCTCTTATTTCATCAATTGATGATCCTGACCCTCCATGAAAAACAAAATCTACAGGATTAGATCCAGTATTATATTTTTTTTGTATATATTCTTGCGAATTCAAAAGAATTTTTGGTGTCAGTTGAACATTACCGGGTTTATAAACTCCGTGAACATTACCAAAAGAAGCAGCAATTGTGAACTTTGGACTTATTTTCGAAAGCTCATGATATGCGTAGGCTACTTCTTCAGGTTGTGTATATAATTTAGATGAATCTATATCTGTATTATCAACACCATCCTCTTCACCACCTGTAATACCTAATTCAATCTCAAGTGTCATACCAATTTTACTCATACGTCTGAGATATTTTTTACAAATAGCAATATTTTCCTCAATAGGCTCTTCAGAAAGATCAATCATATGAGAACTATATAATGGTTTGCCTTTTTCTTTAAAATAAGATTCAGAAGCATCCAATAAACCATCAATCCAAGGCAATAATTTCATAGCTGCATGATCTGTATGTAATATAACACATGCTCCATAAGTTTCTGCCATCTCATGCACATGTTTTGCTCCCATTATAGCACCCAAAATACTAGCTTTATAATTTTCATTTGACAATCCTTTACCGGCATAAAATTGTGCACCACCATTTGAGAACTGGATAATAACAGGTGAATTTAATTTTCCTGATGTTTCCATCACTGAATTTACAGTACTAGTATTAGTTACATTAACAGCCGGTAAAGCAAATTCTCTTTCTTTTGCGTATTTGAAAATTTTTTGAACTTCATCTCCAGTCGCAACGCCTAGTTTAATACCATGCCCCATAATTCAATTATTAATTTTTTTAAAGTACCAAGTTAAGTAAATCTATCTTAAAATTTAATTATCATGAGTAAAAGAATTAATATCATATATTTTATCGTTAATGAATTATAAAATTATGAACCTTAATTTTATAATTTTATATAAAAATGAATTCAAATAATATATTAAAATAAGACAAAATTAAATGTCATTTATAAACGAATTAAATAAAGAACAGCTAGAAGCTGTAGAAAACATTGAGGGTCCTAATATGGTAATTGCAGGTGCTGGATCAGGAAAAACAAGAGTATTAACATACCGTATAGCTTATATGATTAAAAATGGCATCGATCCATTCAATATAATGGCATTAACTTTTACAAATAAGGCTGCACGTGAAATGACTAATCGAATTAGTAATATCATAGGGAATAATGAAGCGCTTAATATTACAATGGGAACATTTCACTCTGTCTTTTCAAGAATACTTAGATTAAACGCTGATAGAATTGGTTACCCAAGTAACTTCACAATCTACGATTCACAAGATTCTAAAAGTTTAATAAAAGATATAATAAAAGGCCTAAATTTAGATGATAAAACATACAACACAAATAATATTTTATCTAGAATTTCATCTGCAAAAAATAATTTAATTTCTCCAGAAGTATATCAAGCAGACTCAGAAATTCAAATGGAGGATAAGATGACAAAAAGACCTGAGATAGGTTTAATATACAAAACATACGTCAATAGATGTTTAAATGCAGGCGCAATGGATTTTGATGATCTACTATATAAGACTAACGTATTGCTTCGAGACTTCCCTGATGCATTGAATTATTATCAACAAAAATTCAAATATATTTTAGTTGATGAGTACCAAGACACAAATTACGCACAATATTTAATTGTTAAAAAACTTGCAGCTGTTAATGAAAATATATGTGTGGTTGGGGATGATGCACAAAGTATTTATTCATTCCGTGGAGCCAATATTCAAAATATTTTAAATTTTAAAAAAGATTACCCTGATTTTAAATTATTCAAACTTGAACAAAACTATAGAAGCACCAAAAATATTGTAGAAGCAGCTAATGGAGTAATTTCTAATAATAAAGATCAAATAAAAAAAAGAGTATGGACTAACAATTCAGAAGGAAATAAAATTAATGTAATTCGATGCTATTCCGACAATGAAGAGGGAAAAATAATAACAAAAAAAATTCATGAAATCATCAATTTTGAAAAAGTGAATTTTAATGAAATTGCCATTTTATATCGTACAAACAAACAGTCAAGAGCATTTGAAGAATCATTAAGAAAATTAAATATTCCTTATAAAATTTATGGAGGAATTTCATTTTACCAAAGAAAAGAAATCAAAGACTTATTAGCTTATTTCCGAATAATAGCAAATAATAAAGATGAAGAAGCCCTTAAAAGAATTTATAATTACCCAAAACGAGGAATTGGAAAAACCTCATATGAAAAAATTATTATTAGCGCCCATGAACAAGGTGTTAATAATTGGAATGTTTTTGAAAACATTAATGAATATAACGTTAATATAAGTAATGGAGCAAAAAAGAAAATAGCAGAGTTTACTACGATGATTAAAAGTTTTAGTGCACAAATAAATAATAAAGACGCCTATACAATAGCTAAAGATATTGCAACTTCATCTGGAATTTTAAAAGAACTATATTCAGAAAAAGATAAGGGACCTACAGAAGTTGAAAAATATCAAAATGTTGAAGAACTTTTATCTGGTATAAAATCATTCGTTAATTCAAGAACAAGTAAAGAATCAAATTCTCTAAGCGAATTTATGCTAGATATTGCTCTTTTAACAAATGAAGATATTGATGAAAAAAGTGAAAAGAACGATAAAAACCATATTAATCTAATGACTATTCATTCAAGTAAAGGGCTTGAGTATAAAAACATTTATTTAGTTGGTCTAGAAGAGAACCTATTTCCATCACAAATGTCTTTAAGCACGCGTAAAGATTTAGAAGAAGAAAGAAGATTATTTTATGTTGCTATAACTCGAGCAAAAGAAAATTGCACATTGTCTTATGCAACATCTCGTTTTCAGTGGGGTAATTTAATCACATCTGAACCTAGCCGTTTTATTAACGAAATAGAACCGAAATTTTTAAATTTCGAAGAAAATGACCAAGGTAAATCAAGATCACTATCAAATAAAATAAGACAAGATTTTGGTTTAAAAACAAACAAAATATTCAAATCAAATTCATTAAAAAAATTAAATGATTTACATTATGATCCCAAAATAAATGAAACTATAAATAGTGATTTAAAAGTAGGGTATAATGTTAAACACAATCGTTTTGGCAAAGGTAAAATAACATCTATAGATGGAAAAGGAGCCAATCAAAAAGCTACAATTTTCTTCCCTCATCATGGATCAAAAATAGTACTATTAAGATTTGCTAAACTAAAAATTATTCAAGAATAAATCTAGAATGGATAACCTATTCCAAAATGAAAAGTGGGGATAAAGGGTGATGGCAAATATTCTTCATAAGAATCCAAACCAAATTCTTCAATTCCTTCAGCATAGTAATTGTCACGAGACTGAAATACCCACTTAGACCCTTTTGGTAATGCAGGATTCATTATTGGAAAGCCTAGATCAACACGTATAATAAAATATTCTAAATCTACTCTTAATCCAAAACCACTTGCAATAGCAATTTCTTTATACCAACTATTAGAAAATTTTCCACCCTTCCTATTTGGATCTTCTGATATTGTCCAAATATTTCCAGCATCAAAGAATAATGCACCTTTAAATATAGAATTAAAAGGAAATCTAAACTCAGCAGAAGCTCCAAAACGTATATCACCAATTTGAATAGCACTTCGATTTGTGTCTAAATAATACTTGTATGAACCAGGTCCTAAAGCACGTGTCCTCCATCCACGATTATCATTTGCCCCACCTGCAAAAAAACTGTAATCATAAGGAAGCGAGGAATTTGAATTACCATATGGCAATCCACCACCTGCAGTTATTCTATAATGTAAACTCAAATCTTTCTTGATTTTTTTAGAATAAATAAAATTAT
This sequence comes from Crocinitomicaceae bacterium, assembly GCA_002709305.1. Classification (GTDB taxonomy): domain Bacteria; phylum Bacteroidota; class Bacteroidia; order Flavobacteriales_D; family Crocinitomicaceae; genus UBA4466. The sequence continues at coordinate 138,129 of PAQM01000005.1, read as the reverse complement.
TATCCAATCTAAAAAATTGAGCATAACTGATACCAAAAATAACATAGCGATTGTCAACTTTATCCTGATATTTTTTAAATAATGATAAAAAATTACCAGCAAGATCAATGGAAGATGTGAAATTTAATTGAGAATCTCCCCTTCTATTTTCTCTTTCACCTATATTATATTCAAAAGTAAATTTCCAATCTTGCCAAACAAATTGATTGCTATATGCATTTATTAAGAATAAATCATTAATCTGATTCAATTTATTTTCAAAATTTTCACTTTTATCAATATTGACATATTCGATAACAGATAATAATGGAAATCCACTCTGAAAAATCATCGTTTTTTTAGCAAAAAATTTCCATAAATAATTCATTTGAAAAGTACCCTGATAAAAATCAATTCTTTTTTGAAAATTATATGCTGTTGAAAATACTGTTTTCGGTCGCATTTTTTTAACTAAATGACTTAATCTAAATGGAAAAAATCCTGGCATTTCTAATGAAGTACTTGGACTCAATTCAAAAGTATTAAAACTACGCGCTGCAGTTTGTATCTTATCACCATCAATCGTTTTATCAAAAATTGGAGGTTGAGACTCAAATCCACCTGATAATGAGATGATTAAATTTTCTGCACCTTTAAATAAATTTCTATTAGTATAATTAAAAGTAGTTGAAACACCAAGGTAACCATTAGAATTAGTAGCTCTTGGTTCAAAATCAAAACTTTGTTTCTTTTTAGGTATTAAATAATAATGTGCATCAACACAACCCATTACATCAGTTTCAATTAAATCCATTTTAATTGTTTGAAAAAGATCTAACTGTAATAAACTCAAATATGTTTTCTCTAAATTCTTTTCAGAATAAATTTCATCTATCTCTAAATAATTTTGAGCTTCTAAAATACTTGGTTTAATAGAAATTGGTCCATTATGAGTGAAATAATATGCTTGAGAAAGATCAACATTTTTAGATTTTCTATCTAATAATTTTTTATAAATAGTTGTATCTAATGTTCGTAAAAAATTTCCATCAAACTTATTTAATCCGTGTGTATTTATATATTCAGAAAATGAACCTTTAAAACCCAAAGTATCTGAAATGTGAAAAAACACATTATTTATAAAAGTTTTAGTATGAGGAATTTTAACTAAAGTATCATTCTTAATATTAGAATTAGACAATCTATTTTTAAAATAAACACCTAGATGAATAGAAAAATTCTTATTTATAGTGTCAGCAAAAAATGATATATGGTTTTGACTAAAACCATAAAAACCATTATTTCTAAAATATTTTGAAACTTTCAAACGATGTTCGTCTAATAAATCAGTATCAAATGGCATATTTATTAGTGGATTATCTCCTTGTTTTAAATATTCTTGATACTTTTCAATCATATTAGAGTTTTCACTCAAAAAGTATACACTATCAATATTAAATCGTTTCCCAGTTTTTATAAAATACGATACAATACACTTTTTTTTATTATAAGCAACGGACCCTTTTACATCAGAATAATAAAAACCTTTGTTTTTTAAATAGCTTCGAAACTGATTAATTGATTTTATGAACAAAACACTATCAAATATCTTTGGCGGCTCACCTATTTTATATTTATACCATTCCCTTAAAAACAGTCTAGGTTCAATAGTATCCTTCAAAGAAATTATTCTTTCAGTGTAATAAGAATCACCCTTTTTTATAGCATTATTTTTTCGTCTATTATTTATTTTATATTGACGTTTAACTCGTTTAAAGTTTTTTAAAGATTGTTTTTTATTCTTCAATAATCTTTTTTTGGCCACTTTTGTTGAATCAACTAAATTAAAAGCAATTAATTTCCATTTTATACCTAAATTATTATAGTTAGGTTGTTGACGAATAATAGAATTTAAATCCTCTTTATCCAATTTTTGACCAGATTGATAAATTATATTCTTCTTTAAAAGATACTTTCCCTCAGGAATATATTTTGTTTGGTTACACCCTATTAAAAAAAATGTAAAAATCAAAAGAATATATGTATGTTTGAAATTCAATACGTTTATAATTGATACAACAAAAATAATAAAAGGAAAATTGGAAACTCTTTCTAAAAATAAGATTAAGTGGATTAAATCATTAAAACTTAAAAAAAATCGTGATAATGAAAACTTATTTATAATTGAAGGAAAAAAAATAATATTAGAGACAATTAAATTCCACTCTAATAATATTAAATTAATATGCTCAACAGAAAAAATAAAATTTAAAAATATACCTTCTTATATAATTGACAAAAATATAATGAAAGAGATAAGCTCTTTAAAAACTCCAAATAATCTTATTGCAATTGTAAAAAAACCAATATTTAAAAATAAACCATCAAATTCACTAATTGTAGTTCTAGATAATATTCAAGACCCTGGTAATATGGGCAGTATTTTAAGAACTTGCGATTGGTTTAAAGTAGACAAAGTAATCTGTTCAAAAAAAACAGTAGATATTTTTAATACAAAAGTAATACAGTCAAGTATGGGATCTATTTTTAGAATTCCTGTTGAATACCACTACCTACCTGATTACCTAAAACAAACAAAATTACCTATTTATGGAACTCTTATTAATGAAGGTGAGAACATATATAAAAATAAATTTATTCAAAATGAAGCTATAATTATAATAGGTAATGAAGGAAATGGAATATCAAAAGAAATTATATCTTACATTAATAAATTTATTACTATACCTAGATTCGGAAAAACAGAATCTTTAAACGCATCTATTGCTACAGGAATAATTTTATCAGAATTTCGCAGAATGAATTAACTTTCAAGTTCTACTTTAATTTGTTCAACACACTTAATTCCATCAATTGCAGCTGAAATAATACCACCAGCATAACCAGAACCTTCTGAACAAGGAAATAAACCACAGATATCAGGATGTTGTAAAAATTCATTTCTAGGTATTTTAATGGGTGATGAAGTTCTAGATTCAGGAGCATGTAAAACAGCATCATTAGTCATAAATCCCTTCATTTTTGAACCAAATAAAATAAATGCATCTTTTAAATTTTTTGAAATTATTTCTGGTAATAAAATATTTAAATCCACACTTTTAACACCAGGTTGATATGAAGTTTTTGAAATATTTTTTGACACTTTACTTTCCAAAAAATCTATTAATCTTTGAGCTGGAACCTTCTGAGTTTCTCCAGCATATAGCCAGCATAAATATTCTATATTTTTTTGAAAATCTAAACATACAAATGGATTTTTTTTAGTTTGTTTAAAATCATCAGGTGAAATAGAAACTACAATTCCTGAATTAGAATATTTATTATTTCTTTTTGAGGGAGACCAACCATTTGTTACAACCTCCTCTTGAGAAGTAGCACAAGGGGCAATAATACCTCCAGGACACATACAAAAAGAATAAACTCCTCTACCATCTATTTGCGATACTAGATTATAAGATGCAGGTGGTATAAAATCATCGTTTAATCTACCATTATATTGTATCTTATCAATTAAATTTTGAGAATGTTCAATACGAACACCAATAGCAAAAGACTTAGATTCAATAAGCCATTTTTTTTTAAAGAATAAATAAAAAATATCTCTCGCGGAATGACCTGTAGCTAAAATAATATGATCAAATTTCACAATTTTACTATTATTAATTTCTAATCCAAATACCCTTGATTTTTTTTCAAATATATCTGTAACCTTAGATTCGAAATGAACTTCCCCACCATGACGAATAATCATTTCACGAATAGCAATAATAATTTGAGGAAGTTTATTAGTTCCAATATGAGGATGTGTATCTACAAGAATATCTTCATCAGCACCAAAATGAACAAACCATGATAATACACGTCTTACGTCACCTCGTTTTATTGAGCGAGTATATAATTTTCCATCTGAATAAGTACCAGCTCCCCCCTCACCAAAACAATAGTTTGACTCTGTATTTACGATAAATTTCTTATTTAACACAGCTAGATCCCTTCTACGTGATCTAACATCCTTTCCACGTTCATAAATTATAGGTTTCAATCCTAATTCCAAAGCTCGAAGAGCAGCAAATAACCCGGCAGGGCCTGCTCCAATAATACCTATTGATTTTGAATTAGAAACATTTTTAGGAAAAAATGTTTTTTTTCTTTCAAAACCACTACCATTTATATTAACATCAAAAACACAATTAAATTTAATTTTTTTTCTACGAGCATCAATAGATCTTCTAGACCATTTGAAGTTAAATATCTCATTACTCAAATTAAGTTCTTTTTTTATTCTACCCTTTAAATAAAGAGAATCTTTTGCTTCTTCTGGAGTACATCTAAATTCAACTTTCTTTATCATATTATCAGCCTTCAAAAATTATTGAAAACCACCAACCACGATTATATGTTGATTCTATGGGCTGAGATATATATGTATTATCTGGAACAAATGAATTAATAAAACCGTGAGAATATTTAATTTCTATTCCAAATTTAAAAAATGGTGCGAAAAATTCAATTCCTCCTCCAATTTGACCCTGAATATCATGTTGTTTAATTTTTATAAAAGGATCATTAAAATCTTGAGATGCATCTTCTTGTGATTGAAGGTCTGTAGAATATTGAGCACCAATTAAAGTATATGCAGCAAAATTATTAATACGAAGTGTTCTAAATTGAAACATTAAAGGAAAATCAAGATTAGTAGAATTAATCCTTTCTTCATTAAAAATATCATTTTGTAAATCATCCACATTTTCAAACTGATATGTTAAAACTCTTTCTTGAAAAGACAATGTTGGAATCAATCTCAATCTCACAACTGGAGTACCTATTTTCAAAGTAGAAACTATTCCCAACTGACCACCTGGAGATGACTTTATATTCAATGATTTTAATCCATATTCTTTGTAATTATTTATCTTTTGATATACAGTAAAACTTGAAGTATTTGCTCCAAGCATAAAACCAAAATGAATTTTTTTTTCATCGAATCTCCTATAATTCAATGGCTTTTCAACCTGAGAAAAACTCTTAAAAAAAAGAAAAAAAAAGAAAAATGAAATAAACCTCATGAAATCAAAACGATATTTAAAATATGATATTGCATATATACCCATAAGTAATTTATTTAATACCCGAATATATTGTTGCAATTCCAAAAGAAACATGTTGACTTTTAACATTCTTATAACCCACTTTAATCATTATATCTAAAAATTCTTGTCCTTCTGGAAAAAAAATAACAGATTCAGGTAAATATTGATAAGCTCTTTTATCCTTTGAAAAGAGTTTACCAAAAAATGGTATAAAAACTTTTGAATAAAATCCAAAAATTGTTTTTACTATTAGATGTTTTGGTTTAGAAAACTCCAAGATGACAACTTTACCATCAGGTTTTATTACACGAAGCATATCACTTAAACCTTTTTCTAAATCCTCATAATTACGAACACCAAAACCAACAGTTAAACCATCAAAATAATTTGATTCATAAGATAGATTTTCCGAATCTCCAATATGCATTTTAATTATACTATCTAATCCTTTTCTCTTTATTTTTTGTTTACCTAGATCAAGCATGCCTTTTGAAATATCAACACCAATAACTTCTTCAGGATTAAGCTTTAAAGATGCTATGGCAAAATCACCTGTTCCGGTAGCAACATCTAATATTTTCTTGGGATATACTTCTCCTAGAACTTTAATTGCTTTTTTACGCCAAATTTTATCAATACCAAAAGATAGAAAATGATTTAAAAAATCATAACGTCGAGAAATGTTATTAAACATATCTTTAATCTCATCTTTTTTAGAAGTCGCTTTATTATTATATGGTTTTATTACCTTTTTATTTGACATTTTAACCCACCATTGTATGTCCAGTTGGATATTTATAATTTTTACTTATTACTTTTTTACCTATTAAATAAGCTAGTGTCAAGGTTCCAACACGTCCTATAAACATAGCAATTATTAATACAAATTTACCTACACTACTTAGATCAGCAGTAATTCCAGTAGATAAACCAACAGTACTAGCAGCTGAAACATGTTCAAAAACAAGATCCATAAAATCGTATTTCCCACTTGATAATAAATTTGATTCAGATATAGATAAAACAAAAGGACCTACAATATTACCCAAAATGAAAAATAAAAGTATAGCATAAGCTTTCAACACGATATCATTAGGTATTGTCCTTTTAAATAATTCAGTATTTCGTTTTCCTTTAATTGTTGAAATTAGAGATGCCCACATAATTGCAAAAGTTGAAGTACGAATACCACCACCAGCTGATCCTGAAGAAGCTCCAACAAACATTAGAAATAAAAAAATTATAAGAACTGGAATAGATAAATCAGATGTATTAACAACATTAAATCCAGCATTTCTAGTAGTCATAGATTCAAACAAAGATGTTAAAACAGCACTAAGAAAACCTTTTTCTGACAAACTATTATTCCATTCAAAAACAAGAAATGTTAAGGCACCAAAAGCTAATAATCCAAAAGTAAAATACAGTGAAATCTTAGTTCCAAAATCAATAGTTTTCCAGGGAGTTTTAAAACGTTCACGTAATCTATTTATATCAAATAAATCAAAAATATAAATCATTCCAAATCCGCCAAGAAAAAATAAGATTAACATAATTGTATGTATAAACGTATTATTTATTATATCAGGATGCATTAAACCTCCTTGCATAGTTGATATTCCGGCATTGTTAAATCCAGAAACAGCATGAAATATAGATTGAAAAAAACGATTGCCAACATCAGAAAAAGATCCTTGATTACCAAAAGCAATAAATAACATTAATACACCTATTATTTCTATAGAAGTAGCCCAAACAACTATTTTAAAAAGCATATTTCTTGCTTTTAAAATTGAATTATTATTAACAAAATCTTCTATTACTTCATGGTATTTAATTCCAACACCAAATTTCGCCATAACAAGCATCAAAGCACCAAATGCAATAGTATTTAAACCACCTAGTTTTATTAAAAATAATACTACAATTTGTCCCTTAAATGTCAATGCATTAGCAACATCAATAGTTGTTAATCCTGTAACACTAACGGAAGACATTGATAAAAATAATGAGTCAATAAAATTCATACCACCTTCAATATTTGACATCTCAGGTAACATTAAAATGAATGATCCCAATATTGTCATCATAGAAATAGAAATAATAAAAAGCAAGCCAGGATGAATTTTCATCCAAGGTTTAAAATCTCTTTTTTTAAATAAATTATTTAAAAGAATAATAAATACAAAAAGCTGAACAAAAATCATTGAAAATGTGCCGAAGTCTTGAAAACCAATTGAAATAAATAAAGGAGCTATAATCATTGTACCCTTTATATTATAGGCAATACCCTCAATTAAAACTAAAAATAGAATTAAAGCCTCAAACCAATTATTTTTAATAAAATAAATTGGATGAAAATCAAAAAAAAGTTTAACGAAAAATCTAAAAATATAAAATGCAAAACTAATCTCTAGAATAGTGAAACAAAAAAAATTAGAAAATTCAGTTAACTTAAAACCATAATAATAAATGAGTGTAACTATTGCAGTTAGAGAAACAAGGATGTTCATAACTGTTAACACAGCTAAAACTTTTGGCTTAACATCATATATTAATAAGTTTACTCTCTCTCTAAACTCCTTTATACTCATTCGAGAATTAATTTATCAATTTCAAGTTTCAATTGTTCTTTATCTATAGGAACGACTCCATTTTTTTCGCAAACTAAACCTCCAGCAAGATTTGCAATTTTAGATGTTAATATTATATCTAATCCTATTGTTAAACATAATGTAGCTATCGCAATTACTGTATCTCCAGCCCCACTGACATCTGAAACATTACGAACATGAGCAGCGATATAATGTTTTTCATTTTTATCTTTAACAAAAACTCCTTTTTCTGAAAGAGTAACTAGACTTATTTGATTATTTAATTTAGATTCTAAATCTTGAATAGCTTTTTCAAAAGCTATCTTATTATCAATATCAAAATCAATATTTAATCCTTCTTTTAATTCTTTTAAATTTGGCTTAAATAATGTTACATTTTTATAAGTAAAAAAACTATCTTTCTTTGGGTCAACAGTTACGATTATATCTTTATCATTACAAATCGAAATTATTTCAGTAATAACTCTATCTGTTAATAATCCTTTATTATAATCTTCAAATATAACAGCATCAATTTTTTGATCTAACATCCTAGTAACATGTTCAATAAATCGACCTTCATCTTCTTTAATAAGTAACATTGTTGATTCCTCATCGACACGAAGCAATTGTTGATTATTTCCAATTATACGAGTTTTTTTTGTTGTCTTTCTGCTTGAGGACCTAATGATTCCTTCATTGGACAATCCACTTTTTAGAAGTAATTGATCAAAATTATCTGCATCAATATCATCACTTATAACTGAGCATAATAATGGTTGAACACCTAATGACAATAAATTCAGAGCTACATTAGCAGCTCCACCAAGTCTATCATTACTATTTTTTAAATTAACAATAGGGACAGGAGATTCAGGACTTATTCGTGTTACAGAACCAATTAAATAGGAATCTATCATTACATCTCCTATTACTAAAATTTGTTTTTTAGAAAACTCATTAAAAATAAATTCTGCTTTCATTTAATTTAATTTTTCCAAAGCATTTTTAATTCTAGACATAGCTTCAATAAGGATCTTTTCGGAAGCAGCATAAGAGATTCTAATACAGTTAGAATTCCCAAAAGCTTCACCTGTTACTACAGCCACATTTGCATACTCTAATAAATACATACAAATCTCTGTAGCAGAAGTCATAATATTACCATTAAAACTTTTACCAATAAAAAAAGAAACATTTGGAAAAACATAAAATGCCCCTTCAGGAACATTAATATTTATACCTTTAATTGATCTAAGTGCATCAATCACTATTGTTCTGCGTTTTTTAAATGCAGCAACCATGTCTTTTAAAACAACAGGATTGGCTTCTATTGCAGCAATTGCAGCCTTTTGAGTAATGGAACATGTTCCTGAAGTAAATTGACCTTGGGTTTTAGAACATGCATCAGCAATTTGTTTAGTTGCACCTATATATCCTAAACGCCAGCCAGTCATAGCCCATGCTTTAGAAACTCCATTCACAGTAACAACTTGCTGATAAATATCAGGGAACTGTGCTAAACTAAAATGTTTAGAAGTAAAATTAATATGTTCATATATTTCATCACTAATTACTGTAAGATTTGGATATTTTACAATTACATCTGCTAAATTTCTTAATTCCTTACTACTATAAACCGATCCTGTAGGATTGCATGGTGTAGAAAATATCATCAATTTAGTTTTAGAAGTAATTGCTGATTCTAACTCTGATGAAGTAATCTTAAAATCATTATCAATACTAGAATTAACAATAATAGGAACACCTCCTGCAACCTTAACAATTTCAATGTAAGAAACCCAATATGGAGCAGGAATAATCACTTCATCTCCACTATTAATAATACTTAAAACAACATTTGCTATTGATTGTTTAGCTCCTGTAGAAACAACTATTTGATTCAAATTATAATCCAATGAATTATCTCTTTTAAATTTCATTGAAATAGCATTTCTTAAATCATCATAGCCAGCAACAGGTGTATATTTTGTATAGTTATCCTTCATTGCCTGATCAGCAGCATCCTTTATAAATTGTGGGGTATTAAAATCAGGCTCTCCTAAACTTAACGATATTATATCCTTTCCCTCAGACCGTAATTCTCTACTTCTTCTTGACATAGCAATAGTAGCAGATTCTTGCATGTTATTTAATCTATCTGATAACTTAATCATGATTAATAATAATATTTACTACAAACATAACTATAAAGACTTATAAAAAAGTAATACAATTGTTTTAAATCTATGTTAATTTCAAAAAAATATTGTGTATAAATTTATACATATTATACAATCATAAATGACAATAAATGTAATTTAGTTATCTATATGGAGACAAAAAAATTTATTGATATTGAAAAATTAATAGCAAAAAAAAATCGAAAACTACTTAAACGATTACCTAATTTTATTTTGAATTACTTAAAACGCATCTTACATGTAGATGAAATTAATTCATTTATAGATAAAAACAAAAACAAAAAAAATAATGATTGGTGCGAAGAAGTAATTAAATATTTAAATATAAAAGTTGAAATTAAAAATATAGAGAATATACCAAAAAAAGGGAAAATTGTAATAGCAATGAATCACCCATTTGGAGGAATGGATGCAATGATTCTTATATCTGGTTTGAAAGGACATCGAGAAGATCTAAAATTTATAGTTAATGATTGGTTACTAAACTTAGAAAACATAAAAGACATGTTTATCGGAATTAATAAAAAAGGAAAAGAAAGAAGATTAATTGGTGAAAAAATATTGAAATTATTTCAATCTGAAAATGCTGTTTGTATATTCCCTGCAGGATTGGTGAGCAGAAAAGAAAATGGTGAAATTAAAGATCTTATTTGGAAAAAAACATTTGTTTCCTATTCAAAAAAATTTAACCGTACCATCATTCCTGTTTATATAGACGGTAGGCTTTCTAATTTTTTTTATCGATTAGCTAACCTAAGAAAATTATTTAGAATTAAATCAAATATTGAAATGTTATATCTACCGAATGAATTATTTAAACAACGTAATCAAAATATGAGATTTATAGTTGGAAAACCAATAGATGAATCATTTTTTCAAAAAAACAAAAATGACAATGAAATAGCTCAATTAATCAAAGAAAAAGTTTATAAACTGAAAAATGAATTATAGAATGGAAAAAATCATTAATCCTATAGACAAATCTATTTTAAAAAAAGAACTTAATGAAAAAAGATTTTTAAGAAATACTCGGAAAGGAAATAATGAAATATACAGTGTAAATTTCCATAATGCACCAAATGTTCTTCAAGAGATTGGACGATTAAGAGAAATAACTTTCAGAAAATCAGGTGGAGGAACAGGTTATAAAATTGACCTTGATAAATTTGATACTTCAAAAAATTGTTATCAGCAATTAATCGTTTGGTCGCCGGAAGATGAAGAAATAATAGGAGGATATAGATATATTTTATGTAAAAATGTACTTAATGACAATAAAATATCATTAAGTACATCTAATTACTTTAAATTCACTAAATGTTTTGTTGAAAATTATTTACCAACAACTATTGAACTAGGAAGAAGTTGGATTCAACCAAATTTTCAACCTTCTATCAACCCCAGAAAAGGTCTTTTTGCATTAGACAACATTTGGGACGGTCTAGGAGCTATTGTTCTACTTCACTCTGATATTGAATACTTTTTTGGTAAAGTAACAATGTACCCTACATACAATAAAGAGGCAAGAGATTTTTTATTAAATTTTATGCACAATTATTTTCCAGATAAAGACAACCTTATCAAACCTCATAATCCCATAAACCAAAATTATGATAAAATAGAATTCGATAGGTTAATTAAAAATCTAAATTTTAAAGAAGGATTTAAAGTGCTAAACTCATTTGTAAAACAACGAGGAGAATTTATCCCTCCATTAGTAAATATATACATGAATTTATCTCCTACAATGAAAACATTTGGAACATCTGTCAATAGAGAATTTGGAGACGTAGAAGAAACTGGAATATTAATAAAATTTGCAGATATATATAAAGAAAAAGTAGATCGATATATTAAATATTAAATATTAAATATTAAATATGAAGAACTAAATTATGTTTATCAATAATCTTTCTTAAATTAATTAATGCATATCGCATTCTTCCAAGAGCAGTATTTATACTTATATCCTCAGAACAAGCTATATCTTTAAATGACATATCTTTAAACATTCTCATCTTTAATATCTTACGTTGAGATATAGGTAAATATTCTAGTAAATCTATCATTTGTGATTCTATCTCTTCTCTCATAATAATTTCCGAGAAATTTTCTTCATCTAACTTTATAGTATGAAAAACATTAAAATTATCATACTGACTAGAAGATTCAGAAATCAATCTAACCTTATTAGTTTTTCTAAAATAATCAATAATTAAATTATGTGATATTCTCATGACCCAAGGTAAAAATTTACCTTCTTCATTATATGAACCCGCTTTAAGTGTATTTACAACTTTTATGAATGTATCTTGAAATAGATCTTGTGCTAAATCATTATCTCTAACTTTCATGTAAATAAATCGATATACTTTATCCTTATGGCGAAATAATAATTGCTCAAAAGCCTTTTCATCCCCATTAATATATGCATGAATCAACTCACGATCCTCGAAAGAATTTATTTTTATAGACATATCACTTTACTTTAGTTAGCTTAATTATAAATTAAAATCAAACTGTGTTTAAGAGTAAAAATATGCTATAGGCAGAGAGTTTAAAATGATTATTTATTAACGCAATTTACATTTTTTTTTTTAAAAATCAAATCTTTTAACTCAATTATTGAAATTGACATTAACTTTGAAGTAATAAAGATTAAATGAATAATATTAATGGAAAAATTCATAGATATTAAAGGTGCTAAAATGCACAATCTTAAAAATTTAGATTTAAAAATACCACACAAAAAAATTAGTGTTATCACAGGTTTATCTGGATCTGGCAAATCAACTATTGCATTTGACACGATATTTGCGGAAGGACAAAGAAGATATATAGAAAGCCTTTCTTCATACGCTCGTCAATTTCTTGGAAAATTAGATAAACCAAATGTTGAATATATAAAAGGCATAGCTCCATCAATTGCTATTGAACAAAAAACATACTCAAATAATCCAAGATCTACTGTTGGTACTAGTACTGAAATATACGATTATATAAAATCTATGTTTTCGATTATCGGTAAAACAATATCACCTATATCTGGAAATGAAGTCAGAAAAAATTCTACTTCAGATGTAATAGATGCACTTAAAAAAATTAAAAAAAACAGTAGATGTCTTATACTTTCTCCTATTTCAAATATTGATAAAACAAGTTTTAAAAAAAAAATAAACAATCTTAAAGAACAAGGTTACGTAAGAATATTCTTAAATAAAAAAATCTATTCTATTGATGACCTTATTTTTGATACACCAAACAAAATAAAAGAACCTTATTTAATAATAGATAGGATTACATTAAACTCTGACAATCAAATTTATATAAATACATATAATGACTCTATTAATCTTGCTTTCATAGAAGGAAATGGAAAGTGCAAAATCTATATAATTGAATCACAGAAAATGTTGACCTTTTCTAATAAATTTGAACTAGATAAAATTCAATTCACAGAACCTAGTGAGCATTTCTTCACTTTTAACAACCCTATTGGTGCTTGCAATAAATGTAATGGTTTTGGTATGGCTATTGATATAGACCCTAATTTAGTCATACCTAATAAAAATATCAGTCTATTTGATGGAGCAATAGCTCCTTGGAAAGGGCAAAAAATGATGAGATACAAGAATAATTTTATTAAGTATGCAAAAAAATATAACTTTCCAATACACAGACCCATCAATAAACTTAATGATAATGAATTATATTTATTATGGAATGGAAATGCAGAACTTAAAGGTATCAATGACTTTTTTAATTATTTAGAAAAAAAATCATACAAGATTCAATACCGAGTAATGCTTTCAAGATACCGAGGAAAAACTATATGTAAAGAATGTAAAGGAACAAGGCTACGAAAAGAAACTAGCTATGTAAAGATATATAATAAAAGTATTATTGATCTTTTATTAATGCCTTTAGATAATCTATTAATATTTTTCAAAACATTAAAAACAAATCGAGAAGATTTAAAAAAAATAAAAAATATACTACCTGAAATTATAACAAGATTAGAATTATTGAAAAAAATTGGATTGGGCTATCTTACTTTAAATAGAAGTTCTAACACTTTATCTGGTGGTGAATCACAAAGAATAAGCATTGCAAAATCTATTGGAAGCGGATTAATAGGTTCAATGTACATATTAGATGAACCTTCTATTGGATTACATCCAAAGGATACCGAACAATTAATATTAATTTTAAAAAGACTTCGTGATCTTGGAAATACTGTTATAATTGTTGAACATGAAGAAGAAATAATGAAGGCCGCAGATGAAATAATAGATATGGGACCAATGGCTGGAATTAATGGGGGTCAAGTTGTTTTTCAAGGTAAATATGATAAGTTAATAAAAACAAATAATAGCCTTACAGCTAATTATTTAAATGGCACAAAAAATATCCCTATTCCAACAAAAAGAAGAAAATCAAAAAATAAACTTAAAATAACTGGCATAAATGAAAATAACCTTAAAAACATTGAAATTGAATTACCATTAAATAGTCTTGTTTGTGTAACTGGTGTAAGTGGATCTGGGAAATCAAGTTTGGTTAAAAATGTAATTTTACCATGTGTGAAAAATAAACTTGGTATATATGGAGAAAAACAAGGTGATTTTATGTTTTTTGAAGCCAATATGGACAATATTCAATCTGTTGATTTCATAGACCAAAACCCAATTGGAAAATCATCTCGAAGCAATCCAGCAACTTATGTGAAAGCGTTTGACGATATTCGAGAGTTATTTTCTCGTCAAGGACTAGCTAAAGCTAGAGGATATAAATCAGGTTTTTTCAGTTACAATGTGCCTGGGGGGAGATGTGAGGTATGTGAAGGAGATGGTAAAATAGTTATTGGAATGCAATTTATGGCTGATGTTAATTTAATCTGTAAAGAATGTAAAGGTAAACGTTATAAAAATGAAACTCTTGATATCAAATATAAAGATAAAAACATATCAGACATTTTAAATATGGATATTGAATCAGCATTAGATTTTTTCAAACATGGAGAAGAAAGAATTGAAAAAAAAATCGTTTTAAAAATAACTCCTTTAGTAAAAGTAGGATTAGGGTATTTAAAACTTGGACAATCTTTAAATACCCTAAGTGGAGGTGAATCACAAAGGATCAAATTAGCATCCTTTTTAGCAAAAAAAAATAAACCTACACTTTTTATTTTTGACGAACCAACTACAGGGCTTCACTTTCATGATATCAATAAACTTATTTTAGCTTTAAATGAATTAATTAAAGAAAAACATTCAATTATTATAATTGAACATAACATAGATGTAATTAAATGTTCTGATTATATAATAGATATGGGACCTGAAGGAGGAGATAAAGGAGGGCATATAGTTTTTAATGGAACACCAGAAGAAATTATAAATTGTAAAACTAGTATTACAGGGAAATACTTAAAAGAAAAAATTTGTTAATCTATTAACTTTTCTGTTTTTGCTATAATTGCTGAGACAGTTGCATCGCTAGTTACATTAATTACTGTTCGACACATATCTAAAATTCTATCAACTGGAAAAACAATAGCTACCCAAATTGGATTTAAACCTACTGAATCTAAAACAATCATCAACATTATCAAACCAGCACTTGGAACTGCAGCTGATCCTATTGATGCTAAAGTAGCAGTTAAAACTATACCTAACTGTTGTAAAACACTTAAATCAACATCATGGTATTGAGCTAAAAAAATGACAGCCACAGCCTGATAAAGAGATGTACCATCCATATTAACAGTAGCACCAATAGGCAAAACAAAATCACTAACACTAGATGGTACTTTTAAATTATTATTCACACAATTAATTGTAACAGGAAGAGTAGCAGCAGATGAACTTGTAGAAAAAGCTAAAAATTGAGCAGGGCTCATGCCTACAAAAAAATCACGATAACCTATTTTAACTCCAAAAACCTTTAACAAGAGTGGATAAAAAACAAATAGCATAAATAGTAAACCAAATAAAACAACAAAAGAATAGAAACCAAGTTGAATAAAAATATCTATTAATTGATCAAAATTGTCAGCTGATTTAGCTAATACTCCAGACATTAAACAAAAGACAAAAAAAGGTGCAAAATTCATAACGATAAATACCATTTTAACAAAAATATCATTCATGTTATGAAAAAAATGTCTAACAATTTTAGTTTTATCTGAAGGTATCATTATTAAGGCAATACCAAAAAACAAAGCAAAAAATATAACTTGAAGCATCAATTTACCATTACCTAAAGCTTGAATTAAATTACTTGGCACAATATCTACCAATGGTTGTAAAGGACCACTTTTTTGATTTATTTGTTTTTTAGAAATTTCTTTGTACTCCTTTTTTTTAGAATCAGAATTTAATTTTAAACGTATTTTTTTTAATTTTTCATCACTTTCATCTAACATTAAATTTCGTCCATCTTTTACTTCAATATTATTTTCATATGCCCAAATCTCATATTCTAATCTATTATTAACTCTTGTATCACTATTATGATTGTATCCTGGAACAAATACATTAACAATTATTAACCCTATTGAAACAGAAAAAACAGTAGTTATTAGATAAAGTCCTAATGTTTTTAAACCCATTCTACCTAACTTAGATGGATCTGATAAACCTATAACACCTGTAACAATAGAAAATAAGACCAAAGGAATTGCAATAAGCTTAAGTAGATTAATAAATATTACACCAAAAGGATTAATCCAATTTAAAGTAAAATTATTTAAACCAAAATAACCCGAAATTAAAGACCATATTACACCTAGAAACATAGCTATTAATATCTTCCAATGCAAAGCAATTTTTATCATAATGTGAATATAAAATAAATCAATCGAAAGAAAAACAAATCAATAAAGAAATAAATAGACTAAAAAATCTTAATAAGATTTATTAGTATTAACTTGTATATTTAAATAAAATCATTAATATTGTACGTCGAATGTAGCTTTAAAAGCTATTTGAAAATTTTCCCAGATTTAATTTATATAACAATCAAAAATTATTTTTCTTTTCATTAATGGATAAAAATCAATTGGATAGCATGAAAATTGCTGAACTTAGAGAATTAGCGGAATCTTCAAATGTTGAGGGTTTTGAATCAATGAAAAAAGTAGATTTAATAGATTCTATTTTAAAAACATCATCTATAGAAAATGAAAAAGATGAAAAGCCGAAACGTAAAAGAACTCGCAAAAGAATAGTAATTGATTCCGATAATTCTAAACTTGAGGATAAAACAGATTCTAATAATATTGAATCAAATGATAAGGAAAATATATCTCATCTTAATACTGACAAAAAAAGAGAAACTAATTTATCTACTAAAAAGAATATAGATAAAGAAGAAGCTTTGAAAAAAAATCGAGTTAATCATCGCAATAATAACCATAGAAATAACGATAAAAATAATAGTAATAAATATACAAACGACAGTCGCTTTTCCAAAGAAGAGGAAGAAATGTATAATTTAGTTGGAATAGTTAAAGCTGAAGGTGTATTAGAAGTAATTCAAGATGGATATGGCTTTCTAAGATCTTCGGATTATAATTATCTTTCTTCCCCTGATGATATTTATATATCACAAAGCCAAGTAAAATTATTTGGTTTAAAAACTGGGGATACAGTTGTAGGTTCAATTCGACCTCCCAGAGAAGGAGAGAAATTTTTCCCTTTAGTTAAAGTAGAATCTATCAATGGAAGACCTCCATCTTATATTAGAGATCGTGTTCCCTTTCAATATTTAACCCCACTATTTCCGGATGAAAAATTTAAGCTAACAGGGCATAAAGAAGAAACTTTATCAACACGTGTGATGGATTTATTTGCACCTATTGGTAAAGGACAAAGAGGTATGATTGTTGCCCAACCAAAAACAGGTAAAACAATGTTATTAAAAGATGTTGCTAATGCTATTGCTGCCAATCATCCTGAAACATATCTAATTGTTTTACTTATTGATGAACGTCCAGAAGAAGTTACAGATATGGCTCGTTCCGTAAATGCCGAAGTAATTGCTTCTACTTTTGATGAACCAGCTGATAGACATGTAAAAGTTGCAAATATGGTTCTTGAAAAGGCAAAAAGAATGGTAGAATGTGGTCATGATGTTTGTATTTTACTTGACTCAATAACTCGTTTAGCAAGAGCATATAATACAGTTTCCCCAGCTTCTGGAAAAGTTCTATCCGGTGGTGTTGATGCCAATGCATTACATAAACCAAAACGCTTTTTCGGAGCTGCTCGTAAAATTGAAAATGGAGGTTCTCTTTCAATAATAGCTACAGCTCTAACAGAAACAGGATCTAAAATGGATGAAGTAATATTTGAAGAATTTAAAGGGACTGGAAATATGGAACTTCAATTAGATCGTAAGATTTCAAATCGTAGAATCTATCCAGCTATTGATATTACATCTTCTGGAACTCGTAGAGAAGATTTACTTCTAAATAAAGACATACTTCAAAGAATATGGGTTCTTAGAAAATTTATCGCAGATATGACTCCAGTTGAAGCTATGGAATTTATAAAAGAACGTATGAGTACCACAGAATCAAATGAAGAGTTTCTAATTACCATGAATAGCTAAAAAACGCAATGAGGATTACTATTAAAACAGGAATAGTCTTTGCTTTACTGTGGATCATCATTAAAATAATTTTCTTTTATACAGGAGCTTTCAAATATAATGTAGTACCATCTGTATTTATTAATATATTATGTTTATTACTAGCAATAACAGTTGGTTTATATAAAAAAAAATTAAAAGATACAGAAAGTGGAAATACTCTTCGTGATATAAAAAATGGAATGTCGGCTGGAATAACTTATTCTATGATAGTTAGTCTATTTATATTCTTTTATTATTCTAAAATTGACCCTGAATTCAATAAACATCAAATATCTAAGTTAGAAGTTAGTGTAAAAACAATACTTGATAATCCTCAAAAATTTGAAGAATTAAAAAACTCTAATGAAGCATTAGAGGTAATGACTAAAGAGGATATTTACAATAAAAAATTAGAAGCTGGACGAGGTTTTTATAACCCAATGTCAACAATGACAATATCTATGCTAGCTATGTTACTTCTAACTACTATGAATAGCATACTAATTAGTCTTGTTTTAAGAAAAATTATATTCCGCTAAAAATTCTTTTTATTTTTGTAAACATTCAACACTTTAACTTATATAGCATGCAACTGTATAATAAACTAAGTGCAAAAGAAAGAGCTAAATTAATAGATGAAGCAGGTGAAAAACGCCTCACTATATCTTTCTATAAGTACTACAAAATTGGAAATCCTAAGATTTTTAGAGACACTATTTTTATTGCTTGGAATAAATTAAATGTTTTAGGAAGAACTTACGTATCAAAAGAAGGAATAAATGCTCAAATATCAATTCCTGCAAAACATATTAATCAATTTAAAAAACATATAGATAGTATTTCATTTCTAAAAAATGTCAGACTAAATATGGCTATAGAACATTATGATAAATCATTTTTAAAACTCAAAATAAAAGTCAGGAATAAAATTGTATCAGACGGCATAAATGACAAAAATTTTGATCCTACTAAGATTGGGAAACATCTTAAAGCAAAAGAGTTCAACAGTATTATAGAAAAAAAAGATACTATTTTAGTAGATATGAGGAATCACTATGAAAGTGAAATTGGTCATTTTAAAGGCGCATTAACTCCTGATGTAGACACTTTCAGAGACTCTTTAGATATTATTGAAGAAAATTTGAAAGAACATAAACAAGATAAAAATATCGTAATGTATTGTACAGGAGGTATAAGATGTGAAAAAGCTAGCGCATATTTTAAGCATAAAGGATTTAATAAAGTTTATCAGCTCGAAGGTGGAATTATAGAATATGTAAGACAAACCAAAGAAAAAAAATTAGAAAACAAATTCATAGGAAAAAATTTTGTTTTTGACCAAAGAAGAAGTGAAAGAATTTCAAATCATATAATATCTGTTTGTCATCAATGTGGTAAAGCATGCGACACTCACACAAATTGTAAAAATCAAGGATGTCATTTATTATTTATTCAATGTGAACAATGTAAATCTAAAATGGACAATTGTTGTTCAAGTGAGTGTAAGAAAATTTCAAATCTTCCTGAAGCAAGTCAAAAGAAACTACGAAAAGGAAAATATGTTAGTAATAAAGTTTTTAAAAAAGGAAGGTCTAAAACTCTAAAATTCAAACTTTAATTACATATATCTTTTGCCAATTTAGCATAATCAATGCCATCAAAATTACCTGATGACATCATTAATAAAACTGTATTTGACATATCCTTAGAAAGTAAAAATGAAAGAACTTCATTGGTATGATTTACAACCTTAACACCTCCTCCAAAACCTAAATAAACATCTTCCAATGAAATTGGATCTAAACTTTTGTGTTTGACTACTTGAGGACTATAATAAACAAGAGATTCATCAGCAGAACTCATAGAATCCTTATACTGTGAAAGAAAATCTTTCTTCAAAGAAGAAAATGTATGTAATTCCATACATGCAATAACTTTCTTTGATGGAAATTGCTCTTTTACTGCTTTTGTTGTAGCTCTAAGTTTACTTGGTGAATGTGCAAAGTCTTTAAACATTAAGAAACCTTTGTTTTCTATAATCTTCTGTAACCTCTTAGCAGCACCTTTAAATGATGACATGGCATTTAAAAAATCCTTTCTAGAGATACCAATAGACTCACCTAAAATCATAGCTCCCATCAAATTTTGAAGGTTATGTGAACCAAATATTTTTAAATTATAAGATTTTCCTTCTAAATGAATTATTGTACCATCAGAGACAACATCATACTTAGGTGTTTTATAAGGAATTGTCTCCAAGATATCAGAATACTTTTCTCCCAATTTATTAACTTCAACATCCTCGATATTATATACAAGAGTTCCTTTTTTTTGAATTAACTTACAAAAGTTATCAAATTGATCTAAATAATTACTAAATGTTGGGAAAACATTGATATGATCCCAAGAAATTCCAGTAATAATTGCAACATGTGGTTTATATAAATGAAATTTTGGTCTATGATCAATTGGAGAAGTCAAATATTCATCGCCTTCAAGAATGACAGTCTTTGATTCATCTGTAATCTTAACCATACAATCATATCCTTCTAATTCTGCTCCCACCATATAGTCTAAATCTAGTCCAATTATATTTGCAACATGCAATATCATTGAAGTAATTGTTGTCTTACCGTGAGAACCAGAAATTACTATTCTCTTTTTAGACTTAGCTTGTTTATATAAATATTCTGGATAAGAATAAATTGGAATATTTAATTTTTTTGCTCTTATTAATTCAGGGTTGTCTATTTTTGCGTGCATCCCTAAAATTACAGCATCTATATTTTTTGTTATCCTTTCTGGGTTCCAACCTATAACATCAGGTAAAATTCCTTCTTTTTTTAAACGTGATTTAGAAGGATTAAATATTTCATCATCAGATCCAGTAATGTTAAATCCCTTGCGATTTAATGCAATTGCTAAATTATGCATTGCACTACCACCAATAGCAATAAAATGAATGTTTTTTTTGCTAAAACTATCTTCCATAATTAAAATTATTTTAGTTCTTTTAAAAAATATATTTCAAAAAACCATCAGTCATAGAACGCTTAATACTACCATCCTCATCTTGATACAACATATAAACATCTATATTCAAATTAGAATTCTCTCTAATAAAATCTAAGGTCTCTTCCCTCCCCATAACCATAAAAGCAGTTGCATAACCATCTGCTAAACAACAACTTTCTGCTACGACTGTAACACTTAATAAAGAATTATTTACTGGGAATCCTGTTTTAGGATTTAAACTATGCACATACTTTTCACCGTTTGCAAAATAAAAATTCCGATAATTACCACTAGTTGCTATAGCTTTATCTGAAATTTGTAATATATTTTCTATTTTTCTTTTGGCTAAATTTTCTTTAGGGGTATCAATTCCTATTTTCCAATTAGATCCCTCTCTATTCTTCCCGCGAACAATTATTTCACCTCCAACTTCTATATAATAATTAAAACAACCTTTTCTAGATAAAAAACGATCAATGATATCAACTGAAAGACCTTGTGCAATAGAATTAAAATCCATCATGTATTTTGGATTATTTTTTTCAAAATAGATGTCTTTATTTTTAAATGAAATATCATATAGATTTCCAACTGTAAAATCTACATATAAAAGAATTGAATCAACTTCATTTTGAGTTAATGGCGATGGAATACCGCTCATAAATCCCCATCCTTTTACCAATGGAAAGACAGATGGATCAAAATACCCATTTGTTTGATTAAAAATTAGCTGACTTTTAGAAAAACACTCTCTAAAATATCCAGAATCATCATCCACAATAATTGGATTTAACGATCTGTTTAAAATCGATATAACGGATGAATTATTATAAGTTGATAAAACATTATCGAAATGTAAAAATATAGAATCTACTGACTTTTGATTGACTATAGAATAATCTTCAGCAATTATAATTTTATAGGTCGTACCTTGTGTTTCACCAGAAATAACAACATTTTTATGAAAATTTGATTTTAAATTAGATCCTTCTGTACAAGAAATACAAATAAATAAACTAAAAATGACGCTCCAAATGAGCTGCTTGGGTCTCTTTTTGCCATACATGATTTAAACTTGGTTTACCATTTTTGGTATAAGTAATTCCATTTAAAGTCTGTGTTCTAATATAAACATCTGCATGACCATTAACAACAACTATTCGTCTTGTAATTATTGTTGTAACTAGACCATTATTATCACTTCTAGAAAATGATTCCTGACTTACTCCTTCTGGATATTCTTTACCTAAACTATTTGGAACTTTAAATTGATCTTTAGGAAGGTTATTGACATTACTTATTTCCGAAGAAACATTATAATTTTGACTCATTTCTATTTCAATTTTTCTAGCATCCATTTTCTTCACTTTATCGTCAATCTCTTTCAAAATAGATATTGAATTTTCTTTATCATTTAACCTAGATAACATCTCATTTTCAAGTATTTCCATTTCATTATCTATAAAAGATTGATTCTGAATGTACTTAAATTTTTGTATGTTATAATCATCATTATTCTCAGATGCTAATTCATACGCTAATGAGTTAATTAATGCATTATTTTCTTGAGAATTTTGATTATTATCATCTAATTTTTCTGACAAACTTCTCATAAACGAAATATTTTGATTGGATTTAATATTTTTATCATGATTATTTAATATATCATTTGACATTAATTTAGCTTGAGCAGTATTATAAGAAGCCATAATATCCATATTATCAGTATGCTTATTATTTCTTTGACTATAATCCAAAATTGATTCTTGTTTTATACTATCTAAAGTGGTTTGTGCAGCAAGGCTCTCACCATTTTCAAAATTTATTTTGATTCGATCTTTTATTTCTAAAGCAATTTGAGCCTTTCTTAGTGAATTTATAGTTAATTGTAGTTGTCTGTTAAAATCACTATCTCCTCCACTTGAAACCATAAGATTTTTTGCAAGATTAATTTGATTAGACTTAGAATAGTTTGACTTTATTTCCGAAAGTATTCTATCTGTCTCTTCCTTATTAATAAATGTTTTTTTTCTTCTAAGTTTTGAACTTTTCATATAAAATCTGTCAGAAGAAGATTTTTGAATAAGTCCCCCCCCTGCTATAATAGAATTATCATAAAGTGGATCGCCTAGTTCTTTCAAATCCAAACTTTGGATAGTAATTGGCTTCCATTTATTAAACTTTATTGTATCTTTTTTTTCAAAAGTTAAATCATTTTTTAAGATGTTTTCAATATTTAATATTTTTGATTGCACAAGAGTATCATTAGGTTTTATTGATAGTGCCTTGTTATAATAAACTAAAGCAGATTGATATTCTTTTAGTTTATTTTTTTTATTTGCTTTATCCAAATAGTCATAATACAATATATTGTTCTTATTAGAATTCAATATTTGACTAATTAAATCATTCACCTGTTTAATTTTAATTTTTGGTTCAGTTTCATTTGGCTTGAGCTTTAAAGCATCATTATATTTTATTTTAGCCTCTTTATAATTTTCAATTTTAAGTAACGAATCTCCATAGTTTATTAAATTATTATATTTATTATTAACTAATTGAATTGCATTAATCTTATCTAATAAACGCTTAGGACGAATATCTTCTGGTTTAAATTTAATTGCTCTATTTATTAATTCAATAGCTTTTTCATACTCACCTAATAAAATTTTATTTTCAGCTACGATTAGTATCTTTTTATATTGAGCATCAGCATCGCTAGAAAAATTTGATGATTGATTATTAGAATCTAATACAGAATTATTGTTTTTATGTTGTGCTAAAAGTATTTTTATTTCATTACTAATCTTTTCTTGCTGACTTTTATCTAATTCTGGAATCAATTTTTTTTTATTCCAATAAAAACTAGCAACTGGAGATGTTTCAAGAAAAGTGAAATCAACATTCTCTTTTTCTTTAAAAACTTGAATTTTAAAAGGATCAAAAAATTCTCCTCCTGTAGGAATATCCTCTTCATTAGCACCGTCAAAATCAAAAGACATTATTTTAGTAACAAATCCTGACTTTCTAAATTTAAGAATAAAAGGACTATCTTGATTAATACCTACAGTTATATTAAAATTGCCATTTGAACTAGAAGTTGATGATGAAATAAGCTTGTTTTCTTGAAAAACTTCAACCTTATAACCAGACTCTTTTTTGTCTTCATCTACATTTATAAATGAACCACGAAAAACTAAATCCAATTTTTGCCCCCATGAAAAAAGAGGGAATACTAAAAGGAAAAATATAACTATATACTTCATTTATATGTACAATTTAAATATTAAATCTATATAACAAGTTATAGATTTGATTTAAATTTGAATATTTACTTACAAATATGGTCAAAATAGTTAACAAATATGCCTTCAAATTCTATTCTAAATAGTGAAAAATTAAGTTACTGGGAACAAAAATCTTTTTTTAAGGACATTGATTATCTAATAATCGGTGCTGGAATAGTTGGATATAGTACAGCTATTTATTTACGAGAAATATATCCTACAAGAAAAATAATTATTATTGAACGTGGATTACTACCTAGTGGAGCAAGTTCTAAAAATGCTGGTTTCACATGCTTTGGTAGTGCCTCGGAGATATATTCAGATCTTCAAAAATATAAAGAAGAAGATGTTTGGGATACAATTAAATTACGTTGGGAAGGACTTTGTAATTTACGTAAACTAATTGGTGATAAAAATTTAAAGCTAAAAAGTACAGGGTCCTGGGATTTAATAACTAGTAAAGAAATGAAAATATTCGAAAATATAAAAAAACAAATTCCATATTATAATGAAAAATTAAAAGAAATAACAAATGAAAATAACACCTATTTTATTGATGATAATGTAAATAACGAATTTGGATTCAAAAATATAAAAACGAGTGTTTTCAATCGTTTAGAAGGACTAATAGACACTTCATCTATGAATCAAGTATTTCAAAAAAAAATAATTTCAAAAAATATATCTGTTTTATTTGGAATAAATGCTATAAAAATAAAAGGAAAAAATACAATAACAGATCAAGGTATAATTACATCTAAAAATATTGTTATATGTACAAATGGATTTGCTAAATCTCTTATTTCTTCCGAAGATATACAACCTGCAAGAGCGCAAGTAATTATAACAAAACCAATTGAAAATTTAAAGATTAAAGGTGCTTTTCACTATAATGAAGGTTATTATTACTTTAGAAATATTGATGATAGGATTCTACTTGGTGGTGGAAGAAACCTAGATATAAAATCTGAAACTACTACTGAATTAAAAAATACGGAATTAATAATTTCATCATTGAAATCTCTTTTAAAAAATATTATTCTACCTAATACACCATTCGAAATAGATCATCAATGGTCAGGTATTATGGGAGTTGGAAAATCTAAAAAACCCATCATAAAAAAAATAAATAACAATTTATACTGTGGAATAAGATTAGGAGGGATGGGGATAGCAATTGGAAGTTTAATAGGTAAAGAATTAGCACATCTTATAAAGAAAACAGGTAATAAGTAAATTAAAAATAATTAATATGTGCTTTTTATGTATAATAAATTATATACAGACTTGAATTTATTAAATTTGAGAAATTTTTTTGTCAGATGAAAAAAACAGCCTTATTTAATAAACATTTAGAATTAGGTGCAAAAATATTACCTTTTGCAGGATATGAAATGCCTATACAATACGAAGGTGTAAACATAGAACACCAAACTGTACGAGAAAAAGTTGGTGTTTTCGATGTATCACATATGGGTGAATTTTTAATATCTGGTAAAGAATCACTAGACTTAATTCAAAAAATATCTTCAAATGATGCTTCAAAACTAACCGTAGGTAAAGCTCAATATAGTTGTATGCCTAATGGTAAAGGAGGAATAGTAGATGATTTAATTATTTATAAATTAAAAGAAGATGAATACCTATTAGTAGTTAATGCGTCAAATATAATTAAAGATTGGAATTGGATTTCCTCATTAAATAAATTTAATGCCAAAATGAATAACTTATCTGAAGAATATTCACTTTTAGCAATTCAGGGACCTAAAGCAATAGATGCAATGCAATCTTTAACTTCAATTAATTTATCAAAAATTAAGTATTATAATTTTGAAATTGGTGATTTCGCAGGATTAGATAGTATTATAATTTCATCTACAGGTTATACAGGCTCTGGTGGATTTGAGATATATTGTAAAAACAATGAAGTAAACCTAATTTGGGATCAAGTATTTAAATCTGGAAAAAAATATGGGATTAAACCAATTGGTTTAGCTGCAAGAGATACATTAAGACTAGAAATGGGATTTTGCTTATATGGGAATGAAATTAATGACACAACTTCGCCTCTAGAAGCTGGATTAGGTTGGATAACAAAGCTTGATAAAAAAGATTTTATTGACAAAGATTTTTTAATAGAACAAAAAACAAAAGGCTTAAAACGAAAACTTGTTGCTTTTGAAGTTATTGAAAAAGGAATTCCTCGTCACGATTATCTAATAGTTGATAAAAACGAAAATATAATAGGAAAAGTTACATCTGGAACTATGTCTCCTTCAACAAAAAAACCAATTGGTTTGGGCTATGTTAAAAATGGATTTAATGAATTAGAAAATATTATCTTTATTAAGATCAGAAATAAAAATATAAAAGCTAAAATTGTTAAACTTCCCTTTTACAAGAAATCTTAAAATTCATTTTTAAATTTATCCGGGACTCTATACATCATAAGGAAGCCGACAACAAAAAAGAATATTATAGATAGTATTGAGGCTCTAATATCATTCATTATATATTCCATGAAACCAAAGAAAAATGTACCCAACACAATACCTATTTTTTCAATAATATCATAAAAAGAAAAATAACTAGCATGATTTTCTGTTTCAGGAAGCATTTTAGAATAAGTTGATCTAGACAATGACTGAATTCCACCCATAACAAGACCAACACCACATGCAAGAATATAAAACTGATTATAAGATCCTTGTTCAAGAAAATAAGCAAAAACACATAATGGTATCCAAAATCCAATCAAAATTTTTATTGTTTTAATATTTCCAATGGTTTTAGATAATTTAGCAATTAATAATGCACCTATAGCTGCTAAAATTTGAATTAAAAGAATAGCTATTATTAAATTTGTTGTGACCATACTCTCTCTTGATGTAATTTCATCAATCGTTAAGTTTGATCGAACTGAATCAGGAATCTTGAAAATCTCTCTAGAAGCATACAAAGTAGCTGTAAGCATAACAGTCTGAACACCAGTATTAAAGAAAAAAAATGAAAACAAAAATCGTTTTAATCTTTTTATACTTTTAAACTCTAAAAAAACTATTTTTAATTCATTAAAGCCTTTCCAAATAGCGCCTTTATTTTTAGTTCTATTATATACATTATTTGGAAGAACATTATATGTTATTTGACTAAAAGAAATCCACCAAAGTCCAACGAAAATAAAACAATATCGAATATCAAAACCTAAAACCATATACCACATTAAACATATTATTAGTAAAATAACACCTCCAATGTAACCCATCATAAATCCTTTTGCTGAAACACTATCTTGATATCTTGGTTCTACAATCTCTGGTAAAAAAGAATTATAAAAAACTAAACTACACCAAAAACCTATACTAGCTAAAAAAAATGAAAGCATACTAACTTCCATATTATTAGGATCAAAAAAATAAAGACTGATACATGACAAAGAACCTAGGTAACAAAAAAATCTCATAAATTTTTTTTTATTACCAGAATAGTCTGCTATACCTGAAAGAAAAGGTGATAAAAACGCAACTACTAAAAATGATAAAGACAAAGTATAAGAATATAAAACAGAACTAGTAACCTCAAAACCAAAAAATAAAGAAGTTACATCCTCTGTTCTAAATGAATCTGAATTATTAACACGATTAATATAGGCCTCTGAAGTTGAATTTTCAAAAAAAATAGGAAAAATAGAAGAGGAAATAACCAAGTTATAAACAGAGTTTGCCCAATCATATGAAATCCAGCCTCTGATTATCTTTTCATCTCCTTTTTTCATTTATTCAGTTTTTCTTAAATAATCTTCTAAATATTTAAAATATTCTGAAAGTTCACCTTCTAAAGTTGTTTCACTCCCGCGAGCAATAACCATATCTTTATCCTCACCAAGCAATAGTGGAAAAACTTTTTTTAATAACTCATCACCAAAATCTTCTGATGCATCTAAAGGTAATTCACATGGTAAATTATCAACAGCCATAACTGCAATTACACCTTTCGACTTAAAATCATCCTCTAATTCTGTTTTTGGATTATAGCCATAAATTGGATCTGAAATTTTACTAGGTCGAATAGTACAAGCAATAGCACAATCAATATCACATGAAATATCAGCAACAACAGAAAGACGAAGATTACTTAACTTTAGGTCATCTCTAGTAATAATGTAGTCAGCTTTTTCACTCCAAAAATGACAAGGTATATACATATCAGTTTCAGAGAGAAACTTTTTAAAATCTGATTTATATAATTCAGGTTTAGAATAAAATTCATTCTTAATAAATCCTGAACCATCTCGCCTAACATAATAGTCTTTTATATCTAAATGAGTATATACAGGATTATTATGTTGCTTATATAAAAAATCTTCAGGTGTAACTTCATCTATAGATAATAAGTCTAAAATTTCTCTAGCTCCCATCCCTACTCTACCAAACCCTGTCAAAATAATCTTAGTATTTTTAGGAAGTATTATTTTTTTTAGTTCTTTCTCAACTTCTTTACGATCAAAACATTGATGAGCAGGTTTTAATTCATAAATATCATGTTTAATTCCATATGTTAAAAAGCCATTATAGCAACCTACTATCCCTGCATAACGACCAAATCCAATTAAGCGTTTATTATACTTATCTCTTAAAGCCTCATAATCAATTAATTGAATTTTTTTATCTAAAATTGCTTGTAAAAGCTCTCTATTGTAAGGTTGTTTTTTTAGAGTATGAGAAAAAAACAAATACTTTTTATTTGGAATAAGATCAGAAATATTTACTTCCTTAACACCAAGAATAATATCACATTCAGACAAATCATCACTTAAAATCAATCCCTGTTCTATGTAGCTATCGTCATTATAAGCTCGAATAGAACTTGGATTAACTATAACTTCAACATTCGGGTAAATACTTTTTAACAATCTACATTGTTTAGGTGTTAATGGTACTCGTTTATCTGGGGGAACTTTTCCTTCTTTTAATATCCCAATCTTAATCTTATCCATATTTAAAAAGAAAACGGAAGAATATATGTATCTATTAATTCGCGAATACAACCATAACCTCCTTTAGTTTCTAAAACTATATCTACTTCTCTTTTTACAGAATTAACTGCATCTTTTGGACAAGAAGAAAAACCAACATTTCTGATTATCTCTAAATCATTTATATCATCTCCAATCATTGCGACATTTTCAAAATTAATTTTAAGATCTTCACAAATAGAAAGTAAACGTTCAAGTTTAGGAGATCTATTTACTGAACAATATTGAATCCCTAGCATTTCTGAACGTTTATGAACTAAATCAGATTTAAATCCAGATGAAATTATTGCAACTTGCATTCCTTTTTTTATGAGCTCTAGTATTCCCATTCCATCTTTAGTGTTAAATTTTTTAAATTGATCTCCAGATTCTGAAAAATACATTCCACCATCAGTCATTACACCATCTACATCCAATACAACGAGCTTAATTTTTTTTATTTTTTTTAAAAGAGATTGTGTTATAAGTGAATTTCTAAAAATTAATTCACTTAAATCTAAATTATATTTCCGAGCAATTGCATCAAGATCTCTAACTGTTAGGTCAATAGCTCGGTCAACTCCCATTTCAGAAAGAAAAGAAATAAATTCTATTCCATTCTCTTCACAAATAGCTTTTATATTTCTTTCTAAGTTCACTACTAGACTATTGAATATCCAACACTATTAGCTACAGGCTTTAATGAGGTTAATAATTTACGAAAATCATTATGATTTAACTGTTGAGAAGCATCTGACTTTGCAACAGAAGGATTCACATGTGTTTCAATCAACAAACCATCTATACCCATTGCGACACAGGCTTTTGATAAGAAAGGTACACCATAAGCATACCCCATAGCATGACTTGGATCCAAAATAATAGGAAGATTAGTGTGTTCTTTTAACCAAGCTACACCACATAAATCTAATGTAAACCTTGTATTTGTTTCAAAAGTCCTTATTCCTCTCTCACATAAAATAACATTATTATTTCCTCCTGATAGAACAAATTCTGCTGCCTGAACAAATTCTTTTAAAGTAGTTCCAAAACCTCGCTTAATTAATATAGGCTTATCTATACTTGAACATGCACGTAATATACCTTGATCATACATAGCTTTTGCACCTACTTGAATTATATCAGAATGTTCAATAACATCATTTATATGAGTAGCATCACGAACTTCTGTTATAATATTCAGACCAAATTCTTCTCTAATTTCAGTAAGTAACATTAGACCATCATACCCCATTCCTTGAAAAGAATATGGACTTGTCCTAGGCTTATAACAACCACCTCTAAGAGTTGTTAACCCAAGTTCAACAAGTAATTTAGCTGATTCAAGAATTTGACTCTTAGATTCTACAGAACAAGGACCACCAATTACAATTGTTTTATTGGTATTGCCACCTATTTTAATATTACCAATTTGCACTTCTCTTTTATCCGATATATATTTACTAGAAGCTAATTGAATATCATTATCAAAGAGCCAAAATTGTTCAACCACACCCTCTAATTCAACAGGCAATTCCTTTAAATTAGATTCTGTAACAATTACATTTACTCCATTAGAGAAAAAGTGAAATGCATTTAGATCATTTGCAATTAAAGCAGCTTTGGACTGAGTAATATTATTTTTTAAGTGTAAAATCATAACTCTCCTTTAATGAGATTAACAAAAGTAACAATTCCTTTTGCAAAACCCTTATTATCGATTACAGGAAGATATAAAATTGGAAACTTACATTTTTTTATCAACCTCAGCATTTCGTATACAGTTGCATTATCATTAATTGTAATAGGAGAAAAATTAATTAATTCTAAAGGCGATAAATTATTAAAATCATCTATATTATTTAATAAAGTCTTTCTAACATCAGCATTAGAAACTAAACCTAACAACTTATTATTTCTATCTAAAACAAGACAAAAACCAAGTTTTCCATTATCAATAGATTCTAAAACTAATTGAAAAGTAATATTATTCTTTAAAACCTTTGGAGACTCCGAAATAGGAACCATAAAATCACTAACTGAAAAATGTGATTCAATCTCTCTTCTAGTTAAATTCATTAATGCATTTCCAATGGTTGGAGAACTAAACAAATAAGATCCTGAAACAGCAACACTTACACCCATATTTCTTATAATAAATGAAACTTCAGCAGTAACTCCACCATCGACATGTATTGATTTATCAGGATAGTGATTTCTAAATTGTCTAATCTTAGTAAAATTTATGGTATTAAAATCTCCACCACTCATACCTGGAGTAGTAGCCATAATTAAAATAAAATCAAATTTAGAATATTGATCAAAAATACTTATTGGCGTTTTCGAAGTTATAGCTATACCTCTCTTACCAGTAATAGTATTAGGAATATTTAAAGGTTCCTTTAATTGTTCATGTTGAAATGTAAAATACTCAACATGATTTTCTTCTAAAAGTTTGTAATACTTGGAAGGGTTCTCCGTAATTATATGCAAATCAATAGGAATATCAGATAAATTTCTAATAATTTTTATATCATTAAAAACATCTAAATCATCATTACAATCAACATGAAGTAAATCAACTTGGTTATCATTAAGATCTTTAATAACCTCCGTTAAATTACGCTTTTTATCACTATAGATTGATGCAGATATTTTCATTAACTCAAATTTAATAACTAATGCAATAAATACTCTTATTGTAAATAACTTTTCTAAAAAGAATTATATTTTTACTAATTATGAAAAAAGTTATAAACTCCATATATATAGGTGCTGAAAATAAAAAGAGTTTATTTGATATATCTATTCCTGATAACTGGAATAATAAACTAGTTATTTTCATCCATGGATATATGGGTTATAAAGACTGGGGTTGTTGGGAACTAGTTAAAGAATACTTCAATAATTATAAATTTGGTTTTTTAAAATATAATGTAAGTCATAATGGTGGAACAATAACAAATCCTATTGACTTTGATGATTTAGAATCATTTAGTAAAAATAGCTACACAAAAGAAATAGAAGATTTTAATTCAATAATAAGATTGATTAAGGATAAATTTAAATTACTTCCTGAAATATATATCATTGGCCATTCAAGAGGAGGAGGAATTGCTCTTCTTCAATCTTCAAATAGATTCATATCAAAAATAGTTAGTTGGGCTGGTATATCATCTATTTCTGATCGATTTCCAAAAGGAGAAAAACTAAAAAATTGGAAAGAAAACGGTGTTTATTATCAAAAGAATTCTAGAACATTACAAAATATGCCTCACAAATACTCTTTATTTATAGATTTTACAAATAACAAAGATAGACTCAACATAAAAAAATATTGTAAAAATTCTAAAATTCCAACCTTAGTGATACATGGTGAGAATGATACTTCAGTAGATATTAGTGAAGGAGAAAAAATAGCTAAATGGTTAAATACTAAATTAATCAAAATAAAAGATGCACAACACACTTTTGGCTCAACGCAACCATGGAAAATTAACAAACTACCTAATCATTTAAAAGAAGTATGTGAACAAACTAAAAACTTCCTTGAAAAATAAGCATTAAGCTATAAATCTATTCTTTTGATCTTTAGATGGAATAAAACAAAACCTATTAGCTATTTTATTACGTCTCTTTGAAACAAAATCATACATGTAATCTCTCAAAAATTTAGGTATTATTTTAAAAATAAATAAAAAATTATACGGCATTTTTAAATAACAAGAAATTCTCAATATTGCACTTGATTTCTTAAACACAACTCCATTATCAATAAAATACAAAGTACTCATATCAGGCAAATTCCAATTATTTTTATTGAATGTTTTTTTAGTGAAATCGGATTCGAGTTTAGCAAAAAAAATCTTTTTAGTTTTATCTTTTTTTAGGACAAAGGATACTGAACGATTACAAAACCCACAATCGCCATCATAAAATAATATTAAAGTATTTTTCATATCCATATATCAAAGATAAATATTCAATCATTTAATAGGAATATTATCTTTGTAAAAAGATAATCTCATTTAATTTAAATATTAAAAATAATAATGGAAAATATAGCAGTAATTGGTGCAGGAACTATGGGAAATGGAATAGCTCATACATTTGCGCAATTTGGACATAAAGTATCTTTAATTGATATTTCAAAAGAATCATTAGAAAAAGGAATATCGACAATTGAAAAGAATTTAGATCGCCAAGTATCAAAAGAAAAAATTTCTATTGCTGAAAAAGATTCAACTTTAAAAAACATCAAAACTTTTACAAACTTAAAAGAAGGTGTTAAAAATGCTGAATTAGTAGTAGAAGCTGCTACGGAAAACATTAATTTAAAACTAAAAATTTTTAAAGAACTAGATGATATAACAGACTCTAATGTCATTTTAGCTTCTAATACATCTTCTATTTCAATAACAGAAATTGCAGCTGCAACTTCTCGACCAGATAAAGTAATTGGAATGCATTTCATGAACCCAGTTCCAATAATGAAGTTAGTTGAAATAATTCGTGGTTATTCTACTTCTGATGAAGTAACAAATTCTATCATGAATATTTCAAAAAAACTAAATAAAGTACCAGTAGAGGTAAACGATTATCCAGGTTTTGTAGCAAATAGGATATTGATGCCAATGATCAATGAAGCAATTATTACATTAAACGAAGGTGTAGCAGGTGTTGAAGAAATTGATACTGTTATGAAATTGGGTATGGCACATCCAATGGGACCACTTCAACTAGCTGATTTTATTGGTTTAGATGTCTGCCTAGCAATAATGGAAGTTCTATACAATGGATTAGGAAACACAAAATATGCACCTTCTCCGTTACTTATAAATATGGTAACTGCTGGAAAAAAAGGAGTTAAATCAGGTGAAGGATTCTACAATTGGAATCATGGAACAAAAGATTTAATAGTAGCAGAAAATTTTAAGAAATAATTTAAAATCTAGGGAAATTTTGGGAATTTTGAAAAATCTCTTTTTCTTTTTTCTAAAAAAGCATTTCTTCCCTCTTCTGCTTCTTCAGTAGCATACAATAAACGAGTTGCTTCTCCAGCATAAACTTGTTGACCTACTAATCCATCATCAATCAAATTAAACCCAAATTTTAACATTTTGATTGCTGTTGGACTTTTAGTCATTATTTCTTGAGCCCAATTATAACCTATTTCATCCAATTTACTATGTGGTACAACCTTATTAATCATACCCATTTCATATGCTTCTTGGGCAGAATAATCAAATCCTAAAAAGAAAATTTCTCTAGCACGTTTTTGTCCTATTTGTCGAGCTAAATATGCTGATCCAAAACCACCATCAAAACTTGCTACATCTGCATCTGTTTGTTTAAATCTTGCATTTTCTTTACTGGCTATAGTCAAATCACAAACAACATGTAAACTATGCCCTCCACCAACAGCCCAACCTGGAACTAAAGCTATAACGACCTTATTCATAAAACGAATCTGTCGCTGAACTTCTAAAATATTAAACTTGTTTTTTCCATCATTTGCAGCATAACCTCGTTTATCTCTAACACGTTGGTCTCCTCCAGAGCAAAATGCCCAAACACCGTCTTTCTTAGAAGGTCCCTCACCTGTAATTAAAACAACACCTATTTCTTCATGTTGATGACATATAATAAGAGCTTCTAATAATTCATCAACTGTCTTTGGTCTAAATGCATTCCGAACTTCTGGACGGTTCAATCCAATTCTAGCAACGCCATTTGATACTTTAAAAGTAATATCCTCATATTCTTTTA
Source organism: Crocinitomicaceae bacterium (assembly GCA_002709305.1). GTDB lineage: Bacteria > Bacteroidota > Bacteroidia > Flavobacteriales_D > Crocinitomicaceae > UBA4466. Next base: position 102,519 of record PAQM01000005.1, on the reverse strand, counting down.
ATGTTTTCCAATTAATTATACTCATATTAATCCTTTTTTAAAATTTATATATTATTTATCTCCTTTTGGAGTATACATTGTAACACCTTTTTCATTATACTCATTCAACATTTGTTCAAACATTAATTTTGCATCAACAATTAATGCATCAGCTTCACCTATTTTCTTCTCTTTTAAACTACCTCTTTTTTTAAATAAAGGAATTAAATCATCACATTTACGTTTTTTTGATTGATGAGGATTATGCACTTTTGTCTTCATACTCTTAACTTGACCATTTGGAAATTTAACAGAAACTTCAAACAACTCATCAAGATATACAGGATATTTAAAATCTTCAATAGCATCTTCTAAAGTATGCAAATTTGTGCCAGCATTTTCTAATGTAACTCCAAGATAAACGATTTTACCCTCTCGTTCAATAATGCGATAAAAAGGACTCTTAGAGTTATATGGGGTCTCCTGACCAAAATGATCTTTTGTGAAAAACTTAGCATCTGGACCAATACAAGATACTGGTTCAGTTGGGTGTGCACTTCGTTCACAATTAGGAATCTTTCTAAAGTATTCTGAAACCGCTCCTAAATTTGATGAATCATTTAAAACATCGAAAAAATCTATTTTCTTAATATAATTTAATTGTAATCCTGAATTAGGTGAGGTAGGCATCAATAAATTACCCTTGGTGCCTATAACATTAATAAAAGCATTAACTATTGTCTTAGCTCCTCCTTCAACACATCCAACTTTTGAAAGACTTGAGTGAACAAGCACACTATCACCTTCATTAATGCCAGAATTCCGAATATCATTTTCAATCATTGTTTGTGTTATTATATCCCCATCAATGAATCTTTGTTTTATAACTCTATTCGTCTTTAACTTAATAAAATCCCTGTATTTATTTAACAAAAAATCAGGAATTAATTTACGAAGTATATTTCTACTCATCATTGTGATTTAAATGTATAGGTAATTCTACCTATTTGATTTTTGAGAGCAGATTGAGAGTAATTAAAACGAGATTTCTTAGCATATTTAATTGCTTGCTTAATCATACATTGATTTGCTCTACTTGACTTTGATGAATCGTACTCAGCTAAAATAACATTACCATTTTTATTAACTTTAATAATAACAGAAACAACTCCTGAAGAACCATGACCACATGTATATCCTGGGTTACGAACATACCAATCATTATTTTGATGTGGAGTACGCTTTGTCAAAACCCAATCAACCATAACATTACCGGAATACAATAAATCATCATTACCATTAGATGGTTTGTTTTTATCATTTACAAATGGCGATACAACTTGATTCTTTTTATTCATCTCATTGCGTATCTTTTCTCTATCCTTTTCTCCACCAGATTCTCGATACATTTGTTCTTCTAGTAACTTATATTCATTTTCAACATCAGAAATAGTACGATTTTGACTATATATATCTTGAGATTTCTTTCTAACATCATTCTGATCACGCACCAAATTTTTAATATCACCAGAATAATCTATGGGAATAATAATATTTTCTGAACTTAATTCAATATCATCAACTGGAATTTCAACATAAGAATCCTTATTAAATCTTTTTATTGGAAAGTACTGTTTATAAGAATCAACTTGGAGATAAATAAAAATTGCTATATAGACAAAAACAGTGGCCATTAAGCCAAATTTATATTTATCTATTAAAGCCAATATTCTATTCATTTTATTTTAATAAACTTACCTGATGATACAACAAAATAATTTAATCCATTATCTCCTAATAAAGATAGGAAATGCTCATTAAATAAATCAATATCATTAAACTCAAATTCTGTCAATTTTTCACCACCATTAAATAATGCATATTTATCCCCATCAAATACCTTAAAATAATCCCCAGTAAGCCAATTAATTTTTTTATAAGAAAATGGTATAGCTAGCTCACCTTCATCATTTAACATGCCTATAGAATCTTCTAGCGAAGCTACTGCAAAACCATTTTCAAATAAATCAATATATTGATATTTTAAAGAAGATAACATTTGATTTGACGTATCTATTAATCCCCATTTATTTTTAGAATTAAAAGAAACCATATTTGCACTATAACCTAAATTATCATATAAAAAATCTATAACAATATCACCATTACGATCAATTATTCCATATTTACCTTCTTTATTAACTATTGCTTTTCCATTATTAAATTCTCCTTTAGATAAATAATTTGGATACGTTCTATAAAAATCATCTATGATAATATCGCCATTCATATTTATATAAAATAAAGAATCGGATTTTGTTACTATAGCTAATCCATCACTAAAAGAACCTATATTTTCATAAAAAGAATCTGTAAGGATATTGCCTTGACTATTTAGAATACTTTTCTTTCCATCTTGGGAGAGAACAAAAAGTGAATCATTTATTAATCTTATATTATCATATATAGGTTCTATCAAAAATCTACCACTTTTATTTATTATTCCACTTCTTTTATCTAACTCAATAATTGCTAAACCATTTTTAAAGTCAAAAGCTTCATCAAAAAGATAATCAATAACTAAATTTCCATTTAAATCAAAATAACCATATTTTTCCTTCTTCTTAACATAAATTAATCCATCTGATATATCCCCTATATCTTCATATATAAAATTTAATATTAATTTATTATTACGATCAATTAAACCAAACTTACTATCTAATTCAACTAACGCTCTACCATAGTTAAAATCACTAATTGAATGATATATAAAAGGGATTTGAATATCACCATGCTTATTTAAAACACCTTGTAATTCATTTTTTTCCACAACTGCTAAACCCTCATGAAATTCACCAACATTATCATAAATTGGAGGTATGATAGTATTACCAATTCGATTTAAAAAACCATATTTTTGATTCTTAAAATATGGTAAAAAAATAGAGTCAGTTAACAGTATATCTTGCCTAATAAAATCAATATTTTTTGCATTAGGGAATTTATTCAAAAAATCTATTTTACGTTGTTTAGAATAATTAAATAAATAAACCTCATAAAATTGCTCCCACCCTATTTTATTAAAATTATTCTTGTCTGAATAATTAGTCAAAAAATCTTCGTATGATTCTACTTTATTAGATTTAGTGACTAACTCAAAAATTCTTTTCTCTGCATCTATTACTCGAGGATTTTTAGGGTATAAAGAAATAAAACTCAAGTAAGATTCTAGAGAATCTGATTTAGTATGCTTATTGTACTGTAAATTATAAAATTTACTCTCAACTACTTTTCTGTATTTACTATTAGGATATGAATCTAAAAAATAACTAAGTGACTTTAATGTATTTATTTTCAATGAATTAAAACACTCCAAAGAATCTCTATTATCTATTGCTTGCTTAATCTCAAGGGCCCAAGGATGATCCTTAATAAAAGTATTGTATGATATTAAATCATCCTCTTTCTCGACTAAAAAATAAAACTGTGAGCTAATCAATATTTTTAGTGAATCAATCCCGTTTTTTGACCAACCATATTTTGACCATTTAACCTTTTTTGTTTCTTTAGATACCAACCAAGAAGAATCTGATATAAGTATATATCTATAAGCAGAATCAATATTATAAAAAGGATTATCATCTCTTGAATAGATTATTGATAATCCATATGCCGATATAGAAGGGTTATACCTTAATGCCTTTTTAAATTTTTTCTGACTTTTAAAATAATCTTTAATAAATAAAGCTTGAAATCCTGATGGAATCCTATTGGCACTTACATTTTGATAAACTAAGAGAAAAAATGCAAAGAATAATAAATATTTAAAATTAAATTTCACGATATAAATATAGTTCTTGACTTGATTGCTTCAAAAATTGAACCAAAAAAAAACCTCCCGAAAAATAACGAGAGGTTTAAATATTATATAAATAATTTATTTTTTACGTTTTCCATAACGAGAATTAAATTTATCAATACGACCCGCAGTATCAACAAACTGAACAACACCAGTGAAAAAAGGATGTGATTTATGAGAAATATCCAATTTAATCAAAGGATAATCATTACCATCTTCCCATTTTATAGTTTCTTTTGATTCAGCACAAGAAGGACAAAGAAATGAATAGTCATTAGTCATATCTTTGAATACAACTAACCTATAATTTTCTGGATGGATATCTTTTCTCATTATTATTCTTTAAAAAGTGAGTGTGCAAAGATATATAAAACTTTTCATTATTCATTAAATATAAATGAATTTTTAAAAATAAATCTAAATCTTTTACGTTACATTTGATAAGATAATTAAGGACATGAAAAAATCATTTCTATTCTTGTGCTACATAATATTTGTAGTTTTTTCAATAAGCTTATCTAGCTGTAATAAACCTTTATTTTATTCTAATTCTAATCTATCTTTCAGCCAAGACACTGTATTTTTCGATACAGTATTCACAACGATTGGTTCTGTGACTAAAAAAATTAAAATTTATAATAATGACTCTAGAACTTTAAAAATTGATCAAGTTGCATTATTAGGTGGTTCTAATTCTGAATTCCGGATAAATGTAGACGGTACTCCAGGAACAAATTTTGCAGATCTAGAATTAGATCCCAACGATAGTTTATTCATTTTTATTGAGGTAACTATTGACCCTAATAATGGATTATCACCTATGATTGTTGAGGATAGAATTCAATTTTCAACAAACGGAACAAATCAATATGTTGAATTAGTTGCTTGGGGGCAAGATGCTTATTTCCATTATTCATATATATCAGAGGGAATTTTTGACTTAAATGAAGGAATATGGGAAAATGATAAACCACATGTAATTTATGGAGCAGCTATAATTGATGAAGGAAAAACACTTGAAATTCCTGCTGGGACAAATATATATATGCATAAAAATGCACTTTTATATGTTTATAAAGGAACATTAAACATTACGGGAACATTAGAAAATGAAGTCTTAATTCAGGGTGATAGACTAGAATCTTTTTATGATGATGTACCAGGACAATATTATGGTATTTACATTGTTGAAGCGAAACCATGCAACATTAATTATGCAATTATAAAAAATGCAACTACAGGTATTCATATAAACGGATCTGACCCCACAAATCCAACTAACTCGTATACAACTACTATAAACAATACTCAAATTTATAACAGTGCCTCTTATGGTGTTTTTCTTTATAATGGAGACGCTAATTTCATGGAGGCTGGAAGATTAAAAATGGAAAACTCTATCGTTGCAAAAAATGGCATTCATTCGTTAATAGTTGTAGGAGGTGGAGACTACAATATAAATCATTGTGACCTTCTTGGATATAGTCAAAGTAATGATGCTGGAGCAGCAGTTGGAATAAGTAATTACTATAATGGTACAGGTGTTGTTAGAAGTATTAATGAAGGTATAATAACTAATAGTGTTTTATATGGATATCAAGATTATGAATTCGTCATAGATACTATAAGTGATATTGCATTAACACTAAATTTTCACATGCAAAATAATCTAATAAAAAGTGAAACTATAATCAATAATCCTTCAATATTTATTGGAGAAAATTATTGGAATGAATCTCCATTTTTTAAAGATGTAATAGGCTATGATTATACTTTTTGGTCAACATCTGCACTTAGAGAAAGAGGCAACATATTATATCCAAGAATAAATGGATTAGATTTAAATGGAACACCTAATTCTGGAATTCCAGATATAGGTGCTTATGAATATTAAAAAAGAATTAATCGCTATCTTGTAAATAACATCTCTCTAAACTTTGGAAGCCTCCATTCCTCATCATCTATTAGCAATTCTAACTTATCAACATGATAACGAATTTCATCAAAATAGACTCTAACAGAATCACAATATGCAATCGCTTTTGACCTATTTCCAGTAATTTTATTTGCTTTCTTCCGAGCTAAAAGCATATCATCACTCAATTGCTTCATCTTATTCATATGCTCAGAAATTTTAGAAACAATTTGAATTTGAGATTTAGATGATTCTTTTCCTTGTATATCTCCTAAAACAGAAACTAAACCAGAAATATTCTTAATTAATTTATTTTGATATTGAACAGCAGCAGGAATAACAAAATTTTGAATCATTTCACCAATTACACGTGCTTCAATTTGAATCTTATGAACATAATTTTCAAACTCAATATCTTGTCTTGCCATTAACTCTCTTGGTGTCAACACATTCATTTTATCAAATAAATCATGAACACCCTGATCTGACCATATTTTAAGAGCACGAGGAGTATCTTTTAAATTTGAAAGACCTCTTTTCTCAGCTTCTTCTACCCATTCTTCACCATATCCATTACCTTCAAAACGAATGTTTTTAGATTCTTTTATTAACTTCTGCAACTCTTTTAAAATAGCTTCATCCTTTCCATCTCCACTATTTATTCTAAAATCAACATTATATTTAAAATCTTTCAACTGATTTGCCACAATCGTATTTAAAACAATCATTGCAGAAGAACAATTAGCAGAGGAACCAACTGCTCTAAATTCAAATTTATTTCCAGTAAATGCAAAAGGTGATGTTCTATTACGATCAGTATTATCCAATAAAATTTGAGGTATCTTTCCAATATTTAGCTTTAATTCTGTTTTTTCTTCAGGAGTCATTTTACCAGCTTTTACATTTTTTTCAATTTTATCCAATAAATCGGTTAATTGAGAACCAATAAATACCGATATAATAGCGGGTGGAGCTTCATTGGCACCAAGTCTATGATCATTTCCTGCGCTCGCAATAGATGCTCTCAATAAATCAGCGTTATCATGAATTGCTTTAATTGTATTCACGAAAAAAGTTAAAAATTGAAGGTTACTTTTCGGATTTTTACCTGGTGATAATAAATTAACTCCTGTATTTGTACTTAATGACCAGTTATTATGTTTTCCTGACCCATTAACACCAGCAAAAGGTTTTTCATGAAAAAGAATACGAAAATCATGCTTACGTGCAACTTTTTCCATAATATCCATTAATAATAAATTATGGTCATTTGCAAGATTACACTCCTCAAATATTGGAGCACATTCAAACTGATTTGGTGCTACCTCATTATGACGAGTTGTAACAGGAATACCAAAACGAACTGACTCTGTTTCAAAATCACGCATAAATGCACTAACCCGATCCGTAATAGATCCAAAATAATGATCATCCAATTGTTGACCTTTTGCTGAAGCATGACCAAACAAAGCTCTACCAGACATCATTAAATCAGGGCGAGCATTAAATAATGCTTTATCTACTAAAAAATATTCCTGTTCCCAACCTAATGTGGCTATTGTTTTAGTGACATTTTTATCAAAATATTGACATACATCAACAGCAGCTTGATTAACGACATTCAATGCTTTTAATAAAGGCATTTTATAATCCAAAGCTTCACCAGTATATGCAATAAATATTGTAGGAATACATAACGTTTTATCAATTACAAAAGCAGGAGAAGAAGGATCCCAAGCAGTATAACCTCTTGCTTCAAAAGTATTTCTAATACCACCATTTGGAAATGAAGATGCATCAGGTTCTTGCTGAACAAGTAATTCTCCGTCAAATCTTTCAATCGCTTCCCCTGGACCTATTGGCTTAAAAAATGCATCGTGTTTTTCTGCTGTGGATCCAGTTAAAGGTTGAAACCAATGTGTATAGTGAGTTGCTCCTTTGGTTAATGCCCAATCTTTCATAGCAGAAGCTACCTGATCAGCCATTTTACGATCTAATTGTGTTCCACTATTAATTGATTCCATCATTGATTTATAAGCATCACTTGGAAGGTATTCTCTCATAACACCACTATGAAAAACATTTTCAGCGAAAATTTCAGATATCTTATCATTATATGAAATTGATTTTGGTGCTCGATGGAGCACATCATAATACGCTTGCATTCTTTGATTAGCCATTTGTAAATATTTTTTTTACAAATTTAATTTAAAATTTCAGGGGTGATTATGAAAAAATATCATTTTTTATTAACATACCCCCTATTTTTTAGGGGGGTAAACTTAAAAAAGATAAAAATACTATTTTATCAATTTCACATTGCCAGATAAAATTTCAGTTTCTCCATTAACATAAACTGCTTCAAGTATATAAGGATAAACACCTGAATTTAATGGTACACCATTTAGTGTTCCATCCCACTCAAATTTTTTATCTGTTGTTGTTAATATCGTATTTCCCCATCTATCGTATAATGAAAATAAAATTGCTTGGACATTTTGACCAACAATAATATTATATGTATCATTGTTTTGATCATTATTTGGAGAAAAACCTGTTGGAATATGTATACCATCTATACAATCAGTTATACCTCCAAATAATAATGGATCTATAGTTAAATCAAGCGTTATTATTGAATCACAACCTAATGAATTTTCTATGATCCATTGTGCAGTATTATTAGAAGAAGTATAAGTAACTCCATCAATCCATGTATAATTATTACATGCAGTATGAATATCTATAGATTCAGTATTACAATTAGCTATTTTTATTAAATAAACATCGTCATCACCAAATAAATCAACTGACTCGGTAAAACCACAAACCACAAACCCACCATCACTAGTTTCTTGAATAGAATTAACTTGCTCATCTTCAGCAGGATGACCAGTACCTGAAAAAATGTGTGACCACTCCTCTGTTCCACTAGAATCGGTTTTTAATATATTAAAATCCCAAGAAGAAACACCACCTAAAAAAGTATTATACCCAAATAAATATCCACCATCACTTACCTGAATAACTGAGCTTCCCAGACTAAGTGTATCACCTCCATATATTTGCGTCCATTCTTCAACCCCACTAGCATCTGTTTTTATCATAAATGCATTAAAGTCTGGGCCAAAAGATTTTGTATACCCACCTATAATATATCCTCCATCAATTGTCAAATCAAGTGATCTTCCCGCATCATTTTCAACCCCTCCATAAGTTTGACTCCACTGCTCAACCCCACTAGCATTTGTTTTTATTAAATAAACATCTCCATCACTACCTAAAGAACTTTGAGTCTGCCCAACAATAATAAAACCACCATCAGTAGCTTGTTTTATTGCATAAGGATTTTGACTACCTAAGCCACCATAAACTTGACTCCACTCTTCAACTCCACTCCCATCAATTTTAATTAAATAAATATCTGATGGAGAACCAGGACCACTACTACCTGATGCTAAGAAAACATATCCACCATCTATTGTCTGAATAATATCTAAAGCACGAGAAGTATTAGTCTCTCCGTAACTTTGACTCCACTCTTCAACTCCACTAGCATCTGTTTTAATTATAAAAATATGTCTAAGAGCAGTAGTAGTAAGTTTTGAACCAGCAATAATATAACCTCCATCAATGGTTTGTTTAACTGAACTTAATATATCACCATCTGAACCTGATTCATAAATTTGAGACCACTCTTCTATTCCACTAGCATCTGTTTTTATTAATAACATGTCATCATCAAAAGAATCAAGTAGGTCATTCTGTACATTAGCACCAACAATATAACCTCCATCAGAAGTTTGTTGGACTTCCACTGAAAATTCATTCCCAACTGTTCCATAAGTTTTTTCCCACTCAATTGGCGGTTGAACTAACCCAAAAAGAGGTATAAATAAAAGTATTAATAATTTCATAAAATATAGTCTCAAGGGAATCAATTAGCATAGGGAGGAATATATACATCTATATCAAAACAATCTATTCTCCTACCATTTTTATCCCAATATTTTTGTCATTTTCTCTTTCTATAAAAATTAGTTTTTTTTCTTCTTGGATTGATTAGTTTTTTGACCCACTTTGGCCCTTCTCCAATATCCTTTGGAGGTTGATTTTTTGTGATATTCATCTTAATAAGCTTCTCAATCTTATTAACCTTAAACATATCTTTTTGATTAACTAACGTACATGCCTCACCCTTTGTATTTGCACGAGCAGTTCTACCCACTCTATGAACATAATCTTCGGCATCATTAGGAACATCATAATTAACAACCATATTTATATCTTTAACATCAATACCCCTACTCATAACATCTGTTGCAACCAATATTCTTATTCTTTTTGATCTAAAACTTCTTAAAACTTCTTCTCTATCTTCTTGTTTGAGATTTGATGAAATTCCATAAGATTTAAATCCAGATCTTGTCAAACTACGAACAATCTCAGATACCTTACTCTTAGTAGATGTAAAAATGATAATACTGTCATATTCTTTTCGTCCTTTGAGTAAATAAGATAATAAAGGTATTTTTTGATTGTCATACGTTAAATATATTTTTTGTTCAACTCCTTCAGCAGTCTTTGAAATAGACAATTTTATTTCTTTAGGATTCTTTAAAATATTCTTTGCTAAATCTAAAATACTTTTAGGCATTGTTGCACTAAAAAGTAATGTCTGATGAACTTTAGGTAAAAAAGAAATAATTTTTTTTAAATCATCAATAAATCCCATATCTAGCATTCGATCTGCCTCGTCTAAAACAAAATGTTTTAGTTGACTAAAATCAACATAACCTAGCTTAAGATGAGAAAGTAACTTACCTGGTGTAGCAACAATAATATCTCGACCATTGACCAATGCATCCTTTTCTTTATCCCAATCTTTTCCACCACCTCCACCATATACAGCAATTGATCCAACTGAAACAAAATAAGAAAGCCCTTGAATTTGTTGTTCTATTTGAATAGCCAACTCTCTGGTAGGAACTAAAATCAAAGTATTTACACTAGAATCCTTCTTGCCCACCAACTTATTTAATATAGGTAAAACAAATGCACCTGTTTTACCTGTACCTGTTTGAGCACAAGCAATCAGGTCATGATTATCTAATATTATAGGAATCGCTTGCGACTGAATAGGAGTTGGTTTTTCAAACCCCATATATGAAATTGCTTCAAGAAGCTGATTGTCAAGATTTAAATCTTTAAAATTCATAGTCTTTGAAATTAACCAATTTTCATTAAAAACTATAAATCAACTCTCCTAAATTTATCTGTGAAAATCTATTTTTTGCTATATTCTCTAGCTCATCCATAGTAATCGCATCTAATTGCCTATAAATATCATGGATTGAATCTATACTACCATGCATCATGATACTCTTAGCTAAACTGAACATTAATTCCATATTACTATCTAATGATAATGCTATATGACCTTTTAATTGTTCTTTAGCTTGTTCTATATCTCTTTCTGTCAATTTTTTATCACAAATAAAGTTTAGTTCATCATAGATTAAATTTACAGCTTTCTTTAAATACTTTTTATCGGTACCCATATATATACTCCAAAAACCAATATCTGAATACGCTGTATAATTGGCCTCAATATTATAAGCATATCCGTATTTTTCACGGATTAATAAAGTTAACCTAGAATTCAATGCTGGACCACCAAGTAAATTTATTAAAAGTATCATCCCCCTTCTTTCAGCATCATTATATGAAGGAGCAAGTCCACCTATTAAGGTGTGAGTTTGAAAATTTGCTTTATTTTCAATTAACTTAAATGGAGTAAATGGTCTAACATCAATAATTGATTTAGGTTTTCCTTTTCTAGAAATAGAACCAAAATCTCTTTCTAAAACCTCAATTAATTCATTTAAACTAATCCTACCAACAAAAGAAATGACAATATTAGAAGGAGTAAAATATCGAGAAACATAACTTAACAAATCGTCTCTGGTAAATTTATTAACAGTTTCATTAGTACCTAAAATATTTGATCCTAATGGATTACCTTTAAAAACATATGATTCAAAATCATCAAAAATACGTTCAGAAGGATTATCCATAAATGAATTAATCTCATCTAAGACTACTTCTTTCTCTTTTTTTATTTCTTCTTCAGGAAAATTAGCATTTTGAATAATATCACCCAATAACTCAGATGCAATCATAAAATGATTATTTCGAAAAGAAGCATGCACACAAATTTCTTCTTTATTAGTATAAGCATTTAATTCGCCACCAACAGAATCTAAATCTGTAAAAATATCAAATGCTTTACGCTTATTGGTTCCTTTAAAAATACAATGTTCTAAAAAGTGTGCTAAACCTTCTTTACCATGATCCTCAAACCTTGATCCAGCATGAATCATAACACCCATATGAGAAACAAAAGCATTATTGGGAAGGAAAACAACCTGAATACCATTTGATAGTTTAAAAAACTCTGGTTTAATTTCAAACATTTGTTAAAAATTAAGGGTTTTGTTTATGCTTATCCCAAGAATCATCATTTATTGTATAGATTATTCTATCATGTAATCGCGAAGGACGACCTTGCCAAAATTCAAAATATTCTGGTTTAACTTTATAACCTCCCCAATGAATTGGTCTAGGAATATGGTCTTTAAACTTATCTTGATATATCTTTATACGATCTTCAAGTTCACTAACATCTTTCAAAACATCACTTTGATTCGAGGCCCAAGCTCCAATCTTACTAGACCTCGGTCTTGATTCAAAGTAAGCATCGCTATATTTTTCATCTAATTTTACACAGGTTCCTTGAATACGAATTTGCCTAGATAATTTAGGCCAAAAAAACAACATAGAAACCTTTGAATTAAATGATATTTCCTTTGATTTTTTACTATTGTAATTTGTATAAAAAACAAATTCCTTTTCAATAATATCTTTTAAATATACAACACGTGAACTAGATTGACCAGTATCTCCTACTGTAGACAATACAAAAGCATTCACTTCAAGTTCTTTATGTTCAATTGCATTTTCAACCCAAATTTCAAACAGGTCATATGGATTTGAAAATTGATCAAATTTTGAGTCAAGATATTTAAAATCTTTATGACTAGAACGAAATTTATCTATTATATCTTTCATTATTATCCACTTTAATTTTAATCATACATCTGAATTAAAATTAATTATTGTTTAACCTTTTCAATTCCTTCTTCATTTGAATCTACATATAGTTTTTCATTATATGGAAAAATATCAACAATTGGAGAAAGAGAAATTGATAATATACTATAATCTATCATTAATCCACTTAGGCTCTCATTAATTCTATCGAAAGCTTCCTTAACAGAGCTAGCAGTTACTAAGAAATTTTGAGCAACTTTTTTTGCTTTTTCACTATCATTGTCAATATCTTCATATGAAATCTTACATTTATACCAAACATCCTCTTCTTCATATTGAAAAACATCCTGAAATTCGGTTCTTACAATACCCGCAACCTGAAATTCACCTCGAATTATAGAACCTAATTCCTCGTAAATACGAGCCTCAGCATCTGTAAAAGTCATTGCACCTAACAAATATGGTTCTGATACTCTTTTTAATCCTCCATTATCAAGTTGTTTTGTGTATTTCACCTTAACTGTAAACCAATTACTCATTGCAATGATTTTTTAAATATTAAAAAAGTAAAGATAAAGAGACTAATTGTTTATTTTAAGTTTATTTAAAAAAAGAATTACATTACATACTTTTTACCATTAGTAAAAAGAATGAAACTTCTATTAAATAATTCAACCAAAACAGAATTAGTGTGTATCGAGTATGTTGAATTAAATTGATTAGTTATTTCAACTATCTCTCCATTAACCAGAGCACTTACACCTCCCATTATATTTCGAAAAGCTACTGTATTATTTTTCAATTGATAATCCTTTGGAATATATCTAGCTAACTCTATTTTTTCACCATTTGAAAAAGCATAAAAAAAAGCATTTTCAGACCAAACTATGACATCATCTTTAACATCCCAAAAATCAGGTGCAAAATTAGACAATTTCTGTTTTGTGCCGTTTGAATAATAAATTAAATCACCATTTAAATTTGTATAAGCAACAAATCCTCTTCCTGCTTTATAGGCGTCCATATAAAAATCCTCTACATCATAAAAAACACCTTTATCAAAAACAGTAAAAGTGCCATTAACTAAATCATTAAAAGCAAGAATATCTGTCCCCCCATTATAGGAAAATGAACTCTGCCAAACATCTATATCATAAATAGCACCACCCCAAAATACTTTATTAAAATTTCCATTATCTCTAAATGCAACAATATTTTCACCTATAAAATCTGGTGAATTAAGATCTCCCAAAGAATTGTATAAAGGATATATTTCGCCATTATAATAAACACTAACAGAATTATAACGAGTATCTTCGAAAACAATAATATCATCTTTAACCCAATAATTTCGCACGTTAAATGTTAAGGTACGTTTACCTGTTTCATCCCACATATTTAGTGTCTCTCCTACTTTCCAAATCATTAATTTATCAGAAACCTCATACTCTACTCGCAAATTAGATATGCTGTTTTTTTTAATTCCATCATAGACAATTAAATTCCCTCTAAAATCAACATACGCTACTAAATTATCTCCGTACTTAAATTCAGAAATTGGTTGAAACTCAATTTGTCTAAAATAGCCATCCTGAAAATTTTTAAAATAGCGACTAAAATCTACCAAAGGAACAATATTCTGGCTAACTGAAAAGACTGAATAAAAAAAGAATGAAGAAATTAACACTAATCTCATATAACAAAAATACTTTTTTTAGAAATTAATTTTAAGTTATTAATAAATACTTTACTATAGCAAAAAATATTTATAATTTGCTTTCTTTGTATCCAAATAAATTGAATTAAAATATGAATAAGCTATTTCTTATAATTCCTATAGTAGTATTAAGTTTCTTTAATTTTTCTCAAAAACAAATAGAATATATTGAATATGATCTTGAAAATGGAATTCATGTCATCCTTCATGAAGAACATGCAACACCAATAGTTGCTATTTCTGTACTATATCATGTTGGATCAAAAAATGAAAAAAAAGATAGAACAGGATTTGCACATTTTTTTGAACACTTATTATTTGAAGGTTCAACAAATATTAAAAGAGGTGAATACAGTGAGTTAGTAGAAAAAAATGGAGGCACATTAAATGCGAACACATCACATGATAGAACATTCTACTTTGAATTACTCCCTTCAAATAAACTTGAACTTGGATTATGGTTAGAGAGTGAAAGAATGCTTCATGCTAATGTTGATAGTATAGGAATTGAAACACAGAGAAGTGTTGTAAAAGAAGAAAAAAGACAAAGAATTGATAATCAACCATATGCTTCATTTATTGGTGAAATGTTTAAACGTATGTTCAAGGAACATCCATATAATTGGCAACCAATTGGCAGTATGGAACACTTAGATGCAGCAGAGGAGGAAGATTATATTAATTTTTATAGAACATTTTATGTTCCTGCAAATGCAACATTATCTATTGCAGGTGACATAAATATTGATCAAACAAAGAAGTGGATATCTAAATACTTTGGATCAATACCCAAAGGCCAAGCTATAAATATGTTCAGAGACCATGAATTATTAACAGAATCCGATTTTGAAAAAACTTATGGTATTGAAAAGAATAAATTCATCACAAATGATTTCAACAACCCTAAGGATAAAAAAGCAAAGAATATATTAAAATCTTTAGAAGATAAACCTATTAATATTCCAAGGCCTGAAAAAGCTTCAAATGAACTTTTAGGATTAATAAAAGATACAATTTATGATAACATACAACTTCCTGGTTTATTTATGGCTTATAGATTCCCTGAAGAGACTAATGATGATATGTATGCTCTACAAATGATGAATGATGTTCTCTCTGGTGGAACTTCTTCTAGAATAAATAAATCTCTTGTCGAAAAACAAGAAATTGCACAATTTGCTTTTTCTTTCTCTTTTGGACTAGAACAAGCTGGTATAGGAATTTTTGCTGCGATTGCGGCAAAAGACAAAGAATTAGGTGATATTCAAAACGAATTTGATAGACAAATCGATCTAATTAAAAATAACCTAATCTCTGATGAAGAATTCATTAAAGTTCGTAATCAATATGAAAATAACTTTATATCATCAAGATCTACAGTTGCTAGTATTTCTGAAGACTTAGCAAATAGTCATGTTTATTTTGGTGATGCTGCTTATTCCAATGAAGAATTATCTAAATATATGAGTGTAACCAAAGAAGATATTCAAAAAGCAGCTCAAAAATATTTAACACAAGAAAGACGAATTATCCTATATTATCTTCCTAAAGAAGAAACAGAATAATAAATAAAAAACTATGAAAAATTCTATTTTAACAATATTACTTTTTTTGCCAACAATTTTATTAGCACAAATTGATCGTTCAATTCGTCCAGTTCCAACAGAAGCACCTATAATAAACATTAATGATTCTGAAATATTTAAATTAGATAATGGTTTAACTATTATTCTTTCAGAGAATCATAAACTACCAAAAGTTACATTCAAATTAGTTACTGGAGCTAAACCAAATTTAGAAGGTGCAAAAGCTGGTTTATCTGAAATAGCTGGATCTCTTATAATGTCGGGTACAACTAATAAATCTAAGGACGAATTAGATCGTGAAATTGACTATATAGGTGCTCGCCTTTCAGCAACTAAAAATTCTTTGTATTTATCATGCCTAACGAAACATATGGATAAAGGTCTATCATTAATGTCCGATATACTAATGAACTCAAATTTTCCAAAATCTGAAGTTGACCGTATAATTAAAAAAAATGAATCTAATTTAATTGCTTTAAAAAGTGATGCAAACTCTATTGCAGAAAATGTTCAATCTAAAGCAAACTTCCCTGGGCATCCATATGGTGAAGTAATGACAAGCTCTTCATTAAAAAACATAAACCAAGAAAACATTATAAAGTATTACAAAGAAAATTTTGTTCCAGAAGGAGCATATCTTGTTGTAGTAGGTGATATTACAAAAGAAAAAGTTTTAAGTATCTCTTCAAAATATTTTGGAAAATGGTCTGGAAACTTAAAAAATGAAACTGCACTGTCTAATATTTCTTTACCTGAAGGGAACCGAGTTATCTTTGTAAAAAAACCTGGCGCTGTTCAATCTGTTATTAAGATTACTTTCCCAATAGAAATTAAGCCGAATAATGAAGATTATTTAAAATTAAAAGTCTTAAATAACGTATTAGGTGGAGGATCATTTGGAAATCGCCTGATGCAAAATCTACGTGAAGATAAAGCATTCACATATGGATGTCGCTCAAGAATAAATGTAACAGAAAATGGAAGTTGGTTTTCTGCTGGAGGAAACTTTAGAAATGAAGTTACAGATAGTGCAATTCATGAAATTCTTTATGAATTAAAAAATATTACTAACGAATTAGTTACTGATGAAGAAATAAATTTAACAAAATCTTCTATGGCAGGAGGATTTGCAAGAAGTTTAGAAAAAGCTTCTACAATTGCATCATTTGCATTAGATATAATTAAAAATAATTTGCCAGCTAATTATTATAAAAATTATTTAAAAGAATTAGCGTCAATAACAAAAGACGATCTATTAGATGTAGCAAAAAAATATTTTAATGATACAAAATGTAATATTATTGTTGTTGGAAATGAAGATGTATTAAATACACTTCAAATATTTGATTTTGATGGAGAAATTGAAAAATTAGATGCATTCGGAAATCAAGTTAAAGATATTATCCAAAGCGATATAACTAAAGAAGAACTTCTAAGAAAGTATTTAAATGCTGTCACATCAACTTCATCTGAAAAAGAATTATTAAAAAAAATAAAGAAGATTAAGTCCATGGAACAAGTATCTGAATTAGAGATGAGTCAAATGCCTATGACTATAAAATCGACAAAATTATGGGTTGCACCAAATTCGCAGGGTGATAGACTTGAAGGTAATGGTATGGTTTTTCAAAGTTCCTACTTTGATGGATCAAAAGGTTACACTCAAAATATGCAAACAGGTAAAAAAGAAATGACAAAAGAGCAAATACAATCTAAAAAACTTGCATATGGTATCTTTCCTGAAATGAATTATTCAAAAACTGGAATAAATTATGAATTATTAGGAATTGAAGCAAAAGGTAACAAACTAGTATATGTTCTTAAAATAGAAGATGGTATTTCAGAAACCTATGATTATTTTGATAAAGAATCTTTTCTTAAAACAGGCTCTTTATCGATAAGAAAAGTTAAAGATAAATCTGAAGAAACATCAATTACCTACTCTAATTACCAAGAAACAAATGGATTAATGTTTCCAATGACATATTCATTTAATGCTGGAAAATTAAATTTAAAAGGCAAGGTAACTTCAATTAAATTTAATGTTAAAAACGATTTCTCTGAATTCAAATAGAACTTAAATCAGTTAGTTAAATAACGTACACTAAAATAAATGTATCATATAAAATAAATTTACACTCAACAATTCTATTGTCACATTGTACTTTAACAATATCACTGTCAGATATTGAAAGAATAGTCAAGTCCTCCTTATATCTATTTACTTTACCTTTTAGCAACTTATACACTGCTTCTTTCACTGCCCAAATAATATGTAAACTATCTCTATTAATTTCAATATTTTTTTTGTCATTATTATTAACAAAATAATTCATTCCCTTCTCTATACCCTCCTTATATATCTGAATATCAACACCAACAATATTTTCATTACTAATTTGTATTGCAAAAAGATTATCCGAATGTGAAATAGAAATGTAATTATCATAACCCTTTATAAATGGAGCACCATTTTCGTTATGCTCAATCAATAAACTTTCATCTTCAAATTCATTGATTAAAAATTTCCTTATAGTATCTCTCTGATAAAACACCTTACTTTTACCAAAGTACTTATGATGCATATCATTTTCAAAAACAATAACTTTTTGCTTATTGTTTTCACTTGAAATACGTATTAATTCTTTTATCATACAATAGTGTAAAAGTAATATTCTTTATCTTTGAATTTCATCAAAAATTACATGAAAGAACAAAGCCTTTTTAATAAAACAATATTATTTTTAATTAAAGTCACATTTAATTTATTGGAATTAATATTAGGCTTTATTACAACAACAATAATTATAATAATTATTATTTCTAACATTTATCCTCCAAAAGTAAATGAAAACATATATATAGGAGAACGTATTAAAATTTCCGAAGACCATTATACCATTGGTCAAAATTGGCTTAAAAAAAATGAATTTGGCGTATGGGAAATGTATATCGAGGGTGCTCCATATGAACGTGGACTAGTATATGGAAAATTAGCAAAAGAACTTATACAGAAACAAGAGACTATTTTTGTTAAACAAATAGACAATTTTGTTCCAAATAAAATTTGGAAAGAATTTTTAAAACTATTAATAAATTTTTTCAACAAAGAACTCCCCTCAAACATACCCATTGAAAATCAGCAAGAAATTTATGGTGTTTCTAAATCATTTTCAAACCAATATGACTATATAGCACCCAAATACAATAGAATATTAAACTATCATGCTGCACATGATATTGGTCATGCATTAAATGATTACAGTATGATAGGTTGTACATCTTTTGCAATAAAAGATGAAATGACCAAAGATAGCTCATTAATTATAGGGAGAAATTTTGATTTTTTTGTTGGTGATGATTTCGCAGAAGAAAAACTAATTCTTATTGTTAAACCGAACAAAGGTTACGGTTTTATATCATCTTCATGGCCTGGTTTCACAGGAGTTGTCTCTGGTTTAAACGATCAAGGCATTAGCATCACAATAAATGCATCAAAATCTGATATACCAAGTAGTTCAAAAACCCCAATTTCAATATTAGCTAGAGAAATACTTCAATATTCAAGCTCAATTAATGATGCAATCTTAATTGCTAAAAAAAGGAAAACTTTTGTATCTGAAACAATATTAATATCATCAAAAAAAGATAAACGAGCTATTTTAATCGAAAAATCTCCAAATAAAATTGGAATTTATGATACAAAACAAAGTTCTTTAATTTGTTCAAATCATTATCAATCCAAAGTTTTCTCAAAAAACATAGTTAACATAGAAAATATAAAAGAGAGTGACAGTAAAAATCGATATAATCGTATAAAAGAATTACTCAACAAAAAAAACAAACTAAATATTATAGAAGTAGCTGAAATTTTAAGAGATCAAAAAGGTAAGAATGAAGATACACTTGGTATGGGTAACTCATCTGCTATAAACCAACTAATAGCTCACCATAGTGTCATTATAGAACCAGAAAAATTAAAATTTTATGTCTCTATGCATGACTATCAATTAGGAGCTTTTAAGGGGTATGACTTAAACACATTCTTCTTTGATAATAAAGAATTAATAAAAAAAGAAAAGCTTCAAATTAATGAAGATCAATTCATAAATTCTATAGAATACAGAAAATTTAAAGAATTTAAAGCAACAAAAAATAAAATTCAAAATTTCATACAATTTAATAAACCTTTTAAATTTGATGAATCTGATATTAAGAATTTTATCTCTACGAATGGTGAATTATATCTGACTTATAAATTATTAGGTGAATATTTCATGAAAATAAAAGACAAAAAGAAAGCTAAATACTATTTTCAAATCGCTTTAAAGAAAAACGTTGCTTCAAAAAAAGATATAAGAGAATTAAACCAACTAATAAAAGAATGTTATTAATGGAAAAAGAAACTAAATCGGATCTTTCTGAAATACAAATAAATAAATTATTTGATATTATTAGTTATGCAAAGAAAAATTCCTCTTTTTATAAAAAATCACTAAAAAATTTGAACCTATCAAAAAATAAATTCTCAATTGATCTTTATAAAAAAATTCCTTTTACTACAAAATCAGATTTAGCAAAAAATAATGAATCTTTTCTAGCAGTTCCAATATCAAAAATTGCAGATTTTGTTACTACATCAGGAACAACTGGAAGTCCTATTTCACTCTATCTGACAAAAAAAGATTTAAAAAGACTTAGTAAAAATGAATGTGATTCGCTTACACTGATGGGGCATACTAAAAAAGATACCTTTCAACTAATGACAACTATGGATAAACAATTTATGGCTGGCATGGCATATTTCCTAGGGGTACAAGAATTAGGTGCTGGAATGATTAGAATTGGTCCTGGGGTACCTCAATTACAATGGGATTCTATTTTAAGGTATTCTCCTACAACTTTAATAGCAGTACCTTCTTTTATAATAACATTATTAGATTATGCTAAAGAAAATAATATCAATTATAAATCAACTTCAATAAAATCAATTGTTTGTATTGGTGAGTCAATACGTGATGAAAACTTAAATTATAACAAATTAGGAAAGAGAATTCTTGAAAATTGGAATATTAATATCTATTCAACTTACGCTTCAACAGAGATGGGAGCTGCTTTTTCCGAATGTACTGCACAAAAAGGATGTCACTTAAATGAAGATTTATTATTTCTTGAAGTATTAAAAGAAGATGATTCTAATGCTCTTAACGGCGAATATGGTGAAATTGTAATCACTACCCTTAATGTAGAAGGCACACCTTTAATTCGTTACCGAACTGGAGATATTGCAAAAATATATAGAGACAAATGTGAATGCGGAAGAGCCTCACCTAGATTAGGGCCAATAATGGGGCGTAAAAATCAAATGATAAAATTTAGAGGAACGACTTTATATCCGAAAGCAATTTTTGATTTATTAGACAATTATAAAACAATTTCCTGTTATAAAGTAATAATAAAAAAAGATGAACTTAATAATGACAACATAACTCTTTTATTAGATGAAAAAATAGCTAATTCAAATATATTGAATGAAATAAAACAAATGTGTAAGTCTAGCTTAAGAGTTATTCCAAATTTTGAATTTATTGAAATAAACAAATTACGAGGTATGGTCTATAAAAAGCATATGCGTAAACCAGAAAAAATTAAATTTATTACTTAATATTATCTAAGCATTATTGATTTTAGATAATAATTTTTTGTCATCAATAAAATTAAAACAAGTTACAAGAGAACTAATTGTTGAACCTAATATTCCATGAAAAACTATGTTCTGACCAGTTTGAAACAAATTAGGAATATGTGTTTTAGAATGAATTTTTGATTTATCAATATTATTAGAATCTTTCAATATACCATATAAAGAACCATCATCTGTACCTATATAGTCTCTATATGTTAAAGGAGTAGAACTATATATACCCTTTATAGAATCTCTAATTCTAGGAAACATTTTTTCTACTTCATTTATAACAATCTGCTCTTTATTTTTTTTAAAATCTTCATACTCCGCCCCTCTTTCTCCAAATTCAGCTACTGTGTTAAATGAATTTCCCCATTTTTTAAACTCATCATAATTCATATATGTCATAACAGACATTGACTCTGCCCATTTACCTTGATTTTTAGAAACAGATGTAGAAATATATAAAGATTCAGGCCATATATTTTTATTATACTCAACGGCATCCAAAACATTATCAATTTTATGAACATAGACATTATGATTCAAATACTCAAATGAAAAATCTTTAAATGAAAGATGTAACATAAATGTTGATATTGTATTCTTGTTCTTATTCAAACGATTTACATAAGCAGGTCTGAATTTATTTTCACCAAAAATATTTACTGTTAATTTAGGATGTATATTAGAAATAAATGTTTTTCCATGAAAAATTTCACCAGTCTTAGTTTCTACTGAAACTATTTTTCCTTTTGAATAATTTGCCTTACAAACATGTTGATGTTTCAATATCTCACCGCCTAAATTATGAATCTTTTTTGTTAATTCTCTAGCTATTTGTGAGCCTCCATTTATCATCCTATAACTACCGCTTAAGTAACTATTTAAAATCAAAGCAACAATATAAAAAGGTGTAGTTCTTCTATCTCCAGCATATAATAAGCTATTCCCTAACAAAACAGACCTCAATCTTTTATCTGAGGTAATAGAACTAACATAATCCCATGCATTTATAGAAAGGATTTCAGGATGAGTAATATAACTTTTTCCTTCATTTTTGTTTCTCAAATTATATAATGGGAAATAATCACATATTTCCTTAACCTTATCACAAAAATTATTGATAGCTTCTAATTCATCTGGAAAATCAACTAAAAGAGATTTAATAAAACACTCATAACCATGTGCGTGTTTATATTCTCTCCCATCAGAGAAAATGATGCGATCAAAACCATGATCATCCAAACGATGTATATTTAATTCATCTATAATTCCAAGATACTTAAAAATTTGATGTAAATTTTGACCTTTATCTAGACCTCCTATATAATGGACACCAGTATCAAAAATACACTGATCCCTACTAAAAACCTGAAGATTACCGCCAATCTGATGATTCTTCTCAAGAACTAGAACCGAATACCCCTCCATTGCCAATATATTTGCTGAAACTAAACCACCAATGCCACTTCCAACAATAATAAAATCATATGTTTTTACTGTTTCTAGCATTTATTTACGAAGTATAAATAATACATTTGATGTTTTTTTAGATTGTTGAACCATTTTGCAATTAAAATTATGTTCTTTAGCAAAATTAAATATAGATTCTGACGTAAAGTAAGAAAGCCCCTGAGATGTTTTATTGAATCTTAAAATTTTTGTTGAGTACTTTTCGGTAATCCTCGTAATTTTATGTCTTCTTGAAAGATCTGAAATTCCATCTCTAATAAGTATTATACCATTGTCATTCAAAGAATTAGCAACTTCACTAAGAACTTTATACTGATCTTCTAAACTAATATAATGTAAAACATCATTAAAAATTACAACATCAGGTGATTGATATAATAAACCTCTTATATCATTAACCTCAAAATTTAAGCTTTCTGTTTTATCATAACCATTTTGAGCAATAATTATTTTTTCCTCATCATAATCAATACCTTTAATAAAACGACTCTCATCTCTATAGTGTAAATAATAACTCAAATATCCATATCCACAGCCAATATCATAAATACGTTTTCTATTTTGAATTAAATTATCATAATATTCAAAATTATTAGATTCAATTCGCCACTTAATTCTAATATACCATTCAATGATTGGACTTTTATACAAAAAATTATATAATACCCTATTCTTTAAACCCCCTGTATTTACATGACTAAAGGAGACTTCTTTATGACTTTTCTTCATAATTAAAGAAACATCCTTTGCAAATAAGCCAAATCGTTTTTTGAAGGAATCATGATTAGGAGTAATCCTATCTAAAACGAACAAAATCAACTCACCTGATTTTATTATAAAGTCATTTTTCTTATTAACATAATTAGCGCCAACAATCAATATAGGTTGTATATCTAATTTCAACTGTTGTGCCAAATAAAAAGCTCCTTTATGAAATCTCTGTATATTTCCATCAAAAGACCTAGAACCTTCAGGAAAAATTACAATAGAATAACCATCTTTAATTTTTGAATGAATTTTGTCTATATTATAGTCTGCTCCTTCAGGAATAAAAAGATACCCTGAATAGCGAATAAAAAAACCAAAGATTGGTGAATTATAAACCCACTTCTTAACCATAATAATAACTTTAGGGCTTAACATTATCATTAATAAAATATCTAAAAAAGAAGAATGATTAGCTATTATTATAGATGGCTTTTCAAAATTTAACTTTTCAATATTTATTATCTTTTTATTTACATGGAATCCTAAATATATAGTAGATTTAGCAAGCTTTGATATAATAAAATTTAATAGCTTTCTTTTATAAACCTTATGTAATGGAAAAGGTATTAATATCAATAAAAACAAATTAATAATAAGGCATCCTACTACAAAATATGTAAACAAAAAAATACTAATTATTAAACCCAAAAAAGTTACAGGAGATTTTTTTTGATTTGTTCTATTAAGAATAAAAAAACTAAATATAGAAGGCTGGACAAACAAAGTGACAAGCATAATACATGCAATTCCTACAATACTTATAATTGCTATAGAATGAATCGCAGGATGTTTCGCAAAATAAAGTGAACCTGTTCCAATAATAGTAGTAATACCAGATAAAATTATTGCAGAACGATAAGACTTTATAGAAGATGATCTAGTTTTATATTTCTGAATTAACCCATCAGTAATAAAAATACTAAAGTCATCACCTAAACCAAATATAAATGTAGCTACAAGAATATTCACAAAATTAAACTGAATATTAAAGATTCCAGCAATTGAAATAATCCAAATCCAACTAATTACCATTGGTAAAAAACTGAATAACGCTATCTCTATTCTACCATAAATAATAAATAGAGAAATAAAAACTAGAAGAGAAGAAAATATTAATAAATAATTAAAATCATTCTGTACAGAAATCAACAAATTATTTGCCATTTCTGAAACATCAAAAATAAAGACAGAATCATGTTTTCCAAATTTTAACCTAAAATCATCTATTCTATTTCTTTTAATAACAACACTAGTAATTATATTCCAATTATTTTGAGTTTTATAAATGTATTTATCCAACCCTAAATTCGACATTAGATTATCATAATTTTCACTAGGCAATAATCCTCTCACCCATTTTTCAAATGGATTAAAGGCTTGTTTAGAAAAATCAAATTTTATAGATGCAGAATTAATGTTTAAAATTGTGGAATCAATACGATTTGACCAAAATGAATTCCAATTTTGATGACGTACTTCTTTTATTTCTTCGGGTATTAAATAAGGAGCTACTGAAACTATTTCTTCTAAGCCATTATTAAGTTTAAAACCTATCAAATCTTCATATAATTTAAAATTTAAATCAATCGCTTCTTGTCTTGATTTTGAAGTAATAAACAAGTGAATTTTTTTGTCTTCTTTTGGATTTATTCCAGCATAAAACTTTTCCTTTTGAATAAGTTCTTTACTATGATAGTTAAGATTATTTAAATCAGAATTAAACTTAAACTCACTTTGCCTTATAAAGAAAAATGTTGTTGTAATAATAATAATAAAAATAACTAACCTAAAAATCACTTTTGGTATTGGATTAGTATTTACTTCTCGTATACTTAGTTTGATTTTAAACCGAGTAATTTTTAAAAAAGTTGGAAAAATTAATAAATTAAAAAAAACAGCTGATGTTAAAGTACACAAGGCAATCAAACCAAAATTCTGCAGAACTAGAGAGTCTGTAAACATTAATGCTGAAAATGCAGATACTGTAGTGAAGCTACCAACCAGCATAGGAAAGGTGATCTTTTTAATAGTAACCTCTATATTCTGAGAATATTTATAGTGTGTGAAGAAATGAAATGAATAATCCAATATAATACCAAATAATACAGCAGATGTTGCAACAGAAATTACTGAAATATTAGGATTAATATAACCTACTAAAGCTAAGCCACTAAATCCAGAAAATACTGCAGGAAATAAAAAGTAAAATGGTACTAATAGATTTTTATAATAGATAATTAATAAAATTAAAATTAATGCTATGCTAAAAATCATAGTTACAAAAACATCTAACTTAACTTGTTTAGAATTTTCATAAGAGATTTGAAATGTACCGAAATAATCAAAATTATTAGAATAAGTTGAATTAAGATCAATTTTAAATAATTCTAATCTTTCATTTAATTCTTTATTCTTAGCTATATCATCTAATTCAAAACCTAAAGATGCATTAAAAATGACCTTTTCTCCATTATCAGAATAAATTAACCCATCCTCAAATTGAAATCCACTATTTGATGAATATTGATTTACATAACTTAATTTCGAACCTGCTATATTTAATGGATCTATAGAAATTATATTTTTAAAAAAAAGAGAATTATAAGACATCAAACGTTCATCAGCATTTTCTATAGATGAATAAATAGAATCAGGATTTAACTTTAATTCAATTTTTTCAAAATCATTGGAAGATAAATAAGCAGGAAAATTTTGATAAAAATATGAGAGAATAGAACTATGATTATCTTCACGATAATATTCAAAATCTACAACTAATCCATCTGTACATTTCAAAATGTTTTTACTTATAGAATCTAAACGATTTATTAGTTCTTCTGGAGAATCTTGATTTACATCTACAGAAAAAATAATTTGTTTATTTAAATTATTTTGTTTAAGAATCTTATTAAACTCTTTAAACTCATTTGCTTGAGGAAAAATTGAATAAATATTCTCATCAAATTTCAACCTAGAAATACCAAAGAATATCGAAGCAATCAATAATAAAACAATTGAAAAATAAATAATCAAATGTTTATTAAAAAATGATACAATATTGAAAAAAAAATTACCCAAAACTTAATTACAAAAACAATTGAACAAACTATTAATTGATATTTTAAATAATTACATTAAAAATCAAATAATTAGAAAGTAACCAAAAATAAAAAAACGTTTTAACAAGTTTGAATATTAATTAAGTATAAAACAATATTTTTACTTTTATATCACGTATAAAATATATTATTACTTATAATTAAAAATCTATGAAAGCAATTGATGCACTTAATGAAGCAAACAAAATAGCTTTTAGTCCATTTGTATTTCAAACAGTATACACAATGCTAGAGCTTGGAATATTAGAAGCTATTCATAGTGCTAAAAATGGTATCTCGATTAAAGAAATTGAAAACAAAACAAATGTATCTGAATACGGTATACGTGTGCTTTGTGAAATGGCTGAATCTGCTCAAATAATAGAACAAAAAACTGAGAATAAATATAGTACAACAAAAATTGGCTTCTTCATAGTTAATGATAAAATGACACTAATAAATTTATATTTTACTCAAGACGTTTGTTATAATGGCCTGTATTATTTAAAAGAGTCGATTCTAAATAGCAAACCAGAAGGACTTAAAGTTTTTGGAAATTGGAAAACAATATATGAAGGCCTTGCTTCTCTTCCTGATAAAGTAAAAAAATCATGGTTTGATTTCGATCATTTTTACTCAGATAATTCTTTTGATGATGCCCTAAAAATTATATTCAAAAATAAACCAAAAAAAATATTTGATATTGGTGGAAATACTGGTAAGTGGAGTATTGCTTGCACAAAATTTAATAAAGAAGTAAACGTTACAATGTTTGATCTACCAGGTCAAATTAATGTAGCAAAAAAAAATATAGAAAAAATAAAAAGTATTAGTAATAGAATTGAATATCAAAAAATTGATCTTTTAAACCCAAATTCTAAAATTCCTGAGGGTGCTGATGTATACTGGATGAGTCAATTCTTAGATTGTTTTAGTGAAGAAGAAATTGAAAAAATATTACTAAAAATTAAAGAAAATATGTCAGTAAACGCTAAAATATATATTATGGAAACATTTATTGATGACCAACGTTTCAAAGCAGCAAGTCATAGTTTAATTGCAACTTCCCTATATTTTACAGCATTAGCAAATGGAAATAGTAAAATGTATTCATCTTCAGTAATGAAATATATTGTAAATAAAGCTGGATTCAAGTGCATTAATGAACATCATTTAAAAGAAAACAGCTTTCATACTATTTTAGAATTAGAATTAAAGAAATAATTTTTTTGCTTGAATACTGCAAAAAAGGTATTTTTGAACGGCTTTGTTTTAAAAAAAAAAAAGACAACTACTATTAAAAATACCACTAAGCCTATTACTATTATGACAAAAATGAATTTATCAAAAGTTGAAAAGATAGCTTTGGAATTTCAATCATTTAATTTAAATGAAGATATAATTTCAAGTATAAATGATTCTTTCAATTTTTTAAACAAATTCTCTAGTGACAAAATAATATATGGAATAAACACTGGATTTGGGCCAATGGCTCAATTTAAAATAGATGATGACAAATTAAATCAATTACAATATAATTTAATACGTAGTCATTCTACAGGAACTGGTGATACACTTAGTGAAGAATATGTTCGTGCTATTTTAATTGCAAGAATTAATAATTTCATACAAGCAAATTCTGGAATAAGTATAAGTGTTGTTGAAAAATTGGTTGAATTTCTCAATAATAGAATTTCACCTGAAATATTCATTCATGGTGGTGTCGGTGCTAGTGGAGACTTAGTTCAACTTGCACACTTAGCATTAAACTTAATTGGAGAAGGATTTGTTTTCTATAATGGCAAACGTGAATCTGCTAAAGATATTCTTCTCTCACTAAATATTAAACCATTAAAAATAAAATTAAGAGATGGTCTAGGATTAATTAATGGAACATCTTGTATGACAGGAATTGGTGCAATAAATTTAATCTATTCTTATCGTCTTTTAAAATGGTCTATAGCTACTTCTTCTATAATAAATGAAGTAGTTGAAGCATTTGATGATTCATTTTCTGAAGGTTTAAATAAAGTTAAACTACATACAGGACAAAAAACTATTGCATTAGAAATGAGAGAGTTCCTATCCGATAGTAAACTAATAAAAAAAAGAGAAGAATTATTTAAAGATAATGATGAAATACAACGTTCTGAATTTAAAAAGAAAATTCAAGAATATTATTCTATTCGTTGTGTCCCTCAAATACTTGGTCCAGTTTTAGAAACATTAGACAATGCAAAAAAAGTTATAGAAAATGAGCTAAATTCAACCAATGATAATCCAATTGTTAGTTTAGAAAAAGAAAATGTATTTCACGGCGGTAATTTTCATGGAGATTACGTTTCTTTAGAAATGGATAAAGTTAAAATCGTTATCACTCGCTTAACTATGCTAGCAGAACGTCAATTAAATTTTTTATTAAATGCCAAACTAAATGATAAGTTCCCAGCATTTTTAAATATGAAAAAGCTAGGTTTTAATTTTGGAATTCAAGGTATGCAATTTACAGCCACATCAACAACAGCAGAAAGTCAAACACTCTCAAATCCAATGTATGTTCATAGTATACCTAACAACAATGATAATCAAGATATTGTTAGTATGGGGACAAACAGTGCTATAATTACTAAAAATATTATTGACAATGGATTCCAAGTAATGTCTATCCATATGATGGCAGTTTGTCAATCAATAGATCTACTGAAAGAAAATGAAAAATCAAAGCTCTCTTCAAAAACAATTAAATTATATAATAAAATTCGTAAAGAAGTTACTGCTATCACAAATGATGTTCCTCAATCAGAGAATATTAAAAAAGTAAATAAAATATTAAAATCTAACTCTATCGAATTATGAAATGTGCATTAGTAACAGGTTCATCAAGAGGTATCGGTAAAGCAATTGCAATTCAATTAGCTAAAGATCACAACCTACATATTTTAATTAATTTTTCTTCTAACATTGAAGCAGCTAAAGAAACGCTAAACATAATTAAAGAAAATAATGGAAGTGGTGAACTAATAAATTTCAATGTAGGAAATTCTAATGCTGTTAATTCAGCAATGACAAAATGGTTTGAGAAAAACCCAAAAAAACACATTGAAGTTCTTGTTAACAATGCTGGTATTACAAGAGATAATTTATTTCCATGGGTAAGTGAAGAAGATTGGGATAATGTTATAAATATTTCTCTTAAAGGAATGTATAACTGTACACAAGCAATAATAAAAAAAATGTTACGAAACCGATATGGAAGAATCATCAATATTGCTTCTTTATCAGGCTTAAAAGGTGTACCTGGACAAACAAATTACTCTGCAGCTAAAGGTGCAATGATAGCATCTACTAAAGCGTTATCTCAAGAGATAGCAAAACGTAAAATTACAGTAAATGCTATCGCTCCAGGTTTTATTCACTCTGATATGACAAGTGATTTAGATGAAGAAGAGTTAAAAAAAATGGTTCCAGTAAATAGGTTTGGTACAGCAGAAGAAGTTGCTCATTTAGCAAGTTTTTTAGCTTCAGATAAAGCCTCATACATCACTGGTGAAGTCATTAATATTAATGGCGGAATTTACGCTTAATGGAAAAAAGAGTTGTTATAACAGGTATTGGGATATATTCATCTATAGGAATTGGTAAAAATGAAGTACTAGATTCCTTACGAATGGGTAAAAGTGGTATTATCTATGATAAAGAAAGAGAAGAATTTGGATACAGATCTAAATTAACAGGTATGGTTAAAAAACCAGATTTAAAACCATTCTTATCTAGGCGTGAAAGAATAGGAATGCATCAACCTGCTATGTATGCATATATGGCAACAAAAGAAGCATTAGAACAAGCTAAGCTAGAGTCTGATTATATGTCAAAAAATGAAACTGGAATTATATATGGTAATGATAGTACTGCAGGAGCAGTTATTGAAACGATAGATAAAGTTCGTAAAAGAAAAGATACTACACTAATTGGAAGTGGAGATATTTTTCAGAACATGAACTGTACAGTGAATATGAATCTATCAACTATATTTAAATTAAAAGGAATTAACCTTTCATTAAGTGCTGCATGTGCTTCTGGTTCCCATTCAATTGGAATGGGGTACTTATTAATTAAGCAAGGTCTTCAAGAACGAATTGTATGCGGAGGAGCTCAAGAAATCAACCTATATGCTATGGCTAGTTTTGATGGATTAGGAACTTTCTCTACACGACATGAAGAACCAACAAAAGCATCACGACCTTTTGATTTAAACCGTGATGGTTTAGTTCCATCAGGTGGAGCAGCAACAATCATTATAGAGTCATTGGAATCTGCTAAAAAACGAAATGCAACGATTTTAGGTGAAATAATTAGCTACGGTTTTTCTTCAAATGGTGACCATATTTCAAATCCTAATCTTGATGGTCAATATCGTTCATTACAAATGGCTCTTTCACAAGCAAAATTAGACCCAAAACTTATAGATTATATTAATGCACACGCAACATCAACACCAATTGGTGATTCCACTGAAGCACAAGCAATATATTCTGTTTTTGGATCAAAAACACCCGTTAGCTCTACAAAAAGTATGACCGGTCATGAATGTTGGATGGCTGGAGCTAGTGAGATAGCATATTCACTACTAATGATGAAATATAATTTTATTGCGCCAAATATAAATTTGGAAAATCCTGATGAAAATTCGAAAAAAATCAATATAATAGCAGAATATAAAGAAAAAAACATAGACATTTTACTTTCTAACTCATTTGGTTTTGGAGGAACAAATTCTTCGCTTATAATAAAAAGATTCATAAAATAACCTAACCAAAAAAATATGAATAAAGAAGAAATCATAACTATTACAAAAAGTTTTTTGTCAGATGAATTTGAAATAAATTCAAATAAAATTATATCTGAAAATAATTTTCATCAAACTCTAGATTTAGATAGCTTAGATTATGTTGATTTGGTTGTTGTTATTGAAGAAAACTTTGGTTTTAAACCAACTTCCGATGATTTCAAAACTATTATTTCTTTCAATGACTTTTACGATTTAGTTGATAAAAAACTAAAATAAAAAGTCAAAATAAATGGAAAAATGGGATGGAAAAACTAAAGGAGGTTTATGGGGGTATAAATTTTTTGTATTTCTAATCAAAACTTTTGGAATACGATTTTCATACTCATTTTGTTTTTTTGTATCAATTTACTATATGATTTTTGCAAAAAAAGAAAAGAATGCTCTAATACAATTTCATGAAATCGGTTTTGGGAAAAATTATAAAGAATCTAAAAAAATAGCTTTTAAAACTTTTTTCAATTTCGGCAAAACTCTTATTGATAGAGTAGCCATCTTATTAATAAATAAAGAAAACTCGTTTACATATACTTTTAATAATGAAAAGGCACTAAAAAATATAAATGAGAACAAAAAAGGAGGGATTTTAATCTCCGGACACATAGGTAATTGGGAGAATGCAGGGAATCTTTTACATAAGAGAATTACTAATAAAATTAATATTGTAATGGTTGATAGTGAAGTAAAAAAAATAAAATCATTTCTTAATCTCAAAACCGGTGGGCCGCTTTATAATATTATCCCAATAAAATCTGACTTGTCACATCTTATTCTTATTCACAAGGCACTAAAAAAAAATGAATTGATAGCTTTACATGCTGATAGGGTTTTTAATAAGCAGAAAACTATTGAACTTGATTTTTTGAATCATAAAGCAAAATTTCCAATTGGACCTTTTGTTTTAGCTAGTAAGTTTAAGGTACCTATCACATTCGTTTATGCAGTAAAAGAATCTAATTTTCATTATAATTTATATGCATCAGATCCAATAAATGAAATAATTTCAGAACAACAAATTGCAAAAAAATACGTATCTAATTTAGAAATGATGGTAAGGAAATACCCTACTCAATGGTTTAATTTTTTTGAATATTATGATGATTAAGCAAAATGAAATAGAACAATTTATCCCTCAACGTAAGCCTTTTATTATGATTGATGAATTATCAAAAGCTGATGAAAAAGGATTCATAAGTAAATTCAACATTAGAGATAATAATATTTTTTTAAAAAATAATATTGTATCTGAATCAGCATTGGTTGAAAATATTGCACAAACTTGTGCAGCAGGATTTGGTTATATTAATAGTATGAAAGAAAATGAAGAGCCAAAGTTAGGATTCATAGGAGCTGTGTCTAAGTTAACTGTTAATAAAAAAGCAAAAATTCATTCCTCTTTGACTACTGAGGTGCAAATTTTGAATACATTTGATAATATTCATTTAATAGAAGGAACTGTTTTTGAAAAAAATCAAAAATTAGTTTCATGTCAAATGAAAATTGTTATTGCATGAAAACATTAGAGTCTTCAATAGAAATACCAATCAGATTCAGTGAAACTGATGCTATGGGTGTAATATGGCATGGAAATTACCTTAAGTTTTTTGAAGATGGTCGTGAACATTTCGGCATCAAATACAATATGAAATACCTTGATTTTTATGAAAAAGGCTTCTATACACCTATTGTAAAGACAGATATTAATTATAAATCATCTGTCTACTATGGTCAAAAAATTAAAGTAAGGGTTATACTTATTTACTGTGCTTCTTCCAAAATTATTTTCAAATATGAAGTCATAAACATAACTACAGGTGAAATAGCAGCCACTGGATCAACTACCCAAATATTTTTAAGAGTAGAAGAAAGAATTTTAGAACTAAATAAGCCGCCATTTTATATTGAGTGGGAGAAAAAACAAGCTTGGAAAAAAATTACATGAATATTTTCATAACATATGGAGGTCTTATAAGTCCATTGGGAAATAATGTAAATGATAATTTCAAAAATATGCTCGAAGGTAAATCTGGAATTTCTGTCACAAAAAATACAGGATTTAATAATGAAGATTTGCCTTTAGGGAAAATAAATAACATAAAAGGGGAAAATAGGTTTGATAAACTTTTATCAAAACTATGTGATAAATTAGTTTTAGATTTTAATAAGTCTATTTTTAAAGACAAAAAAACATTATTTATAGTAAGTTCAACTAAAGGCAATTTAGATGACCTTCCAAATGACACTTTCTCTTCAACTCGAAGAATTTTAAAAGAAAAATTAAATGTTAAAAACGAAATAATTATAATTTCTAATGCTTGCATATCCGGAGTAATAGCAGTAAATACAGCTGCTGATTACATAAAATATAACAAATACAATAATGTTGTTGTCATTGGAATTGATGCACTATCTAATTTTATTACATATGGTTTTCAATCTTTATTTGCTCTAAGTAATGAAGCTAGTAAACCATTTGATAAAGAAAGGAAGGGAATATCTATAGGTGAAGCTGCTGGGTGTCTAATCCTTAGTAAAAAAGAATTAAATAATATTTTTTCAGTTATTTATGTTGGGGGGTCTTCTTCAAATGATGCAAATCATATTTCAGGTCCATCGAGAACTGGAGAAGGTTTATACCGATCAATTAATAAAACTTTTAATAGAGCGAATATAAATGAGAAAGAAATTGATTTTATTTCTGCTCATGGTACTGGAACTATATATAATGATGAAATGGAGAGTATTGCATTCAATCGCCTAAAAATAAGTAATATTCCTATGCACAGTTTAAAAGGATACTTTGGACACACATTAGGAGCAGCAGGAGTAATTGAATTAATTACTTGCATTAAAATGATGGAAAAACAAACTCTATTGAAAAGTCTTGGATTTGAAGAACAAGGAACTAGTATGAAGTTAAATATTACTAAAAAAAATTATAAGAGCAGATTATCAAAAATCCTAAAAACAGCGTCAGGTTTTGGCGGGGGGAATGCTTCATTAATTT
This sequence comes from Crocinitomicaceae bacterium, assembly GCA_002709305.1. Lineage (GTDB taxonomy): Bacteria > Bacteroidota > Bacteroidia > Flavobacteriales_D > Crocinitomicaceae > UBA4466. Next base: position 67,466 of record PAQM01000005.1, on the reverse strand, counting down.
TAAAATTAAAAGAATGAAATTAATAGCAAGCTGTAAGATAAATAAAACAGGTGTATATCTAAACTCACAATTAATTTCAAGAAATGATTTGTCAGAGTCAAATTGGATTACAGAACTTTATTATGATTCTAATAAAGAATATCCAAAATTTCATAAAATGGATAATTTGGCAAAATTAGCATTTTTAGGTTTCTTATTTCTTGAAAAGAAAATAAATATTAATAATTATAAAGATGATGAGATTAGTCTTATTTTCTCTAATGCTTCATCAAGTAAAACAAATGATCTTAAATATATAAATACATATACAAACAAAGGAAACCCGAGCCCTTCTCTTTTTGTATATACGTTACCCAATATATTAACAGGTGAATTAGCTATACTTAACAAATGGTATGGTGAAAACATATTTTTTATTCAACAAAAATTTGATCCTAAATTCTATATAGAACAAATTAAATTTTATTTTAGTAAAGGTGCAAAAGCTATCTTAGCAGGGTGGGTTGAATCAAATGATAAAAATGAAGAATGTTTCTTGTTTTTTATAGAAAAAAAAGAAGGTAAATTAACAATAGAAAAATTAAATAAACTATATCAAAATGAATAATCTAAGAGAGAATCTTAAAGAACAAATCATTGAACAATTAAATCTAGAAGATATCAAACCAGAAGACATTACAAATGAAGGTGATTTATTTGGGGATAACGGATTAGGATTAGACTCAATAGATGCTTTAGAATTTATAGTATTACTAGAATCAAAGTATAATATTAAAATTTCTGATCCGCAAGAGGGTAAGAAAATTTTCAAATCTATAGATACTTTAGCTTCTTACATAGAAAAGAATAAATAAAAATGAATATATATATTACTGGTTATGGATTAATTTCATCTATTGGTAAGAACATCGATGAATCATTATCTTCTTTAAAAAATTATTCTTCAGGAATAGAAGAATCGAATCTTAAAACAACAAAAGGATTTAAGGTTGGAGCGATAAAAGCTACAAATGATGAATTAAAAAAAGAATTCAATATTAAAACAGATTGTTCGAGAACTGCCTTGTTAGGTATAATAGCTAGTAAACAAGCATTTTATGGACATAATATTTCTAAGAATATTAGAACAGGTTTAATTTCTGGAACATCTGTTGGTGGAATGGATACATCTGAATTTGAATACAAAAAATATTTAGAATCTGAAAAACATGATATAAATATTTACCAACAACATTCTAGTGGTATTAGTAGCGAACAAATTGCATTTGAATTAGGTATCAGCGATTTTATTAATACTATTTCAACAGCTTGTTCTTCAGCAGCAAATGCAATTATTATGGGAGCTAGAATGATTGAAAATGGTTTTTTAGATCGTGTAATTGTTGGAGGTACAGATTCTTTAACAAAATTTACTACATCAGGATTTAAATCACTAATGATTTTTGATGAAGAATTTTGTAAACCTTTTGATAAATCAAGAAAAGGATTGAATCTAGGTGAAGGGGCTGGTTATATTGTTTTAGAATCCGAGCAATCAATTTCATCAACAAAAAAAGAACCTTTAGCTTTATTATCAGGTTGGAGCAATGCATCTGATTCTTTTCACCAAACTGCTTCATCTCCAGAAGGTTTTGGTGCACAATTATCTATGCTAGAAGCTTTAAATAAAGCAAAATTAAAGCCCGAAAATATCGATTACATTAATGCGCATGGTACTGCAACACCTAACAATGATCTATCTGAATCATATGCAATTAAAAAAATATTCAAATCAACACCTCCTTTTAGCTCGACAAAATCATACACAGGTCATACATTAGCAGCTTCAGGAGGCATAGAAGCTGTACTCTCGACACTTTCTATTCAACATGGATATATTTATCCAAACTTAAACTTTAAAAACCCAATAGAAGAAACAGAGTTAACACCAAATTTAAAGTTCATTAAAAAAAATAAAATTAATCATGTTCTATCAAATTCTTTTGGTTTTGGAGGTAATAATTCAACACTAATAATAAGCTCAATATAATTATGTATTACATTCATGCTATATCTTCTATAACTCATCAAAATACATTCCGTATTGATAATATAATTAAAGAATTATCACCCATAAAAGAAAATTCTAATCTAATATCCCCAGATTATAAAGAATTTATTCCTGGAGCAGCATTAAGAAGGCTAAGCCCAGTATTAAGGATTGGTTTAACTGCAGCAATTGATTGTAAAAATAAAATAGGTAAAAAATTTGATGCAATATCAGTAGGAACTGCATTAGGTTGTTTAAGAGATACCGAAAAATTTCTGAAGACATTTCATACATCAACTAGTGATTTCATCTCTCCTACTTCTTTCATTCAATCTACACATAATACTATTGCTGGACAAATTTCACTAGGATTAAAAAATCACGCATATAATATGACGCATACTCAAAATAATTTATCTTTTGAAATGGCACTTATAGATGCAATAATGTGCATAAATGAAGGGAAAATTAATGTTTTAGTAGGTTCTGCAGATGAAAAAACACCTTTCTTAGAATTATTACAGCCAAAGATTATATCAAAGAAATATCCTCTTTCTACAGGTGGTTCTTTTTTTAGTATTTCAAAAACTAAAAATAAGATTGGAATTATTGATGTTAAAACTATATTTAATTCAAAAAATACTGAGTTAGAAATAAAAGATTTTTTAAAAAAACATAAGTACGAAACTAAAGATATAGATGTAATATTACATTCAGACTCAAATATTGAGATACCTAAATCATGTCATTTTATTAATTTTCTTAAATATTCTGGTTTATACTATAGTGCTTCGTCCTTTGCATTACATTTTGCTCATGATTATCTAATATCAAAAAACAAAAATTCTGCCTTAATAGTTAATGATATATGTATAGACAAAGTAGGTCTTATTTTAATTAAATCAAATGAAGCATAAAATTAATCTATTAGTTTTTGTAATTCTTCTATTAATAACTGTATTAGTTATGTATAAAGAAAATTTATTCTTAACAATAGTATCTATTATTTGTTTTATTTTTCTAGTAATATTAACTACAGGTGTGTTATTTATGAAATTTAATTATTTCTTAAAAAGTATTATAAAATTAAATTCTAATCATGTTTTACTAACTTTCGATGATGGACCTCACCCAAAATTTACACCAATAATATTAGAAATATTATCAAAGCATAATATCAAAGCAATTTTTTTCATAATAGGAAACAAGGTGAAAAATAATCCAAAAATTGTTAAAAGAATTATAGATGAAGGTCATCTCATAGGTAACCACTCTCAAAATCATAATCCAATGATTTCATTATTCTCTAAATCAAAACTAATGAAAGAGATTATATCGGCACAGAATACAATTAAAGAAATTACTTCAACAAACACTAATATTTTTCGACCACCGGTCGGTTATACTAATCCTAATTATGCATTTGTTTTACAAAAATTAAAAATAAAATGTATAGGTTGGACTTTAAGAAGTTATGACACTATTTACAAAACACCTGAAAAATTAGTTAAACGGTTAGTATCTAAAACTAAACCTAAAAGCATTATTCTTCTACATGACAATTTATTAGTTACTGCTTCTGCTCTTGATAAATATATCAATGAAACGAAAAAAAATGGTATTAAATTTGTTTCTTCAAATGAAATAAAAAAAATTTTTGATGAATAAAAGCTTACTCATATTTTATTTGTTTACTTCTATATTTTCTTTTGGACAAACTTTTTCTAAAATATCCAATGTAACTAAAATAGAGTCGAAATTGAATGAAAAATTAAAATCATTTTCGAGTATTTCATGCAGATTTATTGAAACAATAAATTCTAGCATGTATAATTCACCAAAAAAAAATGAAGGAAAAATATACTACAAAAAAATAAATAAAATCAGATGGGAATATCTTAGTCCAAAAAAAGAAATTATCCTGATTGATGGTGAAAAAATAAAAATAAAAAGAAATAATAAAATTATTAAAACAAAGCCAAACATTAGAATGTTTAAAAAAATGCAATTCTTAATAATAGAATTACTGAATGGTGATTTTATAAACAATAAAAACTACATAAAAAACTACTATGAAAATAAATTGTTTTATAAAATAAGTATTACCAGTAATAGATTATCTAAATATATATCATCCATAGAAATACTATTCAACAAAAAAAATCTCCAGCCTAATAGTATAAAAATTATTCAAACAAATACTGACCAAATTGAATATAGATTAAGTACAATTATAATTAATAAGGAAATTTCAAATGCTAAATTCACAAAATTCTAATAATCAATGATCTTTAAAGATAAATTATACAAAATACTTGATAAAATAGAAGAACAGGATAATATTATATTCAATATCAAAATATTAAAAAATCATTCTATTTTCGAAGGGCATTTCCCTAAAAACCCTGTAACACCAGGTGTTGTACAAATGGAAATAATAAAAGAATTAGTAAAAGAGTGTCATAAAGAAAATATTGAATTAATATCTGTTAGTAATTGTAAATTCTTAGCTATTTTGAATCCAGAAAAAAATGAACTTATAAATGTTATTTTAAAAATAAATACAGCAGAAAAAAATGAAATCAAAGTCACTTCTTTTATCAAAAATGATGATAATGTTTTTCTGAAAATGAATTCTATTTATTCTAAAGTCTAAGATCTCTTGGTTCTTTTCTGAAAATCTTTAAAAAAATAAAAGAAAATAAAAAAGTTATAATAAAAAGAACTATTGATAGTATTATAGCACCAACTACATATTGAACAACATTATTTTGAATATCTTCTAAACTATAAGAAAATATAGCATCGTGATTTATTTCCCCTGATATTACCTGTTGTCCCATTAAAAAACTAGCATAAATTATAAATGGAATAACAGGTGGTATTGAGATATTCGCTGCAGTTATAAATAAAACTTTATTAAGTCTAAAAAGAATAGCAATAGGTATACCAATAATTAATTGAAAACCCCAAATAGGCAAAACTCCAAAAAAGACACCAAAACCTATTGAAAATGCTTTACTAAAATTACTTTCATCAGGTTTAATTGCTTCAGTTTTTATTAATTTAATTGTATTTAATGAAAATAATCTCTTTGGATAAAAATATAATATTGCAATTAAAACTAGAATAGAATTTAATACAGATATTCTCAAAAAATCATGCATTGGTCGAAAATGAGAAACACGATCCTTTATATTATAGTTAACTCTTACAGGAACTGATCTAAACCCGACATTTTTCCATGCTAACCTAACAATAACTTCAATTTCAAACTCAAATTTTTTGGAGAAAAATCTCATATTATTAATTGGTTTCAAAGGATACAAGCGAAATCCTGACTGTGTATCTGACAAACTAACCCAAGTCTCCAATTTGAACCAAAAATTTGAAAATTTATTCCCAAATGAACTTTTTCCAGGAATTCCTTTTTGGTTCATATCACGATTACCTATAATTAATTTACCAGGATGTTTCTTTGATTCAGATAATAATAAAGGTATATCTTCAGGAAAATGCTGATTATCTGAATCAATAGTAATAACATTATCAAAACCTAAAATTAAAGCCCTTTTAAAACCTAATTTTAAAGCATACCCCTTACCCTTATTTTGAGTATAGCTAATCAAGTCAATTTTAGTACCATATGAACTTAGTTTCTCAAATGTTGAATCAGTACTACCATCATTAACAATAATTAAGGTATAATCAGGAAGAATATTAATAACCCTATCAACCACATCACATAATGTGTTTTCATTATTATATGTTGGAATTAAAATACAGGAATGAACTTCTGATGACATTAGAAAATATTTAAATGTAAATTTAGAAGAATTAAAACTTTATTAAGTTAGATGCAAGTTCTTTTTAATAAAGAATTTCAAACTTAACAAAATGATTGTAAGTTTGTATTTAAAATCATATTATGATTAAATCTCTTGTTATATCATTAATTGCTTTAAACCTAACAACTTATTCAATAGATAAGTTAAACTTTTACAAAGTTTTTGAATCCAACTCGGAATCGTTAATTAATATTGAAATACAAAAATTAAGGAAATTAAATTCCTCTAATACAAAAGATGCATACTTAGGAGCATTATTAATGAAAAAAGCAAAATTTCAAAAAAATATTAAAGAAAAAATTGAGATTTTCAAGCAAGGAAAATCTCTATTAGAAAAAGCTATTCAAACAAATCCAAAAAAAATTGAATATCGATTTTTAAGACTTGTTATTCAAGAAAATTGTCCGAAAATATTAAAATATAATTCTGAAATAATAGAAGATTCAGAAACGATACATAACTCTTATCAAGAGCTAGAATTTAGTATTAAGAAAGTAGTGAAAAAATATGCCCAAAAATCAAAAAATTTAAACCCAAAATTATTACAATAGCTAATGGTATGACTAAAATACTTTGCATAAACTACTCTCAATCAGGGCAATTAAATGATATAGTGGATAATTTCATATCTCCTCTAAAAGAGGTTTATATTGACCGAATAAAAATTGATGTTAAAGAAAACTTCCCCTTTCCATGGAAAGTAAACAATTTTTATGATGCTATGCCTGAAACTGTTTTAGAAGAACCAATTACTTTAAAAGAATTAAAATTTAAAGAAAAAAAATATGACCTTATAATACTTGGTTATCAACCATGGTTTTTATCTCCATCTATTCCAACAACATCACTATTAAAGAATGATGACTTCAAAAAAATCATGAAAAACACAAATATAATTACGATAATAGGAGCACGTAATATGTGGTTAAATGCGCATAAATCTGTTACTAATCATATATCTCAGGCTGGAGGTAAATTGATTGGAAATATTGCTTTAATTGATAAATCACTGAACCATTTAAGCGCAATAAGTATTGCACATTGGATGTTAACTGGTCATAAAACTAAAAAATGGGGGATTTTCCCTAAACCGGGTATATCAGAAAAAGACATAAAGGAAGTTGATAAATTTGGTATTATACTCAATCAGTATTTAAGAAAAAAAAACTATATCGATTTACAAAAACAATTTATTAAAAATAAAGCAGTCAAGATTAACTCTAATATTCTTTTTATTGAAAAAAAAGCAAAAAAAATATTTATTATTTGGGCTAAGTTGATTAAGAAAAAAGAACTTCAAGGAAAAAATAGATCTACTTATCTAAAAGTATTCAGAATATATTTAAACATTGCTCTTTTTATTCTTTCTCCAATACTTATATTGTTTGATATTATATTTATTCGACCATTTACACAAAAATCAATTAAACAAGAAAAAAAGGATTTTTCATATCTGAATATAAAATAAATTTATCACAGTATTTTTAAAAATATTATATCGATTTTATATCTAAAAGACTATAAACAAAGAAAAATATCTATTTTTGTAATTAAATTAACGTTTATAATTATTTGTTCAATAAATGCCTGAAGTATATATAGTCAATACCGCTCACTTTCTTCCTAACTCTTCAATTTCGAATGATGAAATGGAAGAATTTTTAGGCCTAATAGGCGAAGAAGCATCTAAATCAAAACGTATAGTTCTTAGAAGTAACGGAATAAAAAATAGATTTTATGCTATTAATAAAAATGGTACTGCTACACATACTAATGCTGAAATGTCAGCACTTTCTATAAGAAAACTAGTAGGAAATAATTCTGATAAACTTAATGAGATTGATTTAATTAGTTGTGGTACATCTACACCTGATCAATTTCTCCCTTCTCATGGAGTTATGGTTCACGGTTGGTTACCAGAAACAAAAAATGCTGAAGTAACCTCTCCATCTGGAGCTTGTTGCTCAGGCATGCATGCATTCAAATATGCCTTCATGTCTCTTAAATTAAATGATAGTAAAATTGCTGTTTGCTCTGGATCTGAGAGATTATCTAGGCTACTTCAAGCTGAACAATTCGAAATAGAAGTCAAAAAAAAGAAAGAGTTAGAAAAAAATCAATATCTAGCATTTGAAAAGGACTTTTTGCGTTGGATGCTATCTGATGGTGCTGGATCTTTTCTAATGTCAACAAAAAAAAATAATTCAGGTATATCATTAAAAATAGATTGGATTGAAGCATACTCATTTGCAAATGAAGTTGATGTTTGCATGTATTTAGCAGGAGATAAAGAAGATAATGGTGAATTTAAAAGCTATATGGATTATTCACCTCAAGAAATTCAAGACCATTCTGTTTTAAGCATGAAACAAGATGTGAAATTATTAAGTGAAAATATCATTCGTTTAGGTTTCACAAAATTAGAAGGTGCTATTAAAAACAAAGGAATTGATGTAAATGATATTACCTATTTCTTACCCCACATGTCAAGTTACTTTTTTGAAGATAAAATTGCTAACATGCTAAAGGAATTAGATATGCATATTCCAAAAGAAAGATGGTTTACAAACCTTGAATCAAAAGGTAATGTTGGTGCAGGCTCAATATATCTAATGGTTGATGAATTATTTAATAGTGGAAAATTAAAAGTTGGAGATAAAATTTTACTCGCTGTTCCTGAAAGTTCAAGATTTTCATATGCATTTAGCATGCTAACTGTTTGCTAAAATGAAGAAAGAAGAACTGCCACAAGATAAAAGTCACCTTAAAAATTTCACCCGAGAAGTATGCTACGTTAAAAATAGTGAAGGTAAATATGTAACTGATTTAAGTACCGGTTGGGAAGTCAAATCTGCTGCATTGAACAATCAATGGGATGAAATTGAACGTCGGATAAAAAAAGCCAAAGAAAAAATCATTAATGGTAAAGCTAGTCCTATTCTTTATTTCTTTGAATTAAAATTAATGGATCTGCCTGTATTATCAGGATACACGGGTTTTTCGAAATGGAGAATTAAACGACACATGAAACCAAATGTTTTCAAAAATCTTAATGATAAAACATTACAAGTCTACGCTGAAGTATTTGAAATTTCATTAAACGACCTTAAAAATTTTAATTTATAGTGAAAGAATTTAAACACATACAAACAGCTCATTGTGAAAATGGTGTAACAGTTAAATTATTAAAAGAACAAGGTTTAGATTGGATAAATGAACCACTAGCATTTGGTATGGGGTCAGGATTATTTTATATTCATATTCCTTTCTTAAAAGTAAACGGTGGCCCTGCTATTTCATTTAGATCTATGCCTGGATCTATATTTAGAAGAACCTGTAAAGTATTAAACATTAAAATCAATCGTAAAAAATTTAGATCAAAAGATAATGCTAGAAACTATCTTAATGAAAAATTAAATCAAGGCATTACTGTAGGATGTCAAGTTGGAGTATTTCATTTGAAGTATTTTCCTAAAGAATACCGTTTTCACTTTAATGCTCATAATCTAATTGTATATGGTAAAGAAGGTAATAACTATTTGATTAGTGACCCTGTAATGGAAAATACTACTGCCCTTAGTGTTGATGAATTGGAAAAAGTTCGTTTTGCAAAAGGTGCACTTGCGCCTAAAGGACATATATACTATCCTGAAAAAACAGAAAAAATAACAAATGAAAAAATTCGTAAAGGAATTATAAAAGGAATAAAGCACAATGTTCGAGATATGTTATATATACCGGCAAGATTTACTGGAGTAAATGGAATTAATCATACAGCATCTAAGATTCGAAAATGGCGTGAAAAACATGGTGTCCGTAACGCAGGATTATTTCTTGGACAAATTGTAAGAATGCAAGAAGAGATTGGTACTGGAGGAGGTGGCTTCAGGTTTTTATATGCTGCATTCCTAGAGCAAGCTGCAGAAAGATTAAATAATGATAAGATAATTAGAATATCAGAAGAATTCACAAAGTCTGGGGATTTATGGAGAGATAGCGCTCTTCAAATGGCAGGTATATATAAAGGAAGAATTACTTCTCAAAAAGATTTTAATGATGCTGCAGATATAATGAATGAAATTGCATCAGTTGAAAGAAAAGCCTTAAATGATTTAAATAAATTAAAATTGCACTAAATGGAAGCTATTATAAAAATTAATAACCTTTCTAAGCAATATTCAAAATCTGATAAATTAAGTCTTAATAATATTACTTTCAACATAAAAAAAGGTCAAAAAATTGGAATTTTTGGACCTAATGGTGCCGGAAAAACAACTTTAATATCAATCTTATGTGGAATCATAGATAAATCTTCCGGTAAAGTTTATTATTGCGAAGAAAAAGAACCGTATAACTTTAGAAAAATACTAAACCAAATTGGCTATGTACCCCAAGATTTTTCATTTTTCCCTGAATTATCTCCTTATCAAAATTTAATGTATTTCGGTGCGCTTTACGGTATAAAAAAAAATGAATTAAAAATCAGAATTAATAGGCTATTAAACATTCTAGGTTTAGATCATGTCATTCATAAAAAAATTGAACAATTTTCTGGAGGGATGAAAAGAAGAATAAACCTTGCAATTGGTATAATTAATAATCCCAAAATATTATTTCTTGATGAACCTACAGTTGGAATTGATGTGCAAAGTAAAAAAGCAATAATGAATTATCTAGAAGAATTAAATTCTAGAGGTACAACTATCATTTATACATCACATCATATGAATGAAGGTCAAGAATTTTGTAATCAAATACTTTTAATTGATCAAGGAAATTTAATTGCATTTAATAAATTAGAAAATTTATTAAAAAAATATAACGAAAATTCTTTGGAATCACTTTTCCTAAAATTAACAGGAATTGAATATAGAGATTAATGATAAAATTATTAGCAAGCATAAAAAAAGAATTTTTAATCCTTATTTACGACAAAATAGGACTGCTACTAATGTATGTTATGCCTATACTTCTTGTTTTTATCATTACAATTGTACAAGATAGTACATTCAAATTAGTGAATGAAAATAAAATAGAAATTAATATTATAAATAACGATAAAGGTAATTTAGGTGATACATTAATTTCTTTATTAAAAAGTTCAGGTTCTTTTAAAATAAATAAACAAGAAAAGATTAGGCCAAATAAAATAAAAGAAGACTTACTAAATAATAATCATTTATTAAGTATTGAAATACCTAAAGAATTTTCGAAAAACCTCAAAGATCAAGCAAATTATATAAGTTCAAATATGCTTGAAGAATTTGGTATAAGTGAAAATACTTCAAATAATAATGATAATAACTTATCTAACATTTCATTATACTATGATCCTGTAGTACAGGAAAGTTTTAGATTTTCAATGGTAAGCAGTATATATTCATATTTAAATCTATTAGAAAATAGATTGATGATTCAAAGCTTATATGCACAAATGGATATAGAAAAAAACGTCCATGAAATAAAAAATAAATTAAATTATAAAAAACTAGAAATCAAAGAGGTATCTGCAAATACATCAAGTAAAGAAATAATACCAAATTCCACACAACATAATGTTCCAGCATGGTCTATATTTGCAATGTTTTTTATGGTTATATCATTAGGTGGGAACATTGTTAAAGAAAGAACAAGCGGTAGCTTTATTAGACTCCAGACAACTCCCTCAAGCTTTTCTCTTGTAATTCTGAGTAAAATGTTTGTCTACTTTTTTGTAGCACTAACACAATTAACGATCATCTTCTTAATTGGAAAGTATATTTTCCCACTAATTGAATTACCTAAACTATCATTACCATCAAACATATTTGGTCTAATTATTATATCATCTCTATCTGCACTAGCAGCAATAAGCTTTGCAGTAATGGTGGGTACATATAGCAAAACTAGAGAGCAAGCTAGTGGTTTCGGCGCAGTAACAGTAATAATATTAGCCGCAATTGGAGGAATTTGGGTTCCAAGCTTTGTAATGCCTTATTACCTTCAGCAAATTGGAAAAATATCACCTATGCATTGGTCTTTAGAAGGATTTTATGCATTGTTCTTAAAAGGCGGAGATTGGTATTTACTATTTCCTACCATTATTTTCCTAATATTATTTATTTTAGTATCACAATTCTTTACATTCGTGAAATTAAAAACTCAAAATTACATTTGAAATGGGTAAAACAAGAGAAGAAATTAAAGTAGAATTAAAAAAACATATAGTTGAATATCTAAACTTATTGGATATTAAACCAGAAGAAATTGAAGATGATCAACCATTATTTGGACCAGACCTAGGACTTGATTCAATAGATTCTGTTGAGCTAATAGTGCTTTTAGATAGAGAATATGGACTAAAAATTAATAATCCAACAGAAGGAAGAGCAATTCTTGTTGATGTAAACACGATTGTTGATTACATTCTAGAAAATAAATAAAAATGAAAGTAGTTGTAACTGGAATTGGTATTGTTTCGGCAATAGGCAATAATGTTGCGGCTAATGAAACTCAACTCAAACTTCAAAAATCCGGAATAGATAAAGCCAAAAATTTTAAATCAAGATATACTAATTCTTTAAATTTTGGTGAAGTAAGATTAAGTGATTCAGAATTAAAAAAAATACTACACATAACAAAGAAAGGTTATTGCAGAACTGCTTTACTAGCAACTATGGCTTTTAAAGAAGCAATCAATCACTCCAAATTAACTAAATCAGAAATAGAATCATATCGTACAGGTTTTATATCTTCAAGTACAGTCGGTGGAATGTGTAATACCGACGAATTGTATGCAGATGCAAATATGAAAGGTGAGCCATCTGAATTCATCAAAACATATGGAGGTGGTGAGCACACTCTACAATTAATTAAAGACTTTAATATAAAAGGATTCACATCAACTATAAATACCGCATGCTCATCCTCAGCAAATGCAATTATGTTAGGCTGTAGACTTATTAAAGCGGGGAGACTAGATAGAGTTATTGTTGGTGGATCTGATTCTCTATCAAAATTCTCTGTTAATGGATTTAACTCTTTGATGATACTCTCTAAAGAACCTTGCAAACCATTTGATGAAAATCGTGATGGCTTAACCTTAGGAGAGGGTTCCGGATACCTAGTACTTGAACGATCAGATATAGCGAAAAATAAAAAGCCTCTAGCTGAGGTTATCGGTTACGGTAATTCAAATGATGCATTTCATCCTTCAGCAACTTCGAATGAAGCATTTGGACCAACTCTAGCAATGCAAAGAGCTATAGAATCAACAGGAATAAAAAAACTAAATATTGATTACATAAATGCTCACGGCACGGGTACACCTAATAATGATATAACGGAGCTATTCGCTTTCAACAAAATATTCTCTAAAATACCACCATACAATTCAACCAAATCTTATACAGGACATACACTTGCAGCAGCCGGAGCTATTGAATCAATTTTTTCAATATTATCAATGAAAAATAATGAATTATACCCTAGCTTAAACTGCCTCAACCCAATCACAAAATTCAACAACCCTCCTATAAAGAAAAAAACTAACATAACTATAGATACAGTTATGTCAAACTCTTTTGGATTTGGGGGAAACTGTACATCAATTATATTTTCAAAAATAAAATAATGTTTATTACAGACCTTAGTGCAATATCACCCCAACTAACCTACAATGAAAATTTTTTATTAGGTGATAAAAAATCATACGAGAGCACTGTTTTTAATGCCATAGAGCCTGATTATACTGAATTAATACCTAGAAACCTACTTCGTAGAATGGGAAAAGCAGTAAGGATTGGTATTGGCACAGGCACACCATTAATCAACAAAAACAGTGAGTTGGATGGGATAATTATTGGCACAGCTAATGGAGGATTAGAGGATTGTATTCGTTTCTTAAACCAAATAATCGAATACAATGAGGGAACCCTCACACCAACCAATTTTGTTCAAAGCACTCCAAATGCTATTGCTGGTCAACTAGCATTAATTGGAAAAAATAGAGGATATAATATAACATACACAAATGGTGGAACATCATTTGAAAATGCTATACTTGATGGGATATTATTATTTAATGAAGGCAACAATAAAAAACTACTTATTGGTGGTATAGAAGAAATATCAGAGTATAATTATAATATTGATTCATTATCTAATAAATTCAAGAAAGAAACAATTAAAGACAGCAAATTACTAGAATCAAATACCCCTGGTACTATATGCGGAGAAGGTGCTGCTCTATTTGTAGTTGAAAATGAATCTAATAATTACTATGCTCAAATTAAAGATGTTGCTCAAATAACATACCCATCAATTGAAGATTTAAGAGAATGTTTAACTGAAATGCTAGAAAGAAATAATTTAAAATCAACTGATATTGATAGTATTATGCTTGGTTATAATGGTGACATCAATCATAACCATTGGTATGAATACATAGAAAATAAAATATTCAAAAAATCCAACTCATTTACTTTTAAAAATTTAATAGGAGATTATCGTACCTGCTCAGCCTTTGCAACTTGGTTATCTAGCCATATTATAAATGGTGAAAAAAAAATATTAAAACATATTTCAAGAAGAATTAATAATAAAAATACACCTAAAAACATTTTAATATATAATCATTTCGATACCGTTAGACATGGGTTTATTTTATTAAGCAAATAACAAATATTCAAAATGATATCTGTAAAAAAAGCTATTTCTATTATTGAATCAAAATCAATTAAATTATCAATAAAAAAAATTGATCTTCCGAATTCATTAGGCTACTCATTAGCAGAAGATGTTATTTCTAAAATTAATATACCACCATTTGATCAATCGGCCATGGATGGATATGCTATCGCAATGCATAAAAACTCAGAATATAAATTAATAGGAAAAATAAAAGCCGGTCAAAACAGCTCCTTAAAATTACACCCTGGTGAATGTGCTAGAATATTTACAGGTGCAAAGGTTCCATCTGGAGCAGATTGTGTCGTAAAACAAGAAATAACAGATATTACAAAAGAAAATACTATCAACATAAAAGATTCTATTTCCAAATTTGATAATATAAGATTTAAAGGGGAGCAAATAAAAATAGGCCAAAAAGCAATAAAAAAAGGAACCTATATAAATACTGGCACAATTGGATTTGCTGCAACTTTAGGAAAAGCAGAACTAAGTGTCTATTCAAAACCAAAAGTCAAAATTATAGCAACAGGCAGTGAGTTAATATCCCCTGGAACCAAACTAACTGAAGGTTCTATTTATGAATCAAACACATTTACATTAAAAGCAGCATTAAATACTTCAAATTTTAATTCAATAAGTATTGAAAAAGTTGAAGACAATTATGAGAATACTAAAAACAAAATACAAAATGCAATAAATGACAATGATGTTATACTTATAACAGGTGGAATATCCGTAGGAGAATATGATTTTGTGAAAGAAATACTTGCAGAAATAGGAGTCAATGAGGGCTTTTATAAAATAAAACAAAAACCAGGAAAACCTATGTTTTTTGGATATAAAAAAGAAAAATTAATTTTTGCATTGCCAGGAAATCCTGCCTCTGCCCTAACCTGCTTTTATAGTTATGTTCTACCTGCACTAAATTTTATGTCAGGTAGATCCGATTATCAACTAGAAAAACGAGTGTTAACGCTACAATCTAGCTACAAAAAAAACATAAAAATGACCCACTTCCTAAAAGGTCTAGCTATAAATGATGGTGTTTCTATACTTGAAAAACAAAGTTCAGCAATGTTAAGTCCGTTCATCAATGGAAACTGTTTAATTATTTTTGAAGAAAACAGAGAGAAATGGAAAGCGGGAGATAAAGTTGAAGCTCTAATACTACCTCAATAATCATTTTCTATTTATCATTAAAATCATATTCTTATATTAGCGTTATATACGCTAAAGTATAACGGAAATGAAATCAACTACATTATTTAAAATTCACAACAGAATCTGGATATCATCGGAAAATAGAAGCTTTCTTGGTGAAGGAAGAATAGAACTGTTAAATGAAATCAATAAACATAGATCTATATCAAAAGCAGCTAAATCGATGAAAATGTCATACAGAAAGGCATGGAATATGGTTGATTCAATGAATAAGATAAGTAAAAAACCCATGGTTATCAGAACAATTGGAGGTACTGGAGGTGGTGGATCAAAATTAACAACAGAAGGATTAAAGGCTATAAAATTATTTAATGAAATAAAAATTAGCACAAATAAATACCTAGAATCCAAAATTAAAACACTTGATTTCTCATAATTACGATGAATGATATAACTATTGTAATATTAGCCGGAGGAAAAAGCTCAAGAATGGGTGAAGACAAAGGATTGATGAATCTAAATGGGAAACCAATGATAAAACATATCATTGATACGGTAAAAGAACTAGATCTAGATAGTATCATAATATCAAATGATAAAAAATATGAATGTTTTGGAATTCCAGTTTTCGAAGATATATATAAAGATGTTGGACCACTAGGAGGTATTCATGCAGGCTTTGAAAACACCCAAACATCCAAAATTTTAATCCTCAGTTGCGATATCCCATATATCAATAAAAATATCATTAATTATATCCTCAAAAATTCAAAATTAAATAATATCGTAATTACTAAACACGGCAAAAACATTCACCCATTAATTGGAATATATGACAGGAATATAGTTAATCAATTACTTGAATCAATAAAAAATAAAAAACTGAAAATCATTGATTTAGTAAAAGAATTAAAATGTTGTATTTTAGATTTAACAAAAAAATTTGATAATACTCTCTTCCATAATATTAATTCAAAAAATGATCTTTATCCAATTGTTAAAATAAAATTATATGGTATGATTTCAGAATGCATGAAACAGACTGAAATGAAAATATTATTACCAAATAACGAAAAATTAAACCTAAGAAAATACTTTGATAAAAAATGGCCAATACTACAAAATATGACATATGCCATTGCAATTAATCAAGAATTAAGAGAAGAAATAAACAAGAAAGAAAAACCAAACGAAATATCCATACTACCTCCATTCGCTGGAGGATAAATATATAAAACATGAAGAACTGTTTCAAAGAAGGCTCAATTAAACCGGACTTTATTGCCAACTCAATTTCCCATCATCAAAAGAAAACTAATATTGGTGCTCATCAAATATTTCTTGGACAAGTAAGAAATGATATTATAAATGAAAAAGAAGTCATTGCAATAGAATATTCAGCATATGAAGAAATGGCAAATAAAATATTCCATGACATCAGAGAAAAGACATTCAATAAATTCGATCTAACCTGTATGCATATATACCATAGCATAGGTAAAGTTAAAATTGGTGAAATATGTTTATTTGTATTTGTATCCTCAAAACACCGTAAAGAAGTTCAGAAAGCTATAGAATTTTTAGTGGAAGAAATTAAATCACAAGCCCCTATTTTTGGAAAAGAAATATTTAATGATAATTCCCATCAATGGAAAGTAAATAAGTAAATAATGATTGATATAACTCACAAATCATCAACGCTAAGGAAAGCAATTGCCCAAGCGAGAATAAAAGTTAGTAAACAGGAAACTATCAATTCAATTTTAAAAGACAAAGTTCCAAAGGGAAATGTATTTGAAATGTCTAAAGCTGCAGGATTTTTAGCCGTAAAGAAAACTTCAGAATTAATACCAGACTGTCACCCATTACCAATAGAACACACCAAAATTAATTTTGATATTGATGGTTTACACATCAATATTTCAATTGAAGTGAAAACTATTTATAAGACAGGTGTAGAAGTTGAAGCAATGCATGGGGCTAGTATTGTTGCTCTTACAATGTATGATATGTTAAAACCAATTGACAAAGAAATTGAAATTGAAAACATCAAATTACTAGAAAAAAAAGGAGGTAAATCTGACTTCAAAGATGTATTCAAAGGAAATATAAAAGCATCTGTAATAGTTTGTTCTGATACCATATCTAAAGGTCAAAAACAAGACAAAGCAGGTCTGTCTATTATCGAAAAATTAGAATCATTCTCGGTAAATATTATTGACTATATTATTATACCAGATGAATTTGATATAATTCAAAACACCTTATTAAAACAAACTAGTAAAGAAACAGACCTTGTTATTTTTACTGGAGGCACAGGTCTATCTAAAAGAGATGTAACACCAGAAGCAATAAAACCACTTCTAGATAGAGATATACCAGGAATATCTGAAGCATCAAGAAAATATGGACAAGACAGAACCCCATACTCAATGCTATCAAGAAGTATTGCAGGTGTAAAAGATAAAACATTAGTTCTTGCCTTACCTGGCTCTACAAAAGGGGCAACCGAATCAATGGACGCATTATTCCCTGCTCTTTTTCATATATTCAAAGTATTTAAAGGTATAAGACATGATTCATGATTGATGAAAAATCAAATAATCAACCCATAATAGATAAATACGGACGCAAACATAATTATCTTAGAATTTCATTGACAGAAAGATGCAACTTACGTTGCTCCTACTGTATGCCTGAAAATGGAGTTATATTGAAAGAGAAATCGAAATATATGACATCCGAAGAAGTAATCGATATAGCTAAAGTTTTCGTCAATCTTGGAGTGACAAAAATCAGATTAACAGGCGGAGAACCATTAATAAAAAAAAATGTTGACAAAATAATTATTGAACTCAGTAAATTACCCATTGAGTTATCAATAACTACTAATGCTGTTAACATAAATCAATTCATCCCTATATTAAAAAAAGCAAAAGTCAAATCAATAAATGTAAGCTTAGACTCTCTCAAAGAAGAAAGATTTAACAAAATATCTAAGAGAAATTATTTCCAAAGAGTAGTGTCTAATATTAAATTATTAATTAAAAATAATTTCAACATTAAAGTAAATGTTGTATTAATAAAAGGTATCAATGATGATGAAATCTGTGATTTCATAAATTGGACAATTCAAACAAAAATCAACATAAGATTTATTGAATTCATGCCTTTTGATGGAAATAATTGGGGGTGGAATAAGAAAATATCTTATAACGAAATACTAAGAAAAGTTGAAAAAAATTACGGCAGTGAAGGATATATAAAAATCAATGATAATACAAACTACACATCACGTAATTTCAAACTCAAAGGTAGCAAAGGTAGTTTTGGTATAATTAGCACTATAACTAACCCATTCTGTGATTCATGTAATCGTATTCGATTAACAGCTGATGGAAAAATTAAAAATTGTTTATTTTCTCAAAATGAAACTAACCTACTATCAGCATTAAGACAAAAAAGAGATTTAGAGGAAATAATACGAAAGTCAATTGACTCCAAACACTATGAGCGTGGGGGAAATATTTCTTTTGAAAAATTAACTGAAAAAACTATAAAAAACAGACCAATGATAACTATTGGAGGATAAATCTATATAAATGTTATTAACAGAAAATACAATTTGGATATTTATATTATCACTTCTATTCATTTCATTTATGTATTCTTCAATTGGACATGGAGGTGCAAGTGGATACCTTGCATTAATGGCTATTTTCAATTTCTCACCAGAAATGATGAGGCCAACAGGAATAATATTAAATCTATTTGTTTCTGGTATTGCTTTTTATCACTTTTGGAAAAGTGGTTATTTCAACAAAAAATTATTCTTAATATTTTCAATAAGTTCAATACCCCTTTCTTTTATAGGTGGAACATTAATTATTGATGCTACTGTTTACAAAATTACACTTGGAATTATTCTTTTATTTTCAATTGTTAGAATAATAAGTAAATCTAAAAATGAAAATAAGACAAAACCTATAAATATTCCTTTAGGAATAATAATTGGTGGTTTAATTGGTTTTTTATCTGGAATAATAGGTATTGGTGGTGGAATTATCTTAAGTCCAATAATATTATTATTATCATGGGGGAAAATAAAAGAATCAGCTGCAGTTTCAGCATTNTTTATTTGGGTAAATTCAGCAGCAGGATTNCTTGGTCAATACTCTAATGAAGTAGAATTAAGTAAGNATATTTGGATATACATCTTAATGGTTATAATTGGCGGTTATTTTGGCTCATACNTAAGCGCTAAATANCTTAGNAACAAACTTCTAAAAGGACTACTATCNTTAATCATTATTTCAGCAAGCCTTAANCTGATTTTATTTTAGTANCAAATAAAAAATCCGGCNNNNGCCGGATTTCNATTATNTAATAAGTTTAAAATTATACTTCTTCTAATGGATTTATTTCATCATCCAAATCAATAGATATAGATTTTTCTATATTATTTGTTGTGGAATGATCTTCGCTAGTATGACCTCCAAGTATTGGAGCAACAACTAAACCAATCAAACAAGTTAACTTAATCAATATATTCATAGAAGGTCCTGATGTATCTTTAAATGGATCTCCTACAGTATCACCAGTAACTGCTGCTTTATGAGCATCAGAACCTTTATATGTCATCTCTCCATCTACCATAACACCAGCTTCAAAAGATTTTTTTGCATTATCCCATGCACCACCAGCGTTATTTTGGAAAATAGCCCAAAGAACTCCAGATACAGTAACACCAGCCATATATCCTCCAAGCATCTCAGCAATAATTTCTTTTTGCATACCAAATGCTAATGGTAAAAATGCTATAACTAAAGGCAATCCAATAGTCAATATACCTGGTAACATCATTTGTTTTAAAGAAGCTTTAGTAGAAATATCAACGCACTTATCGTACTCTGGCTTAGCCTTTCCTTTCATTATACCAGGAATTTCCTTAAACTGACGACGAACCTCTTGAACCATTTCCATTGCGGCTCTTCCAACTGCATTCATAGCTAATGCAGAAAAAACAACTGGCACCATACCACCAACAAATAACATTGCTAACACAGGTGCTTTAAAGATATTAATTCCCTCTATTCCTGTAAATGTAACATAAGCAGCAAATAAGGCTAAAGAAGTTAATGCAGCTGAAGCAATTGCAAAACCCTTACCTGTTGCAGCAGTTGTATTACCTACTGAATCTAATATATCTGTTCTTTCTCTAACTATTGGGTCTTGCTCACTCATCTCAGCAATCCCACCAGCATTATCAGCAATTGGACCAAAAGCATCAATAGCTAACTGCATTGCAGTTGTTGCCATCATAGCTGATGCAGAAAGCGCAACTCCATAAAATCCAGCCAAAGCATAAGAACCCCAAATTGCGCCTGCAAATAAAAGTACCGTTGGGAAAGTTGAAATCATTCCTGTAGCCAAACCAGCAATTATATTAGTTCCAGCACCTGTACTTGATTGTTGAACAATTTTTAAAATTGGTTTTTTCCCTAATCCAGTATAATATTCAGTTACTGATGATATAACACCACCTACTATCAAACCGATAACAGCAGCACCAAATATTCTAAGCGAAGAAATATCCTTAGAACCTTCTCCGAAAAAATTCATATTCATAGACTCTGGCAACATCCACATTATAAGAATATAACTAAATATTGCTACTAGAACTATAGAAACCCAGTTACCTATATTTAATGCTCCCATTACTTCTTTTTCCTTAGCATCGTTACTTTTAATACTAACTAACATTGTTCCAATCATAGAGATAATAATACCAACACCTGCTATTGCAACAGGAAGTAAAATAGGCCCTATTCCTCCAAATCCATTATCATAGAAACCGTTATCAATAATCACATAATTACCTAGTACCATTGCAGCTAATACAGTTGCAACATACGAACCAAAAAGGTCAGCACCCATTCCGGCAACATCACCAACATTATCACCAACGTTATCAGCTATTGTTGCAGGGTTTCTAGGATCATCTTCAGGTATACCCGCTTCAACTTTACCTACAAGGTCAGCTCCAACATCTGCAGCTTTAGTATAAATACCACCACCTACTCTAGCAAATAAAGCAATTGATTCTGCACCCAATGAAAAACCAGCTAAAGTCTCAAGAACAATAGTCATATCTTCAGCAGATGTCCATTCACCATTCATGAAATATCTATAAAAAATAATGAAGAAGCCAGTAAGCCCTAAAACAGCAAGACCAGCAACACCTAACCCCATCACAGTTCCTCCTCCAAAAGATATCTTCAATGCCTTTGGTAAACTTGTTCTAGCCGCTTGAGTTGTTCTTACATTAGTTTTTGTTGCAATCTTCATCCCAATATTTCCTGCAAAAGCAGAAAAAAGTGCACCAAAAATAAATGCAACAACTATCAAAATATGGGTCGTTGGAACAATATATGAAACAGCAGCAAGAGCAATACTTACAGCAATAACAAAAATAGACAGTAATTTATACTCAGCTTTTAAAAAGGCTAAAGCACCTTCATATATATAATCAGAGATCTCTTTCATTTTACCATCTCCTGCGTCTTGCTTCATTACCCAAGACTTTTTCATTAACATATATAACAATCCAATTATAGCTGCTACAATTGGCATATAAATAAATAGTGATTTCATAATATCTTTATTTAAATAATTTAAGGGTGCAAAACTAGCTTTTTTAATGATATTGTGCAAATAGTAGGCTTAAGAAATAGAATCACTATATTTACTCGGATGAAATTAACGACAAAAATTATATCGATCTTATTATTATTAGTCAGTTTAACTTTAAATGCCCAAACTAATGATAGCTTCATTCACAATGGCTTAACACGTAATTTTGTCTATTACAAACCATCATCTTGGACACCGTCAGAATCGTTACCTCTATTAATAGTATTACATGGTGTTACACAAACAGGATCAGGTCTGATGAATATTACAGGATTTAATTCTATAGCCGAATCAGATAACTTTATTGTTTGTTATCCTGATGGAATTAATGCTTCTTGGAATGCAGATATGGATATAATTAATTCACAAGTAGATGATCTTGGTTTTATTGAGGAATTATCGATATATATGCAAAACAATTTAAATACAGACCCAACAAAACAATATCTAACTGGGATTTCCAATGGAGCGTTTATGTGTTACAAGATATTATGTGAATCCACACAATGTTATGCAGGGGCAGCAACTGTTGCTGGAACAATGAGTCATTCTGTAAGCCAAAATTGTAACCCCCAAAATAATACAGATATTCTTCATATTCACGGCACACTTGATGGAGTTGTAAGCTATAATGGTTCACCTTCAACGGGAATCTCAGTAGATGAGCTTATGCAGACTTGGAAATCATTCTATAACTGTGATGAAATACCTAATATAGATCAAATGCCTAACATAAATATTCTAGATCTATCGTATGCTGAAAGACATACCTATTTAAACTGTGATAATGCAGAATTAGAACATATTAAAGTAATCGGAGGTGGACATCAATGGCCAGGTATACTAACCATCTGGGGTGGTGTTGGAACAATCAATATGGATTTCTACTCTCCGCAAATAATTTGGGACTTTCTCAATGGAAAAGAATGTTCTCAAATAAGTCAAATCAATCAAGCAGATAATAATAATTCAAAAAAGTTAGTCAAGATAATCGACATGATGGGTAGAGAAACAAAATTTAAAACTAATACTCCACTTATTTTAATTTATAGCGACGGAACAAAAGAAAAAATAATACAATTAAACTAAAACATTTTTAATCCTGATTTTCATCAAGTTTATCAAACTTTGCCTTCATCGTTGGGTTACCCCTAGTTAATTTTTTTATTGTTAAATCATCTGCCTTGTTATTAGCAAGCCTCAAATTATTTTCTGAAGAAAGCAATGCTTCTTTTGTTTTTTGAAGATGTGTGATTGTTTTATCTATCTCATCAATAGCTTTTTTAAACTTACGGCTAGCTAACTCATAATTTCTAGCAAAACCTTCTTTAAAACTATTAATCTTATCTTCAAAGTTTGTAATATCTAAATTCTGACTTCTAATTAAGCTTAGTTCCGCTTTATATTGCATAGAATTCATAGCTGCATTTCTAAGCAAAGTAATAATTGGTATAAAAAATTGAGGACGAATAACATACATTTTTTCATACTTATGAGAAACATCAACAATACCTTGATTAAATAATTCATTATCTATTTCTAAAAGAGAAACTAAAACAGCATATTCACATTTCTTTTCTTTTCTATCCTTATCAAGTTCTTTTAAAAAATCTTCATTCTTCTTTTTTGTTGCAGTCTCATCACCTTCATTCTTCATTTCAAACATTATCGAAATAATTTCATTACCCGATTCATCTGTTTCTCGATATATATAATCGCCTTTACTACCTAGCCTTGAGTCATTATCCTTTTCAAAATAAGCATTTTGAAAAGCCGTTGCTCGAAGTTTATTGAATTCAATTTCACAATGCTGCTCTAGTGTTTCTCCAATCATTTTAGTTGAAAGCTTTTGCTTCATTTCTTTACGAAATGCTATTTCTTCATCTCTCATTTTAATAATGTCATCTTTTGTTTTTAAATCCGCTTGGAATTTTTCATTTAAAGATTTCTCAAAAAGCTGCCTCTCTATGTCTTTACTTTTCAAATCATTTAATAAACTGTCTCTTTGTTTTTCTGTTTCTTTTAATGCTTTACGAATCGCTAGCTCTTTTTGAATTTCCGCGTTTTTAATTTTGGACTTCATTTCTGCTATCTCAGAATCTTTTGAAGAAAGAATTGCATTCATTTCTTTTTCCTTTTTTAACAAATGGTCTTTTGCACTATTTCTGATGTTCGACTCTGCGAGCTCAACAGCACTATTCTTTTCTTTTTCTGCTAAGGATAGCCTAACTTTCAATTCTTCTTCAAACTGTTTATCTCTTACTTGCTTAAGAATATCTGCATACCCTACATTGTCAACTTTAAATGCTTTTTTACAATGAGGACAACTTATTTCGTTCATCTTAATAGTGTTATTGTGAGATAAATCTAATTATAATTATAAGAAAAAAAGTAGATTTATATAATAATATGTTTTTACATTTTTAATTCAAAAAATCTATACACAACTAAAAAATGTAGTAATATTTATGTTCGTAAATAGATTATGTTGTTTAAAAATAAATTTACTTTTAAAAATTGAAATTATGGTGTCAAAATTTATTAATAAATAACATACTAGAACAATATATGTTTTAGATGTAAAAGAGAATAATCAAAGAAACTTTATATTAAAAAAACATGAGGAATTCTCAGGTTTTTGGCTAAATGATAAGAAACATAAATACGCCAATGTAAAAGACATCAATAAAACCCTAATCTACATTCTAAATAGGATTAGAAACAACCTTTTCCACGGAGAAAAATCATATAATATTCAATCTGATCGTGAACTCTTAGAAACTGTTTGTCCGATATTGAACGATCTCGCAAATAATTGTATCAATGTTTTGGAAAGCATAATGAGATAATCAATTTAACAGGGTCCATTTCATGACCCATACTAATAAGAAGAAGTTACTATAGAATTAAAATATAAAACAAAAAAAGTCTCAAACTATTATAGAATGAGACTTTGTGACCTCGGCTGGCGAGAGTTCAAACTTTTTAGAGGATTTTAAATCCCTGATTTAATTACTTGCTTTTGTTTTTACTTTTTCTTGCTCCACTCTTCAATCGACTTCTCATTAGATTTAACATAGGAGTCATAATTAGCTTTTTTTGCCGCAGCAAGAGATAATTTTGCAGTTTCAACAGCTTTCTTGTAGTCACCCATTTCCGCTTCGATCAAAGCTTTTTTTCTTAGATACCAAAAAGGTTGGGGATCTCTCTTCTCCAATGCTTTATTAATATATTCTAACGCTGTTGCAAGTTCAATCTTTTGAGAAAGGTAGTACTCAGCCGCCTTGTAATAATCTCCTGCAGTAGGTCCTGACATAATGGATTTAATATTAGCAGCAACTCTATCATTTGTTGGCACTTTGAATGAAATAGTTGCTTTTGATTTATCCCAAGTAAGAACTAAATCAGCTCCATCTGAATCTACGTTATCTAGACTTATTGTGAATGATTCAACAACATCCTTAGTCTCTTGAGAAGCGGCCATGGTTTTTAAGGCTATTTTAGAATCATCCCAACTTTTTGGAGTACCCCAGTTTTCCGTGTCTGAATAAAAGTACACTTCCCAATTAGCATCTTTAATTGGTTTCGTATAAATTGCGTAACTTCCGGCTAGTAAAGTGTCTTTGCCAAAAATCATCAAATCACTCGTGATAAGTACTGTGTTTTTATTTGCACCTGTTCTCCACAATTTGTCATAAGGAACAAGATCACCAAAAATGACTCTATCTCTTTTCAATGGCCTAGAGTATTCAATTTCAATTGTATTCAAACCAACTGATTGCGTCAATTTCGCAGAAGGACTTGGTTGTGGTGTTTCAATTTGTGCTGTAATAGCAATTAACGTAAAGCAGCTGAAGGCTGTAAGAATAGTTTTCATCTTCTTATGATTTATTTTTATAAAATTACGAATTCAATTAAAACAGAGAATTGAAATAAGAAATAAAATTATTTTTAAGCCGCTTATTGGTCTTTACGCATCAATATTTATAATTTTATGCATATTCAAAACAGCAGCATGCGATTTATAAGTATTTTAATTTTGTCAGTATTCTTTCACTCGAATTTATTTTCAAATGAAGGTAGCTCATCTATTTATGTCAATTTACAGAAACTTCATTCTCTAAAAAAAGTACTCTATGTCGCAGCTCATCCTGACGATGAAAACACAAGAGCAATTGCATACTTCTCCCTTGGAGAAAAGGCAGAAACAGCTTATTTTAGTTTAACCCGTGGTGATGGTGGTCAAAATTTGATTGGAGATGACTTAAGTGAAAACCTAGGTGTGCTTAGAACCCAGGAACTTTTAAAGGCAAGGTCCTACGATAGAGGTAAACAATACTTCTCCAGAGCTTTAGATTTTGGTTATTCTAAATCTGCAGAAGAATCCTTCGAATTATGGGGTAAAGACGAGTTAATGCACGACCTAGTTCTAATCATTCGTCAATTTCAGCCAGACGTAATTATCACAAGGTTCCCCCCTGATGAGCGAGCAGGACATGGACACCATACTGCATCTGCTCTATTAGCGATTGAAGCATTCACGAAAGCTTCTGACCCTCAATTTTTACCTCATCAAGTTTCCAAATTTGGGACTTGGCAAACAACCTCTATTTATTGGAACACTTCTTACTGGTGGAATGAGAATATAAAAGACATTTCAGAAGATGATCCAAATTATATCGTTATGGAAATCGGGGGGTACAATGAGACACTTGGCATGTCGTACAATGAAATAGGAACAATTGCCAGAAGCCAGCACAAATGCCAAGGATTTGGTGCCATAACTGAAAGAGGAAGTAGAACAGAGTACTTCAAACACTTGGCTGGTGAGAAAATCGAAAGGTCGTTCTTTGAAAAAAAAGAGCAAACATGGACATCATTGCTCGATGAAAAATTTGAAGATCAATTCGACGCCTTAATCGACAACTTCAATTTCAAGGAAACTGAGAAAAATGTCCCTGCCCTACTTGAGATTTTGAAGGGGTTGCAATTAATGCCTGATTCTTTTATGAAAAATGAAAAAATAGAGCGTTGCAAGCAAATTATTGTTGACTGCCTTGGGCTAAGATTAGAACTACTCGGGAAAGATTTTGCCTTTATAACTAATGAGCAGTTTAATGTTAATACTCGGCTATTGAATCGATCTAACCAGGAGATCATATTAAATTCAATTCAACTTAGCACAGGTGAAACTTACACATATGATGAAACGATATTTACTAATATACCATTGGAAAAGGAAGTGCAATCTTCAGGTAAAATTGGAATATATAATCCATATTGGTTGGAAAGACCCTTTTCTAACTTATTTGATGTTCAAGATTCTGCAAATTATTGTTTAGCGGAAGGCAAACCTTCTTTCGAAGCAACATTTAACCTACAAATTGGGAAGCACAAATTTAGCTACAAAGTTCCAGCAATTTATAAATGGAGAGACCCAGCCTATGGCGAAAGACAAAGACCTGTAATTATTACACCCCAATTCACCTGCAGTTTCGAGGAACAACTCCTAATATCAAAACCTGGGAAATTGAAAAAGATTAGGGTAAAAGTCCACGCTTTTGATGATAGTTTGACAACAAAAATTGAGGTACAGGCACCTGAAGGATGGATTGTCAAACCTTCAATCTTTAATGTTTATATCGAAAAGAAACAAAGTGAAAAATGGGTAGAATTGGAATTGAATTCTAACAAAGGAGCCAAATCTGGATCATTAAAACTGCTAGCCAATGGCGAAGTATTATCGTCTCAAAAAGAAATTAGCTATGATCACATTCCTACCCAAATTGTATTTAGACCTTCTGTGTTAAAATGTATTTCCCTAGATGCTAAAATCGAGCAAGGGAAAGTGGCATATATAAAAGGAGTAGATGATGTTGTTCCAAATGCCATTGCTCAACTCGGGTTTAAAATAGAAACATTTGAAGTGGAAGACCTTTCTGATATAGAGTTATCCAATTACAATTCTGTTGTTCTAGGCATCAGAATATACAACGTAAACCCACAATTAATGAACTTCCATGAAAAGTTGTTTAATTATGTTCACAAAGGTGGCAACTTAATCATGCAATACAACACAGCGTCAAGATCTATCCGAGACAATGAATTCGGTCCGTACCCATTTAAATTATCAAGAAAACGAGTAACGGAAGAAGATGCAACGGTCACTTTTCTATATCCAGATCACCCAATATTGAATCTACCAAACAAAATTACAAAAGATGATTTTGAAGGTTGGGTCCAAGAACGGGGTTTATACTTTGCAGGTGAATGGGACGAAAATTACACCCCTTTATTTTCATGGTCGGATAAAGGTGAAGATCCTGTTTTGGGAGGGCTTATAGTAGCCCAATATGGGAAAGGTCAATTTGTTTACACCGGTATTTCCTTTTTTCGAGAACTTCCTAAAGGAGTAGTCGGTGCTTATCGATTATTTGCTAATTTATTGAGTTATAAGCCATGAACGAAAAAAAGAAAAAAGAGAATGTAAATTGGAAAGCATGGTATTGGGGACTTCTTATATTTTTGTTCTTTCAAATTGCTATTTACCTATGGATTACAAATATATATAAGGTATGAGCGTGATAGATTGGGTGGTTTTAATGTCTACCCTGCTGATCATTGCAGGATACGGCAGTTGGAAAACACGAAAGCAAATAGGCATAGACTCATATCTCAAAGGAAACTCAGAAAATTGGGCCACTATCGGTCTGTCCATAATGGCCACTCAAGCTAGCGCGATAACTTTCTTATCTACCCCCGGGCAAGCTTACGAAAGCGGAATGGGCTTTATCCAATTCTATTTTGGATTGCCAATTGCCATGATTCTCATTTCTGTCTTCTTTCTCCCCATTTACTACAAAATAAATGTAATCACAGCATATCAATATCTAGAAGAACGCTTTGATGTTCGGGTACGCTCCTTTACTTCATCTCTTTTTTTGATATCAAGAGGACTTGCAGCAGGTATAACTATTTACGCACCATCTATCATATTGTCTACCTTATTAGGATGGAACTTACAATTGACCTGTCTGCTTATTGGTGGACTTGTAATTATATATACTGTTTCCGGTGGAAGCCGAGCAGTTTCATTAACACAAAAATGGCAAATGGGTGTGATAATGTCCGGAATGTTTTTAGCTTTTTATTTTGTTCTTCAAAGCTTCCCGAGTACCATTAGTTTTTCAGAAGGTATTGATATTGCTGGCGCCTTGGGTAAAATGGAAATCATTAATTTATCTCCAGATATAACAAATCGATACACGCTTCTATCTGGACTAACAGGAGGCGTGTTTTTATTTCTGTCCTATTTTGGAACTGATCAATCGCAGGTGCAACGATACTTGGGCGGTAAAACTCTAAAGGAATCTCGACTAGGCCTAATGTTCAACGGTCTTGTTAAAATACCAATGCAGTTTTTCATTCTCTTAATCGGTATAATGGTATTTGTGTCCTTTCAATTCAATCGCCCGCCGATCGTCTTTAATCCTCAGAAAGTCGAAATGACATCCTTGGAAGAGCAAAACCTTCAAAAGATAGAATCAACCTATGATGCAATTTTTGAGAGTAAAAAAGCTTTGCTCCTCGATTACTCAAAAAATAAAAAGAGCATTCAAAAACTTCAATTCGCTCAAGATTCTGTCCGAGCAGCCTATAAGAACCAATTAAATAGAATCGACCCTGATTTCGAACAGAAAGATAGCGACTACATTTTCTTGACATTTATTTTGGGCTTTCTTCCATCAGGGCTCATTGGGATGCTTCTGGCTGTAATATTTTCAGCTGCCATGTCTTCAACAGCTGGAGAGTTAAACGCCTTAGCGGCAACTACAACAGTTGATTACTACAAAAAATTCTGGTCAAAGGATGATAACGATAAACGAGACTTGAGGGTAAGTAAGCTTTTGACCGTTGGTTGGGGTATATTGGCTATTATCATTGCTCTAACAGCCGGATTATTCGAAAATCTTATTCAATTAGTTAATATTTTGGGATCCTTATTCTACGGAACCATTTTAGGAGTATTTCTCTTGGCTTTCTTTTTCAAAAAAGTAGGAGCCAAAGTAGCTCTTATTGCGGGTATTATTGGACAAATCACAGTTATAACGATTCATTTTCTTAAGCTTTATGGCTTATTTGATTTGAGCTACCTAATGTATAATCTAATAGGCAGTAGTGTGGTTGTTCTCTTTGGTATTATTACATCAATTGCAACAAGAAGGTAGACTAACACTACACGAATAGCTAAAATTCAATTAATCTAGAAGATTTAACCATACTTAAAATAAAAAAGCACCAAACCCTAATTGGAATGGTGCTTTGTGACCTCGGCTGGCAAGAGTTCAAACTTTTTGAATGACCTAAATGATCTTAAAAAATTAGAATTCAAACTCGTTTTAAAACCTCCAAAATATTTACCATAGCAAACGTATCCATTTCACAGTAAGCCAACAAATCCTTTATTATCTGCACTGCTTCTCCTTCAAAGTTCCCTTAGACCATATTAGAGAACGTGTTACTCACTGTTCCTTCCTCCTAGATGTTAAATATTTCTAAGAAAACTCCGGATCCATTACTGGTAAAACCTTCTTAACACAATAATACCTATATGCATATAAGGTGTATAATGCATTCATTAAATGATTTTAAAATAAGAATAATTAAATTTGATTTCCAAAACTATTTAATGAAAAGAGTAGAAGTTGCTGCGGCGATCGTTATGGAAAAAGGAGAAATTCTTTGTGTACAGAGATGTAAAAACAAATTCAGTTACATTTCAGAAAAATTTGAATTTCCAGGCGGTAAAATAGAAGAAGGTGAAACGCTCAAAGAAACCTTGATTAGAGAGCTTAAAGAAGAGCTAATGCTTGATGTTATGCCAAAAGAAAAATTCCTAACAGTAGAGCATCAATACCCTGACTTTCATCTAACGATGCATGCATTTTTATGTAACTGCAAAGATCGAAATCTAAAACTGACAGAGCACATAGACTGTAAATGGCTTGAACCTAAGGACCTGATACGATTAGACTGGGCAGCTGCAGATATACCTATTGTTCAAAAACTCGTATCTGAGATGGAAAATAGATTGATTCTCAATAATAGCAATGAGAATGTTCTACAGGAACTTAAAACCAATATGATCGGCTGTAAGAGTTTTTACTTCAACGTAGCCTTTATTACATTTAGTGGAGTACAACTGTTATTAGAGCAACTGGCTGCTGCTGAAAAACTTGGAATCGAAGGAAAAGTAGTTACCTCAACCTATCTTAATTTTACTGAACCTAAAGCGGTAAGGGAAATAAATAATTTTAAAAATATTAAAACAAAAATATTTATTGCTGAGAAAAATAAGGGGTTCCACCCAAAAGCATATATTTTCGAATATGAAGCGTTTTTCAAAGTAATAATTGGCTCTTCAAATATTACCCAAAGTGCCTTAATGAGCAATATTGAATGGAATGTTTCATTTATTTCAAAAAACAAGGACGAAATAATTCAAAAAATATTAGAAGATTTTGAAAGAATCTGGAACATTTCCAGTTTTGCAACAGATGAGGTGTTAAATCAATATGAAAAATTTCTTCTTTCATTGAAGTCAATCGAAAGAAAAAATAATCTATTTCTAGAAGAATTAAATGAAGTTAAGCCGAACAGTATGCAAGTAGATGCATTAAACTCTCTGGAGAGACTTAGATTGTACGGTGAAAAAAAAGCAATAGTGATTGCAGCTACAGGCTCTGGAAAAACTTACATGTCAGCTTTTGATGTAGCTAAAGTAAAGCCTAATAAGATGCTTTTCATCGTTCATAGAGAAGATATTTTGAACGCAGCTATCGATTCATTTAACAACATTATACCAAAGAAAGAAAATAAGAAATACGGTATCCTTTCAGGAAATCGCAAAGATTTTGAAGCAGACTACTTATTCTCTACTAACATTTCGCTTGATAACTATAAAAATAAATTTTCACCTACTGAATTTGAATATATCATTATCGATGAAGCACATCATATAGGTGGTGACACCTACAAACGTATTATTAAATACTTCAATCCAAAATTTCTTTTAGGAATGACAGCAACACCTGAACGTGGTGACGCTCAGGACATCTATGAAACTTTCGATAACAATATTGCGATTGAGATAAGACTTCGTGATGCACTAGATGAAGACCTTGTAGTTCCTTTTCATTATTTTGGAATAACAGATGCGGAAGGTGTTGATTATTCAGGTGTAAATATGAAAGAAATAGCTGAAGTTGCTAAACAATTACAGACAAACTCACGTGTTGAACATGTAATCAATAAAATGAATTTTTATGGATACGAGGGAGACAAAAGAAGGGGGATTGGCTTTTGTTTTTCTGTGGAGCATGCAGTATTTATGTCAAATGAATTTAATTCCAGAGGAATTGTATCTACTTATCTAACAGGTGATGACAAACCAGAAGTTAGAAAGAGTGCCATTCAAAAATTAGAATCGGATTCAGATACCTTAGAAATAATTTTCACGATTGATATATTTAATGAAGGTATAGACATACCGAGCATCAACACAATTTTGATGCTAAGACCTACAGAGTCTCCAATTATTTTTATCCAACAACTTGGTAGAGGGCTCAGAAAACATAAATCTAAAAGCTTTGTAACTATATTAGATTTTATTGGAAATTACTCCAAATCTTTTATGCTTGCAATAGCTTTAAATGGTCGGAAATTTTTCGATAAAGACTCTCTTAAAGTATCAGTTAAAACTGACTTTTCGAACCTTCCAGGATGTACTTATATTCAATTAGATAAAATTGCAAAAGAGCAAATACTGAAACAAATTGAAAATGAAAATTTTAATTCATTTGCACATAACAAGGAAGCCTACTTATCCTTTAAGTTATCATTAGGAAACCGAATCCCAACATTATTAGATTTTTTCTCAGTTGATGGTGCACCTGACCCTATGGGCTTTAGAGATAGTAAATCAAAAACGTTTCTGGCTTTTCAGAAAAGAGTTGAAAAAGATAATTTCACTCAAAACAAGTTCTTTTCAAACGAGGTAGCTGAAAAATTCTTAAGGTTAATTGAAGACCACCTTCCCGCAAAAAGACTTGTTGATTTAATAGCATTTAAATTAATCGTTACAAAAGGAAGCTTTTCTAAAATCACATTAAAAAATGAGTGCTTAAAACATCTAAATAATATTTCAGATGAGACACTAATAAATTGTCTACAGTTGTTATCAGGAGTATTTTTTGATGCAGCAGATAACAAAAAGTATCCAATTATTGGAAATTCCAATGACAACTTTGATTTCTTTAGATTATCTGACAACTTAAATTCTGTAATTAAAGAAGAACATATCAAAAAAATATTCCTTGACTCTATAAACTATGGAATTTGTAGGTATGAAAATGAGTTTGCTAATCGGGACCATAATTATCCAGACCTTAAACCTTTTACGCAATACAGCATGAGAAAAGTTGCTCTAACTTGTAACTACAATAAAAAACATAGTGCTTTTAGAGGTTCAACAATCCCTAACTTTGATGATTCCACAGGCAAGGTCAAAGAATACTATCTTTTCATTGACCTACATAAAGACGAAGATGCTACACCTTTCAGAGACAAATTTATTAGTGACTCAATATTTCAATGGGATAGCCCAGATAAAACAGGTCTAGATACTACACAAGGAAAAAATATAATCAACCACGTTTCATATAACATTGATCTTCATTTATTCGTCAGGAAGTTCAAGGTAATGGACGGTGAGTCTCAAGATTTCATTTACATTGGTAAAGGTGTCGTAGATTCTTTCGAGGGATCCAAGCCAATCTTATTTACTATGAATTTAGAAAATAAAGTACCTGCAAAGATTTATAACGAATTTGTCACTTTTGTATAGTACTAAAGAATAATAACATAATACATTTGATAAAATAAAAAAAGCACCAAACTTAGGTGGAATGGTGCTTTGTGACCCCGTCAAGATTCAAACTTGAAACCTCTACAGCCGTAATGTAGTGCTCTATTCAGTTGAGCTACGGGGCCAATTGAAGCGCGAATATAACGTGTTTTTTCCTTATTAGCAATAAGAGAGATAAGGTAATTTACGATTAGACTAATCTATTTCTGCTGTAATTCCTCGATCTAAGAGTGCAGTGCACATAGGCTCTAATTCAGAATAGCTACCAGTCTTAACATGACACTTTCCTTTATAATGAACGATTAATGTACATTGTTCCGCCTGAATTCTTGTATGTTTTACTACCTTAACTAGAGATTCAATTACATGATCAAAGGTGTTAAAATCATCATTTAAAACGATTAAATTTCTTTGTTCAACCTTTGTTTCTAACAATAACTCTTCTAAAGATGTTTCTATTTGTGACATACTTTTTTAAATTACATCTAAATATAGGTGTAATTTATAAAAAATAGATTAATTACCTTGTTCTAGTAATATTTTTTTTGCTTTTGAAATAGATATTCTTTCACCATTTAGATATGCAGTTATAAATGGTCCTTTTATACCAGATTTGATTGCCTCGTCTCTTCTTGGTAAACATTCTTCAATAGTATTATAGATACCTGATGCATATCTTACCTGACCATTTGGCAATTTAATACTGAACACATCTGGAATTTTAAAACTATCCTCTATAGATATTGGTCGATTAAAAACACCTACTTGAACAGTAAAGAAAAGTTCTTTCTTTAAGCCATTTTTAGATTCTGCTACAGGTTTTGTAGAAGAATTATCTGATATGTTTTCTTCTATTTTTAAACTACTATTGACAGAATTTATTGTAGTAGTCAACTTATTCTCTTGTTTAACATTATTAGAATTATTTGTAGGAGAAATAGCTAATTTGTCTAGTGTACTTTTAGCTACTTCAAATACAATATCATTCATTGATTTTGAAACACATATTCCTTGAGCTTGCATTCTACGAGCATCTCCAAATCTTATACGTTTACCATCACAATATGCAACTACAAAAGCATCAGAATATCCAAGTGATCTAATCTGTGTTCTAGCATTGACTACATCAACACTATTATTAAAAAACCCAACCATATATCTAGTAATATTAGTCTTACCTATCTTTTCTCCAGATACTGGATTAAACTCTTTAAATAAGTCTTGAGGAATAGGCTTTGCAAAAGCACCAACCTGAACTCTATAAACTAGACCTGATGGATGCTTCACTCCAATTGGAATAGGATTTTTTTCAGAATAAACACTTGGTTTATTTCTAGTAATAGAAAATCCAGTAGCAGGTATATTTACTAACTCTGTGGTAATTGTTTCGATTTCTAATGGTTTAATACCTCGAAGTGCCAAATTTTGAATAGCCAACTTATCTTCCGAATTTTCTAATAATTTTTCAGCATCCGTTTTATATTTGATCAAATCAAGAGTATACTTTCTAATCAGGTCTTGTTTATCTTTAATAGACTTCACTTTTAATCTAATCCTATTGTCATCAGATGAAAAGTCTACAAAATTCTCATTAAATTGTTTTTGCTCTTTTTCAATTTCACTATTAACTCTTGTTATTTCATTTTCTAGAGATATAGCCTCTTTTGATATTTCATAATACCTATTATAATTCTCACTTAAGGCTATCTCACGCTCTTTTTCTTTTGAAATATCTAATACTTTAGCCTTATCACTAATAATACTAGATACATTATTCTTATTTAATTCCTGTATACGATCATCAATATTTTCTATTTGTGACTCAAGGAATGACTTTTCAGTTATTAAGGATGTTCTTTTAACTTCTAAAATTGGTATATCTTTTTTAACAGCGTTATTTATTTCCTCTTCCTTACTTATTATCTCAGAAGACAACTCACCTATTCTAACAGTAAATTTTCTTCTTTTTTCTTCTAAATATTCTTTCGATACTAATACAACATTATTTTGCTGCTCTATTTTATTTATTTTTTGATCTTGTAATAATTCTAAAATGTTAGAATCTAATTTCTCTTGTCTTAATTCAGCTTGTTGTAACAACTGCTTTTTATCTTCTAAAGATTTAACATTATTAGACTCTTTCAAAATTTCTTCTATCACTATACTTTCTGATTCAATTGGCTTGATATTAGTAGAATCTAAATCTAACTGTACCTCCTTACTCTTTTCAATATCTAATTCAATCTGTGCTTCTAAGACATCGTTTTCATTATCTTCAGGAACTTGATTTAA
Source organism: Crocinitomicaceae bacterium (assembly GCA_002709305.1). Taxonomy (GTDB): domain Bacteria; phylum Bacteroidota; class Bacteroidia; order Flavobacteriales_D; family Crocinitomicaceae; genus UBA4466. The sequence goes on along the minus strand of PAQM01000005.1, from coordinate 30,847 downwards.
CTCCACCATACGTTTTTTACTATCTGAAATAGCACGCTCTAAAATGACATTTTCCAAATCAACAGAAACAGAATAAGAACGTTTTAACTTTTCTTTGTTTTCTCTAACAAGTTGAATCAAAACCTCTTGTAATTCTTGTTCACGACTAATTATTTCCTCTGGATTTGCACTAGAATAATTACTGTCTATATCTATATTATTAGAAACAATTTGTAAATCAGAAATTGAGGCAATAGTTTTATCTCTTTGTGATGAGACTAATACTTTCTGATCATCTATTAATTTATTTACAAAATCCATCTGAATATTTAACTCACTATTTTCTGGATTCTTATTAAGCTTCTTTTGAATAGATACCTTCTTAGATTCAAGAATATCTAATTGATTGACCTCTAAAACCAATAAAGATTCATTGTATGAATAATCATCTACTTTATTATCTACATTGTTTAATATTTTTTGTTTTTGAACTTTATAAGATTCAACTAACTCTTTATTTAATGTATTTTCAATTTCTAATGTATCTGGAGGTAAATTTAAAACAAGGGAATCAGTTTCTACAATAGACTCAATATCAACAATATTATCATTTCGAACAGGAATATTTTCTATTTCCTGAACAGTATCTTCTTTTGTATTATCAGATTCACTTTCAATTACTGAAGAAGTATTATTTAATGCATTAATCATTTGGTTTAATTCTGATAATTCAGCAGTCACCTGGGCAGACAAATCTGATAAGAATTTTTCATAGGAAATTAATGATTGATTATCTATACCATTCTTTAAATCATTATTGACAATATTTAATTCTTCATCAATATCTTTTAATTGAATTAGCTTTAACTCTTTTAATAACTCTGTCTTTTCTAAATCAGTTTTATTTGAAGATTCAATATCCCTAATGTCATCTGAATATTTAGATATAAATTCTTTCTCTTTTACCGAGTAATCAAATACACTATCGGTATTTGTAGTGATTTCAATATTGGTATTCTGAGAAATTGAGTTCTCATATTTTTCTTTAGATTCAGTTAATTTAGTCTCGATTAATTGATCAAATTCACCAAATGATTGCTGTGCTTTTTGGATAGATTTTTTTAGCTTATATTCGTCAATAACAGCAACATCATTATTCGACATTACTTTTTGAAATAGGATAATTTTTTTATCTAATAAATCTGCTTGAACAGTTTTAGAATCAATCTTCTTCTCAAGATCTTTAATAGAATTATTTACAATCTCTATCTCCTCCTCTTTTTCTGTAATAAGTTTTTTTAATCTTTCAGCTTCCTTTTTCCTTGCAATCTCATATTTATTCTTTATTGAATTTAAATCTGATCGTAAATCATCTTTAATATTTGCAAATTCAAAATTTTGTGATTTTAAAGCAACAATTTCATTATTCAATTTAACATTCTCTGATATTAAATCATCCACTAGAGTCTTACCAGAATAATTTCTCGCTTCTTTAATTAAACTTTGATTATTTCTTAGTAATTCTAGTGCTTCTTTTTCCTTATCATCCAACAATAAATCATTAAACTGATTTTTTAAAGCACTAACCTCACTATTATTAGATTTTATCTGTGATAACTCGTTGATTATACTATTAATATTCTGAATATCTTTTGCAAGTTCATTTTTTTCAATATTTAATCGTTTTGATTGTATTAAAATGTCATATTGTTCTGCTGGATTCAAATCTGAGTCAGACTGATTAATTAAACTATTAACCTCTTTATCTAGAATACTTAATATTTCGGAATTTGATTGTATGATTCCTTTAAGATTTAATATAGCTCTACTATTAGTTTCTTCTCTTGATGATTCACTAACAGATAACCTCTCTAGCTCATCACTAATATCTGATAAAGACATATTTTTCAATCCTATATCAGATAAAATATCATTCAATTCTTTTTGTACATCTAATTGAGCAACATCAAATTGATTAACATTAACATCTAAAACAGATCTTTTACGAATCAATTCAGCTAAAAAAGCCTCTTCACCTTCAATTTTATCATTAAATAAATTGACAATATTAACAGTTTCATTACCATTAATAATTGAATGAATTGCCCTTTGTTTTAAAGGTTTAAACTCATCTAAATAAGGAAGCTCAATAGAAAAATTATATATATTATTACTTCCATCTATTATAACTTCATAGTTATATTGACCTCCCTTGGGGAAAACAAAAGAAAACTTGCCTTCATTATTTGATCGAATTTTTCCTATTTCACCACCTGTAACATCTGAAGTTACTTTAATTTGCATGGATTTATTATCAGGGTTAATTTCTGAAAGAAAGTCACCCATTACTATAATTTCTTGAATTGGTATTCGATTTACATGCACATTATAAACATGCAACTTACCATTTTCACTTTGTCTTGAAGAAGCAAAATAAGCATTTTCATATGATGAATCTACCACATAAAATAAATCATCACTTGGTGAATTAACGGCAAAATCAATGTTTTCGGGCTGATTAAATGAATTATTTCTAGGATTGAATTCTGAACGAAAAACATCGTATCCTCCCATAGAATTATGTCCTCTTGAACTAAAATATAGATAATTACCGCTAGGATGCATATATGGAAAATCTTCATCTTCATCAGTATTTACGTCACCTGAAAGTTTTTGTGGAGCACCCCAGCTTCCATCTGGCAATCTTCTTCTGATATAAATATCTTTTCCTGAAATATCTTTGTTTCCATAACTAGAATAATAGATCTCTTTTGCTCCAGAAGGAAAATGTACAATTGGAATATGTCCTTTCTTCTTATCTAATCTAGATTGAAATTCTTCACTAACAAGAATTTCTCCTCCAATTTTATCTTTATCATTATATAATCGAAAAAATTTATCCCTATCTATTTCTTGCTTTTCATTAACAATAATATCTGTAATTTGATTTAAAAGTTGTTTTCCATTTTCGCACATTTCAATTTCCCTTTCTACCAAATATCGTTTGTCTTTCTTTACGCGATTTAATAAATACTTATTATAATTTTCCTTTGCAGATTGAAATTGATAATTAAGATGCAATGCTTTTCCTAAGAAATAAAATGCTCTAGGATCAATATTTTTATCATTTACAGCAAATGATAAATAACGAATAGCTTCTGATTTTTCACTTGATTTATGCAGAATACATGTACCATATCGAAAATTATAATCAGAATTCTTAGGGTTCAATGATAAAAGCTTTAAATATAAAGGAGTAGCATCGACATATTGTTCTTTTTCAAACAACTTACTTGCACTAATAACAATTTGTTCCTCTCTTTGAGACAAACAAATGAAAGCAATTACAAGAAAAATAGCCACCCTCATATTATAATTTTTTATAGCATAGATTGAATTAAAATTCAATCAGTAATAAAATACGATTAAATTTAATAAAAGGTTCAATTATAAAGACTTAAAATAAACATTTGATTGGGTCAATATGTCTAAAATTATTTAAATAAATTCAAAAACTTTGAAAGATATACGCTATTATTTGTCAATTCATATTTGAATCTTTTCTTTTTACGTTTCTCTTCTTTAATATTGTTCAAGTTAGCATTAAAGTCAATATCGTTTGTAAAAACTTTCAGAGTTCCATCTTTCTTTTTCATTGCATAATGGAAAAAATAATCATTACCTCCAGGAATATTTATATAAGTTCCAAACATATCAGCACCTGATGTTGAGTATGTTTTTTGAAAAAATGCTTTTATAGGAACATATTTCATTATTGGTTGATCATAGAAGTTAACAATAATTGCACTTTGAACATTCGTTATTAATCCTTTGTCTTGTAATTTCTCATTATTAAAAGAACTTAAACGCAACCCTGTAATAGTAAATGACTCTTTAATTGTGCTAGGAATTTTTTTAATATTTCCCAATCTTACATATTCATCTTTCATTTTATCAGCCACTTCTTGATTATCCCATTGGACAATAGCCTGTTCTAATGTTGTTGATCTAAAATCCATAGATTTTAGTCCCTCAATAGAATTTATCTTTGAAGCAAGTCCTTCCATTAATCCATTATCCAAATCAATATTAAATCTAGCCGTAATATTCATTGTCGTCTCTTCATTTTCTTGATTATAGTTCATGACACCAACAGCATCAACAGTAACATCACCATAATCCATACCAAGTGAAATAACACCATCACCACTCATTGAACAACTTTCAGTATGAAGCGCTATATAATTACCTTTATCAGTTCTATTTACTAATTTATTAGAAGAACCTATTTGAAATTCATTAGAACCATAATCATATTGTAAATAACCATCTGAAGTCATTATGATTGGATCATTTATATCAACCAATTGAGATAAAAATGTTGGATAAATCTTAATACTATCGGTAGAAGGAGAATTTCTCCAAACAATCCCAGCAGATATAGGATTCCCATCAAGATCTTTCATTTCTTTTGTAACAGGAATTTGAATGTTTTCAGGATCAATTTCTGATGTAAATGCCATCCAATTTCTATCAAATTTATCACATAAATGATTAATCCTAACCGCACCAGAAAAACTAATTAATGGATTTGAAGCATAAATATTTATATCACCATAATAGTCAAACTTATCACTTAACTTAAACGCTGCATCCTGAGTAATTTCTCCAAAAGCTTGTGTTTGATAAGAGCTATCAAGCTTAATATTGTTCATAGAAATATAAGTTAGATTACTATCTAAATCATAATATGGGTATTCACCTGAGGCTAAATAATCTCTACGTGCATTAATTTGAACTTCTGCTTTTTCAAATTTATGATACCTAGTAATGTAATTAGCAACAATTTGAGCATTAAATAACTTATCAATTTTTGCTTGCTTTCGAATATTTAGCTTCATACTATCTGGATAAATTCTTGCATCACCTATATCAACATACTCAACCTTTTGGCAAAAAATAGTTTTTTCTTTCAAATCAAATTTAGCTTGAGGTGCCCTAAAATTAAGTGAATCCTGATTTGGATGAGTTGAGAAGAAATTTGGTCCAAGTAAATCAACTCCTGAATTAACAGCGCTCTTTTGCTCTTCACTTGTTTGCATTTCGATAGATAAATCATCCATAAACCATGTAAACTGATCCATTTTACAACTATATTGATTTATAGGGAATTCAACTAAAGATTCTCCCTCATTCGATTTAAATACACCTTTCCTTTCCTTAAAAGATACATCTGCATTTACATTATCTGTTTTAAATGCCAAAGAATTGTCATTGTTATCAACTGTTTGGTTCTTAAGATTAAATTTAGATGTATCGGCATTAATACCTAAAGAATTATATTTAAAATTATTTGAAAATAATGTTGCATTATCAAATGACATAATGCCAGAACCAACAATTCCTTTAGGACTAACTGTAAGTGAACCTTCTAAATTAGCTTCTTGATTAAAGAAAAATAATTCATTTTCTGGAAAAGATTTAACCTTAAGCAATTCTTTTTTTGGAAGATAAGTAACATATGCTTTCTCTCCTATAACATCAGGAAACTGAACACCTTTTGAGATAGATGAATTTTCAAATTGAGCTATACCTATTGTAGAATCTGGTAAGAATGTTAATAAATTAGATGTTGATTTTGAGTGCACAAAATTAATTGTGCCTTCACCTTGCAACCCATTATTTGATAAAACAACTCTATTATCATATTTAGAATCTGTGTTATAAAATTGAAAACCATCATTTGGTGCACTTGTATAAAAACCAAATGAATAATCAGGCATAATGATTAAATCTTCTTCTATTTCAGGAAATATACCAGCAGATACCAATTTGCCTTTTAATCGAAAAAATTTTTCATTAAAATCGTTTAAACTATCTAATTGAAATGGAAATACTGAATAATAAAAGCGTGTACTATCATAAGCGCTATTATATATATCTTCATTATTGTAAAAAACTTTTGAGATATTTGTTGATATTAATTTAGGATAATGTTCATAACCTAATTTTACACCTGATTTATTATTAGGATCGTTAATCAGTATATCCCCAGATACTCCAGAAATACTAGAAAACATAGATATAAATCCTTTACTATCTTCTTCTCTCAATGGCATTACTCTAAATAATGCTCTATCTGAACTCATTAAATTCAATTTAAAACTATCATATTCAAATTTTGCTGATTTCACACTCATCTCTAATTTTCCAGATTTTATCCAACCCGAAAAGTTAAAATCTCTATTTTTCTTCAATTTAATCTCACTATTACTAGGAAAAACGACTGTTTGCTTCATTTCAGAAAGTAATACGTTATCAATGGCTGATATATCTAAATCAAAAGTGTTTAAATTCAAAACAGCAAAATTTTTCTTAATTCTACGCAACTCATTTTGACTTTTATATTGATCTTGTAATGATTGTAAATAAGAATCATTTTTTATTTCATCATTTGTGTAACCTGTTAATTTTTTTGGTCTAAAATCAGATTTAAAAACAATATTATCAAAATCCATAACACCAGATTTTGCTTTCACAAAAGTTTCTAATTTATCATTAATTGTGATAAAATTATTGTCTGTATCATAATTAATAAATCCTAAATTAGAAAGTCTAAATAACATTGGTTTTGCTTGTGATATCGTCATTCCAAGAGCAGATGCAGCAGACCCCTCAGATAGTTTATATTGATCATATTTATAACAATACCTTGATAAAGAAACTAGAGGATGAACAGTTGATTGACCTTGTAATTTAGCATATAATTTAGGGTCAAAATAAGATTGTGATTCAAATGAAGCAATTCTTTGTTCTTGACTTGTTCCAAATTCATATGTAAAATAAAGATTGTCGGAACCAACATCCCAAACTACTTTAGGAACATAAATATATATGTTATGGTAAGAATCTTGAAAAGGTGATTGACCTATTCCGAGATTTGTTCTTGTAAACTGAATTTTTTTCTTATCTAAATCGTAGTTAAAATTAAGGCCAGGATGGTAAAGTGAATCCCCATTACTAAGGTAAAAAGATACAGTGGACTTATTTATATAAATATTTTTTGATTTAATATAAACTTCACTTCCTCTTGCTAAAATTAATGGAGATCCATTGTGATTTATTGTAATTTGTGCTTTATTCAATTTTTTACCTAATCCAAAGAAACTAGCTCCCTTTAATGAAAAACCTCCAATATAATCTACATTAGGAACAATATTTTGAATTAATAGCCTAGTATTATAAGATGAAAATTGAGGATAAATTTGATTATCTTCCCCACTTTCCTTAGAAGCCCTATCAATTATAACCCCTTCAACAAAGTCATCAAAATATTTTGTCTTAATTTTTACAGAATCAATTTTTATTTTGGATTTTTTTAAAGACAGATCATACTTATTTATATCAGCATAATTTGTATTGATATCCAAACCAACTTTTTCCCATGTTATCCTGCCTCCTAGACCATTCCATTTTTTAACAATAGGATCGTAAACTCCTGACGTATTAATAATATCTATAGTATTAAAAAGCTTCCTATTATTAGTCTTTTTTGAAATTAACTTACATACCAAGTTACCTCCTTGAAAATGGATTGATGATTTTTTATCATATTCAAAATAAAAACTACCACCTTCATAATACCAAGCAAAACTTGAGAAACTAACAATACAAGAGTCACGAAATAAACCCTCAGACATATCAATAAAATCAGCAAACTTTTTAACATTACGAGCAGACAAAAATTTATCTATCGTACTCTCCCAAGCAATATAACTTTCAGATGATTTTTTAGTTTTCAATAAAGAGCTTACAGAATAAACATAATTATAAACATCAGGATAAGCTTTCAATTTCTTTTGTTCAATCTGGTTACATATTTCAACCATTTTTAAAAACTTTTTTTCATTAAAAACCTGATCATTAAATAATAATTCAGGGAATTCTTTTTTTGAAAAATCATGAAATTCACCTCTACCATATTCAACAAGAGATTTCTGAAATTCTTTTACAAATTTTTTCTTATCCTTAGAATATTTCTGAGCTAATACAACAGGAGAAATAAAAAAAATTGAGAAAAATAAAAGAAATTTTATTCGCATAAATTTCATGTTTACACTTTGATTAATTCAATACAAGCCCATTCATCTTTACTTAAAACTCTAACTTTATCTAGATTAAAGGGTTTAACAAATTCTATTATTTCATCCACATCAGAACTAAGAAAACCACTTAATAAAAGTTTTCCTTTGCGTATTAGAGCATCAGCATATACATTCATATGTGATTTCAATATATTCTTATTAATATTTGCGAGGATTAATCCAAATTTACTTCCTAACACCTTATCTATATCACCATATACAGGTTGGATTTTTTGACAATTATTCCTAATCAAATTTTCTTTTAAATTGATAATAGAAGTATCATCAATATCAATTGCAATGACTTCATTAGCACCAAGTTTCTCTGACAAAATAGCTAAAACACCAGTACCGGTTCCCATATCTAATACTTCATTTGGTATATCTCCTATCTCAAATAAAGATTTTATCATCATCCAAGTAGTTTGATGATGGCCTGTCCCAAATGACATTTTAGGTTCTATAGATAAAACAATTCCTTTTGTTTTAGCTTCTTTATGAAAAGGAGCTACAATAGTAGCATATTCTTCAATATAAACAGGTTGAAAATTTGATTCCCACTGAGCATTCCAATTTTCATGAGGAATTAATTTCTTTTGCAATTCAATAGAAACATTATTTTTAAATTTTGATTCTAAGTCAGAAATAATGTCATTAATATCTAATGAATCCTCACAATAAGCCATTATTCCTTCATCTGTATCTACAAAACTATCAAAACCATGATTAGATAATTCAGCAATCAGGATATCACTCCAAGGATTTTTTGGTATTAACTTAATTTTCAGCTCTATTGTATGCATTTAATAAGATTGAACTATTTTACTAAAATCGTCAGCATTTAATGAAGCACCTCCGACAAGAGCTCCATCAACATTAGGACAGGCTAATAACTCTTTCGAATTAGATGCATTACAACTTCCTCCATATAAAATAGAGATACTATTAGCAACTTTAGGACCATATAATTCTTTTAACCAAAGACGAATATTCTTATGCATTTCCTCTGCTTGCGAACTTGATGCAGTTTTTCCAGTACCAATTGCCCATATAGGTTCATAAGCTATTATAGAATTTTGTATTTGTTCAACATTTAAATGAAATAAACTATCTTGAAGTTGATTTTTCACAAAAACAAATTCATCACCAGACTCGCGAACAGACAATGGTTCACCACAACAAAAAATAAATTCAAAATTGTGTTTTACCGCTTGATTAACTTTATATCTCAAAATATCGTCCCCCTCATTATAATATGATCTTCGCTCACTGTGTCCAATTAAACCTATTTTAGCACCAACGCTCTTTACTTGATTAATAGAAATTTCACCAGTATAAGCGCCGTTATAATTATTACTGAAATTTTGAACACCTAACTGAATACTTGATTCAATAACCTTTGATATTCGATCTATAAATAATGATGGAGGAAATAAAATAATGCGAACATCACTGTCAAATTTTTCAGTATTTAACTCTCTAATCAATTTAACTGATTGATCTATATCAAGATTCATTTTCCAATTACCAGCAATAATTTTCTGAGCCATCACTTAAAATATTTCGTTAAAAATTCTTCTCTTGTAGGAATTGATCTAGCAGAATATTTAGCTTTTACAACAGCATTTTCAATAAATAAAACTGAAGGATTTGATCTTGAAATTGTTTTTAATTCAGTACCATCATTTATAAAAACTGGTAATTCAAGATCATATTTTTCTCTAAACATATTTACACTTTCTCTACTCTCTCCACACATCATTATACATGGAACATCCTTATCTCTGCAAATTTTTTGAATATCTTTTATTCTATTAATATTTTGCCAATTGCCTTCATCTAAGCTTTTTGAAGAAATTAGAACAATTTTACTTACATCAGTTATATAATCTCTAATAGAAATATGTGTTAACATTGAATCTGAAATTTTCGATTTCACAATATCAAGATTCATCTCATATTCACCTATATCTTCTCTACTTATAAATGGATCAAATTGTTCAGTAATAGATGGTGTCTTAGTTGGTAAGATGACTTTTTTCACCTGTGTTTTCAACTCCCAGTCCTTATTTTCCCAAATTTTAGAATCAAAATACTCTTTAGATGTATCAGAATACTCTTTTTCTTTATTATTTTTTTTGTTTTTGTAAACTAAAATATTCTCATATATACCTGCAACACCATCGTTCATTTTCTCTATTAAATTTGAACCAACAGCATAAGGCCTATAATCCTTTATTGGAGAATAACTATATACATACCAAACTAAAGTTGAAGATAAAAGAAATAGGACGAGTATACTTCCATAATGATTACCTAAATATTTACCTCCATATCTTAATATAGAGAGGGCTCCCAAGATTGAAATAATTGAAAAAAATACTGGAAAATACCAACCAAAAACCCATGAGAAAAAAACTATAACTAGCATTGAAGCTGATATAAATAGAATATTTTGCTTTTTATTATTCGGTTTAGTAGAAGATTGAGATGCGAAGATCCAAATAATTAAATACAATAATACTAGGTCCTTCCAAAGGGATTCTTTTGGGGTTAAAGAACGTCCAACGGATCCTTTCATAGCATCACCAAAACAACCACAATCATCAACACATTGTGGATTTTTCATTTCTTCTATTACTAACACATCAGAGTCTTGAAAAACATTTATCTCGGAGTCATACTGTGCTTGATCCATTTTTGTTTTTGCAATGGGATCTGAAATTAAATATGTATCACGATCTTTAAATTTTTCATTACTATTGCAATTTGCTGTATGCCAAGTAAGAAATGTGAAGAAAAACATCATTAATAACATTAAATATGAAACTAATTTCATTTTACCTCCAATAATAGTCAGAACCCCTAAAATTATCTCTATTATGCATATTACGATACTAAAAAACAATGCATAATCAATTAAAAATTCAAGTGAAAAACTAGGTAAAGAAAACCACTCTTTAATTCGATATGCTAAGGCTCCATCTTCAAAATACTCCTCTAATTTGTATGAAAATCCAATAGGATCATTAGCTTTAACCAAACCAGAAACAATAAATAATCCTCCAACTAAAACTCTAGAAACATCGGACATATAATTTTTACCATTATAGAAGACTATACCAAATGAACTGAGAAGTAAAAAGCCAAATCCTAGAACTCGAAAAATTATTGAATTTTGTTCAAAATTATCATGAAAACCAAGAACTAAAAATACTAATCCTATTAAGTTTACTACAATAAGAGTAATATTAGTAAACAAAAAATTATCCTTAAAAATTAATTTATTCATACATTTCAATTATTTTGCCCAACATTTAAATGAATCAATGCAAAGACAGCATAATTAAGCATGTCAAAATAATTTGCATCTACTCCCTCACTAATAATAGTTTCCCCATTATTATTTTCTATTTGTTTAACACGATATATTTTTTGAAGTATTAAATCCGTTAAGGAACTAACACGCATATCTTTCCAAGCTTGACCATAATCGTGATTTTTTTTCAACATTAATTCAGATGCTTCCTTAAGATACTTCTCATAATACAACATAGCATCTTCTAATGACAATTCAAACTCATTTAAATCAGATTCTCTAACTTGTATTATAGACATAACACAATAATTTATAATTGCTATAAACTCATCTTCAATATTCTCACCAACTTTATTCTGACCTGTCTCTTGAACAGTTCGAATACGTTGTGCTTTAATAAAAATCTGATCAGTTAATGAACTTGGACGCAATATTCTCCATGCTGTACCATAATCTTTTGTTTTCTTATAAAAAACATCACGACAAACATTGATTACATTTGTATATTCTTTATCGACTTTACTCATAAATTAGCTATGCATAATTTAAACTTTGAAAATACAAAAATACATTCAAAACAAAGCATTAGAATAAATGATAAATTAACGGATTTATCAACACCCCTAATAATGGGTATTATAAATAATACTCCCGATTCTTTTTATTCAACAAGTCGTATAAATAACATAAATGATATTATTGTAAAAGTTTCTAAAATGAAGAAAGAAGGTGCATCAATTATTGATGTTGGTGGTTATTCCTCTCGTCCTGGAGCAAAAAACATAAGTGTTAAAACAGAAATTAACCGAATTATTCCAACGATAGAATTAATATCAGATAAATTTCCAAATCTAATAATCTCTGTAGATACTTTTAGATCTAAAGTTGCTGATTTAGCTCTAAAGAAGGGCGCACATATAATTAATGACATAAGTGGATTTGAGTCAGATAAGGAAATAATTAATGTTGCTTCTAAATATAATGCTCCATATATATTAATGCACATGAGAGGAAACCCTAAAACAATGCAAAAATTGACTAATTATAAAAACATCTTTAATGAAATCATATATTATTTTTCTAAAAAAATCAAAGAACTTAACAATGCTGGTGTAAACGATATTATTATTGATCCAGGATTTGGATTTAGCAAAACTATTGAACAAAATTATTATCTTTTAGATAAATTAAACTACCTCAACATATTAGATAAACCTATACTTGCTGGACTGTCACGTAAATCAATGATTTACAAAAGAATAAATAGTGATCAAAACTCTAAAGAAACACTAAAGGAAACAATAAAATTAAATAAAATTTGTATTTCAAAAGGAGTAAAAATTCTTCGTGTTCATGATGTTAAAGAAGCATACGATATAATACAATAAATATTAAAATTTAAAAAATTACAAACTACTTAGCTAGTATTTGGTTAAACATCATGAATACCGCCAGTATGAATAAATAATACAGATGAATTATCATACTTTGTTTTTTTTAGCTCATTAACCATACCAAACATGACTTTACCGGTATAAACAGAATCTAATTTCAAATTAGTTTCTTTATAAAAATTGTCAATAAAATTAATTAAGTCAGAATTATATTTAGCATAACCACCAAAATGGTATTGATCTAAAACTTCAACTTGAGTTAATAAATTATTAACTAACAATTCATCAATACCGCACTTACTAATTAATGATTTCATTTCTGAAATAGATTTATATCCTTTTAAAATAGGGATGACATGTAAAAATTGATTTGTATTCAAGGAAATCAATATACCACAACTAGTTGTGGAGGTACCCTGAGCGACAAAAACATGATCTATACATTCATCTATTTCAGCCATCATCTCTTGACAACCAATTACACCATAATAATTAGCTCCCCCCTCCTCAATTATATGATAATTAGGATAATCTAATGACAATAATTCATGGTATACTTTTTCATTCTTATGCTTATATTCTTCTCTAGAAACAAAAACTAATTTCATACCAAGAGAGGCGCATTTCCCTAATGTTGAATTACTATTTACATCTAACTCTTCACCACGAACTATTCCAATTGATTTAAATCCAAATTGATTACAAGCTGATGCAGTAGCAAGGAGATGATTAGAAAATGCACCTCCAAAAGTTAATATTCCACTTTTTTTAAGTGAAATACAAACTTCAATATTATATTTTAATTTTCGCCATTTATTACCCGACACATATGTATGAATTAAATCGTCTCGCTTAATAAACACACGTAACCCTCTACTCTTTGAAGATAAAATATTAATGGGCTCTAATATTGATTTACCAACATCTATCATTACTTATAATAATACATTAACAAATATGATGTAAATTTATACTATGGAAGATGATATGTCAAGGTTTTCTAATTTAAAAAATCTGAAAAAAGACGAATTCTATACCTCCCCTGAAGGATATATTATATTTACAGAAAAATATTTATTAAAGCGTGGTTATTGTTGTAAAAATGGATGTAAACATTGCCCCTACAGTTTTGGTAAAAAGTCTAGAAGATTTAAAAAAAATTAATTTATACCATTTTCTGGATATCTACCCTTATATTGTTTCAAAATACTTTTAATATACTCAATATCATTATCAATATCTCCTGATGGCTTAAATTTACTATGAAAACCTCCTATTTTTTTTTCGTAGTCCATATAACCAATATAAATTGGAACATTTGCTTTTAAAGAAACATAATAAAATCCTGTTTTCCATTTGGAATTATAACTTCTAGTTCCTTCTGGTGTAAAAACTAAAAACATTTTTTCATTCTTATTAAAATAAGAAACTGCTAAATCTGTAATCTTTTGTGTGGTGTTACCTTTTCTATCTACAGGTATTCCACCTAAATATTTCAAAAAAAATCCAAGAGGAAAAAAAAACAATTCTTTCTTCATTAAAAAATATGCTTTAACACCAAGCGCAAAGAAACCTAATCGACCAATAAAAAAATCCCAATTAGAGGTATGAGGCCCCATTACAACAACACATTTATCAACATCTTTAGGGATTCCGCCCTCAAGCCTCCAACCTAGTATTCTTAAAATTAAAACAGATATTTTTTGCATGCATTAAAATTAAAGAACCTTAACTAATCATTTTTTCAAAAAGTAATTGAAAATATGATGGAGCAATCTTTAAACGTGATCCATACCAACTAAACATTTCCCCATCAACAAATACAATTTTTGAATTCGGAAAAGCATCCTTAAAATATGACAAATGATTATTGCCAAAAGGAAAAGGCTCAGAACTTAAAAAAACAAAATCTGGGTTAACATTTAAACTGACTTCAGGATAACGATTTTCTTTAGTTAAATTAATAAAACCACATTCTTCAAGAATACAATTAATAAATGTTGACTTACCTGCAACCATATCAGGATTATGCCACATGAAATATTGAACTGTTTTACCTTTTAAATCTTTATACAAAGAAATATCCTTAAGGTTTTGAAATTCATTTTTAATATCAATAACAAGCTGTTTACTCAGTGTTTCCATACCTGTGATTTGACCAATTGACTTAATCATAGAATAAGCATCATCTAAAGTATAAATATCACTCATCCAAATGGGCGCAATACCATCAAGTGATTGAATATCTTTAATATTATTTTCTTCTTTATTGCCAATAATCAAATCTGGTTTTAAATTTTTCACTTTTTGAATATCAACATTCTTAGTACCCCCAATTCTATTTTTTGTTCTAAACCATTTTTTTGGATGAATACAAAACTTAGTAATTCCAACCACTCTATTTGAAAGTCCAAGAGTATATAGTAACTCAGTCTGGGATGGAACCAAAGAAATAATTCTAGATGGATAATAGTCTAAATGAATCTTATTATTCATTTGATCAATAAAATAACCCATAAATATTAAATTTTATTCCATGAATCCATTCTCACGCATCCAGTCATCATTAAACATTTTAGCAATATATCTACTACCATGATCATGAAATAAAACAACAACTACATCAGTATCTAACAACTCATCTTTTAACTGAATTAATCCTTTAATAGCAGAACCAGCAGAATTACCAACAAATATCCCTTCTTCTTTAGCTATTTTTCGTTGCCAAATAGCAGCGTCCTTATCCGTAACCTTCTCAAATTTATCAATCAAATCAAAATCAACATTTTTTGGGAGAATATCTTCTCCAATTCCCTCTGTTATATAAGGATAGATTTCATTCTCATCAAAAATTCCAGTTTCATGATATTTCTTAAAGACTGATCCATAAGTATCTATTCCCCATATCTTTATATTGGAGTTTTTCTCTTTTAAATATTTTCCAACACCAGAAATTGTTCCTCCAGTCCCTACGCCTACAATAAAATGAGTTATCCTACCTTCAGTTTGTTCCCATATCTCTGGACCTGTAGTTAAATAGTGAGCTTTTGTATTAGATGGATTATCGTATTGATTTACATACCAAGAATTCGGAGTCTCATCTGCAAGTCTTCTGGAGACAGAATAATAAGAACGAGGATCTTCTGGATCTACATCTGTTGGGCAAACATGGACTTTTGCACCTACAGCTCTTAAAATATCCATTTTCTCTTTAGACTGTTTATCACTTAACACACAAATCAATTTATATCCTTTAATAATAGCAACAAGTGCTAATCCCATTCCTGTATTACCAGAGGTACCTTCAATAATAGTACCACCCGGCTTAAGCCTTCCATCTTTCTCAGCATCTTCTATCATTTGAAGAGCCATTCTATCTTTCACAGAGTTACCAGGATTTGTTGTCTCTACTTTAGCGAGAACTGTTGCTTTTATGTCAGAAACAACATTATTCAATTTAACTAAAGGTGTATTACCAATAGTATCCAAAATATTATTATAAAATTTCATTTAATTATTTTTATACAAAAAAAATAAATCATTCTTATTAATACAATAATCCCAATATTAAAATTCAAGGACACCCGTTTTCATTCGAAATAATACAATTAAAATATATACGATATATGAGAGTATTAATACAATTCCTTTAAACCTATTGATTTTTTTACCTATAAGAAATAAGATCATTAACAAAAAAGCAACACCAATCATATATACAGAATCAAAAATTAAAACATCTTGTGAAACTTTTATAGGTTTAATAATAGATGTAAAGCCTAAAACCAATAAAATATTAAATATATTAGACCCAATCAAATTACCAATAGAAAGACTTGGCTCTTTTCTATATGCAGCAACAAGTGATGTAGCCAATTCAGGAACACTTGTTCCAAAAGCTACAACTGTAACACCAATAATTAAATCTTTATCCGGATTCCCCTCAAATAAATAATTAGCTATTATAACAGAGCCATCTATAAACCACTCTGCACCAAAATACAAACAAATAAATCCTAACAAAAAGAAAAGAATTAATTTACCAAAAGACTCTTTATTTGATAATTCAATTTCTACTACAGACTTATTTTCTTTACTACGAGAATTTATAAAAAGAAAAAATGTAAAAATGAATACTAAAGAAAAAAGAATAAGTCCTTCTATTAATGTAATTATACCATCAAATGAAAAATAAGAAAACAAAAACATAGAGAATATCATGATTGGAAAATCAATCCGCATAGTTTGTCGATCCATCACAATTGGGAACACTATCACAGTCAAAGCAAGTACTAAAGATATATTAGCAATATTAGAACCTATAACATTCCCAATAGCTATACCAGGATTTCCTCCTATAGCACTTTGCGCACTAACCAATAATTCTGGTGCTGATGTACCAAAAGCAACAACAGTCATACCAATAACCAATGATGAAATTTTCATTTTTTTAGAAAAACCTACAGCACCTCTAACCAATAATTCACCTCCGACAACTAATACAGATAGGCCAAATAATAATATTAAAATTCCCATAGAAAAAATCTATTTTAACCTTAGATAAATCAAAGATAATAGTTAAGGTTAAAATGCATCTTTAATTATTAATTTTGTTATAAAATAATATGAATGAATTTTAAGTTAATTTCTGACTTTAAACCAACAGGAGACCAACCAAAAGCTATTTCTGAATTAACTAATGGGATTAATGAAAATATAGCACATCAAACACTTCTTGGTGTGACAGGTTCTGGAAAAACTTTTACTGTCGCAAATATTATAGAAAAAACCAATAAGCCTACATTAATTTTGTCACACAACAAAACATTAGCGGCACAACTATATGGTGAGTTCAAACAATTCTTCCCTAAAAATATAGTTGAGTATTTTGTTTCATATTACGATTACTATCAACCAGAAGCATATCTTCCTGTAACTGGTACTTATATAGAAAAAGATTTATCTATAAATGATGAAATTGAAAAATTACGTTTAGCAGCTACATCTGCTCTTTTATCAAAAAGAAATGATGTGATCATTGTATCATCAGTATCATGCATATACGGAATGAGCAATCCTGATGAATTTTCTAAAAATAAAATTTTAATTAAAAAAGGTCAAATATTATCACGAAATAAGCTACTATTTAAATTTGTAGAAAACCTATATTCTCGAGCACAAGAAGAATTTAAACGAGGAACTTTTCGTGTAAAGGGAGATATTATTGATATATACCTAGCTTATAGTGATAATGCAATTAGAATTGATTTTTTTGGAGATGAAATTGAAGCGATATTTACAATTGATCCAACTACAAACAATATATTGGAAGAACATGAAGAGATTACTATTTATCCAGCAAATATTTTCGTTACAAACACAGATTCAATAAAAGATGCTATAGATATGATCAATAAAGACATGAATGTCGAAGTTGAATCACTAAGAAAATCTGGCAAAATTGAAGAAAGCAATAGGCTCAAAGAAAGAACATCATATGATATAGAAATGATACGTGAATTAGGATATTGCTCAGGAATCGAAAACTATTCACGCTACTTCGATCGACGTAAACCAGGGCAACGCCCTTTTTGTTTGTTAGATTATTTCCCAAATGACTTTTTAATAGTTATAGATGAAAGCCATGTAACAATACCACAAATAAAAGCAATGTATGGAGGTGATAAAGCTAGAAAAACAAATTTAGTTGATTACGGATTCCGTTTAAAATCTGCTATGGATAATAGACCATTAAAATTTGAAGAATTTGAAATGATTGTTTCAAATTCATTATATGTTTCTGCAACACCTTCTGATTACGAATTAGAAAAATCAGAAGGTTTCATAGTTGAACAAATAATAAGACCAACAGGATTATTAGATCCAGTAATTGAAGTTAGACCTACTAAAAATCAAATTGATAATCTGATAAAAGAAATACATATTCGTATTGCTAAAAAGGAAAGAACTTTAATTACCACATTAACAAAACGTATGGCAGAAGAACTTCACAAATATCTAAATAAATTAAATATAAATTCTAGCTATATACACTCTGAAATCGACACACTTGACCGTGTAGAAATTTTAAGAAAACTGAGGCTGGGTGTATTTGATGTATTAGTAGGAGTTAATCTTCTTAGAGAAGGATTGGATCTTCCAGAAGTTTCATTGATTGCTATTATGGATGCAGATAAGGAAGGATTCCTTCGTAACCAAAAATCATTAGTACAAACAGTTGGTCGTGCAGCTAGAAATATAAATGGATTTGTAATTATGTACGCTGATAAAATAACTTATTCAATGGAGCTTACAATTAATGAAACAAATAGAAGGAGAAAAATTCAAGAAGATTACAACACAAAAAATAAAATTACACCTACACCATTAATAACATCAGAAGAGAAGATAATAAATAGCACTCAAGTTGCTAACAAAAAAGAATATGAAAATTATAAATGGAAATCAGAAGTATTATCTAATCAGTCGATAAATAAAATGAATACAGAAGAATTAGAAAAGAAAATTATAAACACAAAAAAAGAAATGAAAATAGCATCTAAAAACTTAGATTTTATAGAAGCTGCAAGATTACGTGATGTAATATTCGAACTTGAAAAACTAAAAAAATAAACTTGATGCATTTAAACACATTAATAGGACAACTTAGATTACTTGCTATATCAGAAGGAATATCCTACTTATTATTTAGCTTCACAATTCCTTTAAAGTATTATTATCAAATAAGTATGCCAAATAAAATTGTAGGTCTAATTCATGGCATCTTATTTATTTTATTTTGCATTTGGACACTTTATTTTGCTAATAAAAAAAAATGGAAAATAAAAAAAACACTTGTTTGTTTAACATCTTCACTAATACCTTTTGCCACATTTATTATTGATAATAAAATACTACAACAAGAAATTAAATAACCTTTTTTATAACTTCGTATTAATATGGATACACGAAAACACGTAGAAGTTTGTTTTACTCCTGGAGAATATAAATACTTCAAAGATGAATATGAGATAGTTGTGGTAATTGATGTTTTAAGAGCTACATCTGCAATATGCACAGCATTTGACAATGGAGTAAATTCAATTATACCTGTAGCTTCAATAGAAGAAGCAAGAGAATATCAAAAAAAAGGATATTTAGTTGGTGCTGAAAGAAAAGGAGAAATTGTCGAAGGATTTAATTTTGGTAATTCCCCATATTCATATATGAAAAAAGAATTAAAAGATAAAGACATTGTCCTTTCTACAACAAATGGAACAAAGGCATTGGACATTGCAAAAAACGCTAAAAATGTAATTGTTGGTTCACTTCTAAATTTAGAAGTATTATCTAAATGGTTAGCTAAACAAAATAAAAATATACTTTGTCTTTGTTCTGGATGGCAAGATAAATTCAACTTAGAAGATACTATATGTGCCGGAGGTATTTTAGAATATTTAATCAATACAGGGAAATTTACATCCGACGAAGATTCTTCAATTGCAGCTAAATATTTATATCTTTCTGCTAAAGATAATCCATTAGGATACTTAAAATCTAGCTCACACCGAAGACGATTGAAAAAATTAAATTTAAGTGAAGATTTAAAATACTGCCTAACACCAAATTCATCTAAATCTATTCCTGTCTTAAAAGATGGAAGATTAATTAAATTACAATCAATTGAATAGGATCATTACCATAATTATCATCTTCATAAGTAATATTTCTTACAATCAGATTTTAAAAACTCAATTTTCTAATGATTTTAATACTTGGAAATATGAAAATATAACTTTCAAAACTACATTTAATAATGAATATAATCAATGGTCATGTAATGGAACAAAAATTAGAACCAGTTTTAATAATGATTGGGATAATTGGAGAATAGGTAATTCAACTAGTTTAAAAACAACATTTTCTAATAATTTTAATTCATGGGAAATTACTAGTAAAGGGAAAAAGATACGTATTCAAACTACATTTTCAAACAACAAAAATCGATGGAATATATATGGTGATATAAAAGGATCCATGAAAACAATTTTTTCTAATGATATGAGTAGATGGAATATAAATATTGATTTTAATACAGTATCAGATGAAATAAAAAAAGCTATAATATTCATTGCTATTTTTTCTTCCTTAAGTGATAAATTTTAAATTATCTTTAACTTGTATATATTATGCCTATTACATAATTTTAAAAAAAATCAATTAAAAAATAATTAAAATGAAAGAATTTATTACCCTACTCTCTATAATAATCGTTTTCACAACTAGTGCACAATTTGGTCAAATTGAAAATGGAGGCTTTGAAAATTGGACTAACACTCCTCTTTTTTATACTCCACAGGATTGGAATAGTTCAAATCTAGAATATGGAATAGAAACAGTAACAAAATCACCTGACGCACAAGAAGGATCATCTTCAGTAATATTGAAGACAATTATAAAAGACCAGGATACAATTTCAGGTTATGTGTATCATGGTTTAGATGATACAGGTATAGATTACATTGATAATTTTGAAACAGTTTCAATACAATTCAAATCAAATTTAACTCAAGATGATACATTATATATGATCCTGACTAGATATGATCAATTTGATAATCAACTTGAATTACAAATTCGTCCTGTTGGTTATGGAATAAATAATAATTGGATACAATCAATAGTTAATGTAGGAAACCAATCTCAAGCTAAAATAGGCATAGGGTTCACAATAGGTAAAGAACCTGGATTAAACTTTTTGCCATCTCCTAATTCAACTGTTCAAATTGATAATATTCAATTGTTTTCAGGAAATACCGAGCAAACAAAATTACCCAACTATAGCTTTGAGAATTGGGAAGAAATAACATACCAAAACCCTGAAAATTGGTACTCTTATAATCAACTTTTAACTGCGTATGATCTTGAAAATGTAACAAAGACTACTGACGCAAATTCCGGTTCTTTTGCTGTTAAAATGACAACTATTGATATTGAAGGAGATGCAACTCCAGGATTACTTGCTAATGGCCCATTAAACTTCAGCACTTATGGCTTTAAACCAATTCCATATAATGCATCACCCACAACAATTTCAGGAGCATACAAATATTCACCAAATGGTAATGATAATGGAGAGATGTATATTCAATTTTTTAAGTTAGGTAATGTTATAGGTGGCCACATAGAAACTTTTACTAATCAATCAAATTATACTACTTTCTCTTCTAATATTATTCTAGTAGGAATTCCTGATTCAATGTCCATTATTGCTTCATCTGGAAATAATATAGGATCAGTATTAATACTAGATGACTTAAGTTTTTCAGGAAATAATGTTGGAATAGAAGAATTTTCAAATATGAAAGTTAATATATATCCTAACCCAGCAAATAATAAAGTTATGATTAAATCAAATGATATTTTTAATTACAAAATAATAGACTTATCAGGTAAAATTGTAATGAGTGGTGATAACAATACATCAGCAATAGAAGTTGACATAGACCATTTAAATTCTGGAGCCTATTTCATAAAAATAAATAATAAAGAAAATTACAAATTAATTGTTGAATAAATAAAATTTTAAACCTGGGTGACGGAATTGGTAGACGTGCACGCTTGAGGGGCGTGTGTCTTAGGACGTGTGGGTTCGACTCCCATCCCAGGTACTAAAAGAAAAAATCAATTATAAAATGATTATATAATATATTTAGATAACATTGCTATATTTGACACAATAAAAACTTATTTAAAAATGAAGAAAATATTTTTACCTTTTACACTAATTCTATTTCTAGCGTCTTGTGCTGGTGGAAATAGTGAAGAAAACAAAGAAAAAGAATCTGATAATGAAAACAAATTAACAGCTTGTGAATGTGCAGATTTAATGAAAAAGAACCCAACAACACAGCCTGGAGCTGAAAACAGAGATAGAGCAGAAATGCAAAAAGAATGGGAAGAAATATGGGCGCCCTGTGCAGACAATGATGCAGAGTTTATGCAAGAAGTACTTAAGTGTGGAAATGAAACATCAAATGATTCAAATAAACAAGCAACATCTGATAATGAAAACAAATTAACACCTTGTGAATGTGCAGATTTAATGAAAAAGAACCCAACAATACAACCAGGATCTGAAAACAGAGATAGAGCTGAAATGCAAAAAGAATGGGAGGAAATTTGGGCACCTTGTGCAGACAATGATGCAGAATTTATGATGGAGGTGATGAAGTGTAACAATAACAAATAATATTAACTATAAATTTAAAAAAATGAAAAAATTATTCATACCAATCGCATTAGTATCCTTCCTTTTTTCATGTAAGGGAACAGATGAATCTAGTTCATCAAATGATAAAAACAATGAAGGTAAATTATCTGCTTGTGAATGTGCTGAGATCTATAACAATAATCCTACAATGAATATTGCCAAAGACAAAGAAGACATGACTGAAGAAGATAGAGTTGCATTAACAGAAAAATGGGCAGAAATGTGGGGGCCATGTAAACATTTTGATGGAAATATGACAGAGGTATTAAAATGTGCAAAGAAAAAATAAACTTATAATTTCAAGTTATATATTAAAAGCTTCCTCTTATAAAGGGGAAGCTTTTTTAATTAACGTTAAACTTTAATACAGTATATGCTCCCTCCCTATTAATAAAATCTATTTGCCCATCAATTTGATTACATAAATCTTTAATAATCCCTATTCCCATTCCAACATTTTCTTTATCCCAATTATATCCAGGGCCATTATCTTGAAAAACAATAGACACTTCATTTTTTACTTTTAAGCATTTAATATTTAGTTTTGGATAAATATTGTTTTTACCAAATGCATGTTTATATGAATTTGTTATTATTTCATTAGCAATTAAACCCAAAGGGATACCTTTAGTAATATCAATAAAAATATTTTCTTTTTCAATAATTACCTCTACACTTTTTTCATAAGATCTACTCAAATTATTTAATAAAGTAGATAAAAAATCACTAATATTAATTTTATCAATCTCTTTACTCAAAAGAAGTTGTTCATGAACTGCAGACATTGAAAAAACCTTATCTTTTATTTCTTGAAATAAATTAGTGTGATATGAATTTTTGGATTTGTGTTGTTGTAAATTAATTAAACCTATGATGACAGATATATTATTCTTTACCCTATGATTTATTTCAGAAATAAGTGCATCTTTTTGACGAATTAGGCTCTCAAGTTTTAAACGATAATTTTTCTTTTTATTTGTTTCTAAAGAAAATGAAATTAATTGAGCTAAAGATTGGGCAAATCTTCTTTCTTCATGTGTCCATTTTCGAAATGTATTAACCTGTTCAAAACAAACAACACCTATCATTTCACCCTCTGAACGAATGGGTATATCAATCATTGATTTTATTTTATTAGGATTCAAATAAATATCAACTAATTCAGAATTTAAATCTTCTTTAACTGCATCATTGGAAATTAAAATTTCATTCTTCGTTAGCTCATTGAAATACTTTGGTAGATCTACTCTATGTAATTCTGGTTCTATATTGTAAGTGTCACCTGTCTTAACATATGACATCAAAGACTCTAAAACACTCATATCATCATTAAATATCCATGCATTAGCACGCTCACAATCCAATGATTCTGTCGCCAACTTTAATATCTCTTTAACTGATTGTTCAACATCACCAGATCTTAAGGACTTACTTTTTGATAAAAGTTCAATCGCACCAATAAACTTAATTAACGAGACTTTTTCTTCCATTTAACTAATTTAGAAAAAAGTAACTTTTACTAATTAAACATAAATGCAATTTTAAAGTCATAAATTCCAAATAATAATTCGTTTATCATCAGAACAACTAACAAAAGTACTTTCATCAATAATACATATATCATTAACAGAATGATTATGGCCGCCCAACTTATAATCTATTCTTTTCAATATATCTAAAGAGGAATTCCATAATTTAATATTTTTATCACGACTAGCCGTAACAATTAACTCACCACATTTAATAGAAGAAATTCTATATATTGCATAATTATGTGCCGCTATTGACTTTAATTCTTTACCAGATTTCCAATCCCATAATTTTAATAATGCATCCTTACCTCCAGAAATCAATTGATTATTATTAAGCGGATGAAAAAGTAAAGAATTAACTCCTTCTTTATGGCCATTTATTGAAGAGATTTCGTTAAAAAATTCTGATTCAAAAACACGAATCTTTCCATCTTGACAAGCTAAAGCAAAACAAGAACCATCACTTAATACATCAATAGATCTAACCTTACCACAACCTAAAGGCAAGTATATTAGTAACTTACTGCCATCTGATTCCCAAATAGATAAATTCCCATCAGCATCCGCGACATAAATATGGTTTTTAATTAAATTATATTGTATTGAAAATATAGCTTTTTTATGTTGAGTATAGAACTTAATCTCTTTTCGTTTATTTAAATCAAAAAAATGTAATGCTCCACTTGACAAACCAACAACTAAAAAATCATCTTTAGTAATATTCATAGCATAAACACTATGATCAAATTTTATAGCAAATTTATCTTGGGATCCATCAGATATCCTCCACCTAGTAAGATATTTATCAGAACTACCAGTATAAATGTAATCACCTTTAGTCATACAAGCATATACAGCACCTGAATGACCTAAAATCTCTTTATTCTTCTTCGGAATCAATTTCAACTTCTTCATTAACTTGCTTTAATCTTTCCGCATAATCTTGGGGTAAAAAATTAAAGAATGTATCGCCACGTAATCCTAATCTTAAACATTCAAGAGGAATAATTTCATTGTATGATATATTACCTAAATTAACATTTTGACCAAACAATTTAATAAACCAAACTTGTTGCATCTTCTTTGGAGCCTCCCATAAAATATCATTGGGGTCTACCTTTGAAATTATTCTATTAATCAATAATGTATGTGCTGTACCATTAGGTCTAAAAACACCAACATTACCTGATTCTCTTCCCTCAGCTATTACCTTCCAAGATCCAGCTTCAAGTTCATTTGACATCATCTTAATCCATTTTGCTGGTGAAACAATAATGCCTGAATCTTTAGATCCTACCTCAGACATGACTGTTCTATCCTTAGACATAGAATAAATTAAATTACACTTTTCATCGTGATTAAGTATTATTGAACCATCTGATACTTCAACTAGATCTAGACCATACTTATCAAGTATTTCTATATAATTTTTAATCATTCCACGAGCATAAAATGATTCAAATAAAGTCCCTCCAAAATAAGGTCTGATGCCTGCTGATTTATATAAATCAATTTTTTGCCGTAGATTTTGAGAAACATAAGAAGTACCAAAGCCAAACTTAACTAAATCAGTCAAGTGTCCTGATGATTCTATAAAATCTTCAACCTGTCTGACAGAGAGCCCCTTATCCATCATCATTGTAACACCAGATTTTCTAGGTTTTTTTGACCTTTCAGGTATATGTGTTAATTCAAAATTCATTTTATTTCTTTATCTAACTTAGATACTATTTTTGTAAACTCTTTTATCGTTTTTAATTTTGGATTAATTTCAAATAGTTTCAATGCTTTAAATTTATTCATTTCAAAACACTCTTTAAATAATTTTATTGCTTTCTCCTTATTACCTAAATCCCAATTAACACTTACTTTTAAAACAGATAAAATTTTATTATCATGTTTTAAAGTATCATAAACATTTAGATAATCTAATGCATTTTGGTCAGACTCTTTCTTTAATAATTTGACATAATTAATCAAACAATCTTCATTATTAGGAT
The DNA here is from genome assembly GCA_002709305.1 of Crocinitomicaceae bacterium. Lineage (GTDB taxonomy): Bacteria > Bacteroidota > Bacteroidia > Flavobacteriales_D > Crocinitomicaceae > UBA4466. Next base: position 4,206 of record PAQM01000005.1, on the reverse strand, counting down.
CTAGAGCTAAAGCAATTTGATAGGTGCTATCTGCATTTTTAAATTGTTCAATCTTTTCATAAGCACCAGCCAAAATATGTTGTATAAAGGGATTTTCTGGATCTAAATCACTGGCTTTTTTAATCAAATCTAATCCTATATTTGTATTACCTTCTATATCCTCAATAATACCTAGACCTAACCAAGCATCTGGTAATAACGGTTCAAGTTCTAAGCTACGTTTATAAAAAATTTTAGCTAATTCTAACTCATCTAATTGTTCATGACATTCACCTATATAGCAAAGGGCTAAAGAATCTTCACCATCAATCTCAATGTTTTTATGAAAACATTCAATTGCTTTACCATAATCCTCTATTGCAAGGTAAGCATTAGCAAGATTAAAATATACAGGACCAAAATCTTCTTTTATTAAAATAGAATAATCATATGCTTTAATAGCATTATCAAAATCTTCTATTTTCGAATATGCATTACCTAAATTATACCAAGTAACATATGAATATGGATTTTCGTCAATAAAATCAGAGTATGTTTTGATGGCATTATCAAAATCCCCCAAAGAATCGTAACAAGATGCAATTTCACAAATTGCTGATTCATTATTTGAATTCAACCTGATAGCTTCCTTTAATACTTTTATAGATAAATTATAATTACCTGTATTTTGGTATTCAATTGCCAAATCAAGAAAAACATCATCTTTTTCTATGTCAGAAGCAGAATCTAAAGCTTTAATGTAATAAGAAATGGCTTTATTTGATTCTTTTAACTGACTATATATATATGCTTTAGTCTGAAATAATTCAAAGGAACTAAACCCAACTTTTTCTATATCCGACAACAAATCAATTGATTCTTTTAACTTACCTTTTGCACTTAAGCATTGAGCTAATTTTAATCTAAATAAATCATTATGTGAAAATTGAGATAACGCTTCTTGTATACAGAGTATTGCTTCATCAAACTTTCCGAGTAACAAAAAGTGATCTATAAGTAATTCCCATCTATCACTATCCAGAAAACCAAAAGGCTCTCCATTAATAAATGCATTAAAACGAAATAACTCATCTCTGAGGTTTTGATCGTCAAAAACATTCTCTTCATCGTCGAACATAAGTCCAAATTACTTTAATCTAAGATAGATAATTTGATTGTATTATATACAAATAGTATTCCATAATTATTAACACTATTTCCACAATCAATAAAGGGTCTGAATACTAACGTCTTCTGGACCTATTCCTTCTAGCCCTACTGTTAGTATTACCTCCTCTATTTCTTCTTCTACTAGTGTTTTCTTTAGTAACCTCAACAGAAACTTTATGCCCTTCATACTGAGCTCCATTTACTTCTTTTAAAATTTTTGAAACTAGCTCATTATCAGCTTCAAAAAAAGAGAATGAGGATAAAATATCAATACGGCCAACTTTACTAGAATCAAGTTTAGAGGAATCACACACAATACGTAACAAACCTCCAGGATTCAGACCATCTTTCCTGCCTAAATTAACAAAGAATCTAGTTTTATTCTCGTCAGATCTTCTAGACTCTCTATCGCGTCTTCCTTTATTATTTTGTTTTCTATCTCTTCTATTTCTATCAGAGTTACTATTTGCATTCAAATTTAGATCTCTTGCATTTTGATAATAATCAATAAGCTGATTAAATTCATTTGAAATAAACTTTTTAATTATTTCTTCTTTAGAAAAACTTTCAAAAGATTCCATTATTGTTGAGATAAAATCTTCAATATCGCCCTCTTTAACTTCTGTTGTAATAATCTTATCAACTAACTTCTTTAATTGAATATCACATATTTCTTTGGCACTTGGAATAACACCTTTTGTGAAATTTGCACGTATTTTACTTTCAATCTTTTGAATCTTAAACACTTCTTTGGATGTAACTAAAACAATAGATTGTCCCTTTTTACCTGCACGAGCAGTTCTACCACTTCTATGGGTATAATTTTCAATTTCATCTGGAAGATTATAGTTAATTACATGCGTAATATCAACAACATCAATACCCCTAGCAGCAACATCCGTTGCAACTAAAATCTGCAAAGTTTTATCTCGAAACCTTCTCATAACATTATCACGTTGATTTTGAGAAAGATCTCCATGTAAGGCTTCAGCACTGTAACCTTCTTTAGCTAATTTCTCAGCTACTTTAGCTGTTTCACGTCGTGTTCTACAAAAAATAACACCATAAATTGTAGGGTTAAAATCAATAATTCTTTTTAAAACATCATACCTATCTCTTTCGGAAACAGTAAAATAAATATGCTCAATATTTTCATTTGTTTGATTTTTATGTCCTATGGATACCTCTAATGGATTTTCCATATATTTTTGAGCAATTTTAGCAACATCCTTTGGCATTGTAGCTGAAAACAACCATACATTTTTAAAATCTGGTGTTTTATCTAGAATACTATCAATGTCTTCTTTAAAACCCATATTAAGCATTTCATCAGCCTCATCTAAAACAACACACTCAATGTTACTTAGTAAAACAGCTTTTCTATTTATCAAATCAACTAATCTACCAGGTGTAGCAATTATAATAGAAACACCCTTTTTTATGTCAGTAATTTGACGACGTATATCTGAACCACCATAAACTGAAATAATATTTAGTTTAAGGTATTTAGCGTAGTTTTGAATATCCTTAGTGATTTGTAAACATAATTCTCGTGTTGGACAAATAATGAGAGCTTGAGGTAATTTTTCACCCGGCTTGACCTTACTTACTAATGGTAAACCAAACGTAGCTGTCTTACCTGTTCCAGTTTGTGCAAGGCCAACAAAATCACTAATCTCACCCATTAAATGAGGAATAGACTCTTGCTGAATTGGTGTAGGAACTTCAAAACCCATTTCTTCTAGAGATTTCAAAACCTCACTCTTTAACCCAAACTCTTTAAACATATTTTAATTATTGGAAACAAGGTGCAAAGGTACAGAGAATTTAAATAATATTAATCTTTTGTATCATCTTTAGACACTTTTGTAGAAGATTTTTCTTTTATCTCTTCTTTAATAGGTGAAGGTTTAGAGGGCTCATACTTAACTGACCTATCAATATCTTGAGCCATTTGATCTAAGGGTGATTTAATATCTTCTGCTGTTTCTTTTATAATCCCTTCAAGATTTAAATCTTTTTTCATTTCAGCTCCAGATTTTTTAATTTCATTTTGTATATCATTAGATGCATCTTTGATTTGACGGATTGCCCTTCCCATTGTTCTAGCAAGACTTGGTATACTTTTGGAACCAAAAAAAATCAAAACAAAGATTAATATAAGAAGTATCTCTGTACCCGAAACATCGTTAAGGATTAGTATCATATAACAAAGATAAACTTTATGACAAAATTATATCTTTATACTTCATTATTTAAAGAGTAAAATGCAAAAAATATTATTTATTATACTAATCCCAATTATTGGTTTTGGCCAAAATGTATATATTCCTGATGCTAACTTTAAAAACTATTTAGTTAATAATTCAGCTATTAATACCAATGGAGATAGTGAGATACAGATTAGTGAAGCAAGTTCTTTTACAGATACAATTGATTGCAATCTATATAATATAACAGACTTAACAGGTATTGAAGCCTTTACGGCTTTAACTAATTTGAACTGTTGGGGTAACCAACTAACATCTTTAGATGTATCTAATAATATTGCTTTAACTTTTTTGAATTGTAATGAGAATCAACTGACATCATTAGATTTATCTAATAATACAGCTTTAACTCAATTATACTGCAATAACAACAACATTACATCATTAGATTTATCTAATAATCCACTAGAGATTATTAATTGTTCAAACAACCAACTAGAATGTTTAAATATTAAAAATGGTAACAACTCTAATTTGATTTCTTTTATTGTGATAAATAATCAAAACTTAACCTGTATTGAAGTAGATGATGTAAATTCTCCAACTGTTATTAATTGGATTAATAACAATAGTAATATAGACCCACAAAATTATTTTGGTGAAAATTGTAATAATGCTTGCTCAAACACATCAAATATCTCTGAACTAAATAACATCCCTAAACAACTAATAAAGATTGTTGATGTACTAGGCAGAGAAACAGCATTTAAACCAAACACACCTCTTCTATACATCTATAATGATGGTACAGTGGAAAGGAAAATGATAATTAAATAGATTATGAAAA
>PAQM01000004.1 GCA_002709305.1 Crocinitomicaceae bacterium | reverse complement strand
TCTTTGTAGCTGTAGCTTTCTTTGTAGCTGTAGCTTTCTTTGTAGCTGTAGCTTTCTTAGTGGCTGTAGCTTTCTTAGTGGCTGTGGTTTTATTTGCTGTTGGAACTTCCTCTGAAGCTGAAACATCATCAACATCTGACTCTTTTTTCTTAATCTCTTCTACTAATTCTTTGTCAACCACCTCTTTTTTATTAACAGATGATTTTGAATCATCATCTTTACCACTTTTTCTTTCTTCTAAACCTTCTTTGATTGAACTACAAATTTGATCTAGAATAATAGTAATTGATTTTGAAGCATCATCATTTGCTGGTATTGGAAAATCAACTAGACTAGGATTAGAATTTGTATCAACCATTGCAAATGTTGGAATATTTAATCTCTTCGCTTCCTTAAGTGCAATATGTTCTTTTATAATATCAACAATAAAAATAGCAGCTGGTTGACGAGTCATATCGGCAATAGAACCAAAGTTTTTTTCTAATTTTTCTCTTTGACGTGTTTTAAAAAGACGCTCCCTCTTATTCAAAGTGTCCCAAGTACCATCTGTCTGCATTTTATCAATTGAAGACATTTTACGAATAGATTTTCGAGTTGTTTGAAAATTAGTTAACATTCCACCAGACCAACGTTCAGTTACAAAAGGCATATTGATTTCCTTTACCTTATTTGCAATTATATCTTTAGCTTGTTTTTTTGTCGCAACAAAAAGAATTTTTCTGCCAGACTTAGCAATTTGCTTTAATGCAGCACTAGCAGAATTAAGGTTTATAATTGTTTTATTGAGATCAATAATATGAATACCTTTTTTTTCTTCAAAAATATATGGAGCCATCGATGGATTCCACTTTCTCTTCAAATGTCCAAAATGAACACCTGCTTTTAATAAATCTTCAAACTTTACTTTTGACATTTTTTTTATTTTAATTGTTTACATTCTTTATTAGTAGGCAGTAAATAATGGGCTATCGCAATACATTATAAACTTAGATACTAAACAACCGTCAAAATATATATTCATAAATTGACTATCGTTTTGAAAATTGAAATTTCTTACGAGCCTTAGGCTGACCTGGTTTTTTTCGCTCAACCATCCTTGGATCACGAGTCATTAACCCCTCTTCTTTTAATAAGGGCTTATAATCATCATTCAACTTAACTAGTGCTCTTGATATACCAAGACGAATAGCTTCGACTTGACCATTGATACCTCCTCCCGAAACATTAACCTTGACGTCATATTTATTGACAGTGTCTGTTAATGCAAAGGGTTGAATCAGTTTTGATTGAAGAACTGAAATAGGAAAGAATTCCTTATAATCTCTGTCATTAACCACCATATTACCTTTACCTTTTGAAAGGTATACTCTAGCAACAGATGTTTTTCTTCGTCCTAACGTATTAATAACTTCCATACTTAATTATTTGATTTTATCTAAATCTAATGCTTTAGGTTTTTGAGCTTTTTGATTATGTTCTGAACCTCTATAGACTTTTAAATTTGAAAACAAACGTCGACCTAATTTATTCTTAGGAAGCATTCCTTTAATTGCTTTTTCTACAATTCGTTCTGGATTTTTTGATAACTGTTCCTCAACGGTAGTAGTACGCTGACCACCAGGATATCCAGTATGTCTAATATATTCCTTATCAACTAATTTTTCACCTGAAAATGAGACCTTTGATGCATTAACAACAATCACATTATCACCACAATCAGCATGAGGGGTAAAATTAGGTTTATGTTTACCACGGATTATTTTAGCCACTTTACTAGCCAAACGACCTAATGTTTGGTCCTCAGCATCTACAACAAACCACTTTTTATCAGCATTTTTATTATTAATAGAAACTGTTTTGTAACTTAATGTATCCACAACTTTTTTTTTAAAATATAATTACTATTTCTGTAAATTAAGGGTGCAAAGATATCATTTCTAAGTTTATTAACAAACCTTTATTTGAAAAATATCACTTAACTTTTTTGTTTTTTATAGAATTGAGAATATTGAAATATAATAATATTGTTAAACTATTTTTTATTCTTAAATGAATTGATAGCATTAATAGTAAAATCAGACAAAACTAATTCTCCACTTATTGAAGCTCTGTCTTGTAATAAAGAATCCCAGTTCTCTGTGCCTTTCCAAAAGTTAGATTTTAATAATTTCATTGACTCAGGATTTGAATTTGCTAATTTTTTCAAGAGAACATCTACTTGTTTATCCAATTCCTCAACATTATCATATATCTCAGCATATAATCCCTTTTCTTTTGCCCATTTAGCAGATCTCCATTCTGTTGCATTTATTGTTAATTGACTCATAGCTGATAACCCTATCTTACGCTCAACAGCAGGCCCAACAACAAAAGGACCTATACCAATAGCTAACTCAGATAATTTTATATCAGCGTATTTTGTAGCTAAACAATAATCAAAAGAGGATGCTAAACCTACACCACCACCAACGGCCTTTCCTTGAACACGACCAACAATAAACTTAGGACATTTACGACATGCATTAATGACTTTTGCAAAACCCGAAAAAAATTTTTTACCTGTATTACTATCCTTTATTGAAATCAATTCATCAAAACTAGCTCCTGCACAGAAAGCTCTATCGCCTATTGATTTGATCATTATAACCTTAACACAATCATTAATACCAAATTCAGTTATAGTATCAGCTAATTCCTGTAAAACATTACCTGGCAATGAATTACTCGATGGATGACCAAACTCTATAGTGGCTATCCCTATTGAATCAATTTTTGTATTAACTTGTCCTTTGTTAATTGCATTAAGCATAACTAAATAATTTAAATTTATCAATAAGAAAAATTTATTCTCATATTTTCTATTTCAAAGTAAAATTATCATTACCTATTAATTCTCCCTGACAATATATATTAACCTTATAGTTTCCTTTTGATAATTTTTCTCCGTTTAATTTATAATATATAGCCATATCAATCATTTGATTTTGATAATCAATTATCTTTTTATCTGAATATGGAACAAAAAAACCATCTGCACTAGTCATATTATTTGAACTAGACTGTAATGTCTTCCCTTCTGGCGAAATGATTTGAAGATAAACTGTTTTATTACCGGGAACAGTAATTGGATTTGCAGAAAGAGTAAAACTTGACTGTATCTGAACTACGTTCCTAGCCTTAGTAGTTTGTGTAGTTGTATTATTTAATTTCATTTTTAATCCCCCAGAGTTAAAGTTATATGCCTGTATTTTAGAGCCTTTTTTTACTTTTTCTGCATTTACTTCAGATTCTGTTTTATATTTATCTCTCTGAATTTGAACTTCTGTCAATTGCGAGTTCGTATTCTGTAAATCACGATTTAATTCTAAGTTTAGAGTGTTCAAAGAATCAATTTGAACAATGTAACCTCTCATAATTCCTTTCATTGTTTGTATCTCCTTACGAGCTAGAAATAACTGACGAGCATTCATATTACCACGTTCAACTTTTTCCAATAAATCAATTATTTGCAATTTCTGTTTATTGATAGAATCTATTTGACTAGCATCTTTTTCCAATAAAGCATCATATGTAGAAAGCATCTTCTTAAAGTCAGTCTTTATATCATTTGTCATATCACCAATATAGCTAGACATCATTTCATTCATTCCTCCCATGTCAGAAGCCAATAATTCATTATTCTCTTTACAAAGGTTTAATTGACTATTCTTAGAAGACCATAAATATGAAACTATACCTAATAGTAATAATAAAAGAAGAATAACGGCAACATATATACCGGTGTTACCATTACTTTGATTTTTTATTTCATTTAATTGATCCATTTGAAAGATTTATATCCAACAAAATAAATAGAATATATAAACTAATCAAATTTAAAAATTGAAAACAGTATAACAATAAAGCTAGTATACTATGCTTTTTCTATTTGATATGAGTATTTTTCCATAATTTGATTGGCTAGAAGTTTTTGACAAGCTTCTTCGATAATCTTATTAGCATCTTCCATATTTGATGCTTCAAGCAATAAGCTTACATGCCTACCAATACGAACACTTTCAATTGAGTCTAAACCAATATTTTTCATACTACTTGTAACAGCTTTACCTTGTGGGTCAAGTAATGCATCTAAAGGCATTACATCAATCTCGGCTTTAAATTTCATCTTTATTCTTTTTAAAAATTATATTTTCTATTGTAGATAAAATGATATACAAAAATACTATTAATGCTATAGACCAAACTTTGAAAAGTAAAATAAATAATAAACTTATTAACAAAAATGATACTCTTATTTCATTTCCTTTAATCCTAAAATAAGTAAACTTAAAAGCCAATAATCTTATTTTTGATATCATTAAAAAACCCATAAATATCATAAGAAATGATAAGAAGTAAGGATTAAATAGGGGAAGTAAAATCTTACTCAGAATAACATTTTTAATTTCAATACTGATAATTAAAGGAAATAACATAAAGAAAAACGTGTTCATAGGAGCCGGCAAACCAATGAAATAATGGGTTTGATTATCAGTAATGTTAAATTTTGCCAATCTGAATAAGGTGAAAAATGGAATAATTAACCCTGCAAAAGGAAGAAGATTAGGATTACCTAAAAAAAGATTATCAAACCATACTTGTATTTGATTACTAATATCAACTGCTGTTGTTTTGCTGTCTATTTCAGAAATATCTATAACTAATACTACTAACATAATAATTCCTGGAGCAACACCGAAAGTAACAATATCAGATAAAGAATCTAGTTGCTTACCTAATTCACTATTTTGCTTAGACATACGTGCAAAAAAACCATCAAAAAAATCAAATATTGCACCAAAACAGATTACTAATGGAGCTAAATCTAATCTTCCCATCAAGGCAAAAACAATAGCAATAATACCAGAAATTAAATTTAATGAAGTAAATAAATTAGCAACTGTAGACATAAAAAAATTAAATTTCTAATATTAATTTGTCAAACATAATAATAGTATTTTTACAAAAATAAAAGATATAAAAATACTATACATAATAGTATCACAAATAACACAATTTTTTATTGAAAAAGATGTTAAAGAATTATAAAATTCTATTTCCATGAAAAATTATTTAATTTTTTTTAGCTATTTCATAGGATTAACTTGGTCGTATTCATTTGGTCAAAATGAACCAGAAAATAATACCCCCAAATATTCGAATGAATTTCTTTCTATTGGCGTTGGAGCGCATGCACTAGGACAAGGTAATGCTGTAGTAGCCCAATCGAAAGATGTATATTCTGGATATTGGAACCCAGCGGGTTTAACACAAATTAATAAATGGCTAGACATTGGATTAATGCACTCTGAATATTTTGCTGGAATTGCAAAATATGATTATCTAGGGTTAGCTCACAAAATTGATGATAAAAGCGCTATCTGCTTCTCAGCTATACGATTTGGAGTGGATGATATACCTAATACTACCCAATTAATTGATAATAATGGAAATATTAATTACGATAATATTTCAAAATTTACTGCTGCTGATTATGGTTTCTTATTCTCTTACGCAAGAAAAATAAACACTAATGGTCTTAGCATGGGAGGAACTTTTAAAGTTATTCATCGAAAAATTGGAGATTTCGCTAAATCATGGGGGTTTGGAATAGATTTTGGGATGCAGTATGTAGGTAAAAAAAATTGGAAATTTGGATTGATGGCAAGAGATGTTACTTCTACTTTTAATTCTTGGGTTTTCTCATTAGATAATGAAACACAAAATGTTTTTATTAATACGGGAAATGTAATTCCTGAGAATGGCTTAGAAATAACGCTACCTAAAATTATTATTGCAGGATACAAAAGATTAAATATAAATAAAAAAGGATTTTATAGTTCTATAGAATTTGACATTGACATTACAACAGATGGCAGAAGAAATTCTATAATAAAAACTGAAATTTTCTCCTTAGATCCCCACTTAGGAATTCAAATTGGTTTTAAAAATTACGTTTCATTAAGAACTGGTATTTCTAATTTACAATATGTTACAGATTTTGAGAATAAAAAAAGACTTAATATTCAACCAAATCTTGGTTTAGGATTTAATTTTAAAAACTTTTATCTAGACTACGCATTTACAGATATAGGTAATGCATCCGTTAGTCTATATTCTCATATTATATCAATGCGATTAAAATTTAAAAAACCAAAAAACAGACTTAGAAAAAACGACAGCTAAAAATTGCCGTATCATCAACCAATGGTAAGGGACCTTTCCACTCATCTAATTTTGAGAATATTAAACTATTCATATCTTCCATCTTCAAAGGATAATAACTATGAACTAAGTTGACTAATCTATCTAAACCAAAAAGTTCTTCAGATTCGTCTTCAAGCTCAACAACACCGTCTGTATAGAGGACTAATGTTGTATTTGGGCTTAATATTTTTTCACCTAAATTAATAAATGGGAGCTCATCTAACATACCTAGGCCTATACACCCCTTATCTAAATTAAATGATTTTTTCCCATTTGTAATAAATGGATGATTATGTCCCGCATTTATATATTTTAATTTACGTGATAGAGTATTATAATGAGCTATGAAAAAGGTGATGAATTTTTCCCCTTTCGCGCTATTCATAACTTTCTTATTAAGCTCTATAATTAACCTCTTTAGATCAAACTTTTTATATTCAAACAATGTTCTTAATGTAGCTTGAAAATTTGCCATTAACATTGCTGCTGAAATCCCTTTGCCTGAGACATCAGCAATACAAATAATATATTCATCTTTGGAAATAGAGATGAAATCATAATAATCACCACCTACTTCATGCCTTGATTTATATTGAGCAGAAATATCCATACGCTTATTTGAAGGTAATTCTTCAGGAAAAAGAAGTTGCTGCATCGATTTGGCAACTTCTAATTCCTTCTTAAAACGTTCTTGTTTTAACTTTAATACAGCCATTCGTTTATTCTCAAAAGCAACGACAATTATATTTGTTAAAGTTTGAACAAAACTCATATAATTTAAATCATGACTAGATTTTTCTCCAATAAGTTCAATTCTTTTAATCAATAAATATGCTAATGTTTGGCCTTTGTGATGAACAGGAACTACAAAATCAAATTCACTCAAAAATTTAGACTGAGAAGACTCAATCATTGTAATTTCTTCAAATCTTGAAAGTTCAGATTCTACATCAATATGATTTACCTTTCCCTTATAACCAACTTTTAATAGACAATTCCATTTCTTTTGTCTATTAAATAATATAAAACGATTATATCCTAATTGTTCTTGTACAATAAATGAATATAATTCTATGATTTTATTGACATTTTGATTAGAATTAATAGCATTAGTAACCTCCAATAGTGAATTAAGCTTAAAATCCTTAAGCTTTATCTTACTTTCAAGATTTTTTACAATATTATTAATCATGGTAGCTTTTGAAGAAGTTCAGGTAATTTCTTAAGCGCTGATATTTCTCTAAATTTTGACTTAACTTCTCCACATGGTGAACCAAAGTAAGTCTTGTTACCTACTATGCTTTTGGAAATACCAGACTGGGCTAATACAACTGCTCCTTGTCCAATAGTAACATTACTTGCACATCCCACTTGTCCCCAAAGAGTTACATTATCTTCAATTATAACACAACCTGCTATACCTACACCAGCAGCAAATAAGCAATTTTTCCCTATAACAGTATCATGACCAATATGAACATGATTATCAAGTTTTGAACCTTCACCTATAATTGTTAATGAAGATACTCCAGAATCAATTGTACAAAGTGCTCCCAACTCAACATTATTTTTTAAATGAACACCACCACAAGTGTGCATACGACAATATCCATCATTTTTTCTTTTATAGTAAAATGCTAAATGACCAACAACTGAATTTGGGCCTACAATAACATTATTTTCAATAATTGTATTATCTAAAATTGATGCTCCAGAATAAATAACTGATTCTGAACCAATCTTAACATTCTTACCTATAAACACATTGGGATAAACAATAGCCGATTCATGAATTTGAGCATTATCATTGATTAGCTTTTCTTGTTTTATAAATGGTGAAAAGTGATTCGCTAACTTATTATAGTCATCAAATGGTGCATCTGAAATAATTAATGCTTTACCTTGAGGTAGATCAACTTTTTCATCAATTAAAATAGTTGTTGCTAAACTATTTAAAGCCTTATCATAATACTTAGGATGATCAACAAAAACTAAATCTCCATTTTCTACTCTATGAATTTCATTAATACCAGAAATAACATGTTCTGATGAACCAATGAAAGGACAATCTAAAAATTCTGCTATCTCTTTTAATTTATAAACTCTATCAAACTTCATGAAACTAGTTTACGTAAAGTAAAGATAGGGTAAAAGGAATTTAGAGTTTAAAGATTCTAGATATGTTATCCTCTATATATTGTTAATAGAAAAAATCATAATGAAAATAAATCATATAAAGCGGATACAACTTTATTAGCATTTGGTAATAATTCTCTCTCCAGACCTGAATTTAAAGGAATAGCGGGAGTATCAATAGAGCCAACTATTGAGATAGGAGCATCAAGAAACATAAAATTATCACGTTGAATTCTGCCTGCTAATCCTAAAGTAAAAGATGCTTCAACAGATTCCTCGGTAACTAACATAACCTTACCATGTCTTTTCACAACCTCATTTATTTTCTTATTATCTAAAGGATTTAATGTTCTTAAATCAAGAATTTCAACCTTATTTTCAAATTGTTTTGAGGCTTCAAGTGACCAATAAACGCCCATACCATAAGTAATAATCACACAAGATTCTCCATTATTTTGAGATTCTATTTTAGCTTCTTTTACTACACGAGCTTTTCCAAAAGGGATAATATAATCTTCATCAGGTTCAATAGACATTGCTCCTTCTGTACCGGGAATTTTAGACCAATATAAGCCCTTATGTTCTAATAAAACAACAGGATTAGGGTCATAAAAAGCAGATTTAATTAAACCTTTTAAATCAGCTCCAGTAGATGGATATGCAATTTTTATACCTCGGATATTTGTCAAAATTGATTCGACACTAGAAGAATGATAAGGACCACCTGAACCATAAGCCCCAATTGGTACTCTTATAACACAGCTTACAGGCCATTTACCATTAGATAAATAATAAGATCTACTAACCTCCGTAAATAACTGATTTAATCCCGGCCAGATATAATCAGCAAATTGAATTTCAACAAATGGTTTTAATCCCACAGCTGACATACCAACTGTAGACCCAATTATATAAGCTTCTTGAATCGGGGTATTAAATACGCGACTGTCTCCAAATTGCTGAGCTAAAGTTGCAGCTTCTCTAAAGACTCCACCCAAACGACCACCAACATCTTGACCATAAAATAATGATTCGGGATGCTTCTCCATTAACTCACGAACACCAAATAAAGCTGAATCAACCATAACTGTTTTTTTCTTCCCTTTTGGTTCACGGTTTCCTTTTTCTTCAGTTACTGGAGTAGGCGCAAAAATATAATCTGTTATAGATTCAAATGTCGGTTCTTCTGCATTTAAAGCTCTATCATAATCTTCATCTACTAATTTTGAAACACTTTCTTCAATATTAATAATATTAGTCTCTTTTACACCTATTTTGAATAAAACATCCTTTAATTTCAAATATGGATCATCTTTTGCTGATTCTTCCAAATCATCTCTATACCACTCCATTCTAACACCTGAAGTATGGTGACCCAACAATGGTACTTTTGCATGAACTATGAATGGCCTTCTTTCTTTACGAACTATTTTTATTACTTCTTTCATTGTCTGAAAGGATAAATCAAAATCACTACCATCTATAGTTCTTACTTCAATCCCATTAAATCCTTTAGCATATTTTGAGATATCTTGAGCCCTTGTTTCATCTGCATTAGCAGAAATGTCCCACCCATTATCTTGAACTAAGTATATTATTGGATATTGTTTCAAAGCAGCCATTTGAAATGCTTCTGAAACTTCACCCTCTGTACAAGATGCATCACCAAGTGAACAGACTACAACAGGATTTTCTCCATTAAATTCTTCTGCCAAACCTTGCATCTCCTTATATTGAATTCCCATTGCAACACCAGTAGTAGGAATTGCTTGCATACCTGTAGCAGATGATTGATGAGGTATTTTAGGCATATCATCTCTATTTAATGAAGGATGAGAATAATATGTTCTACCTCCAGAAAAAATATCATCTTTTTTAGCAAAAATTTGAAGCATTAACTCATATGGTGTAATCCCAATACCCAATAAAATAGAATCATCTCGATAATATGGTGAAACCCAATCTTGTGGTTTCAATTGCATAGCACAAGCTAACTGAATAGCTTCATGACCTCTAGATGTAGCATGTACATATTTTGAAGTTATTTCTTTATTAGACTCATATTTTTCAGATAATCTTTTAGCAGTTGACATCAACTTAAATGCATCTAATAATATATCTTTTGATGTTTTTATGTCTATTTTTTTTGATTTCATTTTTAAACGTACTATCTAAAAACTTATTATCATTGATTTTTTTCAATGATGTAATCTAAAACTTTTGTCATTAAATGAACTCGATCTTTACCTCCGACATTATGTTTGTGCATAGGGTATGGAAAAAAATCGATTTGTATTCCTAATCGAATAAATAATTGAACTAAACTTAAACTATGCTGCATAACAACAACATCATCTATAGTACCATGAATCAGTAACAAATCACCCTCTAAATTATGAGCATGACTTAGCAAAGAAGCTTCTTCATACCCCTCTGGGTTTTGCTCCGGAGTATCCATGTAACGCTCTCCATACATAACTTCATAATATTTCCAATCGGTAACAGGTCCTCCAGCAACACCTACTTGAAAAACACCTGGTTTTCTTAACATTAATGAAGATGTCATAAATCCTCCAAAAGACCAACCATGAACAGCTAATCGGTTTGTATCAACATATGATAAAGATTTTAAATATTTCACCCCTAATAATTGGTCTTCAATTTCAATAGTTCCCAACCTTCTATGAATTTGTGACTCAAAATCAAATCCTCTTTCACCAGAGCCTCTATTATCAATAGTATAAACTAAATAACCTTGCTCTGCCATCCAATACATCCAAAGTCTTGCTCCATCTAACCATGAATTAGTTATTAATTGAGCATGAGGCCCACCATAGACATAAACTAAAACAGGATACTTTTTATTAGGATTAAAATCACTTGGTTTAATTAATCGAGAATACAATGGTGAACCATCCCCAGCTTTTATGATATTTATTTCTGCTGAACCAATTTTAATATCTTTAAGAGTATTAGGACTTTCCTTTAGAGTTTTTAGAATTTTTCCATTTTGATTAATAATAATGTCTCTACCTGATATATTATGATTAGAATAATGATCATATATATATTTTCCATTTGATGAAATGGATACGTTATGTGTTCCAGAGATAGTTGTTATTTCAACCTGATTTCCACTCAATGTTACACTATAAAGTTTTGTGTCTAATGGATTCTCTCCTGTTGTAGTAAAAAAAACCTTTCCATTTTTATAGTCAACAATATCTTTAGTCACAAATTTATTCGAAGTTAGCTTATTGATTAATTCACCTTGAATATTATAATGATATAAATTATTGTAACCATCACGTTCAGAAATCCAAATAAAATTATTTGAATTATCATAAAAATAAGCAGCATGTTCAGGTTCAACCCATTTATCATTGTGTTCTTCAAATAGTGTACGAACATATTTACCATTTAACGCATCGTAAATATTTAACCACATATGATCTTGATCTCGGTTAACCTCAGCAATAACAATATATTTATTATCATTTGTCCATGACAAATTAGTCAAATAATTTTCTTCTCCATTTCTAGGTGTTATATAAAGAGTAGAATCCATTTCAATATTATAAACACCTACCTTTGCTTTTTCAGATGGCTGTCCAGCCATCGGGTATTTAATTGACTCTAAAGCACCTGGCGTAGAATTATTGTCTAATAAAGGATAAGAATGTACATCTTTCTCATCTTTTTGATAAAAGGCTAAAAGACTACCATCAGGAGACCAAAAAATACCATTAGTAATACCAAATTCAGAACGAGCAATTGACTGCCCTGATACAATATCTTTACTATCATTAGTTACAGCAGTTATTTCACCAGCAAATTTTTTAACATATAAATTATTACCAATAGTAAATGCTATATTTTGTGAGGTATTATGAAATGATGCGTTCTCATTATTCTCATCAAGTTTATGGATCAATTTACCAGTTTTTACATAAGGATTATATATATAAAACGACGAGCCATCATTAATCCAGAACTCATTCTCATTTTTCCATTCCAAACCTGAAAACCAATAAAATTTTGCATCCATTTTTTTATTAAATTCTTCAATATTGGATAATTCCTTAGGAGAATTATTTTTTACGGATGACTTCATTAATTTAGTGTAATTATCTAAATAAGTATACGTTGATGTTTTTCCAATCCATTGGAACATTGATAATTTTTTAGGATAAAATTTTCTGTATTGTTGCAATACAGCATCTTCTAATGTAAGCTCCTTTTTTTGTCCCAAAAGAACAAAATTTGTAAAAATAAAAGTGAACAAAATAACTATGTGCTTAATCATTTTACTTATTTTTTGAGTTAAATACTAATTTAATATTACCATCAAATATAAGTATTTGAACGCCATTATAAATAATGAAATAGGTAGAAATAAAATATTGAGAAATATTATGCTCATAGACAAGCTTTATTTTATAATAAATAAGCTAATTTTATATAAAAATAAGTCCACAATACAATGAAACATGTTTCTATTAAAAGTATCGAAAAAGCAATTGCTAAAATAGATAATCTTAGCGAAGATAAATTAGAAGAAGTAGCTGATTCATATGCTATAGCACAAAAAATACTATTAGGTTATATAATGTCTGCTGCAACCGAATATAACAACAGTAAACTTGAGGGCCTATTAATTTATTATTACTGTTTAATATCGGAAGCATTTTCACAAGAAAAAATTCCATTAAAAGAAATTAGTGAAAATGATATTGACTCTTTTGAAGAACCCTTTTTCAAAATATTAGACGAATATTTTGAGAAAAATAACGAAGATATCATCAATGATTTTGCAGACCAACCTGAACTAACAAAATTTATGATGATTGAAATTAGTACGCAAGATGAAGATGGCACTTCTTTAGACGATGAAACTGCAACACAATTATTTATAGTTACAATTGCAATGATTACATTAATGAACAAAGCAATCAAAAATTGAAAGAACCAAAAGAAATAATTTTAATGATGTTGAACCATGATGCATTTAGTAAATGGTTGAACATTAATTTAATTAAAATAGAAAAAGGTTATTGTACATTATCGTGTAAAATAAATCATCAAATGTTAAATGGCTTTAAAATATTACATGGTGGTATTACTCATTCATTATCTGACTCTGCATTAGCTTTTGCAGCTAATGCTTATGGCTATAAATGTGTTAGTATTGAAACATCTATATCACATATAAAGCCAGTTAAAGAAGGAGAAATATTAACAATTATAGCAACCGAAATTCATCGTGGAAAAAGTATAGGGTTTTATGAAGTGAATATTTTAAATGAAAAAGATAATCTAGTATCAAAATTTAAAGGCACAGTAAAAATTTCTCAAGACCTTTGGTAGAATAAACTTGTAGCAAGAATTATAATTTAGACAAATTGATTTTATGGATGATTTTTCTGCTTTACGGTATCTTAAAAACATAGGACTAAATTCGCTAAAAACAATTCAGGAACAATCTATTAAAGGATTTGAAAAAAATAATAATATTATACTCTTTTCAAAGACTGGTTCAGGGAAAACTCTATCTTTTTTACTTTCTATTTTAAGTAAACTGAAAAAAATAGAAAAAGAAGAAGTTCAAGCTCTCATCATTAGCCCTTCACGAGAATTATGTATTCAAATTAACGATGTATTTAAATCCTTGAAATCAGGATACAAATCAACTGTATGCTATGGAGGACATTCAATAGAAGAAGAGAGAAAAAGTTTAAGTATTACTCCAACAATTATTATTGGTACACCTGGAAGATTAAATGATCATATATATAGAAAAAATATTAAACTGCATAATTGTAGTTTTTTAGTAATAGATGAATTTGATAAGTGTATGGAGTTTGGTTTTAATAACGAAATGAAAATCATACTTAATGAACTGTCTTCTATAAAATATAAAATGCTTGTTTCTGCTACTAAAATGAAAGAAATTCCAAATTATATTGAAATGAATAAGTCTTTTATTATTGACAATATTAAAGGAGATAATAAAATTAATATTAGAGAACATATAGTAAAATTTAAAGGTGATGGAATAGATGCACTAGGTAGCTTACTAAAATCATTTAAAAATGAACACTCAATGGTATTTTGTAATTATCGAGAAGTAACAGAAGACATTTCCTTCAAACTAAAAAATAGAGGAATTATCAATGAATTTTATCATGGAGGATTAGAACAAAACGAACGAGAAAGAGCACTAATTAAATTTAAAAATGGTAGCACTACAATATTAATTTGTACGGACTTAGGTTCACGAGGTTTAGATATCCCTGAAATTAATCACATATTACATTATCAATTTCCAAGTAATGAAGAAGCTTTTATTCATAGAAAAGGAAGAACAGCAAGAATGTCAGCTTCTGGGAACTCCTATTTATTGGTCCAAGAAGGAAATAAATTACCTATATATATTAAGGAAAGCGAACATGAAGTAAAAATAATAAAATCAAATCATCATACCATAAAACCAAAATGGAACACTCTCTATATTAGTGGAGGAAAGAAAGACAAAATAAACAAAATTGACATTGTAGGTTTTCTCTCAAAAAAAGGTGAGCTAGATCAAGAAGATATAGGAATTATAACGGTTTTGGATAGAAGTTCTTATGTTGCTGTTAATAGATCAAAAACAAAGAAATTATTAAATAAGATAAATAAAGAGAAAATAAAAGGGAAAAAATTAAAAATTGAAATCGCTTTATGACAATAGCCTTAATATCCAATATTTATAATTTTACATACCCTAATACAAATCAATATTTTTTAAATATCAACAATGAATAAGCTTTTGCCTTTCAAGCACAAAAAAAAAATTGAAGCAGGATGTGACGAAGCAGGAAGAGGATGTCTAGCTGGACCAGTTGTTGGAGCCGCAGTAATTCTTCCAAAAAATTTTAGACATGATTTATTGAATGATTCTAAAAAATTATCAAAAAAGAATCGAGAAAAATTAAGGGAAGTAATTGAAAAAAAGGCCATTTCATGGGGCATTTCATTTGTTGATGAAAAAGAAATAGATAAGATAAACATACTCAATGCTAGTTTTACAGCAATGCATAGAGCAATTGACAAACTAAATATAAAACCTGAACTATTACTAATAGATGGTAACCGATTTAATCCATATGATAATATACCTGCCGAATGTATAATAAAGGGAGATGGTAAATATCTATCGATTGCTGCTGCTTCTATCCTAGCAAAAACATATCGAGATGATTTTATGAGAAAAATCGATGATGAATTCCCAATGTATAATTGGAAAAAAAATAAAGGTTATCCAACAAAAGAACATAGAAAAGGAATCTTAATTCACGGAGCATCAAAATACCATAGAAAAACATTTAAATGGCTTCCTGAAAATCAACTATCCTTATTTGAGTAAACATTAATTTGTTCATTTCTAAGTTCTCTGAAAAGAATATAGCACATAGGTTTTTTCTAACTTTGAGTTAATGATAAAACGAATAATTCTATATACGATATTATTGTCAAGCATTTGCTGGTTAATCTTCGTTTCTAAAGAGATATTAAGCGATAAAAATAATTATGATGAGAGTCTAATATTTGGGACAGAAGATAGTATATTATTCATAATAAATCGATCAGACGAAATAAAAGAAGCAAAAAGTGTCGGCTTAAAAAATAAAACAATAGAGCCAATAATAAATTCATTACTAGCCACAAAATTTAATGCTGCATTTATAAGTGGAAAAAGAAACCATATTCTAATAAATAAAGATAATAATTGGGATAAAAAGTCAATAAAACACTTATTGAATGAAAAAGTAAATTTTGAATCAAATGAATTTAAGACTGCTAAATTATCAGGTAGATTTTATAAAAAAAGTTTATATATATATGAAGGTAAGGAATACAAAAAAAACAATACACCACTAGATTTAAACTATGACAAAAAAGCAAGTGCTTCGAGAATTACATTCGGGAAAAAAAATTCAATTAAATCATCTACAGATGTATATTTCACATCACAGAACAAAACCAATTATATTACCCACAACACTAATATTAAAAAAGGTCATCAAATCAACGACCAAGCAATATTCTCTCATATTCTTTCTAATAGAATAAAAAATTACCATTTTTTTGAACGAGATTATTATGCCACTCAGGACTCTATTTTTTTAAATAGCCCAATGTTGAAATGGATGAGAAATGGATTCTTAGAAGTAAATATTAACAATAAAAAAGCAATTATTTCAGACTACATAGAAGGCCAAGATCCAATTCTAATTTTAAATGATTTAAATCAAACAATAGACAGTAATAACTTCAAAAACAATTTAACATCGAACTTTCCAAGAGAAGACAATTCTTATTTTATAAAATATATAGATGACCTTGTTGTAATTTCTGAAGATGAAAAAACTTGTGACCAGCTAATAGCAGACTTCAAATTAGGTAATACTGTCTCTCTAAATCAAAATTATTTAAATCTAATTTATGGTCAATTACCTAAAAATGTATCTGAAAGATTCATCGGAGAAGATGCACAATATTCAAAATCAGTATATAAAGGTAAGATACTTGAAACACAAATAAATGATAAGTCCATAAAAGAAATTATAATTGAAAAAGAGACCATTACCTACAATTGTGAATTTGATATCATAGATTTCATAACATACAATAAATCAAAATCAGTTGTTTCATTAGGTAAAAATGGTAAAATAAAATCATTTAAAAATGGGACAGAGATATGGAAAGATAATATTAATGATAAAGTGATTGGTTCACTTAAGATAATTGATCTTAATGATGATAATAATTATTATACGCTAATCAATACATCAAACAAAATATACCTCTGGAATGAACTTGGAGATCAAGTGTCAGGATTCCCAATAAATATAGATTCTGAGTTAATAAATGAAGTCAAATTTTACCGTTGGAAAGGTGAAAGCTATTTTATCGCAGCTAATGCCGAGAAAGAAATTATGCATTTTGATAGTAAAGGACGAGAATTAAATATATTCTCAACAGATATAAATGTCACTAGGAAAATTGATATTTGGGTAAGTAATAAAGTTTTATTTGCAGGTTTAGCAAATGAGAATAACTTTCGTATGATTAACCTAGACCAATACAAAGTTCATAGAGAATTTAATCTGCCAAGTGAATCCTTTTCTGCAAAAATCCCAAATGAACTGATTCAATTTGGTTTTGATAATGAAATGCTATTTAAAATTGACCAAAAGGGCTCTAGAACTAATTTCACAAAATTCTCTAGAGGAAAAATAAAAAATATTTTTCCTAACAATAAGAATCCTATAATAGTTGTACAAGATGGAAATGAAATCATTTTATTAAATATAAATGGCATTCCATTCGCATCTTTAAACATTCCATTTAACGAAATTGAAAATGTTTATATTACAGTAAATGAGGACAATGAAACGATAATTGGAATTATTGATGGCTTAGAAAATAATCTCTATTTTTANAATAGTAACGGACAAAAAATAAATACTAATCCTATTGAAGGTCAAACTAAAATTACAAATACTCCTCTAAATGATGAATATTTAATNACTACTGTTATTGATCAATTTATAATTCAATATTTTATAAAATAAACATATGNAANTNCTCAAAAANNNACTTTCCATNATTNTAATCTTTNTTTTNNTTTNTACTNGTNATNCTCAAAATTATCTTGGAGTNCATAGNAGTAATTANNCTGGNGTAATGGGNACAGATCTNAANCCTGCTAGNTTTGTNGATGGCAGATTTGTAGTGGATGTNAATCTTGGAAGTTTTAANTTTATTGGGTTTACAAATGCAGGTTATTTTAATACTAATGTTCTANNTGGAAAATGGTGGATTAATTCTCTTAGACCCGATGCAAATGGAATNGATAATCCCGACAATAATTGGCANAGTTTACCNACAAATCAAATACTTGATCGAAATTATTCTGAATCATCTAGTAAAACACTAGACTTTTATAATAANATGCAATTAGATTTATTGAATTTTATGTTTCATNTAAATCCTAAAATTGCNGTTGGNTTTNCAGGTAANNTTAGNTCNATTACAAATGTTGATGACATAAACCCAGAACTTGCNATNCTAGCAGAAAATGATTTTGACACACCNTCACTTTGGAATCAAAATATGNANCAAGATAATTTAAGCGCTAATCACNTNTCTTGGNTAGAACTTGGTNTAATATATTCTCAAGTANTNAAAGATGANGGAGAACATTTCATGAAAATGGGNGGTAAAATNAAATGGTTAAGTGGAATAACACANGCTTATTTTGATGCAAATAANTTGAGCTATAATGTTNAAAATGCAGACACACTNTCAAANTTATCTGGTGACTTTGAATANTCCTATTCAAC
This sequence comes from Crocinitomicaceae bacterium, assembly GCA_002709305.1. Classification (GTDB taxonomy): domain Bacteria; phylum Bacteroidota; class Bacteroidia; order Flavobacteriales_D; family Crocinitomicaceae; genus UBA4466. The sequence goes on along the minus strand of PAQM01000004.1, from coordinate 4,294 downwards.
AAGANTAAATCAATTAAATTCAAACTCCTNNATNATTGATNTGNTANACTTTTCAAACTTTGGGTTAGGNTTAGACCTAGGATTCATCTATGANTGGAGACCAGAATGGAAAGAATATAAATACGATATGGATGGAGAAAANAATATCTGGAGNAAAGATNAAGATAAGTATAAAATTAGAGCAGGTATTGGACTCNTAGATATAGGNTCNATAAANACNGGNTCNAANGATNTTATACAGGANAAATTTTCTGTAAATTCTTCAGATTTTGATATTAACACTTTTGAATTATCAACAGATTTTAATGCNGCTGATAGCACAGTTAGCTCCCTTATTGNAAANGATNATGCATGGNCAAGAGANGGAAANACAAAACAAAAAATGGCTACACCCACTGCAATNAGTCTCCAATTTGATTATCANATATGGAAATGGTTTTATGTNAATGCTTCTGGAATTATAAGTTTACAAAANAGAAATAANGCTAGAAGAGTTCGTGTTGCNAATCATGTCTCTGTTACTCCAAGTTTTGATTTTCCTTGGTTTGGAATTGGNCTNCCGATTTCTTATAATAAATACGCTGGATTTAAGGCTGGTATTGGAGCAAGGTTAGGNCCACTTACTATTGGTTGTACAGATTATAACGCTCTATTCGCTTCTGGGAAAGTAAATGGAGNACAATTTTATGCAGGTTTAAGAATTCCTGTNCTATACAGTCACCCTTCAGATGTAGATATGGACTTGGTTTCTGACAAAATAGACCAATGCCCATTAACAAAAGGAGTCTGGGAGTTTAAAGGTTGTCCCGATACAGATAAAGATGGTATAATGGATGCAGAAGATTTATGTCCAAATGAACCTGGTCTTGCAAAATTTCAAGGATGTCCTGATAGAGATAGTGATAATATCATTGATTCCAAAGATGACTGTCCAGATATTCCAGGTTTAAAAGAATTTAAAGGATGCCCAGATAGAGATAATGATAGTATTATTGATTCCAAGGATGACTGTCCAGATATTCCAGGTCTTAAAAAGTTTAATGGGTGCCCAGACGCAGATAATGATGGAATCAAAGATGAAGATGATGCTTGCCCTGAAGTAGCAGGAGAAATTGAAAATAACGGATGTCCCGATACTGATAAAGATGGATTGTTTGATTTCATAGATAATTGTCCAACTGAACCAGGACCAAAAGAAAATAACGGATGTCCATGGCCCGATACTGATGGTGACGGATTATTAAATAAAGACGATCAATGTCCATATCTACCTGGACCAATTGAAAATAAAGGTTGCCCATATCAAGATACTGATGAAGATGGTATCTTAGATAAAGATGATAAGTGTCCTAGCGTATATGGACCTGCTGAAAACCAAGGTTGTCCAATTATTGAAGAAGAAGTAAAAGAGATTTTAAAAACTGCATTTGATAACTTAGAATTTGAAACAGGTAAAGCTATAATTAAAGATGAGTCTATTCCTTCGTTAACAGAACTCGCGGAAGTACTTCTGAAAAAAGAAGATTGGAAACTTCAAATTGCAGGACATACAGATAACGTTGGAAAACCTCAAGATAATCTTATCTTATCTAAGAAAAGAGCAGAGTCTGTAAAATCATTTATGATATCCAAATTAATTAACGATGAGAGGTTAACAGTACTTTATTTTGGAGAAACTCAGCCTATTGAAGATAACTCAACTATTGAAGGTCGTCAAAAAAATAGAAGAGTTGAAATGACTATTATCTTTGAATAATTTTAATCTATTGATAATACTTAAGAAAAAACACAGATATATACTTAGTATCCTATCAGGGATATTACTTTCAATAGCATTCCCCTATTCAGGGAGCTTAACTTTTGTAATATTTATAGCATTAGTACCATTGCTTTTTCTTGAGAATTACATTTTAACAAATAAATATCATTCTATAAGATTATTTTCACATTCTTATATTACTTTTTTTATTTATAATTCTCTTACAACATGGTGGATTTGGCATGCAAGTCCAGGAGGCTGTATACTAGCAATTATATTAAATAGTCTTTTTATGGCCTTAACATTCTATTTTTTTCATTTAACAAAAAAATATGTTGGTAATAAAGAAGGTTACTTTTCTCTTCTACTATATTGGATTGGTTTTGAGTATTTACATTACAACTGGGAAGCTTCATGGACATGGTTAACACTTGGGAATACCTTTAGCTTAACACCTGAACTAGTCCAATGGTATTCATATACTGGTGTTCTTGGTGGATCATTTTGGATAATTCTAATTAACCTTTTGATTTTTCGTATCTATCAAAATGTATACTTCAAAGGGCAATCATGGAAGATACAAACACCAATTATCTATTTGACCTCTTTGATCTTTCTAATACCAATAATAATATCGATAACTACATATTACAATTATGAAGATAGTGGTGATAAGGTTGAAGTAATTGCAATTCAACCAAATATAGACCCATATAATGAAAAGTTTGAGCAGGGACTGTTATACAAGCAACTTGACAAAATGGCCAATCTAGCTGCAAAAAAAATAACAAAAAACACCGCCCTCATTGTTGCGCCAGAAACAGCTATTAGTAGTTCTTTTTTTGAGGATGATATTCAAAGGTTGCCTTTTTTCGATTATTTATGTAATCAAAAAAATAAATTAAATAATGTTCCATGGTGCATAGGTGCATCAACAATGAAAATATTTTCAAAGAAAAATTCTAGAGCATCAATGAAATTAAGAAGTGGACCTGGTTATATTGAACATTATAATTCTTCTTTATTGATAAGAGAAAATAATACAACTAATCTGATACATAAATCAAAATTAGTTCCTGGAGTAGAAGTTATTCCATTTTCCAATTACTTATCATTCCTAGAGGAATTATCTATAAATAATGGAGGTACTTCAGGGACATTAGGTATAGAAAAAGAACCACAAGTTTTTAAGACAAAAGATTTTATTTTCGCTCCTGTCATATGTTATGAGTCAATATATGGTGAATGGGTTGCTGAACAATGTAGAAAAGGCGCCCAAATGATATGTATAATTACTAATGATGGATGGTGGAAAGATACTCCAGGATATAAACAACACAATAGTTTTGCCCGCCTTCGTGCAATAGAAAATAGAAAAAACATAGTAAGATCTGCAAATACAGGTATAAGTTGTTTTATCAATCAACGAGGAGATATTTCAAAAGCAACAAATTGGTGGGAATCCGATGTTATTTCTTCTAATATGAGTCTTAATACGAAACAAACTTTTTATACTAAATATGGTAATGTGATGGGTAGAAGTTTTGCTTTTTTTTCTTTATTACTATTGTTATACTGCTTTGTAAAAAAATTGAAAAAAAATATATCCAAAAAAAAGGAAACAACGAATTAAAAATCTAACGAACCAATACGTTCATTTCTACCCCATATTGTATAAATTATCATTTTATTTAAATCATAACTAACTTTAAACTTCTTAGGAACTGATATACCTCCAATTTTATTCCAATCAAAACATACCTCTCTTTGAATCTCTCCAGAATTAAGATCTAAATTAGTAAGAGCAACAACACCTTTTTTACGACCGTAATCTAATGTGTTTAAATTTGAATCGAACTTAAATGTCCTATCTTCATTATAATTCAAATAGTTGTCATTAAAGAGGAAATTGTATGTTGAATCTGTAATATAGCTAGCATAACTAGAATATCTACCTCTATCATTTATAGACACCTGATTTTTATTAATTTTCTCTTTCCAAATTAACTCACCATTATTTGAAATTTTAAAAACAATAAGATCATTATAGTAATAATAATATCTATCTGAAGACCTTGCACCCCCGATATTATTAAAATCTCCAGTGGTTCTTAACTCAACATAATATTGTTCCATTACTCCAACTACACTTCCATCTTCCAACAATTTAGTTTCTCTCATGTCAAAATTTTGTAGTTGGTTATTTCCTCTTCCTTTTAGAATTCTTCTTTCTAACTTTTTCAAATCTCTCTCAGACATCCCTCTTTTAATAAAATCAAGATCAAAATCCATATAACTATCCACAATCAAATTACCATTGGAAAGGTTAATTCTTTTATGAAAAATACCAGATGCACTATTGGAATTATCTAAAGAATAAATTCCTGTGATAACAAAATCATTATTATTTGAAGAGATTATACTTGTCTTTAATCTTCTTCCATTGAAATTAATTAGCAAATCTTGTAAACCACTTGTATCAATATGATATACATGCATTTCTTTAAACTCTTTAACATTTTTGATAATTGTCTT
>PAQM01000003.1 GCA_002709305.1 Crocinitomicaceae bacterium | reverse complement strand
ACCAAATGGAGGTAAGCCTATGTATTCTTGGAACACAAGTGATATAGCTACGGAACTTGGAAGCGCAGATGAATTAACAAGTGCTTTGGATTTAATTAATGTAGTTCCTAATCCATATTTTGCATATTCTGAATATGAAAGAAACAGGTTAGATACAAGGGTGAAAATAACAAATTTACCGGATCGTTGTACGATTAAAATTTATACAACAAACGGAAAGTTAGTTAGAACATTTAAGAAAGATAATACTACAACTTCTATTGATTGGGATTTAAATAATCATAAAAATATACCTGTAGCTGGAGGTGTTTATTTAATACATGTTGATGTTCCTGGTATAGGAGAAAGAGTTTTAAAATTCTTTGGTGGTATGAGACAAATTGACTTACAAGGTATTTAATACTAAAAAATAATTTGAAATGAATAATTCAATTTTTAAAATAAAGAATACATTAATAGGAATACTAATCCTATCTTCTTTTAATGTTATTGCTGGTAATGAAGATCGTGTTGGTTCAGCTGGTGCGTCTCATATGTTAGTTAATCCATGGGCTAGAAGTGCCTCAATGGGTGATGTTGGAATATCTTGTGTTAATGGATTGGAGGCAACATTTGTAAATATTGCTGGTTTAGCTTTTACAGATAAGACACAAATTAAATTTAATTACTCTAATTGGATGGGTACTGCTGGTATTTCTTTAAATAGTGCAGGAATTGCCCAAAGAATAACAGAGTCAGATGTTATTGCTGTAAGTGTTCAATCTATGAATTATGGTGATATTCCTATTACAACTGTTGCAAATCCTGAAGGTAACATAGGTTTTTTCTCTCCAAGGGCAAATATATTTAATATAGGATACGCTAGAGCATTTTCAAGTTCAATATATGGTGGTATTAATTTTAAAGTTATATCTGAAAATATTTCAAATTTAAAATCTTCAGGGATTGCTTTTGATGCAGGAATTAGATATGTGACAGGAGAACAAGATCAGATAAAATTTGGTATCGCACTTAAAAATGTTGGACCTACGGTTAAATTTAAAGGTGATGGTTTAGCTAATCAAGTGTTTTATACCGCAACAGGTAATGTAGCCTCTTTGGAACAAAGATCAGCAAGTTATGAATTACCTTCTTTATTAGTTATTGGTGGTTCTTATGATTTTATTTTGAATGAAAAAAATAAAATTAATCTTGCTTTAGGATTTACTGCTAATTCATTTTCTTCTGATCAATATCGTTTAGGTTTAGCTTATGCAATGTCAGCTGAAAAAGTAGCATTTAATTTAAGTGGTGGTTTTGTTTATGAGAAGAACCTATTTAGTGCCGAGAATAGATCAAATGCTTTAGTCGGTCCAACAGCAGGATTTTCTATCGATGCATTAGTTGGAGAAAGCAAAAGCGCTTTAGGTATTGAATACGCTGCTCGTTTTGCTGGTGTTTTTGGCATTATCCATACAGTAGGGGCTACTATTAGTTTAAAATAAATTTTATTAGGTGTTTTATAGAAGAGAGTCTAATAATAGGCTCTCTTATTTGTTTAAACAAAAACAGAGTAATGTCAAAGATTAATTATTATACATTAGAAGGTTTACAAAAACTTAAAGATGAATTATATGATCTAGAGAATGTTCAAAGACCTTTAATTTCATCACAAATAGGAGAAGCAATAGATAAAGGGGATTTGTCTGAAAATGCTGAATATGATGCTGCTAAAGAAGCACAAGGTATTTTAGAGGCTAAGATATCTCGATTAAAAGATATCATTGCTAATGGAAGAGTTATCGATGATTCAAATATTGATAATTCTAAGGTTTATATTTTATCTAAAGCTAAAATTAGAAATATAAATACTAATCAAGAAATGGAATTTACAATTGTAGCTGAAAATGAGGCAGATTTAGCTGCAAAGAAAATTAGTATTGAGTCACCTTTTGGTAAAGGTTTACTTGGTAAGTCAGTAGGTGATATAGCCGATATAGTAACTCCTAATGGTACACTTCAGTTTGAAGTAATTTCTATCTCTCGATAATCGTGACATTATTTTCAAAAATAGTTAGTGGGGAAATTCCTTGTTATAAGGTTTTAGAGTCCGATAAATTTCTTGCCTTTTTAGATATTATGCCCCTTCAAAAAGGCCATGTATTAGTTATACCGAAATTAGAAGTTGATTATTTTTTTGATATTGAAGATGATTTGCTTGGAGAAATGATGGTGTTTGCAAAAAAAGTCTCTAATAAAATTAAAAAAGTATTTCCTTGTAATAGAGTAGGTGTTTCAGTAATAGGTCTAGAAGTTCCTCATGCTCATATTCATTTAGTTCCAATAAATAATATCGATGATATAAACTTTTCAAAAGAAAAATTAAAATTTACATCAAGTGAAATGAGTGAAATTGCTCTTAAAATATCACAAGCATAAATTTTCATGTCTAGAATTAAATTTTTTATAGTCTTTTTTATTATTCTTTTTTTTGTTAGCATTTCTAATGCTTCAACTATTGAACCTTTAAAAGTATTATTTATTGGAAATAGTTACACTCAAATGAATCAAATGCCAACTCTTTTAAAGAAGATTATAGATAAATCAGGCAACAATGCAATAGTAGAACAAAGCACAGAGCCAGGGGCTTCTTTTAAGATTCATTCAGAGCGAACTGAAATGTATAATAAAATAAATAGTCGTAAATGGGATTATATTGTTCTTCAAGGTTATAGTAGAGAGTTGACTTTTGATAATAATTATATTGACACTGCTACAGTGCCTTTTTTGAATAAAATTATTGATTCTATTTATTCGAATAATTCTTGTACAAATATTTTATTATTTATGACTTGGGGTTATGATAAAGGTTTCTTAAGTCGTGATGAAATAAATACTTTTGATAAGATGGCTGATCGAATAGAAAAGGGTTATTTTTATCTAGCTAAGATATATAATATTCCCGTTGTTCCTGTAGGTGTTGTTTGGAAGTCAGTTAGGAAAGAAACTAATATTGATTTATATGCATCTGATTCTGCTCATCCAAATATAAATGGTTCATTTTTGATTGCCACTACTTTCTATAATTTTATTTATTTTGGTGAATTGAATACTAATGAGAATTCTATTGTTAACAAAGAAACCTCATATTTGATAAATAAAAAAGTGCAAGATGTTTTGCAACAAAAGAAGTATAATTTAAATTATTATTCTTTTAATTTAAAATTAGATAATTCAGATAGAAGAAAATACAAATTATTTTATTCTAGTACATATTCTCAAAATGACACTAATATTAAGTGGTCATTTGGAGATGGTAAAAAATCTTTTGATTTAAAAGGGGTTCATTTATATAAAAAACCTGGAAATTATACTGTTAGAGTTCAAGTTGATCAAGAATGTGGGACCAAAATATTTGATAGAGTTGTATCGTTCAAAAAAAAAACAAGAATCAAAAAACATAAAATTTTAAATAAATAAATTTTATCAAAATTTATTTTATTTTTTTAAATGAATAGCTTCTAATAAAGAATAGAATAATCTTTTAATTACGTTAATATATTTTATAAATATTACAAATAGCAGAATAAAAATTATTGCACCAATGATAGCTTCAGTTCCATTTAATGAATGTTTTAAAATATTATTTAATCCGAATCCAAATATCCCACCGTATAAGATTATTACATGTAAAATGTATATTGGTAAAGTGTTTTGACCTATTTTGAGAAGCAAATCAGCTTTAAAATTCATTGATATTTCAATTATCATTAGTGCTCCAATTACCATAATTACCTGACCGAGTCTTCCATATAGCCAAGCATTCTTTATTAGTTTAAATTCTAGATGCAAAATATCTAATATATCATCTAACAAAATACCTATATCTCTAGCGAAAATGTTTAGGATTAATCCGATTAAAATAAATAAAATGGCAAACCAATATTTTTTCACATAATCTTGAAATTTTATGATTAAGGCACCTATCATTCCTCCATATAATGTAAAAGCCATCCATGGAACAATTGCAAAAACTGATTTTGGTCCATGAATGATATTTTGAATTATTTCGGGAGTATTTGTTGGTAAAAAAACATCTTCATCTAAACTCTTTAAATATGGATAAAAGCAGAATATAATTGAACCAGCAATGAAGTAATATAAGTAAAGAGCTCCAATATTTAATATTTTATATAAGCTGAAAATTAGAATTAGAAAAAGAATTCCAACTCCAATTGATTGGAGTACGTGAAAGGCAAAAATCCATGGGTGTTCTTGATGAAATGTGTTAGTGATATAACGTACGTTTAACTGGAGTAAGTAACCCCATAATAATAATTCTATTACTCTTTTAAACCCTTTAAAAATTCGAGGGTTATTTTTTAAACTAAGCTCTTCATTTTTAGCAAGTAGATATACAAATACAATTCCTGTAACTACAAAAAACATTGGTGCTGTAAATCCTTTCATAAAATACCACCAATCGAATAAAAGAGATGAAGATTTTCCATTTTCTTTAATGGATGATATCATTGGTTTAAAATCTTTAAATGTATGTTCTATGAAATGGCCTTCCAGCATAAGAAGGATTGCAATAGATCTAGCCATATCAATGAATTTTAACCGTTTATTTGATTTTAAAGATATTTTATTTGTTTGTTGCGCCATTACAATTAATAGGATTGTAAAAATAAGATATTCTGAAATATAGAGATTTATTCTATTTCAGTTGAAATATAAATTGTTAAATTTTCTTTAGAATTTTTTTCTTGTACAGTAATTGATTTGACATTAAATCCATTTAAATTTTTTGTATCTAATGTAAATGTGATTTTTCCATTTTCATTTGAATCTAAACTTGATTTATCAATTGATGCAATTAAACAATTACAGTTAGTTCTTATATTATTAATATTAATTGTTTCTAAAGATCTATTTTTAATAATTACTTCTTTTTTAATAATCTCACCTTTATTTAGTTTACCTATGTTAATTATAGGTGTTTTTGTTGTTAATGCAAATTTTGTTTCATCTTTTATATAATTCACGCTTTGTATTTCAATTCTACGTTCTTTTGCAGCCGAAATTGAGTATATAGAATTTTTAATATCGTTAGGATTATCACTAGTTTCTTGATTAGCATTATATTCACCAAATGGTATTTGTGAGAAAATTATTTCACCTCCATTTTTTGCAGTTCCATCAAGGTATGGTATAAATACCCCATTATCATATTCTCTTATATAATTAATAAGTGAGGAGATTCTTCTTTTAGTTAAATTAACATTGTAATTTGTTTTTGCTAGAGGGCTAGCAAATCCTTTAATTGTAATATTAATTCTTGCTCCTAGACTAAGTTCTTTTAGTAATAAGTCTCGAAATAACTCTAAATCTGAAATGCCTTTTTTGACTTTGTCAATAAAAAAACTTTTAATCTTCATTTTGGCTTCTTTGGCTTTTATATCCGTTAGGTCTTTAGAATATTCATTCTGATATTCACTTAACATATTATTATATCTAATATATGTTGATAGATAATTAATTTCGGTTAATGTATCTTTTGATTTTGGATTTGGTTCATCATTATGAAAATATAAAACAACTGGGAGTCTTTTATTTAACTCAATTAAGGTTTCATCTATTTTTTTGGCTGTATCTTTTTTATTTTTTATGATAAAAATATCACTGCAACATGTTGGGTTTTTACTATAAAAAACACCAATTCTATTCGACGTAATAAAAGATTTATCATCGAGTTTAAAATAATACAGGTCATTATTGCTACTATTTACAGGTTTTCCAGCATTTATTGGTGCTTCCCATTTATCGGTATATTTTGAATAATGTACGTCAAATCCTCCAAATCCATTATGCCATTTTGATGAAAAGTAAAGTTTTTGTTCAATTGAATCCCACCAAGGTGTAACATCATCTTCTATTGTATTTATTTCTTTCAAGGGGATTGCTTTTTTATATTGATTACCATTTTTTATTGTGGAATAATATATATCTAGACCTCCCTTACTATCTTTTCTATTTGATGCAAAAAATAACACTTCCTCTCCATTTATCTTTCCTATAGATGGCATAGTAGTACTCACTTCAGGTTCATTTATTATTTCACCTAATGAATCTATGTTACTCCATTTATTGTTTGAGTATTTAGCAACCATTATCTTACATATATAACGAGAGTTTTTTTCTCTACATTTACTGAAGTAAAATCGTTTTTTATCTAAAGAAAAAGTTCCATTACCTGTATTATACTTTTGGAATAATAGTTCTTTTAATCGTTGAGATTCTTGGAAGGAATCATTATTAATATCACTAGTATATAATGATGTTTTATATTCTTCAGTATATACTTCTTCAGTATCACTAATTGAATCACCTCTTAGACTGGAGAAGAATAATTGATTGTCATATATAGTATGACCAAATTCTGAATTATTAGTATTAATAGTTTTTGGTAGCTTTTCTATTGTTGTGTTTGATGTATCAAAGATTGTCGATTTAATCCAAGTAATACTTTCAATTTCTTTTTTAGCTTTTTGATAATTATAGCTTTTTTTGCTTTTATTATATTTCTTTTTTGCACGTTTAAATGTCTCTAAAGATTTTTCGTATTTACCATTATGCTTTTGCATTAAAGCTATTTTTAATAAGCTAGAATTGTATATTCTGGCTTCTTCTCTATTATAGACTTTTTTATAATAATATTCTGCTTTTCGATAATCTTTATAAGCTCTACATGTTTCAGCATATTTCCATAAAATATCTATAGAATTTGAATCTAATCGCATAGCTTTTTCATAAAACTTCATAGCATAATGATAATCACCTTGATTAAATTTTTCTTCAGCAAAATCTAGGTATTTCTTTAAATTTTGTTGTGCTATTAAACTAAATGTAACACCAGTAAATAATATTGTTAGATATAATCTGGACATATTCTATGTGTTATTTTTTTTGGTTTAAATTGAGTTAAAATATATCTAAAACTCACTTCAAATCCTCCACGATTTCTACTAGCAGGAACTAGTTTAGAAAAATTTATATCATAACTTAGACCAACGAGAAAGGTTTGATAATTCATACCTAAATATATAATTCCTGCATCTTTATATCTATACCATAATCCACTATTTATTGCACGGTATTTACCAAGTTTATTAACTATAGTATATCTAAAAGAAGAACCAAACATAAATTCATAAAATTTACCTTGCATTGATAAATTGATACTGGGAATTAATTCCCAGTCATAATTTATTTTATAAGTACTACTTCCAAAAACATTAATGCGTATGTCACGTTTTATTATTTCATTATAAAACCCTTGATTTGGTTGGTTTAAATTAAAAGCACTAATTCCAAATGTATAGTTTAATCGTTTGTTTTTATAATATTGATAAATTGCTCCAAAGCCAACTGAAAAGTTTGTTTTACTATCAGTTTGTAAAATTTCGTTTGAAGAGATTGATGGGTTGTAAGATATTCCATCATATTGGTTGTCAAAATAATACTGACTAAAATCAAGGTTTCGGTGATTTATTCCAATATTTATTCCAGATCTAATATTATGCATTGAATCTTCTGTTAACTTTATTTGATAAGCAATATTCCCTTGTACTTCTATTGTTCTTAAATTACCATCACCTGCAACGTCATGAAAAAATAGAAAACCATAACCTAAATTATCTATCGATTTTATTTTACTATCAATCGAAAATGAAAATGTGTTGTAAGGTCTTGTAACCGATCTCCATTGGTCACGGAAATTCCCAGTGAATCTTATATCACCACTGAATTCCCCTGCGTTACCTGGATTTAGGAAAATAGGATTATTACTAAACTGTGACCAATGAATATCTTGACTATGTACAAATGATTTAAAAAGCAATGTGATAGTAATATATAGGATATTCTTATAAGTCATGATATAGTATGAAGTTACTAAAAAACAAACAAGCTTAAATTACATCATTAAATGTAGAATGTAAATTAATTATAATTTTTTTATGGATTACTTAAAGAAACAGGAATTATTTTTCCATTTATCCATTGGTTTGAATTTAGAGCAAATTCAACTATATATTCAGCCATTTTTTCAGCTGATATAGGAGCTTTATAGCCCGAGAATGCTTCCTCTAACATTTCTGTTTGAACTGCTCCTAAACATAAACAATTCATTTTTATTCCCGTCTCTTTATATTCTTCAGCAAATAATTCAGTGAAACTACAAAGGGCTGCTTTTGATGTTGAGTATGATGTCAATCCTGGAAATTTAAGGCTTCCTTGAAATCCTCCAATAGAACTAATGTTAACTATATGACCATTTTTCATTCTTGGGACTACTGCTTGAACTGTTTCAATTACACTAATAATATTGACATTATAAGAATCTTCGAGATTTTTTCTATCAAGCTCAAGTAATGGTTTTTTGATTAATAAGCCTGCATTATTAATTAATACATCAATATTTAAATAATTTGAAAAAATTAATTCACATTTGGAACGAACATTTTTAGAATTTAGATCTAATTCAAAACACTTTACATTTGAATATTTTTTAAAAGATTTCTCCATTAAATCAATATTCCTAGATAAGGCAAGTATTTTAAAATGTGAATTTTTAGCTAGAAGTTCAACAATACATCTACCGATTCCACGACTTGCACCTATTATTACTATGTTTTTAGACATCATCAAAAGAAATTATTAATTCATCTGTTACTGGATGAGCTTGGCAAGTTAGAATATATCCTTCTTTGACTTCACTATCTGTTAAAGCATAATTTAAATCCATCTTAGCAGAACCTTTTAATATTTTAGCTTTACATGTACAACAGACACCTCCTTTACATGCATATGGTAAATCTGCTCCTTCTTTTTGAGCAGCATCTAGAATAAATTCTCCATTTGAAGTTAAATAAAAATCAATTTTTTCATCATCTATTATAACGCTAATGTTAGATTCCAACTTAATATCTTCTTTAGAAGAATCAATTTTCTTTTTTTCTTTTGAAGGTGAAGTAAATAACTCAAATAGAATTTGTTCTTTATTCAGCCCCTTTTCAGTTAATGCTTCTTTAACATCTAGAATCATAGATTCAGGACCACAAATAAAAGTTTTATCAATCTTTGTGTTTTTTAAAAATGCATCAAATAATAATTTAGTTTTTTCTTTATCAATTCTTCCATTCTGAATATCATTCCCTATGTTCTCTCTTGAAAAAACATGAATGATTCGAAATTTATCCAAAAAATTGTTTTTTAACGCATTAATTTCTTCATTGAATATTATAGAGTTAAATCCTTTATTTCCATAGAATAATGTCACATTACTTTTTTGTTCTCCATTTAGAACTGATTTTATAATAGAAATAATAGGTGTAATTCCACTTCCAGCTGCAAAAAAGACATATGAATTTTCAGAATTGGGCTGAGTAGATAATTTGAAATTACCTGCTGGCTCCATAACGTCTAAAACCATATCTTTCTTTAAAGTATTATTCGCATAGGTAGAAAATTTACCATTATCTACTTTTTTAATCGCAACTCTCCATTCACCTTCAAATGGAGACGAACATAAAGAATATGATCTTCTAACTTTTTCATTATCAATATTTGTTTCTAATGTTAAATACTGACCAGATTCAAATTTGAATTTTTCTTGCAGTTCTTCAGGTATAGCAAAAGAAATAGAAACCGTATCATTAGTTTCTTTCTTTACATCCTTAATTTTAAGAGAATGAAATTTTGTTCTCATACATAATTTAATTATGTGCAAAGCTACTGATTATTATGCTACCGATGTAATTAACTATAGATATAAGTTATAAGAGAGCATCAGTCATTGAATTTTTGTAAATTTGTTTTAGTATAATTCTTAAAAAATGAAAGATCAAGATATTTCAAAACTTGAACAAAAGTTTCAAGAGAAAATTGATAACGACATTAAAATTGAGCCTAGAGATTGGATGCCTGATGATTATCGTCAGACGTTAATTCGTCAGATATCTCAGCATGCTCACTCAGAGGTTGTTGGTATGTTACCTGAGGGTAATTGGATAACAAGAGCGCCAAATTTAAGGCGAAAGGCAGTGCTTTTGGCTAAAGTTCAGGATGAGGCTGGACATGGATTATATCTATATAGTGCAGTTGAAACATTAGGTGCTAATCGTGAACAGACAATTGATGATTTACATTCTGGTATAGCAAAATATTCTTCCATATTTAATTATCCTACACTTTCTTGGGCCGATATGGGTGCAATTGGATGGTTGGTTGATGGTGCTGCAATAATGAATCAAGTACCATTATGTAGATGTTCTTATGGGCCATATGCAAGAGCTATGGTTCGTATTTGTAAGGAAGAGTCATTCCATCAACGTCAAGGTTTTGAAATTATGACTACTTTAATGAAAGGAACCGTTCAACAAAAAAAGATGGCTCAAGATGCTTTGGATCGTTTTTGGTGGCCTTCTTTAATGATGTTTGGTCCAAACGACGAAGACTCTAAACATACTGCTAAATCTATTAATTGGAAAATTAAGCGTCATACAAATGATGAATTAAGGCAAATGTTTGTTGATGCAACTGTCCCTCAAGCAGAGTTAATTGGATTGAAAATTCCAGATAAAGATTTGGTTTGGAATAAAGAAAGAGGTCACTACGATTTTGGTGAAATTAATTGGGATGAATTTTGGCAAGTAGTAAAAGGTAATGGACCGTGTAATAATCATCGTATCGAAACAAGAAAAAAAGCTAAAGAAAATGGATTGTGGGTTATTGAGGCAGCTAATGCTTATGAACAAAAACGTAAAATAAAAAAAGTCTCTTGATATGGCAAATAAAGAATGGCCTCTTTGGGAGGTTTTTATTAGAAGTAAAAAAGGTTTAAGTCATAAACATGTTGGTAGTTTAAGAGCTTCAGATTCTCAAATGGCAATAAAAAATGCAAGAGATGTTTATACTAGAAGGTCAGAAGGTATAAGTATTTGGGTTACTAAATCAAATAGTATATTTGCATCTAAACCAGATGAATCAGATTCTTTATATGAGCCATCTGATTCTAAGGTATATAGGCATCCTACTTTTTACGATATTCCTGACGGAATAGAGCACATGTAATTATTATTAAATTATGAATTCATTATTTGAATATTTATTAAGGCTAGGTGATGATAGTTTAATAATTGGTCATAGATTATCTGAATGGTGTGGTCATGGTCCTATTTTGGAGGAAGATATCGCTTTATCAAATATTGCTTTGGATTTTATTGGTCAATCAATATCTATATATGAATATGCTTCTGAGATAGAAGATAAAGGTAGAACAGCAGATGATCTAGCTTTTCTAAGATTTGATAGAGAGTATAAAAATTTAATTTTATTGGAGCAACCAAATGGTGATTTTGGAATGACAATGATGAGACAATTTTTATTTGATTCTTATCGGAAATTATTATTTGAAAGTTTGATAAACTCATGCGATGATAGAATTTCAGCAATTTCAATAAAATCATTAAAGGAAACAAAATATCATTTGAAACATTCCTCTGAATGGGTTATACGTCTTGGAGATGGAACAGATGAATCTAATAAACGAATTCAAGATTCATTAGATACATTATGGAGATATACTGCTGAATTATTTTATGAAGACGATATTGACATTGAACTAAAATCTTCCAAGATAATTCCTCCTATGAAAGAATTGAAAGAAGCATGGTATAATAATGTTAAAGAAATATTCAGTCGAGCTACTTTAACTATTCCAAATAATAATTGGGAATATGGGGAAGGAAGAAGAGGAGTACATTCTGAACATTTAGGTTATATTCTTGCTGAACTTCAATATATGCAACGTGCTTATCCAGGAATGGAATGGTAATAGAAAAAGATATTTGGAATTATTTAAAAGAGGTTTTTGATCCAGAAATACCTGTTCTATCAATAGTAGATTTAGGTATTGTACAAAAAGTTAGTGTTACCCCTGAGAGCATTAATATATCAATAATACCGACTTATACCGCTTGTCCTGCAATGAAAAGAATTGAGGATGATATTATAGAATATCTTAAGAAAAAATGCAATTTAGATGTCAAAGTTGAGTTAGCATATAAACCAGCATGGACAACAGATTTTATTACTGATGAGGGAAAACAAAAATTAAAAGATTATGGAATTGCTCCTCCTGAGGAAGAATTAGAAAAGACGAATCTATTTCAAGAATTAGTTAAAGTTAGATGTCCTAAATGTAATTCTAAGTTTACAAAATTAGTTAGTCAGTTTGGAAGCACAGCATGTAAAGCACATTATAAGTGTGAAAAGTGTTTGGAACCATTTGATTATTTTAAGTGCTTAAAGTAATTTTTCTTTATCCCAAGAAAGGGTATTTATAATCTTTAGGGGGATTAAATACTTCTTTAATTGTTCTAGCAGAAATCCATCTTAATAAATTCATTGGAGCTCCTGCTTTATCATTAGTTCCTGATCCTCTAGCTCCTCCAAACGGTTGTTGGCCGACTACAGCTCCGGTTGGTTTATCATTTATGTAGAAGTTCCCAGCTGCATTTTTTAGCTTATTCATTGCTATATTAATTGCATAACGGTCATTTGATATTATAGCACCAGTTAAAGCATATTCTGATGTTTCATTAACTATATCAAGTGTTTCTTCAAATTTATCTTCATTGTATACAAATATTGTAACCACCGGTCCAAATATTTCTTCACACATTGTTTTAAATTTAGCGTTAGATGTAACAACTACTGTTGGCTCTATGAAGTATCCAGATGTTTTGTTATATCCTCCTCCAATTAAAATTTCAGCATCATTTTGTTTCTTAATATATTCTATATATTCAACAATCTTATCAAATGCTTTTTCATCAATTACAGCATTTATAAAGTTAGAAGTATCTTCAGGTGAACCCATTTTGAAAGATGAAACATCTTTTATGATTCTATTTTTCACAGTATTCCAAATATTTTCAGGTATATATACTCTTGATGCGGCAGAACATTTTTGTCCTTGATATTCGAATGCGCCTCTTGTTACAGCAGTTGCTACTTCATCACAGTTAGCTGATTTGTGAACCATTATAAAGTCTTTACCTCCAGTCTCACCAACAATTCGTGGATAATTTTTATATTTTTCTATGTTGTTTCCAATTTCTTTCCACAAATTTCTAAATACAGCAGTTGAACCTGTAAAATGAAGTCCAGCAAAGTCTTTATGTTTAAAAATTATATCTCCAGCAACAGGACCATCAACAGAGATTAAATTAATTACTCCATCAGGAACTCCAGCTGCTTGAAATAATTCCATAATTACTTTGGCTGAATACATTTGTGAATCAGCTGGTTTCCAGACTATAACATTCCCCATCATTGCCGGAGCGGCACATAAATTAGCACATATTGATGTGAAATTAAATGGGGTAATTGCAAATATAAAACCTTCTAGAGGTCTATATTCTAATCTATTCCATATTCCTGGTAATGATTCTGGTTGTTGACTGTATATTTCAGTCATATATTGAACATTAAATTTAAAAAAGTCAATAAGCTCACATGCAGCATCAATTTCGGCTTGATATACATTTTTGGACTGTCCAAGCATTGTTGCTGCGTTCATTTTATCTCTGTATGGTCCAGCTAAAAGATCAGCAGCCTTAAGAAATATTGCTGCTCTTTGCTCCCAAGGAAGATTAGACCATTTATCCCGAGCATTCATCGCAGCATTAATGGCATCATTTACATGTTTAGATTCACCATAATTAAATTGACCTATTATATGTTTATGGTCATGGGGTGGAGATATTTTAATTTTATTATCTGTACGAATTTCTTTTCCATCGATATACATAGGTATGTCAACAGTTTGATTATATAATTCTTTATATTTTGAAATAAGATTTTTATGTTCTTGAGATCCAGGAACATAATTTTTGACTGTCTCATTTATTGCTTTAGGTACATTAAAGATTGCGTTTGCCATTTTTATTTTTTTTTCAAAAGTAATCATAGTTATTAATCAATACAATAATTGTTTTTTAATATCTTTATTAGTGTTAAACAATTTTCTATGAAAATACTATTATTAATATTATTGATGCCAATTGTTTTATATGGTCAAAATTGGGAAACCACATTTGGTGGTTCTAATGATGATCAAGCTTATTCTGTTCAGGCAACCAATGATGGTGGCTATATAATTGCAGGGCAAACTAATAGTTTTAGCAATGGAGGAGATGACATTTATTTAATTAAGACAAATTCTAATGGAATTGATAATTGGACTCAAACATATGGAGGAACAGGAAATGATTATGCTAAATGCGTTAAACAAACATCAGATGGTGGTTACATCATCCTAGGATATACAAATTCTTTTGGCGTTGGATTAAACGATGTTTATCTAATCAAAACAGATGTAAATGGATTAGAAGAGTGGAATCGAACTTTTGGAGGAGTGGGGAATGATTTTGGTTATTCTGTTCAACAAACATCTGATGGTGGCTATATCATAACAGGTTATACAACATCATTTGGTAGTGGTAGTTCAGATGTTTATTTGATTAAGACAGATGGAAATGGAGTTGAAGAGTGGAATAACACTTTTGGAGGGACAGCTGTAGATCGAGGTTATTCTGTTGAACAAACCTTGGACGGTGGATATATAATTACAGGTTATACTACATCTTTTGGTACCGGAAGTTCTGATATTTATTTGATTAAAACAGATATGAATGGTTCTCCCCAATGGAATAAAAATTTTGGAGGTGGAGCTGACATAGAAAGAGGTTATTCTGTTCAGCAGACTCTTGATGGCGGTTATATAGTTACAGGAAATGTGAAAACTGTAGATTGGGATATTTATTTACTAAAGACAGACTCAAATGGTATAGAAGATTGGAATCAAACTTTTGGAAGCTCTGGTTACGATGAAGCAAGATCAATCGATATAACAATTGATGGTGGCTTTATAATAGCTGGAACTACAACTTCAACAATCGGAGATAATGATGTTTATTTATTAAAGACAGATTCAAATGGTATAGAAGAATGGGACCAGTCATTTGGAGGTACTTCAAATGACCTTGGTTATTCTGTTAATCAAACTTCTGATGGGGGTTATATTATTGCTGGATATACTAATTCATTTGGTAATGGAGGTAACGATATTTATTTGATTAAAACAAATTTAATAACAACTTTAAATGTAACAGAATCTTCTTGTGGGAGTTATACTGATCCTAATGGACAAATATATTTTTCAACGGGTAATTATTCAGTAAGTATATTGAATTCATTTGGTTTTGATAGTGTTATAATGAATATTGATTTAACAATAATTCCTTTGCCAAATAATAGTGTTAGTCAAAACGGGAGTATGTTAATTGCCGATCAAGTTGTTGCAGGATATCAATGGCTAGATTGTGATAATGGATATAACGTAATTCCAAACGAAATAAATCAATTTTATATTCCTGATTTAACTGGTAATTATTGTGTTGAAGTTTCAGTTAATGGTTGTAAAGACACATCGGATTGTATATTAGTTGATTTTACTTCATTGACTAGTATTCAAAATGATATTATATCAATATACCCAAATCCATTATCAAATATTTTAAATATCAGTGGAATAGATGAATTTATTAGTCTAGAATACATTAAAATAATATCTTCTGCAGGACAAGAGGTTATGAATTTATTTGGTACTAATGGACAATATGATATAGGAATTCTTGAAGAGGGTATCTATTTTCTAAGAATTAATTCTGAAAAAGGTCTACAAACTATTCGTTTTATTAAAATTTGATTCATTTTTTTTACAAATTCTTCATAAAACTTCATAAACCTTGTTATTTATAATCAGTCTAAATTACAGCATATGTCAATCTTCATTCTTGGCATATCATTACATTGAAAATGAATTTTATATTTTTACAGTGGTATTTTTAAATGTTTAAATACATGTCTAAAACAGTAAAGCTAAGAAAAGGCTTGGATATCAGATTGATAGGTAATGCCGAAGAGTCTTTAAGAAAAGTCCCTTTATCTGAAATAGTATCTGTTAAACCTAGTGATTTTCATAGTCTAACTCCAAAAATGCTTGTAAAAGAGGGTGATGAAGTCCTAGCTGGCACAATTATTTTTCAGAATAAGTACAATGAATCTGTAAAATTTGCTTCTCCAGTTTCTGGTAAAATAAAGCAAATTGTTAGAGGTGAGAAACGACGGATTATGCAGATTTTGATTTCAACATCAAAAAATCAAAAATTTGAAAATATCAAATTAAAATCAGTTGATTCAATGTCTGATGAAGAGACAAAAAACACATTACTTTCATCTGGTTTGTGGCCATTTATTAAAGAGCGTCCTATAGATGTTATCGCAAATCCTAATAATAAACCTAAGGCAATTTTTGTTTCAACTTTTGATAGTTCACCATTAGCCCCTAATTTCTCATATATTCTTAAAGATAGTAGAGATGAGATTAATTCTGGCCTTGAAGTGTTAAAGAAATTAACTACTGGTAAGGTTCATTTAAATATGTGTTCAAAAGAATCATTAAAGAAATTAAATCTTGAAGTTGAAGGTATCCAAATAAATAAAATTATAGGTAAGCATCCTGCCGGAAATATAGGTACTCAAATTCATCATATTGATCCACTGAATAAGGGAGAGTCTATATGGTCTGTTAACATACAAGATTTAGCAATTATTGGCCGTTATTTTTTAGAAGGTAAGTATAATGTTAAAAGAACTATTGCTCTTACAGGCTCTGAAGTAAAGAACCCTCAATATATTGAAACTATTATTGGTACTAAAGTGTCTGGTATAATAGATGGGCAAATAAAATCAGACAATGTACGTGTGATAAGTGGGAATGTGTTAACGGGTGATAAGATTTCAAAAGATGGTTATTTAGGATTTTATCATCATCAAATCACAATTATCCCTGAAGGAAATGAATATAAATTTTTTCTTACTAAAGGTTGGTTAGGACCTGGGTTTGATAAATTCTCTAATTCAAGGCTATTTCCTACTTTTATTTTACCTAGGAGTAAAAAGTTTTGTTTAGACACTAATACAAATGGCGAAGAGAGAGCATTTGTTGTTACAGGGGAAATGGAAAAAGTTTTTCCTTTTGACATTTTTCCTATGCAGTTAACCAAAGCGGCTATTACAAATGATATTGATGCAATGGAAAATTTAGGAATATATGAGGTTGCACCTGAAGATTTTGCTCTTTGTGAATATGTTTGTACGACTAAAATAAATATTCAAGAAAAAATTAGAAATGGTCTAGATTTAATAGCTAGCGAATGTATGTAAATGTAAATATTTAAACTCTGTGAAATTTTTAGCTAAATATCTTAATAAAATTGATCATCATTTTGAAAAAGGTGGTAAGTATGAAAAATGGAATCCTTTATTTGAAACGTTATCTACTTTTGCTTTTACACCAAAATTAGTAACAAATAAAGGATCTCATATTCGTGACGGTGTAGATTTGAAAAGAACAATGATGACTGTCATAATTGCTTTGATACCATGTTTACTGTTTGGTATATATAATACAGGGCATTGGCAGTTGGTAGCTGAATTAGGAGACAGAAATATTGATTTTTGGTCTAATGGCTATGATAAGTTTGTAAGTGGTTTATTTGTTGTTCTTCCTTTGATTGTTGTTTCATATGGTGTTGGTCTTTCGATAGAGTTTCTTTTTGGTTTCTTACGTGGTCATTCTCTGCATGAAGGCTTTTTAGTTTCAGGAATGTTAATACCATTAATTATGCCAGCAGATGTCCCACTCTGGATGGTTGGTCTTGCGACTGCTTTTGCTGTAATTATAGGGAAAGAGATTTTTGGAGGTACTGGAATGAACATACTAAATGTTGCTTTAACTGCTAGAGCATTTTTATTTTTTGCTTACCCTACATCAATGTCAGGAGATAAAGTTTGGATGGCTGGTCCTGAGTCTAATATAGATGGGTTTACTGGTTCAACAGCCTTAGGTGATTTGGCTTCCTTTATGTCAGACAAACCTGTTTTTGAAAATATAGACATTTATACTAATAATTATTCTTTGTTAGATTCATTTTTTGGTATTATTCCAGGATCAGTTGGTGAAACATCAACTTTTGCAATCCTAATAGGGGCATTGATCCTGCTTTTTACTGGAGTTGGTTCTTTAAGAATTATGCTTTCTTTCTTTATAGGTGGTTACATTATGGGGTTAATTCTAAATCTATTTGGAGGAAATGATTTCTTAAATCTTCCAGCTCATTTCCATTTAGTAATTGGTGGGTTTGCATTTGGTGCTGTTTTTATGGCTACGGATCCTGTCACTGCTGCTCAAACTGAAACAGGAAAGTTGTTTTATGGCTTTTTTGGTGGCTTACTATCTATTTTAATTCGTGTTCTTAACCCAGCTTATCCTGAAGGAGTTTTCCTTGCGATTTTATTCATGAACGTTATGGCACCTATTATTGATCATTATGTTATTCAAGCTAATATAAAACGAAGATTAAAAAGACTTAATACAATATAGATTATGAAAATTAATAAAGAAAGTAGTGTTTATACTTTTAGTTTTGCAATTGTCTTAGTTGTTATTGTTGGTTCAATTTTAGCAATGTTAGCAATGGGATTAAAACCAAGACAAGATAGAAATGGCGAAATAAAAAAACAATTAGATATTTTATCAGCGATGCTAAATCTTGATTCATTAGGTATAGATAGGTCAAATGTAGAGGTTGAGTTTGCAAAATATTTCAGTAAAGAAGGCTCTTTAGTGTTCAACAACTCTAGTGAAAAAGTAGATGATGTAAATGCCTTTCGTGTTGATATCAAAAAAGAGTTTAAGGATAAGACTTTAGATGAAAAAGATAGAAATTATCCACTTTTTGTTGCTGAAATGAATGGCAAGAAAAAATATATTATCCCTGTTGTTGGAAAGGGACTTTGGGGTCCTATTTGGGGTAATATATGTATTGGTTCTGATTTAAGTACTATTGAAGGAGCTTCTTTTGGTCATAAGGGAGAAACACCAGGCCTAGGAGCTGAGATAAAACAACAATTTTTTATAGACCGTTGGATTGGTGAAAAAATAACTAATGAAAACGGTGATTTTCTCAAGTTTGAAGTTGTCAAAGATGGTTCAGGTTCTAATATTGAATCTAAAGTAGATGGAATAACAGGAGGAACAATTACATCAAAAGGTGTTGAAGAAATGATCAACAGATGCGTGGAAGTTTATATTCCTTATTTTAACAAACTTAATAATACTTTAAAATGAGTGAAGAAAAAATAAAATCTGAACGAGAACCATTATTTTCCAAGAAAAACAAGAAACTAGTTACAGATCCTCTAACTGATAATAATCCTGTAACAATTCAAGTACTAGGTATTTGTTCAGCCCTAGCTATAACTGTTCAAGTTGAACAAGGAGTAGTTATGGGTGTTGCTGTTTTGTTTGTTATGATTTTAGGTAATCTATTTATATCCTTAATGAGAAATTTAATCCCATCTCGAATCAGGATTATTGTTCAATTAGTTGTAGTTGCTGCTTTAGTTATTATCGTAAATGAGGTTCTAAAAGCTTTTTTGCCAGACGTTTCTGAAAAACTCTCCGTATTTGTTGGTTTAATAATAACTAACTGTATCATTATGGGACGTTTTGAAGCATTTGCAATGGCTAATAAACCATGGCCATCTATTTTAGATGCTATTGGCAATGCTTTAGGTTATGCCGGTTTATTAATCATAGTATCAGTATTTAGAGAGTTATTTGGATCAGGTACTTTATATGGTTATCCAATTTTTGGAGATTATATTAAAGGTGATGGTCTTTATTCTTTAGGATATGTAAATAACAATCTGATGATTTTACCACCAATGGCTTTAATAATTGTCGGTGTTATCATTTGGGTTCAACGTTCTCGAAATAAAGATTTAATAGAAAATAATTAAAAGACATAAAATAGTTATGGAAAGTACATTAGACATTTTTATTAAAGCAATATTTTCAGAGAATATGATTTTTGCATATTTTTTGGGTATGTGTTCATACTTAGCTGTTTCAAAAACCGTCAAGACTGCGGTTGGATTAGGTGCTGCTGTTATTTTCGTTTTATTTGTAACTGTTCCAGTAAATTTTTTATTAGAAAATTATTTATTGAAAGAAGGAGCTTTAGAATGGTTGAATTCTGATTGGGGTCTTAATGGAAATAATACTGTTGATTTAAGTTTCCTTTCATTTATTATGTTTATTGCAGTGGTTGCATCTATTGTTCAATTAGTTGAAATGTTAGTTGAGAAATTTGCACCTGCTTTATACGGCGCACTTGGTATTTTCTTACCTCTTATTGCAGTTAATTGTTCTATTTTGGGTGGTGCATTATTTATGCAAGACCGTCAATATTCAACTATACTGGATGCGACGGCTTTTTCTATAGGTTCAGGAATCGGATGGTTTATAGCTGTTGTCGCAATTGCAGCTATCCGTGAAAAGATAAGGTATTCTAAAATTCCACCACCACTCAGAGGCTTAGGGATTACATTTATAATTACTGGGCTAATGGGAATTGCTTTTATGAGTTTTTCAGGAATAAAATACGGTAAAGATAAAAAAGCAGAAACAGTTCAAGTGAATCAAAAAAATAGTAACTTTTAATTTTTTAGAGAATGGAATTATCATTAGGCTTAATATTAACTCTAGGTGTATTTCTAATAGTTGTTTTGGTATTGGTATCAATGCTTTTATTTGTTAAGGCAAAACTTTCACCATCGGGTAAGATAAAAATTGATATAAATGATGGAGAAAAAATTATAGAGGTAGATGGAGGTGGAACATTATTAAGTACGCTTGGAAGTAATGGTATTTTTCTTCCTTCTGCATGTGGTGGGGGTGGAACTTGTGTTCAATGTATTTGTAAAGTGAATGAGGGAGGAGGTAATATTCTTCCTACAGAAGAACCTCATTTTTCTCGCAAAGAAATTGCTTCTAATATGAGATTAGGATGTCAAGTCAAGGTCAAAGAAGATATGAAAATTCATGTGGAAGAGGAAGTTTTAGGGATCAAAGAATGGGAAGCTACTGTTGTATCTAATTATAATGTAGCAACTTTTATCAAAGAATTTATTGTTGAGATTCCAGAAGATATGGATTATAAAGCTGGTGGATATATTCAAATTAAAATTCCTAAGTGCACAATTAATTATTCTGACATAGATATTTCTGCACATCCTCAAGATCATCCTGGTGAGAAGGATAAGTTTAAATCTGATTGGGATAAATTTGGTTTATGGCCTCTTGTAATGAAAAATGATGAAGAAGTTGTAAGAGCATATTCAATGGCCTCTTATCCTGCTGAAGGTAGAAGAATTATGTTAAATGTTCGGATTGCTACACCTCCTTGGGATAGAAATCGTAATGCATGGATGAATGTCAATCCAGGAGTAGCCTCATCTTATATATTCAATTTAAAAGAAGGGGACAAAGCGACAATTTCTGGTCCATATGGTGAGTTCTTTATTAATGATTCTGATGCTGAAATGTTATATATTGGAGGAGGTGCAGGAATGGCACCAATGCGTTCTCATTTATATGAATTATTCAGAACAATAAAAACTGGTCGTAAGGTATCTTATTGGTATGGTGGTCGATCAAAAGCTGAATTATTCTACATTCATTACTTTAGAGACTTAGAAAAAGATTTTCCGAATTTCAAATTTTATTTAGTTCTTTCAGAGGCTTTACCAGAAGATAATTGGGTTTTGAAAAAAAATATCGATGATCCAAATGGAGATGGATTTAAAGGGTTTGTTCATCAAGTAGTCATAGATGAATATTTATCTAGGCATGAAGCACCAGAAGATATTGAATTTTATTTTTGCGGGCCTCCATTAATGAATCAAGCTGTTATTAAGATGTGTGATGATTGGGGTGTCCCTGATGAGCAAGTCCGATTTGATGATTTTGGTGGTTAAGTTTTAATCTATAACTTGATTAAATTAACAGGGTTTTTTTAATTTATTTTAACAAAATAAACTTCTAGATTGTTTATTAATATTTTTTATTTATCGTAAAATAATGATAGAAATAAAACAAGTTGGTATAGATGATGTTTCTATAGTTAATAATTTGGCTTATCAAATTTGGCCTAATACATTTAATGAGATTCTAACTTCTAATCAGATTAATTATATGCTTGATTGGATGTATGATGTTAATAAATTAAAAGAAGAAATTCAAACAGGTTATTTATATTATATAGTTAAATATAATAGTGTTTCTGTTGGTTTTATGTCTTTAGAAGCAAACTTTCCTGATTCAGGTTTTCTTCGTATGCATAAAATTTATTTAATAAAAGAATTTCAAGGTAAAGGTATAGGTAGAGCATTAATTAATCATGCTATTGATATTTGTTTTGATTTAGATTTAATTTCTATACATCTCAATGTAAATAGATTTAATAAGGCAGTTGAATTTTATAAGCATATTGGTTTTAATATAATTGGTCAAGAAGATATAGATATTGGTAAAGGATATTTAATGGAAGATTATATAATGGAGCTTAAGCTCAAAAAATCTTAGTTATAATTTTCAGAGTTCTTTTAATAAATCTTCAGCAGTTATAAAACTATTCCCCACCCCTGTTTTATAAGCTCCATACCAAGGTCTTGTTTTAGCTATTTCTGTTGCACCAAAGAGCCCAATTACTTTGGCCCCGAAAAATGATGCTAAATGCATAGCTCCACTATCGTTTGCAAGCACAAAATTTGCTTTAAGCATTATATATCCTGAAATGGATAAGTTTTTACTTAGTACAACAATATTTGGGAATTCTTTTTTGCAACGATTAAAATCGTTTTTTGCAACCAAAGCTACGATTTTAGTGTCTTTATATTTTAAACAAAAGTCATTCCAATATGGCCATTCTTTATTTTTTCCCTTATGTAGATTTGTTGCGTATGGGCATATAACTATGTACTTTGATTTTATCTTCTTAGTAATAATCTCTTTACCTATAGCTATGCTATTTTTATTAAGTGGAATTTTGTTTGAATACTCAGTAGCTTTAATATTCTTATTTAAGAATCTTCTTGCTAAATCAAAATAATTTTCAACTGTATGAATATCATTGTTTAATTTGAGTCGGATATTTGTCAAAAAATGATAACCAATTGTTTTTATTTTAGCACACCTCATTGGTAAAACAGTTGATAATGTAATAGGGCATATTAATCCATATTGAAACTTATAGGTTTTATAAAAATTATAACACCATTTCATGTTTTTCACATTTGGACTTACAACAATTTTTATATTTGTGCCGGAAAAAAGCTCTTTAGTCCAAGGATGACCAAGGCAAATGAAATCTATACCAGATTTCTCAAGAGCTAACAGCATAGGGAATGTCATCAATGTATCACCAATCCAATTAGGAAGACGAATAACCATTGTCGATTCTGCAATTTCTTCTTTAGTTAAATTGTTTTTCACAAAATAAAATTAATCTTATTTTAGTAAAGTAACATGGCCTCTTTTTATAATTTCAATACCATCTCCATTATTAATTTTTAACATGTAGATATAGGTTCCAGTATTTGCCATCATATTAGATGATGATATTCTTCCATTCCAACCTTCTTTTGGGGAATTAGTTCTAAATATAACTTGTCCCAAATGATTAAAAATACTGAAATCATAGTTTGTTGGATCAAAATCATTTAAAATTGGTATAAATATAGGATTTACTCCTTCAGGTGTAAATGCATTTGGAATATATATTAAAGGAGGTAGTGTTATACAAGCTTCATTTGATTTACTTATTTCTGAAAAGTTATATGTGTTCATTGATTCTATAGCCTCAACATAGTAACAAAATTTACCTTTAGAAGATAGTTCATTTACATCGTCAATGTAATATCTTATATTAGGACCAACAGATGCAATGGGAGAAGAGCTATAAAGATCATCTTGTATTCTATAGATATTGTATCCAAGTATAGAACCATCATATTCACGATATTCTGTCCAGTTTAAATAATTCATTTTTGAAATTTCATCATTATTTATAGAAAGTAGAACTGTTTGTGCTTCATTAGATGTATCGCTAAGTTGACCACAACTATCTATTACTTGTGCTCTGTATGTATAGAAATAATCATTAACATTAACATTTTCATCTCTAAAATTCACCTGATTACTAGTTACAGGAACTCTATTTAATTCTTTAAAAGAGCTATTCTCTATTCGTTGAAATGACACTTCTGAGATATTTGAACTAGTATCTATATAGAGTTTTAGATCAACTTTTTTGTTATTCACTGTTGCTACTTGTAAATAATTGAAAGATGGTTTTCCTAATTGATTTATAAACAAAGTGTTTTGATTAGAAAATGATTCTTGACCATTTTCTGATTTTGAATTAATAATAAAAGTATAAGTTTCACCAGGTATTACATCAATAATGAAGTTAGTATCTGAAGTATTCCCATAATCTATCCAACCATTACCAAAATTTCCGAGAATAGTATATTCAGTTGATCCTATCCAGCCAACATAAGGTGTCCAGAAAAGTTCTACCTGACGACTACAAATATTTAAGTTTGTATTTAAAAATACAGATGAGTGAATATCACCTTTTGCCGATGTTTGGTATGTTGGTGGTATACTTGAAGTCCAACAGGAATCAAAAGCTGCAACGGAGTATGTAAGTGGACCATCATTTATGTCGGGATTGTAGGTATATGAAGTTGTTCCTATACCAAATACATTATCGAGTTCAACAATGGCTCCAGTACTATCTTTTACATAAATAATATATCCAAATGTATCATCTTGATTATTCTGATTCCAAGAAATAGTAACGGCACCATTTAAAGTATCAATAGTAACAAAATTAATAATTGGAATATCGGGTGAGATATTATCTTGAAAAACGTCTCCTTGAATATTTGATGTATAATCACATGGTGTGTTTGGAAGGACAATTTGATAATTAAAAGAATCTTCACAAACAGTAATTGTATCAATATAAGAATTGGAACCAAATGCTACACTATCATAAAGTATCCAATTACCTGATGGGTACTCTCGATAAATATGATAATAATTTCCCATTGTACTTAATCCTGGTAAAATTGGGTCATTCCATTGAAGAACTGCTGTACCATTTCCAGGGTTATTTAAATCAAGATAAATATTAGAAATTGTATCAGAATATCTTTCTGTATTTCCATCACAACCAGCAGCGGTAGAAATATAGAAATTATCTGCTTGATTTATTCCACTTATTGTATATGAAGTTGTGTTCACATTAAAAATAGAATCAATTAAACCATTTTGTACAGAATAAATTTTGTATTGGTTGAAAGAACCTAGAGTATCAGATACTGGAGTCCAATTGATAATTACATCACCCACATTATTTGTTTCTATACAATTTATTTGAGGAGCTGATATTATACCAGGATTATTTACATTAATAGTTATTGTCGCATAATTTACTTTTGGTACAGAACAATAATTATCTTTTATCTTAAATACAAAGTGATAAGGTATTTGGTCTGCTATTATTCCATTTTGAGTTACTAAATGATTGCAAGATGTTTGCCAATTGAAATTAGTTGTAACACCTTGATTCATTGTTATTAATGGTTGGTTGTCTAAAGTAGCACAGGGTGGTGTAATACATCCAGTGTTACTTGTATAATTAGTGCCAAACATTAAACCACTAGCTGAAAGAATATTTTCCTGAGGAATCCCATTTTGTAATAATTCAATATCACTAGAACTTAAATTAAAATTAATTAAGTCACCAGCATTTATAGTTGTTTCAAATAATCCTCCAAAAGGGCCATTAATGAATGGTTTATTATTCGCTCCTGAACAGTTTGTTATTATAAGTAGCATTTCTCTTTCAACTTCAGATATTAAAATTCCGCTACGATATGATTTTACAGTCAGTTTTACATTGAAACTTCCCGAATTATTGCATAAAAATGTTAAATTTCCAGAGTTAGGATTAAGTTGTGCTAATATATTTGTTGGGCTCATTGCACTACTAGGTAATGGAGAATTATAGCTAAATCCTATTTCAAAATCAAGTGGCGATGGTGTTAATCCAGGAACATAATTTGCTCCATTTAAATAATCATAGGGAATACCAAAGTCGATATGGATAGAGTCTAAATCAGGATCTACAGCATTAATATTATATTCATAATTATCACCTACACAACTTATAAAATAAGGATCTTGAAGGAATTGAGGAGAATTATCAATGCACCCAGAAGGTGTATTAGGAATAGAAAACATTTTTGCTAATAAGGTAATTCCTTTTGTAGCAGGATCTACTAAGTTTGTGACACTATTACTCCTTGAAAAATCTTCATAACTAAATACCCAACCTTCAATAGGTGGAGTTCCACTTAAGGTTTGAGGATTACTTTCATATATAATTCTCTCAATTGCTCCCATACCATTTCCGCTATTTGCACCATTACCACACTCTAACATTTCTGGACCACCAGGTATTTGAGTACATAATGGAGAAAGATCTGTCCTTGACACAAAGAAACATTCAATTAGATTAACCGTTGGATGTCCCCAAACTTTTAATTCTTGAGATATTGTATTTATATCAGCACTATTACAATCACGGTATATTACTAATTTAAAGGTATATTGACCACCTTGACAAGTCCATGTTATATCACCTCCCATTAAGTGAGTACTATTTCCAGAAAAGGATAAGATACTTAAAAAAACAATTAGTAAAAATGATTTTATCATCATAGCTAATAACGCATTTTAGAGCTTTGTAGTATACTGACGTTTTTTTAAAAATTACGTTGCTATCCCACTGAAACAATAGTCATATCTTTCCAATTTAAGTATTTCTGCGCAAGTTTTTGAATTCTGACTGGATTTATTTTATTTATTGATTTAATTAATTTATTATAAAAATCTAAATTTAAATTATAATTCTCTACATCAATAAATAAATCTGTCATTGCATATGGACCATCAGCATTTTTTAGGATTTGACCTAACATATAATTTTTTATAAGGTTTAATTCTTTTGAACTTATAGGTTCATTTTTGAGTCGTTCAAATTCGATTTTTATTTCTTTTAGAGTAGCATTTATAAATTTTGATCCTACTTCTGTCGTGATAATAAAAAAACCAACATTTTTAAATTCTGAGATAAATGAATTAATACCATATGTATATCCTTTATTTTCTCGAATATTGGACATAAGCCTGCTCCCAAAATAACCGCCAATTATTGTGTTTAAAATTAAGAAGTCATTATAATCAGGGTGATTTTTATTAAATAATATTCTACCCAAACGAATTGCTGATTGTAATGATTTTTTTCTTTCTATGTGATGTATAGAAGGTATGTTTTTTATTTCATCAATAAATTTGCCTTTAGATGTTATTGCAAATTCTCTACTTTCATTAATAATATGGTTAATGGTTTTTTGATCTAAATCACCTATAACTACAATTTTAAGTAGTCCTTTAAGGTAAAATTTTGAATGAAATTTTTTAAGATCATCAATTTTAACACTATCAAAATCAGACAATTTAGTATTATATGCATAATCTTTATTTGAATTAAAAAGTTCTTTTTGAAATTCCCTTCTTGCTAGATAGCTTACTTTCTCAAGATTTATTTTAAAGAGTTGTTTCTGGTCAGATAAATATTCTTTTACCTCTTTTTTAATAAATGCAGTATTTTGTATAGCATATTTAACGGAATTAAATATCTCAAGTATATTTTCATTTAAAGAATATACTGAAATAATTGAGTTTTCATGAGTTATTCCTGATTCATAAAAACCTCCTCTGTTATTAATTTCATTATTTATTTGAACAGATGTTTTATCTTTTGTTCCAGATAGCAACAATCCATTTACAAAACTTGATATTGTATTCTTTCCACGGCATTTTCCGGCATCAAAATAAAGGTCAAAACGACATGTTTTATTAGAAACATTATTCATGTGATATAAATTCACATTTTGTGTTATTTTGTGTTTTTTTAGGTTGATAAATTTAATTTTATCTATTTTTTTTAAGTCTGGTTGTGATGTTCTATCTATCATTTTTTTCTAACTTTTAATAGCGAACAGGATGATTTTTTCAATATTGATTTAGCAACACGATTTATATCATTTACTTCAATTTGATTATATATATTAGATTCTTTGTTTATCATGTCTGCATCTCCAAGTAGCTCATAATAACACAAATTCATTGCTTGATTTAATATACCCATATTTTCAAACTCTTTTGACGTTCTTATTTTATTCATAATTCTATTTAGATCATTTTTAGAAAGGTTATGTGATAACAATAAATTAATTTCTTCCCAAATAGCTTTGTCTAATTTTTCGAAAGAAATGTTATCATTAAGTTTTCCCGAAATAATAAGTAGCCCATCATCTATTGAACCCGTAATAAAAGAATTAATACTAGAAACTAATTTTAGTTCTTTTTTAAGTGAATTATATAAACGCGAACTTTTATCTCTACCTAAAGCATCTGATATAACATCAATGGTTAAAAAATCAGGGTCTAATCTGCCAGGCATTTTGAAAGCATAATAAAAAGAATTGGCAGGCACATTTCTATATATTGTTTTTTTTCGAAATTTTTTTTGTTTTGGCTCTTTAACTATATTACGGCAATATTTTTGTCCAGCTGGTATTTCATTATACCACTTTTTCACCATAGATTTCACCTCATTTAATTCAAAATCTCCTGCTATACAAAGAATTGCATTCGATGGTGAATAGTGTTTGGTGAAAAAGGATTTTACATCAGTGATTGTTGCATTTTCAATGTGAGAAATTTCTTTTCCTATAGTTGCCCATTGGTAAGGATGCTTTCTATATGTAAGAGGTCTTAATTCAAGCCATACATCTCCATATGGTTGATTTAAATAACGTTGTTTGAATTCTTCTATAACAACATTCTTTTGAACATCTAAACTTTTTTGAGTAAATGATAATGATAGCATTCTATCGCTTTCTAACCAAAGAGCGGTTTCAATATTTTTAGCAGGTAAAACATTATAATAGTTTGTAATGTCATTTGAAGTAAATGCATTGTTTTCTCCTCCAGCTAGTTGTAGAGGTGTATCAAAATCACTAATATTTATTGATCCACCAAACATTAAATGTTCAAAAAGGTGAGCAAACCCAGTTTTATTTTTTGATTCATCTCTTGCTCCAACATCATAGATTGTGTTAACAACTGCTAATGGTGTAGTTTTATCTTGAATGAATAGAACAGTTAAGCCATTTTCAAGAAAAAATTTATTATAATTTAGCATGAAAATTATATTTAGCTTTAGATAATTCTTTCAAGCTTTTATGATATTCTGTAATTATTTCAGACACTATATCAGCAGCAGGTTTAACTGAATTAATTAACCCGGAAATTTGTCCGATTTCAAGTTCTCCTTCTTTTAAATCACCTTGGAACATGCCCTTTTTTGCTCTCCCTCTTCCTAATATTTTTTTCAAATCTTCAGTGCTAGCACCTTGGCTATATGCCTCTTCTATTTTCAAATAGAATTCATTTTTTATTAAGCGTACAGGAGTTATATTCTTTAACGTTAATTTTGTGTCCCCTTCTTGGGAATTTATTATTATAGATTTGAAATTATTATGTGCGCTAGATTCTTTTGATGCTACGAATCGTGAACCAATTTGAACACCATCTGCACCTAATGCCATTGCAGCAAACATACCCCGTCCTGTTGCAATCCCCCCAGCAGCAATTACAGGGATTTTTATAGCTTGAGTAATCATTGGTATTAAACACAATGTTGTTGTTTCATTTTTTCCATTATGTCCACCAGCCTCAAATCCTTCAGCAACAATAGCATCTACACCACATTCTTCAGCTTTTTTAGCAAATTTTATGCTAGAAACAACATGTACTACCGTTATATTATTTTTTTTTAAGTGAGACGTCCATATTTTTGGATTTCCTGCTGATGTAAAAACTATAGGTACTTTATATTTAATTATGGTTTCAATATGCTTATCTATATCAGGATAAAGCATAGGTAGATTAACAGCAAAAGGTTTATTAGTTGCAGCTTTACATTTTTTAATATGTTCTTCAAGAATTTCAGGATACATTGAACCGGAACCAATTGTACCTAGTCCTCCAGCATTAGAAACAGCTGAAGCTAACTCCCAGCCTGAGCACCATATCATACCTGCTTGAATCAGAGGATAATTTATGTTAAATAAAGATGTAATTCGATTACCCATAAAAAATACTTATTCTCAAAAATAAGATTTTCAAAAAA
Source organism: Crocinitomicaceae bacterium (assembly GCA_002709305.1). Taxonomy (GTDB): domain Bacteria; phylum Bacteroidota; class Bacteroidia; order Flavobacteriales_D; family Crocinitomicaceae; genus UBA4466. The sequence goes on along the minus strand of PAQM01000003.1, from coordinate 12,316 downwards.
CTTATTTGTTTGTTTTATCGTCTTAATATTATAATTGACTAATTTAGTTTGTAACATCTGATTGTATGACAAGAAAAAGTATAATATTTTTTTCTTTTTTATTTTATATAAAAATTAGTTTATGTCAAGAGATTAATCATAGACATATTTCTTATTATTCATTTATTGAAAATAAAGGACAATGGGATAATAATATACTTTTTAAATCAAAATTTGAAGGTGGTAATTTGTGGATAGAACAGGGGCGATTTTTATTTCATTTGTTTGATTTTTTAGAGCTTGAAAATCATCATCATCAAATTATTAAAGACAATGTTTCACCAGAAATTAATCAAAGTTTAGTAGAGTTGTCATTTCTTGGTTCAAACGATATCAATTCAATTAAAAAAAATGAGAAAACAAGTAATTATTATAATTATTTTTTAGGTTCAGATAATTCCAAATGGGCATCTAATGTATATGGATATGGTGAAGCAATTTTAGAAGACATTTATAATGGAATTGATTTAAAGTTAATTGAGAATGAGCAGCATCTAAAATATGAATTTCATATTGAGCCAAATATAAATCCTAGTCAGATTTTGTTACAATATAAGGGTCATGAAAAAATTAATATTGATGAAAAAGGTAATCTAGTATTGTACACAAATGCTGGTCAAATTATTGAAGAAAAGCCGTATGTCTATCAGATTATCAACGGTAATATTCGTCAAATTGGCTGCCAATATATTTTAGATGGAAATATTGTTCAATTTGATATTGGAGAATATAATCCAAGTGTTAAATTAATTATAGATCCAATTTTAGTTTTCGCTACTTATAGTGGTTCTGTTACTGATAATTTTGGAATGACTGCTACATATGGGAATGATGGTTCTTTGTATTCTGGAGGAATAGTTTTTGGCAATTCATATCCAACTCCATCACCTGTATGGAATAACTCAACAACGATTACCAATATTATGCCTTCTGCTAATGATCCACTTGGCACATATGGGGTTACAGATGTTTTTATTTCTAAATATTCATCAGATGGTATTAATATGTTATGGACCTGTTTTATAGGAGGAGGGAATGATACTATTGGTACAGAAACAGTTCATAGTTTAATTTGTGATTCTATTGATAATTTATATTTGTATGGTGCAACATCTAGTTTAGATTTTCCGATTCAAAATGGGTTTCAAACAATCCATGGTGGTGGAACTCCAGGATCAAATTTTACTAGTAATGGAGTTCATTATTTGGATTATGGAACGGATATTTATATTAGTAAGATAAGTTCAGATGGAACAACTTTATTAGGTTCAACTTATATGGGTGGTTCTTCAAATGATGGTGTGAGCTACAATAGTAATCCGGGGTTATATGATTCATTAACAACTAATTACGGGGATCAATTTAGGGGAGAGATTATGTTAGATAATATGGGTAATTGTATTGTTGCTTCATGTACACGTTCAACTGATTTTCCTACTCAAAACGCATTTCAATCTCTAAATGCAGGAAAACAAGATGGTGTAGTGTTTAAATTATCTTCTGATTTGTCTATTTTAAATTGGTCAACTTATTATGGTGGTTCAGAAAAAGATGCATGTTATTCTGTAAAGGTTGATCAATCTGATAATATTATTTTTTCTGGAGGTACTTGTTCTAATGATTTATTTGGAATGGGTTCGGGTTGGCAATTTACATATAATGGAGGAAAAGCTGATGGTTTTGTAGTTAAGATGTCATCTGATGGAACAACCTTAATTAATGCTTCTTATATTGGAACTTCAAATTATGACCAGTGCTATTTTGTTGAAATTGATAATTCAAATGAAATCTATTTGGTTGGTCAATCAGTCAATGGTAGCTTTCCTGTTATAAATTCAGGGTTTGTTATCCCTAATAGTAGTCAATTTGTTATGAGATTAGATTCGAATCTTATTAATGTATTAAATTCAACTGTTTTTGGTAATGGTTCTTCTAATATCAATATCTCCCCATCAGCTTTTTTAGTTGATATATGTGGTAATATATATATTTCTGGATGGGGAGAAAGTTTATTTACTAATACTCCTCTTAATGGTATGCCAATTACTGGAGATGCTTTTCAAAATTTAACAACAAGTCCAGGCTTTTATTTATTAGTCATTGAACGAGATTTTACTGATATTCTTTATGGTTCGTATATTGGAGGCAGTATTTCTGGAGAACATGTTGATGGTGGTACATCAAGATTTGACCGAAAAGGAGTTGTCTATCAATCAGTATGTGGTGGTTGTGGAGGTAATAGCGATTTTCCTGTATCTTCAGGTGTTTGGTCAAATCAAAATTTAAGCGCGAATTGTAATAATTTAGTTTTTAAATTTGATTTTGAATTAATTCCGGATGCAGAATTTGTTATAAATCAAGATATAGGTTGTCTTGATTTTACTGTTGATTTTGAAAATAATTCTACTGATTCAGACTCTTATTTATGGGACTTTGGAAATGGTGATACAACTTCTACTATTTTTAATCCAACTATTACATTTGATAGTGCAGGAGTATATGATATATATTTATACGTTACTGATTCTATCTGTTTGATTACAGATACAGCACAAATTACCATTACTGTTTTAGATTCTTTAAGTCTATCTACAACTATTGATCAAGAATTGTGTGATCCCATTCCTATTGATTTAATTGCCTATACAAATGGGGTAGCAGATAATTATGTTTGGTCTAGTAATATTGATTTTACAGATACTTTAAATTCAAATATATATGATTCAATATATACTGTAATACCAACTGATCCAGTAGTTTTTTATATAAAGGCTAGCAATGCTGGCTGTTCAATGATTGACTCCGTTATTATAGATTTTATTGGTTCAAATATGATTTTGGAGGGTAATACTAATATATGTATTGGTGATTCTACATTAATTACAGCAACTCACCCTAATTCTGATTTAATATTTACATATTCTTGGTCTCCGGATTCTATAGTTGTTAGTCCTTCTATAGATAATACTATTTATATTAATCCTAATGTAAATCAGTTTTTATATGTTTCAGCTCTTTCTTCAAATGGATGTTTAGTTGAAGACTCTATTTTTGTTAATGTAAGCGATATACCAGATTATTTAGTGAGTGCTAGTGCATCAGATTATAATGTTCCTGTTGGACAAACTATATCTCTTTATGGAGAACCTGATGGATTTTCTTATTCCTGGCATCCAAGTTCAATTATTAGTAATTCTAATGTTCAAAATACAAGTGCTGAGGTTAATGAAAACACTTTGTTTTTACTTTCAGTAACAGATGGAATATGCATTAGGTCCGATACAGTGTTTGTCAAGGTGTATGATTTTATTTGTGACGATTCTTTCATTTATGTTCCCAATGCTTTCTCTCCAAATGGAGATAATAACAATGATATTTTATATGTTAGAGGACCAATTGTTAAAGAAATGATTTTTAGAATATATGACCGTTGGGGAGAATTAGTATTTGAATCATTTAATCGGCTAGATGGTTGGGATGGGAAATTTAAAGGTATAGATTTAGATCCTGATGTATTTGATTACTATTTAGAAGTAACTTGTATAGGTGGTGTAGAAAATGTAATTAAAGGAAATATTACCTTATTAAGGTAGAATCTTTAATTATATTTGGCTCATCTAAATAATTAATATTTATAATTTTTTTTAAATGAAAAACTTGAGAACAAAAAAATCACAACTTTTTTTAGAAAAGTATTTAAATAATTCATCTCCTACTGGATTTGAATCAGAGGGACAAAAAATATGGTTAGACTATATTAGACCAAATATTGATGATTATTTTACCGATAATTATGGTTCAGCTGTTGGTGTTATTAATCCTAAAGCAGATTATAAAGTAATTATTGAAGCACATGCTGATGAAATTTCGTGGTTTGTTAATTATATTAATTCTGATGGGTTTATTTATTTAAGAAGAAATGGTGGGTCTGATCATATAATTGCGCCTTCTAAAAGAGTCAATATTCATACAGATAAAGGAATTGTAAAAGCTGTTTTTGGATGGCCTGCAATACATATGCGAAATAATCAAAAAGAAGAAAAACCTAGTATAAAAAATATTTTTCTAGATTGTGGCTGTTCTTCAAAGGAGGAAGTAGAAAAATTAGGAATCCATGTTGGATGTGTCGTAACTTTTGAAGATGAGTTTATTACATTGAACAAAAATAGATATGTAGGGAGAGCTTTAGATAATAGAATTGGAGGATTTATGATAGCTGAAGTAGCTCGTCTGCTAAATGAACAAAAAATAAAATTACCATTTGGATTATATATCGTTAATTCTGTTCAAGAAGAAGTTGGATTAAGAGGAGCGCAAATGATAGCTGAAAAAATAAAACCTGATGTTGCAATTGTAACAGATGTTTGTCACGATACACAAACACCTATGGTTAATAAGATTGAAAATGGTGATTTGTTCTCAGGAAAAGGACCAGTATTAACATATGGTCCTGCGGTTCAAAATAATTTATTAAAATTAATCATATCAGCCGCGGAAAAAAATAAAATTCCATTTCAGCGTGCTGCTGCATCAAGATTTACAGGTACAGATACTGATGCTTTTGCATATTCGAATGAAGGTGTCCCAAGCGCATTAATTTCATTGCCTCTTAGATATATGCATACAACTGTAGAGATGTGTAGACAAGAAGATGTTGAAAACACAATTAAATTGATTTTTGAATCGCTTAAGTTATTAAAGAATAATCAAGATTTCAGATATTTTAAGTAATTACTTATTAGTAAAAGCAATATAATAATACTTTATATTATGAAATGGATAGGTAAGCGTATTAGTTTTATTGACAATAAAAATAAAACAACAATTATTGTTTATCCTAAAAAAAACAATCTAGTAAATGCTTTAATGGGTTCCTGGATTGCCATGTGGATCTCCATTGGTTTTATAATAATTTGGGCGTTTATTACTTTTGATTTTTCTGAACAAGAGAAAATTGTTTTAATTGTATTTATGTCTTTTTGGCTCTATTTTGCTGTTAAAGTTTTTCGTGCTTTTCTTTGGTTGATTTGGGGCAAAGAATTAATAAAAATTAACGAAGTATCAGTGTCTTATAAAAAATCTATAAGAGGATACGGTAGAGCATCTATTTACTATATAGAAAATATATCAAAAATTAGACTTTCAAATATTGAACAAAGTTTAATTGAATCAGTTTGGGACAAATCTCCATGGATAAAGGGTAGATACTCTATAGAGTTTGATTATAAAGGGAAGATAATCTGTTTCGGAAGAAAAATTCAATCTAAAGATGCTAAATTGTTGTTTAGATTATTTGTTAAGTGTGTTAACGAAAAAGTGAAAAAACTAAATTAATATGTTTTTTCCATTAAGTAATGTTGAATAATATTAAATAATTTGTAGCTTTTTTTAATTTTTTTATAACCTATTTTTTTATAGAAATCTAAAGAATAGTCACGAGAATGAAGGATCATTTTTTTATTTCCATTTTTTTGTGATTCATTTTCTGCAGCTTTAATAATTAATTTTCCAAACCCTTTTTTTTGATATTTAGTATCTACTGCTACAAAACGTACTTGTGAAATATTATTTTGATTTTGATCTAATCTAGCTATTGCTCTAAGATTATCATTTTCATATAACGCAAAATGTTTTCCTTTTATATCACCATCATTACGTTCACTTCCTATTGGCTTATTAAGGGGTTTCCTCAATATATCGTACCTCATTTTATAATATTCATGCCATTCTTTTTCAGTTGAAGGCTCTCTGATTTCATATTTCATGTTTCTTTTGAATTAAATACAACCGAGGTTGTTCGGTATGTTTTAACGCCTTCTATTATTTCTTCTTTTATTAATTTTTTTGCTTGAGGTGTTGTTAAAACTTCTTCTATATTTTTTATTTCGCCTGCAGGAACTTTCAGATTTCTGAGTTTAGATAATAAGTTTAAACTGTTTTTGTTTTGAATTTTTTTCTCAAGTATATTTTTCAAAATGATTCTATTTTCAACTCTATTTTGATTCGTTTGGAATCGATTGTCTATACATAGTTCTTCACAATTAAGAATAGAACAAAGTTTTTTGAAATGTTGATTTGATCCAATAGCAAGTGTTATAATATTACCATCTTTTGTCGTGAATAATTCTCCATATGGTGCTATATTAGGATGAATACTTCCAATTCTATTAGGAATATTTTTAGTCATTAAGTAGTTACTAGATTGATTAGTTAAACTACTAATAGCGACATCATATAGTGAAACACTAACAGATGATCCTTTTCCTGTTTCATTGCGATTTAAAAGACTAATTAATAACGCTTCTTTTAAATGATGAGCTGCGAGTATATCAATCATTGCTACTGGCATTTTTATTGGTCCACTTTCTAATGTTCCATTTATTGACATAAAACCTGTTTCTGCTTGTAAGATTAAATCATATGCGACTCTATCACTATCACTTCCAAATCCATTTATTTTTCCTATAATCAATGAAGGGTTTATTTTATGTAGTGTTTTATCTTCTATATTTAGCTTAATATCATCTCCATATTTAAAATTTGTAATTAAAATATCTGCAGTTTTAATTAATTCAATAAATTTAGTGTAGTCACTTGATTTTTTTAAATTGAGATTAATATATTTTTTTTTATAATTAACACTTGAAAAATAAGCTGAAACATTAATGTTTTTGTCTTCTATTGGCAGTTTCCATTTTCTTGTTATGTCTTTGTTTTCAGGGTGTTCAATTTTAGTTACCTCAGCTCCTAATTCAGCAAAATATGTTGCTACAGATGGCCCTGCTAAAACTGTACTAAGATCAAGTACTTTTATTTTTTTAAGCATTATCTAATTTTGTAATTTAAATGCTATGTATTTACTAACATTTGATTCTTGGCTTTCAGTTAAATCACTTTTTTTTGACATATCTGGAAGTATATTGGCCCATTGTGATTCACTATAATTCTTTATTTCTTTTAATTCATCACAACGATTGCAATTTTTTTCATAAATCGTTTTTCCTTCTAATTCTATAGAAGATAGAATTACTGTGTCATATTTTTTGAGGTTGATGTCATCATTTAACTCTGAAATTCTAGGCGAGCAAGAAATCACAATAATTATGAGAAGAAAAAATAAAATTTTGTTCATTTATCTAAGATACTAAAAACAAGTATCATTTTTTGAAAAATTAATTCATAAACTTTATGCTAAATAAATATATAACCGTTTTTTACTTTTAAATTAGGCGGTATGTTATTTAAGTATATTGATCCTGTTCCTAAACCTTGTGGCAATGGGTTTTCATATTCTGCTGATAATTGACATATTGCATTCAGTCCAATATTAGATTCTAATGCGGAAGTTATCCACCAATTTACATTGAATTTTTTTGCTATTTTAATCCATTCTTTAGTCCCACTTATTCCTCCATGGAGACTAGGTTTTAAAATTAAAAATTGAGGTAATATCTCTTTAATTAATTTCACCTTATATTCATAATTATATATTCCTATAAGTTCTTCGTCAAGGGCTATTGGTATTTTTGTTTTTTCACATAATTTTTTCATTTCATTAATTTGACCAGTCTTTATAGGTTGCTCGATTGAATGTATATCTAATTTAGAAAGCTCATCGATTTTGACTAAAGCTTCTTTAGCTGTAAACGCACCATTTGCATCAACTCTTAATGAAATTTGTTTTTTCGAGTATTTTTCTCGAATCTTTGATAGAAGCTTTAGTTCGTCGTTAAAATTTATGGCACCAATCTTCATTTTGATTGTAGAAAAACCTTGCTCTAATTTTTCTTCAATTTGTTGCTCCATATATTTGTAATCTCCCATCCAAATCAATCCATTTATTGGAATTTTTTTATTTCCATTAATAAAAGAATTCTTAAAAATTATTTTTTTTCCTCCATTTTTCAAATCCAAAATAGCAGTTTCCAAACCAAATTTTATAGATGGCCATAAATCTAAATTTATATTTATATTGTCACATAAATCTTTTAGTTTCTTTTCATATTTTTCGTGAGATTCAAAATCTGGTGATAATCCAGGTATTATGCTACATTCACCAATTCCTTTTATTTCTGGATTTTTCGTTTTCCAAACTTCAATAAACCAAGAGTGTTTTTCTTTTAATATTCCTCGGCTGGTTTGGCATATTTCTTTGAATTTAAATTCTTTTCTTGTGAACTTTAAATTTATCATAGTATGATTAATGTTATTAATGTATTTATTGAAAGAAAAAATCCAGTTAATGATACAATTTTTAATTCAGAGTCAAATTCTTTTGGGTTTTTAGTATAGATTATTTTCCACAGATGTTTAAATAAAAATATAGATGGAATTAAGGCTAAGAAAACCATCGGTTCTTGAAGTTTGTTAAAATATAAAGCTATTGAAATCAAAGCTGATAATATCAATATTATATGGTAATTTTTTGCCTTTTTCATTCCTATTTTGACAACAAGAGTGTTCTTATTACATTTCTTGTCATTTTCGAAATCTCTCATATTATTCAAGTTAAGTACAGCTGTACTGATAGATCCAATAAAAATTGCAAGCAATATATTTATACTTAAAAATGATTTTGCAAAAAGGGTATATACACCAATTACACTGACAAATCCGAAGAAAATATAAACCATAATATCTCCAAAGCCATAATATCCATATGGATTTGCTCCTAATGTATAATTAATAGCTGCTACAATACATGAAATTGCTAATATTATGAAGGATATGATAATATAATATGGCATACTATTCAAACTATAATATATTAAAAGTAATGATGATAGAATACTTAATATCGATGTTAATATAATTCCAATTTTCATTTCTTTTTTAGAGATAATACCTGATTGAACTGCTCTAGTTGGGCCAATTCTATTATTGTTATCTGTTCCTTTAATTCCATCTCCTAAATCATTTGCAAGGTTTGAAATAATTTGAAATAAAATAGATGTTAATATTGCAAGAAAGAAGATTTTATTATTCCAGTGATTATTATAATGTGCTGCGCCTGACCCTAATAAAATGCCTGAAAGAGATAATGTTAGTGTTCTTAATCTTAATGCACTAAACCATGCTTTTATTTTTAACATATTAACAAAATTAAATAAAGTGATTTTAAATTTATATCAAAATTTTACATTCTTGTATAATGAAATTAAGTTTGATATTTAAATTGTCTGTCATTATATATTATATTTATTTATTTAATATAATTTTATGTCAATGAAATATATTACTCCTAAACAATTAAATCATAAAATAAAACAGAATGACAATATATTTGTTATTGATATTCGTGAATCATACGAATTGGATATTTGTAAATTAAAATCAACTCATATTCCAATGGAAAAAATACCTGAGCGAATTAATCAATTGAACCGTCTTACTGAGACGATTATTATTTGNAGAACAGGAAAACGTGCAGAGGCTGTTGCTAATCTCTTAATTCAAGAATATAATTTTGAAGATGTTAAAGTATTAGATGGCGGTATAATGAACTGGATTGATAAGATTGACTCAACTTTAGAAAGATATTAATGGGTAATAGATCAATGATACAATACTTGATATTGATGTTGAAAGGTATGGCTATGGGTGCTGCAGATGTTGTACCTGGTGTTTCTGGTGGTACAATTGCTTTTATATCTGGAATCTATGAGCAACTTATTGATAATATTAGTAATATAAGTATTAATTCTTTTAAAATATGGTTCGAAAAGGGATTTAAAACTTTTTGGACTCAAATTAATGGTACTTTTTTTCTCTATTTATTTTTAGGAATAGGTATTAGTGTATTTTCTCTAGCAAAATTTGTTTCTTATTTATTAGTAGAATTTCCAATTTTGGTTTGGAGTTTTTTCTTTGGATTAATTATTTCTAGTGTTTGGTTAATATTTAAAGTTATTGAGAAATGGTCCTTAACTTTATTTTTTATGACTGCAGTTGGTGCGGCATTTGCTTATTATTTAACTAGAGTTGATACTATTGGATTTATTGATTCAGAATGGTATATTATATTAAGTGGTGCTATTGCAATCTGTGCTATGATATTGCCTGGAATATCAGGAGCGTTTATTTTAATTATTCTAGGGACTTATGATAAGGTCCTCAATGCAATTGGAGATAAAAATTTTTTAATTATTAGCTTGTTTGCTTTTGGTTGTTTATTTGGCCTCTTCTCATTTGCACGGTTATTAAAATATTTGTTTAGTAATTTTAAATCTTATACTATTGCTGTTTTGATGGGATTTATGATAGGCTCTCTAAATAAAGTATGGCCTTGGAAAGAAACAATTATTAAGAGTAAAGAAGAAATAATTCAATATAATATATTGCCTTCTGATTTTGCAGGTGAATCATATATATTATCTGCTTCTTTATTATTCTTATTAGGTTTTTTTGTTATAATTATTTTTGATAGGTTTTCACCTAATCATATTAAAAAATAATCTTTTTCAATTCAATGAAAATGAAGAAATATGGTTTAATCGGTAAAACATTATCTCATTCCTTTTCAAAATTATTTTTTGAAGATTTCTTTCGTAAGAATCAGATTGATGCAAAGTACTCTAATATAGAATTAAATAACATTTATGAGATTGATAAATTATTTACTTCTAATTATAATGGCTTAAACGTTACAATTCCTTTTAAAGAAAAGATTATCCCTTTTTTAGATGAGTTAAGTAAAGAAGCGAATAATATTGGAGCAGTAAATACTATTCAATTTAAATCGGGTAAAAAAATAGGTTATAATACTGACATTTTTGGTTTTAAAAATTCTGTTAAACCCTTTATAACTAATCGACATGAAAGAGCTATAATATTTGGTACAGGGGGAGCTTCTAAAGCTGTAAATTTTGTGCTAAATTCAATGGGTATAGATGTAATATTCATCTCTAGGAATCCTAAAAATGAGAATGAATTTTCATATAATAATATGAACAAGGATATGATTAATTCTTGTAAAATGCTTGTAAATTGTACTCCAATTGGCACATATCCTAATATAGATGAGCAGTTTAATTTACCGTATAATTATTTATCAGTAGATCACTTAGTGGTTGATTTAATATATAATCCATCAAAAACTGTATTATTGAAAAAAGCGGAAGAGCAAGGAGCAGTAATTTTGAATGGATATAGCATGTTGAAAGAGCAGGCGTTGAAATCCTGGTCAATTTGGAATTCATAGTTAAATCAAATTTTTTAAAAACTTTTGCTGATACTATCTTAATAAAATTATTCTTTTGTATATTGCGCGAATTAAGAATATATACTAAAATATAATTTAATGGGAAGACCAGCGACTAAACCGGCTAGATTAAAAGACGGTTTTTATATAGAAGTGAAAAATCAAGGTAGTGGAGGTGTTTTAATTAGGAGAGATACTAAAGATCAAATGTTACTTGCAGCTAAAGATTATTCAAGAATGAAACAAGTTACTGTTCTTGGTGAAATGAAAAGTGATAAATGGGTTGATAAAATCAAACCATCGAAAAAGAAATAGCAATTTTCTATCTCTGTTTACTTTATTATACTATAATCTGATTATTTTAATAGATTGATTTAGTGATAAATTAATGTTTTTAATAAAAAAAATATTATTTTCTTTTCCCTTAAAAATCAAACGTTTAGATACTTAATCCCTTTTTTTTTTACAATACTTTTTTTATTTTTTAATAAAAGCATTGTGATAATAAAAAAGATGTATATCTTTGTGCTCCCTAAACAAACGAGTTTAGGTGAATTTGAAGTATAACTATATTACTAGTTAATTGCTAGTAACTGTAGTTTTATTAATATTATAAGTTCTTTGAAAATATTGAGAAATAAGGAAACAGCGTAAAAATTAAATTAACAAACGAGCCTCAACAAAAATTCAAAGTTTTATACAACGGAGAGTTTGATCCTGGCTCAGGATGAACGCTAGCGGCAGGCCTAACACATGCAAGTCGAGGGGTAACATAGAAAAGCTTGCTTTTCTGATGACGACCGGCGAACGGGTGCGTAACGCGTATGCAACCTGCCCTATACTGAAGGATAGCCCGAAGAAATTCGGATTAATACTTCATAATAATTATTAATCGCATGATTTATAATTTAAAGGTTACGGTATAGGATGGGCATGCGTCCCATTAGCTTGATGGTAAGGTAACGGCTTACCATGGCAACGATGGGTAGGGGGCCTGAGAGGGTGATCCCCCACACTGGTACTGAGACACGGACCAGACTCCTACGGGAGGCAGCAGTGAGGAATATTGGTCAATGG
>PAQM01000002.1 GCA_002709305.1 Crocinitomicaceae bacterium | reverse complement strand
GAACTTTCTTGTCCATATAACCAGCTAGAGTGCTTAAATGTTAAAAATGTAAATCCCTCGGCTATTACATACTTTAATACTATTAATAACCCAAACCTTACCTGTATTGAGGTAGATAATATGAACTATTCAGCAGTTAATTGGACAAACATAGACCCTCAAACATCATTTAGTACAGATTGTAATAATGATTGTTCAGGCTCAGCAGGAATAGGTGAACTAAACAACACCCCTAAACAACTAATAAAGATTGTTGATGTGCTAGGCAGAGAGACACCATTTAAACCTAACACACCACTTCTATACATCTATAATGATGGTACAGTTGAGAGGAAAATGATAATTAAATAAAATTAAGTTAGATATAGGTGATGTAATCAATTTCTACTAGCAAGAAAAAGTCTTATCAACCATCTCTTGTAATTCAACTTTCATGTTTTTTTCAAAGAAAGATAATTGTTCAGTATTCAAATATGCTTTTCCTTCACCAGAAACCCCTTTACGGATAAAGTTATCATAAATTTTATCTGGTTTTGCAGGGGGCTTTTCTCCAAATTTTTGCTCATTTTCTTTCATGTAATCAAAACTACTGAGATTTAACACGGTATCGATATTGAAACTCTTTTGATCGATGTTCAAAAAGTCGGCAAGCTTAATTATTGAATTCCGTTTATCCTCTATAAGTTGATCATATGAAAGATAAAGGATTTTATAATTCCTTTTATTTACAAACCAATCCTTGTTAAATCTGAACCAATTCATTGAGCCATTACCAAACATATCTTCAAAATGCTTTTGAAAAGTTAATTCAGGATTGTTATAGTTCCTTTTCTGATGAAATAATGAGGCACAGACATCACACCCATTTCTATATATATAGACAATCTTACCTTTGTGACTTCGCGGGAAAAGTTTATAATAATCATGAGATTTTATAACTCTTCTTCCTTTTATTTTTTTTACTGGGTTATTCTTGAAGACCTCATTTCTAATCCATGGGGAAACGTCATTAACATGGTCAAAATTTACTTTACCATTGTTCAACATTTGAAAAAGAATCACTTGACACAATGTTGTGCCAGATTTAGGGTAAGTGACCACATATATATCGTCCGCATAAGTCTTGAATGCTTTCATATATAATTCATAATCGAGATACCTTTTAACATTACTAAGCCTATTAATTAGAAAATTTGTTAATCTACTCAGTAATTGAAGAATTTTATCACTCATGGTAAACTCTTAAAAAAAAAAGGTGCCTAATCTAGCACCTTTTTATATTTGCAAGCAATATTTTAATCGATTATAGAACAATTATTCCCATATGTGTAAGTAATTGTTTGTCCTGTATAACTATCAACATATGTATCTGTTATAGTGGTGCTAAGTTCCCCACATCTATCTTCAGCATTATCTTTTGTGTCATTAATAGTACTGATGCTTGTTTGTCCGGAGGTTGAGGAAATAGTTTGTCCTGTTGCGTTGTTAGTTGCAGTGTAGGTATACGTGCATTGACAATTGTAGTCTTTCTTACAGCTAAATAATGCACCGGCTACACCAACTAATAATAAGTAAGTTTTTTTCATAGTGATTTGTTTTAAATTCTGTTCAAAGATAGAAATAATATTTGTTTCTCTAACATCAAGAAATCCTTTATTTAATAATTAATGGTGTTGAATTTTAATGACGGAAATAGTTTATAATATGACAAATAAAACCTTCCACATCGGAGGGCTTTTTTATTACCTCACAAATAATTATTAATTTAGTTGTCACTAACTAAAAACAACTATGAAAACACTACTACTGTTTGCTGGCTTATTAATTTCCTCATTTTCATTTTCTCAACTGAGTGCTGGGTTAATAGCACAATATGACTTTTCTGGCGATGCACTTGATGTATCAGGTAATAATAATCATGGTGTGGTTACGAGTGCAACACTAGTAAATGATAGACAAGGTAATCCTTTATCTGCATACCATTTTGATGGAGTGGATGATAATATATTTGTTCCAGCATTTCCTAACACACATTTAAATTATAGTTTCTGTGCATGGATTAAAGCTGATATTGTAGACCAAAATGATAAGGGAATTCTAAACCAAGTGGGCACACACACAGGTCTTTTAGAGAACATGACTTCTTTTGGTATTGCAACAATGGGGTCGGAAGACAGAATTTTTGGACGTCATAGAGCAAGCGATGGAACGTTTATTTCAGCATCTGACAATCTCGATATTGATTTAGACTGGCACTTCATTACCACTACTTTTGATGGTGATTCATTAAAATTTTACAAAGATGGTGTCTTGGAGAATTTTACTTTAATAAATAGTAGTGCTCCTAAAATTGATACACTTCTAATAGGATGTGGAAGAACTGACGACACTCCTTTTGGATTTTTCTTTGAAGGAAGTATTGATGATATTAGGATTTATAATAGAGAGATAACTGATTGTGAAATTGAAGAGTTATATACAGGAGTAAACCCTTGTACAATAGGCCTTGAAGAGGTTTCAAAAGAAACAAAAAAACTAATAAAGATTGTTGATGTACTAGGCAGAGAAACACCATTTAAACCAAACACTCCTCTTCTATACATCTATAATGATGGTACAGTGGAGAGGAAAATGATAATTAAAGAATAACAACTAAAGCCTTCCACATCGGAGGGCTTTTTTATTTAATTGATTCGGACATCTCTCAAACACCCCCAGGACTTTCAGCATCCTAAACAAAACACCAACTAACACAAGTCTTAAATACCTATAAATAAAGGGATTGGTGATTAAATAGAGTGGGAGATGGTATCCTTTGTGTTTAGGTTAGGTATTATACATCATTTTTCAGAAGCAATGCCCTATTTTAAAACTACCCCCTTGTGGATATTTTTTTGGTTTAATTGCCAAATTTACTGCCAGTTTTTGCCTTTTTTACTGCCATTTTTCGTATATTTAAGTATTATTAATCATGGCAAGTGAATTGTGAAAAGTGATACCTAAAACTCTAGAAACCCCCATAAAAAAAGACTCACCGATCTGAAACCGATGAGTCATTTTAGTAGCGGGGGCCAGACTCGAACTGACGACCTTCGGGTTATGAGCCCGACGAGCTACCAACTGCTCCACCCCGCGATATAAATATCTTATTTAATAAGATTGGGACTACAAATTTAAACCTTCTTTATCTATTCACAAGTTTTTAGTAAAGAATTTAAACCTTTGTTCAATTTACTTTATATCAAAACTTGTTACTTTTATCACTTATATACGTTATTTCAAATAAAAGAGAAATATGAATAAATTTAGTTTATATGTGTCGTTGATTGTTTTGATGTTCATTTCTTCTTGCAAAGAAAATAAAGATTCAAAACAAGGAAAAGATAGTGTTAGTTATACACCATCAACTCAAGAGTTAGAGTATCAAAATTATTCATCTAGCGTTGATAATGATACTAGTTTAATAAGGGGTAATAGTTTATACTATTCAAAAGAGGATGGTTCTACTATGGAGGTTTTTATAAATCTTAATGAAGAAAAACAAACAGTAAAAATAGAAGAGTTATATTCTAACGCTAGCTCTTCCAGTATGTGTTCAAATACATTTTATTTTAATAAAGGTTTAAAATATATTTCAAAAGAATTATTTGAGCGAGGAGATGAACTTTCGGGATATTTTGTGGAACGTATATCATACTATGATGAAAAGGAAAATCCAATTAAAACTATTGAGAGAGTAGCTGATTTTGAAGATCAATTATATCGTGAGGAATTTAAAGTTGTCGAAAATTATAATTGTAGTTCAAAGAGAGCTCTAATGGCTTTAAATCAAGAAGGTGAGTTTTCCACAACTTTTCAGGGTTTTATTAAAGAAGAACCATACTTGTATTTAATTGTTGGTGATAATGAAGATAATGGTTACACATCAGCTCTTGTTGTTCAATATGAGGATCAAACAATAAAAAAGCTTCAAATGTATGAAGCTGAAATGATTGGTAAGGGAATTCAAGTTGAATTTGAGACTTTAAGTGGTACTCAGGGATATGATTATCAAATTCTTTTAAGTACAAGATTACGATAGCAATAGATTATTTATAATCATTGTAAAGTTTATAGATTAATTTATTCAAATTACATTTTATTTAAAAGCTCTTTTTTCTTGTTTTCAAATTCCACTTCTGTAAGTATTCCTGCATCTTTTAATTCTGATAATTTTTTAATTTGACCGGGAATATCATCTGTTTTTGTACTTTGGGAAGTTTTCTCTTGGGTTGTTTGCCCTCTCATTTCTTCAGCTAAATTATGTAATTCGTTTAATTGTTCTTTGTCACCGAGAGATGTAAACTCTATAGTGTCATTATTGGAAACAAAAGTTATAGTCTTTGCCATAAGACCTGCTGAATAATCAATAGAGGAGACTTGTACAATTGGTATAGACCTATATACTTCTCTTAACCAAGTTTTAGAAATAAATACTATACGTTCATTAGACAGAATTAATTCACCGTTAAACTGTTCATCTTTTCCCGATCCAAACATTCTTCCGATATAACCAGCGATTACCTTAATGATTTCCTCATTTTCTTTTAATCTTGTTTTTTTAAAGTGATCTTCGTGCTTACCCATATTTGATTTTTAGCTTAAAAATAAAATTATATTCAATATAATTATATCTATCATAGTTGATGTTTAATGCCCCAATACTTTAATAACAAAAATCTAAAGGTTCATCTTTAGTTGATTGAACAACAATAATGTGTATTTTTATCTTCTTTTTTGAATAAAAAAAATCAATGAATTCAATTTTTAGAGCCTTATTATTTGTTGTTTTTTATTTAATAGGATTTTCGAGCTATAGTCAAGAGATGAAAGTTACGGGTTCTGTTTACGATTCTACTGGATTTAAACCATTGAAGAATGCAATGATTATGGCTGTAAGAGTTAAGGACTCATTATTGCTTGGGTTTGATAGAACAGATGCAGGCGGAAAATTTGAATTGTCAGGATTTTCTATAGACACATTTTCATTAATTATTGATCACCCATCATTTGATGACAAGGTTTATTACATGTTTGGTCACAAAGAAAATAGTGAAATAGATATACCATCTATTAAGATGCAATCTAAGTCTCAAGAAATCCAAGAGGTTGTCATTTATGCTAATCGTCAGCCTATTTTTTACAGGGGTGATACTTTGGTTTATGTAGCAGATTCCTTTCAGGTTCACGAAGGTGCTGTGGTGGAAGATCTCTTAAAAAAGTTGCCTGGAATCAAGTTAGATAAAAATGGAAACATCACTTCTCAAGGTCAAGAAATAAGTCAGGTTCTTGTTGATGGAGATGAGTTTTTTGGTTCAGATCCAACTATTGCAACACAAAACTTACAAGCTGATGGTATAGAAACTGTAGAGGTCTATGAGAAGGAAAATGATGATGGCATAGGTGGAGATGATGAAAAAATACAAGTACTAGATTTAAAATTAAAAGATAGTGCGAAAAAAGGATATTTTGGAAGGATTTCAGCAGCAAGTGATTATACTTTAACACCGATTAATGATAAAATTGGAACCAATCCATTTTTTGAGGGTGAGATGTTATTTAATAAATTTAATGGCGCTCAAAAATTCTCTGTTTTTGCTTTAGGATCTAATACACCTAGATCTAATTTTGGTCGAAACGATATGAATAAGTTTGGTTTATCAAATGAAGAAGGTGCTGGTGGAAGATTTTGGGAAGCTGATAATAACCAAAACACAAGTGGGATTCCACGAACACTTAGAGCAGGAATTTATTTTAGCGATAAAATAGGGAAGAATAAAGCAGCTAAAATTAATATGAACTATTCTTATTACAATACACAATTAGATGCTATAACAGCAAGTAAGTCTCAATACTTTTTAGCCGACACAACTTATTATACAGATGATTCTACACGTAATTATTCAAAAGATCAATCTCATCGATTTAATCTTTCTTTTGAGACCCCTCTTGATTCGTTAACAACACTGAAGATTAAACCATCTTTCACATATGATATTGGATCTCTAGAAAGCAATGATATTTCAAAATTTGAAACGGAGAATACATTAGAAGTTTTAAGAACATCTATTGGTAATAAGAATGATTCAAAAGGATACAACATAGATGCCACTGCAATCATAAATAGAAAGTTTAGGAAGAAAAAACGTGAGCTAGAATTAAGGTATGATATAGATATAGTTGATAATAAAACAGATGGAAATTTAATTTCTGATTCCAGATTGATTTTAGAAGATTCTTTATTTAATCAAGTTAATCAATCCAAAATAAATAATAATAGTTCTAATAGTCATTACACAACATTGACTTATATAGAACCAATTGCAAAAAATTGGAGGACTGAGTTTGAATATTTATATGGTTTTCGAACAATAAACCAAAACACCGAGACATATGACTTTGAAAATGGGGCATACTCAACAGAACTAAATACAGATTTTTCTAATATATTTGAAACTAATCGTCAACAACATAGAGGAGGGTTAAAATTAATTTTCGAAAAAGGTAAGTATACTCTTAAAGCTGGTGTTAAAGTTCGTAATATAGATATTCAGAACTTAAATTTAATTACAGAATCTACGATTAGTCAAAATATAACCAACATACTTCCTAATTTTATGTATACTTTTAAGCCTAGTGTTAGTAAGAGGTTTAAAATAAATTACACTACAAGTTCTTCGCAACCATCTATTTCAGATCTTCAACCAGTCCGTGATAATTCTAATCCAAATCAGATTCAAATTGGTAATCCAGATTTAAGACCAAATTATTTACATAATTTTCGATTAGGCTTTAATCAATGGGATGCTATGTCTGGAAGATATATATGGAGTGGCTCCAATATAACATTGACAGATGATGCATTTGCTTCTTCAATAACATATGATAATTTCGGACGCTCTTTGACTCAAACGATAAATGTTGACGGTAATATTTTCGCTACAGTATATGCAGGAGCGGGCTTTCCTTTTTTTAATGGAGTGTTTACTCTTGAGCCCAATTTAAATGCTTCCTACTTTAGATATTTAAATTTGATTCAAGGCGAAGAAAATATCACTAAAAACTATGATATCACTGGAGGATTAGATTTCGACTTTGAGTGGGACTCTTTAGAGATCTTTGTTACTTCTAGTTATTCATACAATAATCCAACTAGTTCTTTGAGTACAGTTTCTAACACACCATTCTCAATTCAGGAATATAGTGTTGGTTTTGAATGGAGATTACCATTAGGTTTTACAATTGAATCGGAATGTACATACACAAAGAATTCTCAACCTGGACAAGGGTTTTATAATACAGATTTTTTCATTTGGAATGCTGAGTTTAATAAAACATTCTTAAAAACAAATAATTTGAAGATAGCTATCATTGGCAATGACATATTAAATCAGAATATAAATGCAAGCAGGCAAGTAAATGGAAATGTTGTTACTGATTATAGAACAACAATTATATCAAGATATTTTTTATTAAAGGCAACACTTAGATTTAACAATAGAAAGACAAAAGAAGAAGATTTTAATGGATGGCGTTAAAAAAATATTAGCAGTAATTTTTACATTACTATTAACTGTATTTTCTTATGGTCAAATTACTTCGGGAAAGATAACATTTGAACGAAGGACAAATTTGAAAAAGAAATTTGGAGATAATCAGCGAATGAAGTCATTCATTACGGAGGAGAATAAAATTAGAAAAGAAACATTCAATCTTCATTTTGATGAAGAAAGGTCATCATTCATTGTCGTGGAAGATCCTAACGCTGAAAAAGGGTATATGAATTATACAACACAGAGAAATAAGACATATCAAAATCTTGAGAAAGATGAAATGGTAGTAGTTATAGATCTTTTTGGAAATAATGCTTATGTAAAAGATAAGATCCCTAATCGCGCTTGGAAAATAACTGAAAGCAAAAGAAAAATAGGGGGATATATGTGTCGTAAGGCAATATGGGAGAAAAATGATTCTACTAGAATTTATGCTTGGTTTTCGGTTGATATTGTCCCTTCAATAGGACCAGAAGGTTTTGGTGGTCTTCCTGGTGCAATTTTGGGGTTAGCAACAGAAGATGGGGGTATTATTTATTTTGCTAAAAAAGTTGATGCGGGCCAATTTTCTCCAAAATCACTAGAGTATGAAAAGACTAATAAATTTAGTACAATAGAAGAGTTGAAGATCAAATTAGAATCTAGATTTTCCGGAAAACCTTGGGGTAAAGGGATTGTCGAAGACATCTTTAAATGGTACTAATTAGAAGATATTAGTAACTTCAATTTTACTTTCATATGGGTGGTCCATTTCACAAGAAACAGGTTCTAAAATCCCAAAACATTGTTCTAGTAAATCATAACTTACTTTAATTTTTTCACCACTAGAATAACTTTCAAGAATATCATCGTTACATACATAAAAATCTTGAGAATTCTTTCTAAGATATGTGCCTGTACAATCTTTTATAACAGTCATCTTTATTTTTGATTTTTCACAACTAAACATTAGATTAATTCCAATAGTTGCGATTAATATGAAAACAAATCTTGACATTAATACACTTCATTTTCAGCGATTACCTCTTTAACTTCAGGAAGGTGTGTTTTAAGTAAACTTTCAATACCTCCTTTTAAAGTTGCAGTACTTGAAGGGCAACCAGCGCAAGCTCCTTTCAGTATAACGGTAACGATACCATCTTCATATCCCAAAAAATCAATTGCTCCACCATCATTTTCTACCGCAGGTCTAACAAATTCATCTAATAACTGACAGATTGCTCCATCATATTCGGATGGAGCATATGTTTTTTTAGGTTTATTTTCCTTTTGGATACTATTTTTTTCATCAGGCATTGCAGTTAATACTTCTTTTCCTTCTGATAACCAATTTCTAATGAATTCGCGTAATTCCATAGTAATAAAATCCCAGGATAAATTATCTGTTTTAGTTATTGTAACAAAATTTGACGCAAAGAAGACACCATCAACAAAAGGAAGGTTAAATAGTTCTTCGGCTAAAGGCGAAAAACCTTTTGTTTCAGGTTTGGAGTTAAACTGAGCAGATTCCCCGACTCCTAAAATATTTTTGTTGACCACAAACTTCATTGTTGATGGATTTGGAGTCATTTCTGCATATACCGTAATTGGGACAGTCATAATTTTATCTATGATTAATTATCAATTATCAAAAATAGAATTAAATTATTATAGTTTAATTTTTATCTTTAAAAAAGAAACTAAACTTTATGAAGATAATATTCTCTTTATTGACAATCTTTTTATACTGTGGCTTTTCATTTGCTCAACTTAAAGGAACTATTTATGGATTTAATGAGGGTAAAAAAATAAAGATATATGGAGCTAAAGTAAAGTTGTTAGGAGAAAATAGAGGAGTTATTTCAGATGAAAAAGGTTCATTTGAGATTATACTTTCGAAAGAATTACCAGACACTTTAGTGTTTAGCGCTATGGGATATTCATCTGATAGTATTGTAGTTTCAAAAAAAGATCGTTTTATTCTTCTAGAAGTAAATCTTTACTCTGATCAATTATTACCGGAAGTTATTGCATCTTATAAGAAAAAATCAAAAAATATTCTTAGGTTAAAAACCTTGCAGGTTGAAGAGATTGGTTCAGATGAGTTAAGGAAAGCAGCGTGTTGTAATCTGTCTGAGACCTTTGAAACTAATGCTTCAGTGGACGTACATATAACCGATGCAATTTCTGGCGCCAAAAAGATTGAAATGATGGGATTAGATGGCGTTTATACACAGATACAGTTTGAGAATATTCCATATTTAAGAGGTTTAGAGAGTTCTTATGGTTTAAACTCAATGCCTGGTAATTGGATAAAATCTATGCAAATCACAAAAGGTACTGGTAACGTAGTAAACGGATATGAGTCAATGGCTGGCTTAATTAATATTGAGGTAAAAAAACCACCAAATATGAATCGTGTTTTTGCGAATGTTTTTGGAAGCAATATGGGAAGAGCAGAATTTAATTTTGATACTGGCTTTGATCTTAGCAAAAAATGGAGCTCAGCATGGTTTATTCATGGTTCAGGTTACTTTCTCGAAATGGATAGAAACAACGATAAATTTAGAGATATGCCTATTGGAACCAATGCATCATTAATGAATCGTTATCATTATCAAGGGGATAAAATGGAGGCTCAGTTAGGTGTTAACTTATATAAAGAAAATAAGGTTGGAGGACAGATTAATAACTTACAAGATATAGTAGGTAAGATTTATCAAGTGAATATTGATTCAAAGCATATAGATTTATTTGCTAAGACTGGTTTTTTTTTAAAGAAGCCATTAAATTCAATAGGTATTTTATATAATATTAAATATCATACAACTAATTCATCTTTTGGTGATCGTCAATTTTCAGGAGAAGAAAAGAGGGGCTATATTAACGCAATTTATGATGGTATCTTTGGTAGATCGGACCATAAATTTAAATTAGGCTTGAGTGGTGTTTATTCTGAAATAGTACAACAAATGGATTCTTTAAATGATGATAGAATCGAGGTAGTTCCAGGTGCGTTTTTTGAATATTCTTATATTGGATTGAGAGTTTCTTCTGTAATTGGAGGACGTATAGATTATCATAATTTGTTTGGTGTTCAAGCTTTGCCTCGTCTACATTTAAAATATATTTTAACGGAATATACAGACATCAGATTCACAGCAGGTAAAGGCTGGAGGGTTCCGAACTACATGATTGATAATATATCTCTTTTAGCAAACACAAAACCTTGGATTGCTCCGGATACTATAATACCTGAAGTTTCATGGAATATAGGAGGGAGTATAGTACAAGAATTTAAGTTATTTAAAAGGCAGGCCAATATTACACTTGATTATTATTATACAATATTTCAGAATCAGATGTTAGTAGATAGAGATATTAATCCTTCACAGATTGTATTTAATAATTTAAGCGGTAGTTCTTTTTCCAATAGTTTTCAAGCAGAAATTTATTATGATTTGACTAAAACAATAGATTTTAGAGTAGCATATAAATATTTAGATGTTCAAGCAACATTTGCTGGTGAACTACAACAAAGAATAATGACACCAAGACATAGAGGGTTTTTAAATTTATCTTACAAAACAAGAAATAATCGTTGGGAGTTTGATTTTACGACTAATATATATGGTTCTTTTAGATTACCTATTATTATGCTTGAAGATGGTTCTATAACAACAGATAATAAAAGTCAACCATATCCTATTTTAAATGCCCAAATTACTCATAATTATAAGAAGTGGGAATTTTATTTAGGAGGAGAAAATCTTGGTAATTTTACACAGTCTAATCCAATTATTAATGCTGAATCACCTTTTAGTCAATCATTTGATGCTACAAGAATTTGGGCTCCAGTATATGGTATTAATGGATATATTGGAATACGGTTTAAAATAAAAAAAGCAAAAGAATAATATTATGAAATATTTTATCTTATTTCTGTTTTTATACCTTTTAATAGGGTATACAAATGCACAGGAAAAAAAAGTTATGACTTCAATAATTAATACTTCAGCAGAATGCAATTCTTGTAAAGTTAGATT
This sequence comes from Crocinitomicaceae bacterium, assembly GCA_002709305.1. Taxonomy (GTDB): domain Bacteria; phylum Bacteroidota; class Bacteroidia; order Flavobacteriales_D; family Crocinitomicaceae; genus UBA4466. The sequence goes on along the minus strand of PAQM01000002.1, from coordinate 32,035 downwards.
AGAAGAAAAATTAAATCATATTTCAGGAATTAGATTTGCTGAGCTTAATTTAGAGAGTAAAGAACTTAAGGTTAGATATATCAGCAAAAAAATTTCTTTAAATAAAATTAGAAATATAATATCTCAGGTTGGATACAATGCAGATGACATTCTTGCTAATCCAAATTCGGTTAAAAGACTACCCGATTGTTGTAAGCCTGGTGGGATGAATAAATAGATTAATTTTACTATTTTCGCTCTTTAAAAAATAAAAACATGTCATACTTATTTACATCTGAGTCAGTTTCTGAAGGGCATCCAGATAAAGTAGCAGATCAGATATCAGATGCATTAATTGATAATTTTATAGCATTTGATTCACAATCAAAAGTTGCTTGTGAAACTCTTGTAACAACTGGTCAAGTTGTTTTAGCTGGAGAAGTTAAAACAAATTCATATTTGGATGTACAAAAAATCGCTAGGGAAACTATTAGACGGATTGGATACACAAAATCTGAATATATGTTTGATTCTAATTCATGTGGGATTTTATCAGCTATTCATGAACAGTCAGAAAACATTAATCAAGGTGTTGAACGTATTAATATAGAAGAACAAGGTGCTGGTGATCAGGGTATGATGTTTGGATATGCTACAAAAGAGACAGAAAACTATATGCCTTTAGCGTTAGACTTAGCGCATAAAATTTTAAGTGAACTTTCAAATATTCGTAATAATCATCCAGATTTAATTGATTATTTGAGACCAGATTCAAAATCACAGGTAACAATAGAATATTCAGATGACAATATTCCTCAAAGAATTGATTCTATTGTAGTTTCTACTCAACATGATGATTTTGGGACAGAGAATGTGATGTTAGAAAAAATCAAGTCTGATATTATAAATATTGTAATACCAAGAGTTATTGAAAACTTACATCCAAAAATTCAAAAATTATTTACTGATTCAATTACTTACCACATTAATCCAACAGGAATATTTGTGATAGGCGGTCCTCATGGCGACACTGGGTTAACGGGAAGAAAAATTATTGTAGACACATATGGAGGAAAAGGAGCTCATGGTGGTGGCGCTTTTTCAGGCAAAGATCCTTCTAAAGTAGATCGTTCTGCTGCATATGCCACTCGTCATATCGCTAAGAATATGGTTGCTTCAGGACTTTGTGATGAAGTATTAGTTCAAGTTTCTTATGCTATTGGTGTTGCTAAACCATGTGGTTTATATGTAGATACTTATAATACATCTAAAGTTAATATGTCAGACGGAGAAATTGCTCAAAAGATTTCTGATATTTTTGATATGCGTCCATACTTCATTGAAAAACGTTTAAAATTGAGAAATCCAATTTATTCTGAAACTGCGGCTTATGGTCATATGGGAAGAAAGAATGAAATTGTTAAAAAAACATTTACAGCTCCTGACGGAACTAAAGTAGTTAAGGAAGTAGAGCTATTTACATGGGAAAAACTTGACTATATAGATAAAATTAAACTAGCATTTAAATTATAGATATACAAAAGAAGACCTAACGATAGTCTATTATACTTTTTCTTTATAACTATCGACGCTTGGACACGTGCAAATTAGATTTCTATCTCCATACGCATTGTCTACTCGTCTAACTGGAACCCAATACTTCCATTCTTTTAAATAATTAACAGGGTAAGCTGCCTTTTCTTGACTATAGGGATATATCCATTCTTTATTGATTATACAGTCTGCGGTATGTGGTGCATTTTTTAGTAAATTATTTTCCTTGTCAGCTTTTCCTTCTTCGATTTCTTGAATTTCTTTTCGGATAGAAATCATAGCCTCAATAAATCTATCTAGTTCTTCTTTATCTTCGCTTTCTGTTGGCTCAACCATTAGTGTGCCAGCTACAGGAAAAGATACAGTAGGAGCGTGAAAGCCATAATCGATTAACCTTTTTGCTATATCAGCAACTTCAATATTTGCAATTTTTTTAAAGTCACGACAATCTAAAATCATTTCATGTGCTACAGTTCCATTAGAACCTGTATAGAGTATTTTATAATGTTCTTTTAGTGATGTTGCAATGTAGTTAGCATTTAAAATTGCTATTTCTGTTGACTTTTTTAATCCTTTTCCACCCAGCATTTTAATATATCCATAAGAGATTAAAAGAATTAGCGCACTACCATAAGGAGTAGATGAAATAGCATTTATAGCTTTTTTTCCTCCCGATTTGATCAAAGTAGATCCAGGTAGGAAAGGTGCCAAGTGTTTTGCAACACCAATTGGGCCCATTCCGGGTCCACCACCACCATGGGGAATGGCAAATGTTTTATGTAAGTTCAAATGGCATACATCTGCTCCAATTTTCCCTGGGTTTGTTAACCCTACCTGTGCATTCATATTAGCTCCATCCATATATACCTGTCCGCCATTATCATGGATTATTGAAGTTATTTCACAGATGCCTTCTTCAAAGACACCATGAGTTGAAGGATAAGTAACCATTAATCCTCCAAGTCTATCTTTTAATTCAGTAGCTTTCTCTCTTAGTTCATTGATGTTAATATTTCCATATTCATCACAGCCAGTAACAACGACTTCAAATCCTGCCATAACTGCAGATGCTGGATTTGTTCCATGTGCTGAAGATGGTATAATCATTACATTACGTTCTTTGTCTCCATTTGATTCATGATAGGCCTTAATTACCATTAGACCTGCATATTCTCCTTGAGCTCCAGAGTTTGGTTGTAGTGATATAGCATCAAATCCTGTTGATATGCATAGATCTTTTACTAGCTCTTTGAACATTTCATGGTATCCAATTGTTTGATTAGTAGGTGCAAAAGGATGTATGTTTGCGAAATTAGGATTAGATATTGGCATAAGTTCTGAAGCAGCATTTAATTTCATTGTGCAAGAACCTAATGGAATCATACTATGTACTAATGATAAATCTTTATTTTCTAGTCGTTTTAAATATCTCATCATTTTTGATTCAGAATGGAATTTATTAAATGTAGGATGAGTTAAAATAGAGTCTTGTCTTAAGTTAATAGGGGAAAGAATTTTTTCATAATTAGATGGTTTTTTTTCAATGGTTTTATTTTTTGATTTCGCAAAAATTGATAAAATTTCATTAACATCTTCAATTGTGTGAGACTCTGCAAAACTTATTGTTAAATTATTATCATCAATGTAATAGAAATTCATTCCTATCTTTTCTGAAGTAGATTTAATTTCGGAAGACGATATGTTTTTTATTAAAATTGTATCAAAAAATTCATGCTCGCCTACATCAATACCTATTTTTTTCAATCCTTTGAATGTCTTTGTAGCTAGTGAATGAACATGGTAAGCTATCTCTTTTAAACCATTTGGCCCATGATAAACTGCGTACATACTTGCCATTACTGCTAGTAATGCTTGAGCTGTGCATATATTAGATGTTGCTTTTCCTCTTTTAATATGTTGTTCTCGTGTTTGAAGTGCCATTCTTAAAGCAGCATTATTATCAGTGTCCATAGATACGCCGATAATTCTACCCGGTATATTTCTTTTAAATTCATCTTTTGCAGAGAAAAAAGCTGCATGAGGTCCACCATATCCCATTGGAACACCAAAACGTTGTGATGAACCAAATACAACATCTGCATTCATTGAGCCAGGTGATTTTAAAATTACTAATGATAGGATGTCTGCACCTACAGCAACACGGCCACCAACATCATGCATTTTGTCAATAAAAGAACTTATATCATTTATTTTTCCTTCAATATTTGTGTATTGAATTATGCTACCAAAATATTCTTTTGTAGGCATAAATGTATGTGGATTTCCAATTGTTAATTCTATATTTAGATTATCAGCTCTTCCTTGAACAACATCAATTGTCTGAGGGAATGTATCTTCGGAAACAAAGAATTTTGTTTTACCTTCTTTAATGTCTGCTCTACTTCTTGAATTCCAAAACATTAACATTGATTCTGCTGCAGCTGTCCCCTCATCAAGTAAAGATGCATTTGAAAGTTCTAGTCCAGTTAAGTCGGTAATCATTGTTTGAAAATTCAATAGTGCTTCTAATCTTCCTTGAGAAATTTCAGCTTGGTATGGCGTATATGCTGTATACCAACCTGGGTTTTCAAGAATATTTCTTTGAATTACTGAAGGAACAATAGTTTCATGATAACCTAATCCAATAAATGATTTATATAATTTATTTTGTTGTCCTAATTCATTAATATGATTTAAAAAATCTTGTTCAGATATACCATCTTTGATATCTAATTGTTTGTTTAAACTTATATTTGATGGAATTGTTTTACTGGTTAATTCTTCAATTGAATTAACCTTAATTTTTTTTAACATAGACTCTACCTCTACTTGATTCGGGCCTATGTGTCTTTTGGAGAAATTATTCATTTTTAATTTTAAAAAATACAACAGATTACAAATATAATTCGTTCTATTATATTATTCAACATAACTTATCTTTAACATATTAGATTTTCCAAGTGCTTCTATTGGCATTGATGCTATATTGATTACCATATTACCTTTTTTTAATATTCCTTCTTTTTTTAATAATTCTTTTATGTCATAAATTGTATGGTCAGTACTAATAGTTTTATTGTAATAAAATCCTTGAACTCCCCAGATTAAACTTAATTGAGTTAAAATTTGTTTATTACTAGTAAACACATAAATTTTTGCTTTTGGTCTTTGGGAAGCAATTTTATATGCAGTATATCCAGAAAATGACATTGTTAAAATAGCATCTGCGTCAATTCTATTAGATAGCCTACATGCGTTAAAACAAATTGAATCTGTAATAAACCTAGATTGATTTTTTTCTGGAAATTCAGCTTTATTATATATTCCGTCAAATGTCTCCATTTCCAATAAAATATTATTCATTGTTCGAATTACTTCAATCGGATATTTTCCAACAGAAGTTTCTCCCGAAAGCATTACTGCATCAGCACCATCTAATACAGCATTTGCAACATCATTCACTTCTGCTCTTGTTGGAGTAGATTTTAATATCATACTTTCCATCATTTGAGTAGCTACTATAACAGGTTTTGCATTAATAATACATTTATTAATTAACATTTTCTGAATTAGAGGCACGTTTTGGTATGGTATTTCTACTCCAAGATCTCCTCGTGCAACCATTAAAGCATCACTCTCTGTAATTATTTTATCGATATCTGTTATTGCTTCAGGCTTTTCAATTTTAGCAATTACTTTTGCTTTACCTGACTTCTTAGTAATAAGGTTTTTTAATTGAATTATATCTTTTGCTGAACGAACAAAAGAAAGTCCAATCCAATCTACATTCTCTTCTAATGCGTATTCTAGGTCTTTTAAATCTTTTTCTGTTAAAGAAGGCATTGATATTTTTGTGTTGGGAAGATTCACACCTTTATTAGATGAGAGTATCCCTCCATTTATGACTTTAGCAGTAATTTTATTTCGCTTGTCAGTTGAAATAACTTCTAAACTTAATTTTCCATCGTCTAATAAAATTTTTTCACCTTTTTTAACATCATTTGGAAGTTGAGTATAGTTGATTGAGAATGACAGTTCATTTCCTATTTGTTCTTTAGTATTAATTTCTATAATTGATTCTTGTATCAACTCGATTTTATTATTTATTATTTCACCAGTCCTAATTTTAGGGCCCTGTAAATCAGCTAATATGGCAACATTTAGACCTGTTTCCTTATTTAATTCACGAATATTTTGAATTGTTTTGGAATGGTCATTATAGTTGCCATGTGAAAAATTTAATCGGCATACATTGACACCTTCTAAAAACATTTGTTTTAAAATTTTTTTATTACTTGATGCAGGACCAATGGTTGCAATTATTTTTGTTTTTTTCATTTTAATTAAATACTATATTTTCTGTTGATGCTATTTCTTCAGGATAGAATTTATATGCACCTAATATACTTTCTATTTTTTTTAGATCATTAATAAAACAGCTAATATCAATAATATTATTGTTACATATAAAAAGGAAGTAGTCAATACTTGGTTTCTCAGGTATTAGATATTGACCTTTGATTTTATTTTTAATCATATAATACTCTATACGATTTTCTTCATCAATATATTCATACATAGAATGCAGGGAAGTAGTTTCGCCTTTTTTATTAGTTAGCTCATATTTTAGATTGGATTTCGTTAAATTTAAATCTGTTTTAGTGTTCAATGCCCACGCAAGGCGATAGTCGCTATGATGTGAACAAAGACCAATCAGATCAAAAAGTTCTTCTTGTTCTATAGTTAGAGTATGTTTTTTTTGTTTTGCCATTTTTGAATTATTGATAAGGCAAAATGAGATTAGTTTTCATCATTTGTCATTCCTATATCGATGTTAAAGGTTATTTCATGTCCTTTTAATTTTTGTGCATTAGTTTCACGGTAACTCTCATTCCACAAAATGGTCATATTAGCAAATTGCATTAATTGTAGTTAAAAATATTATAATTAATAGTTTTATTTTCTTCATGATTTTCAAAATTTAAATTATTTATAGGCTACCTGTCATTTTTTTTGGGTCAACTAATTTATCGTATTCCTCAGAATTAATATACCCTAGGCGAATAGCCTCTTCTTTTAAGGTTGTACCATTTTTGTGAGCACTATTTGCTATTTCTGCAGCTTTATAATATCCAATTTTTGTGTTTAATGCAGTGACTAACATTAAAGAATTGTTTACTAATTCTGTAATTCTTTTTTTATTTGGTTCAATTCCTTTTACACAATTTATATTAAATGATTGACAAGCATCACCAATTAATTCAGCACTTTGTAAAAGGTTATATGCCATCATTGGTTTAAATACATTTAATTCATAGTGTCCTTGACTTCCTCCAACTGTAATAGCAACATCATTACCCATAACTTGCGCACACACCATCGTAATAGCCTCTGCTTGAGTTGGGTTGACTTTGCCGGGCATAATTGAAGATCCTGGTTCATTAGCAGGAATTATTATTTCTCCAATGCCTGATCTAGGGCCAGAGGCCATCATTCTGATATCATTAGCAATTTTATTTATAGATACTGCAATTTGCTTTAGTGCTGCATGAGTTTCTACAATTGCGTCGTGTGCAGCAAGCGCTTCAAATTTATTTTCTGCAGTAATAAATGGTAAACCAGTAAACTCAGAAATTTTCTTTGCAACTAGAATGTCATATCCTTTAGGTGTGTTAAGTCCCGTTCCGACTGCGGTTCCTCCTAAAGCTAGTTCTGAAAGATGGGAAAGTGAATTATTTAGAGCGTTTAAACCATGGTTTAATTGCGAAACATAACCTGAGAACTCTTGGCCTAATGTAAGAGGTGTTGCATCCATTAAATGGGTGCGCCCAATCTTAACGATATTATTAAAATTTTCAGATTTATTTTCTAGTGTATCTCTTAATTTTTCAATGTTAGGGATTGTTTTTTCAACAATCATTTTATAGCAGGCTATATGCATTCCTGTTGGGAAAGTATCATTACTAGACTGAGATTTATTTACATCATCATTAGCTAATAATGTTTTCTCTCCCTCACCGATTTTTTTGCCAGATAAAACGTGACCTCTATTTGCAATTACTTCATTAACGTTCATATTACTTTGAGTGCCAGATCCAGTTTGCCAAATAACTAAAGGAAACTGATCATCAAGCTTACCAGAGATAATTTCATCAGCAGCCATAGAAATGTAATCTCTTTTTTCTTTACTTAGAATTCCTAATTCATGATTTGCATGAGCTGCAGCTTTTTTAAGGTATGCAAAGGCATAAATTATTTCAATTGGCATTGATGCAGTTGGTCCAATTTTAAAGTTATTTCTTGAACGTTCAGTTTGGGCACCCCAATATTTGTCAGCAGGGACTTTTATTTCACCAATTGTATCTTTTTCTATACGATATTCCATAATAGTATATTTGTTATTTCAATTAATTATTTATTTTTACATTAATTAATATAAATTATAATACAAAAATAATAAGACATGAGCATATTTGGTATAGTTATTTTTCTTTTGGTTGGTGGAATGGCTTTTTGGATGCTATTATTTTTATTAGGATTTATTGTCCCATATTGGATTACGTTAAGTGTCTTTGAAAAAATGAGACCAAAAAAAATATATGATGAGGAAGAGAAGTAAATTTTAAATTTACTTAGTTCTGAATTTTCTTCTTTAGACTTATTTGATATCAATTCGCAGTATTATTCTATATTAAATAAATTATATTATTTTAATAATGTTATGTGCCCCGTAATTATATTAGTTGGATTTTCTGGTTCACAAGATGTATATTCTAGTTTCCAAATGTACATACCTTCTTCTGCTAATATACCATTAGGAGCAGTGCCATCCCAACCAATATTACTATCGTAACTTTCAAAAATAATTCCTCCCCAACGATTTAAAATAGTTAAATGCCATGAATAAGAACCTAGGTAAGCTACAGGTAAAAATGTATTATTAAATTCATCGCCATCTGGTGTGAAAGAATTTGGAGCATATATTGTATAGGGTTCTATAATTATTTTAGATCTAATAGAATCTTTACAACCAAATTCATTAGTAACTATTTGTATTGGGTAATGTGTTCCACCTGATTGATAAACATAATGGGGTGATTGTTCATTAGATGTGTTATTTAAATCATCAAAAATATAATAATGTGAGTTTGCACCAATTGATTCATCATTAAATATGATTAAACTATTGCAGATATCAGTAATATCCATATTGCTTGAAAAACCTGCTACAGGATTTGGTTTCACACTTATCATATTTTCTTGAGTCATGTCTAATGTGTCAATACAGCCAGATAGTGTTTCTATAATTAGAGATACAGAATAATCACCAACGTTTATATATGTATTGATTGGATTTTGTTCTGAAGAAATATTACCATCTCCAAAATCCCAAGAGTAAAGAATATCAGTTTCTGCAAAGCTTTGGTCAATAAATCTAACTTCAAATGGTGCGCATCCAAAATTCGACATACTTGAGAAGTTAATACTTGGTTCTTGATATATATAAATATAATTAGTCACACTCTCTATACAATCATCATGAGTTCCTGTTAAAGTAATTGGAATTGATCCTGTTATAGAGAATGAAACATTTGAAACATCAATATCTGTTGATGAATTAACATTAGAGTTGGTTCCAAAATCCCAAGTGTATATAGCATGAGAGGGACCGCTTACAGTTCCATCAAAGTTGAAGCTATTATTAGTAAAACATAGTGAATCTTCAGAGGAAAAGGATACCATTAACTCTTCATTTAAAATTATAGTTTCTACTGCTGTATCAGAACAAGAAATTGATGAGCCTGAGATTAATGATATATTGTAAGTTCCAGAAGCAGGAAATGTGAATGTCGGGTTTTCTAAATTACTTGTATCAGCATTTGTTCCACTAACACCAAAGTCCCATGAATATATTGTAGATTCTTGTGAATTATTACTGAAATTAATTGATAAGCCTTCACATTCAATGTTTTGTGGTATAATTATCTCTGATATTGGTTCTGGGAAAATATATACTGAGTCTGTATATGATGCACTACAAGTTCCATATTCAGCATTTAATGTTATTGGTATAAAACCTGTTGAAGAAAAGCTAATATTATTTACATTTTGAGTTGTTGCATTTGCTTGATTTGCATTCGGCCCAAAGTCCCAATTATAGGTTGTTCCGGGAAGGGTATTTGTAGGACCAATAAAATCAAAGTTATTATTGAATATACACATTGAGTCATTTGATGTAAACAAAATATCAAGTTGATTATTTATTATAATATCCATATATGTTGTATCGGTACAAGGCCAACCTGGATTTACAACAAGCATAACTTCATATTGACCTGGTGAGGGATATGTAAAAGTAGGTTCAAATGAAGAACTTATATCAGTATTAGTACCTGATACACCAAAGTCCCAAGCATAATTTGTTCCACCAAAAGAATTGTTAACAAAATCTACAGTAAGTCCATCACAATATGATGTGAAATTAGGTAAATCAACTTGGTTAGGAAGAATTGCTTGTAAATCTACTTGACAACTAAATACATTGAAAAGAAAATCGCGGACAGTTTGATTGATAACAACACCATTACGCCATTCTTGAACTTGTATTCCTACAACAAATAATCCTGTTAGATTCGGTGAAGCATTTAATGAGCCTGAATTGGGGTCAATATTTATTGATGCCCCAGGCCCAAGAGGGTTTGTAAAATTGAAGCCTCCATTCCAAGTTACATTAGAGTATGGTGGTGGTGGAGCTGGATTTGGTAATGGGTTTAGACCCGATGCTCCAGTAAATGGAGTAATTAATGAATATGTTAATAGATCTCCATCTGGATCTGTAGCACTATGGTCGAATATTAAATCTGCATTATTACAGAGCACTAATGGTGGATAATTTGTGAAACGAGGGCTGCTATTGATAAAGTTATTCCCGCCAGGCACATGACATGTTAATGTAAATCCAGCATCATCAGGATTGACAAGGTTAGAAATATTAGGTCCTCTACAACATCTTTGGTATGTTATGTTGTAACCACCTTGAGAAGGAGGTAAGTTAATAATAGTTGTATATAATGCGTTTTCTGTACAGACATTTGATGGAGGTGTTACACAAGGATTATTAAATATTATAGGGACATTTGAACTTCCAGGGTAAGGAACAGAGATGTTTTGAATTAATAAATTATTTTCATTATAGACAGCTAAATATAATGGACTATCAAAACTAGCTCCGGTAGATAAACAATCTCTATATACTGAAATATAAAATTGATAATTATTGCTACCCAAATAGTCATAATATATTTCTCCACCAACAATATGGGATGCATTTGTAATGAATATATTTATTGATAATATTATTGTAAGAAAAACCTTCATTTAAGAATAATTATTCGTATAACGTAAAGTTAAGGAAATAGTGTCGTGAAAGTAAAAAAATATTGATAGTTATTCTATTTTTTTAATTGATGTATTAAATGAAAAATCAAGTTCTTTACAGATTTTTGAAGCATTTATTTTTCTGTGGATAATTTTACTTGAACTTTCAAAGCTAACAGGAAGTAAATTGTATTTTTCTATCATTTTATCGTAGTAAATCTTTCTTTCAGGGTTATATGGATTTACTAAATTATAAGTATAACCAAAATGTGATTTTTTTATTATGACTTTAATAGCATTAATAACATCATTTATATGAACTAAGTTAATTAGTCCTTTAGGGTTCTTAATATTTTTCTTACCCTGAATAATATTTATTGGATGACGATTTAAACCAACCAATCCACCAAGCCTTAAAATGGTTAATCTAGAATTCAGTAATCCACTTAATTTTTTTTCAGCAATAAGAATAGGAGAAGATTGAATCAATTTTTTCGAGTCTTCATTATATTCTCCAGAAAGGTTTTCATAAACGCTAATTGAGCTAGTAAATATAAATTTAGATGTTTCAGGAAATTGTTCTACAATTTCAATTAACTTATCTCCGTAATAATTTTGATTTTCTTTTTTTAAAGGTGGAATTGTAATAACAATAATATCGATGGTTGAGGTTTGTTGTTGATTTATAAAAATAGATTTACTTACATCTAATATAAATGCATTAATTTCTCTTTTAATAATTGCGTTCTTTTTTGTTTTTTTTTTAGTTGATCCATTAATAGTATGCCCATCTTCCTTTAACTTTTCAGCCAATGGAGTACCTAACCAACCTAAACCTATAATACAAATATTCAATTTATAATTTTTGTTTATATAAATGTACGAATGATTATCTTTGTGTATGTTATTTTCAAGAGCATTTGTACGATTTAATTGGATTACATTAATATTAATTTATTTAGTTGTAGTAGCTGGAAGTTTTGTTCGAATTACAGGAAGTGGAATGGGTTGTCCAGATTGGCCTAAGTGTTTTGGAGAGTGGATTCCTCCGACAACAGATGAGAAATTACCATTAAATTACAAGGATATTTATTCTGAAAAAAGATCCAAAAAGATAGATTCATTTTCACGTTTTTTATCTAAAATTGGGCTTACTGAAACAGCTGAAAAATTAGTTAAAGATCCAACACTTCGTCTCGAGGAAGATTTTAATGGAAGAAAAACTTGGATAGAATATATTAATAGATTATTGGGTTTTCTTGCAGGAAATTCAATGTTGTTTGTTTTTATATGGTTATTATTAAAATATAGAAAGTTGAATATAATTATTTTATCTCTTTTTAATCTATTTTTAATGGCCATTCAAGCATGGTTTGGTTCAATTGTAGTTGCTTCAAATTTAGTTCCTTGGACTATCACAGTTCATATGCTTTTGGCTTTATTAATTATTTTAATACAAATTTATTTTATATATAAAATTAGTCCTAAGTATAGGAATAAACAAAGACATCCTAAATGGATGCTGATATTGATTTGGTCAAGTTTTGCTATTGTTTTTTACCAAATGTTTTTAGGAACACAAGTCAGAGAATCTATTGATGAATTAACAAAAATGGGCTTTGGAAGAGAATCCTGGACTGATAGATTAGGACTTTCATTCTATATTCACCGAAGTTTTTCATGGCTTGTTATGTCTATTTTAATATTTGTTGCATGGAAGAATGAGATTTTGTCGAAGTATAAATTTATTCGTTTAGCAGTTCTTTTTTTAATTATAGAATTAATTTCTGGTGTATTGTTAGCCCACGCTGATATGCCAGGCCTTGTTCAAACAAGTCATTTGATTTTTGCCTCAATAATTTTTGGAATATTGTCCATGGGTGTTTATCGAGGGCGAATCATTTCTTAACGAACCCATTTTTCGCTTGATATTTATTACAAAATGAAGTTTGAAATTCGATTTTGTAATACTATATTTGCATTCTTGATTTCGTAAATTAGCGGTCCTATAGCTCAGTTGGTTAGAGCACCTGACTCATAATCAGGGGGTCCCAGGTTCGAGCCCTGGTGGGACCACTTAATAATTAAAGGGTTACGGTAAAACTACTTTAGCCCTTTTTTTTATTTCATCAATCCATTACTTACACCACCATAATCTGCCCATTCCCAAATTCCTGAAATTTTACCATCTCTAAAGTCTACAGTTTGATAACCAGAAAAATCAATATTCTTTGTATCAATAGATATGGTAGCGCCATAATATACTCGCACACTTCCATTTAGTTTATATGTTTTTTTATCAATTCCGGGCAAGTAAATTGAGTGGCCAATATTAATTGATATATTCATTTTTTTCATTTGCTTAAGTTCACTAATATATTTATTCTTACTAGTCTTAATTCCTTTTTTATTACCTGCTGGATATGAATAGAAAATAAAATCTTCAGTATAATAATTTGATATCTTTAGACTATCTTTTGAAGGATCTACAAAGTAATTGTTAATCTCTTTAATTAGATTTTTGAAGTGATTTAGATTTTTTTCGTAATCAGATTTATTGTTTTTACAGGAAAATAAAAGAGATAGTATAATGAATATGAGTAATAATTTATTCATTTATTTGAAATAAAAATTTTCATTAAAATTAAATAATTAAAATATTAATGAATCCAAAAATTAATATTAATAAGTATTCAGAAGGCATTAATTTTCTCTCAAAAGATGATATTTTAGGCCCTCATATCAATAGAATTTCACCACCAAAATATTCGCTTGATCAAGACTTTTTCGAATCTCTATGTAAGTATATAATTTTTCAGCAATTAAGCATTAAATCTGCATCTAAAACCTATAACAGATTTAAAAAGTTGATTAAAAATATTAAGCCTGAAATTATTTTAAAAACAAACAATGAACACATAAGAAATACGGGTGTAAGTAACAAGAAAATAGAGTATTTAAAAGAATTAAGCACGAGTTTTATAGAAAATAAAAATTATGAATTTTTAAAAAGCAAAAAAGATAATGAGATAATTGAAATTTTATCTAAAATTAAGGGTATAGGTTCTTGGACTGCCGAGATGTTTTTAATTTTTACAATGGGTAGACTTGATGTTTTTTCTGCTAAAGATATTGGCTTACTTAATGCTTTGAAGATTGTTTATAAATTAGATTATCGTCCATCTTTTGAAGAAGCAAATTTGTTGAGTAAAAGATGGTCGCCATTCAAAACAATTGCTTCACTTTATTTGTGGAAAATAATTGATGGGGGAGATTTAGATTGGTAAAGTATATTTAATTATTTGTGTTACTAAATTCATTTTTTTATTTAGAATACTATAATAAATCTGTTTTCTTTATTAATTTAGGTGGATATGCATAGTATATGAAACTGTTTTTTTATTTTTTACTTCTTATAACTTTGGTTTCTTGTCAAAAAGAAGATGTTACTAATACTGATCCTAGATTAAGATATGTCGGCGATTGGAATTTTAAATCTAATAGTTATTCTTATTCAGGCTTTTACGACTATAATGTTCCACCAGGTTATTCACCAATATGGACATATACTGAGTCTTCTTCATCAGATTATAATGATAGTACTGGTATTATCTCTATTGGTCTAAATCCATATGAGTTAATTATTAAATATTGTAATACTTGCCCTAGTCAGATTTTTATGCTTAATGAAAATGGAGTAAATTCATGGACTTTAACAGATTCTACATTTTTTAATGACGTTGTACCTCCGCCACCAAGTTATTCACCTTCCTATTCAACGCTTAATATAGAGGGTTGGAAATTATAGAAAAACTTTATTGTTTGAGAACTTTTATATAGTGAACTTGCATATCGTTCATCACTATTGAAATGAAGTAATGTCCTTTTGGTAAATCAATATGTGGCCTCCAAACTATTTGATATTTTTCAGGTTCTAACATCTTTTGATTAAGTGTTGCTACCATTTGACCATTAATGTCGTGTACTGATATTTTTACATTTCCCTTTTGAAAAACACCATAATTGATTTCAATTTCATCAACAAATGGGTTGGGATATGCATTATAAATCATTCCTTTACTAAGGTGAAGGTTGTTCATTCCAACAATTGGAATACCATCTCCATTTATAATAATATCCCAAGTACCTTCAAGGTCTCCACTAGTATTTTGTGTTAATGGAATAATTCTATTAGTGGCATCATATTGTCCGCTAGTAATAGAAGCAGCTGCATCAGTAGGTATGTATGGATCATTTTCAAAATATAGTTGTGTAATAAGAGTATTAAAACCTGGTGGTGTTATTTTAAAATGAATATGAGATGGTCTATAAGTTGAACCATTAAGATATAAACCAGGTTTAATGGATTCAAAGATGTAATAACCTTGACTATTTGACATTGTTTTCCCCCTAAGGTTGTAGCCAAAATTATCATATTCACCTAGATTATTAGCATGCCAAACATCAATTTCTGTGTTAGGGATAGCCTCAGAACAATCTAGGTTATATACCTGTCCACTAATAATAATTCTTTCTCCACTTTCATTTATATTTGCAAGTTGATTATTTTGAATCAACGGAGCATTTGCAGTATAAAAGGGTCCTTGGCCATATGCATCCAATGTTGTTTCGTCACATGAATCTTTTGTGTCATTTTTCTTAGAAGTAGCGGAGTTAACAACAGATGGAAAAGCGGCAATGGATAGTAGCGATAATGATGTGTTTCTAAGAAATTTTCTTCTACTATTCTTATATTTCATTGTCTAGGTTTTTGACCTAAGATACAAAAAATAAATTCTTAAATTTTGAGCGAAGAGATACCACCATCAATTTGAATTACTTGTCCTGTAATCCATGAAGATTTTTCAGATAATAAAAACTCAACAAATGACGAAATATCATTGCAATTTCCTATTCTTTTGAGAGGATGTCTATTAGCATTATTAATCACTTTTTCTTCGCTATTTAATAGCTTTGATGAAAGAGGAGTTTTTGTTAATGATGGTGCTATACAATTGACTCTTATGTTAGGTGATAACTCAGCTGCTAGAGATTTAGTTAAACCTTCAATTGCACCTTTTGAAGACGCAACTTGTGTATGGAAATTAAAGCCTAATTTTACAGCTACAGTTGAAAATAAAACAATAGAAGCATTTTCAGATTTATCTAGTTTTTTGAGTAATGATTGAATCACTTTAATTGCACCAACGACCTGAAGTTCGAAATCTTTGGTAAAATCTTTTGGTGAAATTCTTTTAAATGGTTTAAGGTTAATTGATCCAGGACAATATACAAGACCATCAATTACATCAGGAAGAAAATCTAAGTTTAACTCCTGCTCCATAACATCTAGATGGAAATAATTTGTGTTTGATTCGAATTCATTATTGGAGTTGAAAGAGGCAAAAACATTGCAGTTGTTTTCTGTCATTTTTTTTACAACATCTCTCCCGATTCCTGATGAACCACCTATTATTAAAATATTTTTCATTTTATTTAATTTTAGAAGAATTTTCTTTTTTTTGTATGTTATGTTGTTTCCATATCATTCTTAAAAGAAAGAACATGTATGCACTAAAAATTGAAAATCCAACTAGAAATAGAGTTAAGTTTTCCATTTTAATCGTTTTTGACAAGTCTTATGAATATAGCAAAGCACAAGATTGATGGTACCCATATACCAACAAACATACCTTCGTCTTTCTGTCCTGTAAACCATAGTGTTACTGATAGAAGAAAACTGATAAAAGCAAGGACAACAGGGTAGTATTTCTCAATAAAGTTCATAGTAGTTTTATAAAAAGTTAATTATTCTTTTGTTTCTATATTCAAATATTTCTTTGAGTTTTTTCTTTAAAAACAATGTATAAAGGATGTTTGAAATAAATTTTAATGGCAATGCAAAGTGTATTTCGTCAGTTATTGTAGTACCAAAACGATTGGCTTCAAAGCTGTGTCTGTGGTGCCAGAGTTTGTAAGGTCCTATTTTTTGTTCATCAACAAAGTATTTTAAAGATTTTATCGATTTTATTTCAGTAACCCAACTGATGTTTATTAAAGGAAGTAATCTCATTTTAAACTTTATGATATCACCTTCTTTCATCTCTTCAATAGGGTTATTTAGTATTTTGAATGATAAACTTTTAGGTGTAATTGATTCAAGATTAGATGGTCTAGAATAATAGTCCCATACTTTGTCTAGTTTGGCATCCACATGTTGGCTGGATGTTATCTTGTAAAGACCTGATATGTTTTGGATTTTAATCATTTAAAAGGAAAAGGGCCTGGAGTGGAGAGAATCCAGGCCCATACTAAAATTAACAACTAACTATTTGACACATGATAATAAAAGCGGTAGATATTACTGAGACTATAGCAATTATTGTAAATATTTTATTTCTCATTTATTTGAAATAAATATTTTCTTTGCTTTCTCTCCACTATCTCCCATGACTTTTATTAAATAGCTTCCATGAATTAGATTTTTCACATCTATTCTAGTTTGATCTGATTTGAGATCATGCTTTATTATAATTTTTCCTTCAGGATTGATTATAAATAATTTTGAGTATTTTTTTGCATCTAAATTAATGTCAATGAAACTAGATGCAGGATTTGGATAAATTCTGATATCTGTATCTTCATTTATTGTTTCAATACTTGCAAATTGAGATAATAATACTTTATCAATTACATGTACTACACCATTGTCTGCATTAATATCAGGTGTAGTAACATTTGCATCATTAATAACTACTCCAGAACTAAGATCTACAAAAATTTCTGTTCCCTCAATTGTAGTTACAGGACCTGATACTAAGTCAGAGGACATTACTGTTCCTGCAACTGTATGGTATAATAAAATTTCTGATAAATTAGGTAAGTTAAGTATACCATTAATATCAGTATTCAAACTTGATGCTAAATCATTGAATGCGTTGTCAGTTGGAGCAAAAACCGTAAATGATCCTAGAGGTTTTGTCAATACAGGAAGTAATTCAGCAGTAATTACTGCAGTAGTTAATGCTGTAAAGTTGTTATCGATAGCAATATCTACAACTGTTTCATTTGGTAAAATAACTGCATCTAAAGTATGAACTATACCATTAGAAGAAGTTAAATCGGGTGTAACCACTTTTGCTTGATTTGCATAGACCATACCTGATTGAGTTTTTGTCATTTTGATGGTATTTGTTGTTGACAAAGGTTGTGCAACTAATCCATTACTTACAGACGCTGCATCTACACTAGCGTCTAATACATGGTATAACAAAATGTCTGTTAAATTTGGGAGCGCTAAAATTCCATTTAAGTCTGTACCAAGATCTACAGCTAATTGATCAAAAGAGTTATTGTCTGGTGCGAATACTGTAAAAGTGGAAAAAGGATCTGTTAAAGCCGGCAATAACTCAGCTGTTATTACAGCAGTAGCTAAAGTTGAAAATCCATTATCAATTGCTATATCTACAACAGTCTCGTCAGATAAAATGACTTTTTCTATAGAATGAACTATTCCGTTATCAGCTTGAAGGTCTGCAGCATTTACCATTGCATGATTAGCATATACACTACCAGTGGATGTTTTAGTTAACTTAATAGTATTAGCATTATTTAACGGTTGTGCTATTAGACCATTTGTTACTGAAGCAGCATCAACAGATACATCTAGAACGTGGTATAATAAAATTTCTGATAAATTAGGTAGGGCTAATAATCCAGAAATATTCGTACCAAGTTGAAGTGCTAAGTTATCAAATGCATTATTATCAGGAGCAAAAACAGTGTATGTAGCATTTACATCTTGCAACGCTCCTGTTAGATTAGCTGTATTGATAGCAGCAGCTAAAGAAGAATGATTTGGACTGCCTGATATAACATCAAAAACAGTTATTTGCGAATTTAAATTACTTGAAATAGCAAAAGATATAACTAGAGTTAAAAATCCGTTTTTTAATTTGAGTAGTTTTGTTTTCATTTTTTTTGTTTAACGTTTATAATTTTTTGTTAAACAAATGTAATATATTTTGTTTAACAAAAACAAGAAAAAATTAAACAAAATTTCACTTTTTTTTGTAAACCCCTGTTATACAGCTATTTATATTTAAAAAAAACTAAATATTTTGAGCTAGTTTCTCGAATTCTTCCTTGGAATTGATTAGAATGATACTTTCAGGAACAAGTTTTTTGTACATAGATGTTTGATATCCACTCATTATTATTTTAGCATCAGTAGCATGAGTTAGTAGCGTATCAATTATTGTAATAAATTCTTTTTCTTCAATTTTGGCTATACAAGATGTGAAGATGTATGTTGGTTTTATTTTTGGAATAGCAAATTCTAAATCACTTATAGGAACACTTTGTCCCATGTAGAAGCAATTATATCCTTTAGATTTGAATAGATAATAATAAAGAAGTATCGTAAATTCATGTTCTTCTTTTTCATGAAGAAATAATAGAACATTTGAGTTTGATTTGTCAGTTGCATCTAAACTTGTTATTTTTTCATGTAAGTATTCTTTAAATAAAATTGAGAAAAAATGTTCATGAATAATTTGAATAGAATTTACCTGCCACAATTCTCCTACTTTGATTAAAAAAGGGACAATTATTTTTTCATATAACTCGAAAATATTTTTTGAATATTTTGAAAAAATATCCAAGACTTTTTCCTTCTCGAATTTAAGAATTGCAAGAGTAAGTTGATCTACTTCTGAAGTTGAATTGGAGGAATTTAGAATTAATGATTTGGAGGCTTCAAAAATTTCTTGTTCCCTCAAAAGAGCTATTTTTGATATTTTATAACTGTTGTTATAAAGTAAATTAATGTTAAGTATTTTCTTTAAGTCGTTCTCGTCATAATACCTTATATTGGTTTCAGTTCTTTTTGGTTCAAGTAGCTTATATCTTTTTTCCCATATTCTAATTGTATGGGCTTTTATTCCAGTAAAGTTTTCTAGATCTTTAATGGTAAAACGTTCTTTATTTTTTAAGCTATCTATATCCTGCAATTTGTTTAAGTATTTAGTTGCAAAGTTAAACAAATTGTTAGAATAGTATAACTTTTTCGAATAAACTTTTTTTAAATTTTACGAAAATTTCAAAATGATTCTTTTTACTGAATTGTAATATTGTCTTCCAAATAATATTAAATGAACTAATAATGGATATAATTGGTGAATTTTTTTTCTTTCATTAAAGCCATTTTCTAGAGGGTAAACTTCTTTATATTTTTTAAAAGCACTCTCTGGGTAGTCACCAAATAAAGCTAGCATAGACCAATCCATTTCTGGGTGACCGTAATATACTGCAGGATCAATTAAAACAGGTTGATTATTTTCATTACAGAGTAGGTTTCCTGACCATAAATCACCATGAATAAGAGAAGGTTTAGCTTCAGGAATAATATTTTTAATATCAATACATAATTGATCTATCAAAGCGCAATCTTTTTTATCAATTAATTTTTTGTTTCTCGCAATTTTTGTGAGGTTAAGTATTCTATTATTACAATAAAATGATGACCATTCATTCTCAAATGAATTATTTTGGACAAGTGATCCTATGTAATTATTATGATCTAGTCCAAATTTGTCATTACTTATTCGATGTAATTTTGCTAAATTTTCACCAAATAAATCCCAGGTGAGTTTATTACCCTGTTTTATATATTCAATTATGATGTAATCATATTCTTTAAAAGTTCCAATCGAAATCACTTCTGGTACTTTAAAGTATGAACGAGAAAGAAGATCAAGCCCTAGTTTCTCTTTTTCGAACATCTGAGGAAACTTCTTTGAATCATTTACTTTGATTACCAAATGTTTATCATCAAAAATGCAATGATAGACTAGATTAATATCTCCACCATAAAGTTGATTAATTGCATTGGGTGATATACCAATTTCTTTTTTTAATATTTGATTTATATGGATCAATTATTTAGGTATAATTTTTTCGTTTAATAACCAATAGCGCCACCATCTGGGCTTGATGAATCAGAAGCACCAATGTATATATCTTCTTCAAGTGGACAAAGAATACCCATTAGACGTCCTAGTTGTTTTGTGGCTGAAACTATATGTCCCATTTTTTCTAATTTTTTTAAGCTATCAATTGAAATAAGATCAGATTCATAAATTAATTTATTTGGCATCCATTGATGATGAATCTTTAATACTTCAATAGCTTTTTTAATTGGCATGTTGTATTCAAGGACACAGAGTATTGTTTGGAAAACAGTATTGATTATTGTTCTACCTCCTGGGCTTCCAATGATTAAATAAGGTTTCCCTTTTTTACTTATAATAGTTGGACTCATACTTGACAACATTCGTTTTTCAGGTTCAATAATATTGGCCTTTGTTCCAATTAGCCATCCGTTATTTGTGTATCCAGGTTTAGGGTTAAAATCACCCATTTCATTATTAAAAAGAAACCCTAGCTTTTTTGATCCTAATCCAGAACCGTAAGACTGCTCAATAGTATATGTTAAAGAAACAGCATTTCCATCTTTATCAATGATAGAAAGATGTGTAGTATTATCTCCATCATACAATTGACCAAACTTTGAAGAGTCGCTTACAGATGCTTTATGTAAATCTATATTTGCATATCTCATTTTGGCAAACTCTTTTGAAATAAGTTTATTTATAGGCATATTTAAATTAAAGTCTGGATCGCCCAAGTGTTCTGCTCTATCAGCAAATGCACGTCTCATAATTTCGGTAATTAGATGTATATATTCTGAGGAATTGAATTTTATAGAGTCAAGGTTTGCCTTTTCTATCATATTTAGCATCTCAATTATTGCTACGCCTCCTGAGCTAGGTGGTGGCATAGATATAATATCATAATCTTTATATTTGCCTTTAATAGGCTCTCTTTCAATCGCTTTATACTTTTTTAAGTCTTCTTTTGTAATTAGACCTCCATTTTCTTTCATAAAAGATTCTATTTCATCAGCTACAGGACCACTATAGAAACCATCTTTTCCATAATCACGAATGAATTTTAAGGTTTCTGCTAGTTCTTTTTGAATCCAAAGTTCGCCTTGTTTTATTATATTTTCCTTAGAATTTTTAAAATAATCTTGAAGAAATTTAGGGTAATCACCAGAATTAAATTTTTTAGCATGTTGTTCAAGATTCCAAGAAAAGATAATTCCCTTTTCAGCTAAATCTATTGATGGTTGAACAAGCTCTTTCCAAGGGAGAACACCATATTTTTTGTGAGCTAAATATAATCCTGCAACAGTTCCAGGAACACCAACTGATTTTAATCCTTTATGATTACTTCCTTTAATTAGTTTACCATTCGAATCTAAAAACATAACAGAATTAGAAGCTAAAGGTGCTTTTTCTCTGAAATCAATTGTAGTAGATTTGCCTCTTGAATCAAGATAGACAAGAAATCCACCACCACCAAGATTGCCTGCCTGAGGAAAGGTTACTGCTAAAGAGAATGCTGTTGCTATTGATGCATCAATAGCATTCCCACCTTTTTTTAAGATATCAATTCCTGTTTGGGACGAAATAGTATTATCAGATACTACCATACCATTTTTACCATATGTTTGGCTATTGGAATGAATAAATATCACGAATATAATAGTTAATGTTATTATAATATCTCTCACTTTAGTTTAATTTTAATTCAAAAAATTTTAGAAATTTATTTAACAATAATTTTTCTCTCTATTGTTCCATTATCGTATATGTAAAATAAAACAATGTTTGGTTTTTCTTCAGTTTTTCTTCCAAGAATATCAGTAATCATAATTAAATTAGCTGGTTCATCTATAATCTGATTTTCATTTTGACAAGTTCCTAGAATATTATTATCTAACCATTCTATTCTTTTATTTATCCACTCTTTTAAATTAATTATTTGTTGATGATGATCTGTATTTTTTTTTCGCTTCCAACGTAAAAAATCTCTTTCAAATCCTTCTTTATAATTATTACTTAAACTATCAATAAAGGAGTTAATATTATCGATACTAACTATTTCTCTTCTAAGATGATTCCACCTACATTTTAATAAATCATTAAACACAGAATCTTTTGTTAAAATTGAATACCAAATAGGGTTGTATTTTCCACAAGATGTATTAAATTCCCATCCTTCTGTTATGTCAGCTTCACAAAAAGTTGAATTTCCGTATGCCCAATTAAAATCCCAAACTGGACCAATATGTATACGCTTGTCTATATCATCATGATTTTTATATAAATAGGTGCTGAATCTATATGCATCAATATTTTTACTTAATTCACTGATTATAAAGTAGTCAATAAATGATTCTACATTGATTAAATTATCATATAAATTATATAAATATAGATTGTTATTATATATAATTGAGGCTTCAAAATTATAAATCAATTCTTGAACATAAGATTTTTGATAATCATTAATATTGTCCCATTTTGGATATATATATTGGAAATAAATAGAATCTCCAGAACTACTATTAAAAGAAGAGGTCCAATATTTATTTTTATTATCACTTGATCTATCGATTTGTATGATATATCCTCCAGATATATCTTCAAATTCAACATCATTTATGTTCATTTCCTCAATATCTATTCTATTTTTATCTCGCTTAATTTTTTCTATTAATAAATATATTCCCATATATTCATTATTTAATAACAGTTCACAGAACCTATATTTAGGAGAATAGTAACCCATTTTGTCATATAAATAATATGTTAAAGCATTTCTTATAAAGCTTCTGTCTCCATATGGAGCGTATAAAATCCAATCATTCTCTATTGGCATACCTAATAAAGAGACATTATTGTTATCTCCAATAGAATCTTGAGTCTCAATTGAGTATGATTTCTTTGGAAATAATAAGGAGCTCGTTCCTCTATGCTCTATACTGATTCTGCCGTTATAATTATTGAAGTCATCTGAAGTGTAATTTATATTTTCATTGTCAATTACACCCATTTTAGCAATTATTCTTGAATCATCACTTATATTTTGATCTTTTGTATTAATACTTATTATTGGCAGATTTGAATGTGATAGTATTACTTGACAATGAATAGGAGAGAGACATAACAAAATAACTACCAATATAAATCTTGACATAATTGAAAATATAGAAGAATGTTATTATTCTATAATAGAAATTCCATCTGTTTTACAATCAAATTCTGGATTTGATATGCCTAAAAAGTTTAAAATAGTTGCAGCTAGATCAGTTTGGTTACTAGTATAGTTAGCTTTAAATTCTACGGTAGGATGTTGAGCATAGAAAATAGTCTTATTTACTTTAGGATTATTTGCATCTCCATGACTTGTTCCAACGCCACCATGATCAGAAACTATAAAGCAAATCCAATCTTCACCATCTAATCTTTTGTTTTCGATGATGTTAAATATTCCATTGACATAGGAATCAATCCTGTTTAATGTACTTTTATATTCTTCAATAAAAGGGCTAAAACCATAAGTGTGTCCTGTTGCATCAAGCTCATCAAAATGAATGAATAGAATATCCGGTGATAAAGGGTTTGAATTTATTAGAAGCTCTTTAACCTCTTCAAAAACAATAGAATCATTAATGCTTTCTTGAGGTGCATAATCTACAGAATTTGGTAAAGTAAATTCGTTTATGGGTGTCCAATTAACAATAGAAGCAGTATTAATGTTTGAAGAAATTTTTTCAATGTAATTAAAGAATGGTGGATATTGAGTATAGTCGCTACCAACAAAACTATTATCTGTTACCGAATGTTTATCATAATGAACACCTGTTAAGAGACTAGACCAATTTGGTCCACTATACGTGTCTCCCTCTACGATATGATTAGGTGTATAGTAAACATTATTATTTAATGAAAGATTATACATAAATGGACAAATACTTTGTTGCATAGCATCACTTCTAAATCCATCAATACCTATAATAATAACTTTTCTTGAAATTTTTGTTGAGTCCACAGTAAAGTCATTAGAATATTGATTACAATCAAGAACTTGGTCTTTTTTACAACCATAATAAATACATAAAAAGGCTAAAAGGATGAGAGGTACTATTTTTTTCATATAGATTAAATAAATTTGTAAAATCATTTACTTTTTATGATTTTTATTATTTCACCATTCACTTTAATTAGATAAATCCCATCTGGCTCATCTTTTAAGTCAATAGTAATATTATTTGATAAAATATTTTTTGTTAATACAGACTGTCCGTAGAGATTAAAGACCTCACAATTTATCGAATTACTTTCTTCTGTGAAAATATTAAATATTGAATTAGTAGGGTTAGGGTATACTTTTATTGAGTTTATTTTATTAATGTTATTTACAACAGCATTTGGTTGGAAATAATAGAATTCATATTCTGCTCTTTCTGGAGATAAAGAGATTGAGTTGCTATTATGCGCTCTAACATAAAATTTAATCTCTTCTCCGTTTTGTAAATAAGGTATTTCTGTTGTATAAATTCCATCATTAGCAATAGCATCACCTAAAATTCCATTATCCTGCATTTGAAAAGAGTTGAATTTTGAATTATAAGGACTTATTGTAGCCATTAACTCTACTTCTGTTGTATTTGAAACTGTAGCTTCTATATAGCTCCCATTTATTTTTACATCACTTATTTGTGGTGGTGTTTGTGATAATTCATTTAAGTTATTTAGATATGAATTACGAGCATTTATACTCGACATAATACCCCCAAAACCCCAGTTTATCCATACTGCGTCGTCTACATTTGCATAAAATTGATTAGTTGTAAAAAGTTGATTTGGATCATTGTTAAATCCTGGATAAGCTATATTCTGGATCTCATTGATTTGATTTTTTATTCCTGTTGTATCTAACATAGTTTCTGTAAGAATTGTTCTTAGATGAGCATTATAGACTTTGCGATACAAGGGATGATTTAATAGATAATCTACAAGTGGTCTTTGTCCAGTTTGAAATTGAGCTCCATAAGAATCATAATTATAGATTGGTGTAGGGTTAAAATAATCCCAACCAAGAAGTGCACCTAGGAAACTTTCACTTAAATCCCATGGAATCATTTGAAATAGGCCATCTTCTGTCTGGTACAGGTAATAGTTATGTACATAGTAACCATTATAAGTGTCTAGATTCAGCGTTGAAGTATTTACAGCAAATGCCCATAAAACACGGTCAATATTTAAAATTGTATCTAACTCTTCTGGATTAAAGTTTAAGGTATAGATTAACTCCATTAGTTTACCCCAACCAGAATCAGACTTTAAATTATAACTATTGTAATACGATGAGCTATCAGGGCCTAGCCACTTGAGGTTTGGTGGGGGTCCTGTCGCTGGTGTAGGGCTTGGATCACAAAACATATCTATTGGATCACATTTAAACAACGCACCATCTTTTTCCCCAAAATGTTTTTCACAGAATTGTTTATTAATAGACTCTGTATTAACGTATAAACCAAGATAATCATTTTGGACATGAAGTTTTAATAAATTAACTTCAGGTGATGGGAGATATTTTCGATATATTTTACTTGCGATAAATTCTTTCGAAAATGTAGGGTCAAGCCAAGCATTAGCAAGCTTTATTTTCTTTTTTCCCATTAATTTTTGTCCGGAAATCCAATAATTCATGTCTAGATTATATGGCACTTTAGGATTTTGTATATCGTTTGGCAAACAAAATGTGGAGTTACCTTTATATCTAACACCTACAAAGTCATGAGAGCTCCCATTTAGTGTAACAGTAGCTGGAATTCGGTATGCTGGATCATTAAAGAATGATTGAACTAGAATATCGTGGTAATTTGAATCATAGAAATTGATGTATAAATCTCTAATAGAATCTTTTTCAAAAATCCCACCTGGAGATTCATATAGATTTTGAGGATTATATATGTTTTGAGTATTACCATAAACAAAAAAGAATATAAAAAGTAAAGTACATCTTATTTTAATAGACTTTAATTTTATTAATGATGTAGATGAATTTTTCATAGTAATAAATCTAAGATAGAATATTTATATCAATAATTGATAGTATAGTTGTTCATTCTATTATATTTAGGCACTTAAATGGTTTATATATAATATTACAAAATGACTAATAAAATAGATTTGCATGGCATCAGACACCATGAAGTTCAAAATTTACTAGATAAATTTTTAACTAAACATTTATATCAAGGTACAAAAGAAATATATATAATAACAGGTAATAGCGACAAGATGAAAGATGTGGTTGATTCTGTTTTGTCTGATTACAATCTATCTTCAGAATATTCTTTTTTATCCAAAGCAGAACTATTAGTCAAATTATGATATTTTTCACTAAATATTGAATTCACCAAAAGAAAATAATTTTGCTTGTCCACCTATGATTACTCTATTAGAATTTTCTTTACAATATAATTTCCCACCTCTTTCAGAAATTTGTAAAGCAATTAATTCTTTTTTCAAAAGTCTAGATGACCAAAAAGGTATAAGAGTGCAGTGAGCAGAACCGGTCACAGGATCTTCTAAAATAGTAGCTTGTGGAGTAAAAAACCTAGAAACAAAATCAGAAGAATTTCCTTTGGAAGTGCAAATAACTCCGCCATATCCTAAATTAATTTGATTGAATTTTTCTTCGTTGATTTTTATATTTTCAACTTCTTCTTGATTATTGTATACTAATAAATAGTCTCTAGCTTTATAAATTTCTTCGGGTTGAATATTTAAACCTAACTTTATCTCTT
Organism: Crocinitomicaceae bacterium; assembly: GCA_002709305.1. Lineage (GTDB taxonomy): Bacteria > Bacteroidota > Bacteroidia > Flavobacteriales_D > Crocinitomicaceae > UBA4466. The sequence goes on along the minus strand of PAQM01000002.1, from coordinate 4,395 downwards.
TTGGTAATTCAGAAGGGGATGCTGGTCTTGCAGGAAAATCTAAATAATAAAAATCATTATGTGTTTTGACAACAAGTTCTCCGCTTAATGTTTTAAAATGAATTTCATTAGATGGGTGCTTCAAAATCGATTTTAAAACAAATGAAGTTGCTAATGTTGCATGTCCGCACAAATCTATTTCTAAATCTGGGGTAAACCATCTTAAATGGAAATAATCGCCTTTATCAATAACAAAAGCAGTTTCTGCAACAGCATTTTCTTTTGCAATTTTTAATAGAATTTCATCAGAAAACCATTCCTTTAAAGGAACGACACATGCTGGGTTACCACTAAAGACTTTGTCTGTAAAGGCATCAACTTGATAAAATTTATAACTCATGTAATAAATGGATAGATTAATATTAAAAATAAAAATACCTTATTTTAGCGAACCTATGTGATTATTAAACGTTATTAGTATAGATTTAGCTTGATAAAAGAGTTACTTTTGTTTTTTCAATTGTTTAAAATGTAACATGTAAAATGCTAAGAATAATATTTTTTATATTATTATTTTTCCCGTTAAAGGTTTTATTTTCTCAGTGTGCCGTAGATATTACATCATCCAGTGATACAATTATCTGTTTTGGTGATTCAATAGATCTTAATGCATCCGGTGGAGTAAATAGCACTTATGAATGGTGGCCATCAACAGGTTTAAATGATACCATTGGACAGAATGTAATAGCTGCACCTCAAAGTACTATAACATATTATGTTACAAGAACATGTCCAAATCAAGGTGCTTCTTCAATTGATAGTATTACAATAACAGTTTTACAGTTGCCTAATTCCTCTGCAGGAGTTGATCTTTCTTTTTGTTCGGGAGATAATGTTCAGATTGGTGTAGCACCAAATTCCGATTATACATACTCTTGGTCTCCTTCTACTGGTTTAAGTGACCCATCAATCTCTAATCCACTAGTTTCATTAACAACCTCATCTAGCCCTGAAGATTTTATCTATACTTTATTAACTACCGATACAACAACTGGATGTTTTTCTTTGGATAGTATTAACCTTGAAGTTTTAGACCTAAATATATCTACAGGTCCAGATATTATTGTTTGTTCTGGTGATCCTATTAACTTAAATTCATCTATATCAGGTAATGGTTCTAATCCAGTTAGTTATTCTTGGACTGGTCCTAATGGATATACTAGTTCTTCAGCAACACCAACAATACCTAATTCTTCTGCATCTATGTCTGGGACATATTTTGTGACAGCAACAGTTGGAGGTTGTCAAACTGAAGACTCTATTCATATTACAGTTGCAGATATAGATATAAATAGTAGTTTACTTGTAGGTGGTCAACTTGTCTATTGTCTAGATCTAGGTCAGACAAATGGAGATATTTTCTTTTTCTTATCTATTCCTTCTTTCAGTGATTCTATTACTAATTTCCAAATAGATTGGAATAACGATGGATTATATGATACAATCTTTGACAACAGTAATTGGTCTAATCCAATTATACAGAATTTTCCTATAGGAAATAGTTTTTTTACAATTCAAATGCTCTTATCCAATGGATGTTCTGTAACTAAAATTTATCCTGTTTTCGTTGGTAGTTCGCCAGAAGCAAGTTCTTTAGTTTTATTTCCTTTTCAACAAAATGGATGTGCTCCTCATACTACAAATTGGACTTTGACTATACCTCCCGCTAACGCCAATGGAACGAATTATACTATTGATTGGAAAGATGGATCACCAATATTTACGTATGTTCAAGGTGATCCCATTCCTCCTGATTGGGTCCCTGTACCAAATACTCCAGGTGATTATATAGTGACTCATACTTTTATATCAACAACATGTGGAGAACAGGCGAACTCAAATGGAATTATTACTGATAATGCAATTCAACCAGTTGTTGTTACTGAAAATCCATGTTCATTCACCCCTGTTCCATCAGCTATAGCAATTATTGTAATTGGAGAAGAGCCTAATGCTCAATTTATTCCTAGTAATAATGATACTTTACCAATAAATGTTTGTGTGGGGTCTCCACTTCAACTCACAAACACGTCTAATCCAGGAATAAATGTACCTACTTTTTCTGGAGGTGATTGTGATACTATTGCACCTTTTTATTGGGCTGTTTCTCCTTCTACACCAGGTGCGTGGAGTGTTTCAGGAAACTTAGGTAATAGTTTTAATTCATCTAATCATAATTTATGGATTTCAGGAGATGTTTCTCCATCTATTACATTCAATATCCCAGGGATTTATACAATAACTATAAGAGTGAAAAATAATTGTGGAGAAAGTTATTTTTCTCAAGATTTCTGTGTTCAAGACAAAGTAATACCATTATTTAATCTTGATGACACAATAGGTTGTATTCCACTGATTATCTCAGCCAATTCAGATGACACGGATACTTCTATGTCATGTTCTCCTGTTCTATATCAATGGAATATTAACTATTCGAGTGGGTATTGTGGATCTACTTCATCATTCTCATATGCAGATTCAACTACTAATCAATCTAAAAACCCAGTATTTCAGTTTAATAATTCGGGAATATATGGTGTGTCGCTTTCTACAATAAATGAATGTGGTTCTGAAACATCCCCAGATCAAATAGTAATGGTTAAAAAACCTCCAATAGTTAACATTAATGAAATTGCAGATGGTTGTATACCCTACGCATATGAACCGTCTGTAAATGTTGATAATTGTGCAGATTCTTCTCTTTTATATAATTGGTCTAGTTCTCCTTCAGGTTTAAGTTCAATTTTACCGAATCCTCCACTAACAATTGCTGATGTCACTGGTTTAACAACTATATTTCTATCAGTATCTAATGAGTGTGGTACAACAAATGATAGTACCACTTTTATTGTAAATCCATTAAATACAATTACCCCTGCAATAGATCAAACAGTTTGTATGAACTCTCCCATCACAGATATTTTGATATTTACAACCGGTGCAACGGGGGCTCAAGTTACAGGTTTACCTCAAGGAATAACAGATAGTTGGTCAGGAGATACATTGACAATAAGTGGTACACCATCAGAGAGTGGCACATTCATTTATACTGTTGAGACAACAGGTGGTTGTCCTCCAGCTATAACAACAGGTATAATTGATGTCACTCCATTAAATACAATTACTGCTGGTATAAATCAAACGGTTTGTATTAACTCACCACTAACAGATATTTTCTTATTTACAACTGGTGCAACAGGTGTAAATGTTTCAGGTCTTCCTCAAGGGATAACATATAGTTGGTCAGGAGATACATTGATAATAAATGGTACACCAACAGAAAGTGGTACATTTATTTATACAGTTGAGACATTGGGTGGATGTCCATCAGTTACAACTACAGGTATAGTCGAAGTAATTCCATTAAATACAATTACCTCTGGTATAGATCAAACTGTTTGTATGAATTCTCCCATTACAGATATTTTGTTGTTTACAACTGTTGCAACGGGAGCATATGTTACAGGTTTACCTCAAGGGATAACTGATAGTTGGTCAGGAGACACATTAACAATAAGCGGTATACCAACAGAGAGTGGCACATTTACTTATATAGTTGAGACAACAGGTGGTTGTGATTTAGCTGCAACGACAGGTACACTTGAAGTTACCCCATTAAATACTATCTCTGCCGGTATTGATGAAAATGTTTGCGTTGGTTCTCCAATAAATAATATTATCATGGTAACAAGTGGAGCCACAGGTGCTATTTTTTCTGGCTTACCGGCTGGAATAAATGGAACATGGGTCAATAACATTATTACAATTAGTGGTACGCCAGTAAATAGTGGTATTTATAATTATTCTGTTGAAACAACAGGAGGATGTCCGTCTTCAATTTCTACTGGTACCATTTCAGTTTCACCTTTAAATACTATCGAGCAGGGTATAAATCAAACTGTCTGTGTTGGCTCTAATATTTTTATAATTTTACCTACAACAGGTGCAACAGGTGCATACTTTTCAGGGTTACCTCCAGGAGTATCAGGATCATGGTTTAATGACACGGTTATAATATCAGGGAACCCATTAATTAGTGGTCCTTTCAACTATACAGTCGAGACAACAGGAGGTTGTACTCCTGCGATTTCTTCTTCTACAATAACTGTTAATCCGGATCCAACCATAGATATTCACCCATTACTAAGCCAATCGATATGCGTTGGTGGCACAATAGATCAGGCATTAGTTGTAAGTTATACAGGTGGGGTAGGAGTAGCAACCTACCAATGGCAATTAGATGGTGTAGATATAGTAGGTGCAACAAATTCTACTTATTTACCACCGGTATTTGATACGGTAGGTACAAGTTTCTATAGTGTAATAGTAAGTCTTAGTGGAAGTGGATGTGATGCG
>PAQM01000001.1 GCA_002709305.1 Crocinitomicaceae bacterium | reverse complement strand
TTTTTTTTATCCCATTTTTTCTTAATTCAACTCCTTCATCAGAGTATGCTACCCCAAGGTAGTCTATACCTGTTTTTTGGAGAAAATGACCCATTGTTTTAGAATCAGAGCCATAAGATGAGGCTTTCACCATACATAGGATTTTAGTGTCTTTATTCAATAGCGATTTTAAATAGTTAATATTATTTCTAATTGCTTTAGTATTAATTTCCAGGTAGGTTTGGTGGTTTTTTTCTTTAAATTTATTTGCTAAGAGTTCCATTCTTAACTTTCTATTTCCTTTAATTAAAACATTAGAGTTTTCAAATTTATAATTAATTTTTTCTCCATTGTAATAAAAGAAATATTGGCTCAGTTTAAATTTATCTAAGAGTAATCTGTATTTATTTTCATGTTTAGAATCTAGTAACCCAATAATTGCAAAGCGTTTTTTTTCTTTACTTATAAAAAGTTGATACTCTAATGAATCACGTAATGATTCAATATCTAGGCTATATGTATCATTTATAATTGTATTATTATTAGTCCCACGAAAAGTTTCTAGTCTAAGAGCAAGAGGGCTAATATATGGTACATTTTTTTTTAATTCATTTGATTCAACACCAAAAAAAAGAGCAACACTTATTGCCATTTGAGCATTTATTTTATTAAAATCACCAGCTAACTTAAAGTGTTTGATAATATCTTTATTTGAATCTTGTTTTACGACTATACCCTTTTCTAATTTGAGTGTTTCTGGATAAAATAGATTTTCAACATTCTTAAATATTTCAAGTTTAGCAGATAAATGATCTGATGCTGATTTGAATAATTCTCTATGTGCACTGCCAAAAGATGTAATTATACCATGAGTTGGTTTTATTATTTCTCTTAATTGCTTCATATCATTTAAAGAAGACACTCCTACTTCAATAATTCCTATATTAGTTTTTTCATTTAATTCAAGAATGGATATTGCAATTCCTATAGCGCTATTATAGCTTTTAGGACTTCGTGTTACTTGAAACTTACAACTTAAAAGTTTGGAAAGCCATTCTTTAGTTGTTGTTTTACCATTACTCCCTGTTATTGCTATAATTGGAAAGTTGAACTGATCTCTGTGGTACCTAGCTAATTTGAGTAATGCAGATAAAGTATCTTCAACTAAAATTTCTTGAGCTCCAGGAAATGAGTCTAATAAATTAGGTTTTGAGACAACAAAAAATCTAACACCTTTATTATATGAAGATTTTATATAGTCATGTCCATCTCTAAAGTTTCCTTTTAACGCAAAGAATAATATGCTTCTACCGCTTATTATTTTTCGAGAATCAAAAGAGATTGCCTTAATAAGAGATGTGTCAGTTGAATTTTTCTCCCCAAGTATTTTTGATATGTCACTAAATGAGTATTTTAGATTCAAGTTCTATTTTTATTATAACATAGACGACAAAGGGGCTTATATTCTTCCACTGCACCAATAAGTACTTGTTCGTCACTTTTAATTTTTCTATGTGAAAACTGCGCAAGATTCCCACAAGACATACAAATAGCATGAACTTTTGTGACATATTCAGCAATACTTAGAAGTTCTGGCATTGGTCCAAAAGGCATTCCTTTGAAATCCATATCTAAACCTGCAATAATAACACGCACCCCGTCTTTTGATAGTTCATTACAAACATTAATTATTCCATTATCGAAAAATTGTGTCTCATCTATAGCAACAACTTTTTCCCCTTTCCATATTGTAATTATTTCTGATGCTTTTTTGACACTAATAGCTTTAAGAGATTTACCTTGATGACTTACAACATTTTTCTTGTGATAGCGTTCATCTATTTTTGGCTTTATTAATAGAATCTTTTGATTAGCGATTTTAGCTCGCTTAACTCTACGAATCAATTCTTCTGTTTTACCAGAAAACATTGATCCACAGATAACCTCAATCCAACCATGGCTTCTTGATTCGTCTGGAAATTGTTCTAATAACATATTTTCTGTCTTATAAGGTTATTAACAAAAGACTCTAGAGAAAAACTATTGAATTAAATATTCAAGATTTTTTCTTTCGTTAAATTTAGAGTCTAAAATTCGTTATTAAGTATTTAAAATACTATCATTTAGTTACAAACTTATTTAAAATGTTGAAAAATAAAATATAATGAGTAATAATATCAATTATAAGGATCAAATAAAGCAACTAGAAAATATAATAGATAAAATTAATTCTTTATCAATCAATAAGAAAGAATTAAATGTTATTGAAGATTTAGTCCGGAATCTTTATGAAAGGATAATTATTATAAAACATAATCTAGAAGAACCATATACTTTATCAGAAAAGAGGGATAAAGAAAACTCACAAAAATTGGATTCAGAAGAAGAGGGTGATTTTCAAGATGAAATTATAAAATCTAAAGAGATATTTATAGATACGATTGAACATATAGATAATTCAGTCAATGCAAGTTTTAACGGTTCAAGGTTAGATACATTAGTTGGCTCTTTTGGGTTAAATCAAAAAATGAGGTACATTAATGATCTGTTTAATGGTTCAAGTGATTTATTTTCGGATTCCATTAAAACTCTAGACTCAAAATCAACACTAGAAGAAGCTAAAAAAGTTATTTCATCATTATCGTTAAAATATAATTGGGATTTGGAGTCAACAATTGTAATTGAGTTTATTGATTTTATCAATAGAAGGTATGTTTAAATTTTTATTAATATTATTTCTTTTATTTACTCAACAAACCTTTTCTCAAATAGATGAATTAAAGAGAAGAACAAAAACGTTATGTTCTCCAGATTTTCATGGGAGAGGATATGTTAATAAAGGAGACTCAATTGCCGCTGAATTTCTTAAAACTGAATTCCAAAATATTGGCGTGAAGCCCTATTATGAATCGTATTTTCAGAGTTTTAATCTTGATGTTAACACGTTTCCTAATGAAATGGAAATTTATTATGAGGGAAAATTATTAAAACCTGGGATTGACTTTTTAATTAATCCTAATTCTTCTGGTCGTGTAGGTAAGTTAAAACTTTATGAGATTGGAGTTAATGATGCTTTGATAGTCGATTCTCTAAAGTCATTTATTCAAAACTTATTTTCTATAAATCATATAGAGGATCCGGCAGTCCTTTTTGATATGACTTTAGTTTCAAGTGACACTGTTAAATTGTTAAGGCAAGTTGCATCAAAATTAGCAATGTTTATTCCAGTAGTAGAAATTGTAAATGATAAATTTACTTGGTCTGTTGGATTAGATGAACTATTTCTACCGTATATTCAAATCCAAGAAAATTGTATTAATAATGATGGTGTCCTGTCTTTAAATATTTATTCAGAGATGCACATCAACTATGAATGTAGAAATGTTATTGGTTATATTCCTTCAAAAAAAAATAATGCTAAAACAATCATATTTACTGCACATTACGATCATTTAGGTAAAATGGGTAATGATACTTATTTTCCTGGGGCAAATGATAATGCATCTGGTACAGCGATGATCTTTTCTTTAGCAGAATACTTTAAAGAAAACCCTTCAAATTTTAATATTATGTTTGTTGCTTTTGCTGGTGAGGAAGCAGGATTAGTAGGGTCAAAATATTTTGTTGAGAACTCTATTTTGGATTTAAAAAATATCCGTTTTGTTATTAATTTAGATATTATGGGAAGTGGAGAAGATGGTATTACTATTGTTAATGGCAGTTTATTTGATAAAGAATTTTCAATAATGAATCAAATTAATAAATCGGAATTATTGGTGAAAGAAATAAAAAAGCGAGGACCTTCTGCCAACTCAGACCATTATTGGTTCTCTCAGAAAGGTGTTCCAGCTTTCTTTATTTATACTAGAGGTCCAAATAAACATTATCATGATATATTTGACACTTATGATTCTTTAAGTTTTGCTGAGAGTATAGATATAATTAGATTATTGATACAATTTGTTAATCAATTATAAATAAAAATAAGTTATTAAATCAAATTACTTTTTTATTTAAAAATATAAATTTGTTGGTATATTAATTAATTTCGATATTCAACCTATGAAATTTATCTCAACTATTATAGTTACTGGTTTTTTACTTATTTCTAATGCACAGTTATTTGTTGGAGATAATCCAAATATAATAGGCCCAATAAAAGGTGCAAATTGTTCGCCACCGTCTTCTTCTACTTTTATGCAAATGAATAATGTTAAAGCAATTATTCATACAGCGGGTAATTTATGGCAAATTCCTGGTCAGAATTATTCTCAATATGAGGTTCCAAAAAATTCTGGTATTATGGCATTGTTCACTTCCGCTCTTTGGCTTGGAGGTGTTGATGCAAATAATCAACTCAAATTAGCAGCATTACGTTATAGATCAGGACAAGATTATTGGACAGGACCATTAACTCAAGGAGGTGCTGAGACAACTGCTGAAAACTGCGTGTTTTATGATAAACATTTTGTAACAACTCAAGATGCAATTCGTGAATTTAATGCTTGGTTTCAAGCAGGGATTGATGATGAAACAAATGGTACCTCAACACAGATAGAATTATTTCCAGAATATGAAGTGCCAAGTATGATTAAGGAATGGCCAGCTCATGGAGATATTTCAATAGGTCAGGATTTCTATTTAGCACCCTTTTTTGATCGTGATGATGATGGTGTTTATAATTGGGAAAATGGGGATTATCCATGGTATGATATAAATAAAACAAAAGAATGTTCCTCAGATCGAAGTGTATCTCTTTATGGGGATTTAAATTTTTGGTGGGTAATGAATGACAAGGGAAATATTCATACAGAAACAGGAGCCGATCCTATTGGTATGGAAATTAGATCACAAGCTTTTTCTTTTTCCTCAAATGATGAGATTAATAATATGACATTCTATAATTATGAATTAATTAATAGAGGGACTCAGACATTATTTGATACTTATTTTGGATGCTTTACAGATGGTGCATTAGGAGACCCTTATGATGATTATGTTGGTTGTGATGTGAATAGAGGTTTAGGCTATTATTATAATGGAGATAATTTTGATGGAGATAATTCAGGTTTTTTTGGATATGGAGATAATCCTCCTGCAGTAGGGGTTGATTTTTTTGAGGGACCATATCAAGATGATGATGGTATCGATAATGCATACGGAATTCTACCCGGTGAAGCTTTAAATGGCATTGGATTTGGAGATTCAATAATTGATAATGAACGTTATGGAATGCGAAGATTCTTGTATTATAGTAATAATACTAATGGGGCTAATCCTAGTCAGACTGACCCTCAGTATGCAGCAGATTATTATAGTTATTTAAAAGGATTCTGGAAAGATGGAACACGTTTTTATTATGGTGGTTCTGGACACGTTTCAGACAGTGAAGCTGATCAAAATGTACCATGTGATTTCATGTTTCCTGGAGATACAGATCCTTTAGGATGGGGTACTGGAGGAATTCCTCAACCAGAATGGACAGAACAGACTGCTGGAAACCCACCAAATGATAGACGTTTTGTCCAATCTGCTGGACCATTTATATTAAAGCCTGGTGCTGTTAACAATATCACTGTTGGTGTTGTATGGGCTCGTGCACCAGGAGGTGATCCGTTTGCCTCTGTAGAATCATTAAAACGTGCGGATGATAAGGCTCAATCATTGTTTGAAAATTGTTTTAAAGTTTTAGATGCACCTCATGCTCCATTATTGGAAGCTCAAGAATTAGATAATAGTGTAATATTGACTTTATCTAACCCAATTAATTCAAATAATTATCTAGAAAATTATATTGAGAGGGATCCTTTTATTATTAGTGCTTTTAATGATCGAGATTATAGGTTTCAAGGTTATCAAATATATCAATTATCAGGAAAAGACGTTTCTGTATCTGAGTTGCAAGATGCATCAAAAGCTCGTTTAGTTGCTCAATGTGATATCCAGGATAATATTGATCGTATAATTAATTTTGAATATGATGATGAGATTGATGCTAGTATGCCTATAGAGCGTGTTAACGGATCTAACGAAGGAATTAAACATAGTTTTTATGTTAGTGAAGATCTTTTTGCTCAAGGAGAATCAAAACTAGTTAATTTTAAACGGTATTATTTTGTTGCAATTGCATATGCTTATAATAATTATAAAACATACGATCCTAATGACCCATTAGGTCTAGATGGTCAGAAAATGCCCTATATAGCAAGTCGAAAAGCACCAATAGGTGAAATAAAAGTTTTAGAAGTTATCCCCCATAATCCATCACCGGAGTTAGATGGTACAATACAGATGGTATCTTATGGATCAGGTCCAAAAATTAAGAGATTAGATGGTCATGGTAATGGTGGACAAGAATTAGAATTAACTTCTTCTACTAAATCTACTATTATATCGAGTGGTTATGTTGAGAACCCGGTTTATAATAATGGTAGTGGTCCAATAAATGTTAAAGTTGTAGATCCTTTAAATGTTGTAGATGGTTATTTTGAGTGTTTATTTACAGATTATAATACTACTACTTCAAATTCTGCAGATACAGCAGATTGGATTATTAATCGGTATGCTTCTGAAGGAGGAGTATTTATAGAGTCGGTATCTTCTAAGCGATCTATAAATAATAATAATGAGCAAATTATTCCTGAATGGGGTGTTTCGGTACAGATTAATCAAAACAATTATTATTTTCCTGAAGGAGCATCTGGAGATGCTAAGGAGAAGACAACAGATTTGTTAAGTGCATCGATTACGTTTGCTGATAGCTCAAAGAGATGGTTGGCTCCAGTTCCTGATTCAGATGGTTTTTATCCATTTAATTGGATTCGTTCAGGGGATTATGATCCTACAAATGGTACAAGCACTGTTGATGATGATGACTGTACTGATGCGACTGATCCTAATTATTTATCATGGACAGATCCTTGTAGTTATCCAGATGTTTTAAATCAAGATAATGAGAAAATATGGGCAGGTATTCTCGGAGGAGGTATAGCTCCTCATAAGTTGACTGGTTATGAAGCAAGCTATATGCCCATAGCATATTATAATTATGCTGGTGTTGGTGTTGCGCGTAAATTAGCTTCTTTAAGTTGGCTTCCTAGCGTTGATATTGTTTTTACATCAGACAAATCTAAATGGACACGTTGTCCAGTTATTGAACTTGGTAGAGAGGCTTCATTAAATGTTGGAGGTGCTTCTCCTGGTGCATTAAGAGCGAGTCCAAGCGTTGATAGAAATGGTAATCCTGATGGTACAGGTACGGGTATGGGTTGGTTCCCTGGATATGCTATAGATGTTGAATCTGGTGCTCGTCTTTATATGGCATTTGGAGAGAATTCATTCTTGGTATCGGATAATGGTGCTGACATGATTTGGAATCCAACAAGAACATTAGTTGATGATAATGGGACTCCAATTTTTGGTGGGATGCATGCATTTTATGTATTTAGTTTCCAGAATAAGTCAAAGAATTCATTTTTACAGGCAGAAAATTATCCTGCTTATATTCCAAGTCAAGCTGAAAATAATGCGACGAATGAATTGTATAACGATTTCCAAAATATTGAATCAAATCAAACTTCTGCAAAGAAAAAAGTATATAGTAGTATTTCTTGGGTAGGTAATCCAGTATTAGGTTATGCTCAAACGTTATTGTCAACAGACGCGACGATTCGTTTGAGAGTTAATAAGGAATATAAGAACTTTTCTAATCCAACAAATCCAACGGGAGGACCAAATGGAGGTAAGCCTATGTATTCTTGGAACACAAGTGATATAGCTACGGAACTTGGAAGCGCAGATGAATTAACAAGTGCTTTGGATTTAATTAATGTAGTTCCTAATCCATATTCTGCATATTCTGAATATGAAAGAAACAGGTTAGATACAAGGGTGAAAATAACAAATTTACCAGAACGATGTGAGATAAACATTTATAACACTAGAGGTCAATTAATAAAGTCCTTTAAGAAGGATAGCCCTTCTACATATATTGATTGGCTATTAATTAATAATAAGAATATACCTGTAGCCTCAGGAGTCTATCTAATACATATTGATGTTCCTGAAATAGGAGAAGTAATATTAAAATCTTTTGTTACTATGAGACAAACTGATTTACAGAATATTTGAAGGCAATGAGATTCGGAAAGTAGTCCCAATATTTTGTTCAGATTCAAGAACATAGACTTGACCTTTGTGATATTCTTTAATAATCCTTTTAACAAGTGATAGCCCGAGTCCCCATCCTCTTTTTTTTGTCGAAAATCCTGGTTCAAATATAGTTTTTACTTGTTTTGATGGTATCCCTCTTCCATTATCTTTGATATTGATATGAACCCATCCAGAACTTTGTTCAAGACTAATATTTAGTACTCCTTCTCCCTCCATTGCATCGATTGCATTTTTAGTAATATTTTCTATAACCCATTCAATTAGAGATGCATTATGTAAAACTGAAAGATTATAATCTGTTTTGACTATAACTTCAATTTTTTCAGAGATACGAGGGCGGAGATAGTTAATTAAATTATTTATTGTTTCAGATATGTTTGTATCCTCTAATTTAGCTTCGGAACCAATTTTGGAGAATCGATCCGTCACCTTTTCTAAACGATCTATATCTTTTTGCATTTCAATAGTAATCATTTTATCAATGCCTTTATTTTCTATAAGGTTAACCCAAGCTATTAAAGAAGATAAAGGTGTTCCAAGTTGGTGTGCTGTTTCTTTTGCCATTCCTGCCCAAACTTTATTTTGCTCGGCTTTTCTAAACGTGCTAAATATTAAGTATCCAATTATAGCAAATAAACCAATTACTAAAAATTGTATATATGGGAAATATTTAAGCTGTTTTAATTCTGGACTATTATCAAAGTATAGTGTACTTGAATTACCATTTTTAAAATCAATAATTATTGGATTATTTTGATTTTTTAATTTTTCAATATGAATAGATATATTGGATTCAGATATTTTATAATTCTTTATGTTAGTTCCAATAATTTCGTTTGTTTTATTATCTAATAGTATTACAGAAACTAAATTTTCGTTATTGATTAAGTCATTATTAAATGCATTGATTAAAGAATCACGTTCTCTTTCTAATCTAGTAATTTCTTTAGAGTCATTATAGTAATAGGTCATAAAAAGATTATCATATACTTCAATAGTAAATGGTGGGTTTTTTTTAGCCCATTGTTCGGCTAATTTTACCAAAGAATCTTCGAAAAAAGAAAAAACTTCTTCTTTTTTTAATTTAGAATATTTAGCACTTATTGTATTAGGGTTAAAATCTAGATTGATATTTCCTGAATGTTTTTTATTCTTATCTAATAGTATAACAGGAATATCTGTATTTTCTTGTATTATTTTAAGTGGAAAAGCATAGTTTGTAATTTGATTGAGAGGCGTTGGTTTTGAAACCTCTTTTGTTGCATTTATCCAAAGCTTCATTTTCTCACGTTCCCGCTCTCTTAGTTTGCTAAATGTATTATTTGTTAGTTGAACTAGCTCAATTTTCTTTTTTATAGCATCAGCCCATTGTGTTGCTCTTTCTCGTTCTCTTTCACCTACTTTAGATACAATTTTATTAGATACAAATAAAGATAGACTCACAAGTATGAGTGCGAAAATCAATAAAGCGATTTTCCATTTTTGCTTTCTTGAATATAAATTCATAAACGCATCTAAGTTAATTAGAATAAATTATAAATTTTACATCTAATTTTTTTAACTAGATTTATTCTAGATTTTATCGGTTACAAATAAATGTAAGTTTATAATTAAATTAATAATTTTGTAAGCTATGATTCAAAAACCAATTTTTGTCTTTTTGTCTACATTCATATCACTTACTCTTATTTTTTTCTTATTTCCTATTAATCTTTTTGATGGTAAGATTGTTTATGAATATTCATTTAAAGAACACATTATTGATGTGCCTCTAAGCCTCTCTTACTTTATAGGTTTAGGTTATGATGAGTCAGATATGGTTAGTGTAAAGGACTTCTATTTAACTATAAAAGGAGCTATAATGGCGTTAATCTTAATATTCGGTTTCCCAATATTATTGGCTTTCAGAGTTTATTTTAAAAACAATAAAAATTAAGGAAGAAGTTTTAAATATTATTGTAAAATCATATGTCAATTATTCTAATCATCTTTGGCATACAGTAATTAATCCATTTGGTGAAAATAATTATTTTACTTTTTTAATCCTTGTTTCATTATTTGTTTGGGGATTAGAAATTATCTTTCCATGGCGTAAGAATCAATCAATTATTCGAAGTGGTTTTTGGCTTGATTTGTTTTATATGTTTTTTAATTTTTACATCTTCAATTTAATAATTTTTATAGCGTTATCGAACACTACTGCACATTTGTTTTCAAGTTTCATGCTTTTATTGGGATTGCCAAAAAATGGGATATTAGACGTTTCATTTTGGTATCCTTTTTTTCAAATTATTATTTATTTTATTATATCCGATTTTATTCAGTGGTTAATTCATAATCTGTTGCATAGAGTAAAATGGTTATGGAGGTTTCACAAGATACATCATTCAGTAACTGAGATGGGATTTTTGGCTCACTTCCGATTTCATTTTATGGAAAACATTTTTTATAAATCTAGTTTATATATTGTTATAGGATATTTATTTAATTTTAATTTAGAGCATGCATTTTTTCTACATGTATTCACAATTCTTATAGGTCATTTAAATCATTCTAATATAAGTTTGGATTATGGCTTATTGAAGTATGTTTTAAACAATCCCAAGATGCATATTTGGCATCATGCTAAAGATTTACCAAATCGTTATTCTTCTGGTGTAAATTTTGGTATTTCATTAAGTATATGGGATTATATTTTTAAGACTAGTTATATACCAAGGGATGGTCGTGATATCTCTCTTGGATTTAATAATATAGAGAAGTTCCCAAGTAGATTTGTTTCACAGCAATTAAATCCGTTTAAATTAAAAGACAAATAATTATTTTAATAATTCAGCCATTGAATATTTAGTTATTATTTCTTCAATACACTTAATCTGAACACGTTCTTGTAGCATTGTATCTCTATTTCTTATAGTTACACTCTCGTCTTCTAATGTTTGATGATCTATCATAATAGAGTGGGGTGTGCCAATTGCGTCTTGACGGCGATAGCGTTTCCCAGGTGAATCTTTTTCATCATATATACAATTAAATTTGAATTTTAATTCATTAAATATTCTTTTTGCTTTTTCTGGTAGGCCATCTTTGCGAGTTAGAGGCATTATAGCAGCTTTATACGGAGATAATGCTGGAGGTAATGAAAGTAATATACGATTAGATCCATCGTTTAATTTTTCAGTTTTCAAAGAAGAGCTGAGTATGGCTAAGAATAATCTATCTAATCCAATTGAAGTTTCAATTACATATGGCACATAATTTTGATTTAATTTTGGGTCGAAATATTGTAGTTTTTTACCTGAAAATTTTTCGTGTTGTTTTAAGTCAAAGTCTGTTCTTGAGTGAATACCTTCAAGTTCTTTAAAGCCCATTGGGAATTTAAATTCAATATCACATGCGTTATCTGCATAATGAGCTAACTTGATATGGTCGTGGAAACGATAATTTTCTTCACCGAGACCAAGTTTATAATGCCATTTAATACGTTCTTCTTTCCAATATTTATACCATTTTTTTTCTTCACCAGGTGGAATAAAAAATTGCATTTCCATTTGTTCAAATTCTCTCATTCTAAAGATGAACTGGCGAGCAATAATCTCATTTCTAAAAGCTTTTCCTATCTGTGCAATACCAAATGGAATCTTCATTCTACCAGTTTTTTGAACATTTGAGAAATTAACAAAGATACCTTGAGCAGTTTCAGGCCTTAAATAGATTTTAGCAGATTCTCCTTCAACAGACCCCATTTCAGTTGAAAACATAAGGTTGAACTGTCTTACTTCTGTCCAATTTTTTGAACCAGAAATAGGACACGAAATTTCTAAATCAACTATGAGATTATAGATTTCTTCAAGATTGTTTTCTTCAAGATTTTTTTTCATTCGATTTTCAACTGCATTTATAGCACTTAGATGGCGAATTATATTTGGATTTGTTTGCTTAAATTTAGTTTCGTTAAAATTGTCTCCAAACCGTTTCTTGCCTTTAAGAATTTCTTTATTTATTTTCTTATGAATTTTTTCAATGTGATCCTCAATTAAGATATCTGCTCTATATCTTTTTTTTGAGTCTTTATTATCAATTAATGGATCATTGAATGCATCAGTATGACCTGAAGCTTTCCAGATATTAGGATGCATGAAAATAGCAGAGTCTATACCAACAATATTTTCATGAATTTGAACCATTGATTTCCACCAATAGGATTTTATATTATTTTTCAACTCAGAACCTATCTGCCCATAGTCATAGGTTGCGGATAAACCATCATATATTTCAGAACTAGGGAAAATAAAACCATATTCTTTAGCATGTGATATTATGTCTTTTAATTTGTCTTCTTTTTGAGCCATTTTTCAAATATATAAAAAGGCATTTATTTCCTATTTATTAATAGGAATATTTGTCTTATTAATGGAATTATATCCGTTGTCGATATTAATTAATTTTGAGTAACCATTTTTCATCAGTAAAGAAATTGCAATTACACTTCTATATCCTCCTGCACAATGTAGATAGTAAGTTTCTTTTTTATTTAATTTATTTAAATCATTTATCATATAGTCTAATGGATAATGTATTGCATTTTTAATATGTTCTAGATTATATTCTCCTGGCTTACGTACATCAACAATTTTAGAGTGATTGTATTTTTTTGATAGTTTCTCAGCATTTATAGAAGATATTGTGTTTAAATTTTTTCCTGCATCTAAATAGGATTTAAAACCACCCTTTAGGTATCCTATAGTATTATCGTATCCAACTCTAGCTAAACGAGTTATTGCTTCTTCTTCAGATCCTTCTGGAGCTATTAATATAATTTTCTGATTAATATTTTCAATTAGTACTCCAACCCACATAGCAAATGTCCCATTTAATCCAATGAATAAAGAATCAGGGATAAAACCATTGATAAATTCAGATTGATGTCTTACGTCTAAAATTAAGGCGCCTGATTTAGCCTCTGACTCAAACTCACTTAATGTTAATTCTTTATTTCCTTTTGCTAGTACATAATCAAATGATTCATAACCTGTTTTGTTTAATAGAGCATTTTTAGGGAAGTATTGAGGTGGAGGAAGGATTCCATCAGTAACTTCTTTAATGAATTCATCCCTAGTCATATCAGCTCTTAAAGCATAATTAATTTTTTTTTGTTCACCAAGCGTGCCAATCGTCTCTGAGCTCATGCTTTTACCGCAAGATGAACCTGCGCCATGTCCAGGATAAACAATTAAGGAGTCATCTAAAGGCATAATTCGATTTCTCAATGAGTCAAATAACATACCTGCTAAATCTTCACGTGATAGATTTGATTTAATTGCTAAATCAGGCCTGCCAACATCACCTAAAAACAAAGTATCTCCTGTAAATATAGCAGTATCTTTTCCATCCTCATCAATTAATAAATATGTAGAGGACTCTGGAGTATGACCAGGTGTGTGAATTACTTTTAGTATGACATCTCCAATTTTAAATTCTTGATTATCTTTTGCATTAATTACATCAAATTCAGGATTTGCATTTGGCCCAAATACAATTTTGGCTCCGGTTTTTTTTGCTAAATCTAGATGACCTGAAACAAAATCTGCATGGAAATGAGTTTCGAAAATATATTTAATATTAGCTCCATTATTACTTGCAACATCAATATATGGTTGAGTTTCTCTTAATGGGTCTATAATAACCGCTTCTCCTTTACTTTCTATATAGTAGGCTGCTTCTGCGAGACACTTAGTATAAAATTGTTCTACAATCATGTTTTTATTCAGAATTTATTTGATTGATTTATTAATTTTTTCAATATAATTTAAAATTTTCTCTTGTCCCAATTTAGATAAAGTTGAGGTAATAAAAATGGGGGGAATTTCTTCCCAAAATTTTGACATTACTTTCTTATATTTCATTAAATTCTTTTGAAGAGAGCTACTTGACAATTTATCAATTTTTGTAAAAACCATTGAAAAAGGAATTTTTTCTTCACCACACCAATTNATGAATTCTAGATCGATTTTTTGTGGTTCTAATCGACAATCTAATAAAACAAATACATTTGCAAGTTCTTTTCTTTTTTTGAGATAATTAGAAATAAATTTTTCCCACTTAAATCTAGCTGTTTTTGAAACCTTAGCATACCCATAACCAGGTAGATCAACTAAATACCAATTATCATTAATAATAAAATGATTAATTAATTGTGTTTTTCCGGGACTTCCTGATGTTTTTGCTAATTTTTTTCTTCCTGTAATTAGATTGATGAGTGATGATTTTCCAACATTTGATCTACCAATAAAAGCATATTCGGGTAATCCTTCTTTAGGGCACAGATTGATGTCTGTATTAGAGATTACAAATTCTGCTTTTTTAATTTTCATTTATTTCTTTTTTATAAAGATATAGTTTTAAAGAAAATCTCTTAACTAAATATTTCCTCTATAGTTCATTTTAGTATTTTAGTTACGACGAAATAATTTATTTTTTTATTAATCTTTTATGAAACTAAATTATAAAGAATTAGGTATTGGAAGACCATTGCTTATTTTACATGGTTTATTTGGGTTTTCGGATAATTGGCAATCTCAAGCTAAGAAATTATCANACTATTATCGTGTCTTTTTAATTGATTTAAGAAATCATGGGCGCTCTCCATGGTCAGATGATTTTTCTTATACTATTATGGCTAATGATATTTTTGAATTATGTAAAGATTTGAATCTTAATGAAATTATTTTATTAGGTCATTCTATGGGAGGTAAAGTTGCGATGAATTTTGCTCAAAATTACTCAGAATTAATTAAGAAATTAATTATTGTTGATATTGGGATCAAAAAATATAACATGAGACATTCTCATATTTTATCAGCTATAAATTCAATTGATCTTCACAAGATATCTAATCGAAGAGAGGTTGGAGAAATAATGAACCCTTATTTGGAATCTGAATCAGTAAAGCAATTTTTATTGAAAAATTTGTATTGGGAGTCAAAAGGCAAACTAGCATGGAGAATGAACGTAAAAGTATTAGAACGTGAGATGGATAATATACTTTCTGCTATTGATAATATAATTGTAAATGTTCCAACATTATTTATCAGAGGTTCGGAATCGGATTATATTTTAGACTCTGATATTAAATCAATTGAGGAGTTGTTTATTGATTCAGAGATAGAAGTTATTCATAAATCAGGTCATTGGGTTCACGCTGAGTCTCCTGAAAATTTCTATAAAAGTGTTCTATCTTTTTGTTTGAGATAGATTAATAAGAAAGAGTTTATTTTAGATATTAAAAGCATGTTTTTTACTTTTATAATTAAAATCTTAATATGCGTGTTTTTATTGTTGATGATAGGAAATTAACTATAGGTGCTTGGAAAAATTTGCTTTCTGACATTGAAAACATTGAAATTGTTGGAGTCACAATGGAAAGTGATGAGGCATTAAATGGGATTAAGTTATATAGACCTGAGATTGTCTTATTGGATTTGAACTTAAAGGATACTCCTGGAATTGATTTTTGTGAAAAAATCATAAGTGAATCTCCAAAAATAAAAGTTATTGCAGTTTCAGTATATAATAAGATAGCTATTGTTAAACGAATTATTTCAAAAGGGGCGAAAGGATATCTGACTAAAAATATTGAAACAGACGAGCTAGTTACAGCAATTGTCAAAGTGTATAGAGGTGATATTTATATTTGTGAAGAGATTAAGTCTAAATTGATTCAAGAATTCATTTTTAGTCCAGAGATTATTAGGGATTCCTCAAAACAATTAACAGTTAAAGAGATTCAGATTGTTGAGCAAGTTGCAAAAGGTTTAACATCTAGAGAAATATCAGAAGAACTTTTTCTCTCAAAACGAACTATAGAGACTCATAGATATAATATATTAAAGAAATTAGGTTTACCTAATTCAGCTAAGCTTATTTCTTGGGCTATACAAAATGGATATCTTAATAATTAATAATATTAGATTACACAGTTTTCGAGTAATGTAATAGTACCTTGTGTTGAATTTATTTTTACGAGAGAACCAATAGGGATGGTAAATTTGTTTTTAACATGTCCAATTTGAGAGCCATAGAAAACAGGTTTGTTAAATGTTTTAAAATGTTGCTCAAATACTTCTTTAAGTTCGAATGATTTTTTTGGCTCTTTAGGAATGCAATCTCTGAAGTTACCTAAAACAAGGCCATTTATTTTATCGAATACTCGATTTAATTTTAGTTGTGTTAACATTCTATCAATACGATAAGGTTCTTCTTTAATGTCTTCTAGAAATAATATTTTATTTTTCCAATCATGCAAGTATTTTGATCCAATTAGGCTACAAAGAACACTTAGATTTCCTCCTATTAAAATACCAGTTGTTGTTCCTCTTGAGAAGCAGGTAATTGGGTGGTCAGATTTTAAGTTATTGTATTTTATCTTTTCTCCTTTAAAAAGAAGAGATTCTATATAATCTATACTATACTTATTCCATGTTGAATTACCACCAGGACCATGAAATGTTATTAATCCTGTTTTTGCAGTGATTGCATTTAATAGTGAAGTAATATCACTAAAACCCATTATTACTTTAGGATTTTTTTTGATTATTTCAAAATCAATTAGATCTAGAATTCGAGCACACCCCCAACCTCCCCTAATAAAAAAAATCCCATTTATTCTTTTATCGGATATAACATTCATAAATTCTGACGCACGTTCTTCATCTGATGCTGAGAAATATCCATATCTTTTACCAATATTCTCTCCTATTCTAACTTTAAGACCTAAAGACTCTAAGATTGTTTTAAATTTATAGATATCGTCTCGATTCTCCATAGCACCCGCCGGAGAACATATTGCAATTGTATCTCCTTCTTTTAGATGTTTTGGTTTAATAGGGGGTATTACTTTTGATTCATTATTTTTTAAAGAGATAGAAGTAATGCCGAGTATGCTTGTTCCTAATATTGGGATAAATTTTCTTCTTGTAAAAAGATTCATGTTTTGAATATTAATTGATAATTGAAAGAATTAGATACGGTGTTATGTTCTCTTTTTTGAAATAAAGACTGAATCAGAATCAATCTCCTCTTCTAAAGCATTAAAAAAAGCATTTCTGTTTTCAATATCAATACAGTCATAAGGAAAAGATAATTGTAATTCTTTTATATAATCAAAGTAGATACTGTTTTGTTGAATGCTTATCTTCCTAAGACCTTTAAAATAAAGGATAGTTACTTCTCTATCCGCAATTATTAATGCTTTAGAAGAAATACCAACTCTAAATTTATTGTTTTTTATTCCATTAGTAGTAAAAATAAGATTATCTAAAGCACCTACTAAATAAGCTAATGATATAAGCCAAGCTTGTGAAGTAATTAAAAATAATGAAAAGCTAATAAAGATTATAATACTCACTTCTATTATTGTATATAATTTAATTCTGTTTTTACGATTTAAACTAATAGGTTTATTCCATTTGAATTTTTTCTCTTTCGAGGTAATATAAATTCCTGTCCAACGATGAATACTCCTTCTGGCATTTATTATAAATATAAGTATCCCTAGGGAAGTAAAAATCATATCTCGATAAGGTATATTTGCTCCATTTGTCTTAAGAAAAAAAACAGGTAAATCAAAACCGACATATATTCCTACTAGCATGCTGTTTAGCAATATGATTAATAGGAGAACATTTATAAATCTATTCATTAACAATTAATTTTAATTGTCTTTTTAGAGAGTATATTTTTTCTTCTATACTTTTAATTTTATTCTCCACATTCTTTAGAAGTGGATTTGGTTTTTTACTGTTAGTAAAAAAACCTAAATTATTTTCTAATAAATTTTTCTCTTTAATGTGATGCTCTATTTGATTTTTTATACGAAGCTTTAATTCATTTAATTTTTTCGATGAGTTCGAGCTACTTTTTATTATATCAATTTTACTTTGAAATATTATATGATCTTTTTTTTTACCGTTGATTTTTAATTGTGCATATTGTTTTTCTAAGCTTTCTTTATATGATTTGAATAGATCATTTTCAGATTGTATTGGAATGTCGCCAATAGAATTGAAATCGATGATGAATTTTTTTAAATCATCAATTGCTTTATGATTATCTTTTGCTAATTTGTATTGTTGTATAGACTTAATTATTTCTTTTTTTGCATTTAGATTCGTTTCTTTTTCTTTTATATTTTTTTTGTGAAAAATTTCCTTACAATTGAAGAAAAAATCACATGCATCTCTGAATTCTTTCCATAATTTTTGATCGTTATTGGCCCCGGTAAAACCGATGTTTTTCCAATCTTTTTGAATTTCTTTAAATTTTTCAGTTGTATTTTTCCAATCAGTTGATTTTTTTAATTCATTCGCTTTAGCAATGAGTTTTTTCTTTTCTTTAATTAAAATTTTATTTTTCTCTTTTATTTCTTGATAAAACTCTTTTTTTGCATTGAAGAAATTATTGCAAACAGCTCTGAATTCTTGCCATATTTTTTCGTTTTCTTTTCTTGGAGAGGCGCCAATTTCTTTCCATTCTTTTTGGTAACTGATTATTTGCTTTGTCTTTGAACTCCAAAGATGGATAGATTGAAAAGTTTTTTTTCTTGATACTATATCTTGTGTCTTTGTTAATATGGCTTGTTTTTTTTCATGATTAATTTGAAGCATTTTACGTCTATTATCATAAAAAGAATTTATTCTTTTATAAATAGCTCTGACTTCTTTCCAATATGATTCTTTTAAAGAATTCCATTCATCATTGTTGACAGGTCCAACATCGTTCCAATCATTTTGAATTTTTTTTAGTTTTTGTTCAACTGAATTAATAGACTTTTCTTTTTTAAGAGATTGTAGCTGACAGATTAACTCTTTTTTTAATTGATGGTTACGTTGAAAGTCATAATTTTTGAGGTCCTTATATATGTTTATGTTATAGAAAAAATCTTCAAGTAGCTTAGAGTATTTTGTTTGTATTTCATTCCGATTATTTCGAGGAATGTCTCCAATGTTTTTCCATTTTTCCTGTATCATTTTTAGAGCATGGAATGCTATACCTATATTTTCTTCATTTTGTACAATCTCTTTTAAATTTGAGATTAGGATTTTCTTTTCTTTTAAGTTTTTTGTTTCAAAATTATTTTTTTCATCAATTAAAACTTTTCTCTTTTCTTTTATACAATTAAAGATGTTATAGAAATCATCTTTTTCTTTAATTATATTTTCATACTGTTCATGAAGTTCAGATAATTTTAGGTGATTATTTTTTTCTAATGCTTCTATTTGATTGATCTGTATTTTTCTTTCTTTTTCTAGAAGATAGTCTTCAAATTTATGTTTAAGGTCATTTATGGATCTGAAATCAACCAAAAGATTTTCTGAATCTTTAAACTCTTTTATTTTATCTAAGAAATCTAGCTTTTCCATTATTTTAATAACTTAAGATATAAGTATTATTTTACAGAATCGATTACATTAAATTTTGTTAATTCGACAAATTGACAGATCCTATTTTCTAAATCCTTTTTTGTGATCTTTTGTAGGCGTTTTATACCAAAATCTTCAACACAATATGAAGCAAGAGCAGACCCATGAATAATCGCACTTTTCATATTTTCGAATGAAATATTATCAGTGCTTGAAATGTATCCCATAAATCCTCCCGCAAATGTGTCTCCAGCTCCAGTGGGGTCAAAAACTTGTTCTAACGGGAGTGCTGGTGCATGAAAAATATTTTCTTCATAGAATAATAATGCGCCATGTTCCCCTTTTTTTATTATAACAAATTTTGGTCCCATTTTTCTGATTGTTTTTGCGGCGCTTATTAATGAATATTCATTAGAAAGTTGTCTTGCTTCTTCATCATTTATAATTATTAAATCAACCATAGAAATAGTTTTTTTTAGTTGATCTAGCGAAACATCCATCCAAAAGTTCATCGTATCCATTGCAATTAATTTAGGTCTAATTTTTAATTGTTCAATAACTTTAAATTGGACCTCTGGGCTTAAATTTCCTAACATTAGGTAATCTATTCCTTGGTAATTTTCTGGGACTATTGGGTTAAAATGTTCTAATACGTTTAGTTCAGTAACTAAAGTTTGTCTAGAGTTCATATCCTTACTATATTTGCCTGACCAAAAAAATGTTTTTTCTCCTTTTATGATTTGTAGTCCATCTAGGTTTATTTTTCTGTTTCTAAATTCATTTAACATTTTTTCAGGAAAATCTTCCCCAACAATTGAGATAACAGTTTGATTATTGTTATATAATGATGCTGCTAAAGCTATATATGTTCCTGCTCCACCAACTATTTTTTCTGTTTTCCCAAAAGGAGTTTCAATTCTATCGAACGCGATTGATCCTACTGTAAGTAAACTCATTTTATTTATTTATTGTAAGAGAAGCAAATATAGTACTATGTGAAATGGATAACAAATCTTATAGTGATAGTATCTTGTGAAATAGATTATTTTATTATTCAAAAAAAGTTAAGAGAATCAGAAAAACAACAATCCAAACATATATACGTTAATAAGTATAGACTAAAAGATGGGAATTAATATTTCTTAACCAATATTTTTGTTTTGTATGTCTAGAAAGTTCTTCTTTAAGTTTTTAATTTGGTTTAATGGAATCCTTCTAGGTTTCATAATGTTAATTACAATTGGTGTTTTTTTATTCAAAGATGATATTTGTGGTATAGTTATCGATGAAATAAATCAAAAACTTAAATCAAGAGTTTCAGTATCATCAGTAGACCTATCTTTCTGGGGTTCCTTTCCAAATTTATCGGTTGATTTTAATGATGTATTTATTCAAGATTCTTATCAAAATTCTAGAGTATATGATACATTGTTGTATTCACAAAGAATTAGTTTAAAATTGAATCCAATAGATGTTTATCGAGAAAATTATATTGTAAAATCACTTGAAATATCTGAAGGTGTAATGAAAATGAAAGTCAATCTAGATGGACAAAACAATTATGATATTTTTAAAGAAGATACAACACAGGTTCATAATAATACTTTTCAACTTAGCCTAGAGATGGTTGAATTTCAAGATTTCAGGTTTGATTATATAAATTCTTCTACAAATCAAGAATATAGAACAGACCTTAGTTTTATGAATTTACAGGGAGATTTTAGCAACTCTTTTTATACTGTTTCAGCTGAAAGTGATCTACAAATTGTTGCTGCTCGCTCTGGTAATATGACATTGGTTAAGAATCAACCTGCAAGAATAAAAATTGCCGTTCAAGTTAATAGAGAATCTAATACAATTAATTTTCCAACATCAAAAATTTTAATTTCAAAATTACCATTTGTTTTTTTTGGACATGTTAGCCATGATGGTTTTAAATTTAATCTTCATAGTAAGGAAATCCCTATCCAAGATGTCGTCAATAATCTTACGCTTAATCAGTTAGACGGCTTAAAAAAAAATACAGGAGAGGGAACTGTGTTTTTTAATTTAATTATATCTGGAGATAATAATGAAAATCATCCGATTAATTTTCACTGTGATTTTGGTATTAATAATGGTTTAATAAAGAATCCTAATAATGGTTTAATAATCAGTAAACTTAAATTGCAGGGGCTCTATACAAATTTTGGTGGATCAAAAACAGAGATGCTTGAACTTAAAAATATTTCGTTTATAACAAAAAGTGGGCCATTTAAAGCAAACTTGAAAATAACTCAATTTGAAAATCCATTGTATACTGGTAATATTAATGGGAAGATTGATTTGTCCAATATTGGACAATTTTTAGGATTAAAAAATGTAGAATTATTAAAAGGAAACTTAGATTTATCTACAGATTTTATTTTTCGTAGGAGTTTTTCTAACTCAGGAATAATGAATTACGATATTCAGAAATGTCGTGGAGATTTAATAATAAAAAATGTTCAGTTTTCTTTAGTTGATGATAAAAGGTTATTTAAATCAATTAATGGAAGAGTATATCTCAGAGATGATGATGTTGGTTTTGATAATGTTTCTTTAAATGTTAGTGATTCAGACATTAAATTAAATGGTGTATGTAGGAATATTGTAGATTTTTTTGGTGGTGAAGGGAATTTAAATTTAGACCTTGAAATATTTGGGGATGAAATTAATATAGATAACTTCTATTCTTCTAATCCATCTTTTTCAGACTCTAAGCGAACATTTATTTTGCCAGAGAAAATTTTTGGGGACATATTTATAGATGTTGGGCTATTAAAATATAAGAAACATGTTTTTCAAAGACTCAAAGGAAAATTTAACGTTTCTAAAAGGACAATTTATTTTCCTAATATTTCTTTTATAAATTCTGGCGCAAATATTTTAGGTTCAATAAAGATTCAAGAAAATATTCCAGAAATATTTACTATATCTAGTAAGATATCTTCACAAAATATAAATTTTAATACTTTGTTTAAAGAGTGGGATAATTTTAACCAGAATGTAGTTAAGAGTGATAATATAGAGGGGCTAATAAAGGCAAGTATTATTTTTGAAGCTCCTTTTGATTTGCGCTCTGGAATAATTTTGAATGCAATAGACTCTCGCATTGGTTTGGAAATAAATAGAGGGAGGTTAAAGAATATGAAGATTTTCGACGATGTTATTCAAAGTATAAACTCAAGTAATTTTAAAATTATTTTAGGCAAGGAAAATATATCATTATTTAAAAAGAAGTTAAAATATTTGAAATTTAATCAATTAAAGAACACCTTAATTATCAAAGATGGTATTATAAATATCCCATCTATGTCTGTGTCTTCTTCAGCTCTTGATATAGAATTATCAGGGCAGCATACATTTGAAAATAAAGTTGATTATCGATTTGGTTTTAGATTACGTGATTTAAAGCAAAATGATTATAGCGAGTTTGGAGAGATAATTGATGATGGTTCTGGTATACGTTTGTTTATGAGAATGTATGGTGAAATTGAAAAACCAATAATTGAATGGGATAGAGAGTCTCGTAAAAAAATGTCTAAGGAAAAGCGTGAAGCTGAAAAGAAAGATATTAAGTCTATTCTAAAGACTGAATTTGGTTTATATAAGAATGATACAACAGTTAAGCCTTATATAGAAAATAATTCCACAAAAGAAGAATTAATAATAGAATTTGATCCTATAAACGAACTCGACTCTATTAAAGAGGAACCAAAACAAAAAAAGAATAAGAAAATTTTTAAAATTTTAGATAAGTGGAAGGAAGAATCAGAAATTAAATCTGAAAAAGAAGATTTTATAATAGACAATTAAAGAGTATTTAATCTAAAAGAAAAAGGGCTTATCATTAGATAAACCCTTTAAATAAAGAAAAATAAATATTAAATACTACTGTATTATTTTCACGTCTACCGCGTTCATTCCTTTTCTACCTTCTGTAAGTTCAAATTCTACGATGTCACCTTCTTGGATTTTATCTATTAATCCGGAAACATGAACAAAGTGTTCATTTTCTGAATCATCTTCAGTGATAAAACCAAATCCTTTTGTTTCATTGAAGAACTTTACTGTACCTTTAGCCATAATAATAATTTTATTGAATTTTAATTGCACGAATATAAGTTAGTAAAATGAAATATCATAATTAATAATCAATCTTATTTATAATTTAGTTTAACTATTCCCCCTATCTTTAACTTAAATATGGTTAAGATTCGCAATATAGAATTAGGAGAATTCCCATTATTATTAGCTCCTATGGAAGATGTAAGTGATCCACCTTTTCGAGTATTATGTAAAAGGCATGGTGCGGACTTAATGTATACTGAGTTTATTTCTTCGGAGGGTTTGATTAGAGATGCATTGAAAAGTACTCAGAAGTTAGATATTTTTGAGTATGAGCGTCCAATAGGTATCCAAATATTTGGATATGATATTGAGAATATGAAAAAGGCTACCAAAATTATAGAGAAAACAAATCCAGATATCATTGATATTAATTATGGTTGTCCTGTTAAGAAAGTTACTTGTAAGGGAGCTGGAGCAGGTATTCTTCAAGATATTCCTAAAATGATAGAGATGACTCGAGAAATAGTAAAATCAACAAAACTTCCTGTTACAGTTAAGACTCGATTAGGGTGGGATGAAAATTCCAAGTACATAGTAGAAGTTGCTGAGCGTTTACAGGACGTTGGGATTGAAGCAATTTCTATACATGGTCGTACAAGAAAACAAATGTATAAGGGGCAAGCAGATTGGAGTTTGATTGCTGATGTTAAAAATAATCCTCGTATTAAAATACCTGTATTTGGAAATGGAGACATTAATACTCCAGAGATGGCAGTTGAATATAAAAAACGTTACAACGTTGATGGAATCATGATTGGAAGAGCAAGTATTGGTTATCCATGGATTTTTAATGAGATTAAACATTTTATAAATACAGGTGAGCATCTTGAAAAACCAACTATTCATAATCGAGTAGATGCATGTCTGAAGCATTTAGAAATGAGTATTAAATGGAAGGGAGAAGTTCTTGGAATTGCTGAAATGAAAAGACACTATACAAATTATTTTAAAGGAATTTCTCATTTTAAGGAACATCGAATGAAGCTAGTTACTTCTTTTGATTTAAATGAAATACGTGAAACATTATTTTGGATTCGTGAGAATGCAGATAATTTAACCTTTGTTAATTAATATAAATTAACAAGCTTTATTTTTTCTTTTACCTGTGATATATAATTGGTTATCTTAGCAATAAAAAACATGCAACGATATCAGAGTTATGTTCAAGGTAAATGGATAGATGGAGAAGGAGTTGAAACAGAGTTATATAATTCAATTACAGGAGACCAAATAGGAGAAGTATCTAGCGTAGGATTTGATTATGAATCGATACTTTCTTATGGTCGAAAAATAGGAGGTGAGAAACTCCGTAAAATGACATTTCAAGAGCGAGGCCGTATGCTTAAAGCTCTAGCGTTCCATTTATTAGAGAAAAAAGAAAGATATTATCAAGTAAGTGCTTTAACTGGTGCCACAAAGGTTGATTCATGGATTGATATTGAAGGAGGTATAGGTAATCTATTTGCTAATGCATCATTAAGAAGACAGTTTCCTGATTTGCCTTATAATGTTGATGGTGTTGCTGCTAACCTTTCGAAACAAGGATCATTTATTGGCCATCACATTCAGGTGCCCAAAAGAGGGATAGCAATTCATATAAACGCTTTTAATTTTCCTATTTGGGGTATGCTTGAGAAAATAGCGACCAACTTTATGGCTGGAGTACCTGCGGTAGTCAAACCCTCTGAATATACATGTTTTTTAACTCAAGTTATGGTTAGAGACATTATTGATTCTAAGATTTTACCAGAAGGTTCTTTGCAACTTATTTGTGGTTTGGGTCGAGGCCTTATTGATTATGCCATATCAGAGGATGTTATTACATTTACAGGTTCATCGACAACAGGTAAATTATTAAAGGCTTCACCTCGTATAATAGAAGAAAGTATTCCATTTAACTTAGAAGCAGATTCTTTAAATGCAAGTGTATTGGGTAGACATGCTATACCAGGGACTAATGAGTTTGATTTGTTCATTAAAGAAACTGTTAAAGAAATCACAATAAAAGCTGGTCAAAAATGTACTGCAATAAGAAGGATTATTGTTCCTGAAAAGTATATTGATGAAGTACAAAAGGAAATAATAAATAAGTTAGATAGAATTATAATTGGCAATCCAATTGAAGATGATGTAAGAATGGGGGCTCTTGCAACAAAAATTCAAGTGGAACGTGTTCGTAAAAGTGTAGAGCAGTTGTCTCAATCTCAAAAAATTGTTTTTGGTGATATAGACAACTTCAAAGTCAAAGGAGCTAGTAAAGAAAAAGGTGCATTTTTCCCCCCAATATTATTCAGAAATGATAATCCTTTTAAAAGTACAGATGTTCATAATATCGAAGCATTTGGCCCTGTATCAACCATAATACCGTATAAAAATATTGATGATGCTATTGAACTTTCTCGAATGGGGAAAGGATCTTTGGTATCATCTATAGTTACTCCTAATGATCAGGAGGGAAAAGAATTTGTTTTAGGTGCGGCAAGTCTTCATGGAAGAATATTAGTTTTGAATAATGATTCAGCTAAGGAAAGTACAGGACATGGTTCACCTATGCCATTACTTACTCATGGTGGTCCTGGTCGTGCTGGAGGAGGCGAAGAAATGGGAGGTAAAAGAGGGATAATGCATTATATGCAACGTACTTCTATTCAGGGTCATCCAACAACTATCACAAAAATCACAGAACAATTTCAAGTAGGAGCTAAAATGCCAGAAGCAAATCCTCATGTTTTTAGACAACACTTTGAAGAGCTAGAAGTAGGAGACACAGTGTTTACTCATAAACATACCGTTACAGTTGGTGATATAACAAATTTTGCAAATGTTTCAGGAGATAATTTTTATGCCCATATGGATGAGACATCTTTAGAGGGTACAATTTTTGAAAAACGAGTTGCACATGGTTATTTTCTTTTATCAAAAGCTGCGGGATTATTTGTTGATCCAAAAAAAGGTCCTGTGCTTTTAAATTATGGAATTGATGAAGCAAGATTTACAAAACCGGTATACCCTGGAGCGACTGTAGGTGTTCGTTTCACTGTGAAAGAGAAAATTGATCAGGAGAAGAGAGATGAAAATGATATTGCTAAAGGAATAGTTAAGTTTTTAGTCGACATGTATGATGAAACAGGTGACACAGTTGCTTTGGCTACAATTTTAACAATGGTTAAGAAAATCGATCAATCAAAATAATATTTTTTCATCTAAAATTGTAGATATACAAATGGCGGTTGTTCTAAGCCAATAGCTTGATATACTAGTAGAATAATTATAGAGACAGAAATTATTTGCAGCCACATAGGTAAAGAGGTAAAAGTTTTTTCGTAAAAGGTTTTTACTTTATTTGGAAGCCAATGTACTATGAATCCTGCTAACATAATTATTAATGGTATATGATATGTATCAATGAATTTTATAAAATAGTCTATTGAAAAATTAAAGTGGAATGTAATTTGATTTAGTAATTCCATAGGAAGCTTATCTGCTTTATAATCTGTCAAACCACTTTCTTTAAATGGTCCTATTCTAGCTTCATCTAATTTGAACCATATACGCGTAAATGTTATAAAATTAAATGTGATAAATATTTTCCAAAAGTGAGCAATAATTCTTTGAGAGTTTTCATAGAAACTAATTCTTTTCCAATATTTGTAAACTAATAGTGCGCATCCATTCATTGCACCCCAGATAACAAAATTTTCACTAGGGCCATGCCATAGACCACCTAATACCATTGTTATAATAAGATTTAAATCTCTATGAACAAATCGCTTAAAGTCTGTAATAAAAATAATTCCTAATAGGTATATGATAGTTAATCCTCCATATATCCATAGAAGTTCCCACCATTGTGTTATGAAAATAAGAAAAGTGAAAATTAATGCTATGGCAATATACGATCCAATGCCACCAGTTCTGTTACCTCCGAGAGGAATATATAGATAATCTTTTAACCATGATCCAAGCGAAATATGCCATCTTCTCCAGAAATCAGCAACATTGACTGCTTTATATGGTGAGTTAAAGTTTGGTTTTAATTTGAATCCCATTAATCTAGATAATCCAATTGCGATATCTGTATATCCAGAGAAATCAGCATAGATATGAATCGAGTATGCCCACATTACAATTACATAAACAAATCCAGGTTCTTCGAATGTAAATGTTTCAGTAAAAAGTAATTTGTCAATGAAATAAACAATTAAGAAGTCGGCTATCACTATTTTTTTTATGAGACCTTTTACTATTTGTATAATGGACCAGCTAAAATCTACTTTAGTTAAAATAGATTGCTGAGCTAGTTGAGGCATAAAGTCACGTGCTCTTACAATAGGTCCCATAACTAATTGTGGAAAGAATGTTACAAAGAATGAATAATGAAAAAAGTTTTTTACAGGATTAATCTCTTTACGGTATATGTCTACTACATAGCTTATATTTTGAAATGTAAAGAAAGATACTCCAACAGGAAGAAGAATTTTTTCTACAAATGGTGTATTATCAAAAAAGCTATTTCCAAATTTTGCAAATTGGTTTATTATTTCATAATTTGAATGAAACATGTCATTAAAAGATGCTGTAAAGAAATAGGCATATTTAAAATAACCTAAAATGAAAAGGTTAAATATTGCTGAAATAATAATTATAAATTTTCTATTGATTTCGTTTTTGGAGATGAATATCCTTCTACCTAAGAAGTAATTAAATGTGACACTGATAATTAATAGGAGCATATATAACCCCGAAGTTTTATAGAAGAAAAATAAGCTTACGATTGTAAGGAATATACTTCGAACTATCGTCTTTTTATTTAGAAAAGACAATACGATCATTACTAATAAGAAAAATAACCAAAAGTCTAATTTTGTAAAGACAAGTGAACTTCCATCACCAATTTCTGAAGAAAAAATTGAAAATAATCGCTCCATAATTTATAGTTTATTATTAGTAGTTTTTATTTTTTCCATTTGATCTATAAACTTTAATAGACTATCAATATACAATTCTGCTTTAAAATGATATCCTGAGTGTGTAAAATGAATTAAATCACCTCGCATCAAACCATTTGATTCCCATGTTTTACTTGAACCTAATCCACCCATGACACCATATAGATCCCAAACAGCCATGTTATATTCTCTGGCTAATTCAATAATCATAGTTCGTTCTCTTTCAATATTTTTGTTAAGGTATCTTCTTTTATAATAAGAGTCGTTAGGAACTGTTAGAAGTAAAGCACAATTTGGATTTGCGCGTAACGCCATTTGCATCATCTTTTCAAGATTTGACTTATATATTTCAGGCTTGAATTCATTATAAGGGACATTACCGTCATTTGTTCCAACGGAATAAGCAAAAAAATCTGGCGGGTATGATTTGAGTTGTTCTTCAAAACGAATATTATCTATATAAGTATATAAACCAGCACCATTAATCCCAATTGATGTGTATGAAAACCCCGGTTCATCATTCATCATTAAAAACCCATAAATTTCTAATTCTGGAGCTGATTCATAGATTCTACAAAACTGAATATTTAAGTCGTTTATAGGATCTGTAAAATAAATGTCCGAGAATCCTTCTTCTAGATTATTTGTTATACGCTCTTTTAATATTTCATTCTCTCCCAAGTGAATCCAATATGGAAATTCTCCTATATTATGATAAATTCTAAGGTGTTTAATTTGTGGTTTAATTGTTGTTCGATCGTGTTTAAATTTGATTATAATAGCAGAATCTGAACATGTAACAAGATAGCCTAGAATTCCGTAATCGACATTTACTTTACCTGGTTTTTGAACCACGCTTCTATAAGGAACCCAAGTATTAGGCGAAGAAAATTCATAATTCCCTGGGTTATTTGTTTTTGCTAAGTCAAAAGGAAAGACCCAACCTCTTTCTCCAGTCACACCTTCCCAACGAGTTTGGAGATAAGTTCGAATATCATGTGTATAAATGTCTGCTTGTAAATGTGACCCCCCAATATGATATAAGTTTAGCTTTCCTCTCTTTTGACTAATAATCTTTCGCATTTTATTATGAAATAGCTCAAAATTTTCACTTTCTTTTGAGTAGAACTTAAAATTGTTTTTTGAAAAATCTACAAAAGGGTAAATCGTTTTAATTGATGAATCCATATCCCGAAAACTTTCAAAATTATACTTGCTCAAAGAGTCTAATGATAATTGACTCAATGATATATGTGCTGAAATTAAGAGTAATATTAATTTATAAAACTTCAATTAGTTATTGTTATTCCATTTTACATATTCTGAAATTAAAGCATCATAAAACATTTGAGAAGCAATTTTTGCTCCTTTGCTACTAAAATGAATATGATCATTGCCAGCCAAACCTTTTTCAACC
This sequence comes from Crocinitomicaceae bacterium, assembly GCA_002709305.1. GTDB lineage: Bacteria > Bacteroidota > Bacteroidia > Flavobacteriales_D > Crocinitomicaceae > UBA4466. The sequence continues at coordinate 31,185 of PAQM01000001.1, read as the reverse complement.
CAAGCCGGCATAGAGTTCTCTCCTCCCATCGCACTGTATAAGTCCCAATATCCAGACCCGGATGCAATAGTGGCTTCTTTCATTTTTTCTACACAATAAGGCAGTAATTTATAAGTGTTATAAATACCGTCTTTTAACTTTGACATATCACTTGGGCCTATTACAATAACAAACAGATTAGGATTCATTCGTTTAATAGAATTAATTTGACTTTTAAAATAATTCGCAAAATTTTCAACGCCACTACTATCTTTAAAGAATGGGATTGAATTACCTCCATATTGCATAATAACCATTTTAGTATTTAGTGTTCTATACATTGGGATTAATGTATTTCTTTTTAATCTTCTAAAAATAGTCCCACTAGAACCGCGCATTGCAATGTTTGAAACTTGAACACCGGAACTACCATCTAGAGAAAAACCACAAATATTTGGACTAATTTTACCTGTAAATGTATAACGGATTTTGCCTAAATTAGATGGGAGTGATAACTTTAGAATGTGATAAGCACTATCTGATTTTAATTCTTCTTCATGTATTGTATTATTATTTTGTGTAACAATAACTTTTGTAGGATAAACACATTGATTGTAATGCATTGTAACATTATTGTATGATTTAGCTCGAGGATAAGCAACATTTGATGGTCCAAATTCTATCCAAGCTGTTTGTTCTATTAATGAGTCTATTGTAAATGTACTATCTAGTTTATACTCTGGCGTAAACCTTGCTACAGAGCCCATAACACCATAATGCATTTCTCTTAATTTTTTACCACCAAAAGCAGTATATCTAATAAAATTATCTGAATAATCTTGATTAAAGGAGAATGAGTTATACACATCATTAGCAGGAATTAATCCTGGTCCATTACCTCCAAATTGATCTTGAATACGTTGACGGATATAACTAGTCATTCTGTCTCCTTCAATTTGAGAATCACCGTAGTGAAGAATTGAGATTTTTTCTTTGCTTATTCTTAATCCATTTAATCTTTCAAAGAAATTTCGCATTAATTCTTTTCCACTATTATTTATTTGAATTTTAACAACAGGGATTTCTGATATATTTATTTTTTTTATAGGGGGTAGTATTATTTCTGAACTATCAATTTCTTTTTTTATTAATGTTGAATCTATTGGTTCAATTAATAAGAGATTTGTGTCAACATCTGAAATTAAATTAGAGATATCTGCTTTTTCTTGTTTTTTGGGGTTGAGAAAATTCTCTTTTGAAAGAAATTTTAATGTCGCAATTTTTATATTCCAACCATCTTCAGGTATTAAGTATACTATAGGAGATAATAGTAAAATAACTCCTATTATAAATAAAGTTATTTTATATGTTTTTATTTCTTTCAATACTTCTTGTTTATGTAAAAATAATCAGAGTGGTTATTTTATTTTATAAAAAGTATTTTTTTTTTCTATTTATATATATATCACATTAAGATTATTGATGCTATTGATTAAGATATATAATTGATTCTCTATTTTTATAATATGAAAAATTACACTAATGATTTAATAAATGAGACGTCTCCTTATTTGCTCCAACATGCTGAAAATCCAGTTAATTGGATTCCTTGGTCTAAAGATATTTTTGATATTGCGACTAGAGAGAATAAATTAGTTTTATTTAGTATTGGTTATTCTGCTTGTCACTGGTGCCATGTAATGGAAAAAGAATGTTTTCAAGATGAAGAGGTTGCTGAATTAATGAATAAATTTTTTATAAATGTTAAAGTTGACCGTGAAGAACGTCCGGATATTGATCAAGTATATATGACAGCAGTTCAGCTAATGACACACAGAGGGGGGTGGCCTTTAAATTGTTTTACATTACCAGATGGTAAACCAATTTATGGAGGCACTTATTTCCCAAAGGATCAATGGATATATATCTTAAAATCTTTGAAGAATATTTATGATAATGATTATGATAAAGTAGTTAATTATGCAGAAGGTTTATGCCAAGAAGTTGTTGATAGTGAGTTGATTAGTGTAAAAGCGAAGTCTTCTAAGTTTAAATGTTCTCACCTAGACAAATTAGTTGATAATTGGTCAACAAGCTTTGATTTTATTCATGGAGGAGAAACAAAGGCTCCAAAATTTATGTTACCATCAAATTTTTCTTTTTTATTAGATTACGCGATTAATTCAGAGAATCAGAAAATTATGTCTTATGTTCAATTGACACTCGATAAAATAGTGTATGGAGGTATTTATGATCAGATTGGAGGTGGATTTAGTCGTTATTCAGTAGATATTTATTGGAAAGTTCCTCATTTTGAGAAAATGTTATATGATAATGGACAACTATTGAGTCTTTATTCTCAAGGATATAAATGTTTTAAAACACCCTTATATAAACGTATAATTTATCAAACAGTAGAATGGATAGAACGTGAAATGTTAAATGAAAATGGTTCGTTTTATTGCGCTATAGATGCAGACAGTGAAGGTGTAGAAGGTAAATTTTATGTTTGGAGGGAATCTGAGCTTAAGTCTATTTTGAAAGATGATTTTTCTTGGTTTTCCGATTTTTATCAGATTAGTAAAGATGGTAACTGGGAAGAGGGAAATAATATTCTTTTTAGAAAAGAATCTGATTCTGAATTCATGAATAAAATGGGATGGTCTTTAGAAAAATTAGAGACAAATATGAAACGAATTAATAAAAAATTACTTTTATATAGAAACAAGAGGATTAGTCCAAGTATAGATGATAAGTGTTTGACTTCCTGGAATGCCATAGCACTTAAAGGCTTGTGTGATGCTTATACTATTTTTAAAGAAGACCGTTTTCTCAGTTTAGCTTTAGATAATGCTAATTGGATTATAAAAAAACAGTTAAGAGTTGATGGAGGACTTTGGAGAAATTATAAAAATGGGAGATCTAATATTCAAGGGTTTTTAGAAGACTATGCTCATGTTATTTCAGCTTTTATTTCTTTGTATGAATCAACATTAAATGAAGAATGGCTTGATAGGTCTAATAATCTTATTAAATATGTGATTAAACATTTTTATGATGAGAAATCAGGAATGTTCTTTTTTACTCAAGATGATACTCCTTTGATCGCTCGTAAAATGGAAGTTACTGACAATGTAATTCCGTCAAGTAATTCTGTAATGGCAAGGAATCTTTATTATATTTCCAAATATTACAATAATTGTTATTATGAAAAAATTTCAAAGCAGATGTTATCTAATATATATAATGGTATAGAGATGAAAGGATCTGTTTATTCAAATTGGGCTATATTGTTAAATCACTTCATATATGGGTTGAATGAATTTGTAATCATTGGCAAAAATGCAGAAGAAAAATACAATGAAATAAAAAGCAGAAAAAATGCCATTTCATTATTTGCGTGTTCAATATCAAAATCAAAGCTCCCTATATTTGACAATAAGTCGTTACAAGAGGAAGCATTAATTTATTTGTGTAAGAATAATAGTTGTCTTATTTCAACTAAAAAAGTTGAGGATGTTTGTTAATAGTTATCTAAAAATACTAGTGGCACTTTTGTTTATAAGTCACATTTCTATAAGTCAAGTTCTAGATAATAGAAAGGGAGAGGCATTTACAGATCGACCATTTTTTAATGAGAAATTCATAAAAGAGAATAATTTAAAAAGTTTAAATGGTTATTTTATCTACAAAAAGAAGGGAGAAAGTATGAAGCCTACTAAGTTCAAATATGTTTATGAATTTGATAGGCAAGGACATTTAATTTCATCATTTGAAAGACGATCTGATAATGGCACTATAAATGAAATTAGGAATATATACAATTACAATGAACAAAATGATATGACTCTTCATAGGAAAAAAAATGGAGAGGGATATAATACCATTGAATATATTTATGATAATAAAGGTAGGGTTATTCAGGAAAATTATATGCGTGAGATTGATTCAAATAATCAAATAATAAGAACCTTAAAATTTAATCAAGAGACAATAAAATATAATGAATCACACTTACAAACGAATAGTACTAGATATAATAATTATGGACTACCATATCTTGATGAATCTTGGAAATATAATGAAGATGGGTATTTAATTGAGCATCTTGAAAAGATAAAAATGACTTCTACTATTTATACTGATATATATGACTATAATGAACAGGGTTATCTTTCTGCAATCAGAAAAAAAAGTAATCAAAAAGAAGGGTATTTAGAGGAGTTACTATTTAAATATGATGAATTAGGTAATTTAATAGAAAAACAGATATATAAAAATGGTGTCTTCATTACTGATATTCAAATTCTTTATAATAGTAAAAGTAAATTATTAGCTTCAGTTATAACTAGGCAGGTAAGCACAGGTTTTATGATGATTATAAGATTTAAGGATTATGAATTTTATGATTAGTGTTGTTGTCCTCTTATACTGTTTTCTATAGCTTCGCTTAAATCTCTAAACTTGTAATTTAATAAATTCTTAATTTTTGACGCATCGTAGCTTTTGTGATCAAAAAGACTATTAATGGTGTCAGATGTCATAGGATTTTTTTTTCCTGTTAACATTGAAAATAGCTCTATAATTACTCTCGTCACTTCTACTATATATCTACTTACAGCTTTTTTAGGAGGATTAACACCTAATTTTTGAGCTATTTCAAACATCAATTTTTTAAAGGATTGGTTACTACCAATACATAAGAAACGCTCTGATTTAATATCAGAATTCATTAGTTTAATCATAATTTCAGAAACATCTCTTGCATCAACAATTGCATTTGATCCTGGAGGATAAAACCAACTCCCTTTTTTTAATGTATCAAAGATTTTTAATGAACTTAATTTCCAATTACCAGCGCCAATAATTACACAAGGATTAACTATTACGGCATTTAAACCTTCTTGAATTGCTCGCCAGACTTCTCTCTCCGCTGAGTACTTGGAAACACTATACCCACTCGTCTTAGGTGTGTTTTTCCATTTAGACTTTTCATTTATATATTCGTTTTTTTCTCCACCAATTGCAGCAGTTGAACTAACATAACACAACTTACAATTTTTAATTTCTAATGCTAAGTTTACTATGTTGGATGTTCCTTCGTAATTAATTTTTAATAATTTATTAAAGTCTCTTTTATGAAAAGACACTAATCCTGCACAATGATATATTTGCTTAGCACCTTCCATTGCATCTCTTAAGTCTATTATATCTAGTATATCAGACTTGATCCATTCAATTCGATCGAAAAAAAGATTATAGTCTTTAGCTATGTAGTATTTGAATAATGACCGAACAGATTCTTTTTTTTTTTCGCATCTATATATTGCCCGAATATCTTGATTATTTTGAGCTAATTCAACTAGTAAATGTGATCCCAATAAACCTGTCCCACCAGTAACAAATATCATATGTTAATTTATAGTTTAATTGTTAGAGTTTTAGCTCAATATTAGGATCCCAATATATGTCTTTAAAGTTGTGAACTTTATCGTTTATAATCATTACTCCCTCTTTTTCTAGTTTTTTTTGCATTGATTTTGGAGTTTTAAAATGCATTTTTCCTGTTAGCATGCCGTTTCTATTAACTACACGATGAGCGGGTATTTCAGAGAATTTATGTGAAGAATTCATCGCCCATCCTACCGTCCTACTAGCGCTTGGTGCGCAAAGATATTTAGCAATAGCTCCATATGATGTTACTCTTCCTACAGGTATACATTTAACAACATCATAAACATTAACAAAGAAGTCTTTTTGTTCTTGATCGATTGGAATAGTCATTTATTTTCCTTCTAATATGTACTAATTATCAACTTAAAGTTCTTTTCAGAGTTACTTAGTTTAAGTTTTACATTATATATTCCGCTTTCTGCATCATTAATGCTAATCCAACTATCTTGATTTGAAATTAATTTATTATAAATACATTTTCCATCTATGCTGTATACTTCAACTCTAGATCCATCAGTAATTTTTGAGAAAGTAAAGGTACCTTTACTTGGATTTGGATATAAGGCAACAGAATTAAGCTGGTTTTCTTTGATGTTAGCACAATCGTCAACAATAATAGTAATTTGACTAGATCCAGAACAGCCATTATTATCTGTATAGTCATAAGTAATAGTATTTGCTCCTATAGCTGCGATTGATGGATTAAAGCTAGACCCATTGACTCCCGGCCCTGAATAATTTCCACCAGCAGGCGAACCAGTAATATTAAAGGCATTGTCTGTATTACATACTTGAAGAATAGGGCTTGTTAAAGATACATTTGGTAAGTCATTTACAGTAATGGTTTGAAATTCAGTATCTGTACCATTTACATTTGAGACAGTAAGTTGAACAGTATATATTCCAGGTGAAGAATATTGGTATGATGGATTAGGGTTAGAGCTAAAATTACCATCTCCAAAATCCCAATTCCATGAATTTATTGTCCCAGAAGAATTGTCAGTAAATTGAATACTCTCTCCAATACAAATACTATTTTGAGCACTAAAAGAGGCATTTGGAGCCCCTATATTTACTCCTGAAATATTTATATTATCTATAAAAAGATTATTTCCTGCAATTCCATTATTGACAGATTCAAATTTTATAATAACTCCACTGATTCCAGAAAAAGCGTTTAGGTCAATAGTAAAACAATCCGCTCCTACAGTACCAGTGCACCAATCAGCTGCTGTAGGAACAAATTCAACAGTAGAAGTATAGGCAGTAGCAAGTGTTCCTGTTCCGTCTTCAGCATAACTTCCAAGGTATTGAAAAGATGAACCACAATCAGTAGATATAAGAATGGCTAGGGAATCTCGAGATTCTTGATTATATCTTCTAAAAGCATGTTCGAATGTTAATTGTATGTTACTGTATGGCCCAAAATCTAATGGTGGTGTTTGGAACCCATCTCTTTCATCTCCATCTGAATAATTAAAAAAGTCAATTTTCGTTGCTTTATTTCCTGGTGATGTACCAACAACTGTTACAATTTCCCAAGTGATATCATTATCAGCATTAGTTGTGTACCAATTGTTAGAGTTAAAACTATTAGATTCGAAATTTTCTGTAAATGGAAGACTTACATATGAATCATAAAGGTAATAGTTACTAGTCATGTTATCATTTAAAGTGTTTTGATCTTGGTTTCCATTAGGGTTTGAGGTTGTTATACTAAATGTCTCTGGGCCTGTTGAACCATTGTAAGTTGGAAGGGTAATAATAACGGAGGATCCAGGTTGAATATTACCATTATATGAAGTGGATGAATTCCCCCCTCCATAATTGTATGTTAGGTCAACTGATGATATTGTTTGGGAACCGTAGTTGAAAAGTTCTACCTCAGCTTGAACTGACCCACTACATATAGTAGAAGAAGGCGAAATTATCTGACTTATACCTACGTCATAAGATAAGTTAGATGTGATACAGAAATTATTTATTTCTTGATTCCCATAATCAGAGTTTGTAGCTTGAATAGAAGCTAAAACATTTCCATTATTTTCATATATAGAATAAGACCCGTCTACACTACAGCTATTCCATTGGCTTCCATACATACCATCGCCGTAATCATCTGTAATTGTAAAGTTATAGCACCCAGATGCTAGACACACATTACTCTGATATGTGTCACCACCACTAATATCAGGATACGGTCCTCCCGAGGTAATAATATTGTTGTTAGTTTGATCTGAAATGTTCCATTGAACTTCAGAACCAAAACAGTCCGTAGTTATTTCTACTGTAACAGATTGACCATTTGGGATAATTTCAAAGTTTGTTGATTGTAAATCATTAGTGTTGTTTTGGTCGCTAGATCCATTTGTACTAGTACATGTTATATTTAAAGAATGATTACCTGTTCCTAAAGTTTGTGATGGAAGTGATACAGTTTCAAAAGATCCTTGAGTTAGAGATCCATTCCAATTAATTGTTTGAGTTGCTCCATTATCGTATTGATATGATATAGTTGCTGATGTTAATGTTTGACTTCCATAATTTTTTAACTCAAATTGAGGTGTAACATTGGCTGAACAAACTTGACCATCCGGAGAAAAGATTTGTGTTATTCCCGCATCTAGACTATATGTAAAAGAATTAAGACAAATTAGTGCACTTTCAGCGTTGATTCTTCCAGCACCTAATAGACCAGAATAGCTTGGATTAGCTCCATCAATATTGTCTGCAGATGATAATAAGCAATTAATAATGTCTTGAGGTGTTGCTGATGGGGCATGAGAAATCATAAGTCCAACAAGACCTGCTACCATTGGCGATGCCATTGAAGTTCCTTGAGTAAATTGATATGAAGTTCCTTCGTTACAACTTAAAATTTGTGATCCAGGTGCAGCAACATCAATCCAACTTCCATATTGGGAAAAACTAGACTTAGAATCTCCGCTAGTAGTTGATGCAACACTAATAACATTGTTATAAGCTGCAGGATAAAATTGCTGACTTGTTCCATCATTACCTGCTGCTGCAACTAAGATTACACCATTATTCCATGCATAATCACAAACATTTTGTCCATAAGTAGAAACTCCACCACCACCCCAGGACATATTTACTGCATCAGCACCATTATCTACAGCCCAAATAATACCATCATATCCTCCAGTTAACGCTCCTGTCGAGCAGTTACCAATTTTTATAGGCATAATACTTACGTTGTATCCTATGGATGCAATTCCTTGGTTGTTATTTGTCTCAGCACCCACAATACCGGAAACATGAGACCCATGAAAACCACTGTTTCCTCCACAAGGAGAAGGATCATTGTCATTATCGACTACATCTCTTCCTGCAACAACTTTGTTAACGAGATCAGGGTGATTAATTTGTATAGCATTATCTGTAACTGCCACCACAACATTTGCGTCACCTGTTGATATGTCCCAAGCTTGAGGAGCATTTATTTGATAAAGCCCCCATTGACCATTGCTAAATGAACTCGAAAAATAGGTGTCATTTGGAGTCAAAAAAGATTCATGAAGTTCTTTTTTCTCCACATAAACGATATTTATATTTTGTTTTATCCAATCAATTAAATTTTCAACTAAAGAAAATTCTTCAAATTCAATCTCGTATGTTCTAGATAATTTTTGATCATTGATTTTAGGATGGAGTGGTTTAATAGATTTAATCTTATAATCAGACAAAAGGATATTACCAAATGGTGAATTTTGGATTGGCACAAAACCATTAATTGTTTTAAATTTTTCAATTTTATTTGATAATTCAAAAATGATTTTTCCGTCTTGATACCAACGATTTACTGTCTGAGCATAAAGATTAGTTATTCCTAAAGTGAATAATAAAGCGAGTAATGTAAGTTTCATTTTAATTGATTTGAGAGAGTTTGACTAAAGTATAAAAATGCAAAAAAAACATGAGAAATGCAAAAAAAATAATTCAATAAAACTTAAATTATAATTCTTCAATTCTTAACTTTTAATTGATCTTTATCTACCTTTTCTATCTAATTTTATTATGAGCATTAATGATGCTTAAATAATCAATCACATCCTTCAAAAGAGTCTACAAACTTAATTGTAAAGTCTTCAAAAGAATCTACAAATTTAATTTTGAAATCTTCAAAAGAATCCACAATTTCCCATCTTCCTTCTTGATCTGAAAAAGAATCCACTTTTAGTATTTTGATATCTTCAAAAGAATCCACAATTTTAACTTTATAATCTTCAAAAGAGTCAACAATTTTAATTTTTCCGTAGATATTACAATAATCCTGACTCATTCCAAAAAATGGAATAAAACAGATTAATAGACAAAGTTTTTTCATAATTTATTATTTTTCACTGAAGTTAAGTTTTTTTTAAATAAAAAATGGAGTAATTATTTACAATCAATATTATGAATCAATATTTTATATTAATTATTTTTTTTCTTTTTATAAACCAATCTTATTCACAAGCTGAAAATAAAATAGATTATTATGAAACTGGAGAATTAAAATTAAAAGGTATTATAGTTGATGGAAAGAAGAACGGTATTTGGACATATTATTTTAGAAATGGTCAAATAAAAACTAAAGAATCTTGGAATAAAGGTAAACGAGATGGTGTAGATAGATATTATTATGAAGATGGTCAACTGAAAATTGAAGAATCTTGGATTAATGGACAACGTTCTGGAGTTTATAAAGAGTATAATAAAGATGGTCAATTAAGAGAAGAAGGACTTTACGATAATTTTATGAAAACAGGGCTTTGGAAGTACTACCAAAATGGCCAGTTAATAACAGAAGGTAATTTTAAAGAAGATTTAAAACATGGTTCATGGAAATATTATAAAAATCAAGTATTAAGAAAAGAAGATCTCTTTATAGATAATCAAGCAGAGGGTTTATCTAAATCTTATAATGAAAAGGGTAATTTAATAGAAGAGGTAACATTTAAAGAAAATCTTGAAGATGGTATGTACAAGTTATATTATGATAATGGTCAATTAAAAGAGTGTGGGGCCTGGAGGCCTAGGAAACAAAAAGAGGGAACTTGGAACTGGTATTATATGGATGGTCAATTAAAAGAAGAAGCAAGTTTTAAGCAAGGAAAAATAAACGGTGTTTGGAATAGATATTATGAAGATGGAATTTTAAGTAGTCAAGGAAGTTATATTGATGATAAAAAAGATGGTGTTTGGAAAGAATATTATCGCAATGGGAAAATTAAAAGTGAAGAAATTTGGGAAAATGGTCAGGAAAATGGTACTTGGAAAGAATATACTTCTAAAGGTCAGTTGTCAGCAGAAGGAATAGTAAAGAGTGATAAGCCACATGGAGTAGAAAGATTTTATCATGAAAATGGCGATATATGGATAGAAAGGATATATAAAGAAGGTAACCTTGTTAAAATTTCCTGTTGGGATAAGGATGGTAATAAACAAAAGTGTACAAAATGAAGCTAAAATTGTATTTAATATTTTTTATTTTTTTTCAATCAATAATTTGTTATACACAGGAGAAAAGACATACATATTATTATGAAAATGGTAATTTGAAAAGTGAAATAGGGTTTATAGGGATTAATTTAGCGGGAGATTGTAAACATTATTATGAAAATGGGCAGCTGAAAACACGAGGAAATTATCTCAATGGCAAAAGAAATGGTACATGGAGTATTTATTATGAAAATGGTCAACTGAAGGCTCAAGGAGACATGTTTGAAGGTCAAAAAAATGGTGTTTGGGAATGGTATTATGAGAATGGCGAAATGAGATTTAAAGGTGCTTTTATTAACGGAATAAAAGATGGGGAATGGGAAGAATATTTCATAGAAGGAGAATTATCTAAAAAGACAAGATATAATAAAGGAACACTTATTAATATTATTTGTTTTGATAAATCTGGTAATGAAATACAATGTGAGTAATTATTTTTCAAATTAGTTATGTATAGATTTTTATTTTTTCTAATATTCATTTCATGTATCTCTAAAAATGAAATTTCTAAGGAGAATCCTTATGTTATGATTTTAGGTGTAGCTCAAGATGCAGGTTATCCTCAAATAAATTGCAAAAAAAAATGTTGTGAATCTGCTTGGAAAAATATCAATTTCCACAAAATGACTTCTTGTATAGCAATTGTCGATCCTATTAAAAGACAACAGTGGATTATAGATGCCACTCCTGATATAAAAAATCAATTGCAATTATTAAAAAGTAAAACAGGAATGGATCAAATAGACGGTGTTTTATTAACACATGCACATATTGGTCACTATACTGGTTTGATACATTTTGGCAGAGAAGTCATGGGATCAAAAAAAACACCTGTATTTGTAATGCCAAGAATGAAATCTTTTTTGGAGAAAAATGGACCATGGAGTCAACTGGTTGAATTAGAAAACATCACTTTATCTAAATTAAAATCGGATTCAATTTTTAATCTTAACAGAAATGTTAAGATTACCCCTATTTTAGTTCCTCATAGAGATGAGTTCTCTGAAACAATAGGATACAAAATCTATATAAACAAAAAGAGTCTTTTATTTATCCCTGATATTGATAAATGGGAAAAATGGGAAATAGACATTATCGATTTGATTGAAGAGGTTGATTATGCCTTTTTAGATGGTACTTTTTATAAAAATGGTGAATTAAATAGAGACATGAGCGAAATCCCACATCCATTCATAGAGGAAAGTATGGGTTTATTATCTACTCTTTCAATGAAAGATAAAAGGAAAGTCAATTTTATACATTTTAATCACACAAATCCATTATTAATAGAGGGAAGTTTAGCCCAAAAAGAAGTTTTATCTAAAGGGTTTAATTTTGCAAAAGAAGGAGCAGTAATATCATTTTAGTCTATACGTGAATAATGAACGAGATAAAAAAAATACCAGTTGTAATTTTAAATGGGTTTCTTGGTTCAGGTAAAACTACACTTTTTAGAAATCTATTATCTCAATCAAAAAAGAAGAACATATCTCTTTCAGCTATTGTTAATGACATGAGTGAGCTTGATGTTGATGGTGAATTACTTGGAGATACATCTGCTGTAGAGGAAGACTTTAGTATCTTAGAATCTATTTCTTCGTGTGTTCTTAGTAGCAAACAAGGAATTGAGAAATTAGACCTTGCAATTAATAGATTAATTTCCAATAAAGACTTAGAGATAATTATTATAGAGACTTCTGGAAGTTGTCACCCTATGCCTCTCGTTCAATATTTCAAGGATCAAACGAAATTAAAGTTACTTGGAGTCTTTGTCCTTATTGATAGCTTAATGATGGCCCATGACTTTGAATATGGTAAAAAGTTAATACCTATGATGCAGCAAAATATGGTTCAAGGTAAGAGAGACACCATTAATTTATTAGTTGAACAGATTTTATTTTGCAGTCATTTAATCCTTACTAAATCTGACAGAATTGAAGAGGATAAGCTTCAAGATATTTCCACTTATGTTCAGCAAATTAATCCTACAGCATCAACTCATTCTGTAATTTTCGGCAGACTTACCATTGAATCTTTATTTGAACTTGAAGGATACAATTATTCTAATGTTGCTTCATTAATCAATGAGTTACGTCCTGTTTTAGACTCTGAAGAAAATTCTGATAGGCCATATGATATTGCGACTCGTGTTATAAGAGATGATCGTCCATTTCACCCTGAAAGACTTTGGAATGTATGTCATCAATACCTCGATAAAAGAATTTATAGGAGTAAAGGTTTTTTTTGGCTTCCCAGCCGAGATAAACAATCACTTTTATGGAACCAAGCTGCAGGAGGTATAAATCTTGAATTAATTGGGACTTGGAGATCAGCAATTCTAGAAGATGAAAACAATGGTCTTTTAGAAATAGAAATAGAATTTCTTAAAGAAAAATTAGCTAAAAAATCTGGTCGTTTTGGTGATAGACATTGTGATCTTACAGTAATTGGAGACAAAGAACATGTAGATGTATTTACAGAGAAATTAAAATCTTGTTTTTTAACAGAACAGGAAATAGATCTCTGGGAAAATAGTCATAAATTTAAGGACCCTTGGCCAAAAAATATTCTAGAAATAAATGATTAATACTAAAGCATTATAATGAGATCTTTTAATAATATAATTTTTATTTCAACCATATTTTTATTTTTAGGATGTTCTAATAAATCTTCTTTTATCTGTTCAAATAACAACTACATGTCAAAAAGCGATATTAATCCAGAAAACTATTATGAAAATAGAAGGGAGTTAAAAACAATATTTTCAAAATCTGACTTCAATATTGATTATGAAAAATTTGGGATAAGTTGCTCTGAATTATTGATAGATTATTTTTTTTGTAATATATGTTTTAATTCAAATGAGAATAGTTTAACATCTTATGATGGTAGACAATACAATTTTAATAATAACAGTTCACCAATTGATATCACAAATGAATGCCTTAATTTAATTTCAAATATGACAATGGGTTCAAGTGAATATTCTAATTTTTTAAATCCTTTTAAATCAAAAGACAATTAGACTATGACTAAAGTATACACACTACTATTATTTGTATTTATATCAATTTTAAGTTTCTCACAAACTGAAGAAATCAAATTATACTATGAGAATGGTCAGTTAAAAGAAGAATACACTTTGGTTGATGGAAAAAAAGATGGATTAATAAAACAGTATTTTGAAAATGGCAAATTACAAAAAGAAGTGAATTGGAAATATGGCAAACCAAATGGACTCTGGAAAGAATATTACGAAAGTGGTAAATTAGAAACAGTAATGAATTGGAAAGATGGACTAAAAAGTGGACTTTTGACATGCTATCATGAAAACGGTCAATTAAAATTAAAAGGTAATTATGTTTTTGGAGCCGCAATTGGCACATGGAAATATTATGACAAAAAAGGTAAGTTAAGACATATTGAAGAAGAAGGAGAGATTGAAGAAGATTACCTGAGGTATATAGAAAAAATTCTATCGGAAAGTAATGGTAAGTTAGAAGAAACAAAAGATTAAGATTAATTTATAATATGAAAACTAATTTATTATTTACCTTACTAACCATTGTTATCACACTATATTCTTGTGAAAAAAAATGTTTGTGTGAGTCTGTTGTATATGAAAGTACATTTGAAACAAGTTATGAATGGGTAGAAAGTATTAGGGAACCTTCAAATGAATGTTCTCAAGATCCAGTTTCTAGTACATTTCTAGATTCTAATGGAAACATCTCCTATGTAAGAACTGTTTTGGAGTGTCATTAAAAATTAATAAAAAAATTATGACTAAAATATACACACTACTATTATTTGTATTTATATCAATTTTAAGTTTCTCACAAACTGAAGAAATTAAAACGTATTATGAAAATGGTCAATTAAATGAAGAATTTACTTTAGTTGATGGTTGGAAAGAGGGAATTTATAAATCCTATTACGAAAATGGACAATTATATTCAAAAGGTAAATATCGAGATGGTATAAAAATTGGATTATGGAAAATTTATTTTGATAATGGTAAATTATTTAAAGAGATAAATTGGATTGATGAATTAGAAAATATGGGTTGGAAAGAAGGAATTTATAGAGAATATGATTACAATGGTATTTTGTTAGTTGAAGGAAATTATATTGATGGAAAACGAGATGGAATTTGGAAATACTATTGGAAAAGTAATGGTAAGTTAAAACGGACAACCAAATATAAAGATGGAGATGAAATTAGATATTGAAATCGTAAATGGTAAAATATGAAGTTAAAAGAAACAAAAAATTATGAAAGAAAATACTAAATTTTATCTACTACTATCTCTGATTTCTATGTCATTTATTTGGTTCATAATATATTCCTGTGACTTCATTTTTAATATTGGTGATTGTTGTAGTGAAGATGAATATGTTGTGGGTATTATATTTTTTGGAACATTTATTCCTTTATGTGTCTACTTTTATAGAAGGTTTCTAAAAAAAATATAATCAAATACCATAATTGGTTTTCATTCCACCGTTACCGATTTAGCTAGATTTCTAGGTTGATCAACATTACAATTTCTCATTACTGCAATATGGTATGATAATAATTGAAGAGGAATAGTAGCGAGTAGAGGAACTAAGTGTTCATCCGTATCAGGAATATCTATTGTATGATCAGCTATTTCATGAACTTGCTCATCACCTTCAGTCACTATTGCAATTAATTTACCTTTTCTTGCTTTAACTTCTTGAATGTTACTAACTAATTTTTCATAGGATGGTCCACTTGTTGCAATGACAAAAACAGGCATCGCTTCATCAATTAAAGCAATTGGTCCATGTTTCATTTCAGCAGCAGGATATCCCTCAGCGTGTATATATGAAATTTCTTTTAGTTTTAAAGCACCCTCTAAAGCAACTGGGAAGGAGCTTCCTCTACCAAGATATAATGCGTTTGAGGCACCTTGATATTTTTCAGATATTATTTTAATATCTTCATTTTTATCTAAAATCTGTTGAACTTTTTGTGGAATTGCTTCTAACTCTGAAAGCATTGTCCTGAATTTAGTCTCATTGATAGTACCCTTAATTTTAGCTAGAGATAATGCCATTAAAGTTAATACTGTTACTTGTGCAGTAAATGCTTTAGTTGAAGCAACACCAATTTCAGGACCTGCATGTGTATATGAACCCGCATCAGTTATTCTAGAAATAGAAGATCCAACTACATTACATATACCTAAGATTGTAGCACCTTTAGATTTTGCTAATTCTAAAGCTGCTAAAGTATCAGCGGTTTCGCCACTCTGAGAAATAGCGATTACAATGTCATTCTCATTAATAATGGGGTTTCTATATCTAAACTCACTAGCATATTCTACCTCTACGTTAATTCTTGCTAAATCTTCAAATAGATATTCTCCCACCAATCCAGCGTGCCATGAGGTACCACATGCAATCATAATAATACGATTTGCTTTGGTCATTTTATCCTCATAATCTTTAATTCCTCCTAAAGAAACCCATCCTTTTTCAGCATTAAGCCTACCTCTAAAACAGTCTTTAATTGATCTCGGTTGTTCATGAATTTCTTTTAACATAAAGTGTTCGTATCCACCTTTCTCAAGAGCTTCAAGTTGAAGTTCTAATTCCTGAACATATGGAGTTTTTTCGACATCATCAATGCTATATAATTTCAACCCTTCGTCTAAGTCTACAATAGCAATCTCTTCGTCCTCCATGTAAACTACTTTCTTAGTATATTCAACAATAGGTGTTGCATCAGAAGCTAAATAAAAATCATTTTCTTTACCTATACCTAGTACTAAGGGACTACTTTTTCTTGCAGCAACAAGCTGATTAGGATTACTTTTAGAGATAACAACAATTGCGTATGCCCCTACTACTTGTTGGAGTGCTAGACGAACAGCTTCAGCAACAGAAACAGATGAATTTTTCTTAATATCATCGATAAGGTATGTTAAAACTTCCGTATCAGTATCACTTTTGAACTTATATCCATTATTTGTTAAACGCTGTTTAATAGCGTCATAATTCTCAATTATACCATTATGAATTAGGGCAATATCCCCATCTTCAGATGAATGTGGGTGGGAATTAACATCATTCGGAGGCCCATGAGTTGCCCAACGTGTATGACCAATACCTGCATATCCCATTTTATCTTTATCATGTGTGAAATCTTCAAGGTTAGATACTTTACCTTGCTTTTTATATATGTTTAATCCATTATTGTTTAATAATGCTATTCCAGCACTATCATAACCTCTATATTCAAGTCTTTTTAAACCTTTAACAATAATAGGATAGGCTTCTTTTTTTCCAATATAAGCAACGATTCCACACATTTTATTTAAAATTCAGTGTATATTATTTTAAGTCTTGGTTTTTCTTTATTATTTGTGTTCGGACCATTAAATATAATTCTTTCAGCTGATGTATTGTAGAGAATAGGAGATATTATAATACCATAGTTGCCAGTGGTATTTGTTACTATGGATTGTATATAAGCTCTTATATCAATTTCATAATTTTTTTTATAGTCATTGTACTGTGCTGACCCAATTCCAAAAAGTTGTGAATCTCCCTCAACTTCTGTGATAGCAATTGATACATTACTAGAGGGCATATATTTTGACCCTGTTTGGTATTGTACAGGTAGTATTAATGTTGCTGAATGAACGATTGCATTAGAAGGTATATCGTCTAATCCTGGTATTCGAATTACAGCTCTAGCACCAAAAGATTGAGCATAGTATTCTAGTTGTCCTGATATAGTATCATTTATAACATTAGACACATTATGCATACTATTGTCTATGTCAACATGATTAAAATCAGCACAGCTAGAATTTATAAGAAAATCATATGTTTTTTGATCTCCATCTTGAGTGTAATATATTGTTAGCTTAGAAGCAGGGTCAGATAGATTAAAGTAAAATACTCCACCTTGATCACTACTTTGACCAAAGTTATTGGTTTTAATATTTAGACCTTTAAAATAGGTTAAAAAAGAATTATTATCATCAAATGTTCCCGTTGATAAGCTATATTCAGTAAAAAAGTCTTCTGCTTTAGTCTTATCTAAGTGGATTCTTAATTGTGTATCAATGGTATCATTATCAACAACTGTAATATTGTTTGGGTCCATATTTAGTGTCTCCATTCCAGGGACTACTAGGTTTCCACCCAAATGTGTTTTTGTGTCTGAGGAGTAATATGTAGAGTCTATAAATAGATCTTCATTAATTTCATATACCTCAAATATTTGGTTTCCAACATCACCATAGAATGAAGTGCCTCCAACATATTCTAAAGCAAGAACAAATGAATCTACAACAATACTGCTAATATCACCAAATTGTGGAGACAAACCGCTTAAACGGAATTGTGTATATATTTCTGAGTTAAATAGTCCAAATTTGGGATCATTATAAGACCCCAAAATTCCAAACGGAGGGTTATCCGATATAATAGAATCATTTAAGTAAGAAAAAGATATAATATCAAATGTGTCAGTCGTAGCAGAGTTTAAAAGTTCGTTTTGATCGATACTATTTTGACCAATTGTATTTTCTTTTTTTTTACAACCAACAAATAAAAAAAAATAGAGTAAAAAAGTAGCGGAAAGAATAAATACTTTCCGCCAACTAAAATTTTGAATGTAATTCATTTTATACAAGAACTTCTGTGTCAATTATTTTGTCAAAAAAATCTGAAAATTCTTTAATTTGATTTTCTTCAGCTACAAAGTCTAATTTTTGACATTCAGCTGCATCGAATATTTCTTTTAATTCAGGAGTTAATTCCTCACTGCTCACAGTTATACCATCTGAATGTTTAACGGCAGCTTTAGTTAAGTTTACAAAGGATGGTTTATCAAAGTCTTTAGCGACATTATCATCGAACCCATCAAATTTCAGTTTTTTATTTATTCGTTTATCCCAATTATTCTTAAAGCCTTTATTGTAAATATTATATACAACTTTAGTATTTTGAAAATGTGGATCATCATTATATATTTTCTTTATGTAAAGAGGCATTAATGCAGTCATCCAACCATTACAGTGAATAACATCTGGCTGCCAACCTAATTTTTTGACTGTTTCAAGTACGCCTCTACAAAAGAACATCGAACGTTCGTCATTATCTTTGAATTCAATATCTTTTTCGTCTACAAGCACATTTTTTCTTCTGAAATATTCTTCATTATCTATAAAGTAAACTTGCATTCTAGCTGCCGAAATAGAAGCAACTTTAATAATTAAGGGATGATCAGTATCATCTATAATTAAATTCATCCCAGATAAACGAATTACTTCATGTAGTTGATGTCTTCTTTCATTTATCACACCAAAACGTGGCATGAATGCCCTAATTTCTTTCCCTGCTTCTTGTATCCCTTGTGATAGATTTCTTGCAGTTAAAGAGATTTCTGATTTTGGCAAAAATGGTGATATCTCTTGTGATATAAAAAGTATTTTCTTCTTCTCCATGAAACCGATATTGATAATAAAGTTAGCGTATACAAAAATATACAAAAAAAAGTGAAATTTCAACAAAAACCAATAGATTTGTTTCTCTAAATAGGCTATCTAAATGGATGATTTAATTGTTTTAAATACAACAGAATTATTAAACCAAAGGCTTAGGCAAAATGATAAAAAGTCATCAGTTGCGCTAGTTCCTACAATGGGAGCTTTACATGATGGTCATTTAGAGCTTGTAAAAAAAGCTGTTTCATTAGCTGGTGTAGTAGTTGTAAGTATTTTTGTTAATCCCATTCAGTTTAATAAAAAAGAAGATTTCGAAAATTATCCAAGGACACTTGATAATGATATTTCTGTTTTAAAAAAGTTAGGGAGTAATATAGTAGTTTTTGCTCCAAACTATTCTGAAATTTATCCCGATAATTATAATCAAATCAATTTAGATTTAGGTCATCTAGGTGCCGTAATGGAAGGTAAGTATAGACCAGGACATTTTCAAGGAGTAGTTAATGTAGTTAAAAGGTTATTAGATATCGTTAAACCAAAATTTTCTGTTTTTGGATTAAAGGATTATCAACAAATAGCTGTAATTAAGTTTATGGTTAATTATTATAATCTTAATACTGAGATAATAACATGTAATACATACAGAGAGAATTCAGGTCTAGCATTGAGTTCTAGAAACAGAAAGTTATCAAATAAAGAAAAAGAGGATGCTTTAGTTATAAATGAGACTATGATTCTTTTGCAAATTTTGTCGAAAAGATTTAATCCTATTCAAGCAAGTAGAATCGCACAGCAATTTTTTAATAGGAGCTCTTTAAAGTTAGAGTACTTGTGTATAATAGATCCGGATACACTAGAGGAAATAGATGATTGGGTTCCTGGAGCAAGATCTTGTATCGCTGCGTATTGTGGTGAAGTCAGATTAATTGATAATATGGAGTTGATATCATTAGATAGAATATCTGAAAAATAGTTTAACTTTATTTTTTGTAAAGTATTATTTTTAATAGTATAGGTGAAAAATCTTATTCTTAAGATATTGAAAATTATAATCCCAATTGGGATAGGTATATATCTTACCTGGTATTTTTTTAGTGGTCTTGATGACCAACAGTTAAATCAAACAAAAGAATCTTTTTTTGAAGCAAATTATTTTTGGGTTTTTTTAGGTCTCTTTGTCATGTTATTAAGTCATGTAAGTCGAAGTTATCGTTGGCTTTTTTTGTTAGAATCTTTAGAATATAAACCTAATTTTGTTAATGCTTATCATGCTGTTATGGCTTGTTATGTTATAAATTATACTGTTCCAAGATCGGGAGAATTTGCGAGAGCAGGATTATTAATGAGCTATGAAAAAATTCCCTTTGAGAAGTCTTTTGCAACCATTGTAATTGAAAGGGTGGTTGATGTAATTATGCTAGGTTTAGTTATTTTTATAACAGGATTTTTACAAGTAAATTCTGATGATTTAAATCAGATCACCAACACAGAAGATTATACGAATAATAAAGGTTGGTTAATATATTTAATTATAGGTATTTCTGTTATTGGATTAATAGGGCTCATCGCTTTTTTTAGAAATCAACGATTCAAGAAATTTATTATAGATAAAATAGTTGGTTTTTATGAAGGCTTAAAGTCTATTTTTTTGATGAAAAAAAGATGGTCATTTTTAGCTCATACTATATTTATTTGGGCTTGTTATATTGGTTCAATTTGGATATTTGCCCAAGCTTTCACTGAAACTTCAGGTATAACTATAGGTGCTGTGTTTGGTGTTTTTGTTGTTGGTGCAGCAGCTATAGCTTTATTGCCGGGTGGTATTGGAGCATATCCTTCATGGGTTAATGCGGTTTTAATTTTGTATGGCATAAATTATGCAGGTTTTGGAATATTTATCTGGGTAGTGCAAACAATCATGACAGTTACTCTTGGTCTTTTGTCATTGTTTCTTATTCAACGTAAGACGAAGCTGATTAAAGACGAACAAAAAATATAAATAATGAATACAAGATTAGATTATATTCAGCAGAAGATAGTAGATTATAATACAGCCTTAGAAAGGATCAAAGTTTGGAGGAAGGAATCTGATAAAGTTGTCTTCACGAATGGTTGTTTCGATATTCTTCATGCAGGACATGTCTCTTACTTATCTATGTCAGCTGATCTTGGTAATCGATTGATAGTTGCTTTGAATACTGACGATTCCATAAAACGTCAGGGAAAAGGACAAGATAGGCCTGTAAATAATGAAGAAGCACGTGCTATGGTTTTAGCTAGTATAGCTTATGTCGATCTAGTTGTCTTATTTAATGAAGACACACCAATTGAAATAATTAATTACATACAACCAGATATACTTGTTAAGGGTTCAGACTATGATGCTAATGAAAAAAATGAGCATGCTAAGACTT
Source organism: Crocinitomicaceae bacterium (assembly GCA_002709305.1). Lineage (GTDB taxonomy): Bacteria > Bacteroidota > Bacteroidia > Flavobacteriales_D > Crocinitomicaceae > UBA4466. The sequence goes on along the minus strand of PAQM01000001.1, from coordinate 9,344 downwards.
ATATTGTTGGATCAAAGGAAGTTCGTTCTTTAGGTGGAGAAATAATTACAATACCGTTGCTAAAGGGTTACTCCACGACTAGTATTATTGAAAAAATCAAGAGTTAATTTAAATTAAAATCTTACCTGTCATTTCGATTGGTTGCTCTATACTAAATCTTGATAAAATTGTCGGCGCAATATCTGCTAAAATCCCATTTTTAATAGAAGTATCTTTTTCTTTAGTAACATGGATAATAGGTACAGGGTTTAATGAATGTGAAGTATTAGGAGTCTCATCAATATTAATAGCAAAGTCAGCATTTCCATGATCCGCAATAATTAAAAATTCATAATTATTTTTAATACCGATTTCTACGATTTTTTTAAGACATTTGTCAACTGTTTCGACTGCTTTAATAATCGCCTTGTAAACGCCTGTATGACCTACCATGTCTGGGTTTGCAAAGTTTAGGCAGATAAAATTTGGTTTATTTAATTTTATATCTTTTATAATTTTCTCCGTTACTTCATTAGCACTCATTTCTGGTTGTAAATCGTATGTGTCTACTTTTGGAGAATTTATTAAGATTCTTTTTTCACCTTTAAATTCAATCTCTCTTCCTCCATTAAAGAAAAAAGTAACATGAGGATATTTTTCTGTTTCAGCAATACGTGTTTGTGTTTTATTACTCTTTGAAAGAACCTCACCTAATGTTTGAGATATGTTCTCTTTTTCGAAGATTACATTAATATTTTTAAATCTTTTATCATAATTGGTCATAGTATAATAATCAATGTCCAATTTTTTCATTTCGTAATTTTCAAAGTTTTTTTGTGTTAGGGCTATAGATATTTGTCTTGGTCTGTCAGTTCTAAAATTAAAGCATACAACAATATCTTTAGGCTTTATTGTACCTTTTGAATTAATTATGGTTGGTTCAATAAATTCATCGGTTATATTTTTAGCATAAGATAGTTGAATAGCTTCAGATGCGGTGTTATAAGATTCGCCCTTACCATAAACCATTAGATCATATGCTTTTTTTATTCTCTCCCAGCGATTGTCTCTATCCATAGCAAAATATCTTCCAATGACAGAAGCTATTTCTGTATTTGATTTGCTGATTTTTTTTTCTAATTCTTTAATGAATCGTAATCCACTTTTTGGGTCACAGTCTCTCCCATCAGTGAAAGCATGGATATAAGATTTTTTTATATTATAATCATTCGCCATTTCAGTTAGCGCATATAAATGCTCTTGTGAACTATGAACACCTCCTCTTGATACAAGTCCTATAAAATGAATTGATACATTTTCTTTTTTTGCTTTCTGAAAAGCATTGACTAACAGTTTATTTTTGAAAAAAGTTTTATCTACAATGGATTTATTAATTCTTGTTAACTCTTGGTATACAATTCGACCAGCTCCAATGTTTAAATGACCTACTTCTGAATTTCCCATTTGATTTTCAGGCAATCCAACATATTTCCCGCTAGTTAATAGAGTTGCATTCGGATAGTTTGTCATTAAGCTATCCATAAATGGGGTTTTTGAATTATATATAGCATCTGACCTAGACTTATCTCCGATACCCCATCCATCTAAAATTATTAATCCTATATTATTTGTCATTTTGGAATATTTATTTCAAAATTACTACCATTAGGAATATTTTCAAGGCAAAGTAATTCTCCTTTATGCATTTTAACTAATTCAGAAACAATAAACAATCCGAGTCCAGATCCTTTTTGACTTCGTATTTCTTCACTTCCGATACGATAAAACTTTTCAAAAATACGAGACCTTAAATCCTTTCTTATACCAGGCCCAAGATCTTTTACACCAAAGCAAATCATCTTTTTTTTGACTGTTGCATAAACTGTAATTTTATGTTCTACACCTGCATATTTTAATGCATTCTCGATTAAGTTATTTAATATAGTTTCAATCATAAATTTATCCCCAAAACAATCAATATTTTCTGTTAATATTGCTTCAATAATTTTTTTATTATTAAATGTGTTAAAACGGGTAATAATTTCTTTGATGAGTGTATTTAAGTTAAATTTTTCTTTTTCGATACTTAGTGCATTATTTTCTAAACGGGATGCATTTAGAATATTATCAATCATATTTTCTAATCTTCTATTTTCATCTATTGCTTTTCTTAATAGATCATTTTGTTGATCTTTTGATAGTTCTCTTTTGTTTATAGTCTGGATATAAAGTTTATTAGCAGCTAGTGGTGTTTTCAGTTCGTGTGTCACAGATAAAAGAAAATTGTTTTGACGTTCAGATAACCTTAATTCTCTATAGATAGAACGTCTAATCTGCCATATACCAAGGAATAAAATTACTAAGAAGACAGTGCCTTCTCCCATAATCATCGTCACACGCTTTGAAATTAGTTCATCTTTCTGTACTAGTTCTTGAGTTAGTTCTATTAAATGATATCCCCACCAAATAAATTGAATAATAACGTATATACTTAGAATATAAAATATGATTGCTGTGCGCTTATTCATTTTTGTCTTTAATAGGCACGTTCGTTTTTATTCTCCTTCCAATTAATGAATGCTTTGTTTACAACTTTGTTCCCTCCAATTGTCGGATAGTTACCTGTAAAATACCAGTCTCCTTTGTTATTAGGGCAAGCTATGTGAAGGTTCTCAACTGTTTGATAGATAATATTGACTTCACTAGAGATACATTCAGGAGTAAGTAATTCACTAATCTTTAAAGAAATTTCATCATTTGTGAATGAACTATAAATTTTTTGGACGTGATTTTTAACTTCAGTTGTAGAATTATTTTCTTCTTCTTTACACTGTTCATATACCTCTTCAATTATATGGCCCTTATTTCGTTCTTTAAGGAGCGCTATTGCAGCTTCAAACGCAATAAAGTCTCCTAACTTAGCCATATCAATTCCATAACAATCTGGATAACGAATTTGAGGTGCTGAAGATACAATAATTATTTTTTTCGGTTCTAAGCGATCCAACATTCTAAGAATTGATTGTTTTAATGTTGTACCACGAACAATACTATCATCAATAATAACAAGATTATCAGTGTGAGGCTTGATAGATCCATAGGTGATATCATAAATATGAGTCACAAGGTCATCTCTTGAGTCATCTTCAGTAATAAAAGTTCTGAGTTTAGCATCCTTAATTGCAATTTTTTCAATACGTGCTCTTTGCATAATAATTTCACGAACTTTTTCAGAGTTAGGATTAGCTCCTAATGAATTAATTTGTTTTATTTTTTCTTCATTTAAATGATTTTCTAGTCCTTTTATTAGACCATAAAATGAAACTTCTGCTGTGTTTGGAATAAAAGAGAAAACAGTATTTTCGAAATCATTATTAATCGATTTTATTACTTGAGGTACAATGTTTTTTCCAAGTTGTTTCCTTTCTTTATATATATCACTGTCACTACCTCTTGAAAAATATATGCGTTCAAAAGAACATTTTAAATGTTCTTTTGGTTTGTTTATTAAAGTTTCTTCTACCGAACTATTTTTCTTTATTATTAAAGCATGTCCAGGTTTTAACTCCTTAATTTTATTTGATTTGACATTAAAAGCTGTTTGAATTACAGGGCGTTCTGATGTTACTACACAAACCTCATCATCGTCATAAAAATATGCAGGGCGAATACCAGAAGGATCTCTTAATACAAAAGCATCACCATGTCCAAACAACCCTGCCATAGCATATCCTCCATCCCAATCTTCAGAAGCACGTTTTAGTATTTTATCAATTTCTAATTCCGAAGCTATTTTTTTATAAATTTCACAATTTGAATATCCTTGAGGTTTTAATTTATTATATAACTCACTGTTTTCATTATCTAAAAAATGGCCAATTTTTTCTAACACAGTTACAGTATCTGATTTTTCTTTAGGGTGTTGTCCTATGTTTAACAGTACATCAAATAATTCATCCACATTTGTTAGATTAAAATTTCCTGCAACAACTAAATTTCTAGTAATCCAATTATTTTGTCTTAAAAATGGATGGCAATTTTCAATAGAATTCTTACCAAATGTTCCATATCTTAAATGACCTAAAAATAATTCACCGGTAAAGCCAAAGTTCTTTTTTAAGTAATTTACATCTGTAAGTAATTTAGGATTATATTTACTGACTTCTATGAACTTACTGTTTATATAATCAAATATATCTTCAATTGGTTTATTATCAATAGAGCGGTATCTAGAGATGTATCGTTCACCAGGAGACATGTCCAATTTTATGTTTGCCACACCAGCACCATCTTGACCTCGGTTGTGCTGCTTTTCCATTAGTAAGTGTAACTTATTTAGCCCATAAAATGGTGTTTGGTACTTATTAAAATAATACTCTAATGGTTTTTTTAATCTCAAAAGTGCTATACCACATTCGTGTTTTATTGCATCACTCATTATTTGATTCTCTATATATTTTTATACAAATTTAAATATAATAAATCGACCATCAATGTTAAGATTACACCTTAATTTATTGTCTCTATTAAAAGGCAACCTTATAAGTCCTTTCTGCGACTTATTTGTATAATATACATTCAAATATATATGTATTTCTGTTTATTGCTTAGAAGAGTTTTTTTTTTATTGTAATTTCAACATAAATGAGAGTTTTTCTTAAAATATTTTTATTTATTTCTATTTATAGTAATGTCTTAGGGCAAGATGCTTGGTTATATCCTAATAGAGGGCAATGGGTGAAGAATGTTTTTTTTAAAATTGATTTATTACAAGGTGATTTTTTTATTGAAGAAGATGGCTTTACTTATTCTTTAAGTAATGGTGGTAAACATATAGAAGGACATGAAAGCCATTTAGAAGATAATAATGAATCATTTATGGGGCATGTAATTAAAACCAAATTTTTAGGTTCATCCTGGGATGGAAGTAGTTATGTTTCAGATTCGTCATCATTTTATAATAACTATATATTAGGTAATAATCCTGAAAATTGGTTTGGTCATATACATGGTTATAAAACAGTTAGACTATACAATTATTATGATGGTATAGATATGCTTATTAATGGGGATGATGGTTTTAAGTATTCTTTTATTATTAATCCTTTTACTAATGTTAATCAAATTCGATTAGATTATAAAGGTCAGTCTAATTTATATTTGGATGATGATGGTAATTTGCATATATGTAATCGTTTTGGTGAGATTATTGAATCTAATCTAGCTGCATGGACAGAAACAGAATTAGGGGTTAAAAAATCAGTAAATGTTCAATTTAAACTTGTAGGTGATGAATTAACTTTTGTTTTCCCTGATGGATATGATACATCTCAGAAATTAATTATTGACCCTACACTAACTTTTTCGACTTTCACCGGTGCTACTTCTGACAATTGGGGCATGACAGCAACCCCTGATTCTAATGGTAATTTGTTTGGAGGTGGCATTAGTTTTGGAATAGGATATCCAACGACAGTTGGAGCTTATGATGCATCCTTTAATGGTGGCACTGCGAGTTCAACAGGTTTACCAGGATTTGATATTTCTATTACAAAATTTACTGCTGATGGGTCGGCATTAATTTATTCTACATTTATTGGAGGGAGTTCAAATGAGCTACCTGAGAGCATGATTTGTAATTCTAATAATGAATTATATATTTTAGGTGTTACAGCATCTTCTAATTTCCCTATGGTTGGAGCGTATGATAACACATTTGGAGGAGGAAGTTTAGAAGTTCAAAATGGATTAACATTTCCAGCTTCTGATTTATTTGTTGCTAGATTATCTGCTGATGGTTCATCTTTATTAAGCTCTACTTTTATGGGAGGGTCTGGTAATGATGGATTAAATTCAAGTATTTTAAACTTCAATTATGGAGATCAATTTCGCGGTGAAGTAATCCTTGATCAAAATGAAAACATTTTAGTTACTTCTACGACAAAATCATCTGACTTTCCTGTTATTCAAGGACCTCAAAATAGTTTGTCTGGTGCGCAAGATGCGGTTGTTTTTAAGTTAAACCCTAGTTTATCATCATTAATTTGGTCAGGATATTTTGGTGGTTTAGGTGTAGAATCTGGAAACTCTATACAGAGTAGTATTAATGGAGATATTTATTTTGTTGGTGGTACTAATTCATCATCACTTTCTTATTCTTCCGGGTTTGATTTATCTTTTAATGGTGGAATTTCAGATGGATATATTACAAGACTAAACGGTAATACTGGGGCTATCTTATCAGGAACTTTTTTAGGTCTTAATGAATATGATCAATCTTATTGCGTTCAATTAGATTTAGATGATAAAGTATATGTATTAGGACAAACAGAATCTAATTGGCAAATTACACCAGGTTTATATGGGGTGGCAAATTCTGGCCAATTTATACAAAAGTTATCTTCTAATTTAAATTCAATTGAATGGACAACAATGATTGGAGCAGGCTCAGGTCATGTTGAGATTTCGCCAACTGCCTTTTTGGTTTCAGACTGTTATGATATCTACCTATCTGGTTGGGGAGGAACAACAAATAGTACTGGAGGTCAGGCAATTAATTCGACTAGTAATGGTTTTCCTGTTACGATTGATGCATACCAACCTACAACAAATGGAAGTAATTTTTATATTGCTGTGCTCGCTCCAGATGCTAATTATTTAAAGTATGGAACATACATGGGAGGTGTTTCGGGACCAGCTAATCATGTTGATGGAGGCACTAGTAGATTTGATAAGGATGGCACAATTTATCATGCTGTTTGTGCTAGTTGTGGTGCTATGACTAATGGATTTCCTACAACACCTGGAGCATGGTCTAACATAGCACCAAGCAATAATTGTAATTTAGCTGCATTTAAATTTGAATTAGGTACGATTCAAGCTGCAGTTGCAGATCCAAACCCTGTTATATGTTTACCAGATTCAGTTTATTTTAATAATAATAGTGTTAATGGAAATGCTTTCTTATGGGATTTTGGTGATAATACATTATCAACAGAGATGAGTCCTTCACATCTTTATCCTGGTCCAGGACAATATAACGTAACAATGATTGCAGCTGATACAAATAATTGTTATGTCTCCGATACAGTTTTCTTTGAAGTAATTATTGGTGATTTTATTGGAGGTGTTGTAACCCCTCCAAGTCCTATATGTCCTGGTGATACATTTGAGTTTGAAGCGTATGGTGGTGCTTTTTATGATTGGTCACCTTCAATTTTTTTAAGTGATTCTACGATATACAATCCACTCGCTATCATAGATCAGACGACAGACTTTATGGTTATAATATCAGACACTTGTGGTATTGATACGGTTTTAGTTACATTAGAAGTTTATATAGATTCTAATACTATATCTAATGATACATCTATTTGTATAGGAAATAGTGTTGATTTATTTGCTACAGGAGGTATAAGTTATTCTTGGTCTCCAATTACATCGATGATTAATCAAAATACATCTACTCCTTCAGTAACTCCTTTAGTTACTACACTATATAATGTTGAAATTGAGACACTAAATGGATGTTTTTTAGAAGATAGTGTTTTAGTTGAAGTTAATGATACACCCCCTATACCAATAATAGATGATTCTGTTAGTGTTTGTATTGGCGATACTATTGAGATTGAAGTGTCTGGAGCAGAGAGTTATTCGTGGTCTCCTAATATAAATATTGATACAATTTATGGTCCTAATGTTGTAATAAGTCCAATTAATGATATTTATTATTATTGTGATTTCACTAATTCTTGTGGAACTGTTCGAGACAGTATTTTAATTATTGTAGTAGAGCCATCAATCACAGCATGGAATGATACTATTATTTGTCTAGGAGAAACAGCAAATTTATCTGCTACTGGAGCAGAGAGTTATTTATGGTCTCCTTCAACCTCATTGAATTCTTCTTATTTACCTCAGGTTTTGGCATCTCCATCTAGCCCTACAATGTATTTCGTTATTGGCACTGATCAATTTGGATGTACTAGTTATGACTCTGTTTTTGTTGATTTATTTCCAGTTCCATTTATTCAAACAAATCCTGATGTTCAAGCTTTTTATGGTGATGATATTCAATTATATGCGACAAGTGCAACTTCAGGAGATTATATTTGGAGTCCTAGTGAATATTTAAGTTGTGTTGTTTGTGACAATCCAATTGCAAATCCAGAACAGAATTTTTTCTATGTTGTTTCATATACTGATGAAAATGGTTGTTCAGCTTCAGATAGTGTATATATTTATTATAATCCAGTTATTTATGTTCCAAATACTTTCACTCCTGATAGTGATGAATTTAACAGTTTATTTCTATCTATTGGTGGAAATATAAATACATTTGAGATGTTAGTTTTTGATAGATGGGGAGAACTTGTTTTTGAAAGTCTAGACATTAATATAGGTTGGGACGGCACTTATAAAGGGCAAAATTGTCAGGATGGCACATATGTTTGGAAAATTAATTTGACAGATTTTAACGGCAAAGAATATAATTATGTAGGTCACATTAATCTAGTGAGATAACATTTCATTATTCTATATAAAACGTTCATCAACTTCCATAATTTCACCTGTTTTTGGACATGTTCTTAACTTCTCATTAGAATAAAACCTTTTAAAAACAGGCAAAAAATCCTTTTCAACATTGGTTAAGTTAAAATATTCTTCATACAACAATTCATTAGCAGTTTCAGAAAACCACATAAGCCCGTCTTTGTCTTCTTTACTTCTTTTTCTTTCTATAACCAACCCTATTGATCCGGCAGGCCTAACAGGAGAGTGAGGCACTTTAGGCGGTAAGAGGAACATTTCTCCTTCTTTAATAGTAATCTCTACTTTTTTACCATTTTGTTGAGTTTTAACAACTATATCTCCTTCAATTTGATAAAAAAGCTCTTCAGATTCATTATAATGATAGTCTTTTCTAGCGTTTGGACCAGCAACTATCATTACTATATAATCTTCTGACTCTACATAAAGATTTTTATTACCAACAGGAGGCTTTAATAAATCTCTATTTTCATCAATCCATTTTTGTAAGTTGAAAGGTGCTAACATATAGTTATAGTTTAATTTTAAAGAGGTAGAATATAATTATTCTTTAATTATTCTAAAAATCTTACTTGAATTCTCGTTATATACTTTAACTAAGTATACTCCTGATTCTAGTGTTTTTAAATTAACTTCAGTAGTCTCAGTTCCTTTAATTAAATTATTTTTACTTATAATTATTTTACCATTTATATCCATTAATTGCACGTTGAAAGACTCTTTGTAATCACCATTTTTTATAAAAATAGAACCATTTGTTGGATTTGGGAAAATAGAGAGATTATCATAAGTAGTTTCACTAATATTTAGATAAT